>JADGDR010000017.1 GCA_016744795.1 Sulfurospirillum sp.
CTTCAAACCCGATGTTTGGGCGGTTGACCGTCTGAAGGTAGGTTCGATTCCTACGCCCTCTCGCCATTTTCTCCCACTTTACTTCTTTGATATCTTTTACGACACGAAAAGTCATATTTACTTTATTGCCTAGATTAGTCACATTTTTTAAAGCATTTGCAATTACTCTTCCCATTGAAAGGGAAACACCACTGCTAACAAGCATAATGTTCTGTTATCCACTTTAAATATGTCATTTAAGTTCCTTTTTGTTATAATAAAATTATTATACAATTATACATAAAGAAGGATAATGAACAATAAAAAATTTCAAAAAGCAAAAGTTTTTACTATTTCATTTGCACATTTGTCTCACGATACTTTTTCAGCTTTTTTAGCTCCCCTCTTACCTCTTTTAATTGCAAAGCTAGAAATGAGCCTTTTTATGGCTGCTTTTTTAGATATTGCTCGTCGTATTCCTGCACTTTTTAACCCATTTTTGGGACTTATTGCAGAAAAAACTGGTGCAAAATATTTTGTTATACTCACTCCTGCAATAACTGCAATATGCATGACTTTAATAGGACTTACTTCATCTTATGTTGTACTGTTTATTCTCCTATTTGTAGCAGGAATCAGTGCTGCATTTTTTCATGTTCCATCTCCAACAATGATAAAAGAGTCTTCAGGTGACAAGGTTGGAACCGGTATGAGTTTTTTTATGGTAGGAGGAGAATTAGCTAGAACCATAGGTCCTTTAGTTGCAACTGCTGCTGTATCTGTTTGGGGATTAGAAGGCATATATAAACTAATGCCACTTGGCATAATAGCTTCAATAATTTTATATGTAAAATTAAAAGATTTTGATACTAATAGACCCATAGGAAAACCAAAAGAAAAAGGCGATACTAAAAAATTATTAAAAAAATATTTCCCATTTTTCATAGTTATAGGTAGTTTTATACTATTTCAATCTGGAATGAAAAGTGCCTTAACACTATATCTTCCAGTTTACTTAGTAAATCAAGGTGAATCTCTTTGGTATGCAGGTATTTCACTCTCTATACTTCAATCATTTGGTGTTTTAGGCACACTTGTTTCAGGTAATTTATCTGATAAAATAGGAAGAAAACATACGCTTATTATAGCTAGCATAGGCTCAGCAATAAGTATGGGACTATTCATATATTTTGATACAATTTTCATTTTACCACTAGTGGGATTATTTCTTTTTGCAACTGGTCCTGTCTTAATGGCAACCGTCCAAGATACAAGTTCGCATATGCCTACTTTTATGAATAGTATGTATATGTCAATTAACTTTGGAGTCAGTTCTCTAATTGTTTTTGGAGTTGGTATTTTAGGAGATAATATTGGACTAGATTTAACCTATATTATCTGTAATATCCTTGCAATTGGATGCATACCTATGTCATTTTTATTGACTAAATACATAAAATAATTTACTTTTAAAACTAAAACCTAGTTCAATACTAGGCTTTTACCTTCAAAGTCTTTTACTAACGCTACTATGTTGCTATATTCATAACCGATATTTTTTAATCTTTCTAAAAGCCTAGTCGCATCACCTTGACTCACCGCAATTAAAAGACCGCCAGAGGTCTGTGCATCATAGAAAAATATCTCATTTTTATGCTCTTTTTGCACCTCTACATGTAAAGATAAATAGTCTTTATTGTTGTATGTTCCTGCTGGAATTATTCCCATGTTTGCTAATTCTATTGCTTCATCCATAATAGGTATTGCATCAAAATCAAACTCTAAGGTAAAGTTTTTAGAACTCATCTCATAAGCATGACCTGCAAGTCCAAAACCAGTTACATCAGTACAAGCACTCACATCAAACTCACGCATTACAATTGAAGCTTTATGGTTCAACTGAGCCAATATATTTGCTGTTTTTTCCACTGCCTTGTCTTTAAGCATATCTGCTTTTATAGCCGTTGTTAAAACTCCCATGCCAATTGGTTTTGTAAGAATCAAAACATCTCCAACTCTTGGAGTATTGTTTCTATATATTTTTTGAGGATGAACAAAACCGCAAACGCTAAGTCCATAGGTCATCTCAGGAGCTTCAATAGTGTGACCTCCAACAAGAAGTCCGCCACACTCTTTTACTTTTGAAAGTCCACCTTGAAGGATCTCTCCTAAAACTTCTTTAGGATGATTACAACCATCAAATCCTACAAGATTAAGTGCCGTAGTTACATCTGCACCCATAGCAAATATGTCGCTAAGAGAGTTTGCTGCTGCAATCTGACCATATACGTAAGGATCATCTACAACTGGAGTTATATAATCAACAGTTTGCACCAATGCTTTTGTATCATCAATTCTATAAACGCTAGCATCATCACTAGACTCAATTCCTACAAGAAGATTTTCATCTTTAAATGTAAGCGTGCTAATTACTTTTGTAAGCTCTCCCGGAGCCAATTTAGCAGCTCAACCGGCAGCTTTAACGTATTTTGTTAACTTAGATTGATTATTCATTATAGTGTTATTGTTCCTTCAGAATTTAACAGCGCTTCAACAGTTCCATAAGCATTTCCAACCATACCAACTTTTAAATCATCACTTAGTTTATAAAAATCTAAACAAATACCACAAGAGAATATTTCTACTCCTCTTTCTTCAAACATTTTTAAAATTCCAATTACATCAGAATCTTTATCTGCTGTTGTTAAATATACTGCTTTATTTACACACAGTATTGTTTTGGGAAGTTTAGGAAGTTCTAATATAGTTTTTAAAAAACCAACTATTAACATACTACCTAGTTCATTATCACCAACATTATCATCTTTTAAAAAAAGAACTTTGTTTAGTAACTTTTCATCATCAATAGGTGCTGCAACTTCACAAGCAAAACCTTTTACAACTGTTATTTTTATTGAACCATCTTCTATGACTTCATAGCTTACGCTCAAACCTTCATTTTTTGCAAATCTAATTACATTCTCTTTTGAAGCATTTGAATTAACTAATATTTCAAGTATTGAGTCGTCTTCTAAAAGTTCTAGTGATTTTTTTGTATTTATAACTGGTTCTGGGCATGGTAAATTTCGGCAATCTATTTTCATGTTATCTCCATTCTATTAATTATTTTTTATTTTAGTTATGACAGATAACTCTCTGATTAAGAGTCTTATATAGAAAATTATTGTCTGCTCAATCCTTGAGCCTTTACATGTAAAGGTAGTTAAAAACTACCTTATTTCATATTATCATCAATCCATTTTATAGCAGATTCTACTGTTTCAAACTTATTTGACTTTGCAACTTGTGCAGCACCTTCATAAAAACGAATTCTAATTCCATCTTGAACTTCATCAATCTTTACTCTTGTAATTCTATCTGTATTTAAATATACTCTATCATTTAATTTTACGAACATCTCTTATCCTTGAATTTAATTTGACTGTAATTATACCTAATTTAGGCATTTTATTTATAAATCAAAGACTTCAAAAAGAAAAAAACGACAAGCATACTAAACCCCTATAAAGACTGGCTCCTCGCATAAATATGCAAATTTTACATATTTAATACACAATTTATTAAAACATTTTTCACTTTTTAACTTAATTTACAATATTAATTATATTATTTAAGTCTATTATTTATAAATCTAACAGCTAAAAATATAAAAATTGAAATTATTATCATTATAGCAGCAACAGGAGCTGAATAAGCAAGTCCATAACTTGTAAATCTATCATAAATAAGAACAGGTGCCACCATAGGATGGTATGCCAACATAATCACAGCACCAAATTCACCAAGACCTCTTCCCCACATCATTAATGCACCATTTATGATGTCTTTTCTTGAATTGGGAATTGAAATTCTCAAAAATACTTGCATTGGATTTGCACCAAGTGTTCGTGCAACCTTTTCCAGTTTTATATCTACTTTTTTAAAACCCTCTTTTGCTCCATTTATTAAAAATGTTGATGAAAGAAACATCATAGCAACCATAATACCCATATCAGTATCTACAAAAGTAATTCCAATTGACTCAAATGCTTCAGAGATTGTTCCTCTTCCAAAAATCATAAGCAATGCTATACCAGCAGCAGTATGAGGTATCATAATAGGTATATCAATCATAGCTTCAATAAGCGAACGCCCAAAAAAGTTATATCTCGCGATAATATACGCTAAAGGAAGTCCCGTAACAAGTACAAAACACATAGACCAAAGAGATACTTTCATAGTTAAATATATAGAACTTATAACATCTTTTTGTTTAAGAGTTTCAAGTAACAACGTCAAATCATTACCAAGTATCATATTAAAAAGTGGAACCGATAAGAACAAAAGTACAATAGTAGCTAAAAATATTAACCCATATAAAAACCAATTTTTCATAAGTAACTCACATCCTTTTTATCAAATCCTATAAATATGCTCTCTCCACGATCAGCATAACAACCCATGTAATCACGTTTGAGTAACTTTGCAAAAAATTGTTCTTCCCCAACTTTAACAAATATTTTATAATGATCAATAATTCCCATGCACTCTTCAAGTTTTCCTTCAAAAACATAGTCATTTTTTAGCTCATCTTTTGATATATGTATTGTATTTGGATCCACTGAAAAAAGTCTACCGCTATCCTCATTCAACATTGAACTTGGAAGTATATTTTTAAATCCTAAAAACTTAGCCACTTCTAGATTCTCTGGGTTATTTAAAACATCACTTGCTGTACCTATTTGTCTAATCTGTCCATTCATAACTATGGCAATTCTATCAGCTAAATAACTTGCTTCTCGAAAATTATGTGTTACATGTATAGTTGTAAGATTATATTTTCTATGAATATCTTTTAAAAACTTCATAATAGAGTTTCTAAAAGTTGGGTCAATCGCACTAAGAGGTTCATCAAGTAAAAGAATCTTTGGCTTAGAAAAAAGAGCTCTTGCAATAGCAACTCTTTGTCTCTCTCCACCTGAAAGATTGTCTATCTCTCTATTAAGCAAAGGCTCAAGTCCTAAAAAGTCAGCCAAATCATGAAGAGTCTCTTCAGGATTCTCTATTTGTTTGTACCTACCTGAAAACATTATATTTTCTCTTACATTTAGATTTGGAAACAGTGCAAAATCTTGATATACAAACCCTACATCTCTATTTTCTGGACTAAGTTCAGATATATCTTTGCCCTCAAAATTTATCTTTCCATCGATCGAGTTAAACCCTGCAATCGACTCTAACAATAACGTTTTTCCACTTCCACTTTGCCCAAGGAGAACAAAATATTCCCCTTGGTTTACTTTGAAGTTTATATTGTCTAGTTTGAAATCTCCCAATTTATATGAAAGATTTTCTACTTCAAATAATTTCACTTATTACCTTTATTTGCCAAGTATACTAGCATCACCAGTGATTACTGGAGGGTTAATAACGCCTTGTCCATTTTTCATCATGATAGCTTGTCCTTCAGCAGAAAGTACAAAGTTTACAAAAAGTACAGCACCTTTTTTATTAACTGGTGATTTTCCATTTTGTGCAACTGTAATACCATAAACCATTGGTCCACCTTTTTTAGTTATCCAAGTTCCTGGTTTTTTACCATTAATTTTAAATGTAACTTTTTTATAATCATTTGCAAGTTTATTGCTCTTTAAAGATACAGCTTCTGGAAGTGTTATGTATTTTAAACCATGTTGCTCTGCAACTGATTTATAGATAAAAAGATAATCATACATTCCAGCTTCAATAAGTCCAAGAAGATCAGTCTCTTTTGGTCTAACAATTATTTTTGAAGTATCTTCTTCTCCACCAGTATAACTATCACCATAACCAAATAGTTTTTTGAAAAAATCTGGTTGTTTATAATAATCTTCTGCAAGTTGAGTAACAAGCATTGAACGGTAACCACAAGGATCCATATTTGGATTAGAATGTCCTACTTTTACTCCATCTCTTAAAAAGATTTCAGTCCAGTTTTGTGCATTGATTTCACCTGCATATTTTGATTTTGCAGTGTATGCTAATGCCATCTCATTTGTAGCAAATCTTGCATTAAATTTTGCATTCTTTGGTACCATTAAATTGTCAATTACTTTATAATCAGCACTTGCCATAACGTCTGCTGGTTTACCAATATCTGTTATTTTTCTAGCACAAGCTCTACTTCCTGCTGCTTCTCTTTTTACATCATACTGAGGATATTTTGCCTCAAATACTTTTTCAATTTCTCCAAATGGAACTGCTAAACTACCTGCGTGATATATAATTATATTCTCTTTTGCAAAACCTAATGTTGCTACTAACCCTAGTGCTAATATAGCTCTTTTCATTTTTTCTCCTTAATGTGCATTTTTTGCATATTTATTTATAGTAATTTACATGTAAACCACTTTTTTATTGCCTATAAAGACGACCTTTTTACTTAAACTCTTTCTTATTGCGTGGTTTCAAAAATAACTCTTTAAAACGCTGATTTGCGTATATTTCTATATCTTTTTGAAGCTCTTTATAATTATTTATAAATTCATCTGCTTTTGGTGTAAGTTTGCTACCGCCTTGGTCTCCTCCTCCTTTATGTGATTCTACTAAAACATCATCTAAATTTTTTTGTAATATTTTCACGTGTGTCCACGCTTTTTTATAGTTCATTCCAAGTTTTTCAGCTGCTTTTGCAATTGAGCCCTCTTGTTCTATAAGTTCCAAAACTTCTGTTTTACCTTTACCAAAAAGGAGTTCTTCATTCTCATTTTCTATCCAAGTTTTTGTCTTTAAATACAATCTTGCACGTTTTTTTTCTTTAAAACATCCTAACTCACAATAAGTAACATCTATCTTTTTCTCTTTTAATGTTCCTCTTATCTTTTTAAGTCCGACACCGCCTGCTTGGTCTCTAGCATGTTTACATGTAACGCGGTTTTTATCATCTAAAAATGGTTTTAATTTATCTTCAGCAACTTCGCTATACTCACCAGTTCCTTTTAGTTTTCCAAACTGCCCAAGTTCACATCCAGCAATACGAATTCCAATATCTTTTGCAGTCTGCCCAACTTCACCTATAGGAGTTTTACTTTTTGCTGAGATTTTATAGGCATCCTTACAGTCAAGTTTTCCCTCTTCATTTAAATACTCTTGTATAAACTCTTTTAAACTAGACATTTATTCTCCTTGGATTACGATAAATATTCATCTTCTCTCCTCTTACAAAACCAATAAGAGTTAAACCAAATTTATCTGCTATATTGACTCCTCTACAAGTTGAGGCTGTTCTTGAAGCTAGTATTGGTATTTGATGCATTACTGCTTTTGCTACCATTTCAGAACTAAGTCTTCCACTTACCATCAAAAAACACTTTGTTACATCAATCCCTGCAAGCCTTGCTTTTCCAATTGCCTTATCTATAGTATTGTGTTGAGCAATATCTTCACCTATAAAATAAGTCTCTTCATCAAAATATACTTTTGCAGTATGAACACACCCAGTTTGCTCATATAATGGACACTGAGTATAGAACTTACCCATCTCTTCAAAAAGAAGATTTGCATCTATACTAAAATCGTCATTCATAACAGCAGCATCAATGGCTATCTTTGATATCTGAGTGCTAATTCCTCTACCACATCCACTTACTATAACACCTTCTAAATCTAATCTATCTATATTTGCTTCAATAACTTTTGCATCTATATGAACTTGAAATGTTTTAGTATCTACGTCAATAAGCTCTATTTTTGTTATCTCTTTTACATCTTCAATAATATCTTCACTCATAAGATAACCAACAGCCAACTCTTCAAGATCAACAGGAACTGCCATCAATGCACCTACATTTTTCCCATTCACTATTATCTCTAATTTTATTTCACGGATTACAGTGTCTTCCATACTAAATTTTTCACCACATTTTACTTTAGTAGTCTCTATTGTAAATATTTGATCCATCTATATAATCCTAATAATTTATTTAAAAATATGCATTTTTTTGCATATTTATAAGTAAAATGTATATTTTAAACGAATAGTATTATATTAAACCTTAAAAAAATATTTTAATGAATATTTTAAGAATCTATAGTACTACTAGGTACTATAGATTACAATAATGCTAAATTTTTCCCTGTTTTTTCAATTTCTTATACCAAGAGCTATGTAAATATTCGACTTCTTCTTCCTCTTTATATCCAGTAATAATACTATTAATTGCACCTTTAATTGCAAAAACTGCCATATAAATATGAACAAAGAAAAGAATAACAACTCCTAAACCAACTACTGCATGAAGTAAGGCTGATACTCTTAGTAAGTCTATCTGAGATAGTCCTGTCATTGTATTTATCATTGCAATATTAAAGTCTAAAAAGTACATTGCTGCACCTGTTAAAATCATAATCATACCACCAAGAGTTGCCATCCAATACCAAGTCTTTTGTCCGGCATTAAATTTTCCTGCTGGAACTGGTTTTTTAGTTTTTGATAAATAACCACCAACTATCATCAACCACTTTATGTCATCCCAATGTAAAAACATATCTTTTAGCCATATTAAGAACATTGGAATCACTATAATTCCAAAAGCAATAGTTGATAAACCATGTAAATCTTTCATCATAATTACAAAACTACCACCACCAAAAGATGAGCCAAACATCATAATAAAACCTGTAGGAATAAGCACAATAAAAGAGATGGCTGCAATTTGATGAATAATTCTACTCAATAAACTAAATGTATAAATCTTCTTTCCATCATGTGAAAAGACCTTAGGACCTAAAAATAAATAATGAAGTACAAATATTGCTGGAACTCCTACTAAAACTGCTAAATATACTTGAGCAAAGTAATTTGCTTGTAACATTGTAAAAAGCTGTCCTAATTTATATGAACCCTCTTGTCCATAACCTAAGATATTTTGAACTCTCATTGCATCCCATATTTGGCTATCAGCTGCAAATGCAGCTGATGCCAAAAATAGACTTGCAATAAACAAAAATAGATACTTTTTCATCACAAATCCCTTCATTAATTACCGTATGCTTTGCTCCAGCCATAAGGAGCAGATTGTACACCTTTGCCTTTAGAAGCTATGCGAGCACGATAAATATTTGCAACGTCCTGCGCATCACCAACGATAAGTGCCTTAGTAGAACACATTGCAGCACATACAGGAACTTTTCCTTCAGCTATTAGGTTTTGACCATAAAGCTCTCTCTCGTGAACTGAGTTAGTCTCTTGTGGACCACCAGCACACATAGTACATTTATCCATGGCACCTTTTGTACCAAATGCACCATCTCTTGGAAATTGAGGAGCTCCAAAAGGACAAGCATATAAACAATAACCACAACCAATACATATGTCTTTATCATGAAGAACAATTCCATCTTCTCTGATGTAAAAACAATCTACTGGGCATACTTGCTCACATGGAGCATCCGTACAATGCATACAAGCTACTGAAGTAGAAAATTCTTTACCTTCAATACCTTCATTAAGAGTTACAACTTTTCTTCTGCTAACACCTGTTGGAAGCTCATGAGCCTCAGCACAAGCAACAGTACAACCGTCACACTCAATACATCTGTCATCATCACAATAAAATTTCATTCTTGACATTTCACTACTCATCTCTCACCCCCTACGCTTTTTCTACGCGGCATAATCCGCCTTTAGTTTCAGGAATCTGAGTGACAATGTCATAACCATAGTTAGTAACAGTGTTTGCACTCTCACCAACTGCATATGGTTTAGTTCCCTCTGGATACTTATGAGATAAATCTTCACCTTGAAAGTGTCCAGCATAGTGAAATGGAAGAAATACTCTATCTTCAGGAACACTAAATGAAAACTTAGCTTTAACCTTAATTTTAGTACCTTCTGGAGAATGAACCCACATCATATCGCCATTTCTGATTCCATGGTTTGCAGCAAGTCCAGGGTTAATATCACAGAACATTTCAGGAGTAAGTGCTGCAAGATACTTAGAGGCTCTATTTTCCATACCTGCACCATTTAGATTTACAAGTCTACCTGTAACTAAGTTAATTGGAAACTCTTTAGACCAATCTTTTTCAGTCTGCTTAGAAATGTACTTAGTATCAACTCTATAGTGATTTGCTTTATCTTTATAAGATGGATACTTCTTAGCAAGATCTTGACGAGGAGAGTGAATCGGCTCTCTATGCATTGGAATTTGATCAGGAAATGTCCAAACTTTTGCTCTAGCTTTTGCATTACCATAAGGGGCTATTCCCGCTTCCATACATTTGTTAGCAATTATATGAGAAGTATCAACTTTCCAGTTTTTACCAATTCTCTTTTTCTCATCAGTAGTTAATTTAATGCCAAGAACCTTTTCAATATTCTTAGCAGTAATTTCTGGATAACCATCTTTATTTGCAGAATCTTTTGGTGCTGAACCAGCTCCTGCAAGTAAATCTTGTCCGTCATGCTCAAGACCAAATCTATTTCTAAAACCCATACCACCTTCTTTGACAGTTCTATGAATATTATAAAGAATTGGACTACCACCATGAGTTTCTGTCCAACATGGCCAAGGAAGTCCATAGTACTCACCTTTCATAGGCCCATGTCCTCTTAGGCTAACTTCATCAAACATATGCCAGTTGTCAGTATGATTTTTAAGTCTCTTAGAAGTCCAACCAGTTAATCCAATTGTTTTAATGATTCTTGCAATTTCATCTGTTGCATCTTCAGGAAATTTATAAGATGTTTTATTTTCCTTTATAAGCATACCTTTTGTATACTCTTTATGGAAACCTAAACGCTTAGAAAACTCAATCATAATTTCATGATCTGGTTTACTCTCATATAAAGGCTCAACAACTTGATATCTCCACTGAGCTGAACGGTTTGTTGCAGTAACTGAACCACTAGTCTCAAACTGTGTTGCAGCTGGTAAAATAAATACATCATCTTGCTTGTCAGTCAAAATTGCTGCTTCATTTACAAATGGATCAGCAAGTACGATTAACTCTAAATTATCAAGAGCCTCTTTTACCTTCGCTTGTTGAGCAATAGAAGTAATACCATTACCCATAACAAATATAGCTTTTAGGTTAGTTCCACCATTATGAATTTTATCTTCACCTGGTTTACCTGCTAAAACACCGGCATACCAACGTGCTAAAGTAAAACCTTTTGCACTCATCATCTTTTTATCTTTAAATCTTCCAGCTAACCACTCATAGTCAACACCCCAAGATTTTGCGAAGTATTTCCATGACCCAGCACTAAGACCATAATAACCAGGAAGAGTGTGTGAAAGACAGCACATGTCAGTAGCACCCTGAACATTGTCATGACCACGAAGAATATTGGTTCCACCACCCTCTTCACCCATATTTCCAAGGCAAAGTTGTAAAATCGGAGCCAGACGTGTATTTGATGAACCAATTGAGTGTTGAGTAAGACCCATAGCCCAAATTAATGTTCCAGGAGTTGACTTAGCGTAAACTCTAGTGATTTGCATTAACTTTTCAACTGAAATACCTGTAACATCAGATACCTTCTCTGGTGTCCATTTTGCAGCTTCAACTCTTATATCTTCTATCCCATAAACACGATCACTAATAAACTCTTTATCTTCCCAACCATTTTTAAAGATAATATTAAGCATTCCATACATAAAAGGAATATCAGTACCTGGTCTAATTTGTGCATAAATATCTGCTTTTGCAGCTGTTTTTGTAAATCTAGGATCTACAACAATAATTTGTGCATTATTTCTCTCTTTAGCTTTCAAAAAATGCTGAAAACCAACTGGGTGATTTACTGCAGGATTTGCCCCAAAGATGATAATTGCTTTTGCATTTTGGATATCTCCAAGAGAATTTGTCATAGCACCATAACCCCATGTATTCGCCACACCGGCGACTGTTGCACTATGTCAGATTCTTGCTTGATGATCTATATTATTTGTTCCATAAAACGCTGCAAATTTTCTAAAGTAATAAGCTTGTTCAGTACTCATTTTTGCAGAACCTAAAAAGATTGTCGAATCAGGTCCACTTTTTTCTCTTAAGCTCGTAAGTTTCTTAGAGATTCTAGTGAAAGCAGTCTCCCAACTGATACGCTTCCATTGACCACCCTCTTTAACCATCGGATACTTAAGCCTTACCTCTGATCTGACCATATCGATCATATCAGCACCTTTACAACAGTGTCCACCTAAACTTACTGGATGGTCTTGTGCTACCTCTTGTCTAACCCAAACACCATTTTGAACCTCGGCAGTAATACCACAACCAACTGAACATGCAGTACAAATGGTTCTTACTTTTTTGCTTCCAGGAAATGGGTTCTTAACCTCATCTTGTGTTGCTGCTCTTGTTACGTTTCGACTTGCAAATGAACTAGTTGCACCAAAGGCTCCTGCAACTGCTGCCATTTTAAGAAACGACCTTCGACCTATTTTAGTCGCTAAAGCATTTTGAGTAGTATTTGTCATACTAAACTTCTCCTTTTCTATAAAGCTGAACGATAAAAATCATCCCAAGCTTTTGTTTTCTTGTAAGTAATCTCTTTTTTGGGAGATTTCCCTACAACAACGCCATTTGAACTGTATGAGTTGGTTGTACTTGCTGTTGATGCTACTGCACCAACTGCGGCAACTGTACCAACTACTGCGGCTTTCTTTAGAAAATTTCTTCTACTTTGTGCCATACAATCCTCCTTATTTAGATTTACCCCTTGTTATCAAGAAGTTTATAAAATAGACCTTATCTATTCTATAGACTTCTCTAAAGGTCTCCTTCTTCTTCTTTTCCTGCAAATGATTCCTCAGGAATGTCACAAGCTTTCATCACTGAGTCTGCTGATTTTGCTTCACGATTACGCTTTCTTCTTGCTGCTTCTTCATCACTTATGAATTCACAAGGCTCTTCTTTTTTAATCACTTTTTCTTTGCTAACTGGTTTATTTACATCAAAATAAAGTCTTTCAAACTCAATAAATGCATTTAAAACTACTGCTAAAGATTTATAAATATTTGATTTGTCATTTTCATAAAGTGCCTCTATATACTCATCTATAAACTCATTGATTATCTCTTTAAAAAGACAATGTTGTAAAGTATCATATGACTTCTCACCCCTTATAACCAGTTCAATTAACTCATGCATAAAAGTTACTAAAAATCCTACACTATCTTCACTCTCTTTAAAGTTTTTTTCATCTCTTCTAATTTTTGTCTTTGCTAAAAAATTCTTTACTTCAAGTCTCTTTTTACCACTTTCTATTTGTTCATCATAAAATGAAGCTGTATCTCTTACTACATTTGTTGTGGGATTATGAAAAATATCATCATACTCACTAACAAGATCTTTAACTCCTCCAACTTCTAAAAACTCCTTTATCTCTTTAAGAGCTTCTGCTGAGTTCTCATCCATAGGATTTGCTATCATCACATCTAATGCTTCTTTTATGCCATCGAATCTATTTTTATCACTTGTAAAAACAAACATTTTGCTAAAAAAACCATAATATAATGATCTTGCTCCATTTACTGCTTCTTTATTCATGCATTAATCCTTTCATCCATATGCGCTTGTAACATAACTTTAGGTTTACAATCAGCACAACAATAAAGTGTTTTGATTCTAAGCTCATCATCTCCAAAAATTGGTTTCATAATTTGTGCTATTTTTTCTACCGATTTTACAGTAGCAAAGCCCACACCACACTCTATGCACTCAAATATATCATCTGTCGCTTTTACGTTTTGTTTAAAGTAGTCTGGATTTAGATTTATTTCATCTTTTATTACTGTAAGACAATTATCTTCAGGACATATCACTTCACAGTAGGTACAATTAGTACAGATTGAGGGATTAAATCTTAGGGTATTATCTTGCGGGTGAGCAGTTAATGCTCTTACATTACATGCTCCAACACAGCTTAGACACAAGGTACATGTATCTGTATTTATAGTTATATTTCCGTAGTGAACATGTTCACCTGTTTTTACAACTCCTAAATCATCTTCACCCACTAAATGAGATAAACGAGCCGAGAATATTTCACGTTTATTCAAGCCTTCTTCGTTTATGCCATACACGCACTCTTTAATTGGAATAATGTTTAAAATAGCTTTTTTAAGTTCATTTTCATCTTTACATGTAAAGATAGCTTGTTTTCCATATTTCTTTTCAAAAATTTCATTAATGATGCGTATTACATCACCAGTTCCTTTAGAAATAAAATCTGTATAAAATATTACAGGGTTTCCGCTTGTTTGAAGAAGTGTCATAAAATGAGCTTCATGCAAGAACTTTTCACCTTCTATTGCTAGAGGTAAAACATCTTTTGGTAAGTCTACATGTAAAGACTCTAATTCCATTTTTCTTGGTATTATAAGAGCTACACTCTCTTTATAAAATGAACTCATCTCTTTAAATGCAATTCTTGGCATTTGGGAGTAGTCTAATGCACCTGATGGACACACACTTATACAGCCTCCACAACTATGGCAATCTATATGGGAAAAGTTTAGGTGCTTAGTTTCATCTACTTTTAAAATTGCTACTGTTGGACAAACTTCTGCACATTTTCCACATATCTCTTCATTTCTTTCATGATATTGACAGATATTTGAATCATATTTTATAAAGTTTTTATACTTGTATGAACCTTTGTTTGTTAGTGCTGAATTCAGAGCAACTTCTAAGCCTATTATATTAGGATCATAAGTACCACTTTGTTTCATTGCAAATTGCGGTGCATCATACCAAATTACTTGATCAGTTTCTAAGTCAATTAACTCTTCTTCTTTTCTGATAGTGAATATCAGTTTACCAATATGTCCATTTACATCTACTATGTTAATTGGGTTTAATACTATACATGTAAACTCTAAATCTATTAACTCTTGTTTTAGTTCCTCTTCGTCTTTGTTTGATACTATTAATAGTTTATTTCCTACTGGTTCTTCATAATCCATATCTTGTGCTAAATCATAGGCAGATACCCTGATATCGTATAGTTTTTTTATATTTATTATTCTTTTGCTTATATCATCTTGCGTATTTTTTATATAAAAGTTTATCTCTGGCGCATATATTTGAGCATTCTTATTTTCTACATTTGATACTATATATTCTTCTTCATCTAATTTATTTAGCACTTCTATACACTCATCTAATGGGTATTCTAATGCTGATTGGTTACAATATATATACTCTTTATTCATAATCTACATCCCGTATTGGTCAAATCTTGTTTACCATATTGTAGATTTATTTAGTTTAAACTACTCTTAAAATAAATTAGCAAACTGACTAGCTATAGTATTTTAAAGGAGGTTTTTCACCTATAATTTATTGATAAAAAATGGTAAAGAGAACTTTTCTACTTAGATCTTTTTTGTCACATTACCTATATTTCGTTATTATAGAAATATGCAAAATTTGCATATTTATGCTTTTTAAACTCAATAAATCATTTCTACTCTATTTAAAAAGTTCTACACCTAATTTACTAATAAATAATTTTTTACTAATTGTTACATTTTTTCCTCTTTATATGCTCTTTTACATGTATATATTCATGTCTGTAAATTTTTATTGACCATAATTTATTGTATAATCAAAAATATTTATTTAAGGAGCTTTATTGGTAAAGAGATTTTTTCTATTCTTTTTTTTACTCACTATGTTAATAGCTATTTTTATGTCTGTTTATTTATATAAAATTGATAATAAAAACACTATATTACTAGGAACTTCTCTTCCTCTAACAGGAATCAACAAAGAGTTAGGAAAAGAGGTTATAGAAGGAGCCAATACATACTTTAGTCATGTTAATGCAAAGGGTGGCATAAATGGTAAATATATCAACCTTATCTTTTATGATGACAAGTATGAACCACAAAACACTCTAATAAACATAAATACTCTAATAAACAAAGACAAAGTCTTTTCTCTTTTTAGTTTTGTTGGAACTCCAACAACAAAAAAAGTACTTCCTATAATTATAGATAAAAACATACCTTTTGTAGCTGCTTACACGGGAGCATCTTTTTTAAGAGATACTAATTTTGATAATATTGTCAATTTTAGAAACTCTTATGCTCAAGAGATTGAAGGAATAATCAACTTTTTATATAAAACAAAACAGATTACTAAATTTGCTATTTTTTATCAAAATGATGATTATGGAGAAGAAGGATACATATCAACAATAGAAGCTCTAAAAAAAAGAGATCTAACGTTAATAAGTGAGGGGACCTATAAAAGAAATACTCTGTCCATTAGACATGCTTTACACGAAATAAAATCAACAAAACCAGAAGCTATTATAATAATTGGTGCATACAAACCAAGTGCACGATTTATCAAAAAAGCAAGAGAGTGTTGTTTTAGAGATGTTATCTTTGCACCTATCTCTTTTGTAAATGCAAATGCCTTAATCAATGAACTAAATGGAGATGGTGAGAATATATTATTTTCTCAAACAGTACCATCATATGATGATGACTCTTTGAAAGTTGCAAAAGAGTATTTACACCTTTTAAGTTTTTACTACCCTAAGAGCAAACCAAGTTATGCTTCTTTTGAATCATTCCTTGCAGCTAAAGTGGTTGTTAATGCTCTTAAAAATATAAAAGGACCACTAACATACAAGAGTTTTTTATCAAACCTTAAAAATATACCAGCAGATGTATTAGGAGAAATTCCAATAAAATATCAACACACACAACTACTTAATACTACATACCTTTCTTCCTACAATAATGGTAAATTTGAGTCAATTAAAATGGTAAAGTAAAATGGGATTTTATAATTTGATAAACAATCTTTTGGACCGTGTAAAATTTTCAAATAAAACAAAAATTCTTATAGCAATTATCTCCTTTAGCATGATGATTATTGGTTTTTTGATGATGATTTCTATCTTTGCACTAAAATTCGACTACGAAACTCTATACCAAAAAAGGACTATTCCTCAAGTGGGACTTGAAGAGATAAAAGATATCTATACGGTAAATATCTACGATACTCTATATGATATTAAAGAGAATAATATAGATGTTGACAACGCAGGTGAAGTGATCTCTTTAGCAAAACAGATAATCAAAGTACAGTGGCTCAACTATCAAGATTCTGTAAACTATAAAATAGGAGGACTACCAGAATTTGCAAGCAACTGGCTCAACTTCTTTTTGTTAAGCGAAAGTCTCCAACAAAAAAACTACTATCAAGAAGGTGTTGTCTCAAAAGTTGAAGAGAAAATGAAAAGAATTGACACTCAAAGCAATAAAATCATGAAATTGTTAAAGCAAGGTAAATCTTTTAAAGCAATTACTGCTATCAACGAAATATTTTTAGAAATAAACTCCATCAATATATACCTTTCTAGTCTAATAACTTCTCATCTAAAAAAAGCTGTTGCAGAAAAAAACAGGAATGATAAGATGTTTAGAACAAGTATTTACATGTTGTTTTTTCTTATCGGATTAATCTTTTTTCTTAGTATTATTATCTCTTTAATCCTAATCAACAACTTTAAAGAGTTACACGATTCTCTAGAAGTCAAAATTAATGATAAAACAAAAGAGTTAAGATCTCTAAATAATTCCCTCGAACGTCGCATAAAAGCGGAAGTAGAAAACAACCGTAAAAAAGATCAAATAATGTTTGCTCAAGCAAGACTTGCAAGTCTAGGAGAAATGCTTCAAAACATTGCACATCAATGGAGACAACCTCTTGGGGCACTTGTAATGATAATCCAAAGTTTCCAATCAAAATTTTTATCTGGCAAGTTAAACGAAGAATTCATAGAATCACGAGTAGATGATGCAGGTGTATTAGCTAAAAACATGTCTGATACACTTGAAGATTTTAGAACATTTTTTGACCCAAATAAATCTCATAAAAGTTTTAGTATAAAAAAAGTTATAGATAAATCTCTTGATTTGACAAAATACCAACTAGAAAAAGATGATATTAATGTCTTTTTTACCATGAACGAAGATATAAATATATACGGTTTTGAAAACGAACTTACTCATGTAATTTTAAACCTGCTCAATAACTCAAAAGATGCTCTAATAGAAAAAAATATCTCTCAAAAACAGATAAGAATTATTGTAAAACCAACACACAATAGTGTAGTTATCAATGTTATAGACAATGCAGGAGGCATAAAAAGTGATATAATGGGAAAAGTTTTTGACCCATATTTTACAACAAAACATAAAAGTGTGGGAACAGGGATAGGTCTTTATATGTCTAAACAGATGGTTGAAAAACATATGAATGGAAATATAGACTATAAAAACATGAAGCATAAAATGGGCAAAAGTGAACTATGCAACTGTGCAATGTTCACTATAGAAATACCAAAAGAGCTAAGGGCTAATGATGACAAAACGTGATTTTGATTTATTGAACGGATTTAATATCCTCTACCTAGAAGATGAAGCTGATTTGTTAAAACACACAACAACTGTTTTAGAGGATTTTGCAAAAAATATATTTGCAGTACAAAGCTGTGGTGAAGCCTTAAAAATTCTAGAGAATAACCATGTAGACGTTATTATCTCAGATATACTTCTAAAAAATGAAAATGGCATAGAATTTTTGAGACACTTAAAAGATGAACTGGATATCAACATACCTGCTATCTTGACAACCGCACATACAGATACGGGACACCTTTTGGATGCCATCAAACTAAAAGTGGAAAACTACATTGTAAAACCAATCAATATAAAAGAGCTTCTAAATGCTCTTCACGATGTACTCATGCCAAAAATACAACAAAGAGAGATAGCAAGATCATACAATATCATCAAAACTATCTCCGCAGTAACCGATGGAAAGCAGGTTGATTTAATTCGTTTTATAATAAAAAATTTAGATGATGAAAATACCTTAAACTACTCCTATACTGATATTATGGAAAAAGTAGAGGTAAGCAAACCTACAGTTATAAAACTTTTCAAATCACTAAGCGACCAAGGAATACTAACAAAAATACAAAATGGTAAATATCATTTTGATGAAACTAAATTACCTATACCGGAGTAAATTTTGAACCTTCTAAGAAAACTACCAAAAATTGATAAAATTGTAATAAATCCACTTTTCAAAGGATTAAACCCATCTCGTTTAGCCCAAATTGCTAGAGAAAAGATAGATAAGCTAAGAGCAAATATACTTGCTAAAAATATAGAAAACTTTGATAATGAAGATTTACTAAAAGATATAAAATATAGCTACGATAAACTTTTTGAGCCATCTTTAAAACCTCTCATAAATGCAACAGGTGTAATCTTACACACAAATATGGGAAGAAGTTTGATAAGCGAACACATACTAGGTGAATCTTCAAAAATCATCACAAACTACTCAAACTTAGAATATAATCAAGAAAAAGGGTGTCGTGGTGAGAGATATGAACACGTTAGCAAACACCTCAAAAACCTTTTACATGTAGAAGATGTTTTAGTAGTGAATAACAATGCAAGTGCAGTTTTTTTAATACTAAATACCTTTGCTAAAAACAAAGAAGTCATTGTATCTCGTGGAGAATTGGTTGAAATTGGTGGTAGTTTTCGTATACCTGAAGTAATGAGCCAAAGTGGAGCTTTACTTCATGAGGTAGGAGCAACAAACAAAACAAACAAAAATGACTATAAAAATGCCATTAATGAAAACTCAGCAATGCTAATGAAAGTACATCAATCTAATTTTAGTATTGAAGGTTTTAGTGACGATACAAACTATGCAGATATAAAAACCCTTTGTGTAGATAACAATTTAATTGATTATTATGACTTAGGAAGTGGCTACATACCAGAGCTCCCTTATAACCTAGGAAAAAATGAACCCTCTTTACAAACGATTTTAAAAGACGATCCATCACTAATAAGCTTTAGTGGAGATAAGCTTTTTGGAAGTGTTCAAGCTGGAATAATTGCTGGTAAAAAAGAGCTAATAGACAAACTCAAAAAAAATCAACTACTTCGCATGTTAAGAGTAGATAAAATCACACTTAGCATACTAGAAGAAACCATCAAAGCTTACCTAAAAGAGGACTACAAATCTATCCCAACCTTATGGATGCTTTTTCAAAGTGAAGAGTCTTTACATATAAGGGTAAGTAACATACAAAAAGAAGTTGGTGAGTCTACATGTAACGTTATAAAAAGTAAAACTGTTATGGGTGGAGGCACTCTACCAAACAGAGAATTCCCAACAGTAGCTCTACATGTAAAGGGAAAAGCAACCACATTAGAAAGAAGTTTTAGAAAAAACAATATCATAGGACGCATAGAAAATGATATGTTTTTAATAGACTTTAGAAGTATACTGCCAGAGTTTGAAAAACAAATAATAAATACAATAAAAGAGATAATTAAATGAAACACATAATAATAGGAACTGCAGGTCATGTTGACCATGGAAAAACGGCTTTAATAGAAGCTTTAACAGGTTTTGCAGGAGATACACTAGAAGAAGAGAAAAAAAGAGGAATTACAATTAACCTAAGTTTTTCTAACTTACAAAATGAAAATACAAATGTAGCTTTTATTGATGTTCCTGGACATGAAAAGCTTTTAAAAAATATGATTGCAGGTGCTTTTGGATTTGATGCTTGTATGGTTGTGATTGATGCAAATGAAGGAGTTATGCCCCAAACTAACGAGCATTTGGAGATTTTAAATCTTTTACATGTAAAGAGTATAATCATTGCTTTAACTAAGAGTGACTTAGTAAGCAAAGATAAGATAACACAAAGAGAACAAGAGATAAAAGAGTACTTTAATACATTTTCTCATCTTGAACTAAAATCAATTATTCCTGTTAGTATATATGAGCCAGATTCAATCCAAAACTTAAGAGAGGAACTTTTTTCTATACCTATCATAGAAAAACCAAGCAATGGACTTTTTAGATACTACATTGACCGCTCTTTTTCACTCGCTGGGGTTGGAACTGTTGTAACTGGAACAGTTCTTGATGGAGCTATTAAAGTAGGTGAAAAAGTTTTTGCACCAGAACTAGGAAAAGAAATTGTAGTAAAAAACTTACAAGTTCATGAAAAAGATGAAGAAGTAGCACTAAGTTCCCAAAGAACAGCGATAAACCTACAAAATGCAAAAGTAGCTTTAAAAAAAGGAACTTTACTTTGTAAAAAAGGCTTTATTCGTGGTTTTGAAAGTGTTGATGTTTGGGTTGAGGGAATCTCTAATCAAAAAGTAAAACATAACTCACAAGTAATTCTATTTATAGGAACTAAACAAATAGAAACAAAAGTCCTTTTATATGGAAATGATACTGAAACATCAAGTGGTTTTGCAAAACTACAATTTGATAAAAAAATCTTTTTAGTTCATAATGAACCATTTATCATTTGTTCTAGTGGTAGAACTATTGGTGGAGGGCGAATACTTAACCCAATTAATGACCCAATAAAGAAAAAAATAAAAATGACACTCTTAGAAGCTTTAAAAAATGATGATTTTAAAGCTGCATTTGAAATACTTGTTAATGCACATAAAAGAGGTTTTGGTATCATCTCATCAAATCAAAGATTTGGATTAAATCACAATGAAGCTCTCAAAATTGCTCATGAAATACAAAATATTTTTGTAGATGTAAAAGGTTTAGTTCTTTACCCAATAGATATCAAAAATGAATTAAAAGATAAAATAAATGCTATCTATAAAAAGAATGAATATGCCCTACTCTCTGCAAACTCTCTTGCACTTAAAATCAAATGGGCAAGCGAAACTCTTTTAAATGATGTTTTAAAAGATATTGTAAAAAGTGGAAATCTTGAATTTAAAGATGGAATCTATAAAAATCCAAATATAGATGTAAATAATATAGATAAGGTAATAGAAGAAAAAATGCACTCTATACTTCAAGATGAAGGGTTTATGCCAACAGCACCATATAACATCTATGATGAACTAGACATCGATAGAAAGATGGGAGATGATGCCCTTAAACGTCTTACAAGAGCTAAAAAAGTAGTTCGTTTAGCACACAATCTTTTTGTTACAAGTGAAAATCTAAGTACTATAATTACACGTCTTCGTGAGATTATGAAAACAAATGGTTTTGTAGATATAGCCTCTTTTCGAGAACACTACGACATGAGTAGAAAATATCTAGTGGCTTATCTTGATCATTTAGATATGTATGATGATGTTAAAAAAGATGGTATGAAAAGGGTTATGCTTTAGCATAACTCTTTTGTAAAATTTCACTAAGTTCAACATTACTTAGGTTAAATTCATCCAATATAGTATCTACCTTAACCATATCAAATTTTTCAATTGCAATAACCAAGTCTAAAAGTTTTCCTAACTCTCCATTTCTATTAAGTAATGCTTTTTTGACATTAATATCTACATTTATTTCATCTAAAATTATATTGATAGGGACACTCAAAAGAGCATCTACTAAAGATAAAATTCCAACAAAAGAGGCTTCATGACTATCATATTCTCTACTTTGTATCTTTTTAGCAAGTTCTGCCATAATTTTAGAGCGATTCTGAGCAAGTTCTAGCATAGGATTTTTTGTCATCTTAACTTCTCCATCCATGGACTTAGAAAAGGCTATCAAAAGTAACCACTGTTTGAGTGGTTTTTTACCAAGCATCATGACAACTTGTAGTACCGATTTTACATCTTGCTGAAGTCCCATATAACTAGAATTTATAAATCTCAAAAGTTGTATAGTTAATTCTACTTCCATCTCTAATTCAGTTACTACTTGATTCATATCCACAGTATCGTTATCTAAAAGATTAATCAACTGAAATATCTTTTTATATGCTGGGTCAATCGACTTTTTTTGTACAATGCTAGGTTTTGCAAAAAAATAACCTTGAAAAAGTTCACATCCATAGGCTTTATATTTTTCAAAATCTTCTTTTGTTTCCACTTTTTTTGCTAACATTTTAAAATTATATTTTTTAAAATTTTCTAGATGTTTTTCTAAAGTATTCTCTTTTATTAAAGATAGATCAAGTTTCAATATATCAATATATGCAAATATAGGAGTAAATCTTTCCATAAAAGAATCACTACAGTGAGCATTGTCAAGTGCCAAACTGTAACCCATATCTTTTAGTTCTTTTATACGCTTTATCATTTTTTAGCATATGATAGTATTTTCTAGTATTTCCAAAACAAAACGCTCTTTAGGAATACTAAATACAATAGGGTCTAAAAGGAATTCTTGGTCAATATTTATAAAGGCTAAATTATCATCAACTAAAGTGTGTATACCAAAATGATTTAATGCATTTACTAAAACTTTTGCTGTTGCTAAAAGCTCATCTTCAAAAACGGTCTTAAGTGTACCACAATCTAATGCCCTAAAAAGTAATTCATATCCATGAATTTCATTGTTTAAATCAACAATAGTTTGTTTTGCTATATAATAATCTTGTCCCATATCATTCCTAATTAATTATCCTTACATTATCTCATAAATAATCTAAAAGTATAATCATTTTTTATTATTTACATAACTCTTGAAACCACTCTTCATTTTGTTCACTTCTTGTCTCTTTTGATTTATAAAGGTTTTTCAAAACAGATATTAAATCTTCTTCACTTAGAAACTCTAATACAGTAGGCTCCATTGGTGTTGCACTAGGATCAGATTCCATCAGTTTTGCTATCTCTGTTATAAGCTCATTTTTATCTACCATTTGACTCTTTCGTTTAAAAAATATTTGGAAAATGTATTGTATAATATTTTTATTAAATTTAATTACATGTAAAGGCCCATTATGACAAAGAGACTTATTTTAGCGACTATTATTCTTAGTACATCAATGTTTGCAGCAACCAATGCTCAAATAATAAAGTACTTCAAATCACAAATCCCAGCTCCCACTGTACAAGTAGAGGTAACTTCAAGAGTGTCAATAGACAATTTAAAAGGTATGGATTATGTCTCACTAAGTGTTAGTAATGGAACTCGTGTTCAAAAAATATCAGTTTTTACACAAGGTGATCTCATTTTTCCAGATGTTATTAACGTCAATAGTGGTAGCATAAAAGACAAATTAGACAAACAAAAACTAATTAAAGAGCTTTCAAGCCTTTATAAAAATGAGGACAAGCAAAATATTTTAGTATTAGGAAATGACTCTAAAAAAGAAACTTTAATCAAATTCACCGACCCAGAATGTCCATTTTGTCGTAGAGAAGTAGCACAAATAGAAGAGAAACTAAAAACATATAATCTAAAATATATTTTTACTCCAGTTCACGGTAAAACTTCACTAGAAAAATCAATCCTTATCTATAAACAAGCAAAAAAAGCAAAAACACTTGATGAAAAAATTAAAATTGTTAAAAAATATTTTACTGGTAACGTAGATGCAAATGTGACCGATAAAGAAGTAGCAAGAGTAGAAGCAACAAGAAAAAAATACTTTGCTGCAGGTCTTAAAGGTGTACCATTTTATATAAATGAAAAAGAGTTATTAAACTAAACTCTAAAAATGATATAATAAGCATTATATTTTTCAAGGAGTATCAATGCTGGGACCAGAGAATATTGTCTTGCTTATTATATCGTTTGTTTTGCTTGTCTTAGTTCTACTAAAATCAAGAAAAATCAAAGAACTCACTACTGCATGTGAAGAAAAAACTCTTTACTTAGACTCCATAAACCTACCTATTTTTTATAAAAACAAAAATGGAAAATATACAGGTTGTAATAAAGCTTTTGATAAAAATTTTAAAGATTTTAAGACAAAAACCATTGATGAACTTAAAGAGTTTAGAACAACCTGTGAAAAAGAGTGTGAACTAACATATGATAACGATATAAAAAAACCTACCTTAATAAACTTTACAAACTTTCTTAATGGCTCCGTAGGAATATTGCTTGACATAAGCCAACTAAAAGAGAACAATGCAATTCTACGAAAGAAAAAAGAGAATTTAGAACTTGTTTTAAAAGGTTCACGTGAAGGATACTGGGAATGGGATATAAAAACAGATGCGCTTAAACTATCAAAACGGGCAAAAGAGATTTTAGGATATAAAGAGAATGAAAAAGCACCTGAAAATATAACTGATTGGATGAATATAGTAGAGTCTTATGATATATCAAGAACAAATGAAGCTCTATCAAAACATATAAGAGGAGAAAGTGCGTTTATAGATATAGAACATCGTCTTAGAACTTCACTTCAAGAATTATGGGTAAACTTTAGAGGAAAAGGTATATATAACTCTAGAAATGAAATAATAAAAGTATATGGAACCTTAAGAGATATAAGCACACAAAGAATTGAGATAGCAAAACTCACACAGCAAAAAGACCTATTTATGACTTTCATGGATAATCTACCAGCTTTAAGTTTTATTAAAGACAAACAAGGTAATTACATCTATATAAATAGTTACTACCAAAAAATATTAGGTTTCAAAGAATGGAAGGACAAAAATACTAGAGAAATTTTTGATAAAGAGACAAGTAAAAATATTATTGAGAATGATAGAGAAGCTTTTTACGAGGGTAAACATAAACATGAAGAGTATATTCCAAATGAAGAAGGAATAACAAAACTTTTTGAAACATACAAGTTCCCAATAGAAAATGAAAATGAAAAAGTTTTATGTGGCTTTGGTTTAGATATCACTCAAGAAAAACTATATAAAAATAAAATAGAACTTTTTTCTAAAATATTTGATAATACTAGTGAAGCTATAATGTTGACAGATAAAAAAGGAATAATTATTGCCATAAATAATGCTTTTAAAAATGTTACAAAATTCATTGGCAAAGATGTTATAGGTAAAAACCCAAATATAAGGAAGTCAGGAAAACATAGCAAAGAATTTTATACAAAAATGTGGAAAGAACTAATGACAAAAGGTTCATGGTCAGGGGAAATGTTTAATAGACACAAAAATGGAATAATTTATCCAGAATTAATGAACATAAGTACAATAAAAAATGACAAAGGTAAAATAACAAACTTTGTAGGTATTTTTCAAAGCATAGAACGCCAAAAACTAATGGAAGCTCAACTAAAAAGAAGAGCACACTATGATATTTTAACAAATTTACCTAATAGAACTCTCTTTTATGATAGGCTTGAACAAGCAATGCAAAGAGCACATAGAGATAAGAGTATGATGGGTATCATATTTATAGATTTGGATGATTTTAAGATTATAAACGATACTAAAGGACATGGTGCTGGTGATATTGTGTTAAATAACATTGCTAAAAAATTAACTAAGGTAATAAGAGATAGTGATACTGTAGCAAGATTAGGTGGTGATGAATTTGTTATCATTTTAGAAAAAATAGGTCTCTTATCAGATATATCATATGTAGCCGATAAAATTATCTCTGAAGTGAAAATTCCTATACCAATCAGCAATACGCAAACATGTAACATAGGAGTAAGTCTAGGTATAAGCGTCTATCCAAACCAAACTACAAATAAAAAAGAGCTACTAGAGTTTGCAGATAAAGCTATGTACGAAGCAAAAAATAGCGGTAAAAACTGTTATAAGATGTATGTTAATTAACAAACCATTTATATAAAAGGGTTAAGATACAATTATGAATCCAAATATAATAATGATAGAAGACGATACAGAATTAGCACAAATATTAACAGACTTTCTTAAAAGATACAATGTTACAGTAGAAAACTACGAGGATCCTTATCTTGGTATTAGTGCATTAAGTTTAAAACAATATGATCTACTTATACTTGACCTTTCACTTCCTGGTATGGATGGGCTAGATATATGCAAAGAAATAAGAACTAAAAGCGATATACCAATCATAATTTCATCTGCAAGAAGTGATGTAGATGATAAGATAGTAGGACTAGAACTTGGAGCTGATGACTATTTGCCAAAACCATATGAACCAAAAGAACTATATGCTAGAATTATGAGCGTTTTAAGGCGATCTAAACGAACTTCAAATCCTACTAAAAATGAGAAAAATAGTGATTTAAAACTAAGCAAAAATAATGATATTATACTCTTTCATGAAAATGAAATTTCACTTACAAGAGCTGAGTTTGAAGTACTATCTTACATGATAAAAAAAGACAACTGTGTAATTCCAAGAAGTGAACTTATAGGAAATGCCCCATCTCTCAATAGTCAAAGTGATAGCCGAAGCCTTGATGTTCTCATAAGTAGAATAAGATCTAAACTAGGAGAGAGTTCAAAGGAACAAAAACATATAATCTCTATACGTGGTATAGGTTATAGACTTCAATTATGAAGTGGTATAACTCACTTATAACCAAAATAACTCTCATATTTACACTAGCTCTTATAGGAGTAGTGGCTGTTTTATATATCATCCATATACAAATAAAAGAGATTGAAACTGAGAATATACAACGATTTGCAAAAGTAATTTTACAAAATTCCTATCAAAATAATAAAATTGATATAAAAGCACTTCAAGAAGCTGGTTTTACATTAGTTAAAGACAGTTCTTTAAAACAGATTATTCTAGAAAATAAAAGATTCACTCCACCTATAAGGCATATGAGAAATCAATATAACAATCAAAAAAGCAGATTTAAAGTTATAGAGCATAATAGAGATTTTTTTCTCTCAATAGGAAGGAATTTAGTTTTTCGCACTCCTCATGAAAAAGATATATTTCCTAAAATAATTTTCCCCATCAGTGCTGTTTTATTTATAATTTTTTTGTATATTGCCACAATAAGAAGCATCTTGCCTCTTTATGATCTAAGACAAAAAGTCAAAGAATTTGCAGATGGCAACTACAATATAGATTGTAAAAGTAATAAAAAAGATGAAATTGGAATCCTCTCAAATGAGTTTGATAAAAGTGTAAAAAAAATAAAAAAACTAAGAGATTCAAGACAACTGTTTTTGCGAAACATCATGCATGAACTTAAAACCCCTATAACAAAAGGGAAATTATCCTGCGAAATGATTGAAGAATCAAATTATCAAAATATACTAAAAAATGTATTTAGAAGGCAAGAAACTCTCTTAAATGAATTTGCTAGAATAGAAAAATTAAGTGCAAATGAGCTTAATATAAACACTCAAGAATACTCACTTCAAGATATAGTAGACTTCTCTTTTGATATTTTAAATCACGAAAAAGAAAATGTTACATGTAAACTAACCCCTATGACAATACAAGCTGACTTTGAGCTTTTTGCAACTGCTCTTAAAAATCTACTAGATAACGGCATAAATTACTCTGATGATAAACATGTGACTATGGAATCAAATACAAAACAAATTATAATATCAAATAGTGGTAAAGAGTTAGAATTTCCACTACAAAACTATGCGGAACCATACTTTCTAGATTCTAAAAAAGCAAAAAGTTCACGAGGGCTTGGTTTTGGACTTTTTATAACTTTAAATATCTTCAGATTACACAATGTAAACATACAATACAAAAGACAGAAGAATAAAAATTTATTTATTATTAATCTAAATAAAAATTAATTTGTATTAAAACTGTTAATTTAATAACTATCTTATAAAAAAAGGGCTACAATTCAAATGACTGACAGTCAGTTATATGGGAGAAAATAATTTATCAATCAATAAATTAATTAAATTATATGCTATGAACTTAGATATAATTTTAAATTCTACAAATTATAAACTTCAATAAATTTTTAACAATACACTAGATGAAATATACAAAGAGTAAACATGATAATAACCGAAAAAAGAAAAAAGAAAAAAATTAAATTACACAAACAAATTGAAACTTTGATGCAATTGCTAAAGAAAAATAATGAATATTAAATATATATTGTGCCTTTTTCCACTCATATTAAACGCTAATCCACTTTTAAATTTAGTTGAAAAAAGTCTTCAAAATGAACAAGAAATATCTGCTAACTTCCAAATACAAGAAGCAGATTCTCAATTAAATGCTATAAAAAATTCTTATCTACCCTCCCTTAGTGTAGGAGCAAATTATATAAATACTTCTGAAACAAGATTACTAAATGATCCAAAAGACACTTTAGCCCCATATGCTAAAATTACCTATAGTATCTATGATGGTGGTAAAAAAACTGCTCTAATCAAACAAGTTCAAAATATTAAAAAATCAAAGGAATATTCTTTAAAAAATATAAAAAATTTACTCACTTTAAATACCGTTAAAATTTACTATAATATTTTAAGCATTAAATCTTCAATCAAAGCAAAACAATTACAAATCGAACAATTGCAAGCAGATGTAAAAAGGCTAGAAAAGTTTTTATTTGCAGGTATGATTTCAAATGATAAACTAGAAAGGATCAGAGCTAAACTAGCTCTTAGTAGTACTCAAAAATCAGAATTATTGTTAAGATTTCAAAGTTTAAAATTTGATTTAGAAGAGCTAACAGGTGTTGTTTCTTCTGCAAAAAGTGGTTCTTTTTTAAAAAATCCTAAAAACATGAAAAAGATGGAAAGAGATGACATAAAAGCATATGAAAAATATTCCCTCTCCTTGAAAGAAGAAGCTAACTCTAAAAAATCAGAAGCTTATCCTCAATTGATTTTAGAAAATACTTATACAAATTACGATTTAAATTTTAAATCAAACCCAATGAATATTCCATCAAATCATTCACAAAATAAATTACTTTTGCATGTACAATGGAAAATTTTTGATTTTGGAGCAACAACAAACAAATACGAAGCGTCTTTACTAAAATTCAAACGAAGTCAAAACGAGCTAAGTTTAGAAAAAAGAAAAGCTAATATACGTTACAAACATAGCATTAAAGCTCTAAAATTAGCAAAACTAAAAATCAATTCTGAAAAAGCAAGATTAAAATCTTCAAATCTAACATTTGATGCAATTTTGAAAAAATTTAAAGTTGGACTAGTTAATAATGTAACATATCTCGATGCATTAAGTGCAAAATATAGCTCATTTGCTGGTTTAGAAAAAGCAAAAAATGACTACGAAATACAAAAAGCAGAATTTTATTATTTTGCAGGAATATCTATCAAGGAACAAATACAATGATTAAAAAAGCTCTCTTTAGTTTACTTCTTCCTCTTAGCATTTATGCTAATGAGGTTTATGCCACATTTAATGTTGAAGCATTGCAAGAGGCTAAACTCTCTTTATCCCTACCAGGTATTGTTAGATCTTTACATGTAAAGATAGGTGACATTGTTAAAAAAGGTGATTTACTTCTAGAATTAGAAAATTCAACAGAATTAGCAAATATACAATTGGCAAAAAATGAAATTGAACTTGCACATATTGCAACAAATCATTCAAAAAATGATTTACTAAGATATGCAAAAATAAAAGACGTTATAGATGAAGAATTATATGAAAAAATAGAATATTCATATAAAAAAACAGCCCTATTAGAACAAAGAGCTATAAAAGCTTATGATTTACAAAAAGTTATACTTGCAAAAAAACTTTTAAAAGCACCATATAATGGTATTATTAGTAATAAATTTGTTGAAGTTGGAGATGGAATTACAGGAGCCAATAAAGTTTTATTGACTCTAGTTAATTTAAAACATGTAAAATTAATACTAGAGTTTGATGAAAAATACTGGAATAATGTAAATGTTGGTCAAACGTTTACTTACAAAGTAGATGGTTTAAACAAAACACTTCAAGGAAAAATATCTAAAGTTTACCCAACAGTAAATTCAAAAAGCAGAAAACTAAAAGCTGAAGTATTAACTTCTAATATATTGCCAGGTTTATTTGGTGATGGTCAAATTACAGTAAAATAAATGGAAACTAATGTATAAATTTGCTATAAACAAACCAATAGCTACGCTTATGATGGTAATGTCTTTTTTAGTATTTGGATTAATTTCATATAAGACAATGCCTGTAAACCTTTTTCCTAATGTTGAATTTCCAATCATAACAATACAAACCGCATACTATGGAGAAGATCCTCAAAGTGTTGAGTCAAAAGTTACAGATAAAATAGAAGAAGCAATTTCTGGAATTGATGGCATAGATAAGATTCTTTCAACAAGTTATGAAGGATTAAGTGTTGTAACTGTAGTTTTCGATTTAGAAAGAGACATAACAGAAGCAGCAAATGATGTAAGAGATAAAATAGGTGGGATTGTTTTAGCAAGAGAGGTAGAAAAGCCTAGTGTAAAAAAAGTTTCAGGTACAAGTGGAGCCGTAATCAACCTTTTTATAGCCACTAAAAATGGTAATTTAAAAGGACTTATGCGTTTAGCTGATGAAAAAATAAAAGCTAAGTTGCAAAGAATTCGTGGTGTAGGTGAAATAAATATCATTGGATATAGAGATAGAGAAGTACGTATTTTTGTAGACCCATTTTTATTAAATAAATATAATTTAACAGCACAAGATTTACAAAACATCATAAGAACGGAGAACATACGCAAAGGTGGGGGAAAACTTATTGGTAAAAATAGCGAATATACACTAAAAGCAAAAGCTGATGCTTCCAGCATTGAAGACATGAAAAATCTTCGTATTCTTCCAGGAATAAAACTAAAAGATATTGCAAAAGTACAAGACGGTTTATCAGATGCTAAAAGTTTTTCATCCTTTAATGGAAAACAAGGAATAATGATTGAAGTAAAAAAAATTGCAGGAACAAATACTCTTAACATTATTAAAGGTGTAAAAGATATTATGCCTGAACTAAAAATTATTGCAGGCTCAAATTACGAATTAAAACTTCTAAAAGATCAATCTGATAAAATTATGCAAAGTATTAATCAAGTAACATTTGATTTAATATTTGGAGCCTTACTCGCAATTATTATTGTGTTTTTCTTTTTAAGAAATTTTACAGCAACCTTTGTTTCAGCCCTTGCCATCCCAATTTCAATCATAGGTACATTTGCTGTTATCGATTGGCTTGGTTATGATTTAAACAGACTAACTCTCATAGGTCTTACCTTGGCAATTGGTATTTTTATTGATGATGCTATTGTTGTAATTGAAAATATAACTAAAAAAATGGAAAAAGGAATAAAACCTTTTCAAGCATCATTTGAAGGAATTAAAGAAATTTCTTTCTCAATTTTAGCAATTTCAGCAATGTTATTGGCTGTTTTTATTCCTGTTGCTTTCATGGATGGAATAGTAGGAAAGTTTTTTAACTCGTTTGCCATTACAATTGCCTCAGGTGTTGTAATCTCTTATATTGTGGCAATTATGTTTATTCCAATGGTTGGAGCAAGAGTTTTAAGTGAGAAACAGAGTAAATTCTTTCATTTAACCGAGCCTTTTTTTGTAAAAATTGATAAAATTTATTGTTCTATTTTAAAACCACTAATAAAATTTAAAACTCTAACAATTATTGCATCTATGCTCATATTACTTGCTTCAGGAACACTTCTTAAAAAAATAGGAGGAGATTTTGTTCCTATGGAAGACAACAGTGAAATGAGAATTATTGTTAAAGCTCCTATCGGCATTAATCTTGAAACAATGAAAAAAAGGATGTTGCCTATTACTAAAGAATTGGCAAAAGATAAAAAAATTGAATATACTCTTCTTTCAATTGGATACACAGCATCGAAAGAGATTCATAAAGCAAAACTATATGTAAAACTTGTTCCTGTTGAGCAAAGAAAGCTAAGACAAGAAGAGATTGTTGATGAATACAGAAAAAAGCTATCCCATATAAACGGTTTAAAAATCTCCGTTGAAGAAGTTCCTACAATGGATACTGGTTTAGAAAATGCAAAAATTCAAATTGTATTAAGAGGTCCAAATTTAGATATTTTAGAAAAAAAATCTCTTATTATCTCAAAAAAACTTGCTTCAATTAATGGTCCTGTTGATGTTGATACTGACTATGAAAAAGGTAAACCTGAAATTAAAATAACAATAAAAAGAGAAAATGCAAAAAGATGGGGAGTCAGTGCTCAAGAAATTGCTGGTATTTTAGGAGCAACATTTTCTAGTGATTTATCTATTAGTAATTATGAAGAAAATGGTAAACAATTTAATGTAACACTTCGTTTTTCCGATGCCAATAGAAAAACAATAAATGATTTAAAAAAATTACAAATAAGAACATCTTCAGGAAATTTTATTCCTCTTGAAGGATTAATTAATTTTGAAGAAGACTTATGTGCAGTAGCTATTAACAGATTTGACAGAGAAAGAAAAATTCTTGTAAAAGCAAATCTATCAGGAGCTCCACTTAACAGCATTGTAGAAAATATGAATCAAAAACTAAATAAAGTTTTAAAAGATGGTTATACATTTAAGTTTACTGGTGATATTCAAAGGATGAAAGACACAGCAACTGCTTTTGCTATGGCTGTTGGTTTAGCAGTAATTTTAATCTACCTGATTCTTGCCGCACTATATGAATCATTAATTCAACCACTAATAATTATGGTTGCAATGCCTCTATCTTTTACAGGTGTTCTTCTTGGACTTTACTTAGCAAATATGCCTTTTAGTCTTTTTGTTATGCTTGGAGTTATCTTACTCCTAGGTATGGTTGGAAAAAATGCAATTCTTGTAGTTGATTTTGCCAATAATGCAATTAAAAAAGGGAAAAATATAGATGAAGCACTTTTAGAAGCTGGAGAAAAAAGACTTCGTCCCATTTTGATGACAACCTTTGCAATGATAGGAGCTATGATGCCTCTTGCTTTTGGAACAGGAGCTGGTCATGAAGGAAATGCACCAATGGCTATTTCAATTATTGGTGGGCTTATAAGCTCAACCATATTAACTCTTTTAGTAGTACCAGCAATCTATAAATTCATGTATCCACTAGATAGATGGTTAAGAAAATTTTATGAAAAAGATTTTGTAGAGTAACTAATATAACTTTATAAAAATATTGTATAATACAAAAAAAATGGAATGTGCCTATAATAAATGTTAAGAAAATCAGAAAAAAATGAAAAAAAAAGAGCTATAGCATTAGCAGCAATACCACTGTTTGCAAACTTAGGTTTGACAAAAACTTCAGTAGAAGCAATAGCAAAAAATGCGAATATTGCAAAAGGGACAGTTTATCTATACTTTAAAACAAAAGAAGAGATAATCTTAGAAATCTGGAATTATGCTAATGAATTACTAGATAAAAAAAGAGCAGAAAACTTTACTAAAGGTTCCTCAGCTAGTGAAAAAATTAACCACTATTTTGACTTTTCAGTTTTAGAAGAAAATCACACAATGGATATACTTCTAAAACTTTTAGCTATGAATATGTCAACTATCCTAAACTTTTCTCACGATGGATTAGTCAAACATTTTAAACAAGAGAGAATAAAAGAGACAGATACTCTTGAAAAAATACTAAGAGAAGGTATAAATAGTGGTGAATTTAAAAACATAGATATAAGCTTAACTGCAAATCTTCTTGCCAATAGTTTTCATGGATCACTTCTAAATTCCATTGCAATAGGCAAAAAAATAGATGAGATTAGGTCTACAATACACCCTCAAATAGACTTTCTTATTGCTTCAATAAAGTCTTAAGTAAACTTTAGGTAAAATGCGGTCAAATTCAAGACTTCATTTAAAAGTTCTAAACTTACTCAAGACTGACAAACGACTCTCAGCAAGCTAGTAGGTTTTTGCATACTAGTTGCTAAGTTTATCAAACACATTTGAAAACTCACTAAATTTTATGTAGTAGGATACTTTCCTACGCTCACTTCACACTCGAAGTTTTGAACAAATCAAAACACAGGAAAAAACAATGGCAGTAACATTTGAATCATTTGGATTAAGCGAAAATATCATGAAGGCAATCAAGGATGCTGGTTTTAAAGAGCCAAGCCCAGTTCAAGAAGAGGCAATCCCTTTAGTTCTTCAAGGTCATGATATAGTAGCACAAGCGCAAACAGGAACAGGAAAAACAGCAGCATTTGGGCTACCTGCAATGAGCATGATAGATACTCGTTCAAACAAAGTTGAAATTTTAGTAGTAACTCCAACAAGAGAGCTTGCAACTCAAGTTAGTGATGAGCTTTTCACACTTGGACGTGAAGCAGGAATTAGAACAGTAACAGTGTATGGTGGTAGTTCATACTCACGTCAAATAGGTCTTATAGAAAAAGGTGCTTCTGTTGTTGTAGCAACTCCAGGACGTCTAATAGATCTTCTAAAAAACAATAGATTAAGAGACTTCGCTCCAAAAATCATTGTTCTTGATGAAGCAGATGAAATGTTAGATATGGGATTCCTTGAAGATATTGAGCAAATTTTTTCATACATGCCTGAAAATAGACAAACACTTCTTTTCTCAGCAACTATGCCTGAGCCTATCAAAAAACTTGCAAAGAAAATTTTAAAAGATCCAAAATATGTAAGTGTAACACCAAAAGACCATACAACAAATGAAGATATTGATCAACAATACTATGTAATCAATGAGTACGAAAGAGATACTGCTATGGTTAGACTATTAGATGCTACTGACCCAATTAAATCAATCGTATTTTGTAGAACAAAAAAAGAAGTTGACCGTCTTTCAAACCATCTTATGGCAATGGGTTATACAGCTAAAGGACTTCATGGAGATATGGAGCAAAATCAAAGAGAAACAACAATTAAAGCATTTAGAAGTTCTCAACTTGAAATCCTAGTTGCAACTGACGTTGCTGCTCGTGGACTTAATGTTACAGATATTTCTCATGTTTTTAACTTCCATATGCCTTTTGACCCAGAGAGTTATGTTCACCGTATTGGTAGAACAGGACGAGCGGGGAGAAAAGGAACTGCGATTACTTTAGTAACTCCAAACGAATACCACTCAATGCAAAGAATTGGTAAAAAAGTTGGTTCAAATTTAAATCAAAAACTTGTTCCTACTTTGCTAGATGTAAACAAAAGTAGATTAGAAAAAATGGCACATGATATAACTCATGCAAATTTAGATGACAATGCACAAGAGCTTTTAAATATTCTTAGTGAAAAAATGGATATGGCTCAAATAGCTCTAAAACTTATAAGTGTTATGATGGAGAAAAACTCTCCACAAGGACCTGATAAAATTGGATTTGATAAAAACTCATTAAGTGGAATTATCAAAAGACTTGCAGAAAAAGAGAGAAGCAAAGGTAATAGAAGATACGGAAGAAATTCAAGAGGCGGCAATGGTGGCGGTGGTTACCGTGGTGGTCGTGGTGGAAGTGGCGGTGGAAGCCGTAGTGGAAACAGAGACGGTGGTGGAAGCCGTGGAAGCCGTGACGGTGGCGGTAGCAGAGATGGCGGTGGAAGCCGTGGTAAAAGTAGTGATAGCAGAGGCGATCGCAACTCAAGAAGAAGACGCGACTAGTCATTATCTTTACATGTAAAGGGGAATTCCCCTTTACATGTAAACTCACAATTTAGTTAAAAGTGTATAAATATCCGTAGGTGTCAACTCTAAGGCATTAGCAATATCTCTTATTCTCATATTTGAATCAATATTATGTAAATTTTTTACTTGTAAAATTTTTATTGCTTTTTCTAAATCTATATTTCCCATATTACTTAAATCTAACAAAGTCTTTTTACCTAATTGCTCTGGTGGTGGCTTGATATTTATTTGCATTTTATCTAAGTTTGATGGAGCATCAATAACAATAGATTTTTCTCCCCAATAATTTTTTAAATTTTCACCTAAATCTATAAAACCCTTAAATGGTTGAGTCAAGCT
>JADGDR010000027.1 GCA_016744795.1 Sulfurospirillum sp.
TATTTTAGTTAAACCTATCTTTAAATGAACATTTAGCACAAAGTTCCTCTACGGCTTTGTGATTTTTAAACCCTTCTACTATATCCGTTGCTCTTTTTGAGTTTAAAATCTTTTTAATACTGCTTACATGTAAGCTTCCCAAGTTGATGATTCCATCTCCATCGAGGCAACAAGGCACTACTCTGCCATTGGCTAGTATTGCTATCTGGGAGCTTAGTCCATGACAAAAGCCGTGAGAGTTGTGAGTATTTTTGAGCGAGGGCCACTCAAAATAGCTATCGAAATGTACAAGTATTTTTTTTGCCAATCTTATAGATTTTGGAGGATTTGTTAGTATGTCTTGTGGAAAAAGTACTTTAAAATAATCTGATAGTTTTTTAAATATTTTTTGATTGTACGCATTCTCAGTACCATTTTCATCCAAATTCCAAAGTCTGAGGTTTATAAATACATCATCATCAACTCTTTTTTCACATAGCTTAAAAATACCGTCCATATATGTTTCAAATGAGATTTTCATAGAATTTTTATTGAAACTGTTGAGTGAAACATTGATTTGTTTTAGACTTTGATGAAATATATTTTGATGATTATTTAGGTATTTGCCACTTGTTGTTATCATAACCTCAAAACCGTGCTTAAACGCTATGTCTAAATACTCTTTTATGTTTCCAAGAACTAGTGGGTCGCCCATTACATGTAAAGCTATTTTTTTGGTATATGGAACTAGTTGAAGTAGTATTTGTTCAAAAAAATCTAACTTCATAGTTGCCGTATCATTTGTTTTTGGAGGGCAAAAACTACACTCTAAACCACATATATTGGTAATCTCTATATAGACGATATGGTATTTCATTACGAATTAATCCCTTTACCTACTTCAGCTAATATTGGATGATGTCTTTATAGTCTTGAGTGAGATACATAGTTATTTTTTAGTGATAAATTTTACTATTGATTTATCGACATATTTAGGTGTTATTTTACCTGTTTGTTCTCTTCGTGTCTCTTAAGAGAGTTTCGCTAAAAGTTCCCATGCACTTTTAGTGTCAAGATGAGTGCAAATCTACCTTAGTAAAAGTAATGCTTTCTCTTCTTTATAGCGCTCTTTCTTGCATAGTTGACATATGACATATCTAGTTCTAATATGGGTTATTTTAGCATAATTTTGTTTAAGGCTTTAAATAACAAAAAGATAGTTTTAAAGTGATAATATATCAATTGGAGTTAATTACACTTAATTTACATATATACTTGTTATGATAACTTTTTAAATAGAAGGAAAAAAATGTTTGGAATAGAATTTTTTGTTGTAGTTTTTGTTACAGCTGTTATTGTTTATTTGATTAGAAAAAAGTTTGCTAAAAATAAAAAAATAGAAGAAGCACCATTAAGACAAAAAGATATAAAAAGAAATATGAAAAGAGAACACAGAAAACAACAAAATAAAGAAGTGAAGTAAAGAAACAAAATAGAGCTTATATTCTATTTACAGCATTCCAATAAAACAATTTTACTAAGAAAAACTTTGGCAAACTCTACATGTAAAAAATATATAAATATAAACTTTCAAAATGACATACTTTTATTACTAAACTTTTTTTTGTGCAATAATGAATAAAAGTATTTAAGATTAAGCATGAATTATAAAAAATCTCACATTGACTTTGTAACTAAAAAGTGGTATCATACTTATGAGTAAAAAAGAAAAATTACTAAAAAAATTTTTACAAAACCCTATCAAAAAAGATTTAACTTTTAGTGAGTTAGAAACACTTCTTTTATCGTGTGGATATGTAAAGATTGAGGGAAATGGTTCAGCTGTAAAATTTTACAATAAACAAAAAGACAGTTTAATAAACTTGCATAAGCCACATCCTAGTGATATTTTGAAAGTTTATCTCATAAAACAGATACAAGAAAAACTAAAGGAAATTTATCATGGCTAACACTATAGAGTACAAAGGCTATATTGGAAGTATTGAGTATTCTTCGCAAGATAAGTGCTTTTTTGGTAAACTAGAAATGATAGATGATTTAGTAACTTTTGAAGCAGTCAATGCAAATGAACTTGAAGATAATTTTCATAGAGCAGTAGATGAGTATCTACAAACATGTAAAGAATTAAACAGAGAACCACAAAAAGTATATAAAGGTATTTTTAACATAAGAATTGAGCCTGAATTACATAAAAAAATCCATAAAAAAGCCTTGGAAGTTGGTCTTTCTCTAAATGCTTTTGTTCAACAAACTCTGGCAAATAGAGTTTTGTCGAAGTCTTAAAGTTTAAAAACTAGCTAAAAAGACGACAGGCTAACTTCTTTACATGTAAACATTTTAAACAGCTGACATTTTTTCAAAAATATTTGATAAAATTCTCAAAATTTGACGACTCGTATCATATAACATAATAATTTAGCTAAAATGAAATCAATAGAAGGATAAACATGACAAAATTAAAAATACAACAAAACTTATCATTAAAAAATGCAATAAATTTTTGTAATAGATTATGGAAACTTGAAAAAGATGAGAACTATGAATTTGATTTCGCAAATCTAAAATTGATTGAGCCATTCACAATGGCTTATGTTGCTAATGAATTAAAAAGATTTTCTACAGTTCACCCACAAGCTTGTAGAGCAATTAATCTTGAAAATCATTCATACGCAGCAAATATGGGTCTTTATAAAGCTTTTGGATTAGAACATGGGAAAGAGGCAGGAAAAGCTAATAGTGGCAGTACTTATATACCCCTAACAATGTTAAATGTATTGGAAATTCAAAAAGAAGCAGAACTTAAAGAGGTTCATGTGGGAGAGGCACTTGAAAGCAAATCATATAAAATTGCTCAAACATTAGTTCACGAGCAAGAAGGTGATTTAGTTGATACACTAACATTTTTGATTCGTGAAATAATGCTTAATATAGTTGAACACTCACAATCGGAGACAATAGAATATTGTGCACAGTATTGGCCAGTTAAGCATTTGATTGAAGTTGCAATTTTAGATACAGGAATGGGAATACAAAAAAGTTTGTCAACAAATCCATGTCTTGACATTAAAAGCGAAAAAGATGCCATGCAACTTGCACTTAAACCTTATGTGTCAGGAAAAAGGTACAAGGGCATTGAAGAACGTAAAGATTTTGAGTGGCAAAATTCAGGTCTTGGTCTATATTTGGCAACTAGAATTTGCAAAAATGGTGGTGATTTCTTAATAGTAAGTAATGACAGTGGTATTAATCTTCATTCAGAGGGTAAATCTGATATACAATGTAATTACAAAGGTACAGCATTAAGATTGAGGATGGACACTAGTAAAGTAAGCGAATATTCGCATATGTTAATGAGATATTCTAAAGAAGGCTCTTTCATTGCAAAAGAATACTCTGGTGAATATGAAATAAAACCATCTCTTGCATCAACAAAGTTAACTAGGGATTTTAAAAGTATTGAAGATTAACATAGAGTAGTTATGTTTCCAAACAAGTCCCTATATTTAGGGATTTACATAACAAAATAACCTCTACATGTAAAGACAGTAAAAGTATATTTTATTTAGCTTTGTTTGGTACAAAAGTATGACTACAAGAGCTATTTTCGAAATTGAGATTTAAACAAAATTATGTTAAAATAATCCAAACCAAAACTAGGTGTATCGTATGTCAACTATGCAAGAAAGAGCACTACAAAGAAGAGATAACATTACTTTTACTAAGGTAGATTTACACTCCTCTTTACATAATAGTTTTCATACTCATCTTGATGCTAAAAGCTCATGGGAACTCTTAGCGAAACTTTCTCAAGAGAGATGGAGAGAACAAACAGGTAAAATAGCACCTAAATATGTTGATAAATCAATAGTAAAATTTATCACTAACAAATAAAGAATAACTATGTATCTCACTCAAGATTATAAAGACATTATCACTCTTTTTAACAAACATAATGTAAAGTTTCTCATAGCAGGTGCTTATGCAATGGCAAAGGTTGGTTATTCTCGTTCTACATATGACATTGACCTATGGATTCAAAAGACAAAAAAAAATGCTATCAATATTTTCAATGCACTTGATGAATTTGGTGTACCTTTTATAATTAATCCAGATGATTTTTTAGCACCAAACAGTGTTTTACAAATAGGAATAGAGCCTAATCGCATAGATATTTTAACAGATATAGATGGACTTACTTTTGAAGAAGCATGGCAAAATAAGGAACTTGTAACATTTGATGAAATAGAAGTATATTCTTTAGAGATAAATGACATCATTAAAAACAAAACTGCATCAAATAGACCAAAAGACAGGCTTGATATAATCCAACTAAAAGAACTTGCACTACAAAAATAAGATTTTAGCAAGTTTTTAAATTAAATATATTTTAAGATGTTATGCTTAGCAGATATTATTGAATTAAAGTCTATACTAGCTAAATGCTAAATGCCAAACACAAAACTCAAGAGTATGAATTATTGTAGCCACATCATGTTAGAATTCAATGTATAGGTATTCTTATTGACAATAGAATCTTTTTTACGTATACTCTTCTTTCATAACACTTAACTATGGGAGCTTGAATCATCAGGCTGAGAGTTTATCTATTGAGATAATGACCGTTTTACCTGATTTAGATAATACTAACGTAGGAAAGCTTATACACGTCATTTATAACTTTTACTCTTTTTTATCCATAAAATTAACTTTAGTGTTTAAGGGTCATATGTCTTTAAATAATAAAATTCCACACTTTGTACTTTGGCTGGGAGCTGCTATAAGTATTGCTGAAATAAGCGTCGGTGGACTACTTGCTCCATTAGGACTTCAAAAAGGTATGATTGCAATAATAATAGGACATTTAATCGGAGCTATTTTAATGTATTTTGCAAGTATGATTGGAGGGATATCCAAATTACCCTCAATGCAATCAAGTAGAATTTCATTTGGAAAATTAGGCTCTTGGGGATTTTCTATAATGAATATTTTGCAGTTAATTGGCTGGACTTCAGTTATGATAATTGCCGGAGCAACTGCTCTTAACGGTATCGCAAAAGAGTTACTAAACTTTGAAATGTTTCCACTGTTTGCCATACTAATCGGATTGCTAATAATTTTTTATGTAAAAATGAAATACCAAGTTTTTATAAAAATAAATGCTATTATAGTTTCTTCATTATTTATTTTATGTCTAGTTTTGGCTTTTGTTATATTTAAAGACACAAGTGCATTACAGTATAAATCAACACAAACTATGTCAATATCATTAGGAATAGAACTTTCTGTAATAATGTGCTTATCATGGTTACCGTTAATAGCAGATTATACATGTAAATCTGATAATCCAAAAGTAACTTCACTTCTGAGTGTTGGTGCATATTTTGTTGGTTCATCTTTTATGTATATCTTAGGATTGGGAATTGTTTTATATACAAATTCACCAGATATTTCTACTATATTATTACATTCTGGTTTAGGTTTAGTTGCCTTGTTTATTGTTTTGATGAGTACAGTAACTACAACATACTTAGATGTTTATTCAGCAGGTGAAAGTTTTTTAAATATAACAAAAAAGTTTTCAAAAGAATCAATTATTATAGTTGTAACCACAATAGGAACCGCACTAGCGATATTGATTCCAATGGATCAATATCAAAATTTCTTGATTATGATTGGAAGTGTATTTGCTCCTATGATTGCGATTTTAATTACTGACTTTTTCATATTAAAAAAACGTGAAATTAGAGAAACAATTGATTTAACGATACTTCCAGTTTTCATTATTGGAGTCATTTTATATAATCAAATGATTAGTATTGAAACATTTATTGGTTCTAGTGTTCCGGTCATAATTATAATAGGTATTCTAACTCTTATTATAAGAAAAATGCAATCAAAAGTAAAGGTAACTAAATGAATTTATATCAAAAAGTAAAAAGTAAAAAATCATTAGTTTACTCTATAACAAACTATGTAACAGTAAATGATGTTGCAAACGCTATTCTAAGCGTTGGTGCTACTCCTTTAATGGCAGACGATAAAGCAGAAGTTGCCCAAATAGCCTCTTTTTCAAGTAGTTTAGTCATTAACATTGGAACACTCAACAAAAGAGTTATAAAATCAAGCATTCTTGCGGGTAAAAAAGCAAATGAAGTTAACATTCCTGTAATTCTTGATCCAGTTGGGGTTGGTGCTTCTTCATTAAGAAATAAGGCAGTTAAAAAACTTTTAAAAAAAGTGAAATTTGCTGTAATTAAAGGTAACCTTACTGAAATTAAAGCATTATATTTACAAACACAGACAACAAGTGGTGTTGATGTAAGTAGCAGTGATAAATTAACTACTCACAACTTAGAAGACACAGTGACTTTACTTAAAAAAATTGCAATTGAATTAAATACAATTATTGCGGCGACTGGAGAAATTGACATTATAACAGATGGAATAAAAACCAATTTATGTTATAACGGAAATGAAAAAATGTCATTAATAACTGGAACTGGTTGTATGTGCGCAGGAATAATTGCTTCATTTTGCTCAGTAGATAAAAACTATTTTGACGCAACTACTAAGGCCATAAGTTTGATGGGACAAGCAGGAGACATTGCACTTGAAAAGTACAAAGGTTTAGGTAATTTTAGAGTTGATATTATTGATGCTTTAAGTAATATAACAAATGAAGAGATTAAAGATAATGCAAACATTAAAACTTTCTAAAGAGGAACTTCTTCTATATTTTGTCACTAAGAAAGATTCCTATTTAAATAGAAATCTTTGTTCTATAACTAAAGAGGCAATTCTTGGTGGTTCAACAATTGTTCAATATCGAGAAAAAAGTAAATCTTATGAAGAGATGAAAAAAGAATGTTTATTTCTAAAAGATTTATGTGATGAATATGGTATTAAATTAATAACTCAACTTTCGCACATAAAACCCAACTCTTTTTGAGTGTAAGCACTTAATACAGCGATAATCTGTAGAAAGTTTTTATTATCCTTGACAAC
>JADGDR010000018.1 GCA_016744795.1 Sulfurospirillum sp.
GACCCATTTCGAACCAAGAAGCTAAGCTCTTCATCGCCGATGATACTTTCCCTTACTGGGGTGGAAACGTAGGTCGCTGCCGGTTCGCGTTATTTATTTACACCTACCCTATCTATTATTCCCTTTTATATATTCCTAAGTATTTTATATCTTTTGCAAAAAATGTTAATTCTTCTAATGCAAGTTTTAAACTTTTTTCATCAGGATGCGCATTTATGTCTATATGGAATTGGCTTACTTTAAGTGATCCTGGAAGTGAATAACTCTCAAGTTTTAAAAGGTTTACTCCATTTGTTGCAAAACCTCCTAGAGCTTTGTAGAGAGCTGCTGGTATATCTCTAACTTGAAAAACTAATGAAGTTATGTATTCTTCATTTTTTTCATATTTTGGTGTTTGAATATCTTTTGAAAGAATAATAAATCTAGTGATGTTTCCTACCAAATCTCCAAATTTATCATCTAAAATTTCTAAATTATATAATTTTGCTGCTAATTTTGAGGCTATTGCTCCATATAATGGGTCATTTTTTTCACTTATTTCTTTTGCCGATCCTGCAGTATCAAATTTGGCTAATGCTTCAAAATTTAGATTTGTGATATTTGTATAACATTGGGCTAAAGCTTGTGGGTGAGAAGATACATATTTAATAGTTTTTTTATTTGAGCCTTTTATTCCAAGTAAACAGTGGTTTACTGGTTCAAAATGTTCTTGAACAATATATAGTGATAATTTTGGTATAAGTCTATAAATCTCTTCTACTCTACCTGCTGTTGAGTTTTCTACTGGTATCATTGCTAAGTTTGCTGTTTCTGATTCAACTAGTTTCATAGCATCGTTAAAACTGTTACAGGCTATAGTAATTGAGCTCGGGAATGCCTTTTTGCATGCTAAATGAGAGTATGCTCCCTCTACGCCTTGATAGGCTATTATGTTGTCGTTCAAATTAATCCTTTAAAATAGATTATACATATAATTTACTTCGTAGTAAGTAAATAATGTAGACACTATTTTAGATATTTTCATAGATTAACTAAAAAAAGTAATTTTAATTTGAACTATATATAATCTTGAGTTAGAAGATAACTAGTCTTGAACTTTTGAAGAAAGTAGTTTTGGACAAACAGCAGCAAATATAAAAGCAAATATAACTCTTAATGTAACAATAATCAAAAAATTTGCTCCAAATATAACAAACAATAATGTATCTTCTATAAGTGCATGACATATCATTAAAAATGTTCCAATGTAAAGTATCTTTTTTTTTTGATAATGTATTTTTTTCATATTCATTTATGAGTATACCAGCTCCATATGTTATACCAAGAATGACTCCAATTGTGATAGAAAAAGCACTATTAACTTTGTTAGAATACTCTTCAACAATCTTAAGTGATTTTATAAAATCTAATCTAAAAATAAGTAGTGTAATAAGAATAATAATTTTAATAGACAAGAGTATTGATTGGAGGGGTAACCTAAATTCATACTAAGAATTAAACAATTCTAAGTTAAAATAAAATGAATAAGGGTTGAAAATGAGAACAAGCAAATATAGCAAAGAGTTTAGAGATTCAACAGTCCAGTTAATTTTAAATAATAATGATAGTGTGGCAAAAGTAGGAGCAGCATAAAGATTTAAAAAGACACCACTTACAATGGATAAAGCAGCTTCACTTGGTAAATTTAAAAATGATGTAATAGGTTCAAAAATAAAAGTTATATATTCTAAGAGATTATAGTAAAAGAGAATATCAGCTAATATATATATAGGAACTACTAACTTTAATATGATTATAGAGCTTTTTATAGAGGATTTAAAAGAATTTTTTATTGAAAATATCATTTAATATCTTTTTTTCTATATTTTACACTAAAAAACTTTGATTTTTATATAAATTTAGGTATAATCTCACTCTTAATTAAATGTGCGCCCGTAGCTCAGCTGGATAGAGCATCGGTTTGCGGTACCGAAGGTCACAGATTCGACTTCTGTCGGGCGCACCATTTGTTTAAATATTCTTATATAATAATATTATCCTAACTTTTTTAAAATATAAACTGAATTTAGACCAAAAAACTTTAACTGGAGTTTTATACCCAAAAACCTTTCTATGTCGGTAATTTAATCGTTCATGTGCTTGTAAAATTTGTTTGTCAGTTATTGGTTGAATGCAGATAATTTATAGGCACAAAAACCCTATTAAGGGTTTTGTATGCTATATTAATTGTTTATGGTACTAAAGGTTAAAGGTTTGACTTTTGTTGGATGCACTATTTATTTTAATCCTTTTATACTTTAAAATAATGCAACTTGTCATTTAACTTTTGTGTCACTTGATGTAAATGATTTGCTGCACTTGCTATTTCTTCTAAATCTCTGGCATTTGTTGTTGATATCTCATTGATATGTTCTAACTCTGACATAGATTTTTGTATCTCTTCTCCTGAACTTTCTGTTGATTTTGTTGATGACTCTACTGTTTTTACTGAATTTGTCATTAACTCAACTGATGAGGAGATTTTTTGTGATACTGTTTGTGATTGGTCTACAAGTTCCTTAAACATATTTCCATTTTGATCCATTTGTGTTCCTGAGTCACTTATGGCTTGGACTATAACATTTACAGTTGCATTTATCTCAATTAAGCTTTTTTGTGTTCTCTCTGCTAGTTGTCTGACTTCATCGGCAACAACAGCAAAACCACGTCCATGTTCACCTGCACGAGCCGCTTCTATAGCTGCATTTAACGCTAAAAGATTTGTTTGGTCTGCTATGTCATTAATAACGGTTAGTACACCTTTAACTTGTTCTGCATCTTGAGCAAGTAAATTCATTTTTTGTTGCAGTTCGTGTTCTACTTCTGATGTTTTTTCTATCTTCTCAATAAGTATTTCAAATACTTTATTTGCTTCAGTAAGAGAGTTGTTAGTCTCTTCTATCTCTGTTTTCGTTTGTTTTGATTGACTTACGGAAGAGTTTATATTTTCTCTCGCTCTTTGTCCTGTTTCAGTGGTTTTTTGGATTATTTCTGTCTCTTGTTCAGCACGTTGACCAATACTAAGTGAAGTTGATGAAAGCTGGTGTGCTACTGCTGCATTTTCATCACTTGCTGAGATAGTCTCGGCAACTACAGTTCTTAGTCTTCCCATAAAAATGTTAAGTGCATCTGCTATCTCTCTTAATTCATCATTATAAGGTACTTCATACTTTATAGTTAAATCTTGTTCATTTGAAACTATAATATTTGTTAAAGACCTTAGTGGTTTTAAAATAGACATTATGATAAATGTAGTTAGTGACAAAATTATAATAATAATAAAACTACCGAGTGCAATATAAATATTTAACGTGCTTTGTATATGATCTTCTATTTGTATGTTAAGTTGTTCTATGTTTTTTTCTATTAGAGATTCTGTTTTATGTACAGTGTCTCTTAGTTTTCCAAGAAAACCTATTTTATGGTTAAGTCCCATTATTTTATAACCTTCCGTTAAAGCCATAAAATCTTTTTGATAATTATATAAAAGAGGTAAAGATTCTGTTAAGTTTTGGGTCGTGTTTATATATTGAGTTGTTTTTTCGAAATTTTTAGTGTGTTTATCAACATATTTTGGTAACTTTCTAATTAAAAAATCTTTTTCATTTTTTCTTAATGTTAAAATAAGAGCCTGTGCCTTAATATCATCGTATTTCTTAAAAAATGCTTCTGCATCATGTATAGCTACTCTTAGTTTTCCTTCCAAACCTTTATCTGGACTAAGTCCTATTTCTTGTTTGATTTTAACTAACTTATCAAACACTGTTTTATATTCATTTAAAACATCTAATATTTGTGACAATTCTTCTGTTTCTATATCATTATTTTTAGATAAAATCATCAAGTCATTAATATGTTTATTTAACTTTGAAAGTTTACTATGAAGTTTTAGGACATACTTCATATCATTTCTTGCTAGAAAATCTTTTTCATATTTTCTAACAGTTAAAACATGTGTCTCAATTTGTGAAACTTTTTCATGTATGTTTAAAAGTGCTTTTTCTTGATTACTTAAAACTTTTGCTGAGGTATGGATAGAAATTATACCTAATATGGTTATGATACCAAGTATAATTAGTCTTTGTTTTATAGATAAGTTCTTCATTAGAACTCCTTTTAGTTATGTAATAAAATTTATTACTTGCATTTTAATATAAATTAGTTTAAATACAGCTGTAAAATATTTATAATTAATAAAAATTTATCTTTTTTTGAAAAAAAAGTAGATTCTTGAAGATATTGAGTATATAAAGTAGGTGAATCCTATGGATATAAATATATTTATAATTAACTTTTTATCTTCTCCTTCATAACCACAAAAATTTCCTGCAGAGGAGAGTGTAATAAGGACAACAACAATAGCAAAAGAGAGGATAAAGTCACCTATAATAGGAATCTTTTTTAAATCTGAGAACATTTTTTTTGCGTCCAATTTTAGCCTTTTAATATAGTGTCTGTTATCTTTTTGATACCATTTTTTGTTATGATTGATGATAGCTTTTCTGACATCGGTTTTAAGTTTATATCTTTAAGTATAGATAAAAGGTTTTTTTCATCCAACTCATTTTGTATTTTAATAATTGATGCATTTTTTTCAACTAACTTTTTTGCATTAAAATATTGATGATTTTTTGCAGCATAAGGGTAAGGAATAAATAGAGCAGGAAGGGCATTGGCACTAAGTTCCCATAGTGTACTTGCTCCGGCACGACTTATTGCAAAATCTGCTTTTTTAAGGTAATCTAATATGTTTTTATTAAAGGCAAAACACTCTACATGTAAAGAGTTTTTTTCATAAAAATCTTTACATGTAGAGTAGTCATTTTGACCTGTTTGGTGGATTATATGGATACCTTTTTTTATTAAAATTGGTACAGTTTTTATCGCCAGTTCATTAATAAAGTTTGCGCCTTGTGAACCACCTAAAAAAATGACTGTTTTTAACTCTTTTCTGATTCTTCGTGAGTTAAAAAATTTGTCACTTACAGGATACTCTTTGACTTTAGAGTTTTTGTCATAAGAGCTAAAAAACTCTTTTGCAAAAGGTTTTAGTAGTTTGTTTAGTGTTCCTATGACTGCATTTTGTTCATGTATATATAAAGGTGTTCTTGTAAGTAGTGAAGCAAAGGCTGCTGGAGCTGCTGAGTAACCACCTACACAAAAGACAGCTTTTACGTCGTGAGTTTTAAAAATATCTTTACATGTAAAGGCTGAAGCTAAGATGTCTTTTAGAACAAGTAGTTTTTTTAGACCACGTTTGTTTACTACTCCTTTAGAATCAAGGAAGTAGGTTTTCTCAAAGCCATTATCATTTTCAAACCATGATTTATCTTGCCCATTTTGAGAACCTATGAAAATAGGTTTTAATCCACGACTGTTTAATTCTTCTTTTAGTGCATTCGCAATGGCTAAATGACCACCAGTTCCTCCACCAGTTATTGCTACGATCATAATTTTGCTTTCTTATTTAATTTCTCAAAATATTCGAACGAGTCCGAATATTTTTCAGACACTAAAGCACGAAGTAAACTTCTGCAAGTAAAAGAACAAATTATATTCATAATTTTGCTCTTTTACTTACCATAAGTACCATGCCTATGCCAAAAGAGAGTGCTAATAGGGAACTTCCTCCATAGCTAATGAAAGGGACAGCTATTCCTTTTATGGGAGTGATTGATGTAATACCAAATGCGTTCATTAAAAAAGAGAAGACTATTAAAAGTCCGATACCTAATGAAAAAAGATAAAATACTTTGTTATTGCTTCTGCTTGATATTTTGAATATTCTATAAATAATTGTAAATATAATAAGAGTTAAAAAGGTAACTCCTAAAGCGCCAATCTCTTCTGAAATACCTGCTAAAACAAAGTCAGTATGTACTTCACTAAGGTATCCTAGTTTAAAAAGGCTATTACCTAAACCCTCCCCAAAAAGACCACCATGTTTGATTGCATTAAGTGAGTTTGATATTTGATAAGGTTCAGGGGCATTTTCTACTCGAAGTACGGATGCCATTGAGTCTGGAAACATAGAGAGAACCATGTCTTGGATTGTTGCCCACCATGTTTTAATACGGATTATTCTTCTATCAGAACTTAAAATTGTAATAACAAATAGCATAATGGAACTCATGATGCTTATCATAAAAAGTCGTAAACTCGTACCAGCAAAAAATGCCATAAAGGCAAGCGTAAGAGCTAAAATAACTACTTGTCCTAGGTCATTTTGCATAATTGCTATAAGGTATATGACGAGTAAAAACAGTCCAACATAAGGTAAAATTAGCATCAATTCATCTTTAAGTGGTTTTTTGTTGTCATCTAATTTTCTTGCAAAACTCCAAGCTAAAAAATATACAAAACCAATTTTAAAAAACTCTACTGGAGCAAATGAAAAGCCAGGAAGCCTTACCCATCTTTTTGCACCACCTGCTGAGGTAACCATTGATTCTGGTAGATAGTGCATAATGCCCATCAAAAAGAGACAAGAAAAGAAGATAAAAAAACCAATCCAAACTAAATATTTATCTGGATTTAATTGTGATAAACTCCACATAATGAGAATAGAAACCATTCCAACTGTGGCTTGTCTAATGAAAAAATGTAGTTCACTATAGTTGAAAAACAGTGTAGTAAATACTGGCAATGATAATGAAAATACGATACTTATAAATATACAAAAAGTACAAAGTATAAAAAGTGTTTTATCTGTTGCCATAATTCTCTTTACATGTAAGGATTTATGTTATTTTAGTATAATTATGTTTAAATTAAGTTAATGAAAAATTTGGAATAGATTTTGCTTATGTTTAGGCAACATTAAATGATACGAGAGGAAAATAATGGTTTATACTACAACAAAAGCAAAACCTTTGATGGAAGCAGCACTTACAGCACGTGCTCAACGTCAAGATATGATTGCTGGAAATATAGCAAATATAGATACTCCATTTTATAAAGCTCGTGATATTGATTTTGAGTCTGCTCTTATAGAAAAAACTAAACAAATGTATGCTTCAAGTGATATAAAAGAGTTACAGATGGCTAGGACTGATGATAAACACATGGGTTCTTATAAGAGTTTAGATAGTAGTAAATCAACAATTTACCTTAGAGATGGTCATATGGCTCGAAATGATGGTAATACAGTTGATTTGGATATTGAAACAACAGAACTTGGTAAAAATTCAGTTATGTTTAATGCACTAACAGCAGCACTTAAGAAAAATAGTCAAATTTTCAAGAGTGTATTAGAAGCATCGGCAAAGGTATAATAAATGGCATTTTTAAGTGATTTTGATATAAGCGGATATGGACTCTCAGCTCAGAGATTTCGCATGAATATCATAAGTGGAAATATTGCAAATGCAAATACAACTAGAACTAGTGAGGGTGGACCTTATCAAAGAAGAGAAGTTGTTTTTAAAGCAATGGATTTTGATAAAGTTTTAAATGCAGAATTAAAGGGAAGCAATAATATGTTAGATTATGAGAATCCTTTAGATGATCCGCTTTCACAAAAAAATGCAAATCCTGCTATAATGAGTGTAGTAGTTGATAAGGTTGTCAGAGATGATAGTGATTTTAGGTTAAAGTATGACCCATCACATCCTGATGCAAATGGTGAAGGGTATGTAGCTTACCCAAATATAAATCCAGTAATAGAAATGGCCGATTTAATAGAAGCTACAAGAGCATATCAAGCAAATGTTGCAGCGTTTCAAAGCGCTAAGAACATGGCAAATAGCTCAATAGATATGATGAAAGGATAGAGATAGATGCAAAATAGTATAGGTAAAATTGCAAATATAAATGGCATCGCTAATAAACTTGAACATGCTAATAAGGTAACTGATGGCAGTGATTTTTCTAAAGTCTTACAAGAGTCTTTGGGAGAAGTAAATAAAACGCAGGTAAAAGGTGATCAAGCTATGGCTGATATTGCTACTGGTGAAGTTAAAAATCTTCATCAAGCTGCACTTGCTATAGGTAAAGCCGAAACAAGTATGAAAGTTATGTTAGAGATAAGAAATAAAGCACTTAGTGCTTATAAAGAGATTGCAAGAACTCAACTTTAAACAATAGTTTGCTATACTCACTCTATGGAACAAAAAGATACCCGTAAGATAAAAATACTATTTTTATTTGTTATAGTTACGCTTGGTTTTATTATATTTTTGGGTACGCTTTTTTATTGGGCTCAGATAGATAGACGACTTCCAAGACTTACTTACAAAGAGCAGATTCATGCCACTCGTGGAAATATCATAAGTAATGATGACTTTACAGTGGCAAGTAGTAAAAAACTATATAAAGCAGTAATTAATACCCAAAATATAGATCCAGATAAACTTGATTTGTTTGTAAATCTCTACTCTTTATATAGTGGAGACGACAAAAAGAGAGTTAAAAAAAGAATTCTTTTAAGAAGAGGAAGTCTAGTTTTATCTTACAAAATTAATCCCAAAAGTGCAAAACATCTAAAATCATTAGCAAGAAAACTTTTTAGGCTAGGAGTTTTTAGAACTTATCATAATCCAAAAACTGGTATTGCTTTTTTACACGGTCTTAGCATTGTTCAAAGTGGAGAGAGAAGAGTATATCCAGTTTCAACTACGCTTACTCCTGTTGTAGGGTATGTAAAAAAGATAGAAAAAGATGGTATCACCAAAGTTATGGGTGTAAAAGGTTTGGAGCGTTATTATGAAGATAGGCTTCTTTCTATTCAAGATACCTCGGTAATTGGTTATAGAGATATTTCAAATACTGTTATATTAAATAGAGATAGTGTCTCAAGTAGAAGAATAAATGGACTTGATATACATACTACAATATCTTTAAAACTTCAAAAAATGTTAGAAGATCTTATAGATAATTATAAAGTGAGTTTGGATGCAAAAGAGATAGTAGTTGCTGTTATGCACTCAAAAAGTGGAGCACTTCTTAGCTTAGCAAGCTCTAATAGGTATGATCCTAATTTTATACGAAGAAGCGATTATTCTAATCTAAATGTTTCTGCAATAGAATATGTATACGAACCAGGGTCTGTTATGAAGCCATTTACCTTTTCACTTTTATTAGAAGATAAAAAAGTAAATCCGTACGATTTAGTTCGGACATATGGAGGTAAATATAAATTTGGGAAAAGAGTTATTACCGATACTCATGACTATGAATGGTTAAGCGCGGAAGATGTTGTAGTTCACTCAAGCAATATAGGAATGTTCCAACTTGCACAAAAACTCGATCCAATTGAGTTTTATCAAGGCTTGAAAGATTTTGGATTTACACAAAAAACAGATATAGATTTACCTTATGAAAGATTAGGTTCAATTCCACCTCTTCATAAGTTTAAATCTGAGACATATAAAGGCACAGTATCTTATGGTTATGGTATGACTGCTACTTTTATGCAAATTTTAAAAGCGTATAATGTTTTTAATAACAATGGACGAATGCTTACTCCTTATATAGCTTCTTATCTTGAGGGAGATGATGGCAAAAAATATTCAATTTTAAGACCTGGGGAAAAAGAGGTTATACCTATTTCTGTAGCAAAGAGAGTTCATAGTATTTTAATAAAAACTGTTCAAAAGGGTACCGGAATGAAGGCTAGAGTTGATGGTCTTATTATAGGTGGTAAAACAGGAACAGCTCATATTGCTGAAAAGGGTGGTTATTCTAGAAGATACAATAGCTCATTTTTTGGTTTTGCAAACGATAAAAAAAATAGTTTCACCATAGGTGTTTTAGTGATTGAACCTAAAAAGAAGTATCATTATTTTGCTTCTATGAGTGCAGTACCTATTTATAAAGAGATTGTTTTACGCCTTGTGGAAGAAGGTTTTTTGACTCCCTCACTCACACCTTAGCAGATATATCTGTTACTATTTGTGATATAAATTTCACAAATTTTTTAGAATCATTTGGACATTTTGCTACTAAATACTCTTTAAATCCAAGCTCATCTGCTACTTCTTTATACTCTATTGAGAGTTCAAATTCAGTCTCAGAGTTATCTATAGTAAAAGAGATAGGAGATATGATAACTTTCTTACATGTAAGAGATTTTAGTTTGTCTTCTAAAGAAGGTTCAAGCCATTTTACTGGTCCAAGTTTTGATTGATAGGCTACGTGAATATCTTTGAATATGATATTTTTTTCTTTAAGTATATCTTTTAAAAGTTCTACGTGTAAAAGGATTTCTTTTTGATAAGTATCGCCTTTATCTACTATGCTTTGAGGTAAAGAGTGAGCTGAAAATATTAGTTCAAATTCTTTTGAATTTTTAGTTTTTAATTGCTCTTTTATTTTGTCTATAAGTAGTTCATTATAGAGACCGTTTTCATAGAATTTGTCTACATGTAAAGTCTTTACATGTAAAGATTCAAGTGCTTCTTCAAAATCTTCTAATGATGATTTAGTTGTAGTTGTAGAGTATTGAGGGTAGAGTGGAAAAAGTGTTACTTCTGTTATGCCTTTTTCTTTGAGTTTTGCAACTACATCTTTAGCAAATGGAGAAGTATAACGCATAGCATAAGTGACATAAGTATCTTTCAATTCAAGTTGTAGTTTTTCTATAAGCTGTTTGGTGTATCCAATTATTGGTGATTTACCACCAATCTTTGCATAGTTTGAACGTGCTACTTTTTTTCTTGAATTTACTATCATAAAAGATATAAAAGAGCGAAGTAAGTCACTCTTTACTGTGATGATGTTTTTGTCGTTAAACATGTTTTTTAGAAAAACTTCTACTTCATCTAGGGAGTTTGGTCCTCCCATGTTTAATAATATTAAGGCTTTACTCATTTTGCTGAAGAGACTTCCAACGTTATTATGCTGTCTTCAATAGTGCTAAGTCCATGACGCTCACCTGTTTTTACAAACTTTCTAAAAGCTTTATGCTCACGTACTAGTGGTTCTTCTTTTTTGACCATACATTTTCTTATAACGTAAGAGTTATTTTTTTGATATTCTGAAAATTCTGTAAGGTCTTGCTCCATTAGGTTCGCTTCAAAATAAGCATCTTTTGTAGCTACTTCAATTGTTCTTTTTCTAAAAGGAGTTAACCAGTTTGTGGTAATACTAGCTACTACTTCATCTTCAAGTTCAAACGAGAGGATTGCATTGTCTTCATGGTGATTATGTATTTTTTGAGATTTATATATGGAAGTGTTTATTATCTCTTTTCCTGTAATGTAGCGTATTAAATCTATATCGTGAACTGAGAGGTCAGTTAAAATTCCAACATCAGCTATGCGAGGAGGGAAAGGTCCAACACGTGTAATTCCTATAGAGTATATTTCACTACTAGCAATTTCATTTTTTAGTTGTTCAACCACTGGATTAAATCTTTCTATATATCCTACACATACTCTAGCATCGTTTTTCCTTGCAACTTCAAGTATATCTTTTGCTTCTTCTACCGTTGATGCTACAGGTTTTTCTATAAAGAGGTGTTTACCTTTGTTTAAACACTTTATAGCTACTTCTTTATGTAAAAAAGTAGGAACAACAATAATTGCTGCATCAAACTGGGCATTTTCAAGCATCTCATCTAAGTCTGTATAAAAAGGTTCATCGTAATCTTTTGTTTGTTGAATATCACATAGTGCTGTTATCTCAAATCCTGTTAGAGCTTTTAGAACTCTATAGTGATTTTGTCCCATAGAACCTAATCCGATTAGTGCTACTTTTACCATGTTTATGCCTTTATCGCTTTAACAACCATATCTTGTTGTTCTTGTGTTAAAAATGGACTCATTGGAAGTGACATAATGCTTTTTCCAATTCTCTCACTTACAGGATAATCTCCCTTTTTGCCACCAAGGTATGCAAATGCTTCTTGCAAGTGAAGTGGGATTGGGTAGTGAACTGCTGTTGGTATTCCTGCATCATTTAGTTTTTTACTTAGTGCTTCTCTATCTTTACATAAAACTGAGTATTGAGCATAAACACAAGTTCTGTCTTCAAATACAAATGGAGTTTTTAGTTCTTCACTATTTTCAAGAAGTTCGCTATAACGACTTCCAATTTCAAGACGTTTTTTTATTTCATCTTCAAAGTGATTTAGTTTTACATTTAAAATTGCTGCTTGCATAGCATCCATGCGACCGTTAATGCCTATATATTTATGCTCATAACGTTTGCCTTGTCCATGGTTTAAAATTGAACGAATTTTTTGGGCTAATGCGTCATCATTACAAAAAATTGCTCCGCCATCTCCATAACAACCTAGTGGTTTAGATGGAAAGAAACTTGTACATCCTATTGTACTAAGATTACAACTTTTTTTACCATTAAATTCTGCTCCAAAACTTTGACAAGCATCTTCGATAACAGGAAGATTGTGTTTTTTAGCAATTTCATTTATTTTGTCCATATTAGCAGTTTGACCATAGAGTGAAACTGGCATGATAGCTTTTGTTTTAGCTGTGATTTTTTCTTCTATTAAAGTAAAATCTATATTGTAATTCATATCACAGATATCGACAAAAACAGGAACTGCACCAAGAAGAGCTATGACTTCAGCAGTAGCTATAAAAGTAAATGGAGTAGTTATTATCTCATCTCCTGCTTTAATATCAAGTGCCAAAAGAGCTAAAATAAGTGAGTCCGTTCCACTAGAACAGCTAATAGCATGTTTTGAGCCTGTAAATTTTGCTAAACTCTCTTCAAGCTTAGTAACTTGTGGTCCAAAGATGAACTGAGTTGATTCCATCACTCCCAAAACTTCTTTGTTTATCTCATCTTTATATGTTTCATATTGTGTTTTTAGGTCTATAAAAGGCAATTTCATTTAGTTCTCCTCTAAAATTAAAATAATTCGTATTATACTTAAATAACTCTTAACATTTTATATCTTTCATATTTTCATGCATATCAACATTATCAAAGATATGGGCTTTATTTACTTTTATTATTTTGGTAATATGTTTTTTCTTTAAAACTAAAGATATTTTGATATCTAATTCGTTTAGTTTTGATATCATATCTTCAAGTGCAAATATAGCAGATATATCCATAAATGGTACATTTAAACAGTTTATAATTAAGTGTTTGGTATCTAAAACTTTATTTACTTGGTCTTCAAAAATAGAAGCTGATCCAAAGAAAAAAGCACCGTTTATGTTAAGTATTCTAGTATCTGATTCTTCATTTTTAATTTCTGATTTTTTATAGTCTATAGTTTGTATATTAGACTCTTTAGATATTCTGTAAACTATTAAAAGTGAAGCTAGAACAATGCCCGCTCCAACAGCCATAATTAAATCTACAAAAACTGTTAATAAAAACACTACTACCATTACATAAAGATCATATTTTGGTGCATTTCTCATGATTCTTAGGAATTTATAATCAAGTATATCAATTCCCACTTTCATTAAAATACCAGCCAATAAAGCAAGTGGTATTTGTGAAACAATTGGAGCCATAAATAACATTGCTGCTAAAATTGTTAGAGAGTGAATAATTCCTGAGAGTCTTGTTGTGCCTCCACTTTTGACATTTATAACAGTCCTCATAGTTGCTCCCGCTCCTGCTAAACCACCAATTAAAGAGACTAGGGTATTTCCTATTCCTTGCCCAATTAATTCTTTGTTAGAGTTGTGTTTTGTTTTAGTAATAGAATCGGCAACTAAAGAAGTTAAAAGTGTATCAATACAGCCTAAAATAGCTAGTGTAAAAGCTAAAGTAATAATATTCTTTAGTTGAGAAATCTCAAATGAAGGAATTACAATATTAGGAAGTGTTGTAGGAATTTCACCTATTGTTTTTACATTAAATCCAAAATATATACTTATACTTGTAATAACTACTAATGCTATAAGTGGAGATGGAATGATTTTAGCAATTTTTTTAGGAGTAAAAACAGTTATAATAAAAGTTAATATTGCAATAATAAGTGCTTGATTATTTATGCTTGTTAAGGTTTGTGGTAAATTGTATAGAGTATTAATAACAGAACTATCACCATCTATGCCCATAAAAGGATTTATTTGCAAAATTATAATGATTAAGCCAATACCACTCATGAATCCAGAAATTACAGGATATGGTATGTATCTTACATATTTACCTAATTTAAATATTCCAAAAAGTATTTGAAAGACACCAGTTAAAAACACTACGCACATAACAGCATTTAAATCACCTGCAAAAATTGCAATTGCACTTGCAAAAACTACAGTCATAGGACCAGTTGGTCCTGAAATTTGAGTTGGAGTTCCACCAAATAAAGAAGCAACAAAACCTAAAACTATGGCACCATATAGCCCTGCTAAGGCACCTGCTCCACTAGCAACACCAAAAGCCAGAGCCAATGGAAGGGCAATAATTGCCGCAGTAATACCACCAAAGATATTACCTTTTATATTATTCATTATATTTCCTAGAGATTAATTATTCTTATGTAAGTTATTTGCTTAGAGGTAAGAAGTTGATTCTTTATCTTATTCCAAACTTCCTTAAATTAAAATATAAATAAATATATTAATGTTGGAGAAGAAATATTGTTATAAATATAAATAAATATTATTTTACGTAAGCCAATATTATTAAAGTTGATTTGAAGATATAATAAGAAAAAATTATGTTAACTTTGGTAGATTTCAGCAGACTTATGGAAAAATACTATATAAATTGTGGATAAAAATATATTTTATTGTTATTGGCTAAGTTTTATTTAAGTTATCTTGGTCGTGCTGTAGATATGTTTTACAATTATATTTATACTCAAGGAGAGTTTTAATGAAGAATTTGCTGAATCCCAAGTTACATATACTTGTGATTTTAATTGTTATTATTTCTGATACCATAGGAATAAACAAGATTTCACTAGGTGTGGGGGCAATGATTTTGTTACCACTTTTTTATGCTTTTATTATTGCGGTTTTGCTTAATCCTAATGTTATTAAGGCATCCGAAAAAATAGTTGATAAGGTTAGCTTGAAATCTGCAATTTCACTTGTAACAATTTCAATTATGCCTTTTATCGCAAAATTTAGTATAGGAATTGGTCCTAAAATCAATGAAATCATAAATGCAGGACCTGCTTTGGTTTTACAAGAAGTAGGTAACTTAGCGACAATGTTAATTGCTATGCCTATTGCCATTGTGGTATTTAAGATGGGAAGAGAGTCTATTGGTGCAACTCATTCAATTGCAAGAGAACCAAATATAGCATTAATCTCAGATAAATACGGCTTAAATAGTCCTGAAGGTGTTGGTGTAATGGGTGTTTATGTTGTAGGAACACTTTTTGGAACACTTTTTTTCTCTTTAATGGCCAGTTTTTTAGCTAGTTTAGATCTTTTTAGTATAAAAGCCTTAGCTATGGGTTGTGGTGTTGGTTCAGGTTCAATGACAGCAGCTTGTTCAGGTGCTTTAGTAGCGATGAAACCAGAAATGGAAGAGACAATTACAGCCTTTGCAGCAGCTTCAAATGTTATGACTTATGCAACGGGATTATATATGAGCCTATTTATCGCCTTACCTGTTTCAGAGTGGTTATATAAAGTTTTATCAAAGAAGGAAAAAGCATAATGAATAATCAAAATAAATCTATTAATTTAGGTCAAAATGCTATTTTATTACTTTTAGTTTGTTTTATTGGTTTAATTGCAAATCATATTTATGGTTTTACAGGAGCAAACAAAGCTAGTATGTCTTTTCTTACTCGTCTTGTTGAAGGACCAAGTGGTTTAATTGGTGGTATGATTGAAGCTTCTTATGGCATGGCAATAATATATTTAATATCATTAGGTGGGTTAGTTATAGCTAAATATATGCCATTTTATCTGCCTTCTATTGCTTGGATTTCTGCACTTGCAATTTTAGTTGCTTCTCCTATTTCTCCTGTTGCAGATGTTGTTGTTGCTGCTACTGCAAAAGTACATTTTTTGGCATTAACAACTTCAGTGTTAGCATACGCAGGTTTTGCAATTGGTAAGATGGAAATTGAAACATTTAAAAAATCAGGATTAAAAATTGTTATTATTGGTTTGTTTGTTTTTATTGGAACTTATTTAGGTTCTGTTATAATCGCAGAAGCAATTTTAAAAAGTACAGGACAAATTTAATTATGGAAGCAATTACACAAAGTTTTATAAATGAAGTAATTTTATGGCGTCATCAAATTCATAGTAACCCAGAAACAGCTTTTGAAGAAGTTAGTACAGCTGATTTTTTAGTATCAAAATTAGAAAGTTTTGGTTTAGAAGTTCACAGAGGTTTGGCTAAAACAGGTGTAGTTGCTACATTGAACAAAGATAGTTTAGGTAAATCAATAGCGTTAAGAGCAGATATGGATGCTCTTGACATCAAAGAAGAGACTCTACTTTCGTACTCTTCAAAAAATTCAAATAAAATGCATGCCTGTGGTCACGATGGTCATATGGCTATGCTTTTGGGTGCCGCTAAACTTTTATCGCAAGATTCTAGTGTAACTGGTAAAGTTCATTTTATTTTTCAACCTGCAGAAGAGAATGTAGCAGGTGGAAAAGTAATGATTGATGATGGTCTTTTTGATCTTATTGATTGTGACGAAGTCTATGGTATGCACAATTGGCCTGGTATTGAAGTTGGGGTTATTGGGGTAAAAAAAGGTGCTATTATGGCTTCAAATGATAATTTTGAGATAAAACTCAATGGTGCTAGTGGACATGCTGCTTTACCTCATTTGTCGAATGATGTTATTTCTGCAGGTTGTAGCTTAGTAACAAGTCTGAATCAAATAGTAAGTCGTGTGCAAAATACACAAGTTCCAACTGTACTTTCTGTGACAAAAATTGAGGCAGGTTCAGCATATAATATCTTACCAGAAGAGATTGTTATTTGGGGAACGGTGCGTACGTTTGATAAAAAATCACAAGATTTAATCGAAGAGAGTATTGAGAAATCAATAAATAGCACTTGTTTGGAGTACAATTTAAAATATACATTTGAATATAATAGATGTTATGTACCAACAATAAATCATGCAAAACAGACAGAGTTTTCTCAAAAAATCATAAAAAAAGTGACACAAAAAGAAGCCTTAGCCGTTATCCCATCAATGGCAGCAGAAGATTTTGGTTTTATGCTAGAGCAAAAACCAGGCTGTTTGGTTTGGTTAGGCAATGGTAAAAATAGTAAATCTTTACACAACTCAAAATACGATTTTAATGATGATGCCTTGTCGTTTGGCATAAACTACTGGGTGCAACTTGCTAAAGAGTATTTTGTAAAGTAAACTTCTAATTGTAGAAGTTACATGTAAATCTAGTTTTAATTAATGAGTAATTAGATTTACATGTAAATATCGCTAAGAGCATTTTCTAATATTTTCTTTAATTTGAGCTATTTCCACTATAAGCTATTTCTTCAGCAATTTTCGATAAAATAATAAAATTTTAAATATATTAGGATATATCTATGGACGTAAGAGCGGAATTTTTAAACTATTTTGAGCAAAAGGGACATACGTTAACACCTAGTTCTCCCCTTGTTCCTGATGATGCTACATTACTTTTTGTAAACGCTGGAATGGTGCCTTTTAAGAGCATTTTTACAGGAGAAATCCCAATACCAAATCCTCCAAGAGCGGTAAGTTGTCAGACTTGTATAAGAGCTGGTGGTAAACACAATGACCTTGATAATGTGGGTTATACTGCACGTCATCATACTTTTTTTGAGATGCTTGGTAATTTCTCTTTTGGTGATTATTTCAAAGAAGAAGCAATTGCAAATGCTTGGGAGTTTATAACTGAGGTTTTAAAACTTCCAAAAGAGAAACTCTGGGTAACAGTTTATACGAGCGATGATGAAGCTGAAAAGCTTTGGTTAAGACATGTTCCATTAGAGCGAATCAAACGTTTTGGAGATGCCGATAACTTTTGGCAGATGGGTGATACTGGACCATGTGGACCTTGTAGTGAAATATTCTATGACCAAGGTGAAGAGCATTTTAACTCTAAAGAGGATTATCTAGGTGGAGAAGGAGATAGATTTTTAGAGATTTGGAACTTAGTATTTATGCAGTATGAAAAAAGTAAGGACGGAACATTAGCGCCTCTTCCAAAACCTTCAATTGACACTGGAATGGGACTTGAAAGAGTTGTTGCTGTGTGTGAGGGAGTCCAAAGTAACTATGATTCATCTCAGTTTATGCCTATCATCAATGAAGTGGCAAAACTTTGTGGTAAAAAATATGAGTACAAAACTGGTGCAAGTTATAGAGTTATAGCTGATCATATTCGCTCAACAATGTTTTTACTAGCTCAAGGAACTAGTTTTGATAGAGAAGGGCGTGGTTATGTTCTTCGTCGTATTATGCGACGTGCTGTTCGTCATGGGTATCTTCTTGGAATTCGTGAGCCTTTTATGTATAAATTAATAGATGTTGTAAACTCTTTGATTGGTGAGCAGTATCCGTATTTAATAGAGAAAAAAGATATTTTAGCTGAACAAATTAGACTTGAAGAAGAGAGATTTTTATCTACTATTGCTTCTGGGCTTGAGCTATTTGAAGCAGAGCTTAAAAATACAAAAGATATTTTTAGTGGTGAAGTAGCATTTAAACTCTACGATACTTGTGGTTTTCCACTTGACTTGACTGAAGATATGCTAAGAGATAAAGGCTTAAAAGTAGATAGTGTAAAGTTTGATGAACTTATGAAAATTCAACGTGAGCGTTCTAAAGCTTCTTGGAAAGGAAGTGGCGACAAAGCTGCAAGTGGAGACTTTAAAGCACTCTTAGAGAGAATTGGACATAATGATTTTGTTGGTTATGAAAAAACTACATGTAAAGCAAATGTTGTTGCACTTTTGGATAACGATTTCAAAGAGGTAAAAACCTTAGAAAAAAGTGGTTGGATGATGTTAAATAAAACACCATTTTATGCCTTAAGTGGTGGACAGTGTGGTGATAGGGGAGTAATAGAAGGTTATGGAAAAGTATTAGATACTCAAAAGTTTTTTGAACTGAATCTTTCTCAAATAGAACTTGAAAAACCTTTACATGTAAACAATACAATAGAGTTAAGCGTAGATGTTTCAAGAAACGAGATACAAAAACATCACTCAGCGACTCATTTACTTCATAGTGCACTTAGAGAGATTCTTGGTGAGCATATAGCACAGGCTGGTAGTTCAGTTGATAGTGATAGACTTAGATTTGATTTTTCTCATCCAAAAGCAATGAGTAGTGAAGAGATAACAAAAGTAGAAGATTTTGTAAACAATGTTGTGGCTCTTGGAACAAATAGCGAAACTAAAGTTATGAGTGTTGATGAGGCTAAAAATAGTGGAGCTATGGCTCTATTTGGTGAGAAGTATGGTAATGAGGTCCGTGTTGTAAGTTTTGGTGATGCTAGTGTGGAACTTTGTGGTGGAACTCATATTAAAAATGTGGGTGAAATCGGAAGTTTTATCATCTCTAAAGAGAGTGGAGTAAGTGCTGGAGTTAGACGTATAGAGGCTATCTGTGGTGCTAGTTCATTAAGATATACAAAAGCACTAAGAGAAAACTTGAATGAAGTGAAAATTGCAGTTAAACATAAAGATGCACTTATTGGGGTTGAAAAACTAAAAAATGAGATTAAAACTCTTAAAAGTGAAGTCGAAGCACTTGAATCAAATGTTGGCAAAGAAGTTAGTGGAGAGAGTGTCAATGGAGTAGAGCTTATAGTAGACGAGCTTGGTGCTGGCGATATTAAAAAAGCTATAGATGATTTTAAAAACCAAAATGAGAACGTAGCTATTTTACTTTTTCAAGTAAAAGGTGATAAAGTTCTTATTGCCGCTGGTGTAAAAAATGCATCACTTAAAGCAGGTGATTGGATAAAAACAGTTGCTCCAATAGTTGGTGGAGGTGGAGGAGGAAGACCAGACTTTGCCCAAGCTGGTGGTCGTGATGCAAGCCGTGTTGAAGAGGCTAAAAAAGTAGCGTTAGAGTTTGCAAAAAAGTCTCTACAAGGATAAGGTATGCAAGAGTTTTTGATAAGTATATTTGGTGATTTTGGTAGAGTTATTGTCTTTTTACACATCGTAGGGGCTGCTTTTTTGATAGGAAGTCTATTTATGATTAGATTTATCATAAAACCAACTTTAGAGGTCATTGATGATGAATCTGTTAGATATAGCAGGTGTATACGTATACTTGATAGGTATTTTTACTACCTATTTGGTACTATGCTTCTTATTATATCAGCATCACTTACCATGAGTGTGGGGCTTGGATTTAAGTATGCTAATCCTACACTATATTCACTTATTCATGTTAAAGAGGCTCTTTGGCTTTTTATTGCTTTTAATTTTATTTATATGTACACAAAACTTATGAATGCAAAAAAACTTTTTAAAAAAAGAGAGTTTTTTGAGGTGCACGAAAATCTTGGTTTAATAGTAGACAGTTTGATTCCATTAAATTTGATTTTAACTTTGATAGCAGCCTATATTGGTGTTATTATAAGAGGATTTTAATGTTAGGTATTATTTTAGGTTCAAATTCAGTAACTAGAGCAGAAATACTCAAAAATAGTGGTGTAGAGTTTATCCAAAGAGCTACAAGTTTTGATGAAGAGAGTTTACATGTAAAGAATCCTGCTCATTTTGTTTATCGTGCTACGATGGGCAAGATGAATAGTTATGTAGATGAGTTTGGGCTTGATACACCTGTCCTTTGTGCCGATACAGTAGTTACATGTAAAGGCAAACTTCTACGAAAAGCAAAAGATGTAAATGATGCAAGAGATATACTCTTAACCCAAAGTGGGGGAGTAGTCTCTATACTTACATGTATGGTTTTTAAATCAAAAAAATTAGAGTTCATTGACCTCTCTAGTACGGATTATATTTTTAATGAGTTTGATAAGACTGCTTTAGAAGAGTATCTTAAAGGTGATGATTGGAAAGGCAAAGCTGGAGCTTGTATGGTTGAGGGTTTTTGTAAAGATTATATAAAAGAAGTAAGAGGGTATGAAAGTACTGCTATGGGGCTTTGTATAGAAAAACTTTTACCATTTTTAGAAGAGACTGATGTATACTAAGGAGCTAAAGGCTATCAAAAAATCAAATAGATTTCGTGAAAGAACTCTGTATGATGAGAGTTTGATAGATTTAGCATCAAATGATTACCTAGGTCTTTCAAATAAAGCTCAACTTTTAACTCGCGCAGTTGCATGTGTGCAAATGTTTAAATCTCATGCTCCAAAAGCTTCACAAGTTGTTAATGGTTACCACCAAATTCATAAAGATTTTGAAGAGTTTTTATGCAGACACAATGGTTTTGAAAGTGCAATACTTGCAGGCAGTGGTTTTTTAGCAAATATGGCTCTAATTGAAGCACTTCCAAGAAAAGGTGATATTCTTATATTAGATGAGGAGTATCATGCAAGTGGAATTTTAGCTGCCAAATTGGTCGATACTAAAGTTGTCACGTTTGAACATAACAATCCAGAAAAACTTGAAGAGATTTTAAAAAGTAGTAGTTATAAGCGTGCCATAATAGCAGTTGAAGGTATCTACTCCATGAGTGGCAATTTGTTAAAAAAAGAGATATTTGATGTTGTTGATAGATATGATAATACTCTTTTGATAGTAGATGAGGCTCATAGTAGTGGTGTAGTTGGAGATAATTTTTTAGGAGTGTTTGAACTTTTTGGAATCAAACCACAAGCAAATCATATAAAAATGGGAACACTTGGAAAAGCCTATGGAAGTTATGGTGCGTATATCTTAGCTGCAAAGCATATAGTAGAGTTTTTACAAAATAGAGCAAAAACTCTGATATATGCTACAGCACCTTCTTTAATAGACATTGAACTTGCTCACCAAGGTATGTTATATATTTTGAAGAATAAGGACTCTTTACATGTAAAGATAAAAGAGCGCCAAGAGTTAGTAAAAAAGAGTTTTGGTGTAGATATGCAAGGATTGATTTTTGCATATGAGATGCCCAGTTCACAGGCTGTATTAGATATGCAAAATAAGTTAAAAGAAGATGGTTTTTTAGTGGGAGCTATTCGTCCCCCAACAGTAGAAAAACCAATGCTTAGAATAATACCAAGAGTAAATGCAAGTATGGAAGAGTTAAAAAGGTTGTTTGATGTTTACATGTAAACAACTTCAAATAAGTTCAGACGAGAAAATACTAGTTGATATAAGTTTTAGTTTTGAAAACTCTTTTGCATTGATTGGAGAGAGTGGAAGTGGGAAAAGTTTAAGTTTAAAAGCACTTCTTGGTATGTTGCCAAAGTCTTTATATGTAGATATGGATTTAGATGGATTTGTTGTTAAAAGAGGTAGAAGTGTTGCACTTGTTCCTCAAAATCCTTTTACGGCATTGTCTCCACTTACAAAGATAATAGATCAGTTCTTGGTGGAGCATGATGAGGCAAAAAAGTACTTTGAAATGGTTGGTCTTGAAGAGAGTTTTTTGGATAGATTTCCAAGTGAACTTAGTGGGGGACAACTTCAGCGTGTGGTTATTGCTTTTGCTTTACATGCAAAGCCTAAATTACTTTTATTGGATGAACCAACAACTGCGCTTGATATTAAAAGTAAAGAGGCTATTTTGAAGCTTTTAAAAGCTTTACATGTAGAGCATGGATTTAAGCTGATATTTGTAACTCATGACATTGAAGCGGTAAAAGAGTTGTGTGAAGATATTGCTATTATTAAAGATGGAAAGATAGTAGAAAGTGGTAATTTAAAAGAGCTTATCTCTTTACCCAAAGAGATATATACAAAACAGTTAATAGAATCAGGTTTTAAAAATAGGGAGTTTAGAGTATGAAATATTTAATTACAATATTTTTTACAGGTGTTTTTTTAGTTGCAGCAGGACTTATTTATTTATATTCTCAAGTTCGTTTTGATGCGTACAAAATCATAGATTACAATCCAAAATTAAGTACTCAAATATTTGATAGAAATGGAGAATTAGTTGCTAATATCTTTGATGGACATCATAGACTATATGCAACTTATGATGAGATTCCTGCTCGAGTTATTGAAGCACTTGTTGCCATTGAAGATACTTCTTTCTTTGAGCATCATGGGGTAAACTTTGAAGCAATTTTTAGAGCTTTTATAAAAGATATAAAAGCAATGAAAATTGTAGAGGGTGCTAGTACCATCACTCAGCAACTTGTTAAAAATACAGTTTTAACTAGAGAAAAAAAGGTGATTCGTAAATTAAAAGAGGCACTTTTAGCTTTTAAGATAGAGAATGAGTTGACAAAAGAACAGATTTTGGAGAGATACTTTAATCATGTATATTTTGGTCATGGATATTATGGTATTAAAACGGCAGCTTTGGGTTATTTCCATAAAAACTTGGATGCATTAACACTAAAAGAGATATCGATACTCGTAGGTCTTCCAAAAGCTCCAAGTTCATACGATCCAACACGTAATATTGACCTCTCTTTAAGCAGGGCGAATAGAGTACTTTACAGAATGCACTCTTTGGGTTGGATAGGTGAGAAAGAGTATAGAGCTTCATTAACAGAACAACCAATAGTATATGATGAAACACTTACAAAAAATAGAGCACCATACATAGTTGATGAGGTTATAAAAAGAGCTAGTCGTGAGTATGAGGATTTTAGAACAGGTGGTTATAAGGTTTATCTTAGTATTGATTTGAGGCTTCAAAATTTAGCAAGAAAATCTTTAATGTTTGGATATGATAAGATTCTTAAGAGACATCCAAATGATGTAAATAGTTCTGTTATGAATGGAGCTTTGGTATCACTTGATAGTAAAAGTGGAGATATCTTAGCTATGGTTGGTGGTGTAAACTATAAGAAGTCGCACTTCAACAGAGCAGTCCAGAGTAAACGTCAACCTGGATCTGCTTTTAAACCTTTTATTTACCAAAAAGCACTTGATGTTGGGTACTCAACAATGAGTGAGATTCCTGATATATCCAGAGTTTATACAGATAAAAAAACAGATGAAGACTGGAAACCAAAAAACTATGAAGAGAATTTTGAAGGACTTTTAACACTTAAAGAGGCATTAGTTCATTCACGAAATTTAGCAACGATAAATCTTGTGAGTGCTTTAGGAATGGATAGTGTCTACAGAGAGTTAAAAAAAGATGGTTTTAAAGATATACCTTACAATCTTTCTTTGTCTTTGGGTAGTTTTGGAATTTCTCCTCTTAATTTTAGTGGATTTTATTCTATATTTCCAAATTATGGAATTAAAGTAGAACCTAGGCTTATTAAAAAAATAGTCAATAGATTTGGTGATGAGACCATATATGAGAGTGATAAAAAAAGACTTATAAGTGCTGAACAAGCATTTTTGATGGTTGATATACTTAGAACAACTGTTGAGCGAGGTACAGGCCGAAAAGCAAAAGTAGTAGGAATTGAAACTGCAGGAAAAACGGGAACAACAAATAAAAATATAGATGCTTGGTTTTGTGGATTTACTCCAGAGATTGAAGTACTTGTTTGGTATGGTAATGACGATAATTCTCCTATGCAAAAATATGAAACTGGTGGACGAGTTGCAGGACCTGCATTCGCTAATTTTGTAAAGGGATATATAGATATATATCCTCAAACAAAACGAAAATTTACTCCACCAAAAGGAGTAACAATGAGAAAAATAAAAGGTAGAAGAGAGTATTTTACAAAAACTTCTCCTTTACCTAAAACAAATAGTTTAGAAGAGAATGAAAATGGAGGAATGTTATTTTGAGTGGACAAAAAAGAGCGAATATAAGAGCTGGTATAAAAGTTAAAATAGTATTAAAAAAAGACCAAAGAAGTGGAATTTTAACTCAGGGAGTTGTAAAAGATATTTTAACAAACTCTCCAACACACCCTCATGGTATTAAAGTAAGACTTGTTAGTGGTGATGTTGGAAGAGTAAAAGAGATTATATAGATGAAATTGTATGTTGATGGAGATGCTTTTCCAAATCTTTTAAAACCCATACTACTTAAAGCTATTGAGCGATTAAGTCTCGATACTTACGTAGTAGCAAATAAAAAAATAAACATAGGCAAATCAAAATATGTCTCTTATATTATTGTGGAACAAGGTGCAGATGAAGCAGATAACCACATAGTTGAATTGGCTCAAAAAGGAGATTTAATTATAACTGCAGATATACCACTCGCAGATAGGATAGTCACTAAAAATGCTCATGCTATAGATCACCGCGGAGAGCTATACAGCGAAGATAATATAAAGCAATATTTAACTATGAGGAATCTGATGAGTGAACTTAGAGAAAGTGGAGAAGTAACAGGTGGACCAGCCCCTTTTAGTAAAAAAGATGCAGAAGGTTTTGCAAATCAATTAAATGCTTTTTTACAAAAAAAGAGATGAATACAATTTTTTGCGATGATAACTTCGCAGAAGATTATGAGAATTTAGATTTAAATAATAAAGAATTTGTAAATCTGGAATTTGAAGAGTGTAGTTTTAAAAAGTGTAACTTTTCTAATAGTAAATTCAAAAATTCAATTTTTTTGGGTTGTAGTTTTTATAATTGTGATTTAACTCTTTTGGGCGTAATAAACAGTAAGTTTTCAGAAATTACATTCATTGATTGTAAAATAATAGGAGTAGATTGGACAAAAGCCTGTTGGGATAGTCTTACTACAAAACCCATGAAATTTCAAACTTCAGTTTTAAATAGTTCATCTTTTTATGGATTAAACTTAGAAAGATTAATCATCAAAGGGTGTGAAGCAAAAGATGTAGATTTTAGAGAAGCTGACTTAAAAGAATCAGATTTTACTTTTACAGACTTTACTGATGCAACTTTTTTTAATACTAATCTTACAAATACAAATTTTGGATATGCCAAAGAGTTTAATATTAATATAAATCACAATATTTTAGATGGAGCAAAATTTAGTCGTTATGAAGCGATAAGATTGTTAAGTTGTCTGGGAATAGAATTGGTAGATTAGAAGAGGGCGTTATTACGCCCTCATTTTATTAACAAGAGTAAGTTGATTTAAATTCAAATGCAGTTGGACGAGCTTCATCTGGCCAAACTTGAGTTTCGAACTTGTAGTGTTGGTAAACATTGATAAAATCATCAGTCATAACAGGCTTTAAGAACTCATTGTGTCTTATAAGTGCTTCTAGAGAACCTCTAAGAGTATGAGGCATTTGCTCTATTCCTCTTTTTCTAATTTGGGCAAGAGGCATTTCAAATAGATCTTCATCCATTGGACCAACTGGCTCAGTTTTTTTAGTTATTCCATCAATTCCTGCTAAAAGAAGAGCAGCAAAGGCAAGGTAAGGACAAGCAGTAGAGTCTGGAAATCTCATCTCAGCTCTTACTGATTTTTCGCCAGCTCCATAAGGAATACGACAACTTGCACTTCTGTTTTGAGAAGAGTAAGTTAAGATTGAAGGTGCTTCAAATCCAGGTATTAGTCTTTTATAAGAGTTAGTTGATGGGTTTGTAAATGCCGCAACTGTTCTAGCATTTGCTAAAACTCCACCAATATAGTGTCTAGCCATATCACTTAGATTTGCGTATTGTCCTTCTTTGTAGAACATGTTTTTTCCATCTTTCCAGATTGACATGTGAACGTGCATACCACTTCCATTGTCACCATAAAGTGGTTTTGGCATAAATGTAGCAGTTTTTCCATTTAGGTGTGCTACCATTTTAACTACATATTTATATTTTTGTACATTATCAGCGGCTTCTACTAATGTTCCAAATTTAACACCGATTTCGCCTTGAGCTTGTGCAACCTCGTGATGAACAACAAATGTATCAAGTCCAATTTGTTCCATAACTTGAACCATTTCAGCTCTAAGATCAACCATGCTATCAGTAGGTTGACAAGGGAAATATCCGCCTTTTGTTCTTGGTCTATGTCCTGTATTAAAACCATCTGGATAAGAGGCATCGTCACTCCATTCTCCCTCTTCAGACTCTACTTTATAGAATGAACAGTTTACATCATCTCTTATTTTTACATCATCAAATACAAAAAACTCATTTTCAGGTCCAAAATATGCAACATCACCAAGACCAGTTTCACTTAAGTGTTCTAGTGCTTTTTTAGCGATACTTCTTGGGCATTTTTCATACATTTGACCTTTGTAAATATCATAAACATCACAAATAACAATAATAGTAGAATCAGCAGTAAATGGATCCAAAAATGCAGTTCCAGCTTCAGGCATAAGAATCATATCTGATTTGTTAATAGGTTGCCATGCATCTACACTTGAGCCATCAAAAGGAATACCAATTTTAAAACTTTCAGCTCCAATTGCATGCATAGTGTATGTAAGATGGTGCCACATACCTTTCACATCAGTAAAACGAAAATCTACAAACTCAACTTCATTCTCTTTACAATACTCGAAAAACTCTTTTACACTATTGACAAATTTGCCCATAAGTACTCCTCATTAATTTATTGCCATCATTTTACCCAATAAAAGTAAATAACATCTTTTTTTTGTGATTAAAATTTAACCATTAGACGCTCTTTTTTTATAAAAGTAGCACATTTAGTATATCCGCATGCTTTTGCAAGAGAGTAAATTTCAGCTTGTTTGAATCCAACTTGTTCTGGTGCATGTGCATCTGAACCAAAGGTGATTGGTATTTCATATTCACTTAGAAGTTCCATAATACTTAAACTAGGATATGCCTCTTTTACAGGTTTTCTAAACCCTGCGGCATTTATTTCTACTACCATATTTGCTTTTTTTATTGCTTTTATTGCTTTTATTGCTATTAGTTTTATATCTTTTTTAGGAAGAAAATTAAAAATTTTTATAAGGTCAATATGTCCAACAATATGAAAAAGATTACTCTTTGCAAGAGCCTCAATAGCTTCAAAATACTCTTCCCAAATTTTGTCTATATTTTTGTGTTTATAGAGACCTATAAATTCAGGATTATCAAATCCCCATTTATCTATAAAGTGAATAGAACCTATTAAATAATCTACCTTAGATTTTAAAACTCTTTCATCTATATAGCCCTTTAAAAAATCAACTTCATAAGCTAAAAGTATATGAATATCATTTTTATATTTCTCTTTTAAATTCAAAATTGACTTTTCATATTCATCCATTTGTTCAAATTTCATACGAAATTTTTGGTCAAAATTCATAGGGGCATGGTCACTAAAGCCAAAATATTTTATATTTTCTTTTATTGCTCTTTCTACATATTCTTGCGACGTACCAGTGGCATGTTTGCATAAAGTAGTGTGGTTATGTAAATCTACACTCATTATTTATCCTTTTAAAGTTAGATTATATAAAAACTTCTATATAATGTACATAAATATATTTCTAGGAGACACTAATGACACAAGAAGAACTTGACGCATTGATGGCGGGCGGACTAGATGAGGAAGATACAACATCTGAAGAAGCAGTAGAAGAGCCACTTGAAATAGATGATATTGAAGACAAAGATATTATAGAAGAGACAGCAGAAGCTGGCGAGATAACTGATGATAAAGTAAAAGAACAAAAAGAGACACATGAGCATAGAACAGCAGCTAATATGGCTTGGCCACCACCACCACCAACAGATGATCATAAAATGGTTTATCAGCTTGATGATGTTACAAAAGATTCTGAAGTAAAAGCTGGTGAAGTTTTTGATAAACTTGAAGCAATTAACGAGTTTATGATGAGTGCGGAAGAGAGTGCTAGTGAAGTTATTACTCTTATAGACTCTAATATAGCCCTTTTTGGAACTTTGTGTGAAAAATTTCCAAATGTTAAAGATTTTTGTAAAGCTTTAGAAGACAACAAAAATATGAAAATTAAAGTAGAGGGACTCATTCAAGGGGCCCAAGATACACAAGATGAAGTTATGATGACTATGGATATTATGCAATACCAAGATATACATCGCCAAAAGATAGAGCGTGTTATAAATGTTATGAGAGCATTGTCTAGTTATATGAGTAGCCTTTTTGAAGGTAAGATAGACGATTCTAAACGTGTTGGTTCTGCGGTTCATATTGAAGGTGATGCTGACACTGATGATGTTGTTAGCAATGATGATATTGAAGCATTGATAGCAAATTTAGGAAAGAATTAATTTGTTAAAAACTGAGTTATTATCTCCTGCAGGAAATTTTGAAAAATTAAAAATCGCATTGGCTTATGGTGCTGATGCTGTTTATGGTGGAGTTAGTCATTTCTCTTTGCGAATCCGTTCAGGAAAAGAGTTTACCTATGAGAGTTTTGAAGAAGCAATAAAATATACACACTCAAAAGGCAAAAAACTTTATGTTACTATAAATGGATTTCCTTTTAACTCACAGATAGAACTTTTAAAAAAGCATATAAAACGTGTTGCTGATATGAATCCTGATGCATTTATTGTTGCTGCTCCTGGTGTTATAAAACTAGCACGTCAGATTGCTCCTCATATACCAATTCATCTTTCTACTCAGGCAAATGTATTGAATTATCTTGATGCAGAAGTTTTTTATGAGATGGGTGTTAAACGAATAGTAGCTGCTCGTGAAGTAAGTTTGAAGGATTTGATAGAAATTAAAAAAAGATTGCCAGATTTAGAAATAGAAGCTTTTATACATGGTTCTATGTGTTTTGCATATAGTGGACGCTGTCTTATTAGCTCAGTCCAAAGCGGACGTGTGTCAAATCGTGGAAGTTGTGCTAATGATTGCCGTTTCCCATATACTTTATATGCTAAGAATGAAGATAGCGGAACACTTTTTAAGATAGAAGAAGATGATGCTGGAACGCATATTATGAATGCAAAAGATTTAAATCTTTCAGCCCATGTTGAAGAGATACTTCAAAGCGGAGTTATAAGTGCTCTTAAAATAGAAGGTCGTACTAAAAGCAGTTATTATGTAGGGATTACATCAAAAACCTATAGAAGTGCAATAGATGATTTTTATGCAGAAAAATTCGAAAAACAAAAATATGTAGATGAGCTTAACACAACAAAAAATCGTGGATTTAGTGACGGTTATTTGGTAAGTCGACCTTATGAAAAAAATGATACGCAAAACCTAGAACACTCAATAAGTGAGGGTACTCACCAAGTTGTTGCAGAAGTAACAAAAGATGGAAAAGGTGTTTTATCTAAAGATAAACTTGAGCCTACTGTGGTATATGAATTAATTTTACCAGATGAAGGAATAGTTGAAGTAGATAATGAGATAGGAACTGTCAAAAGTGAAAATGGGAAGTGGAGTTTAGAGTTCAAAGAGTTAAAAACACAAAAAGGAAAAGTGTATGAGTCTATTCATAGTGGAAATACAAATGTTATTGTAATACCATGTGAATTACCACCATATACTTTTTTAAGATTAAAAATAAATTAAAACAAGGTAAATAGATGAAATTTGTATCAATATTAATGGGAAGTAAGAGTGATTATCCAATAGTATCAGAGGCAGCAAAAATACTAGAAAAATTTGGTGTTGCACATGAAGTAGTTATAGCTTCTGCTCATCGTAGTCCTGAACGAACTCATAAATACGTAAAAGAAGCTGAAACAAAGGGTGCTAAAGTATTTATTGCAGCAGCTGGTATGGCAGCACATCTTGCCGGAGTTGTTGCATCTTTGACAACTAAGCCTGTTATTGGTGTTCCTATGAAAGGTGGAGCAATGGATGGGTTAGATGCTATGCTTAGTACCGTTCAAATGCCTTCAGGTATGCCAGTTGCAACAGTTGCTTTGGGTAAAGCTGGGGCAATGAATAGTGCTTATTTAGCAATGCAAATTTTAGCTATAGAAGATGAAGAATTACGTGCAAAACTTTTAGAAGATAGAATCCTTAAAGCAAAAAAAGTCGAATCTGATTCAAACGAGGTAGAAGTAAGAATATAGGGGAACTCAATTATGCAAACTTGGTTAGAAATAGAAGAGTTTAGTAAACTTATACACTTAGATATACCGACTATTGAAGATATGATAGAAAGAGGAAAACTAAGTGCAAAAGAGGAAGATGGTAAGCGGTTTATAGAAGCTTCAAAAGCTACGAGTGAGCTTATGCCTTTGTCTAAAAGACCTGAGTCAGTTGATGCAGATGTCATAACTCTTGAAGGTGCTAATTTTGTTGAAAAGACTATAGGTACTATCTTAGGTCTGCATGAAAAAGTGATGGATGCTAAGGATGAAACTCTTGATGCTTTAAAAAGTGAAAATCGTTTTTTAAAAGAGGCACTTTTTTCTATGCAAGAGTTGTATGATGAAGATAGAAAGATTGTAGAAACTTTAACAAAACAACTTGAACATACTCAAAATGAGTTAGAGTTTACAAAAAGAAAATATAAACTTATGTGGAATAAAGTAGTAGAAAATTATAAGAAGGAAGATTAGTTGTTGACATTTAGTGAAATGCTTTTAAAGTTACAAACATTTTGGCAAGATGAGGGTTGTACTATAGTTCAGCCATATGATATGCCTGCTGGTGCTGGTACCTTTCATAACGCAACGTTTTTAAGAAGTTTAGGAAGTAAACCTTGGGCAACAGCTTATGTAGCCCCTAGCCGTCGTCCAACAGATGGTAGATATGGAGAAAATCCGAATCGTTTGGGAGCTTATTATCAATTTCAGGTTTTGATTAAGCCTAGTCCTGATAATATTCAAGAGTTATATCTAAAAAGTCTCGAAGCCCTTGGTTTAGATTTGAAAAAACATGACGTAAGATTTGTAGAAGATAACTGGGAATCTCCAACACTTGGTGCTTGGGGTCTTGGTTGGGAAGTATGGCTTGATGGTATGGAAGTGACTCAATTTACTTACTTTCAGCAAGTTGGAGGTATTCCTTGTAATCCTATTTCTGTTGAGATTACATATGGAGTAGAGAGACTTGCTATGTATCTTCAAGAAAAAGATTCTATTTTAGATTTAGTTTGGAATGAAAATAAGCATGGTATTACTACCTATGGTGATGTTCATAAACAAAGTGAATATGAGTTTAGCAAGTATAACTTTGAAATTGCAGATGTAAAAATGCTTTTAAGTCAGTTTGAGCAGAGTCGTGAGGAGTGTAAAAGAGCACTTGAAGCGGATCTTCCTCTTCCTGCTTATGATTATTGTTTGATGGCTTCGCATACATTTAACGTTTTGGATGCTAGAAAAGCAATCTCTGTTACACAAAGACAGAATTATATACTAAAGATTCGTGAGCTTGCAAAAGGCTGTGCTGTTAAGTATAAAGAAGTAGTGGATGCAACTGAAAAAAATCTATAAGATTTTAGATGAACTAAGTCCATTTGAGCTTCAAGCTTCATGGGACAATAGTGGACTTCAAGTTGGTGAGATGGATGATAAGATAAAACAAATTTATCTTAGTCTTGATGTGGATAGTTCTCTTCTTGAGGAGGTAAAAGAGAATTCTCTTATTATAACTCATCACCCTTTGATTTTTAAGGGAATAAAGAGACTAGACTCATCAGTTTATCCAGCAAAATTGATAAAAAAGATGATAAAAAAAGATATATCTTTGATAGCAATGCATACTAATTTTGATATTACACATTTAAATAAGTATGTAGCGAAAGAGATTTTAGGATATGAAGATATAACTTGTGATGGGCATATTTGTTACTTTGATGTTGATTGTAGTTTTGATGATTTGGCTTTACATGTAAAGAAATCATTGGGTTTAAAAATATTAAGAAGTGTAGGTGATAAAAAGTATATAAAGAGATGTGCCTTAACAACAGGAAGTGGTGCTGATTTGATAGGTGAAGTTGATGCTGATTGTTTCCTTAGTGGCGACTTCAAATACCATCAAGCACTTGAAGCAAAAGAGAATGATTTGGCTTTATTGGACATAGGACACTTTGAGAGCGAGTCCCATTTCCCAGCATGTTTAAGTAAAAATTTGATTAAATTTCCATTAAAAGCTATAATGACAAATTCAAAAAACCCATTCGAGTACAAATAACGAGGAAAAAGAACTTATGAATAAACATTTAGAGCAGTTAGTAAAGCTAGCAAAAACTGATAAAGAGATTGATGATTTTGGCCCAAAAGTTGAAGTAATTGAGTCAAAATTAAGAGCATCGGCAGTGAAAGAGAAAGATATATTAGATAGTATTGCAATTCTTGAAGAAGATATTAAAGATTGTAAAGTAAAAAAATCAAAAAATGAACTTCATTTAGCAGAATTAGCAGATAAACTTACAGAACTTTCTAAAAAAGGTGCTATAGTAAAAACTGATAAAGAGATAAAAGCACTTCAACTTGAAGAAGAAATTTCAAAAGAGCAGTGTGAATTTGCAAATGAAGAGATAGCTAGACTTGAGAGTATTATTGATGCAAAGCAGATTGATAAAGAAGAGATAAAAGAGGCCCTTGAAGAGATTCAAAAAGAGAGCCTAGAAATTAGAAAGTCAATAGAATCTGAAATGGCTGAGATTGAAAAACAAAGATCTGAAGTATATGGTACAAAACAAAAATTAATATCTCAAATGAGTCAAAAAATCTTAACTTTTTATGAGAAAATTAGAAAATGGGCAGCTAATACAACAGTAGTGCCTGTTAGAAAACAAGCATGTTATGGTTGTTTTATGAGAATCAATGATAAAACGTATGCTGAAGTAATCAAACAAGATGATATTGTGACTTGTCCTCATTGTGGAAGAATTCTTTATAAAGAGACAGAGGAAGAGCAGGCTTAAATTGCTTCTTTTTTTCTACTATACATTGGTAGTGCTGATATATTTTTTAGCACTACCAATTTTGATAATCCTCTCCTTTAAGCAAAAATACAAAGTTTCATTACCAGCCCGATTTTTTTTAAAAAACAATGCTCCATTTGAAAAACAAGGTATATGGTTTCACGGCTGTTCTTTAGGTGAGGTAAACTCTTTAAAACCAGTTTTTAAAGAACTAAGCGGTGAGAATGTAAATTTGTCAGTAATAACAGGGACAGGGTATAACTCAGCTAATGAAATTAAAGCTTTACATGTAAGGTTTTTACCTTATGAGATGTTTTTGCCTTTTTGGATTAAAAAGCAGAAGACCTTGGTTGTAACAGAAGCAGAACTTTGGCCTATGCTTTTTATAGTTTCAAAAATAAAAGGAACTAAAACAGTACTAATAAATGCCAGAGTTTCTGATAATTCTTACCAATCATATAAAAAGTTTTCATGGTTTTATAGATGGATTTTTTCAAGTATTGATGAAGTTTTTGCTCAGAGTGAAGTAGATAAAAATAGATTAGAAGAGTTAGGTGCTTTAAGTGTACATGTAAATGGAAATATAAAGACCTTTTCAAAACCTAAACTTACAAAAGAGTATAAAAAACCTAATAAAAAGGTGATACTAATAGCTAGTTCTCACGAAGGTGAAGAACAGATGATATTAGAAAATATAAATATTAAAAAAGATGAGATGTTAGTAGTAGTTCCAAGGCATCCTGAGAGATTTGCTAGTGTTGATAAGCTGTTAGAAAAATATGTAAATGAGAAACGATTAAGTTATTCAAAAATTGATAATGGTTTAGAAACTGATGTTGTGTTATGTGATAAAATGGGTGAACTTATAAATCTTTATGCAATAAGTGATGTAGTTATATTGTGTGGTTCATTTTTGGAAGGTATAGGTGGTCATAATCCACTTGAACCTGCATTTTTTGGAACAAAAATTCTAAGTGGAAAGTATTATTTTAATCAAAAACCACTTTTTAAACTCGTAGAAAATATAGAAGTATGCTCCGTTGAAGAGCTAAAAAATATAAACTTTGAGAAGTTAAATCCTTCAAAAGTTTTGCATGTAGGGGATATAAATACCCTAATAGATAGGATAAAATAATGACAGAAAAAGCATATAAATTATTGGCAGTTCAAGAAGGAATTTCAAATCGAGCGGCAAAAGATTTGATAGACCGAGGAGTAGTTTACAGTGGTGG
>JADGDR010000028.1 GCA_016744795.1 Sulfurospirillum sp.
TTCTGTTCTGTACACCGTTGAGAGTAGCATTCTAGCTTCTTTTGTTATATCAATCTCTTCTACATCTTCTTTTTGACAGTTATCACATAAATTTTCACACTCATTCAAACTCTCTTCAAAGTAAGATACAATCGCTTTGTGTCTACACTCTCTTGAATTTGCATAAGCATACAACTCTTCTATCTTATTCTTAGCCAAATTTTTATAACGTTCATCTTCTATGGAGTTCATCAACTCACTTTTTTTAACAACGTCACCCATAGAATAAAGAAGTAAACACTCACTTTTTAAACCATCACGCCCAGCACGTCCTATTTCTTGATAATAACTCTCCATACTCTTAGGTAAATCCATATGAACAACAAAACGAACATTACTCTTGTCTATTCCCATTCCAAAGGCTATGGTAGCCACTATGATTTTAGTTTTATCTTTTATAAACCTATCTTGAGTATCTCTTCTTATTTCACTTTTTAAACCTGCATGATAAGCCAAAGCTTCAAAACCCTGAGTATTTAAAAACTTTGCAATCTCCTGCGTCTCTTTTCTGGTAAAAGTATAAACTATTCCACTCTCATCTTCATAGTTTTTTAAAAAATTAACTAATTCAGGTCTACCATTACCTACTCTTTTTTTCACATTTAAAACAAGATTATCTCTAAAAAAACTACCTTTTAATCTAACTGGATTGTCTAATCTAAGGGAACTTACAATATCATCAGCGACTTTACTTGTTGCAGTTGCAGTAAATGCGGCAATTGGTATATGAGGGAATTCTTCTTTAAAAAAATGAAGCTTACGGTAATCTGGTCGAAATTCATGCCCCCATTCACTAACACAATGCGCCTCATCAATAACAATAAAACTCACATCTAACTGATGTAAAAGTGATTTAAAACTATCCATATTCGCACGTTCTGGTGATACATAAAGAAGTGAAAGCTCTTTATGGTGCAGTTGTGCATACACTCTGCTTATCTCTTCTTGATTTAGCTCACTTGTTAGTTTATCTGCTTTTATGCCATTTTGATTAAGTGCAACCACTTGGTCATTTATAAGTGCTATCAATGGAGACACAACAATAGTAAGCTGATTCTCAAAAAACAGAGCAGGAAGTTGATAACACAAAGATTTTCCCCCACCAGTTGGAAGAATAGTAAGTAAATCTCGCTTAGTTGTAATCGCCTCTATACTCTCTCGTTGAAATGGTCTAAAACTGTTAAATCCAAACTGATTCTCTAAAATCTTTTCTATATTCATCATACCTCTATATTCAAGCTAGTTCCTAACGAACCTGTAAAGTTTTGTGTTTCTTCTTTTAATTGTCGTTCTTTTAATTGTATTGTTGAGGGAATTAACCCAAGCTTGTTTATGCCTTGTTTTAGTGCAGGAAGATTGTCTTGAACTAAATCTATAAACTCTTTTTTTTCAGCAAAAACAGAGATATTTAGATTAATATCTTCAAAAAGCATCAACATAAGATCTATTTTACCATACTCTTTTAATTTTAAGTTTATCTCACAAAAAAAGCGATTCTCTTTAAGTTTTTTTAGACTTACTTGTCCCTCTTGAAGTCCATCCCATAAAAATGGAAGATAAGAAGTTTGTGTGTTTGAACTAAGTGAGAGAAGCTGAAAATAATCTATTTGAGTTAAGAGTCTATCAACTTGAAAAGATATTTCCCTAGATGCAGGAGCATTTTGTGAACTAAGTTCATGTTTAATATTCAGAAGAGTTGATTTTATATCGTTTGCTAACTCTGTTTTTATAGGAAGCTCTACTAAAAGCTTTTGATTTGGCACTATCTGTTTTGTTGCGATTTGTTCTTTTATCACAGCTTCAAGCTTATTTGTTAATTTGGCAACCTCTACATGTAAAGAGTTTTTCACATCACTTTTCACTAATTCACTCTTAATGAGGTTTACAACTTGTTGAAGTTTTTCAGAGATGCTAGCCTTACTTAACTCTCTTGGAAAAAACTCTGTTGATTTAAGAGTTTGTTCCACTAACTTTGCTATGTCTTGGGCTTTTGATTCTAAAATTGGCTCTTTTTTGCTAATTTGAACTAACTCTTTAAGCTCATTCAAAACTTGTTTAATTTGCTCTAGCACTTTTGTAACTTCTTTTGGTTTAACTTGTGGAGCATTTTGTATTTTAGATTCTATAAGTAAGCTTTTTTGTACAAGCTCTTCAAGTTTTGCAAGAACTTGAACTACTGGCTTATCAACACTGCTGCTATGTTTTAGATTTATAATGAGATTTTTTATATCTTTTATAAAAACCTTATCTGCTTTTGGAGCTTCTAAAATCTTCTCAATACTCTTTACATGTAAAGCATTCTCTTGTGGAGTTTTACTTAAAGCCTGTTTTAGATTTGTTAAAAGCTCTTTTATATTTGTATCTTTAGGAAGTTTGTTTTTTGTGATTATATTATCGAGCTCTTTTAGTAACGACTCGACAGCCTTAGGTAGATTAGGAATATTTTTTATATCTTTTGTTAGATTTTGCAAAATTTGTACAAAAGCCTTATCTATTTTTTTTGTGCTTAAAAGAGTGTCTAAATCCTTTACATGTAAGGCTTTAAAATCTTCTTTTGCTAAGCTTTTTACTAATACCTCTTTTAAATCATTCAAAACTTCTTTAAGAATTGTAGGCATAGTTTGTGTTTTTGGTGAAGAGAGTTTTGACTCCATCAAAGTACCAGATTTTGCTAAACTTTGTTTTATAGTTTCTGGTTTTATATCCTTTACATGTAAAAGTAGTTTTTCTATGATAGGTGTAAATTTAGAAAAAGTTTTATCAGTTTTAAGAAGATTTAAAAGTGTTTTTAATTCTGTTGTTGTATTTTTTACAAGTTTTGGTATATCGTTTTGCTTTATCTCTTGAAGTATATTTTCTTTTGTTTTCGTATTACTACTTAACTCTTTTAAAAGTTGATTAATCAATTTTTTTACATTAGTCTTTTTTGATAGTTCAGTTTTTTGTGGTAATTCAGTTTTAAGTAATTCTGCTTTGTTTGAGACCATCTTTTGAAGTATCTCTTTAACATCTTTATTATCAGTTTTTGAAATGAGATTAAAAATAGCCTTGGTTGATACACGCATACCTAGCTCTCCTTTACATGTAAAGATTATATCGGCTTTTTATAAATAAAATGAAAATTGTATAAATATGCTAAAAACTCTTTTTTACGCCTAAAACAAGCCAACCAAGTTGTATTAAACTTAAATATAGCTAAAAAACATAATTCATAATTTTTTTATTAATTCTAAAATAAGGGTAATAACGAAACATGTTAATAAATTTATTATAAAAATATTTCTATTTTATTTTATATTAAAGTTATTTATATATAATTTCAAAAATGCTTAAAAGGAAATAAAATGGGAAAAGAGACAAAATCAATTCAGCTATTAAAGTTTATAGATGTAGCAGCAGTTTTTGCGTTAATAGGTTTCGGATATGCAATCTCTTTAACTATATCTTAGTCTAACCTAAATAACCTTTTAGTAGTGCTACTGTTCCTGAAAGAACAAACTGCACTGCTATTGCTCCTACTATAAGACCCATCAATCTACTTATAATTTTCTGTCCAGTTACACCTAAAAATTTCTTTATATATATGCTATTTTTAAAAGTAAGGTAAACCGATAAAGCAACTATTAAAAATGCCAACACAAGTGCCAACAAATCAATAAAGTTATGTGTATGCCCTTTTAAAATCACAATTGTAGCAAAAATACCAGGTCCAAAAGTAATAGGGATAGCAAGAGGAATCACAGAAAAATCTTCGTGAGTTTTGACCTCTTCACGCTCTTCCTTTGTCTGGTTTTTCCCTTCACCAGAGCCATTTACCATTTTGATGGCCATAAGAAGTAGAACTAAACCACCCATAACTTTTATGGAATCTAACTCTATACCAAAAATTTGAAGTAGAATATTTCCTAGAAGCAATACCACTCCAAAGGCAATGATAATTGTAATAGTAGATTTAAAAGCTATTTTATTTACATCTTCTTTGGTCGCAGTAGCAGGAAGGAGTGAGAGCATAATAGCACTCACTCCAAGAGGATCTACTATTGCCATCATAGTTATGGTGTGTTGCAATAATAAATCAAAAAAGTCTGTCATTACAGTTCAGTCTTTAGAACTGCACCGCTACTTGCGTTGGTTACTAGTAGTCTATATTGCTTTAACCAACTTCCAGTAACTTCTTTTACTAGTGGTTTAAAGTTTTCTTTTCTTATTTTTATTTCATCTTCGCTTAAATCAACATTTATATCATAGGTATCAACATCTATAGAGATTTTATCTCCATCTTTTAGAAGTCCTATCATACCCCCCTCAGCTGCTTCAGGAGAAATATGACCTATGCTTAGTCCTCTTGTTGCCCCACTAAATCTACCATCTGTTAAAAGAGCTACGCTGTCGCCAAGACCCTTGCCCATAATAAGGCTTGTTGGTGCTAACATCTCTTGCATGCCAGGTCCACCTCTTGGTCCTTCATAACGTATAACAACAACATCACCTGCTTTTACTTTGTTGCTTACAATACCAGCAATAGCTGCTTGTTGGGAATCAAAACAAACAGCCTTTCCAACAAAACTTCTCTCACCAGTAATACCTGCTGTTTTTATAACACAACCAGCTTCCGCTAAGTTTCCAAAAAGTATAGCAAGACCGCCCACTTTTGAGTAAGGATTTTCTAAAGTATGGATTATATTTGTATCTTTTATTTCACTATGTTCAATACGCTCGGCTATTGTTTGACCGGTAACTGTCAAATTATCAAGATACATTGAACCATTGTCACGTTTTGCTATCTCATGCATAACAGCTCCAACGCCACCAGCTCTGTTAATATCTTCCATATGAACTGTAGAGAGTGATGGAGAGATTTTTGCTATATGTGAAACTTTTTTGCTTATCTTATTAATATCAGCAATATTAAAATCTACACCAGCTTCTTTAGCAATTGCTAACATGTGAAGAACAGTGTTTGAGCTTCCACCCATTGCCATGTCTATTGCAAAAGCATTTTTGACTGCTTTTTCGTTCAATATATTTCTAAAATTATATTTTTTATCAAGTGCAATTTCGCAAACTCTCTTTGCAGCAGCACGAATTAGAACTTCTCTTTCTGGTGTTAAAGCCAAAATAGTTCCATTTCCAGGAAGTGCAATTCCCATAGCTTCCATAAGAGTATTCATACTATTTGCGGTAAACATACCAGAACAGCTTCCTCCGCTTGGACAGGCATTACACTCTATATCTGTAAGTTCAGCTTCACTAATGTCACCATTTTCAAATTTTCCAACTGCTTCAAATGCAGTTGCAAGATCAATTGGGTCACCTTCTTTTGTATAACCTTTTTTCATAGGCCCACCACTTACAAAAACAGTAGGAACATTAACCCTTAAAGCACCCATAATCATACCAGGGACTATTTTGTCACAATTAGGCATACAAATCATAGCATCAAGTTTATGAGCGTTCATAACAGTCTCTATGGAGTTTGCTATAAGTTCACGACTTGGAAGAGAGTAGAGCATACCATCATGACCCATAGCAATACCATCATCAACACCAATTGTATTAAACTCAAATGGCACACAACCATTCTTTCTTATCTCATCTTTCATAATTACACCATACTGTTGTAAGAAAAAGTGACCAGGGATAATATCTATGTAAGAGTTAGCTACACCAATAAATGGTTTATCAAAATCTTCTGTTTTAACGCCTGTTGCCCTAAATAAACTCCTATGTGGAGCTCTGTCATGTCCTTTTTTTACCTGATCACTACGCATGTATTACCCTTAATTTTTCTCTTATTATAACTAAATTTATTTTTTTTTACATAACTATTTACTTTTAAGAAAAGAAATGGTACAATTCCATCTCAATTTTGTTGCGGGAATAGCTCAGCGGTAGAGCACGACCTTGCCAAGGTCGGGGTCGCGAGTTCGAACCTCGTTTCCCGCTCCATAATTTCTTTTTTTAAAAAAGAATTAAACAGCAAAGCGTTTGCCCGGGTGGCGGAATTGGTAGACGCAAGGGACTTAAAATCCCTCGCTCGTTTCGAGCGTGCCGGTTCAAGTCCGGCCCCGGGCACCACTTTTTTATAAAACAGTATTTTGGCGACATAGCCAAGTGGTAAGGCACGAGCCTGCAAAGCTCTGATCCCCGGTTCAAATCCGGGTGTCGCCTCCATTGTACTGTCTTAAAACTTTTGTGGTTTTAATTTACTTTTTATTGTCGGGAGATGGCAGAGCGGTTGAATGCACTGGTCTTGAAAACCAGCGAGGGTCATACCTCCGGGAGTTCGAATCTCCCTCTCCCGGCCA
>JADGDR010000008.1:0-108968 GCA_016744795.1 Sulfurospirillum sp.
AAATGTTGTCAAGGATAATAAAAACTTTCTACAGATTATCGCTGTATTAAGTGCTTACACTCAAAAAGAGTTGGGTTTTATGTGCGAAAGTTGAGTAATTTATAAAATCTTATAAAGCTATATATTTTATAATGTTTTAGTAAATACCTTATAATCAGAAAAAATGCTAGCTTAGTGGTATTGTACCATTAAGCAAGTATACATTATTTTATAATTATGGTTTTTAGTTTTTCATCATATATATATTTATCAATGTCATCATTAACTATTAATTCTACTACTTCTTCAATTACATCTAACGGAACCTTAAACCATTCTCTTGGATGATACTTCTTTTTAGAATAATCTATAATTTCTATGTTTAATCTTACATTATTAAAAAATGAATGTGTTGCTATTTCTAGTTTATTTGTATTCATGTTAAAGCATCTAAATATTGAAACTACTTTCACATCTGCCATTAAATAAGTAGGTTCTTTTCTTGCATTTTTAATTCTATTATCGACATTACCAGTGGTGTAGCCAATTTTATGGAGGTCTTGAATAGAGGAAATTTCAGGTAGTGGACTTTTACTTTTCAATATATAAATAAATCCGTTCTGTTCATCAAAATCATCTATAATAACTTCATTTTTATTGTTTACAACAGAGTCACCAACACGAAAACCATCTAAATCTAGTGCTTTAACTAATGACCTCAAAAGCATTGTTGATTCCGTACCATTATCGAATATACATCTAGTTCTACCATCTAAACGAGTTCTCATTCCACTTTTATACTCGTACTCATTGTTTTCTGATTTAACATTTTCTAGATAGAGTAAGACTCCATTTAATACATAGAATTTTCCAATTTCAATATCTAAACTGTTAAACTTCACCAATTTTCTTTGTCTGTCTTTCAATTCCTCTTGAATGCATGAAAACATATCTTCATAAAGTTCAAAGTTTTTACATTTAGTTCTTCTGGCAAGATAATCTGGTCTGATTCTAGCTGATTTTTTTATATATTTAAGGTCAAAGATACTTTCGTCAATAGTATCATTATTAAGTATTCCCAGTGGATCATCAAGAATGATATCAGTTATTGTAACCGATTTATTACTCTCAGAATCCAATAGATTATAATAGTCAAGAGATAGTAATGTTTTTACTTTTGAAGGGTTTGCTCTAATTGCTTTTAGCCTTGCATGCAAAGTAAACTCTTCTATCCCTTCAGAATTTGGTTCTCTATTATATTCCTCATAAAAGTTTGAAATTTCTTCAAAAGACTCAATTAACCGCTGGTCTTCAGATCTTCCAACTTGTTTTTTTGATTCATCTAATTTTAGTAATCCAAAAGGATCATTTTCAAAAATTTCACTAAATTTTTTATCATTCATCTCGAATACTTTGTCTTTTTAATTCTTTCATGTAAACAATTGCTTCTGCCATTCTTCTTTCTGTAGGATCAAGAGAATTTAAGCTCGGGTGTCTCTCTGTAGCTTTTATAAAGTTATTTATTTTGGGCCATAAGAACTTTGCTTCATCATCAGTCATAGTGACTTTAAATGCAGTTATGCATTGTTGTATAGCCTTTAATACTTTTGGTGTTAAAGACTTTGATAATACTTCAAATGCATTCATAAAAGGATTAATGCTATTTATCAAGTCTACATCTATATCATCAATATTAATAAAGTCATTAGCCAACTTAATAAATCTTTTATTTCCTTTTTCTTCTATTTTTGCATGTTTAATAACTGAATCAATCACAATATATTGACTTACCTCATTAACTTCATCTTTATTGAGATCAGGATATTTCATCTTTACCACTTTAGGTATCATTACTTTATTAATAACTTCTGGATCAACATTTCCGGGCATTGCTTTAATGATTTCTGGGTCCTGAAGTACACTCGCTTTCAAGTCGGTAATATCTGATTCTATAATATTTTTTACTCGTGTTGATTCCGACTGCTTAAATCCATTAATGGAAATTACATTATTTGAATTTTCTAGACCTTGTCCCTTTGAGTTAAATTTAAAATTAGGTGCTAATACTTGTTCCATTAGTAAAGATGCGGTAATAGCTTTTAGCATATTATTTACACTTTGTATCACTTCTTCATTGTCAGCATCCGGTTCAGCAATCAAATTAGTAAATTGAGCATGTATTTTGTTTGAACTATCCCTTGTACATCGACCAACTATTTGAATAATCTCAGTCAATGATCCTCTATATCCAACTGTTAAAGCATGTTCACAATACGGCCAATCAAAACCTTCTTTAGCCATTCCTAATGCAATTATTAAATCCACATCATTTATAGAAGACATATTTCTGAGGTATGTGATAGTTTTATCTCTATCAGGAAGGTTGTCATTAACTAAATCAGCAATTTTTAATATTTTACCATCATCCCGTTCGACATAAATAATTTTTGTCTCATTGTCAATTTTTAAAACTTTTCCAATTATATCAATAATAGCATCTACTTCACGCAATTTATCTTTAGTTGATTCACCTGAATTAACGTTAGGAATATGTAGTATTGTTTTCTTGTCCGTATCCAAGACTTCGTGAATAGCGGATGTGTACTTGCCTTGATAAAAATGATATCCAATACCCAAAGATTTTAAATATTTGTAGCCATTCAATTGCTCATAATAATTATAAGTCACTTTATAAAATTTTGCTTCATCATTAGGCATTAAAACAGGTATGGAATCTCCTCTGAAGTAGGAACCCGTCATTGCCAAAATATGAGCACTGCTTTCTGACATAATAGCTCGAATTAGCTCTCCTAATTTATTCTCATAGTCTACAGAAACATGATGAAATTCATCTATTGCAATTAAGCATTGATTGAACTTTTGTGTTTCAATTTGATTAAATGCAAATCGTAATGTAGCATGAGTACAAATTAAAATTTTTGCTTCAGAATCCATAAACTCTTTAAATGTGTCAACTTTTCTTTTTTCGCCACCGGGCATGCATAAATCATATTTTACATCTGGTTGCCAATCAGAATGAAAGCCATCTGTTGTTAGATTAGTTTCACTAAATGAACTTGCAATTGATCTTTCAGGGACGGTTACAATGATTTTTTTTATATTTTGATTTATTAACTTGTCTAGACCTATAAACATTAAAGCTCTAGATTTTCCAGATCCTGGAGGAGCTTTTAGCAAAATATTTTGTGCTTCTCTTGCAGCATACGCCCTTTGCTGCATTTCTCTCATGCCATATTCATTAATTATTAAACTATCTCCGTTTGATTCATATTTTACATCAACTATATTTGTCATTGTTTTGTCTCACTTTTCTTTTTGTATTCTATAAATAAGTAATCAAGTCTCTGATAGTCTGAAATAAAAGGCTCGGATCTATAACAGCTCTCAATTACTGCATCTAAAACTTGATGTGCATTTAATAGTTCTTTACTCATTAAATCAGTATCATACATTTGAGCCAACGATTTTTCGGATGTTTGTTGACGGGCATCAATAACCCCCAGTACTGAGTCTAATATTATTTTTTTTTGAATTGGTGAAATACTCGGAAAAGGGAACGTATTGTATCCAAGCCTTGAAGAATACCTAATTCTTGTTTCAAGGGATCCACACACCGATTTTATCCATACTAAGTGCATACGAGATGTTAAAACACCAAATATCCAAGGTTCACAATCATATATTGCAAAAGCTAAATTAGATATTATTATTTCTTTCCCTACGAAACCAATCGGAATATATCTTCTTCTCTCAGACGAAACAGACGGTATGATTATTGATTGCGTTGATGTCGTATTTATCTCTCTAAATTGATGTGGGCGACTTGCTAGTTTATTTGCTGCTGAGTCAGAACTGTTGAGTCTATTATTTTTAACTAATTCAATTCTATCTTTTATAGGTGGTATCAAAAGTGCCTCATTAAGTTTTTCATCATCAATCCATAGACAGAACCGTTTAATGTCCTGTATAAATTCTTTTGACCCGAATAGTTTTTTTATGAAAACTTTAGACTTTGGATAATCTTTAGTTAAATTCAACATTTCAAGTTCTGAAAGAATTAAATTTCCACCATCATATGGCATGTTTCCTTTTGGCATAAGAGGGAGATCACTTAAAGGAATAGTTCGCTTTGACACGATAACATTATCTCCAGAGGTTAGATATGGAGTTATATTTGGTGCTTCATATACGGTTGCTTGTGTATAAATCTTCTTTTTCATGCTATCAGATAATTTTGATAACCCTATTACAACGACAGTAACACCAGTATTTCCTTTCGAACTATTTTTCCATTTAAAGGATGTATGCGCAAAAAAAATCCCAATATTATGCTTATAGATTTTTGGCCATAGTAAACCAACTTGTTCACCTTGTGTAACAGAGTTTGTTACGACTATTGCTGCACGACTATTATTTTTTTCAATAAACTTTGATGCTAAATATAACCAGCACGAGGCATAATCTAAATTTTTAGTGCCACTATATTGACTAAAAACAAAAGCAACATCTTCTTTTTGTTCTTTAGATTGTTTTCTTGAGCCTTTATATGTTGGATTACAAACTATATAAACCTCAGACTTAGATGAACAAAATTCATTCCAAGAAACCCTTGTAGGATTTGCCAAAAGTATATTTGAACTATCAAAAGTATCTAAGCAATATGTCTGTTGATCGCTAATTCTTTTAGATTGAACACTTGCTACCCATAATCCTATTTTTGTTATTTCAGATTTAAAATGATTCGCATCTATTCCATAAAATTGGCTAATCGAAATATTTGATTCTTCACTATAAATTTCAGAAGTCAACTCAAAAATAGCTACTTTTATTATGTCTTCTATCTTTATCAATTCCTTGAATGCAACAATTAAAAAATTTCCAGCCCCACATGTAGGGTCAAATACAGCTATTTTTTTTATTCTACTTAAAAGATCTTTTAATGCCGATACATCGATTTTATTTTTTTCAAAAACCTCATAAAATTCATCTAAAAATAATGGTCCCAATACCTTCATTATATTTGGAATAGAAGTATAATGATTACTTAACCCTGAAGAATTTTCGGGTATGACTATAGATTGTATTAATGAACCTAATATATCAGGATTTAAGGAACTCCAATTAAGTGAACTAATTTCTAACAATAGTTTTTTTGCTTTACTATTGAAATTCGGAATTAAAACATTCTCTTTAAAAAGGGAAATTTTTATAATTGGAAGCTTGTTAAAATAGTTTGGTAAATCATCTCTGTCTTTACCTATTAAAATTAAAAACAACCGTTCAAAAATTGCTTTTAGATTTTCACTATTTTTATTCGTATACGTTGCTATTATATTGTGAATAGTATCCTTTTCAATAAGACCAATACTATCCGCATAAAAACAAAATAGTAGCCTAGCCATCATTGTATTTACACCATGTAGTATATTTTCATTTTTAGTATTGTTTAATTCAATTAAAATGTTATAAAGTTCTGCAAATTTTTCGGCAGCTTTTAAATCAGCAGTCTTATTAATATCTGTGTTTATTTTTTCAATTCCTACTAAAGGTAGGAAAAAATCAAAGTAATTATATAGTTCTTTTTTACTGGGACTAATAGAGTCTTTTGTTATTTTATCATACGCATAAACAAAGTCATCATTAACAATTAGAAAAAACCTTGCCTTTATATTTGAAATACCCTTTAGCTTAAGATTTTCAAATTCTGTATAAATATTTGCTTTGGCTGTAGGAAGAAAAAATAACTTGTTTTGTATTAATATTGATTTACTTAGGTTTTGTGGGTCTTTTAAAAGTTTCACTCTTGAGATTGTTGCTTCTGGAAAATCAAAAGCTCTTAATAACCCATAGAGAAAATTTTCATTGTCTTTTTCAACTCCAATACATCTAATCATTTCTCTTATTTTTTCAAGATTATCCATACCGGGTGCTATTCCTTATTTCGGTCTATATAGTTTTTTATTGTAACGGCTACATATTCAGCCATTTTCACCGGAACAGCATTTCCAATAACCTGTTCCATTGAAGTTTTGCTACCATTAAATTGGAACCAATCAGGAAAAGTTTGTATAAAACTTCTTTCTTTTGTTGTTAACGCTCGAACACTTGAATTTACCACTGATTTATCAGCTGGATGTTTTACATAACTTTTTGGTATAGGCCGATTAACCCCTCTAATTGTTGAACTTGGCTCATTCACACTAAATACTGCCCGCCTATTATAGCTACGTGGATGCATATAATAAAATTCTGTATCAAGTTTGTCACCAAAATACTCTTTTATAGTAAGTTTCTTAGTTGACTGATTCATTGTTAAATATTCATCTAAAAAACCATCTTTAGAAAAAAGATGGCCTACTAAAAAAAATCTTTTTCTAGCTTGTGGAACACCTAAATAACTTGCATCTAAAACAGAATATGAAACACCATATCCTGCCTTTTTGAAAATATTCAACGCCTCTGGAAGTACTTTGCTTCTAGTTATATTGTAAACATTTTCCATTACAAACCATTCAGGCTGAACTTCTTTAATATACTTAGAAAAACTAATTGTTAAATTAGCTCTTTCTCCAGTATCATTTCTTTTTCCGGCAATTGAAAAATCCTGGCAAGGGGGACCACCAATTATAATATCTGGTTTGTATTGTTGAATATCTTTTACTACATTACTATCACTTAAATCTTTTGTGAGAATTGGATGGTCAAAGTTTTCTCGATAAACATCAACAGCTGGTTTCCAGTTATCAAATGCTGCCTCAATTGTGTAACCTGCATTTTGGAACCCTAGTGACATTCCACCACAACCAGAAAATAAATCAACCACTTTCATAATATATCTATCCTAATTTTATTTTCTTCACAAAATTCTATAATTGCTTTACCAACAAATTTTGCCAAGTTAACAGGTACCGCATTTCCAATCATTTGGTTTAAATTCGTTTTAGTTCCTTCAAGTTTAAATTCCTCAGGAAAAGTTTGTATGTAACTTCGCTCTTTAACTGTTAAAGCCCTTACTTTATCCCCAATATCTACAAGATCTCCAGGATGCTTTTTATATTCTTTTGGAATAGGTCGTTCCACACCTCGGATGGTCACAGATGGCTCATATATGCTAAATACAGCTCTTCTTTTGTAACTACGAGGTATCCTAAAATAATACTCTACACCAAGTGAATCTCCCATGTAATCATGCATGGTCATTCTATTTTTAGATAAGTTTTTTTCTAAATAAGTTTCTAAAAAATCATCTTCTCCTAAAAGAAAACCAATTAAAAAGAATCTCTTCCTTTTTTGAGGTACCCCACAATAGCTGGCATCGAGAACTTTTGCCGTAAGGCCATAACCATTCGCAGAAAATAGCTCTCTTACCTGCTGATATATTGAACTTTTCATTATACGATCTACATTCTCCATAACAAAAAATGTAGGTTTTACTTGTACTATAATCTCAGCAAATGAAATTGTTAAATCTGCTCTTCCAAGAGATTCATTTCGATGTCCAGCACTTGAAAAATCCTGGCAAGGGGGACCACCAATTATAATATCTGGTTTGTATTGTTGAATATCTTTTACTACATTACTATCACTTAAATCTTTTGTGAGAATTGGATGGTCAAAGTTTTCTCGATAAACATCAACAGCTGGTTTCCAGTTATCAAATGCTGCCTCAATTGTGTAACCTGCATTTTGGAACCCTAGTGACATTCCACCACAACCAGAAAATAAATCTACAACTTTCATTAATTTTTCTATCCTAATTATAAAATTTTTTTTCTGTATATTGAATATTTAAAGTCAATAAGTGTTCATTATACTTTATTCGAAATTTTACTATGCTTATAACATACTTATCAATAATTAATGTAATGAAAAACACTATAACTATATTTAAAATTAGATGTTTGGAATTTCACACTACTTATGCAAATCCCCCAATAAATTGTAATATGCAAATAGCTAAGGATTTTTTTTAAGTTTTAGAAAAAACATCTATCAAAATAAAATTTATACATTTAGTTTAGTCAATTAACCATATATATCAAAATAATATATTGTATAGGTATAAATAAGGTATAAATATAAAATATTTCTTTTCTTAAAGTCTTTAAAAGTTGCTATTTAGGGTTTTAAAAGGAGTGTGTAAAAAAATGGTGTCAAGAGAGGGACTCGAACCCTCGACCTCCGGCTTATGAGACCAGCGCTCTAACCAGCTGAGCTACCTTGACACTTTTATGAGGTCGAAATTATACCTTTTGTAAACTTAGAGATTTGTTAACCAAAGAGTTCGAGCAACTCTTTGGCTGTGTCTTGCCACTCTTTGGGAACATTTTTTTCTATAGCTTTGTCTATTTTTTGTTTTATATATGCTGAACCACTTAGTTCAACACTTGGTTTATCGAGCTTTCCTTTGATAGTTCCTTTAAAATCTTTATGTTGTATTTTTACATCAAATTCACTATTAATTTCATTTTTTTCTAAGTTTATGTAGCCATCTGGTATTTTAAAATAACTTTCAAGTCCATTCATAAGCAAGGAAAAATCTATTTTATTTTCGTCTATTACTCCACGAAATAAGCTATCTTTATAGATTTCACTTGTCAAATCAAATCCACTTGCAAGATGTATTATTTCTGTGAGTTCACTTTTTATTAGTTTCCCATTTAGTGCATTTAAGCTTACGACTCCTATTTTACTTGTTAGGTTGTAGTCAGCTTCGAGCGTAGAGAAAGAGTCAAACACTTTAGGATAGTAAAGCATATCAGTTACGTGGGCTAAAGATAGATCATCACTCTTTACATGTAAGAGTTTGTTGTGTAAGGTGAAGTTAGTATTAGCTTCTAAAAACTTACTGTTTCCATCTACAGAGAATATTTTATCGTAAGAGAAGTTACCATCAACTTTTAATTCTCCTTTTAAAGGTCTATTTGTTATGAAATATAGATTATTTAAATCTTCTACATGTAAAGCATATTTGCCTTTAAAAAGCTTGTTATCTATGTTGTAGTTACTTTTTAATATATCTAGTTTTAGAACATCAGAGATAATATTTGCTTTAAGTGAGGCATTATTTTGCACAATATCACTTAGTGCTGTTAACCTATATCTAATTTTGTCATCTTTTTTTGTGTTTAAAAGTTCCTTTACATGTAAGATTCCATCATCTACATGTAAGACTACTTTACCTTCAATATTTTTAGTTTTCATATTTTGCATATCTATTGAAAGGGTGAGTTTCCCCTCTGAACGTTTTGGCTGTGAGAACATAGTCTCTATATTTGCTATGTTTAGGTTTGTGAGGTCTACTTTTAGAGTATCATTAAAAACAACTGCTTTTAGGTCTCCTCCTAGTGTTTTTGAGTTAACATCAAAGCTAAAATCTTCTTTTGTCTTTTGGATATTTCCATTTAGGACTATATTACCTTGTATATTTTTTTCAAATGCACTTAGTTCAGGAATACGCACAATATAGTCACTATAAAAAACCTTTTTTTTCATATTGTATTGACTGTTTTTAGTCTCTATTTTTGCTATATTTGAAAAAATATTAGTTTTTGCATGAATTTTTTCACCATCAATTGTAGCATTTATGGTACCTCTATACGTAACGATGCGATCAGGTTTTAGATTAAAATCTTTTTCTAAAAGGGCATTGTTTAGAGTTCCATAGTGTATGATAACATCACTTTTACCGACAAAGTTGTTGTCTTTTTGTTTTATATCCATGTTTATGTCAATCACACCTTTTGAGTAGATTGGTTTTTTCAAAAAAGCCAATATGCTTTGTATTCTTATATTTTTAGCATCTAGTTTTATTGCTTTTACTTTTTGTTCTACTATGTGCGTTAAAAAGTTTATTTTGGAGTTAAATATCACACCTGTTCCATTGGCTTGAAAATTATTTATCTCTCCTTTTACATGGCCCTTTACATGTAGAAGTCCTTCTATATTTACATAAGGAGTTTTTAAATCTTTGGCATCTACTGTATACTCAATATCTACAGTCTCAGCAAAGATATTAAAATTACCATTTATGAGTAGTTTAGAGTTTTTGTCTATGGTAACTTCAAGGTCAATAAAGTTTGTTTTTAATGTAAATGCTTCTACATGTACATCTTTTTGTAACTTTTTTTGTATAGTTTTTTCAACGTATGGTTTTATCAAATTATTACCAGATTGGGTAAATAGTAAAAACAGAATAAGCAATACAATAGCAACTAAAGACGAAAGAAAAACTAAAAAATACTTCATGTGTAATCCTAAATATACTTTAGCCTTAGTGACTAAAGTTTTTTGATTTTATTGACTTTTATCCTAGTTTCTTGTACTATATCAGCACTCAAACAAATAGAGTGCTAAAAAAATATAAGGAAATATAATATGGCTTTTCAACCACTAGGAAAAAGAGTTCTAATTGAACGCGTAGAAGAGGCGACAACAACTGCTTCAGGCATAATTATACCTGATAATGTAAAAGAAAAACCTTTAAATGGTAAAGTTATTGCTGTAAGTAAAGATGTAGAAGACATTGTTGTAAACGACACAGTGCTTTTTGGCAAATATACAGGTAGTGAGCTAACTTTAGATGGCAAAGAGTATTTAATTATGGAAGACAAAGAAATATTGGGAGTATTAAAGTAATGGCAAAAGAGATTCAATTTTCAGACAATGCACGTAATGCACTATATGAAGGTGTAAGAAAACTAAATGATGCAGTAAAAGTAACTATGGGACCAAGAGGACGTAATGTTCTTATCCAAAAGAGTTTTGGAGCTCCAAGTATTACTAAAGATGGTGTTTCAGTAGCAAAAGAGGTAGAACTTTCAGATACCTTGGAAAACATGGGAGCACAATTAGTAAAAGAAGTAGCGAGCAAAACTGCTGATGAAGCTGGAGATGGAACTACAACTGCAACTGTTTTAGCTCATGCAATCTTCAAAGAAGGACTAAGAAACATTACTGCTGGTGCAAATCCTATCGAAGTAAAAAGAGGTATGGACAAAGCTAGTGAAGCTATTACTATTGAGCTTAAGAAAATAGCAAAAGAAGTAAAAGATAAAAAAGAGATTGCTCAAGTAGCTACTATATCTGCTAACTCTGATGCAAATATTGGTGGACTTATTGCTGAAGCTATGGAAAAAGTAGGAAAAGATGGTGTTATCACTGTTGAAGAAGCAAAAGGTATTCAAGATGAGCTTGACGTAGTTGAGGGAATGCAATTTGATAGAGGTTATTTAAGCCCATATTTTGTTACAAATGCAGAAAAGATGGAAGCTGTTTTAGATAATCCATACGTTTTACTTTTTGATAAGAAAATTTCAAACTTAAAAGACCTTCTTCCTGTGTTAGAACAAGTTCAAAAAAGTTCTCGTCCACTTCTTATTATTGCTGAAGATATAGACGGTGAAGCTCTTTCAACATTAGTAGTAAATAAATTAAGAGGTGTTTTAAACATTTCTGCTGTTAAAGCTCCAGGTTTTGGTGATAGAAGAAAAGCTATGCTTGAAGATATCGCAGTTCTTACTGGTGGTGAAGTTATTAGTGAAGAGTTGGGTCGTACACTAGAAAGTGCAACTTTAGAAGATCTTGGACAAGCAAGCTCTATCGTTATAGATAAAGACAATACTGTTGTAGTAAATGGTGTTGGAACAAAAGAAAAAATTGAAGCAAGAGTAGGACAGATAAAAGCTCAAATAGCTGAGACTAGTAGTGATTATGATAAAGAAAAACTTCAAGAACGTTTAGCAAAACTAAGCGGTGGAGTTGCAGTCATCAAAGTTGGAGCAGCGACTGAGACTGAAATGAAAGAGAAAAAAGATAGAGTTGACGATGCACTTAGTGCAACTAAAGCAGCAGTAGAAGAGGGTATTGTTATTGGTGGTGGAGCAGCACTTCTACTTGCAAACTCTAAAATTAATTTAGAACTTTGTGGTGATGAAGCTATTGGAGCTGACATAGTTAGCCGTGCTCTTCAAGCACCTATGAAACAAATTGCTTCAAATGCTGGATTTGATGCAGGTGTTGTAGTAAATAATGTTCAAAATCAAAAAAATGATAATTATGGTTTTAATGCATCAAATGGCGAATATGTAGATATGTTTGAAGCTGGTATTATTGATCCTGTAAAAGTATCTCGCATAGCACTTCAAAATGCAGTATCAGTATCAAGTCTACTTTTAACAACTGAAGCAACAATCAGTGACGTAAAAGAAGACAAAGCAGCAGCAATGCCTGATATGGGTGGTATGGGCGGCATGGGCGGTATGCCAGGAATGATGTAAGAAAGCGTCAATAAAACGACACTTTCGTGTCGTTTTTAGCTTTCGCACCGCATAAGTCGCTGTGCATTTATGCACCGACTGCGGAAATACAAAAAACTTTCGCACCGCATAAGTCGTTGTGTATTTATGCACCGATTTCGGAGAATATACAAATAATTTTACAAACCTCTGTTTTGGGGTTTGTAAATCTACAAAATTGTAGTATACTTCCGTATATTAATTAAAACGGTACTTCATGATTCAAAGCGAAATTTTTTATCTTTTCTCCATTATCTCTATAGGTTATATTCTTGGCAATATAAAAATACGTGGTTTTTCACTAGACATTACAGCAATGCTTATAGTTGCACTCATTGCAGGGCATTATGGTATGGTTATTTCTGATCAGTTTAAATTTTTTGGATTGGCTATTTTTATATATGCTGTAGGGCTTCAATCTGGTCCAGGTTTTTTTGAGACTATAAAAAAAGATGGAGTTAGATTAAATCTTTTAGCTGTTATTCTGGTTGTTTCTATTTTTGTTGTTATAAGTGCTATTGGTATTTATTTGGAGGTTCCTAGTGGTACTATTGAGGGGATTTTCACTGGATCTTTAACTAGTGTTCCTGCGTTAGCATCTGCTTTAGAAATTAGTAACGACTCTTCTATCTCTGTTGTATTTGGTTTAGTTTATCCTTTTTGTATAGTTGTTACAGTTTTGTTTGTTCGTCTTTTACCTATCATATTTAGAGTCGATTTAGATAAAGAGATAGAGAAGTATGAGGAAGATCAAAATAGAAAATATCCAGATGTTTTTACAAAAAACTATAAAATCATAAATAGTAACTTTAAAAACAGTAGCATCGATAAACAACAAATAGAAGACATGACAGGTTCAATAATAGAACGTATTGAGTATACGAGTGAAGAAGATGATAATCTTTTACATGTAAACGATATAGTAAGAGCATCAGGCACGGCAAAAGAGTTAAAAAAATTAGAAATTATTCTAGGTGAAGAGATACACGATGCTTTTGAGTTTAATGATGATATGAAAGTATTTAGACTTCTTGTGGCTTCTAAAGACATAGTGGGTAAGAAAATAGCGCAACTTACACAACTAAAAACACTTCGTGCAGTTATAACAAAAGTAAGACGTTCAGGTATTGACATTACTCCTGACCCTAGTTTGACTCTTAGACTAGGTGATAAACTTTATGTTGTTGCTCCAAAAGAGTATGGAGATAGAGTTACAAAAATCATAGGTGATGATTTGTTAAAGTATCCTGCCGCTGATTTCTTTCCTATATCTTTAGGTATAGTTTTGGGCATTTTAGTGGGAAGTATTCCTTTTATGATTCCTGGAGTTGGTAGCATAAAACTTAGTTTTGTTGGGGGTATTTTACTTACTGCGATACTTCTTGGTAGAAAAGGTAGAATTGGTCCTATAGTTTGGCAACTTTCACCTCACTCAACTAGCATGATGAAGACTTTAGGTCAGTTGATTTTTATGGCTACAATTGGAACAAATGCAGGTAAGTATTTGGTCGAATCTATCTCACAAAATGGTTTTATGCCTGTGTATATTGCTGTTATTGGTCTATTTATTCCTATATTTATGATGACTATTGTTTGTAGAGTATTTTTGAAAATGAATTTTATCAATATTTTAGGACTTCTTTCAGGTGCAATGGTTTCAACTCCAACTTTGACAATGGTAAATAATACGACTAAATCAGAATACTCATCTATCTCTTATGCGGCAGTTTATCCTATGTCTTTGGTCTTGATGATAATTTTGGCACAATTAGGCATGAAAGTATTTTAATAACTTTTTAATAACTTTTTAACTTAAGTTTTTATATTGTTTAGTTTTACTATACTTTGTATTATGTATAAATTAATAATGGTATTAATATTTATTTTTACAAGTTCTTTGGTCTCTAAAGAGTTAGTTCTTAGTGATGAAGAGAAGAATTTTATATCGCAAAATCCTTATATAAAGGTATCGAATGAATTTGATTGGTACCCTTACGATTTTAATGATAAAGGTAATGCCACTGGTTATGCTGTAGATTATTTCAAACTTTTAGCAAGTAAAATTGGTTTACATATACAGTTTGTTACTGACGATTGGGCAACTCTTTCTAAAAAGTTTGAAACTAAAGAGATAGACATACTCTACCCTGCAAAAAAAAGTAAAAAAAGAGAAAAAATAGCACTGTTTGGTAAAGAATTTATAAAAATGCAACTGGCTTTGATAACTAAATCAGCTAGAAGTGATATAGAATCTTTTGAAGACATGGATGGTAAAACTTTAGCTTTGATTAAAGGTTGGGCTAGTGCTAAATATATAAAAAATAGATATAAAAATATCAAGTATATTGAATTTGATACTTCCAAAGAAACTTTAGAATCTGTTGCTTTTGGACTAGCCGATGGTGCCATAGAAGATATTTTTTCTGCAAACTATATCATTAAAAAAGAGATGTATTCTAATTTACATATAGTTTCAAAAGTAAATATGTATGGAAAAGATAGTTATAGCTTGCACCTCATGTTCCAAAAAGACAATCCACTTTTACAAAAACTTTTTGATAAAGCTATAGATACTATTACTCCAGATGATATATTAAAATTAAAATCTAAATGGATAGGAGATTTTATATTAAAAAATAAAAAGCTTGAGTTTACTTCTGAAGAAAATGTGTATTTACAAAATAAAAAAATAGTAAAGTACTGTATTGATCCTAATTGGATACCATTAGAGATGAATAAAGATGGAGTTCATATTGGTATTAGTAGTGATTATATGAAACTCTTAAGAAAAAAGATAGATGTTCATTTTAAATTTGTTGAAACTAAAACTTGGGCTCAAACATTAGAATTTGTTAAGAATAGAAAATGTGATATTCTTACATTGGCTATGGAAAGTTTAGAACGTAAAAGCTACTTAGATTTTACAAAACCTTATATTGATATTCCGTTAGTGCTTGTGGCAAAAAATGATGAAATATTTTATTCAGATGTAAGTTCTATTAAAAATTTACCTATTGGTATAACAAAAGATTATACATACGGTGAGGTATTGAGAGTACGTTATCCTAATATGAATTTGATTGATGTTGAAAACATAAATGATGGTTTAAATAAAGTAGAAAGTGGTGAGTTATTTGGTTATATAGATGCAGTTACAGCGGCTGGTTATGCTATACAAAACAGATATTTTAGTACTTTAAAGATAGCAGGTAAGTTTGATAAAAAATGGGGTTTAGGAGTTGCTGTGCGTAATGACGAGCCAATTCTACTTCATATTTTTGAAAAGGCAATAGAATCAATAGATGTAACTAAACACCAAGAAATACTTAACAAATGGATATCTGTAAAGTATGATACAAAGGCAGATTATTCTAATATATTTAAATTTCTTGCATTAGTTTTTGTTATTGCAATTTTGATTCTTTACAGACAATATCATCTTAAAAAGCTCAATAAGAAGTTAGAAATACTATCAACAACAGACAAACTTACTAGTATATATAATCGTTTAAAACTTGATGAAGTAATGCTATATGAAAAGAATATTTTTGATAGATTTTATAGACCTCTATCTATTGTTCTATTAGATATAGATGATTTTAAAAAAATCAATGATAAGTATGGGCATAAAGTAGGAGATGAAGTCCTTCAAAGTATGGCAAAAATCCTTTTAGATACAAAGAGAAAAACGGACATATTAGGACGATGGGGAGGTGAAGAATTTTTAGTTATATGCCATGAAACTGATTTAAGTGGAGCAATGAAATTAGCTGAAAAATTTAGAACTTCTATAAATTCATCTAGATTTGCGAACATTGAACATCTTAGTGCGAGTTTTGGAGTTGCTGAGTTTGCTAAAGACGAGAGCATTGAAAATATTTTTATACGAGCAGATCAAGGACTATACAAAGCTAAAGAAAGTGGTAAAAATAGAGTAGAGGCCTATTAAATGTGACATTTAGTAGTTTTGTTTTTAATTTTTAAGAAAAGTGTGATACAATTGTTATGGATTGAAATATAAACAAAAATTATACCAAGGAGTAGGCAGTGCAGATATCAACTCGGATAATAATGTCTTCTGTAGTTTCACTTATAGTTATAGGTGGAATTTTAATAGGACTAGCAAATAATAGTATGCACCATGAACAAGACTTAATTATGGTGGAACTTGAAAAAGCTGCTTATGATTCAAGAAAAAGTGAAATTAAAAATGAAATGCGTATAGTGCATGGCATTATTAAATCTCAGTATGACACTTTGAAGAAAGCTGGAGAGTCAGATGAGAACATTAAGAAGTCACTTAAAAAGCTTATAAGAAATGTAAGATTTTTTAAGGATAACAGTGGATATGTATTTGTATATAAGTACGATGGAACAAATGTACTTTTTCCTATAAAACCCAAATTAGAAGGTGAAAACCTAAATCATTTAAAAGATAAAAATGGTGTATATGTCATACAAGACTTGATAAAAAAAGCAAAAAATGGCGGAGGAATAGTTTCTTATATGTGGCCAAAGAAAAAAGGTGCAGAGCCTCAAGCAAAGTTTAGTTATGCTCTTAGTTTTGAACCTTATGGCTGGATGATGGGTACTGGAGTCTATGTAGATAACGTAGAAAACGAGATAGCAGTAATTGAGACTAAAACAGATAAAGCAATACAAAAGCAGATATGGTTTTTTGTGATGGTTGCTACTGGTCTTATTCTTCTAAACATTATTATTAATATTGTTTCTGTTAGGCGTCAAATTACTAAACCTCTTAATAACCTAATACAAAGAACAAAGAATCTCTCAAGTGGAGATGGAGACCTAACAAAGAAACTTGATATTGTAGGACGTGATGAGATAGCCCAAGCGAGTGAAGGTATAAATGATTTTATAGAGAAAGTAAGAATACTAATAGCAGATGCTAAAAATCTATCAAGTGAAAACTCCTCAATTGCACATGAACTCTCAACAACATCTCTAAGTGTAGGTAAACTATTAGAAGAATCAACAGATGTAGTAAACCAAACAACTGGGCAAGCAAGCATAATAAAAGAGGAGATGGGAACTAGTATAGATGAAGCAAAATTATCTAAAGAAGATTTAGAAGAAGCAAATGGTTTTCTAAAAGAGGCAAACCAAGCAATTCTGGAATTAACAGAAGATATAAAAATAAGTGCAGCAATAGAGATAGAATTAGCACATAAAATTCAACAACTGAGTTCAGATACAGAACAAGTAAAAGATGTATTGTTGGTTATAGGTGACATTGCTGACCAAACTAACCTATTAGCATTAAATGCGGCAATAGAAGCAGCACGGGCAGGTGATCACGGACGTGGATTTGCAGTAGTTGCAGATGAAGTAAGAAAACTAGCTGAAAGAACCCAAAAAAGCCTGATTGAAATAAATGCAACAATAAATGTTATAGTTCAATCAATTATGGACTCAAGTGAACAGATGTCAACTAATAGTAAAAAAGTAGAAGAGTTGAGTCATACAGCTGTAAGTGTTGAACAGAAGATTAATAAACTCTCAAATGTTATGGGTGAAGCAACAGATATGGCAAATAAAACTGTTAGTAGTTATATACAAACAGGTGATGATATAACAAGTATCATAGATGGAGTAGGTCAGATAAATGGTCTTTCAACACAAAATGCAAGAAGTGTTGAAGAGATTGCTGCTGCAGCTGAGCATATGAATAAAATGACTGAAACACTTAACAATAAACTTGCAGAGTTTAGAACTTAATGATTGCAAGAGAAAAAATCATATTGATTGGAGCCTCTACAGGAGGCCCTGGTCATTTAAAAAAGATTCTTACAAATCTTGATACTTCATTTAGTACACCTGTTATAATTGCTCAGCATATGAATCCTGTCTTTTTAAGTAGTTTTGTCAAACAGTTTGATGATGAACTTCCTTTTAACTTTTTTTTAGCAGATAGTAGACATGATGTCGTCTCTTATACTATGCATATATGTGCTAAGCATTGTGAACTTAATAAGAGAGAACGTTATCTAAAATTAGAAAGTGCTAGCGGTGTTACATCACATTATAATCCAAGTGTTGAACATATATTTCACTCTGCAGTGAAACTATGTAAAGAGTATGATATCTTGGCAATATTACTTACAGGTATTGGGCAAGATGGAGCAAATGCTTTAAGTGAATTAAAAAATGCTGGTGCAACTTGTATTGCTGAGAGTGAAGAGAGTGCTATAGTTTACGGTATGCCCAAAAAAGCAGCTGAATTAAACAGTAACATAAAAGTTATGCACTTAAATGATATAATTGAATATATTAAAAGATTTGGAGATTAAAAGAATGTTCTTTCGTAAAAAAAGTGTAAATATAGAAACAATAGAAGAAGAACCTAAAAAAGAAGAGTTTAGTACTTTTGGGTTTAATGATATTCTTCACTATATAAAAAGAGAGATCGGAGTTGATCTTTTTGTAAAAAAAAGTATTATTGAAACTAGATTAAAACTTTTTTGTGAAGAGAGAGATATAAGCAGTTTTAAAAAACTACATGATGAAATACAGTATAAAAATGATTTAAGACAAGAGCTTATTAATTTACTAACAGTTAATGAAACATATTTTTTTCGTGAAGAGAAACAACTGCAAGAAGCAATAGATTTTGCAAAAAGCAGAAACGGAAGTGTTAGTATACTTTGTGCTCCTTGTGCATCAGGAGAAGAGGTTTATACCCTTAGCATAATGATGAGTGAACAGTTTGGTTCATTAAAACAATTTACTATTACTGGTATTGACATAAATTCTGAAGCTATTAAAAAAGCAAATCAAGGTGTATATTCAAAAAGATCGTTACACAAACTCTCAGAGAGTTTAAAAGAGAAATATTTTACATTTGAAGATGATATGTATAGTGTAAAGAAACATCTTTTTTCTTCAGTTAGATTTTCTAAGGTAAATATTTTTGAAAATTCATTTGTAAACATGGGCAGCTTTGATATAGTCTTTTCAAGAAATATGCTTATATATTTTGATGATGATTTTAGAGTGGCTTCTATGAAAAGATTTAGTCAACTCTTAAAATCAGATGGAAGATTGTTATTAGGGCATGCTGATATAGTACCAAAAAATGAGTGGTTTATTAAACATGGGTTTGGAAGTAGTTGTTATTATTCTAAATCTTAGTTATATTTTTTAATTTTACATACATCATAGCAGTCATAATTGCATCATTGATAGCATCGTGTTTACCAAAAATTGGAAGTCCTAAGTCATTCATTATAGTGTCAAATCGTAAATCTATATGACCATCTGGTATAAATTTTATTTTTTTATCGTGATAGACTCCTGATACTTCTATTTGTTTATTTGGCAATTTGATTCCAAGATAGGGTTTTAGATATTTGTTTATCATATTTACATCAAATTCAAGGTAATATCCTACAAGAGTGTGAGATCCTATAAAGTGTAAAAACTTATCTAATGCTTCATTTAGCTCACTTCCATTTTGTAGGTCTATATTCCTTATTTGATGTATTTTTATACTTTCTTCATTTATCTCTTTAGTAGGTTTCACAAAAATCTCAAATTTTTCAGAAGTAATTATCTTATTATCTTTTATTTTTACAGCTCCTATTGAAAGTATTTCATCAATTTTTGGATTTAACCCAGTAGTTTCTGTGTCATAAACTATATATTCATTTTCAGAAGGTTTATCAAATAAAAAAGAGTATTTTTCATCTTTAAGGTTTTTTTTATTGAAGTGTCTTAGTATTTTGTTAAACATTATTGAACCATATTAAGCTTAAAATGATGGGTTAAAAAATCCTTAAATTTATTAATAATTTTAAAACTATCTTTTAAGAGTTCTAGTTCTAGTTGATTGAGATTTTTTATGTAAATTGTGTTGTCTGAATCCTCTTCATGCTCAAAATATCTTAACCTCTCTTGTAACCTAAGGTTTAATAGAGTATCAAAAGCCTCTTCTAATGCATCACAAAAACTGTTATCAATAACTTTTAGCTTTTTTAGTTCTCTCATACGACTATTTGTATTTGTTACATGTATACCATTTTCAAGTGCCATGCTTCTTATCCCTTGGACTATTGGGAAAATCCCACCTTTTTTTACATCAATATGATTATTTTTAGAAATCAGGTTTGTAAACATGCCAATAGGAGTTTCAAAAAGTAGAGCAGCTTTTGCAAAGTTTGCCATAAATACGCTTCTATCTTTGATTTTTTCAAAAATCATGTTTTTTAGTTCTGTAAGTAGTTCTTGGTTTCCTGCTACGCTCATAGCATCAAAAAATATGGCAAGATGCATATAATCATCACCACTAGGAGCTTCAAGCCATCTGTCTATCTCTTTTTTGTAGGAATTTAAGTTTTTTCTCCAGTACTCATTTGAGACCATGATGTTACCCTCACATCTTGGAAATCCAAAATCTATAAGAGTTTTTGTAAACTCTTCCATATAAGCTTTGTATTGTTCAATATTCTCGCCATTCGCTATAATTAGTGCATTGTCTTGATCCGTTTTTAACATCTGCTCTTTTCTTCCCTCACTGCCCATAACAATAAGACAAGCTTTTTTACCTAGTTTTGTAGGGACAATCATTTCATAAAGTTTTTCATACACTTTTTCATTTAGTTCAGATATAAGTTTAGCTATATATTCTACTTTAGTACCTTTGTCATGAAGTTTTTTTATGATATTGATAAAGTCTTGGCTAGCCAATTTTAACTCTTTAATTGAAGTTGCTTTTTTGATTTGAACTGCAACTAGGTAGGTGTGATTTGCAAAATAACTAAGTAGGTCTAATTGTTCTAATATTCCTATGACTCTATTTTCTTTTGTTACCACTATCCTTTTTATAGAATTTTTTGTAAATGACAAAAGTGCATTAAATAAAAAGTCATTGTGCTCGATTGTGATGATTGGACTTAATGCAATAGGTCCAATAGGTCCAAATTTATCATAATTTCCATAAATTATATGTCGTCTTAATATACTATCAGTTACTATTCCAAGCTTTCCATCATTCGATACCAAAATACAGTTTGTTTTTAACTCTTCCATCTCTTTTAGAGCATTCATAATAGGTTTATTTGCTCCAACTATACATGGCTCATGTAGATATGAATCACTCACGCGGGCAATCATGAAACCAGACATTTGTGTTGAGTACTCTTTTTGTTTTGCTGATTGAATACGATTTGCTAAATCTTTAATGAAGTAATTTTTAAATTCTGTATTAGAGTCTAACAGAGATTTAAAATCTTTTTTTTTCATTTCAAAACAGATTAGTTCTTCAAGAACTGTAAAGGTGTCTTCAGTTTTATCATATATTAATGAGTCTGCATCAAAGGTATTAGAATTGTTGTAAACCTTTACCAATTTATCATTATGAAATTCCCCAACTTCACCTTTGATAATCAGATATAAAAATTCTGATAAATTTTCTGGAGATATAAGAGTAGTACCTTTTTTATAATAAGCTATGTCCATAGAACCAACAGCTTTTCTTAGTTCTTTAGGACTTAGTAATTCGAAAGGATGAATTGATTTTAAAAATGATTCTTGGTCATGTAAGCTCATTTGTAACCTTTTACATGTAGTATTTTATTAATTTATCACAAATAAGTTAATAAAATACTAAAATAGGTAGACACACTGCTATTGCAATGTGTCTTGTAGATTAATGTGTTGCTGCACCAGCTCCTCTAGGAATTCTGATGTTCTCCACAAGATCTTGAATTTCTTGTGGAGGAGGAGGTGTAAATTTACATACAGTAATTGCCACAATAAAGTGCAATATCATACCAATAGTACCAATACCAGTTGGAGCAATGCCCCATAGATAATCAGCTTTATCTCCACCCATAAATACAAAATAGATGATGTATACAAATGTAAATATTAGTCCACTAAGCATACCTGCAATCGCACCTTCTTTGTTCATTCTTTTATAGAAAATTCCTAAAATAATGACAGGGAAGAATGAAGCAGCTGCAAGACCAAATGCAAATGCAACAACTTGTGCAACAAATCCTGGAGGGTGAATTCCTAAGTAACCAGCAACACAAATAGCAACTACAGCTGCTGCACGTGCACTTAGAAGCTCAGCTTTTTCACTTAGTGTTGATTTTCCTGTTACAGAATCTTTCATAATGACATTACCTAAAAGGTCATGAGATATAGATGTTGAAATAACAAGAAGTAGACCAGCTGCTGTTGAAAGTGCTGCTGCTAAACCACCCGCGGCAATGATTGCAATAACCCAGTTAGGAAGACCAGCAATCTCTGGATTTGCCAAAACGATAATATCACGGTCAATATAGAGCTCATTAATTATTTTTCCATTGGCTCTCATATCTTGGGCTGAGGCAGTATGAGATGGCATAGGGTTTGAAGTCATACGCTCTCCACTTGCACCTTTTCCTTTGGTGTATTTAGGTTTACCTTTTGTACCTTTAAATGCTTTACCAGAAGCAAATTGAATTTTACCATCCCCATTTCTATCAGTCCAACCTATAAGTCCTGATGCTTCCCAGTTTTTAAACCAAAAACCATTATTACCCTCAATTTGTCCATCAACAAATTTAGCATAATCAACATTTTGTAGATTTTTGATAAGGTTAATACGAGCGAATGAAGCAACTGCTGGAATTTGTGTATAAAGAATAGCAATAAACACTAAAGCCCAACCAGCTGAGATTCTTGCACCCTTAACAGTTGGTGTTGTAAAAAATCTAACGATAACATGAGGAAGACCAGCAGTACCAAGCATCAATGCAGTCGTAAGCATAAACACATTCCAAGTACCACCATGACTCACAGTATAAGCACCAAATCCAAGATCACTCATGGAAGTATCAAGCGCATGTAGCAAGTAAGCACCTGAGTCTATCATTTTTATACCATCATCGAATTGGAATGGAATAGTTCCACCAAAACCGATTTGTGGTAAAAATGTTTGTGTAACTTGAAGTGATAAGAAGATTGCAGGAACAGTAAATGCAAAAATCATAACACAATACTGAGCAACTTGAGTATATGTAACACCTTTCATACCACCAAGAACAGCATATATAAAAACAATACCCATACCGATGTATATACCCATATTTACATCAACTTGTAAGAATCTTGAAAAAACAATACCAACACCTCTCATCTGTCCAGCAACATATGTAAACGAAATAAAGATTACACACACAACCGCAACAGTACGAGCAAAATCAGAGTAGTACCTGTCACCAACAAAATCAGGAACAGTAAATTTACCGAATTTTCTCAAGTATGGTGCTAAAAGCATTGCTAGAAGTACATAACCACCTGTCCAACCCATTAAGTAAGCACCACCATCACTACCTTTAAGAGATACAATACCTGCGAGTGATATAAAAGAAGCAGCACTCATCCAATCAGCTCCAGTTGCCATACCGTTTAGAACAGGGTGAACGCCACCACCTGCAACATAAAATTCTTTAGTTGACCCAGCTCTTGCCCATATAGCAATACCAATATAAAGGGCAAACGATAGACCAACAAATAGATAAATTAAATTTTGTAATTCCATTTTATTTCCCTTTATTCGTGAATGTCATATTTTTCTTCTAAAGCTTCCATTTTTTTTGCATAAACAAAAATAAGAACCAAGAAAACATATATAGCACCTTGTTGTGCAAACCAAAACCCTAGTTTAAATCCTCCAAATGTGATAGCATTAAGTTCATCAATGAAGATAATTCCGCAGCCGTAAGAAACGACAAACCAGACAACTAATAGTTTAAGAATAAGTGATATATTCTCTTTCCAATAAGCCTCTGCAGCTTCTTTGTTCATAAGGTCTCCTTTTTTATTTATGGTCTCCTTTAGTTTGAACAAGTCCAAACTAAATTCCTCTCACTAAAGCACAACCTTGCGGTCGCAGTTTATTTAGTATTTTGAACTAGAACAAGTCCAAACTCAATTTTCCTTACTAAAGCACAATTTTTAGGTCACAATTTCTTTAGTATTGTTACTATAGAATTTCAAAATAGCATTAGCATAGCAAAGAGAATTTTTATTTAAAAAGTGGTTAAAAAGTATTTTGTTGTGTAGAAACGAAACAAATCGATATTTTTATGGTGTTTCATATTTACCCAATATGGTTTTATAGTATAATAAAGAAAAAATTAGGAATAAAATGAATTTAATAATAGAAAACTTTTTAGCAAATGTAAATTCTCTGCATCAACTACAAGCAAAAAATCTACCTGATGAAGTGCTAGAAGAGATGATGAAAATGGAAGCAAACGAATTGTATAAATTATGCACACAGTTTATAGTTTTACAACACAATGTACCAAGTGAAGATAAAATGATAACTATGGATGAAGATGAGTTACTCACTTTAGTTGATGAATATGCTAAAGATTTACTAAAACGTTTCCGAGGGTAGATATGTGGTGGTTATAAGGTTTGCAAGAGAGTTTGCCAATATCTTATAGCCTCTCCCATTTGGGTGAATTTCATCTATTTTTAGGTAGTCGTCATTAAGTATAGTTTCAAGTGCACTATCTTCTAACGGAACATTAAGTTCATTGGCTATATCAAAATAAATTTGAGCAGTGGACCTTGATAAAATCTCCATCGTAGGTACTCCTACGAGAACTACATGTATATTTTTTTTACGAGCTAGTTCTATCATTTGTTTGATATTTTCTTTCGCTTTTTTTAAACTTTTATGTCTTATTATGTCATTTCCACCATGACAGATGATAAGAATTTGTGGTTTATATTTTTCAAGTAATCCAGGAAGTCGTCTTAGACCTTCGCTAGTCGTTTCTCCATTTATTCCGGCATTTATTACATTTGTTTGGAGTAGTTTTGCGAGTTGAGATGGATAATTTTTTTTTGTCTCAACATTGTAACCATATGTGATACTATCACCAAATGCAAGTACTTTTGTATCTAATGGTAACATAATAGCTCCATCGAACTCTTCATCAGAGTTATCAAAAAAGTTAAATGCAAAAATGACAATAATGGCTAAAAAGAGTAGTTTTACTATATTCATAGTACAATTATAGCAAAAAAAAGTGAGTTTATGATTAAAAAAAATGTTGATTGGGTAGCAGTAGGTATTTTAATTATTGCTATGATGGTGTGGGCTAGTTCATTCATAGCTCTAAAGTCTGCTATAGGGCCTATTGGTCCTATGAGTGTAATTTTTGGACGTATGTTTATAGCAAGTTTATGTTTTTTATATTTTATAAAAGGTTTTTTAAAATTAAAATTTACAAAAGATGATATAAAATATATATCTTTAATGGCTGCTTTTGAGCCTTGCATGTATTTTATCTTTGAAGCAAAAGCCTTACAATATACAACAGCAGGACAAGCAGGTATGATAACATCTATGATGCCTCTTATAACTGCTATTGGCGCAGGTATATTTTTAAAAGAGCTAATTTCTAAAAAGCTTATTTTTGGTTCACTTATCGCTGTAAGTGGTGCAGTTTGGTTGAGCTTGTCTTCTAGTGGTAACCAAAGTGCAAGTGACCCTCTTTTAGGTAATACACTAGAATTTTTAGCAATGTTTTGTGCAGCAGGATATACAATTTCGTTACGTCATTTAAGTAAAAAGTTTTCAGCACTATTTTTAACTGCAATTCAAGCTTTTATTGGTTGTCTTTTCTTTTTACCTTTTGCTTTGTGGGAGTACAATACAATGGTTATGGACTTCAACCAAGAAGCATTTCTTTGGGTAGCTTATTTAGGAGTTGTGGTAACTCTTGGTGGTTATGGTTTATTTAACTATGCAGTTGGAAGAGTTGAAGCGAGTAAGGCAAGTATGTTTGTAAATCTAATACCAGTATTTACTCTTTTGTTAGCTTTTTTAATTCTTGGAGAGAAGTTAACTTATATAGAGATGGTTGCATCTATTGTTATACTCTCAGGAGTATTTATAACTCAAATACCAACTGAGAGAATAAAACAGGCTCATATTAGACGAAAAGCACGCAAGCAGAGGTAGGACCATGAGCTCCTATGACCAAAGACTGTTCAATATCAGCAGTCTTTGATGGACCACTGATAAAGGTTCCGTAACCGGCTTGATTGAATTCGATGCGCTCATAAGCTTCGTGCATGGTATCAACTATATTGTTTTTATTTACAATTATAAGTAATTGAGTAGCTAAAAAGTACAAAGCACGATGACGATTGTTAGAGTTTTTAACCCATACAGCTCCATTTTCAGCAACCCCAAATTCAGCTTCAATAATAGCCAAATCTACATTTTCTAAAGCGTGTGGAGTATTTGGTTTGTTCGCATCTCTATTTGTACATGTAATCTCTTTACATGTAGAGACTATAATTTCTAAATTTGAGTAGTTTTTTCTTACAAATTCATCTATATTCCCATCTTCTAGCCAAACTGCATTGCCGCCAACAGATGCTAATGATGTTTTAAACTTTTCATTTTTATCTTTATATATTGCATGAGCTATATTAGTTTGAGGTAACTCTATAGTGGAAGAGGGTATATTTTTTTTGATATTGTTTAAAATTGATTCTCTTGAAGTCATTACTTTTTTTCCTCTCTTTGTTTATACAATTCTTTAAAACTCTTTTGTGGAAACTTTGGTAATTCTCTTTTTTTGCCCCAAATATTTACTTTTGAATAGAGGATATTTCTTGGTAGTTTTGGTACAATTAATCTTGCCATTTTTCCACTAAAATCAAATAATGATGGATGTTTCATAACCCAAGTGGCTACTTTTAAAATCGCATATTTTTTTGTTCCTAAGAGTCCTCTTTTTACTACATTTTGTCTATGTTTATAGAGTTGATTGTGTAGGTCTATTTTTACAGGACATACATTAGAACAAGAGGCACATAAAGTACAAGCAAAAGGTAGGGTTTTGTTTGCTTTTAAATCTTTACTCGCTCCTAATGTTGAGCCAATTGGACCAGGTATGGTATACCCATAACTATGCCCACCACTTCTTCTGTATACAGGACAGGTGTTAATGCAAGCCCCACATCTAATACAGTGAAGTGATTGTTTAAAATCTTCATTTTGAAGTATATTAGAACGACCATTGTCTACTATGATTATGTGCATTTCTCCATGTTCAATTGGAGCATGAAAATGTGAAGTATATGAAGTTATAGCTTGACCTGTTGCACTTCTAGCAAGTAGCCTTGTGAAAATTGATAGGTCTTCTAACCTAGGGATTATTTTTTCTATTCCCATACTAGCAATGTGTAATTTAGCTAAACTTACTCCTAAATCAGCATTTCCCTCATTAGTACAAACAACAATACCACCAGTTTGGGCAATACCAAAGTTCACACCAGTTAAAGCTGCATCAGCATTTAAAAATTTTTTTCTTAAATGATTTCTTGCAGCCCTCGTTAAATAAGTTGGATCACAGTTTCCTTTTTGTGTTTTTAAAAATTTTTCAAATGTTTTACCAACATCTTCTTTTTTGAGATGAATGGCAGGAAGAACTATGTGAGAGGGTGGTTCATTTCTAAGTTGCACTATGCGTTCACCTAAATCTGTGTCGATGACTTTTATCCCATTTTTTTCAAGATAAGGATTTAGATGACACTCTTCTGTTAGCATGGATTTACTTTTAACTAGTTTTTTTGCCCCACGGTTAAGTAAAAGTTTTAAAACTATCTCATTATGTTCCTCAGCATCTTTTGCCCAGTGTACATGTAAACCTTTTTGTTGAGCATTTTTTTCAAACTCTTCAAGATAAAAATCTAGTTTGTTAATAGTATGAGTTTTTATCTGCTTTGCAATTTCTCTTAAGTCTTCCCACTCGTCTAAGCCATGAACCGCTAAGTCTCTTTTTTTTCTTACAAACCATATTGCTTTATCGTGCCATTTCATTCTCTCATTATTTGCTACAAATTTTTTAGCAAGTTGTGGATGTCCCATCACGATTCTCCTGCTAAGATTTGTGCTATATGCATTGTTTTAATAGGAAGTTTATCTCTATCGATGATACCTTGCATATGCATAAGACATGACATATCAATACCAGTTATAATCTTAGCTCCTGCATTCAAGTGGTCATTGACTCTATCAATTCCCATAGCAACACTAATGGCATCTTCGCTTACACAAAAAGTACCACCAAAACCACAGCATTCATCATTTCGTTTTAGAGTTACAAATTCTATGTCATCTACTAAAGAGAGAATTTTTTCTATTTTTGAAAAAGCAGGTAGATTCCTTTCGCTCATGCTAGCCATACCAAGTTCTCTATGCCCATGACAGCTGTTGTGTATACCTACCTTATATGGAAATTTAGAGTTCATTCTTATTGGTTTTACAACATCATGCAGAAATTCAACTAGTTCATAAGTATGAGTTTTAAGGTGTTCAAACCCATCTTCTCCATCTAAAAACTGAGCATAATTTTCTCTTACCATAGCCACACAGCTTCCACTAGGAGCAACTACATAATCGTAGTTTTTAAATATCTTTAAAAAACGATGAGCAAGTTCTCCTGCTTCATGTGCACAGCCAGTATTTGCCATAGGCTGACCACAGCAGGTTTGTTTCGTTGGATACTCTACATGTAAACCTAAATTTTCCAATACTTTTAGTGTCGCCATTGAAGCTTCTGGGTAGAGTTCATTCATAAAGCATGGTATAAATAATCCTATTTTCATTAATTTTCCTTTACATGTACACTAAGTCTATGATAAAATTGTTTGTAGAAAGTATTCAATTAAGAGTACACCAATAGTTAAAGACAACACAATTGCTAAAAATCTAATAATTTTCATTTTTCACTCATTGCTAATTTAATTGCAAGTCCTGCAAAAACAGTTCCTGCTAGTTTATTTAAAATATTTTCAGCATTTTTGGAGCTGTTGAACCAATTTCCTAGTTTCCCTGCTACTATAGCGATAGAGCTAAAAACCACTAAGGCACAAAGCATAAAAATAGCACCTAAAGTAAAAATTTGAAGAGTTACACTTCCTGAGGAAGGATTAGTAAACTGAGGTAAGAATGCTAAGAAAAATATAGAAACTTTTGGGTTTGTTATGTTCATTATTATTCCTCGTTTATAGAGCTTCAAAGGACTTAAGTTATCTTTATTTGCTTTTACTTTGTTTTTTGAGTTTGACATAAATGACATATAAGCAAGATACATAAGATAAGCAGCACCTACAAATTTGAGTATATTAAAAGCAAGAAGAGAAGTTTGAAATATTGCAGCAACACCTAAAGCAACTGCACTTGTATGAAAAACAAGCCCACTGCAAAGTCCAAGTGTAACAAATATACCAGGCTTTGCACCTTTGCTCATGGATTGTGTCAAAACAAATATATTATCAGGTCCAGGAGCAAGGGCTAGTAGTGTTGAAGCGGTCACAAATAACATTATGGTTTCAATATCAAGCATAGTATTCCTTACATGTAAAGGCATATTATATCTCAATTTGAAATATTTTTCTTTAGTTTAACAATCTTTTAGTATAATACGCGTATTAAATATAACTAGGATTTTATATGTCAAGAATGACAAATGCCGAGGCACTTGATTTGATACAAAATGCTGATTTGCATGAACTTGGTCGCATGGCTAGTGAGAGAAAACTAGAACTTCATCCCAAAAAAATAACTACCTTTGTAGTAGATAGAAATATCAATTACACCAATGTATGTTGGGTTGATTGTAAGTTTTGTGCTTTTTATAGACATGCTAAAGAAGAAGACGCTTATGTATTGAGTTTTGAGCATATTGGTAGTAAGATAGAAGAGCTTATTGCCATAGGAGGAACACAGATACTTTTTCAAGGTGGTGTTCATCCAAAACTAAAGATTCAGTGGTATGAAGAGTTGGTTGAGTGGATAGCTACAAAATACCCTACAATAGATATACATGGTTTTTCTGCAATAGAGATAGACTATATAGCAAAAATCTCAAAGATAACTTATAGTGAAGTCTTAACACGATTAAAGGCAAAAGGAATGTTTTCTATTCCTGGAGCTGGGGCTGAGGTATTGAGCGATAGAGTAAGAGATATTATTGCTCCAAAGAAACTAAATTCAAAAGACTGGATAGAAGTTCATAGACAAGCTCATAAAATAGGTATGAAATCAACTGCAACTATGATGTTTGGTACGGTTGAAACAGATGAAGAGATAATCGAGCATTGGGAGATGATAAGAAATCTTCAAGATGAAACAGGTGGTTTTAGAGCTTATATCATGTGGAGTTTTCAATCAGCTTATACAAAACTGATTGAAGAGATACCTGATATGAAAAAGCAGTCTTCAAATCGTTATTTGAGACTTTTAGCTGTAAGTCGTTTGTATTTGGATAACTTTCAAAATATACAAAGTTCTTGGGTTACACAAGGGAGTTATGTAGGACAGTTAGCTCTAAAATTTGGAGCAAATGATCTTGGTAGTACTATGATGGAAGAAAACGTAGTTGCAGCAGCAGGTGTCACAAATGAGATGAATCAAGATGAAATGATAAAACTTATAAAAGATATAGATGAGTATCCTGCAAAAAGAGATACTGCCTATAATATATTGGAGAGGTTTTAATGAAATATTTAATAACAATAATGATAATTTTGCAAGGAGCTTTAGTGAGTGGAATAATTGAAAAGGTCGATATCAATGGTGTAGAAGTACCAATAGTTTATGAACAAAATAGTGCTCTACCAATAGTGTCATTACAACTTGTAGTAAAAAATGCAGGAAGCATAAAAGATAGTGGCAAAGATGGATTAGCAAGGTTCACAGCTAATATATTAAATGAAGGTACCAAAAGTAAAGGTTCTATAAAATTTGCACAAGAGTTGGAAAATAGAGCCATAGGACTAAATATACATGCAGGAACAGAAACTTTTGTATATGAACTCTCTTTGTTGAAAGAACAGTATAGTTTTGGTATGAAGATGTTAAAAGAGTTACTTGATGAGCCAAATTTTTCAAATGAAAGTTATAATAAAATTAAACAGTTGATGATTGGTGGGCTTTCTTCAAAGAAGAGTGACTTTGATTATATAGCCAATCTTAATTTAAAAAAGATTATTTTTAAAGATAGCCCAATGGGAAGTCCTTTTGGCGGAAGTGAAGAGAGTATAGAAAAGATAAAACTTTTGGATATAGAAACTTTTTATAAAAATCATATAGATTTAGCCAATATGATAGTAGTTGTTGGTGGAGATATAAGTATTGATGAGGTAAAAACTTCTTTAAAAGAGCTTTTAAAAGATGTTCAAGTTGGTAAAAAAAGAGAATTAAATCACTATGAAGTCAATAAAAAAATAGATGAAAAAATAGAGGTTAAAGATACCAAACAAGCTTATATCTATTTTGGAGCACCATATAATTTAAGCGTTAATGATAAAGATGTATATAAATCAAAAGTAGCAGGATTTATCTTAGGAGAGAGTGGATTTGGAAGTCGCTTAATGGAAGAGATAAGAGTTAAACGTGGACTTGCCTATAGTGCATATTCTCGCACTAGTATTAATAGTGCTAGTTCATATTTTTCTGGTCATTTGCAGACTAAAAATAAGAGTTTAAAAGAAGCGAAGAGTGTAGTAATATCTGAAATCAAAAAATTTGTAAGTAAAGGTGTTGCTCAAGATGAACTAGACCAAGCTAAAAGATTTTTGCTTGGTAGTGAGCCACTTAGAAATGAAACACTTTCGCAAAGACTAAATCGTGCATTTTTTGAGTACTATCATGGCTTTAAGCTTGGACATTCTAAAGCTCAACTAGAACTTATAGAGGCTCTTAGCTTAGATGATTTGAACAAGTTTATAAAAGCACATGATGAGATAACCAAGTTAAGTTTCTCTATTGTTCATGATGGCAAATAACAAAGAATCAGAAAAATTTAAACGCCTTGGGGTAAGTAGTCTACTTGATTTAGCACTACTTATTCCAAAGTCTTATGACAATACCTACATAAATGAAACTCCAGCATTAAATCAAATAAATACTATACATGTAAAGGTTATACGTTCAAATTTATCGAGAGTATTGAGCTTGAAATTTTGGTGTGAAACTTGGGAAGAAGAGATAAGTGGTGTTGTATTTAGTCCAAAACCTTACCATAGAAGTATTTTTAGGGTTGGAGAAACTCTACATGTAAGAGGTAAGATAGAGTGGCAAAGAGGAGCTTTGTCTATTATTCAACCTATGGTTGTAACTAATATAAATACAATACTTCCAAAGTATAAAACAGTTTTACAAAACAGATCAATGGTCTCTTTGATGAAAAACTATCTTACATGTAAGGGTTTAAGTGACGAAGGTTTAAGTGACGAAGAAGTGGATTTAGTAATGGGTTTACACTTCCCTGTTTGTGCAAATGTGGGATTAAATGAAAGGTCTTTACATGTAATAAAATTTTTAGAGATATATAACTATATAAAAGTACTTAGTAGAAAAAAAATAGATTTTGAAACAAAGAGTAAATTGAGTTCTAACGAGAGTGATTTTGTGAAATCATTGCCATTTGAACTTACTAATGACCAAAAAAATGCCATTGAAGATATAAAAGAAGATTTTAATTCAACTAAGTCTGCAAGACGTATAGTCATGGGTGATGTTGGAAGCGGGAAAACTATAGTGATATTAGCAAGTGTTGTGATGGCTTACCCTAAACGTGCTGTTTTGATGGCACCTACTACCATACTTGCAAAACAACTTTTGGAGGAAGCTAAGAAGTTTTTACCAGAAGAAATAAAGAGTTTTTTAGTGCTAAGTGCGACTTCAAAAAAAGAAGATTTAAGTCAATATGATTTTATAATAGGGACTCATGCTCTGTTACATAGAAAACTTCCAGATTTTGACTTGGTTATGGTAGATGAGCAGCATAGATTTGGTACAAAACAAAGAGAGCTGATAAATCAACTTTCTGTTAAAGAGGAGAAGCACCCTCATTTTTTGCAATTTTCAGCTACACCGATTCCTAGAACTATGAGTATGATACAGTCTTCTTTGGTAGATTTTTCTTTCATTAAAGAGACCCCATTTGAGAAGGACATAGAAACAAAGACCATACGAAAACCTGACTTTAAAGAGTTGATTATTCATATAAAAAGAGAAATTGACGCAAAGAGGCAAGTTATTGTGATATATCCGTTAGTTCAAGAGAGTGAGACAATAGAGTATCAGTCTATAGAAGAGGCACGTGGATATTGGGAAAAAAATTATGCCAATGTTTTTGTTACTTTTGGAGCAGATAAAAACAAAGAAGAGGTGTTAGAAACTTTTAGAGAAGAGGGCAGTATACTTATAGCGACTACTTTAGTGGAGGTTGGTATATCTTTACCAAATCTTTCAACTATAGTGATAGTGGGAGCAGAACGTCTTGGTCTTGCAACCCTTCATCAACTAAGAGGAAGAGTGAGTAGAAATGGGTTAAAAGGGTACTGCTTTTTATATACAAATCAAAATGAATCTAAGAGATTGAGTGAGTTTTCTAAAACAAATAATGGTTTTGATATAGCTGAACTTGATTTAAAGTATAGAAAAGGTGGAGATGTTTTAGGCGGAGTTCGACAAAGTGGTCAAAAGTTTGAGTATTATGATATGGAAGAAGATATTTTAATAGAAGCTAAGAGGAGATTAGGGAAGCTGTAAGCTCCCCACTTTGTTAATAAAGTCCGTATTTATCATCAGTTCTTTTATAGATTGTACGCATTTTATCGTCCATATCCATAAATACAAAGAACTGTTTACCACTCTCTTTAAGTTCAGATAGAGCCTCTTCGATTTCGACAGGCTTGTAGCTATCTAACCTTGTTGGGACAATTTCATCAACATCGTTAAAAGCTTCGGTTTCTACCATAGCTTCTTCTTTTACCTTATAAGTAGTAATTTTATCATGGTGACGTCTAAGAACTTTTTTAGCTCTTTCTATTGCTAAATCGATTGCAGCATAAAGATCTTTGTCTTTTTGCTTAATTACCACAGTATTCATATGAGCAAGATTGATAGCAAACTCTGCGCTAAAACCTTTTTTACCATTTTTTTCATCAGCTGAAAGGACAACTCTTGTTGAGATAATGTCTAGATTATACTTCTTTAATGAATCTTTTCCACTCTCTACATGAGCTTTGATTGCATCAGTTAATTCTAACTGCTTTCCTACGATACTTAAGTTCATCTTGTCTCCTTTATATCCCTAGTCCTAGGGGTTTGTATAGAAAGTATAACAAAATGAAGCTTAAAGGAAAAGGCTAAATTATATAAAAATATAAAATACTATTTGTTGTTATACTTATGCTATAATATTCTGTTATTTAAATGACATTAAGGTTTTTGAATACTTCTTCGGTGCATTCTAATTTGTTCACTAATTAATCCATTTGTAGTTAACTGAGGATTTGTAGATACAAAAGTGTCAATAATTACTGTCCTATTTGATTCATTTGTGTCAATATTTGTGCCTAATTGTGTGCATGTTGCTCCAAGACCATTTCCAATATACATAATACTTATATTGATGTCATGTGTATGGTTAGCCGTGGCATCAGGGTACATTATATTTATACTATTTAAACAACCATCATTTACATAATCATGCCCACTCATAGCTAACAATGCAAACTCCGTACCACTTCGTAATAGCAGTTCAGCTTGGTTTTTAAAATGAATATCACTTGTCTGTTTTACAGATTGTGTAGATAAAGATATGCTAAGAGCCGATATAGTTGCTATAAGGACTAAAAAAAGTAAAGCCATTAATAGAGAAAAACCACTACGCATTAAAACACCTCTCTCTCTTTACAAAATGCAAAATCATAATCACCACTTTGATTATCATATATACATATTTTTATACGAATAGTTGTACCTATTTGTCTAAATTGAAAAGTACTTACATGTTCCATTAGAACATTTTGAGTACCATCTGTATATTCTTCATCTTGCCAAGGTTGATAATTATAATATAAAGTTAAATTAAAATCACTTACATTACCCTCTGGAACAAGTGCATAAGCACTATGCGCTAGGTCGTATTGTTCATATATGTCGTTTGGATATGTTGCATTCGCATCTATTAAGTTAAAAGTTTCATTATTTAGTTTTGTAACTCTTAGTGTATCTTCACCTCTTGTTCCATTCCATCCATACTTATTTATGTTTAAACTGCTTTTGTCTTTAAATATGATAGCTGGACGATTTGCACCTGCTACTGTTAAGCTAACATCATTATTAGTAAGAGCACTTATGATATTGTCCGCATAATCAAGACGACTGCCACTTGTTTTTAGTGTGTTATTTATATCATTTGTTTCCCTTGAATCTACGTCTACAAACCCACTCCAACCAGGAAGTCCATTTTCACCTAAAAAACTTTCATTTGATTTTCCAATCCATTCTAGTACTTGATAGTTTAGGTCTGCAGTATAAGCTGAAAGAAATATCGATTTATTGTAGTCCCCACTATCTCTTGCAATCACACTATCTTTAATACGATATTTTAGTCTTTTTGCTATTTGGTCAAGTGCGAGTTCTGTTTGCGATTGAAGTTTGTTTATTGATCTTGTTTTAATATAGTTATCATAAAGATTTACAATAATATCTGTACCAATAGAGGCTATAATGCCCATTATAACTATTACAAAAACTAATTCTAACATAGTAAATGCTTTTTTCATCATTTGTAAGTCCTTCTTAGAAGTCTACTTCCTCCTATATTTGATGAGTATGTTTGTAGTTTAAATGAGCTGATGTCTTTTCCTTTCACTGTCACTGTTATGATTTTTATATTTGTAGAGCCAGCTGCATTTGCTAGTTTATTTCCAGAGAATATAAAGTTATTTATACTTCTTCCCTTGTAGTTTGCTATATCTCTTATGTATCCTACATCTGTGGTCATATCAAAATTAAATCTATAGTCTAATCCTCCTACTGCATTAAACTTAACAGTACCTGTAAAGTCATCTATGTCATCAAAAGGAGTACCTGTATTCCATTGTCCAGGTAGTGTTGCTGCTGTAATATTGCTAAAAAACTTTCTTCTTTTATTTTGATTAATGTGCCCAACTCTTCTTGTGCTGTTATTATCTGGAAATCTTTCTAGTTCTGAATCAGAATTATTTACATCAAGAACAGCTACATTACTTGTTCCTGCAATAGAATTTTCATCCCATTTGTAGGTTATGATATCACCAATTTTAGTTTTTATAGCTAGCAAGATTTCTTGTTGCATTGCAAAGGTATTATTGTTTTGAACTCGTGTTAACATAAGTGGCAAGGTCATCATAGCTATACCCATAACTACTATGGCAATAACAAGTTCAATCATAGAAGAAGCTTTTTTCACCAGTCTAACCTTCTATTTTTACTGTTAGATATATTTAAATCAACAGTAACACCCTTTATGTTACCTTCTCCTGCCCATTCACCATCAGATAGGAATTCTACAATAAAATCCGTAGGGCTGAACGTAAGCCAAGAGTTTGAGTTCATAGCTATTTTATCTTTGTCTGGAATTTTAGAAGCGGCTAAAATAACAGATTCCTCTCCTCTCGTTATATTTGCATCATTGTCTTGCGTATTAGCTGCAGAATGATAGTTTTTATTACCAAATCTTACATCATTGATAGATCTATATCTACTTACATTTCCATCATTGTTTCTATGCAGTGTATTAGTAAACCAGTCTATACTGTCTATACTTTCATTTCCATCTATAGTGTAATTTGTTTTATTGCAATCATTACAATACACTTCGTAATAGACTTTTGCTACTCCACTGTTACCATTAAATGTTTGGTCAGGAGCATGGACTCTACCGTAGTAATGAGTTATATTTGCATCATTAAGTTTTACAGTTCCTCCGGTTTTTGTATTATTTGCTAAATCTGCTTGAAATTGGCACTGAGAAGGAGTTGTACAGTTTGCATCAAAGTTATTTAAAGTTACAATTACAGGGTCTCTTGGTATGATTGTGTTTCTGTCAAAGTTCAAATCTAATCGCATTCTAATAATACCATTGTTGTCTTTTGTAAAATTACCCTCAGTTAATGAAAAAAGATTATTAGTAGCATTTACTTCTGTTGAACCGTCATATACAAGTCCAGCTGTACTATTTCTATCTGTAAATCTTGCTACATATGGTTCTATTATTGTTTCCATATTTCTTTTCAGAGTTAGATTGACATCTTTTGCATAACATCCAGTAACAAAATTGCTTAGTGTACTATTGTCATGGCCTTGAGCTGCAAAAGTTCCTATTACATGTAGAGCCATTCCTCTACTGAGATTATTGTCATTACCAACATCTGCAGTATATAAAAATGTGTTGTTGAGAGTTTCGTTTTCGTTTGTATTGCCAGAAAAAACAAGACCATTTAAGTTGAATTTGTATGGGTGTGCAATAATGTTGTAGTCTCTATATTTTAGATGTGCATCCATGTTATTGTGGTTATTTGAATTTATATTACAACCATTCATTCCAACACTAGAAAAATCGGATCCAGTGTTTGTTACTATTGAACTATTTTTGATACAATCATCATTTTGTAGAAAATATTTACTTTTTGCTCCTCCATGATGGTATATTGGAGTTTGATCTACTTTTGTCCACCCTTTGTCTATTATATTTAATCTATATTCACCAACATTAGTGGCATTTCCTTCAAATTTTACCGTTCCGTTAACCATGTTAAAAGTTAATGCTTTAGAATTAAGATCATTGCAAACTACACTATTTTTAGCTGAATCCCAAACAAAAGACATATTATGATCATTGGTTGGTGATGCAGTAAAGTATCTTGTATAGCCAGAAGCAGCATTATTGCCATCATGATCAGTTGCATTTATATCAAATTTATATGCATAACCTGTTGTTATATTTACTTTGGCATTATTTGGAGAGGCTATTCCTGTCCTATTATTTGCAAAACGCTTTATTTTAGTTTTATCTGTTTGATTTTGGTCATTTATTTTAACATTGAAACTCTCAGGTCTTATTGCAAAGTTATCACGAGAGCATATGTGATGTGTATTGTAACCAAATAAGCATTTCATGCATCTTTGATATTCAAATGGATTCAATCCTTTATTACCTGCATTGGCGCAGGCAATAGAAACTTGCTCAGTTGTTAATAAGTTTTTTGAAGATTTACGCACAGGTTGTTTGCATGTCTTAATATTTTGTACTAATTGAGTAAAATTATTTAATTTTAAATAATCAGTTCCACCGGAGCCTTTCGAGGTATTAATTAGATATTCATTATCATCATTTGTTGTTATGTATGATATTCTATACGCTGCATTTTGTCTAGCTTCTGTGAAGTAGTTGTTTATAGAAGATAAAGTTAACCTTTTATCTTCTATGCCTTTGGTGATTTCTTGTTTTAAATCAATAGTAGATGAATTTTTAAATGCCATCCAAATAATAGGGCTTAATGAACTCGTAGGTTCATCACAACTTGCTTTAACGTTGTGAAATTTTCCAGCATCTATTAAATCAATACCAATTAAAACACCAGACTTAAGCTCACTGGTGAGGTTGTTTTCATTATGGGCTATAACGAGCATTTCTTCTGGTTGTTTAACAACTTGTGTAGGTATATTGTATTTTGGACTATTTGGCTTATATATTTCTTTTGAAACTACATTAAATATACCCCAATCTACTTCATATTTTCTGTTGTCTCCATCACATAGAGGTATAGAATGTTTACCATCAACAATTGCACCGGTGCCAAGTGATTCATTGTAGTTTTGAATTATTTTATCTCCACCACCAATGTCAAATGCAACAGTATAGTTAATTTTTGCCTTTATTGGTATATCAATTTCCGATATATCATTTGGAGTGATGCCGTAGTACAAATATGTATAACTTTTACCTTTTAAATTATTATATGGTATTTTGCTTATATTAGCATCAGAAACTACCATATTCTTATCTGGTATATGAACTGGTACTACTTCTCCCGTATTTACTATGTAAGTACTTTCTCTTTTGTAAATTGCTTGAGTTAAGTTATTCTCATTTGTTATATTAATGTCATCAATATTCATATCAATATCATATGCAAGAACATTAGAGTTTTCTTCATTTCTTATATATATAGTTGTATTTATATCATCATGTGGTAGTATTGTACCACTTATGCGAGGCAAGTTTGTGCCATCATTGAACTCAGTAAAGTATTTCCCATTTTGGCTATATGAATAATCATAACAAAGAGCTGGCTCTTTGAGACCTATTATTTTATTTATAAATACAGCTGTGTCTAATTGCTGGTCACCAGTATCAGCAATTGCCATTTTAAAATGATACTTAACTCCAGGAGTTAAATTATCAACCGCTGCTTGTAATTTTTTGGTAATACCATCATACTCAATTCGTACTGGAGCAGTTCCATCTTGTTTATCATTGTCTATAAAAAAAGCAGAATTTGTTAAGTCTTCAGGTGTAGTATCATTATTTTCTCCCACATGCCCATTATTTACATTGTTGACCGTTACTGTTGGATAGCTCTGTATAGTTTGGGTTGTCATTTTAGTGGAACTATCAACGACTCTGGCTATGTTATATGTTGTCTTAAGGTCTCCTTCTGAAAGAAAAAATCCAAAAGCATCATTATATCTAGATCCAACGTATTCATTATACTCCTCAGATGCAAATTGAAATTCTATTAAAAGCAATCTTACATTAGGCTCCAACACAACATCAAATTCTAATATGATATTATCAAAAGTTGCTTGCGAATCAATGCCTAATAAATCAGCATCATTGCCATCAATACTATGTTTAATTGATGTGGAATTACCATCATTTGTTGTAAATGAACTCTTAACACTCATTGTTGTTAATACTATTCCTTCATCTATTTGTAAGTTAGCTCCAGCATTAGCATTTGAAAATATACCACTTTGGTTTGCGTTACTAGCAGCGTTAAGAGTTGCATTTGTTATTGTTATGCCAACTCCTTGAATTTTTTGTGTAAGTTGTGCAGCACTAGTAGTGTCTGTCCAATTCGCAGTAGAACCATTAAGTCCTATAATTCCACTAGCTGAAAAAGCCAAGGTATTTAAGAAAATAATTATTGCAACAATTTTGTTCATAGTTCAATTAACCTTATTTTAAAGTAAGCATTATTAAATAGTTAGGAAAAGAAATTACACGTAAATGCATCTTTTGCAACCCAACCACCCACCTAACTGTAATAAATTACAGTGTTGCTGTGCTATTTTACACGTAATTAAATAAAAATTTACTTAATTATTAAGATACTCAGAGATATTTTCCATAATTCCGTACTCTTTGTATTTGTTGGTATCTAAAAGAACTTGTGAAATGAATTGTTTGTCTGTGTTAAAAACTAAAGGTGCTATGAAATTTACAACTGAAGTTTCAATTGGAGTTGATACTATCATGATGTTTAGAACTAGAGTATTACTTTGTTCTTCAAGTTCGAGGAGATTTTTAAAGTATTCAGGAACTTCAAAGTCATATTCTCTTAGTAAAAAAGGGTTGATTAGCATGAAAACTGTATCATCATCACAACTTGTAAGTCGCATAAAGAAATCGTCTATTTTTTCTAGTTCTACTCTTTTTACTTTATCAAAACCAGGGATTGGTGTTTTTACTTCAAAGGTCATAAACTTCCTTAGGAATTTTTCCATATTCTAGCGAATTGCTTATTATAAATCGGTAAATTTTAAAAAAAATATACTTTTATCTCTTAATAACAAAAAAAAATGTATAATCTCTCTTTTAACAAAGGACTGATTATATGAAGATAATAAAGATAGTAATTGCTGCTTTTGTAATATTTGCTTTTTTTGGGTGTGCTAATAAAAACAAAGAGGTTTACAACAAACCAGCTCTTTATTGGTATGGCGAAATAATTAAAAAGATAAAAGATTTTGATTTAGAAGAGGCTGATAGTCTTTATACTTCACTTTCTAGTGAACATGTTTCATCTCCTTTACTTCCTGAGGCTATGATTATTTTAGCTCAAGCTCATATGGAAGAAGAAGAGTATTTGTTGGCAAACTTTTATTTAGATGAATATATAAAAAGATTCGGTACTACACAAAAAAGTGAATATGCTAGGTTTATGAAGATAAAAGCAAATTTTGAATCTTTTCCAAACCCTAATAGAAACCAACAATTGTTACTTGATACCATGAAACAAACCAAAGAGTTTGCTGATAGATATCCAGATTCACAATATAGACCTATGGTTGAGACAATGTATGTAAAGCTAAAACTTGGTGAACATTTTATGATAAAAAATATTGCTGATTTGTATCGCCGCATAGACAAGCCCAAAGCTGCAAAAATCTATCAAGAGCAATTTGATAATTCACCATTAAAAAATGCACATATGATAAAACCACATATACCTTGGTATCGTTCTTGGTTTGAAGAATAAAGAACAGATTACAACAAAAGAGAGTATTTTACTCTCTTTTAAACTACACTAGCATATAATATCCAATAATTTAATTTTTAAGGAGAAGATGATATGAAATTGAGCGATTATGACTCATTTCCATCGGATTTACCGATAGTAGTAGAAGATGAACTATTTTTATACCCATTTATGATTTCACCAATTTTTTTAGATGATGAAGAAAACATAGAAGCTGTAGATAAAGCATTGAAGGATAATTCACTTCTTATGATTTGTTCAGCAAAGAGCGGACAAGAAAATTTACGTGATTTTGAAGCAATCTATGATTCGGGAGTAGTTGGAACAGTTATGAGAAAGGTAGCACTTCCTGATGGAAGGGTTAAAATACTTTTTCAAGGTATGGCAAAAGGTAAAATACAAGTGCAAAAGAGTCAAAAACCTCTTACTGCAACGGTTGAATTATTGGAAAGTAGTTTTGAAAGAACTTCTAAAAGTGATGCAATCATGCTTGTTTTGAAAGAAAAAGTAAAGGCACTATCTATGGTAAGTCCACTTTTTCCTCCAGATTTGCTAAAAACAATAGAGGAAAATAGTGATTTAAATAGAGTTTGTGATTTAATATCTAGTGCTATGAAACTTAAAAAAGAGCAGGCTTATACACTCTTTATTGAATTAAACTCAGAAGCAAAAGTTTTGATGCTTATAGAACATCTAATTGAAGCTATAGAGACAAATAGATTACAAAAAGAGATAAAAGCAAAAGCACATTCAAGAATAGAAAAAGTAAATAAAGAGTATTTTTTAAAAGAGCAGTTAAAACAGATACAACAAGAACTAGGAACTGATAACCAAAGAGATGAAGAGATAGAAGAATATCGTAAAAAACTTGAGGCAAAAAAGAGTGGTATGGGTGAAGATTCATACAAAGAGATAAAAAAACAGATAGATAAACTTTCTCGTATGCACCCAGACTCTAGTGATGCAAATATGATACAGAGTTATCTTGATTGGGTTATAGAAATTCCATTTAATTCTTTAGCAAAAAAGAAGTTAGATATTTTAGAAGTAAGACGCCAATTAGATTGTGATCATTATTCATTAGAAAAACCTAAAGATAGGATTGAAGAGTACTTTGCAGTGCGAGAGCTTCTTTCTAAACGTGGCATAAAATCTAAAGAGGGTAGTGGGGCAATTTTATGTTTTGCAGGACCTCCTGGCGTTGGTAAAACATCTTTGGCAAACTCTATTGCTGAGGCATTAAAAAGAAAACTAGTTCGTATAGCACTTGGTGGACTTGAAGACGTTAATGAGCTTAGAGGGCATAGACGTACTTACATTGGGGCTATGCCAGGACGCATTGTTCAAGGTTTAATAGAAGCTGAGCAGATGAATCCTGTGGTTGTTTTAGACGAAATCGACAAGGTAGCAAAAAGTTTTAGGGGAGATCCAACAGCTGCTCTTTTAGAAATTCTTGACCCAGAACAGAACAATAAATTTAGAGACTATTATTTAAATTTCAATATAGATTTAAGTAAGATAGTTTTTATTGCAACTGCTAATGATATAGGTGCTATTCCTGCTGCACTTCGTGATAGGATGGAGTTTATTTTTCTAAGCTCATATACACCTCAAGAAAAGTTTGAAATTATGAAAAAGTATCTTATTCCTCAAGAACTTAAAAAACATGGCTTAAAAGCAGCAGAGATTTCATTTACAAAAGGTGCAAATGAAATTATTATTGCAAACTATACTAGAGAGTCAGGTGTAAGAAATCTGAGACGTAGAGTTGCAGAGATATTAAGAAAAGTAGCAAAACAATTGCTGATTGATCCGAGTATTAAAAAAATATCAATAACACAAAAAAACCTTGAAGAGTATCTTGAACAGAAAATTTTTGAGATAGAAGAACGTGATAAAAAAGATGCAATAGGTCAGGTTAATGGTTTAGCTTGGACAAGTGTTGGTGGTGATGTTCTTAAGATTGAAACAATAAGGATAAAAGGCAAGGGTGTTATGCAAATAACAGGATCTTTGGGTGATGTTATGAAAGAGTCTGCAAGGATAGCTCTTAGCGTTGTTAAAGTTCTTATTGATGATGGTAAACTTGATATTGACAAATCTCTTATACCACTGAGTACGAAAGAAAAAGAAGATAAAAAAGAGATAGGAAAGAGTGAAATGTATAGAAGATTTGATCTTCATGTTCATGTTCCTGAAGGCGCAACTCCAAAAGATGGACCAAGTGCGGGGATTACTATGGCAACTGCTATGGCTTCTATTTTATCGAATAAAAAAGTAAAAAGTAATATTGCTATGACTGGGGAGTTGACTTTAACAGGGAAAGTTTTACCTATTGGTGGTTTAAAAGAGAAGCTTATAGCTGCATATAAAGCTAAGATAACAACAGCCTTAATTCCAAAGAAAAATTATGAAAATGATTTGAAAGATATACCAGAAGAGGTAAAATCAAAAATGGAAATAATTCCTGTTACTAGAATTGAAGAAGTTTTAAAATTGTCTTTATCGTAGGAGATAACAAAGATAAGTGAGTTTAACTCACTTATCTTTTAAAAATTAGCCTTGAAGCTGATCAAATGGATGAGCTACAACACTTTTTCTATCAATGATGTAAGGGATAAGAGCTGTGTGACGTGCACGTTTGATTGAAAGTTCAACCATCTCTTGATGTTTCTTACAAGTACCAGTCAAACGACGTGGCATAATTTTATAACGCTCTGAAAGAGCTTGTTTTAAAAGTTTTGTATCTTTAAAGTCTATATATTCAATTTTTGCTTCACAATATTTACAATATTTACGAGCGTATTTTCTTCTTTCTGGTGCCATTATTTCTTCCTTTTACTAAAATGGTATTTCATCTTCATCTATATCGATGTCAGGTATTTCGTTGCCTGTAGGTTTTTGTGGTTGTTGTGTTTGCTGATAACTTTGTTGTGGTTGTTGATAACCCTGTTGTGCTTGAGAGTTATTATAGTTACCTTGTTGCTGAGAAGTATTTCCATAATTACCACTTTGAGATGGTTGGTTATAGTTACTATTTTCTCCGCTATTAGTTCCTTTAGAGTCTAGCATTTGAAGAGTATCTACGATTACAGAGTGTTTACTTCTCTTTCCACCGTTTTGATCTGTCCATTGGTCTAGCTTTAAACGACCTTCTACAAGTACTTTTTTTCCACGTCCTAGGTACTGGTTTGCTATTTCAGCAGTTCTTCCAAAAAAAGTAATATCTACAAAACATACTTCCTCTTTTTGTTCACCTTGCTGATTTTTGAATTTTCTATTCGTAGCAATTCCTGTTGCGCAAACTGCACTTCCACTTGGTAAGTATCTTAGTTCACAATCTCTTGTTAAATTTCCTACTAAAATTACTTTATTAAACATACATGGCTCCTTAGATTAAGCTTCAGTTGTCTCTTGAGTAGCGGCAGGTGCTTCAATAGCAGCTGCTTCTGTAACAACTGTTTCTTCAACAACTGGTGTTTCTTCAACAACTGGTGTTTCTTCAACAACCGGTGTTTCTTCAACAACCGGTGCTTCTGTTTTAGTTTCAGTTTTTGGAGTAAACTTTTCTACTAGTTTATTCCAGTGTCTAATCTCTTTTTGTTTTTCATATTTAACAGTCATAAACTTAATGAAATCTTCACTAATACGAAGGTTACGCTCAACTTCTAAGATAGAATCTGTTGGAGCTTCAAAATAAAACACACCATAGTGTCCACGTTCAAATTTTTGAACTTGGTAAGCAAGTCTTCTTGTTCCCATATCTTGTAATGCAGCAATTGCTGCGCCATTTTTTTCTAAAATTTCTTTTAGATAGTTAATTTTTGCTTGTAACTCTTCTTCAACCAATGTTGGTTTAAGAACGAAAAGCAATTCATACTTTTTTGTCATTGTTTCTCCTTATGGATTTGACTCTGTTTGACAGAGCAAGAATAGCACTGCATATGCAGTACGAACGCGGAGTATATTACAAATATGCTTGCAGTTTGATTAAAGAAGAAATAAGATATGAGTTTTTGTCAATATTTTTTGTTTTTTTTAGAGCCAATTCACTTTTAGCTAAATGTTCGAGTAAGTTTTTATAACTTAGTAGATTTATTTTGATACTTTGGTCTGCCCTTTGTTTTGCTAATTGAGGAGGAAGAGGGTATCCTAGTATTGCTCTAGCATCAAAAGAACCATGCATTTTAATATACATATGAAAAAGAAGAAGTTGGCTTAGATAATTTTGTATTGAGTTTATGACCCTAACTTCATCTGCTAATCCACTTTCACAAAGAGTAACAAAAGAGTCTTTTATATCCTCTTTTTTTAGTAGTTTTTCTACAAAAGTATCAAGTCCTACTGAACCAAGACCATAAACAACTCTATCTATATCTACTGAGTGTATTTCACGTTCAAATAAAGCGAGTTTTTCAAACTCATTTACACACAAAGAGAGATTTTCCAAGTGTAATAAATATAAATGTTGAAGTGTATATCCATTGATATTTAATCCAACTTCTTTTGCCTTTACCTGTAGAAGAGTTAAAGCTTCATTAAGATTTGGTTTGAAAAATCTAACAAAGCTTTTTTTAAATGATTTTGCTATGCTCATAGCTTTTTTTGAATCACCAAAATACTGAAAAAGAAAAAAACTGTTGTCACTTTTTTCACAAAGACCTACTAAAACATCTAACTCTTTTTTTGGTATTGCCTTATCACTTTTTATTATGACAATATTTTGCCCGCCAAAAAGAGATGACTGACTTAGATGATTTTTTGCAGTTATAAAATTATATTCATCATAATGAAGTAAAAGTTTTTCATCATCAGGTTCACTCCAAGAAGCTATTATCTTTTCAGAAAAATAGTTATTTTGATAGTTACACTCTCCATAAAGAAAGATAGTTTTTTGTAGCTTATTATTATTTAAAAGATTTTCAAATTCTCTTTTATACATCTTTACTCACAATTTTAGCATATATTCTACCAGTAGCTATATCTGCTTCAACGATTTTGATTATAACTCTCTCAAAAAGTTCTGCTTCATCATCGAGTAAAAATATTCTAGCACCTACTATCTCATCATCAAGTTTTGCTATCGGGTTTTTTGCTATATCTGTTACTATTGCTTTAACATTTTCTCCAATTCGCTCATTTGCCCATCTTGCAAATTTTCTATCCATATAATCCCAAGCCACTTTGTCACTTTCTCTTTCAAGATTGCTTATACTTTCACAAAGAGAATCTATATTTTTTAGTAAAAATTCTTTTCTTTTTTTATCTGATTTCAAATCAGCTTTTAGTAGTCTATGAAGAGTTAAATCACTATATCTTCGTATAGGAGAAGTAAAGTGAGTATAACTATCAAATCCTAAACCAAAATGACCTTTATTTTGAGGTTCATATACTGCTTTTTGTTGAGCTCTTATAATGAGTTTATCTACTTCTTCGCGTATATCAATTTCATCTGCTTTTTTTTGAAGATGCTTTATAAGAAGTGGAATTTCTGGATTAAATTTTTCATGTATGCCAACATAAGCCAAATCTTCGAGTAGTTTTTCTATTTTTGAAAGACTTGGTTCACCATGAGTTCTAAATATTCCATACTCTAGTTTTTTTGCTGCGGCTTTATTTGCCAAAAGCATACAGTCTTCTATTAGTGAGTGCGAAGCCGTCTCTTTTTCAATGCGTGTTGATATAAGATTTTGTTTTTCATCTACAATCATTCTAGTATCTGATGAACGAAATTCAAAAGAGTTTTTTAGTCTTTTGTTTCTAACTTTTTTCATAAATTCATTTAATGGAAGTAGTGATTTTAATATTTTTTTATCTATTTCATTTTGTTGTGAGAAATCACCTTCTAAAAAGTTATCTATCTCTTCGTAGGTATATCTTCTTTTTGAATGAATTACAGCATTTAAAAGTTCTTCTTTTATAGGAGCATAGCTATTTTTATCTAGTGTGATTTTAAAAACAAATGCAAGCCTATCAACATCAGGTTTAAGTGAACATATGTTTTCACTTAGTGAGCGTGGAAGCATAGGGATTGATTTATGAGGAAAGTATATGGAAAAAGCTCTTTGTTTTGCTTCTTTATCAATGTGCCCCATATCAAAAATATATTCACTAACGTCTGCTATAGCTACATAAAGAGTTGAATTTTCTACATCAAAGTAAACTGCATCATCAAAGTCTTTTGCATCTACTGGGTCTATGGTACAAAAATCAAGCTGAGTTAAATCTACTCTATCTGGATAAAAAGATTTATCTACATAATTGCCATGAGATGCGGCTTCTAATTCAGCTTTTTCACTAAAAGACTCAGTTTTTTCAAAAATAGCCATAGAAATTTTTTCATCTATTGTTGGGTCACTCAAAATTCCTAAAACTTCGACTAGTGTTCCTGTTTCATTGTCTATTTTTAGTACAGTTCCATCTGGCAGTTGTTTAAGTGATTTTTGTGTTGCAGTTATGTCTTGAACAAGCGTTGTTTTTACATTTACACCAACTACTCTTTTATGCAGAATTTTTGTATAGACTAAGCTTGTTGCATGTTTTCTTTTTGCTATATGTATAACTTTTGCTTTAGGACGACCTTGTTTAGTGTGAAGTCTTTTTACAATGACTATATCACCTCTCATAGCCCCATTTGTATCGCTTGCTTCAACTAAGAGGTCTTTCATTTGTTTGTTAGCATAAGTTTTAACAAAACCTGTTCCACCAAAGGTTATATCTATAGTTCCTGCTCGATATCTTGAATCAAGTGTATATGTTCCTTTGTTAAGTTTGATAGCTTTTAGTCTTACAAGGTCATTTATGAGGGAGGAAAATTCAGAAGGAATCTCCTCGTTTGCCACACCATGGCTCAGTGCGAGGAGAAGTTCTATCACTGTTTAACTTTTTCTATTGCGTTTAAAAATACTTCTTGGTTTAAATTATTTGAAGCGAGCATCTCTAAAGATGAAGATATATCTTTATCTTCAAATTGTCCAAATATATTGATACACTTTTTAATGATTAAAAGCGTTGTCGCATAAGGTCGTATATGCTCATCTGCATTTAGCGGTGAATTTGAGTATCTTATTGTATCTACAAGTTCTGGTTCTAAATTCCATTGCTCAAATATCTTAGCTGTAATTTCTTCATTAGAAAACCCAACTGCCTCATTTTCTAATGCTGAAAGTTCTGAAGGTGTATTTATTTTTTTAAGACCTATTAAAAAATCTTCATTTTTATTTTGCTCTATGAGTTCATTTGCTATGATTATTTTACCAACTTCCATCATAAAAGAGGCGGGTAGAAGAATGTCTAACATCTGTGTATCTACTTTTGAAAACCAGTTAAAAGTTAAGGCACTTTGAGCAACACTTATTTCTAAAAATTTAGCATTTGTTAAATCATAAGGAGATAGGTTTATTTTGATGTTTTGTTTAATAGCACTAGAGAGTGCAAAACCTCTGATAGTTGCCATACCAAATAAAGAGATAGCATGAGAAATATTTTTTATCTCACGACTAAATCCATATAGAGGTGAATTTGAGGATTTAAGTATGTTTGCTGTGAGCATAGGGTCACCCTCTACGACTTTAACTAAGTCATTTAGTGAACTATTTTTATCTGTGCATATTCTTTGTATTTTCATGATTGTGTCATCAAGTGGTGGAAGTGCTTTTATTTTCTTAAGTATGTTGCTATCCATAAGTGTTCCCTAATTTGTTATTTAGCCTATTTTACCTATTGTTAGTTTATAGTTTCCTTTACATGTAAGGGTGAGAAATATTATTCTAAGTATGATTTAGTTAAAATAACGTAAATTAATAAAAGGGTAAATGATGGCAATAACTGTATTTTATGATAATGATTGTGATTTAAGTATCGTTCGTTCAAAAAAAGTAGCAATGATTGGATTTGGTTCTCAAGGACATGCACATGCTGAAAACTTAAGAGATAGTGGTGTTGAAGTTGTAGTTGGCTTAAGACCAGAAGGAAGTTCTTGGAAAAAAGCTGAGGCAAAAGGATTTGAAGTTCTTAGTGTTGCTGAAGCTACTAAAAAAGCAGATATTATTATGATTCTCCTTCCTGATGAAATTCAAGCAGATGTTTTTGAAGCACAGATTAAACCAAATCTTAGTGAAGGAAATGTAATAGCATTTGGTCATGGTTTTAACATCCATTATGGTCAAATCCAAACTCCAAAAGGTATGGATTGTATAATGGTCGCTCCTAAGGCTCCAGGCCACACTGTTAGAAGTGAATTTATTACTGGTGGCGGAATTCCTGATCTTATTGCTGTAGATCAAGATGCAAGTGGAAATGCAAAAGCAATTGCACTAAGTTATGCAAGTGCTATTGGTGGTGGAAGAACTGCAATTATTGAAACTACATTCAAAGATGAAACTGAAACAGATCTTTTTGGTGAGCAAGCTGTTCTTTGTGGTGGAGCTGTTTCTCTTGTTCAAGCTGGATTTGAAACTCTTACAGAAGCTGGTTATGAGCCAGAAATGGCATATTTTGAGTGTCTTCATGAGCTTAAACTTATTGTTGATTTAATGTATCAAGGTGGAATTTCAGATATGAGATATTCTATCTCTAATACTGCTGAGTATGGTGATTATGTTAGTGGTAAAAGAGTTATTAATGATGAGTCTAAAAAAGCTATGAAAGAGATTCTTAAAGAGATTCAAGATGGTAGATTTGCAAAAGATTTTATTCTTGAAAGAAAAGCAGGATATGTTCGTATGAATGCAGAACGTGCAAATGCACAAAGAAGTTTAATTGAACAAACTGGTAAAAGTTTAAGAACTATGATGCCTTGGATTACTTCTAAAAAAATAATTAATAAAGACGAAAATTAAAAACCTTTACATGTAGGGAATCTTCTCTACATGTAAACCTATAAAGCGGAGAATAACTTGGGAACAATCATAACTGTAACATCTGGAAAAGGCGGTGTTGGAAAGTCAACTACAACAGCAAATCTAGCAGTAGGGCTTGCTAATCTTGGTAAAAAAGTAGTAGCAATAGATTTTGATATTGGGTTAAGAAACCTTGATATGATTTTAGGGCTTGAAAACCGTATTGTTTATGATGTTGTTGATGTTATGGAAGAACGTTGTAACCTTTCTCAAGCACTTATTAACGATAAAAAAGCAAAAAACCTTTATTTCTTACCCGCGAGTCAAACAAAAGATAAAGACGTACTAGAACGTGATAAAGTAAAAAAACTTCTTCTTTCACTTAAAAAACAGTTCGATATTGTTTTACTAGATTCTCCTGCTGGAATAGAGAGTGGTTTTGAACACTCAATATTTTTAGCTGATAGAGCCTTAATAGTCTCTACCCCTGATGTTAGTTCAGTTCGTGATGCTGATCGTGTTATAGGCATTATAGATGCCAAAAGTGAAAAAGCAAAAAATGGAGAAGAGGTAGAAAAACACGTTATTATTAACCGTATTAAACCAGAAATGGTTGAAGCTGGTAATATGCTTAGTACAGAAGATGTTCTTAGTATTTTAGCATTACCACTTATAGGCGTTGTTCCTGATGATGAAGACATAATTGGTTCAACTAATATGGGTGATCCTATCATAAATAAAGAAAAATCAATTTCAGCAGAGAGTTACAGAAGAATTTCAAGAAGAGTTTTAGGCGAAGAGATAGAGTTTTTGGATTTGAAAGCTAAAAAGGGATTTTTTAAAGCCATAAAAAGTATTTTCAAATGAGTTTCTTAAGTAGTATATTTGGAAATAAAAAGAGTAGCGCTAGTGTTGCAAAAGATAGACTTACTATCATGTTAGCCCATGAAAGAGTAAACTGCAAACTTCCATATTTAGATGATTTAAGAAATGATTTGATAGAAGTTATAAAAAAGTATACTTCAGTTGATGATGTAAAGATAAGTTCACAAAATAATCAAAATATAGAAATGCTTGAAATTGAGATAATTCTTGGCAAAAAATAGCAGAAAAAAGAAAAAAAGTAGTAAAATAAATACTTTTTTTTCTAAGAAAAAGATAGCGCTTGTTTTATTGGCTTGTTTTAGTGCTTTTGCTATAGTTTATGGAGTTAACTATTTTCAGTTAATACAATCTAAAAGTGTGAATGAAAAATCAACAGAACTCTTGATGGACAAGATGCAAAAAATGCTTGATGATGAGAAAAAAAGGTTAGATTCTATTCCTAAGTACGAAAAAGAAAAAAAGCTTAAAAAACTACCTCCTGTTGCAATCATAAAACCTAAAGAGATTGAAAAAGAGACTCATCTTTCAGAGATAAAAGATTATAAAAAAAGCTTGGAAGCAGAAGCTAAAAAACCAAAGAAACCTTTACATGTAGAGAAAAAAGTTATCTACAGTGGTAAGCCAAAACTTGCTATTATTATAGATGATGTTGCATATGTACATCAAACTAGACTTATTAAACAAATTCCTTTTAAAGTTAGTCCATCATTTTTTCCACCTACAAAAAGGCACCCTGATACCATAAATCTTTCAAAAGATTTTAAATTTGCTATGATTCATCTCCCTGCTGAAGCTTTGAGTTATGGAAAACCTGAACCACAAACTCTTAGAGTTGCTGATTCAGTGATTGAGATGCGAAAGAGAATTAAACAAATCAAAAAATGGTTCCCAACAATAAAATATTATAATAACCATACAGGAAGTAAGTTCACTTCAGATTATGAAGCTATGGACCGACTTATGAGAATTATGAGAGATGAAAAATTACACTTTGTAGACAGTCGAACAACGGCAAGAACAAAAGCTCCTGAATTGGCTAAAAAATATGGTTTAAAACTTTACTCTAGAGATATTTTTATAGATAATGATATAGATAAAAAACTAATTAAAAAGCAGTTAAAAAAAGCTGTAGCAATAGCTAAAAAAAGAGGCTATGCAGTTGCTATAGGGCATCCTCACGAAAACACGCTCAGAGTACTTATTGGTGCAAAAGATATGCTAAAAGATGTTGATTTAGTTTATTTAAAAGACTTATAATGATAAATGAAGTTCAATTTCATATAAATGAGTTGGACTTTATGAAAAAATATCCTAAAGAGCTTTTTTATATGGGTAATATAGAAGTTCTTAAAAGAAAAAAAATCTCTATTATTGGAACACGTAGACCATCTTCTTATACTAAGTTTCAAACAGCAAAAATTTCATCTGAACTCTCAAAACGAGGAGTTTGTGTTGTAAGTGGTGCTGCTATGGGAGTGGACTCTATAGCTCATAAAAATGCAGGATCAAAAAACACTATAGCTGTTATGGCAAATGGACTTGATATAAGATATCCAAATATAAATAAATCTATTATAACAAGCATAGAAGAAGAGGGTTTAACACTCAGCCAGTTTAAAGCTGGATTTAGAGCAACTTCTTGGAGTTTTGTAGTTCGTAATGAAATAGTAGTCTCTTTAGGCGATATTCTTATAGTTTCAGAGGCAGATTTAAAAAGCGGAAGTATGCGTAGTGTTGAATATGCTTTAAAAATGCAAAAAAAAATATATGTTTTACCTCATAGATTAGGTGAAAGTGAAGGAACAAACTATCTTTTAAAAAATTCTTTAGCAACTGCAATTTATGATGTAGATGAGTTTGTATCTCAGTTTGGTTCTATATGTAAACACAATTATGATGGTTTTTTAGAGTTTTGTAAAACAAATCCAACTTATGAAGATGGTATCAAAAAGTTTGGTGATAAAGTCTTTGAAAATGAGTTAAATGGTAAAATTTCTGTTATAAACAACATTATATCGGTTAATTAAGCATGAATTACTCTTAATTGGATTAGAATCTAAAATATTAAAGATAAGGAGGCGAAGGTGAGTTTTAAAAATAAAATAGGATTGGTTGTTTCAGTTATAGTCTTTTTAGGGCTGAGTATGTTTGGTATTTTTAGTTATGTTGATACTAAAAAGAGTAGCGTTCTTCAAGTTCAAGCTACACTACTTTCAAAAGCGGAAGGTTTAACAAACTATATAGATTTATGGCTTAGAAATAAAAAAAATACAGTTGCCAATACAGCTGAAATCTTTAAATATTCAGAAGATTCTTGGGAAGGAGAATTAGTTCCTAAACTTAAGAAATATGCAGATAGAATTGGTGCAATTGAAGCGTATATTGCTTTTAAAGATGGAAGGATTATTCTTGCTACAGGAACTAAGTTACCTGATGGGTATGACCCAAGAAAAAGGCCTTGGTATATTAAGGCTAAAAAAGATAAAAAAATGGGTATTACAGATGCCTACATTGATGCTTTTACGAAAAAATATATTGTAACAATTATGGCTCCAGTTTTTTATGATTCTGATTTTATTGGTGTTTATGGTGTTGATTTAGCATTAGATGATTTATTAAAAGAGATTGATAGTGTAAAATTTGATGGTGGATATGGTATTCTTTTAGATGGTAAAAATAGATTTATTGCACATCCCGAAAAAACATTGTTAGGAAAAGATTTATCAAAAGTTATGCCAACAATGGCTAGTGCTTTAAAAAGCCCAAAAGGTTCTTTTATAGAGTATACATATAAGGGAAAAGAAAAACTTTTTGCATATTTTGTTTCAAAGGAGAGTGGTTGGACTCCAGGTATTACATTTGATAAAAAAACTGCTTATGCCTTTTTAAATAAACAAGCAATGGGTCTTTTTTTGTTAGGATTAATTATTTTGGCAATTACTTTATTAGTAGTTGTTTTTGGAACAAGAATTTTAATGAGACCTCTTGATAATCTTAATGAATTGGTAAAAGGTATGGCTGGAAGTGAAGGGGATTTACGCCAACGTCTTGAAGTAAAATCAAATGATGAATTTGGAGAAGTCTCAAAAAATATAAATCTTTTTATAGAAAAACTTCATAAGATAGTCAAAGTTTCAAAAGGTATAAGTGCTGAAAATTCAGCTATCTCAGAAGAGCTTTCTCAAACAGCGGCAGAAGTTGGCAAAAATGTAGAACAAGAATCAGCAATAGTTACCAACACAAGAACTACAGGTATGGAGTTAAGCTCTTATCTTGATGGTGCAGTTGAAAAAGCAAAATTATCTCTAGTTGAGCTCGAAAATACTTTTAGTAGCGTAAATAATGTAAAAACTAAAGTAGAAGAGTTAGAAAACACTATGCAAGGAACTTCTCAAAAAGAACAAGATTTAGCAGAAAAACTCAATCAGGTAAGCCAAAATACAAATGAAGTTAAAGAGGTCCTTAATATTATCAAAGATATTGCAGACCAGACAAATCTTCTTGCCTTAAATGCTGCAATAGAAGCAGCACGTGCAGGAGAACAGGGACGAGGTTTTGCAGTTGTTGCTGATGAAGTACGAAAATTGGCGGAGAGAACACAAAAGTCTCTTGTTGAAATTGATGCTACTATAAATATAGTAGTTCAATCAATTATGGAGGCAAATAGTGAGATTTCAGAAAATGCGAAAGATGTTCATGATTTGGCTGATGTTTCTGTAGAACTACAAAATCAGATGGTTGAGATTTCAAATGTAATCAATCAAACTATAAGTGATGCTAGTAAAACAGTAGATGATTTTTCTGATACATCTAAAAAAGTACAAGATATAGTTAACGAAGTAGATGCGGTGAATGATATTTCTGCAAGTAATGTAGAGAGTGTTGAAAATGTTTCAACTGCTTCAGGACATCTACACTCAATGACAGAGAAGTTAAATAATGAATTGGGGAAATTTAAATCATAAAATTGATATAGAACATTTCATTGTAATTAAAAGGTAATTTTTTTAATGTAGTATTAAAAAGAAAAAATTTAAGGAGAAAAATATGAAAAAACTAGCTATTATATCTGTAGCTGCGGTTACGTTACTGTCATCAACACTTTTTAGTGCTGAAACTCTAAAAATATTGACATGGAAAGGTTATGCTCCAAAAGCATTAGTGGAAAAGTTTGAAAAACAAACAGGCATAAAAGTAGAACTTACTTATTCAAATAACGAAGAGATGATTTCAAAACTTCGTGCAACTAGAGGTGCTGGTTTTGATTTAGCACAACCAAGCCAAGACAGAATAAGTTCAGTTCAAGCAAAATATAAAATTTACAAAGCATTAGATTACTCAAAAATCAATTCTTCTCAAGTAATAACTTCAATGCTTGAGGCAGTTAAGAAAAATACAAAAGTAGGTAATGAATCATTTGCGGTTCCTTTTTGTTATGGTACTTCTGGTTTGATTGTTAATACAAAACTGGCTCCCAATGTAAAAGATTATAGTGATTTACTTAATCCTTCTTATAAGGGTAAAATTTCTTATAGGCTTAAGCGTCCCACTCTTATAGCTATTGCTTTTTCAAAGGGTGATGATCCATTTGCAAAGTATGGTGATGTAAAAGCATATAAAAAGCTTATGGATGGAGTAGCTAAAGATTTAAAAAAAGCTAAACCTTATGTTAAGAATTATTGGGCAAATGGAGATGCACTTTTAGGTATGATTAGAAGTGGAGAAGTTACTGTAGCTATGGGTTGGGATAATGGTGGTTGGAAACTTCATAAAGAAAATCCAGATTTAGATTTTATTGCACCAAAAAGTGGAGCATTGGGTTGGATTGATACTTTTGCCATTCCTTCAAAAGCTAAGAATGTAGAGGGCGCTTATAAGTGGATTAATTTTATATTAAAACCTGAAAATGCTGCATATTTTACAAATGATAGTGGTTATGGTACTGCTTCAAATGGTGCAATTGCACTTTTAGATGCTGAGAAAAAAGCTGATTTTCAAAGAAGTTTTTCCAAAGCAGATATAGATAACATTAAATGGTATCCACCAGTTCCAGCAAAGTTAGAGAAAATAGAAGGTAAGATTTTAGATAAGATAAAATCAGCAAGATAATTTATGCAAAAGGAGGATTATTCCTCCTTTTGTTTCAAGGGAAAAGATGAATCAGAGTTTAGTGATAGAGAGTTTAAAAAAGAGTTTTGGTGATTTTAAAGCAGTAGATGGTATAGATTTTTATGTTGAAGAGGGTAAGTTTTTTTCAATACTTGGACCTTCTGGATGTGGTAAAACTACACTCCTTAGGATGATAGCGGGATTTTTAGAACCAAGTTCTGGCTCTATTAGAATATGCGGTGATGAAATGATAGGAATATCACCAAATAAAAGACCAGTAAATCTTGTTTTTCAAAATCTTGCACTATTTCCTATGATGGACGTTGGTGAAAATATTGCTTTTGGATTAAAAAGACAAAATTTTAGTAAAAAAGAGATAGAAGAAAAAGTAAAAAATATTTTAGAAAAAGTTCATTTAACTGGTTATGAAAGAAAAAATGTATCTAATTTATCTGGAGGGCAAAAACAAAGAGTAGCAATAGCAAGATCTCTTGTACTAGAACCTTCAATACTTCTTTTAGATGAACCACTTGGTGCTCTTGATTTGAAACTTAGAGAACAGATGAAAATAGAGCTTAAAAAACTTCAAAATGAGTTTGGAACTACTTTTATATATATAACACATGACCAAAGCGAAGCACTTGTTATGAGTGATAAAGTAGCAGTTATGAACAATGGAAAATTTGAACAGATTGATACTCCTAAGAATCTTTATGCAAATCCAAAAACAAGTTTTGTAGCTAATTTTGTTGGAGAAACCAATAAATTTGAGGCAAAACTAATTGATGATGCAGGAGTCGTTAAAACGAAAGAGGGAATTGATTTTAGAGTTAATTTAATTGATAAAAATATAAAAAAAGATTGTTTTGTTTTTATTCGACCTGAAGCTATCGTTATGATGGTTGAAGGAAATATGGAAGATATGAACTATTTTGATTTGAGTATAAAAACAATTCTTTTTGATGGTTCAAATACAAAGGTTTTAGCAACACTTAATGACACTGAACATGAAATCATGGTCTCTTTACCTCAAAATAGAAAATTTGCTCACATAAAAGAGGGTGAAGTTATAAGTGCTGGTGTACATATAAGCGATTGTAAGTGTTATGAGTAAACATTCTAAATTGGGATTTTATATCTTTTTTATGCCAATTTTTTTATGGCTGTTTTTACTTATAGTATTACCTCATATTGAACTTTTTTTGATGTCTTTAAAGTATGAAAATGATATGGGAGATATGGTTTGGTCTCTTCAGAATTATGGCGAGTTTTTTGCTGAAGAGATATATTGGTTGACTTTTATTAGAGTAGCTTTATATTCAATATTAGTAACTTTTTTGACTTTTGTTATAACCTTTCCAATAGCCTTTTACATTACTAAGATTGTCTCAGTAAAATATAAAGGTTTTTTGATAATTCTTCTTTTGATGCCTTTTTGGGTTAGTGAATTGGTAAGAGTTTATGGTTGGATGATACTGCTTCGTGAAAGTGGTGTAATAAATTATTTTTTACAAGCTCTAGGTTTGATTGATAAACCAATCGAAATGCTTTATAATGATGTTAGTATGATTATGGGTTTAGTTTATACTTCTATGCTTTTTATGGTTGTTCCTCTTATCTCTTCACTTGATGGTATGGATGATAGTTATATAGAGGCTGCACATGATTTGGGTGCTTCAAAAATTGTGATTTTCTTTAAAATTGTAATTCCTTATACTGCTCCTGGTATTGTATCTGGCTCAATTGTTGTTTTTATGTTAACGCTTGGAAATTATCTTACACCAAACCTTATGGGAGGGAAAAACTCTCTTTGGTTTACAGAACAAATTTATAATCAATTTATAGCAAGTTTTAACTGGAATCAAGGAGCTGCATTTGGATTTTTATTGTTAATTCTATCTTCTTTTATAATTTGGCTTGGTTTAAAATTAACAAAACAAAATCTTACTAAGGCTCTTTCATGATAAAATCTCTTCCTAAATCTAAGTTCTATGATAATGGTTTTAAGATTTACGTTGTACTATTTTATATTTTTTTATTTTCACCACTAGTGATTACATGCATATTAGCTTTTAATGATTCTGATTTTCCAACATTGCCTTGGAATGGGTTTTCATTAGATTGGTTTTTTTCAGATACTGAACAAAGAGTGGGACTCTTTAGTGATAGTGCAAATTTAAAAAGTATTTGGGTAAGCATACAGACCGCTTTTTTTGTGTCAATATTCTCTTTAGTAATTGGAACTATGGGAGCTTTTTTGTTTGAACAAGAAGATTTTAGATTTAAACAAGGTCTTTATTTTTTAGCTCTTTCACCACTTGTTATTCCTGGAGTTATTTTGGGTATTTCGCTTTTACTTGCAACAAATAGCGCAGGAACTTTTGTAGAAGAAAATTTTGGATTTGATTTTTCTATTCTTAGACCTAGTTTTTGGTTAGTAGTTTTAGGACAATTTGCTTTTATATCAACTTTTGTGCTTTTAGTTGTAAGTGCTAGATTAAAAAAGTTTGATAAATCACTTGAAGAAGCAGCCTTAAATCTAGGAGCAAGTAGATTTGATGTGATTAGATTGATTACATTACCATTTTTACGTCCAGCTCTTATTGGGGCTGGTGCAGTTGCTTTTTTAATGAGTTTTGAGAATTTTAATACTACAATGTTCTTAATAGGCTCAGACACTACCTTGCCAATAAACTTATATTTGCAAGTTAGAGATGGAAGTACACCAATTATTAATGCTATTTCATTTTTACTTATCATTTCAACGTCAATATTAGCTATAATAAATCTAATATTTACAAAAAAAGAAAACAGTAGGTAAAAGATGGGATTTTGGGAAAATTTTAAAAAAGATAAGAAGCTAATAGTAGCGCATCGTGGTGCTAGGTCAATAAGAGCTGAAAATACAATGTCTGCTTTTAAAGAAGCTATAAAAAAAAGTGATTTTATAGAATTAGATGTTGGGTTAACCAAAGATGGAGTTGCCGTTGTCATTCATGATAATACACTTGAGAGAACTTCAAATGTTAAGGAGTTTGCGGAATTTAAAAAACCCTATAGAGTTATTGATTATACCTATAAACAATTACAAAAATTGGATTTTGGCTCTTGGTTTTTAGAAGAAGATCCTTTTGAGAGTATTAAAAATGGGGTTGTGAAACTAGAAGAATTACAAGCTCTTAAAATTCAAAGAATTCCAACATTAAATAATGTATTAAAATTTTTAAAAAAATATAATTATCCTGTAAATGTGGAAATAAAAGATTTAACACGAACAAAATACAATAAAACAGTAGTAAAAACAATAGTGGATATTATTGAAGATAATGTGATGGTAAATTATGTACTAGTTTCATCTTTTAACCATAAGTATTTGAGGCAAGTGCATAAGCATAATACAAGCATAGATATTGCAGCACTACAAGAAAATGAACATCCAAAGGATTTAGTTAAACGTTTAAAACGTTTAAGAGTTAGAAGTTATCATCCTGAATTTAGAATTGCAGATACAGATTTGATACAAAACCTAAATAATGTAGGAATTTTTACAAATATTTATACAGTTAACGAGGATGATGATATAGAAAAATTATTTAATGCTGGTGCAAAGTCAGTATTTACAGATAAATTAAAATGAAAAAAATAGCTTCAATTGATATAGGATTAAAACGTATAGGAATAGCTATATGCTTAGGTGGAGAGATAGTAAGTCCACAAAATGCGATATTAAGAAAAAACAGAAATCAAGCTGCACGTGATGTTGATTTTTTTTTAAAAGAGTGGGAAATCAATACCTTAGTAGTAGGGCTTCCTAGAGGTGGTTCAAGCGAAGAAGAGATGACAAGACGTATAGAGCATTTTGTATCTCTTTTGGAGTTTAGTGGAACAGTAACATACCAAGATGAGTACGGTTCATCAATCGAAGCCAAAGAGATGATGCAAGGAGTAACCAAACAAAAGAGAGATGGTAAAATAGACTCTATGGCTGCAAAAATAATTTTAGAGAGATGGTTAACTAGATAAAAATAGTTTTATATTTTTCCTCATCAAAAGCTACAAAAACATCATTTTTGTACTCAATAACAGGTCTTTTAATAAGAATATTTTCTTTTATAAGCCACTCTTTTTTAGCTTTATCATCTAAGTTTAGCTCTTTTAATTTGAGTGTTCTATATTTTGTACCTCTGTTGTTAAAAAGAGTATCAATAGATACTTTTTCTAGCCAATAATTTATTTCATCTTCACCTACTGTAGTTTTTTTGAAATCTATAAGTTCAAATTCTATTTTATTTTCTTTGAAAAACTTTATAGCTTTTCTAACACTTCCACAAGTTTTGATTCCATATAGTTTCATATATTTATCCTAGTTTAATTTTTATAATAGTAGAGTATACATGTAAATAGTCCAAAATGCAAGGAGAAGATTATGCAAGTAAACGCAAATTCTATGATGGCTCATCAAAATTGGATGAGTAATAATGCAAACAATGTTGCGAATGTAAATACAGAAGGTTTTAACTCCACGCAAACTACGATACAAAATCCGAGTGAAGGGAGTGTTCAAGCTGTTTCGTCTTCAACTGAGACTAGTACTAATCTAGCTCGTGAACTTACTGAAGAAATTCCTATTGAAAAAGCTCATGGAGCAAATGCAGTAGCTGTTAAAGCTTATGATGAGATGATAGGCTCTTTAATCGATTTGAGTGTTTAGATAATCAGCATTGCATCACCATAAGAGAAAAATCTATATTTTTTCTCTACAGCAATTTTATATATTTCTAACGATTTTTCTATTCCTACGAAAGATGCAACAAGCATTAGAAGTGTTGATTTTGGTAAATGAAAGTTTGTCAAAAGATGATTAACACGTTGAGGCTTATTATTCGGATGTAAAAAGAGATCACTTTTTCCTGTACGTAAGTTTTCTCTAACATAGTATTCAACTGTTCTTGTTACTGTTGTTCCAACTGCAAGTATAGGTTTGTTTGAATCTATTGCTTTGCAAGTTGATTCAGGAATCTCATAAAATTCTGAGTGCATAACGTGATCTTTTATATGTTCTGCTTCTACAGGTTTAAAAGTTCCAGCTCCTACATGTAAGGTTAAAAAATGAGTTTTGTATCTTTTTTTTAGCTCTTTAAACATGTTATCTGTAAAGTGAAGAGATGCTGTAGGAGCAGCTACTGCTCCACGTTCTTTAGAAAAGACTGTTTGATATTGTGTTTCATCTTCTTTATTGTCTTCACGTTTTATGTAAGGAGGAAGGGGAATATGTCCTATTTTATCTAAGATATTAAATAATTTATCACTATTGATTGCTATTTTATTGCAGTAAAAAGATACTACGCGAGTTCCATCTTCTTGTAGTGATATAACTTTTGCACTTAAGCCTTCCTCAAAGATGAGTTCCATGTCTTTTTTTACACGTCCTTTTATGTAAACACAAAATTTTTCATCTTGAAGTGGAGAGTTTAGTAAAAGTTCTATCTTTCCACCACTCTTTTTTTTACCAAAAACTCTAGCTTTGATTACTTTTGTATCGTTTAAAAGTATATTTACATCTTTATCAATAAACTCAAAAAGTTTTGAAAAAACACTATGTGTTATGGAATTGTTTTTTGTGTTAAAAACTAGTAGTTTTGCACTGTCACGAGGAGATGCCGGAAACGCTGCTATAAGAGATTCCGGTAGTTTATAATCGTAACTTGATTTTAAAAGAGGGTTTATTTTATTTCCCCTTTTGTCTCTTCTTCGTCTTCATCTTTTTCATCATCACTTTCTTCTTCGTCAAGTTCTGGATTAACAGTACGAGCTACAAGGATAGAAACACCATAAAGTACAATAAGAGGACCGGCCATTAAAAACTGAGTCAAAAGATCAGGAGGAGTAAGAAGAGCAGCCACAAAGAATATAATGATTATTGCATATCTAAAAAATCGTATAAGACTTTTGTCCGTTACAAACCCAAGTTTAGCAAAGAAAAATGTGATAACAGGAAGTTCAAAAGCTAAGCCAAAACCAAAAAGAAGTTTTGTAAAGAAGCTAACATAATCACCAATGCTTGGAAGTGCTTTAAATAGTTTAGCACCAAAGTTGATTAGAAAATCAAATCCAAGAGGAACAACTATGTAGTAACAAAACGAGGCTCCCATAAGAAACATAAGAGTTGCAAATAGAACAAAAGGTATAACTAGTTTTTTTTCATTTTCATAAAGACCAGGTGCAATAAATAACCAAAATTGCCAAAATATAACTGGTAATGATAGAATAAAGCCTGAAAAGAATGCAACTTTTAGAGCTGTAAAAAATGGTTCTTGTACTCTAGTAAAAATTACTTCAGATCCTGCTGGTAGAATAGCCTCTAGTGGATGAATCATCCATGCTAAGATAGGTTCCCAAAAAGAGAAACATGTAAAAAAAGCAATAAAAAGAACAGCTACTGAAATTCCAAGACGTTTTCTTAATTCAATTAAGTGTGGTTTTAACTCATCAAACATCTTCGCCCTTATCTTGTGTGTTTTTAGATTTTTTTTCTGTGTTATCACTTGTGATAGTTTTTTTGATTCCTAATGGATCAGTTTTCATTTCATTGACTTTACTCATACTCTCTTTTATCTCTTTGAAAGTATCAGTTACACCAGCAGTTGATTTTTTTATATCTTCTAGTTCATCGAAACTTACAGTTTTTCTCATACTTGTTGCAGCTGAATCAAGTTTCTTTTTGTACTCTAAAGTCTCTTCTTTTAGTTCTTGTATTTTCATCTCTTGTTCAAATGATGACTTTGCATCATTAATGCTACTTTTAAAAGATTTAAAAAATTTAGCTATTTGTACCATAGTAGATGGGAGTTTATCTGGTCCTAAAAAAAGTACAGCGATAACTGCTATTATCATAATTTCTGCGAAACTCATTCCAAACATATTTATCCTTTAATGTAAGCCTTGAATTTTATCTAAAATAGCCTTAAGAAATTATGTAAAGTGCTATCTCATCTGCTATAAGAAAGTTGTTGTTATTATATACTTTGTTATCTTTACATGTAAGCTTTTTTTCTTCTATTAATATATCAAGTTTAAGTTTTTGTTTGGCATTTAATATACTTATGTCGACCCCAACTTTACTTCTAAGTCCTAAAAATATTTTTTCAGTGGTTAACTCTTCACAAGATAACTTTTCTATCTTTACATGTAGAGGATTTTTTATGTACTCTTCAATGTCTTTATTTGGATAATATCTTTGGTTTTTTAAAAAACCAACAGCACCAGCACCTATTCCTATGTAATCTGAACCGCTCCAATATCCTAAGTTGTGTATACTTTGATACTCTCCAAAGTTTGAAATTTCATATTGGGTAAATTTTGAAGTGACCTTATTGATAAACTGACCTGCCAGTTTTGTTGAGTCATCTGTTAACTCTGTTTTTTCAAAAAATGGAGTATTTTCCTCGAGAGTTAATGCATAGGAGCTAATATGGTTTATTGGAAGTGAAAAAGCTATATCAATATCATCTTCAACATCGAATGATGTTGCATATATGAGGTCTATCGAAATATTTTTAAATCCAAGTTTATGTGCACTGTTTACTGCATCAATAGCCTGTTTTTTTGAGTGATTACGTCCTAGTTTTTTTAGTTTTTTCTCATCAAAACTTTGCACACCAAAACTAACACGGTTTACACCTAAACTTTGCATGCCTTTTAACCATTGTGTTGAAGAAGAGTTTGGATTTGCTTCAGTTGTTATCTCCGCGTTTTGTTTTAAGTAAGGGGCTAATGTATCAAAAAACTCTTTGTACATGTAAGGCTCAACTGTCGAAGGAGTTCCTCCCCCTATAAAGAGGGATTTGATTGAATTTGGTTTTGGATTAAATCTTTTTAGCTCATATTTTAGCTGTTTTGTGATAGCTTTCATATAATCTTTTCTTTTTGAGAATTTATCAACATAAGAGTTAAATGCACAGTAATGGCACTTTGAGTCACAAAAAGGGATGTGTAGGTAAGTTAACAAATTTACTCCATTATGAGGTACAAACTAAATTGCTACCAGATTTTTTTGTATATATTTTAGCATATTATATTGTTGGATTTAAAACTTTTTAAATAAAATTTCTTATCAACTCATCATTTTTTAATCATACTTTAGATAAAATCACGCTATTAAATATAAGGAGAGAGAGTGCATAAACGTTATCGACCGAATGTTGCTGCTGTTATTGTCTCTTCTAAATATCCATTTGAGGCAGAACTTTTCATAGCTTTACGCAATGATATTGAAGATGCATGGCAATTTCCTCAAGGTGGAATTGATGATGGAGAGACTCCTAGAGAGGCACTTTTTAGAGAGCTTGAAGAGGAGATAGGTACGGGAGATGTAGAGGTTTTAGCTGAGTATCCGCAATGGATTAGTTATGATTTTCCAGGAACTGTGGCGAAAAAAATGTACCCATTTGATGGGCAAACACAGAAATATTTTTTAGTTAGATTAAAAGATGATTCAAAAATAAGTTTAGAGACTAAAGAACCAGAGTTTAGTAGTTATAAATTTGTTAAAGTCAATGAGGCTTTTAAATATATTACATTTTTTAAAAGACCTGTTTATAAAAAAGTTTTAGAATATTTCAGAAAAGAAGGATATTTGTAAGTGTTAGTAGTTCAAAAATATGGTGGTACTAGTGTAGGAACATTGGAGAGGATTGAAGAGGTTGCTAAGAGAGTTTCAAAAGCAAAAGCAGATGGTAATGATGTAATTGTCGTAGTTTCTGCTATGAGTGGAGAAACCAATAAGCTTATAAGTTATGCAGAGCATTTTAGTAAAAATCCACAACCAAGAGAGATGGATATGCTTTTGAGTTCTGGGGAGAGGGTAACAAGCTCTCTTTTAGCTATTGCTCTTAACTCAATGGGGTTTCGTTCAGTTGCTATGAGTGGACGACAAGCTGGTATAAAAACAGATAAATTTCATACTAAAGCAAGAATAGAATCCATAGATAGATTATGCATAGAAAAAGAGTTAAATGGTGGCAATATTGTAATTGTAGCTGGATTCCAAGGAGTTACTGAGTTAGATGAAGTTTCAACTTTGGGACGTGGGGGAAGTGATCTTAGTGCAGTAGCAATTGCTGGAGCATTGGAAGCTGACTTGTGTGAGATATATACTGATGTTGATGGTGTATATACAACAGATCCTAGAATAGAGCCAAAGGCAAAAAAATTAGAAAAAATATCTTATGATGAGATGTTAGAGCTTGCTAGTCTTGGAGCAAAAGTGCTTCAAACTCGCTCAGTTGAGATGGCTAAAAAATTAAATGTAAATCTTGTAACAAGAAGTAGTTTCAACAATAACGAAGGTACATTGATAACAAAGGAAGAAAATATTATGGAACAACCATTAGTCAGTGGTATAGCATTGGACAAAAACCAAGCAAGAGTAACACTTAGAGGCGTAACAGATAAACCAGGAATAGCAGCAGAAATTTTTAGAAAACTTGCTAATGATAATATAAATGTTGATATGATAATTCAAAATGTAGGACATGACGGAACTACAAACCTTGGTTTTACAGTACCTGAGAATGAATTAGAGATAACAAAATCTTCTATGAGTGAAATTAATGCTTCACGAACAGTAGAGTATGATAGTGATATAGTAAAAGTAAGTATAGTTGGTGTTGGAATGAAAAGTCATAGTGGTGTTGCTTGTACTGCATTTGATACTCTTTCAAAAGACGGGATTAACCTAGAAATGATAAGCACAAGTGAGATAAAAATCTCTATGGTAATAGCTTCAAAGTATGGTGAATTAGCAGTTCGTGCACTTCATGCGGCATATGAGTTAGATAAATAATGCAGCAATTACTTAAGTGGACCTTGGAGACCATCAGAAAAGATGGCTCAATGATGAGTTGGATGGAAGAGAAGAGATTTGAGTGGGTTCCTCAAGTCTCTTCAATGTTACAAAACCTTTTATCCGGACAGACAATAGTTATAATCACAGATTTTGAACGTGAATGGTTTAGTGAATACGTTTTGAGAAAGTTAAATGAAAATGACAAAAATCGTCCAATGCTTCCTTTTGTATCACTAAAAACATTTTTTCCAAATGTACGTCAATTAAAAACAAAAGACGATATAGAATTACTTGAAGATATGCTTGCTCAGTCATTTTCAAATGGATATACATTTTTTTATATTGGTAAAAGTACGGATATCAAGATGCAAATAGCAAAACTCCATGACGATAGTTTTATGTGGGTTTTTGATGAGCATCTTCAAAATAGTTTTTATCTTTCAAGTGGTGATGATTTATTAGATATTAAACTTATTCAACTTTTTAGGTTATTAGATAAAAGCATAAATGCTGTACTTTTTGCAGAGGTAGATTTAGAAGATGGTTGAACCTCTTAGTCATATATTAGTTTGCTCTGATATACTAAAAGCCTACGAGAAATGCCAAGAGTTATATGCAGAGTTTAGAATCTGCCCTTTTCTAAAAGAAAAAGATGATTTTCTTTTAGAAGATGCAAAGAAGGTTGTTAAAGAGGCTTATATAGCTGAGATAAAACCAAAAATTTTGATTTTAGGAGCAAAGGGCTATAGAGTGGAAGCTCAAAATTCTCTTTTAAAAATCTTAGAAGAACCGCCAAGAAATATAGTTTTTGTTCTTATAGCTCCAACAAAAACAGTTTTTTTACCAACTATACGTTCACGTATGGGACTCCAAGAATTAAAAATTGAAAAAGAGATAATCAAAATTGGATTAAATTTAAAAAATATTTGTGAAAAAGATATATATGAATTTGTTCAAGCAAATTCTAGAATAAGTAGAGTAGAATTAAAAGAGACAATACAAGCAGTAGTAAGTGAAGCTGTGTTAGAACAAGGTATCTCGTTTACGCAAAACGAGCTAAGCCATTTTGGAAATTTATTAGAACTAGCACAGTTAAATTCCCGACCACAAAACCTGCTTTTCACACTTTTGATTTCTATTATGAAGAGAAAAAGACAATGAAAATACTTAATAATAAAGAGTTCTTACCAAAAATAATGGGTGTTTTAAATACCAATGAAGATAGCTTTTTTCATGGAAGTAGGTTTAAAGAAGATAAAGCTCTTTTACATGTAAACAAGATGATAGAAGAGGGTGCAAGTATCATTGATCTTGGTGGAGTATCTTCACGTCCTGGTAGTATTGGTGTGAGTGAAGAAGAGGAATTGCGTAGAGTAAAACCTATCATAGACATGATATATGCAACGAAGCTTTATGAAAAAGTAGAATTTTCTATTGATAGTTACTCTCCATTGTGCGTTAAGTATGCATTGGAACATGGATTTAGTATTGTAAATGATATAACGGCTTTACATAATGATGAAGTTGCAAAATTGGTGGCTTCATTTGATGCAACAGTAGTATTGATGCACAAAAGTGGAAATACACAAGATATGCAAATAAATCCAAAGTATAACAATGTCATAATTGAAGTGAATGATTTTTTTGAAGAACGCATTAAAAGAGCAGAAAGTTTTGGTATTAAAAAAATAGTATTAGATGTTGGAATAGGTTTTGGCAAGAGTTTGGAGCATAATTTGCTTTTGATAAAACAACATTCTTATTTTTTACATTTTGGCAAAGAACTTCTAATAGGAGCTAGTCGAAAATCAATGATAGACATGATAAGTAAATCAAGTGTAGAAGATAGATTAAGTGGTACTTTAGTTTTACACTTAAAAGCTGTGCAAGAAGGGGCTAATATAGTGAGAGTTCATGATGTAAAAGAACATATTCAAGCGTTAAAAGTACAATACGCTATAAATAAGGTAGCAGTGTGAATATATCTCTTATAGCACAGGAATATAATGTACCAGAATATCTAGTTATTTTTTTCCCAATGGTACTTCTTTTAATGACTATCTTTTTGGTCATAGTTATTATTAAAATATTTGAACCAAAATATAAACAATATAAACAAGACATGTTTCATAATATGTTTTGGAAATGGAGATATAAAGGTGATAGTATCATAGATTTATGGTGTTATTGTCCATCATGCAAATCTATGCTTCTGGTAGATGATGAAAATTGTAGTGCTACGTCAAATTTAGGTGACAAGATAACTTTTTTTATCTGTCACGAGTGTGGAGAACATGAAATAGGACGTATAAAAGGTGGAGATAGAACGTATGCACTAAAAATTCTTAAGCGTGAGATATTAGCAAAAATACGACTTAAAACATTTGATATATATGCTTATAGATGATAGAGTTTGAACTATATTATTACGCTATTTTTTTGGCAGCTGGATTTTTAGCAGGTTTTGTAGATAGTATAGCTGGAGGTGGAGGAATCATCACTGTTCCTGTCCTTTTAGCATCAGGGATGCCTCCTCATATCGCACTTGCAACTAATAAACTTCAAAGCTCATTTGGTAGTTTTACCGCTTCTTTTAATTATATACGTAAAGGTTTAGTTAGTCTAAAAGAAGTTTATATAGGAGTGATTTTCACTTTTATTGGAGCGGGTTTAGGTGCTTATTCTATTCTTCTGATGGATGCAGAGATTCTTAGTAAAATTATTCCTGTGATGATGGTAATTATATTCTTCTATACATTGTTTACTCCAAAACTTGGTTCAAAAGATAGGCATCATGTACTAAAACCAAATCTTTTTTATTTTATGCTTGGTATAACTCTTGGATTTTATGATGGCTTTTTTGGACCAGGAACTGGAGCATTTTGGACTATTGCCATTGTAACGCTTCTTGGATTAAACTTGAAAAGTGCAACTGCACAAACAAAGATAATGAACTTCACAAGTAATATAGTTTCATTGGGAGTATTTATCATAGGTGGGCAGGTTTTATGGCTTGTAGGTATTCTAATGGGCGTAGGACAGATACTTGGAGCATATCTTGGTTCTAATTTGGTCATCAAAAAAGATGTAAAGTTTATACGAGTCTTTTTTCTTATTATTGTTGCTATAACAATTGTAAAACTTATGTATGATAGTTACATGTAAAGAGTTATGCTTTTATGAAGCATAACTCTTGCGTCTAAGATAAATAATCTTCGATATTTATATCATCAATTTGTTCTTTAAATAAAAATCTTTTAGCATATTTCATATATACACCAGATTTTAAAAACAGATCAAATATATCAGGATCTATATGTTTGTCTGCTACCATAAATTTCATAATTTTTAATGATTCTGAAAGTGTTTTTGCTTTTTTATATGGTCTATCTGAGGCTGTTAAAGCTTCAAAAATATCGGAAATAGCCATAATTCTTGAAGGTATTGACATATCTTCTTTACTTAATTTTTTAGGGTAACCAGTTCCTATTAGAGTTTCGTGATGTCCTCCTGCATATTCTGGGATTCTTTTTAATCTTTCAGGTAGAGGAAGTTTGTTTAACATTTTAATTGTAACCATTATATGTTCGTTGATTTTAAATCTTTCTTCTTCCGTTAGTGTTCCTTTTTTTATTGAAAGATTATAGATTTCACCTAAATTATATAAATCTTTAGGAATATTTACTTTAAAGCCATATTTTTCATACTCTTTTGTTCTGTCTACTTCTCTCTTAATTATATGTTCTTTTTTGTCACTTAGAAGATTTTCTTCAAAAGGAACTTTATCAATATTCGTATATCTTTTTTCCTCTGATATTGATAAACCTAGGCTATTATCGAAAAATCTTACCCAAGGTCTTTTTGCTATTTCTTCGACTCTTAACATATCTTCATCGCTCATAAACTCTCCACCAACGTTGCATTTTGCAATAAATTCAAAATCATCTTTTAACTTATTTTGTTCTTGATTTAACCAAGTATTTGTTTTTTCTCTGTCTTCATTGTTTTGTATTTTTTCATAAGCTTGAATTTGTAGGTCCCTATAAATAACCTCGAATCTAGTTCTAATTTCATGTATTCTATTATATATTGTTTCAAGTTTGACCGCTTTATCTACAACATATTCAGGAGTTGTAACTTTTCCACAGTCATGTAACCATGAAGCTATTGTTAACTCTCTTTTTTCATCTTTTGTTTTTAAGTCAAAATCTTTAAAAGGCTCATTTTTTGATTCAATTGCTTTTTCTGTTAACATTAAAGTCAATATAGGAACTCTATGGCAGTGGCTTCCTGTATAGATTGATTTTTCATCAATGGACTCAGCCATTAAATGAATAAAAGAGTTTAAAAGGTTTTCATGCTCTTTTTCATGATTTTTAATTATGCTCGCTAAATCAAAAAAAGATAAAGATAAATCATTAAGCTCTTTAATCCTTGTTTGAATTATGTTTACTTTGTTATATTCCCTATTTTTCATTTTTTCATTTTCTTTTTCAAGAGCCAAAATAGGTTTAACAATCATTGATGTTAGGTACCATATAGCTGGTAATGTTATTAAAAATATAATAATACTCATGATTGATGAATCTAATATTTTTTTCATATAAGGAGCAAGAATATCTGATTCTTTTGTTAAAATAGCAAAATAGTGGTTATGTGAAACATTCTTTAGTTTTGAGGTAAAAAGAAAATATTTATTATTGTTTATTGTTATTTTAGTTATTTTATCTGAATTTTTCCTTGCAATATCTAATATTTTTTTGCTTGGAATTGTATTTGAGTTGTTAATAAAAAAATCAATATGTTTATCAGAAAACCACTTTTGATATAAAAAATCTTTTTCCTCTTTTGTTATATTCGCACAAACTCTATTAAAAATTTCTATCAATATTTTATCTTTACTCATGAATTTTAATCCAGGAAAAAGAGTTAAATCAATTTCTCCTTCTGGTAATTCAACCATTTTTAAATCACTAATATGATGACTTTTTGTGATATTTTCAAAGGTTTTATCTATTTCTATATATGCCGGAGATGTTCCTTCCTCTAGCATTTCAAAAGCACCTACAGGGTTTTTAGCATAAAGTATTTGTAGATTTGGATAATGTTTTCTTATATAGTTTTCTGTATAGGCATAACCTTCTACATTTATGATGCTTTTTTTGTTTTCTTCCAGTTCTTTTAGAGTATTATATTTAGAGTTTTTTTTAAGAACAAGCATGGGTTTTACTTTTAAATAAGGTTTATTTGAAATATAGGTATCTTCTGTTTTATAAGATCTTGATAAAATTGAATTGACAATATCAATTTTGTCATTCTCAAATAAATTTAGAAGTTCTATCCATGTATACCCATTCATAAATCTTATTTTGATATCTGCTTTTTTTGCAATTAATTTAAACAAATCAACTGAATAACCTTTTGGTATTCCACTTATGGTAAAATCAAATGGCATCCAAGAATGATCATTACTAACAATAATTGTACCTAAATTTTTTAAGTAGTTTTTTTCTTTTTTTGTTAATTTAAATTTTTTTTCCAGAAAAATTTTTTTATCTTTTGCATTTAAATTAGCAGTTAATTCTTTATCATCATTAAAAATAAATGCATTTACATTAGATTTTAAACTATTGTCTTTTAATTTTTGGGTAATACTTCTAATAGTATAACTTAAGCCTAAAGAAGCATCTAAGTTTTTAACTTTTTTTGCATAAGTAATCCCTTCTTGAAGTAAATGTGCAAAGGAGTAAGGTGGAGTTTTAATAACGGAATTTTTTATTTGACTCAAAGTATACCAACTTCTAATTTTTAAATCATAACTGGTTTGAGTTTGATCTCTATCTATAATATTTAAATTTTTATCAAAAATTTTTTTATGAAGGGTATTCTTATTTCTTCTGGCATTGTAGTAGAGTCTATTTTCTTGCCAAATTGCATTTTTATTTATGTTGTTTAAATTTCCACTTTGTTTTACAGATAAATTTATTAATACGTATAAGTTTCCTTTTTTGTCGCCAAAATGAATAGCGTATAGATTCTTGTTATTTTCTAGAATTTGAACAAAAGTATCTAAATATTTGTATTTTGAATTAATTTCTGGCATTTTTGCTATGTCTTGTATATCAGATAAAGGAATCAATATATTTGAATTTGTTTTATCAAAAGATGCTATTTTTTCACTGATATTTTTTGAATACTGAACAAAATTATTTTGAGTCTCATTTATGGCTATATTTTTTAAATCAAAATACTTTTGAACTAGTATAAGTGTTGAAAAAACAAAAACAACAATAAAAAACAAAAATAAAATTGTAGGACGAATTTTTACTAAAAAGTTATTAAAATTTAACATTATTAATCCTTCCATTTCAGTATATAAAATGTATTTAAAGTTTAGCCTTATAAATATAAGCTAAATTCATTCTATGAGATTAGATTTTAAAGCTTTTTTTGTTATCCTAAAGAATATAATGTATTAGGAAGAAATAAAATATGATTTTAGCTGACTACAAAGAAAAAATAGAAATTTTAAAAAAATGGGCTTATGCTTATTATGTTCAAGATAATCCCATAGCAACAGATGAAGAGTATGATAAACTCTATCGTTTTGTAGAAAAATATGAAAAACAAAATCCTTTACATGTAGACAAGTATTCACCAACCCTAAGAGTTGGAGGTGTTGTTAGAGATGGTTTTAGTAAAGCTTCTCACAAAGCTCAAATGTGGAGTATGGAAGATATCTTCGATAACGAAGGACTTCTTACTTGGTTTGAAAGAATTCATAAGAATGTAGATGGAGCAGAATTTTTTTGTGAACCTAAGTTTGATGGTGCTAGTTTGAATATTCTTTATGAAAATGGAAAACTTGTCCAAGCAATAACAAGAGGTGATGGAAAAATAGGCGAAGATGTAACTACGAATGTTAAGACTATTCACTCAGTTCCTTTGGAAATAGATTATAAAGAAGCCATAGAAATTCGTGGTGAAGTTGTTATTAAAACAGCTGATTTTGATTTAATTAATAAACAAAGACTTGATGACGGTGAAGCACTTTTTGCCAATCCAAGAAATGCAGCAGCTGGAAGTTTAAGACAATTAGATAATTCAGTTACTGCAAAAAGAAGACTTGTATTCCAAGCTTGGGGTATAGGAGAAAACGAACTTACTCAAACAAAACTATCTCAAAGAATGGATTTTATATATTCACTTGGTTTTTTAAAGCCACCAATGAGACAAGAGTGTTTACATGTAAAGGATATAGAAGAGTTTTACAAACAAGTTTTAGCTAGGCGTAATGAAATTTCTATGATGATGGACGGAATGGTTATTAAGGTAGATAATGTAGAATTGCAAGAGGACTTGGGTTATACGGTTAAATATCCTAAATGGATGTGTGCTTACAAATTCCCTGCTGTTGAGAAGATAACCCGCATAAATGCTGTAACATTTCAAGTAGGAAGAACAGGCGTTATAACTCCTGTGGCTGAAGTTGAACCAGTTGATATTGATGGTGTGACTGTAGAGCGCGCAACCTTGCACAATTTTGATGAAATAAAAAGAAAAGGCATAAAAATAGGTGATCATGTAATTATCATTCGTAGTGGTGATGTAATACCCAAGATAATTAAAGTCATTGAAGAGCGACGTGATGGCAGTGAAACACAGATAATAAGAGCTACAGAGTGTCCAACTTGCAAAGGTGAGCTTTTAGATGAAGGTGCTTTGATAAAGTGTCAAAACTTAGAATGTAGTGATAGGGTAGTAAATTCTATTACTCATTATGCTTCAAAAAAAGCTTTGTATATAGATGGTCTTGGTGATAAGATAGTAGAACAGCTTCACAAAGAAAAATTAATTCAAAGTGTAAAGGACTTGTATGCTTTACATGTAAACCAGCTTTTGAGTTTAGATGGTTTTAAAGAGAAAAAAGCAGTTAAACTTCTCAAAGCTATAGAAGAGAGCAAAGGTGTTAATTTAGATAAATTTATATATGGTTTAGGCATAGAACATATTGGTGAGGTAGCAGCTAAGATTTTAGCACTTGAGTATGGTTTTAAATGGATTGATAAAAAAGCAGAAGAGCTAATAGAGTTAGATGGTTTTGGAAAAGAGATGAGTGAGAGCTTAGAAGAGTTTTTACATGTAAACCGTGAAAATATAATTGAACTACAAAATATAGTTAAGCCACAAGAGTTAAAAAAAGTAGAAACTATTGAATCTGTTTTTAGTTCTAAGGTAGTAGTTGTAACTGGTGCAATGAGCCAAAGTAGGGGCGAGATTAAAAAACTTCTTGAAGAACATGGTGCTAAAGTAACAAGCAGTGTATCTAAAAAGACTGATTACGTTATATATGGTGAAGATGCTGGAAGTAAGTTTGAAAAGGCTCTAGGCTTAGGTGTAGAGACACTTAGTGAAGAGGAAATGAGGAAAATAATTTGAGATTAGATATGTATTTGTTTGAGAATAAACTAGCACAGAGCAGAAACAAAGCTGGAGAGATGATAAAAAATCGTGAAGTTTTAGTTGATGGAGATGTTATAATAAAAGCCTCTTTCAAAGTAAATGAAAATAGCAAGGTAGAAGTAGAAGAAAAAACTCAATATGTAGGACGAGCAGGAAATAAGTTAAAAGGTTTTTTGCAAGCTTATAAAGCTTTACATGTTGAGGGTAAAAACTGTTTAGATGTTGGCAGTAGTACGGGTGGTTTTATTCAGGTTTTACTTGAAGAGGGTGCTTTACAAGTTAGTGGGGTTGATGTTGGAAGTGATCAGTTACATGAAAGTCTCAGAGATGATAAACGAATAAAACTTTACGAGCAGACTGACATAAGAGAATTCAAAAGTGATGAAAAATTTGATTTGCTTACTTGTGATGTATCTTTTATTGGAGTGGCTCAGATTTTAGATGATATTGATAGACTCTCAAGTGATAAAATTTTGATACTATTTAAACCTCAATTTGAAGTTGGAATTGGTGTGAAAAGAACAACTAAAGGAGTTGTTAAAGATGTGTTTGCAATAAAAAAAGTCAAAGAGAAGTTTGTGGCGAAGTGTTTTACTTATGGCTGGGATTTATTAGCTTCAAAAGAATCTGTACTGAAAGGAAAAGAGGGAAATGAAGAGACCTTCTACTATTTTAGTAAAAGATAATGTTGATACTATCGCTATTGGTAGTTTTGATGGTATTCACTTAGGGCATATGCAACTTATTGATAAATTGGGAGAAAATGGTGCCTTATTTGTTATAGATAAGGACCAAGCAAATTTGACACCTGGGTTAAAACGTGTACAGTATTCAAGGTACCCTTGCATGTTTTATCATTTTTTAAAAATAAAAAATCTTAGTGGTAATGAGTTTATAAAACTGCTTAAAAATGAGTTTATAAATCTAAAAAAGATTGTTGTAGGGTATGATTTTCAATTTGGTAAGAGTCGCTCTTGTAGTACGTCTGATTTGATAGAACTTTATGATGGTGAAGTTGAGATTGTTGATGAGTTTTTATATGATGGAGTATCTGTTCACTCTTCATTGATAAGAAAGACTTTAGTAAACAAAGGAATAGATAGTGCAAATAGGTTTTTTGGAAGAGAGTACTCTATTTTAGGCAGTGTGATTTCTGGTCAAGGTTTAGGAAAAGAAGAGCTTTATCCTACCATAAATGTAGAAGTAAAAGATTATTTGTTACCAAGTGATGGTGTTTATGCTTCTAGAACAAAAATAGGTTGCAAGATATATGATTCAGTTTCATTTATAGGAACAAGAGTTAGTACTGATAATATATTTTCTGTAGAGACACATATACTTGATTGTAATGTAGAAGTAGATGATGAGGTTGAAATATTTTTTGTGCATTATTTAAGAGAAAACATAAAATTCTTGAATCTAAAAAATTTAAAAGCTCAGATAAGTAAAGATATTACTAATGCTAAAAGTGCACTTAAAGTTTGTAAGTTTTATAATTATGAGTTGAGCAATGGATAAAGTTTTTTCAAAAGCAATTAAAAAACAGTTTGAATTTGATGAGAGTGTAGCAACTGTTTTTGACGATATGTTAGAGCGTTCAATACCTTTTTATAATGAGGTTATCACTTTAGTTTGTGACTTGATTGAACTTCATTGCAAAAGTGATGCTAAGGTAGTAGACCTTGGATGTTCTACTGCTAACACACTTCTTCATTTATATAAAAAATCTCATAAATATAATTTAGTTGGCATAGATAACTCAGCGGCGATGTTAGAAAATGCAGGCAAAAAAATAAGAGCATATGGAGCTAATATTGAACTTATAAATGGTGATATTACAAAAGAAAATTTGAGTGGTAGTGATGTTGTTATAGCTAATTATATGTTACAGTTTATTCGTCCATTAGTTCGGGATAAATTTGTTAAAAAGATTTATGATTCTTTGGAAAAAGAGGGTATTTTTATATTTAGTGAAAAAATCATTTTTGAGGATAAGAGTTTAAATAAAGAGATGATAGATATGTATTATGAGTTTAAAAAGAAACAAGGTTATAGTGAATTTGAAATTTCACAAAAAAGAGAAGCTTTAGAAAATGTACTTGTCCCATACACAGAAGAAGAGAATAAAAACATGATATTAACTGCTGGATTCAAAAGTGTAGAATCGATTTTTAAATATGGTAATTTTGTTACATTTTTAGCGAAGAAATAACTTTTTTATTTAATAAATAATTTTCCACCAAAGATAGTTTAATGGGTATAAAAATACGATACTAACAGAACCAAGAATTAATAAAATTTTTATAATTTCTTTGTATTTTATTTTTGCTAATTGTATCGCAATCATAATTGGTGGTGCTTGAAAAGGAAATAAAACAGTTGAAAATCCAACAACCTGCATCATAAGTATTTGATCTAAAGTAAAATTAGTAATATCTGCAAGATGTTGGGCTATTGGAGTAAATAGTGCAGGAATTGTAGGTTGAGTAGTTAAAACAGCTGTAAAAGTTGAACTTAGAGTGATAAACATGTAGTTTAGGAATGAATTATGTGAGAAATTATAAATACTTATAATTTCTTGCAAACTCTCTTTTATGAAAAGGTTGCTTGAAATAATGTTCCCAAAGCTTATAAGCGTTGCGACAAATAGAAGTAAAGGAAAATTAAGATTTTTTAAGTTTTTTTCTTTAATTATGCCAATACTTGGATTTGCTAAAATTAAAACACCAATAATAGCAATGAAGCTAACATTTAAATGGTGAATAAAATCTGTTATCCAAAGAAGTATCATAATGCCTAGCACAATAGAAACTGTTTTTTCATCTTTTGATATAGGTGTATTTATCTCTTTGTCATTTTTTGATTTTTGACGCACTTTATCATTGTAAAAATAGTAAATAATAAAGGTAATAACAATAGTTTTTAAAAATCCTAATACTAAAAAGTTTACAAGTAAATAGTGAGAATATAAAAATTTGTAAGAATATAGGCTTTCACTCATACCACTTAAAATCATATTTGGTAAATTTGAAGGTAAAATGGAAAAAGCTGATAAATGAGTGGAAAGAACTAGTCCGAGTATGATTCCTATATATCCTTTTGAATTGCTTTGAAATCCAAAATTCTTCGCAATACCAATAGCAATAGGGACTAACAATATGATTCTAATAATAGCTGATGGCATAATGAAGCTAAAAAGAAGTCCAAATGTATTTAATGAAACTAATATTTTAAAATAGCTGGGTGAATTTAATTTACCAAAAACAGTAGCAAGTCTATTTGTAAGTCCTGACTCTTTAATCGCAGTTGCAATAAGCATACCTGCAAAAACAAGCCAAAAAGCTGAAGATGAAAATCCTGAAAAAACAATCTCTTTTGGTTCTAAAGAAAAGAAGAGTGTACCAAAAAGAAATATTAATGATGTTTGATAGCTTGGTATAAGATTTGTTACCCAAGATATTATGGTAGTAAATAATAGGGTTATTAATAGGGCATTTTGTATATTTTGTAAAAAATGAAAACTAAAAAAATATATGCATAACGAAATAATAAAAAATGAAATATTTTTCATTTATTTTATAATCCTTCTTTAATAATTATTTAACATGTAGAGGTCTATATCTACATGTTATAATATTTTATCTAAAAAGATGTTTATGTGTTGTTTTAAGAGAATTAATAACTTGGATAACTTCTTCAAATCCCATTTCAGCTGACTCTTCATCATCGTCAAAAACTTCGTCAAGCCCTTTAAGATATGCATCAACTGCATCTGGAATTTTATCTTCTTTAACTCCTGCAAAATGTAGAGCAGCTCCAAGCATATCTGCTAGTTGCATTGCTATTTCATCTAGCTCAAATTCAGCATCTTCTAAAGCATCTGTTAAATTTTTATTTGGCATTGTGTACCCCTTTGCTTAGGATTATATCCATTACTTGTTTTCTTACGTTATCATATATAAAACTATCTTTAAAACCATTTAAAAGTCCACCACTTGCATTTGGATGTCCTCCTCCATTACCTATTCTTGCTGCCATTTTACTTACATCTATTTTACCATTTGCTCTTAGACTTACAGTTTTTCTTGAAGTTATGTCCATAAAAAAATCAAAATCAGGGTTTGCTTTTAAAAAGTCATTTCCAATAATAGAAACATTACCTATATTGTAGGTTAAAATTCCCTTAAACTCTCCATAGTTTATAGTCATTTTATCTCTGTTTTTCGTAAGCATAGCGACGTTACATGTAGAAACAAGATTACTTAATGTATCATCTTTTTTAAGAGTAAAAAATGCTTTTTTTATGGTGTGAACTGCTTCATCTAAAGCAATATGAGGATTTTGTTTTATAAAGTATGGTTGTATTTCTTGAAGGATATTAAACATATACTCAGAGTTCTCTTTGTTAAACATTATTCTATTTATCTCTTTTGCACCACTTATAAGTCCAAGACAGACTTTACCAAGTTCAAACTCAGGTTTGTCATCTAGCCAAATATCAACAGCATTTATAACATCTACTAGTTTTGAAAGTTGCAAGTTTTCACTCATAATAGAACTAAAGAAATCATATGCTATTTTTGTTGCACATCTAGTATGATCAAGATAGTACCAGTCAAATTCATTGGCACAATCTTGTCCACTTTTATGGTGATCTAGCAATAAAATCTTTACATCTTTTTGATTTGTTTTGGCTCTACCATCTAAGTCTCTAGCTTGTTCAATTGTTAGGTTTAAATCTGTTATAAGTATTAGATTGTTTTGTATTTCACTAGAAGCAATTGATTGAATTATTTGATTTATTCTTTCGTTTATCTCTTTACCGTAGTTTGAGTTTAAAAATTCAACATTTTTAAAAAAGTGATTGGTTACCATTTGGCAACCGTATCCGTCTAAATCTGTATGTGACAGATGATATATTTTATATTTTTCCATATTTTTATTGAGGACAGCCATTTTTTACTTTGAAAAACTAGGCAGTCCCACTCCTTCCATTTTTAATTTAAAGATTTTCAATTTGCACACTTCCCATGACTTCAAATTTTGCTTTTGAGTCAATTTCAGCATGACTTAATACAACAATATCTAAGCCAAATTTTTCAAAGATATCATTTAGTGCTTTTCTAAGCATTGGATCGACGATAATAACAACAGGGGCAACTCCACGTTGTAGTAATTTTGTAGCTTCATCACTTACAACTTGGACAAGTGTATTTATCTGTCCTATGTTTAAAAGTAGTTCTCTTACTCCATCTCTATCGTGAGAAGCATCTAGTAGTTTTTGTTCTGTATTTGCATTAAATGTGAGTAACTTTAAGATACCATCTTCATCTACATACTGTTTTGTTATCATGCGTGATAGTCTTGCACGAACTTGTTCTACAATTATATCTATGTTTTTAGTAACTTCTGCTACATCGCTTATTGTTTCTAATATTGTTAAAAGATCTTTAATTGGTATTTTCTCATGAAGAAGAGCTTTTAGCACTTTTTGTATAAGTCCTATAGTCGCTACTTTTTGACAATCTTCTACTATAACAGGGTAAGTTTCTTTTAGCTTTTCTACAAGAGATTGAACTTCTTGACGAGTAAGAAGCTCTTCTGAATGTGCTTTTATAAGTTCGCTCATGTGAGTTGAAACTACTGTAGCAGGGTCAACTGCTGTATAACCCTTTATGATAGCATCTTCTTTTATTTTAGGATCAATCCAAAGAGCATCAAGCCCAAAAGCTGGCTCTTTTGTGGGCATGCCCTCTACTATATCTGTTACAAGTCCACTATCCATCGCTAGATACTTATCTGGATATATTTCACCTTCTCCAATAGCAATTCCTTTTAATAAAAGTTGGTATTGGTTTGGTTGAAGATGTAGATTGTCTCTAATTCTTACTTGAGGAATAAGATAACCAAAATCTCCAGCAATTTTACGTCTCATACTTTTGATACGTTCAAGCAAATCACCACCTTGTGCTGGGTCTGCTAATTTTATAAGTTGATACCCTAAATCTAATTCTAAAATTTCAAGTTTTAATATATCATTTAAGGCCGTTTCTTCTTCTTTTTTCTCTTCTTCACGACTCTTCCTTGGAGCTTCTGAGGTGGAAGTTTGATCTGCATTTGCTTGAGAAAGTTTTGTTCCTGCTTTAGGCTCTTTTTGACCACCATGTTTGTTGAAGAATTCTTCCATTGAAAAACTACCATCTTGTGTTACTTTTACAAGATAACCAAGGCACAAAAATATAAGCCCAACAAAACCCAAAGAGATAGTGGGAAGACCTGGTACTATTGCAAACATCATCATAATAAAACCTACAATAATTAGTGTTTTATATTCACTAAAAAGTTGATCTATAGTACTATCTGAAAAGTTTTTGCTATCATCGGCTTTACTTGCACGAGTTATAATAATACCAGTTGCTGTAGAAGATATTAGTGCAGGAAGTTGAGAAACTAAACCATCACCAATAGTTAAAATTGTATAAGTTTGAGCACTAACAGCTGCATCCAAATCATGTTGAAATGCACCAATGAGAAATCCACCAATTATGTTAATAATAGTTATGATAATACCAGCAACTGCGTCACCTTTTACAAATTTGCTTGAACCATCCATTGCTCCATAAAAGTTTGCTTCTTGAATAATGGCTTCACGTCGTTCACGAGCCGTTTTTTCATCTATTAGTCCAGCATTTAAATCAGCATCTATTGCCATTTGTTTTCCAGGCATTGCATCAAGAGTAAAACGTGCAGCAACTTCTGCAACTCTTGTTGATCCTTTTGTGATAACCATAAAGTTAATTAAAACTAAAATAGAAAATACAATAATACCAATAACATAGTTTCCACCAACAACAAACTGCCCAAAGCTAGATATGATTTCACTAACTGCGTCAGTTCCTTCATGCCCTTTACTAAGAATCATCCTAGTAGTTGCAATGTTAAGTGAGAGTCGATAGAGGGTTATGATTAGAATAAGAGTAGGAAATGTTGTCAAATCAGTTGGTTTAGGAATATAAAGTGCAATTAAAATAAGAAGAACTGAAATGGCAATGGATATGGTTAAGAAAAAATCCAATAGTCCACTAGGAAGTGGTACGATGATAATAGCAATAATAGCTATTATAAAAGCTACTACTGTTAAATCTTTTGCTTTAACAATTATCTCTAAAAAAGGAGCAATACGAGTAAGCATGCTTTTTTGTCTGGGTGCCATATATACCTTAATAAATTTATTAGCTAATTATATCTTTAAGTGACATATTATCTAAAAAATCATCAATTTTAGATTGTAGTTTATTTAAAAATGGTAAAATTTTACAAAAATCTGACTTATTGTTAGGACAACAACCATGTGATGTGGTGCATTCTAATACCATAGTTGGTTTTTTTTCTGCACAGGCTATTATCTGTTTTAGGCTAAATTCACTGGGATCTTCTGCAAGTAAAAAACCTCCATGAGCACCTTTGTAGGATTTTAAAATTCCTTCTTTTGCAAGTGATTGAAGTATCTTTGCTAAAAAGCTTTTAGAAATGCCAAGTTGAGTTGATAAAGTATCCACATCTTGAGGGGTCTCCTTTTGAGAAATCATTATCAATGATAATAGGGCATATTCGCTTGCTTTTGTTAGTAGCATACACAATCCTTGTTTTAAATAAATGAGACAATAATTGTACTAAATATAAACTTGTATTTTCTTTACATCTTGAAGTTACTGTTTAGTTGTTAGCTTTAATGATAAATTTTGTTTAAAGTGGTATAATGATGTTCCTCATTTTATGAGAGATTATACCAATTTGGAGGTCATTATGGCTTTGGATTCGGCGAAAAAATTAGAAATCGCAGCAGAATATGGTTCAAGTGCAACCGATACAGGTTCACCAGCAGTGCAAATCGCACTTTTAACTTTTAGAATTAGAGAGTTAACTGAGCATTTAAAGATAAACAAGAAAGATCACTCTTCAAGACTTGGTCTACTAAAACTTGTTAGTCAAAGAAAGAGATTAATGAAATATCTTAAAAGACAAGATTATGCTAAGCATAATGATATAGCTGCAAAGCTTTCTATAAGAATAAAGTAATTAAAGAGACCGTGAAGGTCTCTTCTCTCTTCCTCCAATAAATAATTCTTCTTTAATTTATGTTTTATACGATAAACCGTATAATTATATACTTATGTGTTTCTAAATTCTCTAAAACTGTATAAAAAACAAAAAATAATGTTTAAAATGGTATTAAATTGAGTTTTTTTCGATATAATTTATGATGTTTTACTTATATTTAGGTGTAATTAAAACAATATTGGTTAAACTCTTGTGATGAAGACAAAAGATATATTTAATCTGCTTCACAATGCAGTGGAATCAAAATTTCTTGGTAAAAAAATTAGTCAACGTGAAATGGCAAATAGACTGGATATTTCAATGAGAACATATCAAGATTGGAAGCTTGGTAACTCCCAACCTCAGTCAGCAGTTGCTATTTTTAAAATGCTTACTGAATTAGATGATGATGATGTATTACATGTAGTAAGACGAATCAGACGTGGCTTGGAGGAAAAAAGCTAATGAGTACACTTACAAAGAATGAAAGACAAGCATTAGATGAGCTATTTATAGCTATGAAAGAGAGACGCAATTTTTTTGCTAGAGTTCAAGACTCAAGAAAAGAGATGCTTCGTCTTTTAAAAACACTATTTATAAAACAGAAAACTTCAAAACACTATTAACTTCTAGCATGCAGATACTTATCTATGAATAATGTATTATTTAACATAATCCTATCTTAAAATATTTATAACTAAATAAACTTGAGTTAAGTAGACTAAAGTTTATTGCTTGACAAGACTACACTCAATGTTGTATAATGCTATCAGCAATTAAACATAAAGAGTGCTAATGACTAAGAGAGAGATTATACTTGAAGCGATTATCCAAGAATACTTAAGTTCTGGAGAGCCTATAGGCTCGTTGGAACTTCAAAAGTGTATGGATATAGAAATATCCCCTTCAACTATAAGAATCTACCTTAACAGGCTTTCACAAGAGGGTGCTTTAGTTCAATTGCATGTTAGTAGTGGAAGAGTACCGACCAATGATGCTCTTGTTCAGTATTGGATAGATAGGCTTAATCCTATGAAAACTTTAGAGATAGATGATATACAAAGGTTTGAAAACTCAGCTAATGAGTATGGTCTTTTTTGTATTGCTCAAAAGAGTTCAGAAGAGTTTCTTAAAGAGATTATTGAAGTAAGTGCTAGGTTTCTTATTTTAAGCTTTGATACTCAAGAAGTCGTTTTGAAATATAGTGAACAAGTTAAAAGATTTTTATCAAATCTGATTGGTTCTGAGATGAGAGAGCTTAAAAATATTTCTGCTCAAGTAGGATTGTATGAACTATACGATAAATTGGACCAGATTTTAAATCATGAGCCTCTTATAAGTGTTGGTATAAACCAGCTATACGATATTGCAAAAGAACAAAGTGATAGTACTTTTGTAAATAAGTTACTAAATAATGAGTTCTCTTTTGGATTAAAAGAGGGTGTTTATTTTGATGGTTTTGTTCCTTATGGATGTTTGGCTGTTAAGCAATTAGCGACTATAGAAGAAAAAGACGCTAGTCTATTTTACTTTGGTGATATAGGCAGTGATTTTGAAGGTTTTTTAAATCAAGGAGATAATAAGTGAGTGAAAAAGAAGAAGAGACTAACTTAGCTGAAGAAGAAGTCGTTAAGACAGAAGAAGAGAAAGTTGAAGTGGTTGACCAGAAAGAAGAGATTCTTGAAGTTGATGAAGTAGAAACTTTAAAAGAAAAAGTCGCCCAACTAGAAGATCAATATTTAAGAGCAAATGCAGAGTTTGCAAATATGAAAAAAAGACTTGAAAAAGAGAAATTGAGTGCTGTTGCATATGCAAATGAACTTTTTGCAAGAGATATGTTAGCTATTATCGATGCCCTTGATTCAGCTTCACTTTTAAAAGAGAGTGAAGATATAAAATCTGAAGAGCTTTTTGAAAAAGTAAAAGAAGGTATAGATTTAACAGTAGACCAGTTTAAAAAATCTTTTGAAAAACATGGAATTGAACTTGTTCACGTTGATGGAGAATTTGATCCAAATTTTCATAATGCAGTTATGCAAGTAGATAGCGAAGAGAAAAAAAGTGGCGAAATTTTACAAGTATTCCAAAAGGGATATAAGATAAAAGATAGAGTTCTAAGACCCGCAATGGTTAGCATAGTAAAGTAATCAAGTTAAAGAAAACAGTAAATCTAAATACGACCGTAAGGTTGTGCTTTAGTGCAATGAATTTAACTTGGACTTGTTCAAGTTAAAGAAAACAGTAAAATAAAAAAGGAAATAGTATGGGAAAAGTAATAGGAATAGATTTAGGAACAACAAACTCTTGTGTTTCTGTATATGAACGTGGTGAAAGTAAGGTTATAGCAAATAAAGAAGGAAGAAATACAACTCCTTCAATCGTAGCTTTTACAGATAAAAATGAAGTTTTGGTAGGAGAGACTGCAAAACGTCAAGCTGTAACAAACCCAAAAAGAACTATTTACTCTATAAAAAGAATCATGGGTCTTATGAGCAATGAAGAGACAACAAAAGAAGCTAAAAAAAGACTTCCTTATGAGATAGTTGATAGAAATGGTGCTTGTGCAATTGATATTGAAGGAAAAGTTTATACTCCTCAAGAAATTTCAGCAAAAGTTCTTATGAAGTTAAAAGAAGATGCGGAAAGCTTTTTAGGTGAAGAAGTAACTGATGCAGTTATCACTGTTCCTGCTTATTTTAATGATTCACAAAGAAAAGCTACAAAAGAAGCTGGTGTAATTGCTGGGCTAAATGTTCTAAGAATTATTAATGAGCCAACTTCAGCTGCACTCTCTTATGGACTTGATAAAAAAGAAGCTGAGAAAATCGTAGTTTACGATCTTGGTGGTGGTACATTTGACGTTACAGTTCTTGAAACGGGTGACAATGTAGTAGAAGTTTTATCAACAGGTGGTAATGCATTTTTAGGTGGAGATGATTTTGATAACCGTTTAATTGATTGGTTAGCTGCTGAGTTTAAAAAAGATAATGCAATTGACCTTAAAAATGATGTTATGGCTCTTCAAAGACTAAAAGAAGCTGCTGAAAATGCAAAAAAAGAGCTTTCAGCTGCAAGTGAAACTGAAGTAAACTTACCATTTATTACAGCAGATGCATCAGGACCAAAACACTTAGTTAAAAAACTTACTCGTGCTAAATTTGAGTCTATGATTGATGATTTAGTAGATGAGACTATCAAGAAAATAGCAGAAGTTGTTAAAGATAGTGATTTAGCTAAAAACGAAATCAAAGAGATTATTATGGTTGGTGGTAGTACAAGAATTCCATTAGTTCAAGAAAAAATCAAAGCATTCTTCGGAAAAGAGTTAAACAAGTCAGTTAATCCTGATGAAGTAGTTGCAATTGGTGCTGCTATTCAAGGTGCTGTTATAAAAGGTGATGTTAAAGATGTTCTTCTTCTTGATGTTACTCCTTTAAGTCTTGGAATCGAGACTCTTGGTGGAGTTATGACAAAGTTAATTGAAAAAGGAACTACGATTCCTGTTAAAAAAACTCAAACTTTCTCAACTGCTGAAGATAATCAACCAGCAGTTACAATTAATGCTATTCAAGGTGAACGTGAATTTGCTAGAGATAACAAGTCTTTAGGACAATTTAATCTAGACAATATACCTGCAGCTCCAAGAGGTGTTCCTCAGATTGAAGTTGCATTTGATATAGATGCAAATGGTATTTTAGTTGTAAGTGCAACTGATAAAGCAACTGGAAAAGCTCAAACTATTACTATTTCTGGTTCAAGTGGACTTGATGATGCTGAAATTGAAAAGATGGTAAAAGATGCTGAACTTCATAAAGAAGAAGATAATAAGCGTAAAGAAGCAGTAGATGCTAGAAATCAAGCAGATGCTCTTGCTCATCAAACTGAGAAGTCTTTAGGAGAGATGGGTGAAAGTATAAGTGCTGAGGACAAAGAAAATATAGAAGCAAAACTAAAAGAGTTAAAAGACGTTTTAGCTGATGAAAATGCAACTAAAGAGCAAATTGATGAAAAAGTGAAAGCTCTTACAGAAGCTAGTCATAAACTTGCTGAAGCAATGTACAAAAAAGATGAAAAAGGTGCTGAAGGAAATGAGCCTAAAGGTGCTAAAAAAGATGAAGATGTAATTGACGCAGAAGTCGAGTAATCTTTACATGTAAGAGCCATTTTGGCTCTTACATCTGTTCGTTTTTAAGTGTAAATTTAAACTCTTTTTCCATTTTTATTGCTTCATCTCTCCCGTAAATAATAACACTTCTATCAACTTTTATTTTATTTATATTGATTTTATCAGGATAATCAACAAAATTGAGTATATGTTTTATTACATTGATTCTAGCTTTTTTCTTATCATCACTTTTTATTATTGTCCATGGAGCAATATCTGTATGAGTTGCACTTAGCATCATAAATTTTGCTAATGAATATTCATCCCATAGCTCTTGAGATTTTTTATCAACTGGCGAGAGTTTATACTGTTTTAGTGGATCTGTTTCTCTTGATTTGAATCTATTGTCTTGCTCTTTTTTAGAAACTGAGAAGTAAAATTTAAATATTTTTATATCTTCATTAACTATCATAGTCTCAAATTCAGGAGCATCTTTTAGAAACTTGTGATGTTGTCGTTCAGAACAAAAACCCATAACAGGTTCAACCATAGCTCTATTGTACCAGCTCCTATCAAAAAGTACTATTTCTCCTGCACTTGGAAGATGTTTTACATATCGTTGAAAGTACCATTGAGTTTTTTCAGTATCACTTGGTTTTTCTAGTGCTACAACTCTTGCCCCCCTTGGATTGAGGTGTTCAGTAATTCTTTTTATAGTTCCACCTTTACCTGCGGCATCACGTCCTTCAAATATCATAAGAATTTTAAGGCCTTTCTCTTTAACGTGGTTTTGAAATTTTAGAAGTTCTACTTGGAGACGTCTTAACTCTTGTTCATAAGCAAGTTTGTCTTTTTTTACCCAAATTTGTATTCTATTTTTATTTTTTTTGTCCACATATAGTCCTTTAGAAGAGTTCGTACGTATAAATCGCCAATATTTATAATATATTTAGAGTTATTTGATAGAATAAGACAAATTATTGGGCAAGGTATAATTTATGATGAGATTGTTAAAGTTATTTCTAATGGTATTATTGTTTTCAACGTCACTTTTTGCTGTAACACAAAAAAAGGTTTTAATACCAGAAGAAGCATTTAAAGTTAATGCTAAACGCACTGGTGATGTTATTGTTTTGAGTTTAGAACTTGGTAAAAATATATATGTTTATGATGATAAACTTAAAATTTCTATAATAGAACCTACAAAAATTATTTTTGATAAAGAGATAAAAAGACCAACAGCCGTTGATTATAAAAATTATCAAGTGCATAAAGAACCTTTGTCATTTATGATTCCAATTTCTGTTATAAAAAAGTATGTTAGTAGTGGTAAATTTAAGATTCAATTAGAGTATCAAGGATGTGCAACATCTGGTATCTGTTATCAACCTATGAAGAATGATTTTGCTTTTGATTTGGGTGGAATAGTTAGTAAAACAAAAAACACAAGTTCTCAAGGAAATCTTTCAGAATCAGATTTTATAGCAAGCACCTTAGCAAATGGCAATACTTGGATAGTATTATTGAGCTTTTTGGGTTTTGGAATTCTTCTTTCTTTTACACCTTGTATATTTCCTATGATACCAATTCTTTCATCTATTATAGTTTCTCAATCTGGAAAACAGATGTCAACTAAACGAGCCTTTATGCTCTCTTTAGTATATGTACTTGCAATGTCTTTAGCTTATACAATTGCAGGTGTTTTTGCTGGACTTTTTGGAGCGAATATATCTGCTACTCTTCAAAATCCATGGATTATAGGTACTTTTAGTGCAGTTTTTGTTGGGCTTGCTTTTTCTATGTTTGGTTTTTATGAGATCCAAATGCCTTCATTTATACAATCAAAATTAACAAAAAAATCAGATGAAATGCAAGGGCAGGGTGTTCTTGGGGTTGCTATTATGGGTTTTTTATCGGCTCTTATTATGGGACCTTGTGTCGCAGCTCCTTTAGCAGGCGCACTTGTGTACATAGGTCAAAGTGGTGATGCTTTTCTTGGTGGAGCTGCTTTATTTGTTATGAGTATGGGTATGGGACTTCCTCTTTTAGTTATAGGAACTGGAGCAGGAAAGTATATGCCAAAGCCTGGTGGATGGATGGATGCAATCAAAGCTATGTTTGGTGTTGTTATGTTGGCTCTTAGTGTGTGGACACTTTCACGCGTTATTTCTGGTGATATAATCATATTTTTATGGATGGCATTAGTTATAAGTTCAGCTGTATATATGGGTGCTTTGGAAAGTTTAGAAAAAGGTGTTAGCGGTTGGAAAAAACTTATAAAGAGTTTTGCTGTTATTTTATTTATTTATGGAATTATGCTTTTCATTGGAGCAATGACAAGTGCTACTAATCCTTTGAATCCATTAGAAAAATTTTCATCTAAAACAACAGTAAGTTCTTCCTCTAAAGTAATTGAAGATAAATATTTTCAAGTAGTACCAACGCTAAAAGAGTTAAAAACTATTATAGCTGAGTCAAAAGAACCTGTTATGGTTGATTTTTATGCTGATTGGTGTGTGAATTGCATTGAGTTAGAACATTATACATTTTCAGACCCAAGTGTTAAAAACAAATTAAAAGAGTTTAGACTTGTTCAGATAGATGTTACAAAAAACAGTGCTGATGATAAAGAAATCTTAAAAGAATTTGGACTTTTTGGTCCACCTGCCATTATGTTTTTTAAAGATGGCAAAGAACTTAAAAGAAAGAGGATTATAGGTTTTAAAAATGCAAAAGAATTTTTAGCCCATCTTAATTCTTTCTGAGTATAATTATATCTAACTTATCACGAGGAGGTTGTTTTGAAAGTGATTTTGATAGTAGATGTAAAAGGGTTAGAAGATAGAGAGTTGTTTGACAAACACCTAAAAAAAGAGGGTTTTAAATCTGTAGAAGACGAAGAGTCAGCCTATGAAGGTGATACTACAACTCATTTAGAAAGTACTAAAGCATATATATTAGATGTAGTTATAAAAGGTTTGAAGAAATCAGATTTTGATACATGTAAAATCATCTTTCAAGTTGGTGAAAATCCTATGGAAGCATATGTTTTTAACAAAAAAGATGACGGCTTTGATGGAGTTGGAATTAGTTAAAATACTCCAAGGCTCTTTTTAAATCCTCTTTTGTATCTATTCCAAAGCTTTCACTTTTTACTCTTACCATAGATATCTTTTTTCCATGATAAATAGCTCTAAGTTGTTCTAGTTTTTCAATATTTTCAAGAGGGGCAGGGCTCAATTCACAAAACTTTTTTAAACTTTTTTTAGTAAAACCATATATGCCTAAATGTCCAAAGTATTCTAAGTGTTCTTCTCTATCATAAGGGATTTTACTTCTTGAAAAGTAGATTGCATTTTCATTTACATCAGTTATAACTTTTACATGATTTGGGTCATCAGCAAATGTTTTATCTATAAGTTTATAACAGCTTGCCATAAAACAATCGCTATTTTTAACTCTATCAATAACATTTTGAACTACTTGTGGCTCTATAAAAGGCTCATCTGCTTGAACATTGACTATAACTTCATTTTCGTCTATATCTAAGCTCAAAGAGGCTTCATTGATTCTATCGGTTCCACTTTGATGGTGTGTTCCTGTCAGCACAGCTTCATATCCATATTTGTTTGCAATATCTATAACTTCTTGTGAATCAGTTGCAATAACAACACGATCAAGTTTTTTGACACGTGCAGCAGTTGCTATAACCATAGGTAAGCCATTTATATCTGCTAGGATTTTGTTTGGAAATCTATTTGAAGCCATACGTGCAGGGATTATTATCATTTTATGAATTCCAATATTTCTTTTTGTATCTCTTTTCTATCTATTACTTTGTTATGTAAAATTTCTTTTTCAAAAAGAGCATTTATAGATTCTGGAATCTTTACATGTAAAGATTCACTTATTCCTTTTAATGCTACTTTATCAGTATATTTTTTATTGTCTTCGTTGATAGCATTTAGCATGGTTGGAGCAAATTTTGTCCACTCCGCAGTTGAACATAATACACTTGGTATATTTTTTTCTCTGAGTTTATCATATGCTTTTAGACAAGTTGCAGTGTGTGGATCCATGATATAATTTTCATTGGCAAATTCTTTTATAGTTTGTTTTGCATAAGTATCATCACAATATACTGCACTAAAATCTTTTTGTAATTCTTCAAGTTCACCATTGCTAAGTTGGTAGAATTGTTTATTTTTTAACTCTTCCATCATCTCTTTACATCTTGTAGCTCCATATTTGTCAAATAGAACTCTTTCTACATTTGAAGATATAAGTATATCCATAGCAGGACTTGTTGTCATAAGAAGTTCACGATTTCTCAAATCGTATTGACCTTTAGTGATAAGGTCTGTTAAGATGTTATTGATATTTGAAGCTATTAAAATCTTTTCTATAGGGAGTCCCATTTTTTTAGCATAGTATGCTCCTAGTGCATTTCCAAAGTTACCACTTGGTACTATTTGATAAAATTTTTCTCCAAGGCTTAGACGATTTTGTTTCAATAGTGAAACATATGCAAAAACATGGTAAATAATTTGAAAAATTATTCGACCAAAGTTTACTGAGTTTGCAGCACTAAGTTTAATATTTTGTTTTTCTAGTTCTTGAGCAAAACTTTCGCTTGCAAGAAGTGTTTTAAGAGCATTTTGTGCATCATCAAAGTTACCTTCTATTCCAATAACTTTTAGGTTTTTGCCTTTTTCAGTTACCATTTGTAGACGTTGAACATCACTTGTTCCACCATCTGGATACAAACAAGCTACTTTTATATTTTTTTTGTTAGCAAAAGTATCAAGAGTAGCAGGTCCAGTGTCACCACTCGTAGCTGCTAAGATAAGATAGTCTTGATTCTGTTTTTGTGCTACATGTGACAAAATATGTCCAAAAGGTTGAAGTGCCATATCTTTAAAAGCCCTTGTTGGTCCATGATAAAGCTCATTTACAAAAAGGTCATTTTTTATCTGTACTAATGGTACAGGAGTATTATTATCAAAATTATCATAGAGACTAACTGCTTCTTTTAAAACTGATTTTTCAATATCTATATTAAAAAGTTCAAGAATATCTAGAGTTATCTCTTTATAGTTTTTTTTAGTTGCGAGTTGTAAAAATTCTAAATCAATTTTAGGTAAGTTTTCAGGAACATAGAGTCCCCCAAAACTAGCACTTGGATTCATAATAGCATATGAAAATTCTACTTTAGTATCTTTTTGCCCATCATTTCCTCTAGTTTCTATAAACATATTTATTTATCTCTCTTTTTCTTTGTTATCATTGTTCCAATTCCTTCGTTTGTAAAAAGCTCAAGAAGTATAGAATGCTCTACTCTTCCATCTATAATAAAAGCACTTTTTACACCACTTTCTACTGCTTCTAAACAGGCATCTACCTTTGGTAACATTCCACCTGTTATAGTCTCATTTTGTTTTAATCTTTCTACTTCTTTTTTATCAAGTTCAGTTATAAGTTCTCCTTTTTTATCTAGGATTCCCTTAGTATCTGTTAAAAATATAATTTTTTCTGCTTTTAAGGCTTTTGCAATTTTACTAGCACATAAGTCTGCATTTATATTGTAACCTGAATGCGTTGAATTCTCTCCTGATGCTATAGGAGCAATAACAGGTATAAATCCATCTTTAAGAAGATTTTTTAGTACTTTTTTATCTATTTTAGTTATTTCTCCAACAAGTCCATACTTGCCATCTTTTAGAGGTTTTGCTTTTATGAAGTTTGCATCTTTACCTGTAATACCAATAGCTTTTCCACCATGATGATTTAAAAGAGTAGTTATCTCTTTGTTTATATTTCCACTTAAAACCATCTCAGCAACTTCCATAACTTGCTCATTTGTAACACGAAAACCATCTACAAATTCACTTTGAATATTTAGTTTTTCTAGCATTGAACTTATTTTATTACCACCACCATGAACAATGATAGGTCGAAGACCTACTAAGTAAAGTAAGATAATATCTTGTGCAAACCTATCTTTTAGTACACTATTTATCTGGGCTGAACCGCCATATTTGATAACAATAGTTTTTTTCTTATACGCTTTTATATATGGTAAAGCATCTAGTAGTGTTTTTACTTGTTGAATCTTTTTTTGCATTGCTAATCCTCTTAAAAGAAGATATTTTATCTAAAATTTGCTAAAAATGTGTTTACTTGGTTATTTATCTCGTTATTTATCTTTACATGTAAACATAAAATAGATAAGGGTAATCCAAAATCTTGCATTTTGACCATATCTTTTTGTGTAGTTAAAATAGAAGTTGCGCAGTATTTTTTCATTAACTCTTCAAGTTCCGCTTTTGTGTACATGTAATGGTCAATGAAGTGTATTTTTCCTGCTAAGTTTTTTGGTAAGTAAACATCTAATCTTTTAGGTTTTGAAATAGCTGTTACTAAGAGCATATGTTTTGTTGGGTTTTCTAGTGTAACAACTCTTGTAAAGTCTATATTTTCCTCTACAACTAAGTTTGCATTTTTATAAAGAAATTTTGGTTCTCTATAAGCTCCACTTGGAAGAGTAAAATTTAGTTTTGGTTCTGGATTTGGACGAATAAGGATATCAAATTTTTCTATAAATGCTTTTGAAAACCCATCATCTAAAAATACTGCTTTACATCCTAATTGATGGGCATAATTTATGCCTTCAAGTCTATCTTCACTTACTATGACGGTTGCATTTGGAAGTGAGAAGGCATAGAGCAAAGCTTCGTCTCCACTTGTTTTTACATCAGTTTTTTTAGTTATTACATGTAACCCAGTTGATTCTCTTCCATAACCCCTTAAAACTACTGCTATATTTTCATAATCCTTAACTAATGAGATTAAAAAAGGAGTTTTACCGCTACCTCCGATGGTAAGGTTTCCAATGCTTATAACAGGGATAGGAGGTTTTGTTTTTTTTGCCATTAATCTTTTGGATAGAACTATAATAGAGTAGATAATACTAAAAGGAAACAATAAAAATAAAATAAAAAATTGTAATTTGGAAGTGGGGTGAAAGAGATACTCCTCCACCCAAAATATAAAAGCCTGTTTGTTAAACACGAGTTTTAGCAATCTCTTTTATCTGTTCACAAATGTAATATATTTCTTTATTAGTAAGACCATTATATATAGGAATAGAAAGGATCTGCTGATAGTTGGTTAATGCATTTGGAAAGTCATTTACTCTTAGGTTATACTTGTGTTTGTAATAACTCAAAAGGTGAAGAGGTATAAAGTGCAGGGTAGTAAATATACCGTTTTGACTTAATTCTTTTGCAAAACCATCTCTATTTTTGTCAATTTTTATGATGTATTCACTATATATATGGTCACTCTTTTTTATTGGTGTAGATACATGAGGACAATCTTTTAATTCTTTGTCATATATAGCAGCTATCTCTAATCTTCTTTTTATAAAAGAATCATTTTTCTTTAGTTGGGCTACTGCATATGCTGCATTTAGCTCATTTAAATCGTATTTTAATCCTATGTCAACTACATCATAAACATAACCAATATTGCCAAATCTATCCCAGCCTTCACTCACAATAGCGTGATTTCTAAGTAGTTTTGCTCTTTCCATAAGTTTTTCATCATTGGTAGTCATAACTCCACCACTTGCAATAGCATTTTTCATTTGAGGAGAGAATCTAAAAGCAGTTATATCAGAACCCGTTGTTCCTATTTTTTTACCCTTATATGTAGCTCCTAATGCTTGAGAAGCATCTTCTACAACTTTTACACCATATATATTTGCTAGTTCATAAATTTTATCTAAATTTGCAACTTGCCCAGCAACATGAGTAATAAATATGGCTTTTAATTTTTTATGATTACTTTTATCAAGAACTTTTTCAAGTTCAGCCATATCCATGTTGAAATCTTCTTTATTGATATCTACAAAAATTGGTTCAGCATCAAAATGTCTAACAACTTCTGCTACAGCAGGAAAAGAGTTTACAGAACATATGATTTTATCACCGCGTTTAAGATCAAGTGCACACATAGCCAAATGCATAGCAGCTGTTCCATTGCATGTAGATACTGAGTGTTCGCATCCTATGTATTTAGAAAAGTTTTTTTCTAACTCTTCAACTTTTGAATTCTCATTGAACTCTAAAACTTCATTAATAAGTTTTTTTTCGCTCTCATCGATTGATGGTTTATAAAATGGAATCTCTTTCATAATTATCCTTATAACTTTATATCTCTTGGGTACAAGAAGTCATGCCCTATTGTTCTATTGCCTAGTTTTGCTATTAGTGGTAGTTTTCTTTTAAATTGATTTTGGTAAATCTTAGTTGTTATGAGTTCAACTAATTCAAAATCAAAACCTTTTTTTATTAACTCTTCTTTACTAAATCTATTGTCTACAAAAGCTTCTAGTGCTAAGTCAAGCTCGGCATAAGTGTATCCTAAATCTTCTTCATCGCTTTGACCTTCCCACAAATCTGCAGTTGGTGGTTTTGTGATGATTGACTTTGGAATTCCCAAATGCTCAGCAAACTCAAAAACTTGAGTTTTGTACATATCACCTATAGGGTTTAGCGCACTTGCTAAGTCCCCAAACATAGTTCCATAACCCAAAAGAAGTTCACTCTTGTTACTTGTACCAAGGACAAGTGCTGAGTGTTTTGCTGAGAGATCATAAAGAACTGACATTCTCATTCTTGCACTAAAATTACCTATTCTTAGGTTAGATTTTTCTTTATCATGAAAATAGCTTTGTACTAAATCACCTATGTAAACAGAGGTGTTTTTAATATTAAACTTTTTACAAAGCTCATCCGCATCATCAAAACTACTTTGAGATGAACTAGAACTTGGTAACATAACTGCTAAAAAATTCTCACCAAAAGCACGCTGTGCAAGAACTGCAACTACAGCAGAGTCAATACCTCCACTAAGTCCAATAATTGTATTTTTAAGACCAGTTTTATAAACTTCGTCTTTTAAAAACTTGATAAGATAATTTTCTATAAGTATATATTTTTTCATTTGTACTATTATACTAAAGAAAATATTAATTAATTCTTGTAATTGTAATGTTTTTATTTAAGATTAAAGATTTTATCAATTTTGCTATAATAAATATAAAAAGGTCTAGAAAATGAAGATTACTTATGAACCTATGGGAATGTACCAAACAAACTGTTATATAGTTGAAGTAAATGGGAAAGAATTTATTATAGATCCAGGTGTGGGTGCTACTAATTGGGTGTTAAAAAATGTCAAAAATCCTGTTGCTATTTTAAATACACATGGGCATTTTGATCATGTCTGGTCAAATAAAGAGTTAAAAGAGAAGTTAAATATTCCAATTTATGTACCAAAAGATGATGAATTTATGTTAAAAGATGATCCTTTTGGACAAGGAACACCAGCAAGTCAAGCAGATGTTTTAGTTATTGGCGACCAAGAATTTGATATAGAAAATGTTAGAGTCAAGTATCTTCATTTCCCTGGACATACTCCAGGATGTAGTGCTATTTTGATAGAAGAGACACTTTTTAGTGGAGATTTTGTTTTTAAAGGCTCAATTGGAAGAGTAGATTTTCCTTTTAGTTCTCCTGATGATATGAGTCAAAGTATAGAAAAGTTTTTACATGTAGAAGAAAACTGGACTATATACACTGGACATGGAGAACCAACAACTGTTCAAGCTGAACAAAAAACTCTTCCTATGTGGCTTAATATGATTTAAATTTATTTGTAAGAGCGTCCTGCATTTTTGATTTTTGTCTTAAAGACATGTTGTTCTAAAACAACTGCTTGAAAGACTCCTTCATATACTTTAATTTCATTTATATGACCTGTTACCTTTATTTCACGTTTTCGACTATCTTCAAATTTGGCTTTTGCTTCAAATTCTATTAAGTCATCTATCTTTGCAGGTGCTAAAAACTTTGAACGAGAGCCAATAATAACTACATTTGGTTCATTTACAGCTACGGCAGCTGCATAATCAGCAGCTCCAAAGATAAAGCCACTATGAATTAAGCCCAAATCATCTAAAATCATATCTTTTGTAGTTTGCAGTGTTGTTTTTGAGTAGCCAGAGGCCAGTTTTAAGATAGTTCCACAAAGGTTTATTTTTATCTTCTCATGAGTTTTTAAGGCTTCTTTTCTTTCATCTATGTCAAGAAGAGATTCTGTACTCTCTTCTTCATCTCCAAAGGCATTACTAAAATCTTCTTCTATACTATCATTTTCTATATTTATTTCATGTGTGACATTATCTGCCATGTAAGCTTCCTTGCTTTTATACTTTTATATTATTTATATCGGTAAATTATTTTTTAAGTTTAACGTAGACTCGTTTTGGAGCCGGGTATCCTTCAATTGTAACTTCTGGATTATTTGGGTCTAAGAAGTCTCCTAAACTCTCACCTAGTATCCAATCAGTTCTTCTTTGTTCATCTGTATCTGTTTTTTTAATTTCAAGTACTTCAAATGAGCTAAATTTTGCTTTTTCACTCCAGTTTTGTAGGGCTTTTATTGTAGGAACAAAGTATATGTTTGGTATCTTCGAGTAAGTCTTACCTGGACATAAGGCATAAGGCTCATCTCCATCAATCATAAAAGTATCTAAAATTACTTCTCCATTTTTGTTTAAAGAATTCCATAATTCTTTTAGGGTATTAACTGGATTTGCTCTATGATAAAGCACACCAAGACAAAATAGTATATCAAATTTATGTTCATAAAAAGGTAGGTGCTCAACCCCTAAAAGTTCAAATTTTATTTTTGTTTTTGCAAAATGATTAATAAAGTCAAATTGCATTTTACAAAGAGCACTTGGATCAAAACCAACTATCTTTTTTGGTTTATCTTCAAGCATACGAAATAGATAGTACCCATTACTACACCCAATGTCACCAACAATTTTATCTTCTAAGTCAAAATATGATCTTATAAGGTTGTATTTAATAAAACTTTTCCACTCAGTATTTATAAAAGTATCAAAAACTTGAAAAGGACCTTTTCTCCAAGGACGAAGACCTAAGGCACTTTTATGAATTTTTTCTTTATCTATCTCACTTATATCTTTACATGTAAGAGTTACTTTATCTTTTAGTTCCAAAACGCAGCCATCTATTTTGGGTAGATTGTCTACTATGGCTTTTCGTATTTTATTGTCTTTCCATTCAAAGCATTTGCTTCGTTCATATCTTATGCTATCTAAATTCATTATTGTGTTGTATACTCTTTTGTATTTTTATATATTTTTTTAACTCCATCTTTTACATCTTTGTATTCTACGAGGTTTTCATCACATGTTTTATGATAGATACCCATACTGTCATAGTACTCTTTGCAGTTGTTATAGTAGTGATTATCTATACCTCTATCATTTACATAAAGACAACCACCTAATAAAAATGGTAAAATTAGAATTAATATTTTTTTCATGGTGATTATAATATCATTATATAAGTTAAATATTGATAAGGAAAATAATGAGTAAAATATTGGAATACTTTAAAATCATAACTGCAACACCAAGATGTAGTTTTAAGACTGACATGATGAAAGAAAAGGTTCAAGAGATATCAAAGAATTTAGGTTATGATATTAGTATTGATAAAAGTGGAAATATTTTGTGTAAGAAAGGTAATCCAAAAGTTTGTTTGCAAGCCCATTATGATATGGTCTGTTTAGGAGATGTATCAAAAATAGAGTTGATTGAAAAAGATAGAATTTTAAAAGCAAAGAATTCAACACTAGGTGCAGACAATGGTATGGGTATGGCAATTATGTTTACTCTTATGGAAAAATTTAGTGATTTAGAATGTCTTTTTACCAATAATGAAGAGGTGGGACTAATAGGTGCTTCACACCTAGAGTTAGAATTATCATCTGATAAACTCTTAAATCTTGATGGAGAAGAAGAGAAGGATATATACATAGGCTGTGCTGGTGGTGTTGATATTGTCTCAAAACTTACCTTAGAGTATTTACCCTTAAGTGAAGATGATGTAGTTTATGAAATTAGCATAGAAGATTTGCCTGGAGGTCACTCTGGTTTAGATATCAATAAAGGCGTAGATTCTGCTACAAAAGTTTTAGCATATGAACTTGTAAAACATGATTTGAAACTTTTGCATATTGAAGGTGGTGAGATTAGAAACTCCATTGCTAAAAATGCTAAAGCAGTGGTTGCTACATGTAAAAATCTAGAGTTATGTAATAAGTCTTTACATGTAAAGAAAATAGAGCACAAAAGAGAGTATATTAAAGATGGACAAAAGATAACAAAAGCACTCAATGCATTTGCTCAAGGTGTTAGAGGATTTGATCAAAGTTTTAATATACCATCTATTAGTATAAATTTGGGTGTTGTTCGTGTGAAAGACGGTATTTTACAGATTGATTGTGCTGCAAGAGCTATGGTAAATAGTGACTTGATAAGTTTAGCAAATCAAACTGAGTCATTTTTTCAACTCATAGGTTGCAATACATCTTTAAGTGAAGGACATGAGCCTTGGGTTCCAAGTATTGGTGAGTTTGCTAATGTAGTAAAACAAGAAATGGCACAAGTTTATGAAGATGCAAGTTTTTGTGCTATTCATGCTGGATTAGAGTGTGGTATACTTATGAGTAGTCAGTCAAAAAAGATTGAGGCTGTTGCCATTGGACCTACTATAAGATTTCCTCATTCACTTAGAGAAGAGTGTGATTTGGATTCAGTACAGAGAATTGGTAAAGTTGTAGAAAATATAGTGAGAGGATTGTAATATGGCATTGATGAAATCAGCCAAAGTAGAGTTAGGAACAAAATTAGAGCATTTCGTATTAGAAGATTCTTTAGCAAATAATTTTAACTCTAAAGAGAAGTTTGGGAAGGGTGGGATGATTATAGCTGTAATGTGTAATCACTGTCCCTATTCAAATGCTATTTGGGAAAGATTACAAGAAGTATCAGAATTTGCAAAAAAACTTGATATTAATACAATAGCAATAAATCCAAATATACATCCAAATTATCCAGAAGAAAGTCCTGCCCATATGACAGATAAAATAAAAGAGTTTCAATTAGATTTTCCATATCTTGTTGATAGTGAACAAAAAGTATCAAAATCACTAGGAGCAATTTGTACTCCTGATATATTTTTGTTTGATGAATCTGCTAAGCTTTATTATCATGGTAGACTTGATGATAATTGGCATGATGCTAGAAGTGTTAAAGAAGAAGATTTAAGAGAAGCCGTAATTTCACTATTTGGTCAACAATCTGCACCAACATCACAGATAAATTCGCAAGGATGCTCCATAAAATGGATAGACACAGTAACGGGTTAAAAAAAGATACACATGTAGTTATTGTAGAAGATGAGACTATTATTGCAATGGATATTCAGCAGTGTTTATTAGAATTTGGTTATATAGTCGATGAGGTAGCTAGTACGACTGAAGAAGCTGTTTTTTATGTTGATAAGTATCAGCCTAATATTGTTTTGATGGATATCAAACTCAAGGGCAGCCCTGATGGTATTGAAGTAGTGGATATTATTCAGCAAAAGTACAAAGTTCCAGTGATATATCTTACTTCTTTTAGTGATGAAGAAACTTTAAAACGAGCACAGTTTACAAAACCTTACGGATATATAGTAAAACCCATAGATGAAAATCAGCTTAATATAACAATTATGATGGTTTTATTAAAACTAAAAGATGAGCAGAAAAAAATTGTTGGTGAAGTTATTAACATGGGTGATAATTATACTTATAATATAAAAACAAAAAATCTATATTTGTTAAGTGAAAAAGTAAATTTGACAAAAAAAGAGAGTGAATTTTTTGCATTTATGGTAGATAGACTTAATACAGAAGTTAGTTATGATGAAATTATTAAAAATGTATGGTATAGCAATGAAATACCTACTTCAACTCTTAGAAGTTTAGTTAGACGAGTGAGAAATAAGTTAAATGAGAATTTGATAGAAAGCATCTCTTTAAAGGGATACAAAGTATCAAATAAGTAGTAGATAAGATTTGAAATTCATCTAAGAGCGAGTAGGAAGAGGTAGCGGATTATGGATTGTGGATAAGTGTAAAGACCCTCTTCCTATGAGTAAAATTATACTATAAAAAAATGGTATTTCTGTGCCATTTTATACATTTCTGTGCCATTTTATATTTTTTTGAAGAATACTTGTTTTTTTACTTATATAATTAGCCAACTTTAAAACTCTTTTTTGTTTTACAGTGTTTTTGTAAAAAACACTCAGTTTCGCATTTTGGTTTGATTGCCTTACATATATATCTTCCAAAAAGAACCATGCCTTGATGTAGTACATGTAAATCGGTTTTAAATTTCTTTGTTAATTCTTCTTCTGTTTTAATTGCTGTTTTTGCATCACTTAATCCTAGTCTATGTGCTACACGAAATACATGAGTATCAACAGCCATCAAATTTGCTCCAGCGTACTCAATCATAACTACATGTGCTGTTTTTTGTCCAACACCAGCTAAAGTTATGAGATCCTTTTCATTAATAGGTATTTGACCATCGAAGTGTTCTACAACCCTATTCGCCATTTTGATGAGATTTTTTGCTTTATTGTTAAAAAAAGAGCAAGACTGTATAATCTTTTTTATATCATCTAACTCTGCAATAGCCAGTTTATAAACATCAGGATATTTTAAAAAAAGTGTTGGTGTTATGATATTTACTCTTTTATCCGTACATTGAGCTGATAACATTACTGCAATAGTAAGTTCATATAGGTTTTTATAGTTTAGCTCTGTAACTGCATTTGTATAATTTTTTATTAAAATATCTTTTATTTTAGTAATTTCTAATTTTGTAGCTTTTTTTATTACATTTCTCCTTTAGCTTGAATAAACTCAAGCTAAATTTTCTTTAACTAAAGTTATTACTCCAGCACAGAAAACATTTATAGTATTGTATCAAAATATTAACTAAGTGTTTAATATAGTTTCGTATAATCATATTTTAATTCAAACATTAGTAAAATAAGACAAATTTTATAAAGAAGGAAAGATATGAGAAAAGTTATTATTGGGAGTTTAGCAACACTTGCTTTGGGTGTTAGTTTAAATGCAGCAGTATATGCAACAGTAAATGGATCAGAAGTTACAGATAAAGATGTAGCAAATCTTATGAGAGCTATGCCAGGTCAAAATTTTGCAACATTAAAATCTGAACAGCAAAAGCGCGTGCTAGACCAAGCGATTGAGAGAAAGCTTTTAGCAAAAGAAGCAATGAAATCTGGTATAGAAAAAGATGCAGAGTATATAAAGACTTTAAATTCTATAAAAGGTGATTTAGCACTTGAAATATGGATGAAAAGAGTATTTGAAAAAGTAAAAGTTTCTCAGAAAGATGCAAAAGCATATTTTGATAAAAATAAAGATAAGTTTGTAAAACCAGCAACTGTAAAAGCAAGACATATTGTTGTAGCAGATGAAGCAACTGCAAAAAGCATTATCAAAGAGCTTAAGGGCTTAAAAGGTAAGGCATTAACAACTAAATTTATAGAATTAGCAAAAACAAAATCAACAGGACCAAGTGGTGCAAATGGTGGAGATTTAGGTTGGTTTAATAAGAAACAAATGGTTTCAGCTTTTAGTAAAGCTGCATTTGGTCAAGCTAAAGGTGAAGTTACAATGACTCCTGTTAAAACTCAGTTTGGTTACCATGTAATTTTAACAGAAGATAAAAAAGGTGGAGAAAAAGTTAAATTTGCAGATGCAAAAGTACAGATAGAAAATGGTCTTAAAATGGAAAAATTCCGTAAAGATGTTTCAAAAAAAGCAAAAGATTTGAGAAAAAAAGCTAAAATAGTTATAAAATAAGAGGTATTACATGGCACTATTTGATTTTGTAAAACCTGGGGTTTTATGTGGTGATGATGTTACTAAAGTTTTTGAAGTTGCAAAAGAGAACAACTATGCTCTTCCGGCAGTAAATGTTGTTAGTACAAGTTCTGTTAATGCTGTTTTAGAGTCTGCAAAAAATGTTAACTCACCTATTATTGTTCAATTTTCTAATGGTGGGGCACAATTTTATGCAGGAAAAGCTTTAAGTGGCACTGATTCTGGTGTTTTAGGAGCTATTAGTGGAGCTTTACATGTTCATACTATTGCAGAGGCTTATGGTGTACCAGTTATACTTCATACTGACCATGCAGCAAGAAAGCTTCTTCCTTGGATAGATGCACTTTTAGATGCAAGTGAAGCTCATTTTGAAAAAACTGGAAAACCTCTTTATAGCTCTCATATGATAGATCTTTCTGAAGAGAGCCTAGAGCAGAATATTGCAACATGCGAAGCTTATCATAAAAGAATGAGTAAAATTGGTATGACATTAGAGATTGAGCTAGGTTGTACTGGTGGAGAAGAAGATGGAGTAGACAATACTCATTTGGATAACTCAGCTCTTTATACTCAACCCAAAGATGTTGCATATGCATACGAAAAATTAATGGCAATTAGCCCTAATTTTACTATTGCTGCTTCATTTGGAAATGTTCATGGCGTATATAAACCTGGTAATGTTCATCTAACTCCAAAGATACTTGATAATTCTCAAAAGTATATTCAAGAGAAGTTTGGAACTTTAGAAAAACCTGTAAATTTTGTTTTTCATGGTGGAAGTGGAAGTGAGTTAGCTGATATTCGTGAAGCTATTGAGTATGGTGTTATAAAAATGAATATTGATACTGACACACAGTGGTCTTTTTGGGAAGGAACTAAAGAATATGTGCAAAAAAATGAAGCATATCTTCAAACTCAAATTGGTAATCCAGATGGTGATGATAAACCAAATAAGAAGTACTATGACCCAAGAAAATGGCTAAGAGCAGCAGAAGAGTCTACTATAGCTAGATTAGAACGTGCATTTTCTGATTTAAACTGCCTTAATAGGAACTAAATGATATTTTCTCCTTCCCCATTTGAAAAACATATTTTTAGAGGGAGGGAGATATATATTAAAAGAGATGATTCTTTACATGTAGACTTCTCTGGGAATAAAGCTAGAAAATTTCATTGGTTTTTAAATCAAGAGTTTTTACATGTAAAAAGATTAATTTCCTATGGGTCTAATCAGTCAAATGCTATGTATTCATTGTCTGTGATGGCACGTCTTAGAGGTTGGGATTTTGTATATTTTTGTAATCATATTCCAAACTTTCTAAAGCAAAATCCAGTAGGAAACTACAAATATGCTCTACAAAATGGTATGAAGATTTTTGAAAGTTCAAATAGACAAGATGATGCATCCGCTTATAATTCTAAGAGTGATTTAGTTATACAAGAGGGTGGTCGTCAAGTTGAAGCAGAATTTGGAATTAAGATCTTAGCTAATGAATTAGATAAAGATATAAAAGTAGCAGGTATTAAAGACCCATATCTATTTTTACCATCAGGAACTGGAACAACGGCACTTTATTTAGAAAAAAACTTATCTTTTAGAGTCTTTACATGTAGCACTGTTGGAGATGATGAGTATCTAAAAGATCAGTTTCGAGAGATAGAGTCGGATGAAATACATTTTCCTACTATTTTGAGTAGTGAAAAAAAGTATCATTATGGAAAACTTGACCTTGAATTGTATGAATTATGGCAAGAGTTAAAGCGAGATATGGGTATTACATTTGATTTAATGTATGATCCTGTTGGTTGGAAAAAATTTCTTTTACATGTAGATAGTATAAAAGGAACGCCAATTTATATCCATCAAGGTGGAGTATTGGGTAATGAGTCTATGAAACAAAGATATAAGAGGAAATATGAAACAAATTAACACTAAAGATGAAAATTTCAGACAAGAATTTGGGCAGTTATTAAAACGTGGGCATATGGATATGGATAATGTATCTAAAATAGTTCAAAATATAATTTCTGAGATAAAACAAGATGGTAATGAGGCTTTAAAAAAGCATATAGAAAAGTTCGATATGTGGACACCTGCTAGTGATGAAGAGTTAGAAATATCTTGTAGTTCAATGAAAAAAGCTTATGATGAACTTGATGATAAACTAAAAAGTGCTTTACAACTTGCATACGACAGAATCAAAGCATATCATCAAAAACAAAAACCTACTTCTTGGTTAGATTTTGAGGACAATGGTAATGTTTTGGGTCAAAAAGTAACACCAGTTGATAAGGCTGGACTTTATATTCCTGGTGGAAAAGCAGCATATCCTAGTTCTCTTCTAATGAATGCCATTCCGGCTATAGTTGCTGGAGTCAAAGAAATAGTAGTTTGTACACCTGCACCATGTAATGAACTGAATTCTCTCTTATTGGCGGCTATGCATCTTTGTGGCATAAAAAAAGCTTATAAAGTTGGTGGGGCAAGTGCTATTTCGGCTATGGCTTATGGAACAAAAACTATATCTAAAGTTGATGTTATAACAGGACCAGGTAATATTTTTGTAGCAACTGCAAAAAAACTTGTTTTTGGTGAAGTAAACATAGATATGATTGCAGGACCAAGTGAGATAGGAATTTTAGCAGATGAGAGTAGTGATACTAATTTTTTAGCAATAGATTTGCTTTCTCAAGCGGAACATGATGAAATGGCAAGTTCCATTTTAATAACTCCTTCACAACGAATTGCAGATGAAACTAGTAAAAAAGTTTACGAATGGTTAGAAAAATTAAATAGAAAAGATATAGCAATGAGCTCTATAAAAGAGCGTGGAGCTATTATTGTAACACGTGATATGGATGAAGCAATTAAGCTAATAAATGAGATTGCACCAGAGCATCTTGAAGTAATGACAGAGCAGCCTTTTGATATTTTGCCCTCTATTAAACATGCAGGAGCAATTTTTATGGGAAGGTATACTCCTGAGCCTATAGGTGATTACATAGCTGGACCAAATCATACTCTGCCAACTGGAGGAACTGCGAAGTTCTATTCTCCACTTGGCGTAGAAAATTTCTTAAAGAAAACATCTATTATAAGCATGAGTAAAGAGGGCATTAAAGAGATTGGGCATGAGTGTGCCTTACTAGCTAAAGCAGAAGGATTAGGAGCTCATGAGGCTTCAGTGCTTGAGAGATTAAAGTAGGAATAATATATGAAAAAATTATATGCCCCATGGGAAAAAGCGTTTAATAAAATCTCAACACCATTTGAGGATTTTATACATGCACAGACTACTACTGGTTTAGTGTTAATGTTTATGACAGTGTTTGCACTTATACTTGCAAATAGTCCATTGGCAGATGGTTATGCTCATTTTTTTCATACAAAAGTAGATTTGACAATTGGTTCATGGCAGTTATCAAATAGTATTCATCATTGGATAAATGACGGTCTTATGGCTATATTCTTTTTTATAATTGGTCTTGAGATAAAAAGGGAAATACTCGTAGGGGAACTTTCCAATATAAAAGTTGCGATTTTACCAATCTTAGCTGCTATTGGCGGAATGGTTTTTCCTGCATTAATATATACTTGGATTAATGCAGGTGATTTTGGTGCAACTGGATGGGGCATACCCATGGCTACTGATATTGCCTTTGCTATTAGTGCATTAGTTCTTTTAGGCAAAAGAGTTCCTACTACCCTCGTAACGTTTTTAGTTGCTCTTGCTATTGTAGATGATTTAGGTGCTGTTTTGGTGATAGCCATATTTTATACGGATCAAATTCATATGTTACCACTTGCTTTATCTGGAATCGCTTTCTTAATCTTAGTTGGTTTTAATCGTGTTGGAATACATATGATTCTGCCATATTTTATTGTGGGACTATTAATGTGGTTTTTTATGCTTGAATCAGGTGTTCATGCAACAATAGCAGGTGTAATAGCAGCAATGGCTATACCATCAAAACCAAAATATCCTCCAGCAAATTTTGCAAAAAATACTAAAATATTACTTGATGATTATGATAAATATCCAGTTACACAAGATCATAGGCTCCACGAAAAACAAAAAGCAATTTTGCAAAACATAAAAGATAAAATAGATGCAGTAGGTACTCCAGCTGCTAGGCTTGAGCATGATTTACATCTTCTTGTTGCTTTAGTGATAATTCCTCTTTTTGCACTTGCAAATGCTGGTATTGCTATAGATTTTAGCTCTATTGGTGCAATTATTATGGAACCTATTTCACTTGGAATAATAGCGGGTCTTATACTAGGAAAAGTTTTTGGAATTTTTGGCGTGGCATGGTTAGCTATAAAGTTAAAAATAGCAAAACTTCCAGAAGGAAGTAGTATGAGCCAAATTTTTGGTGTTTCATTTCTTGGTGGTATTGGTTTCACTATGTCTATTTTTGTAGCAGACTTGGCATTTTTAGATAAGCCTGAACTTGTTTTTCAAGCTAAAGTTGGAATTTTGGCAGCTTCATTATTTGCAGGTTTATTTGGATTTTTCTGGTTAAAGCATGTAGCAAAAAGAGAAAATTCAATAAACTAAAAACAGTATAGAATGTTTTTATATATGTACCTTTGTACAATAGATTTTAAAATTATATTTTAGTAATATTATAATAATAAAAATTATACAAAGGCTATATCATGTCAAAAGTAATAGGAATAGTAAAAGAGATAATTGGAACAGTAAAAGTTACGACTCAAGAAGGAGAAGTGAAATTACTTTCTAAGGGCGATGTTGTACATGAAAATGATAAAATAGATGCAATGGCATCAAGCCAAACAACGATTTTATTAAATAATGGAAAAGAAATCATTATTGAGAGTGATACTTCACTATCTCTAAATGAAGAGTATATAAATTCTTCTGATACAGAAGTAGCTTTAACAGATACAAATAGTGATATAGCCGAAGTTGAAGCACTTTTGGCAAATGATGAAGAGGGAACCGCTGCAGGACAAGATGGCGGAGGAGAAGCAGGTGGACTAGGAAGTGCATATTATCATGATAGATTAGATTTTGGAGAAGATCAAAATGCACTTAATAGAACGGGGTTTGAAGAAAATAATTTTTCTACAGTTGAAAATGAAAATCTTAACATAAATGATACAGTAAATATTGATATAACAGCTCCAGATGCTCCAACAGTAGAATTAGCAAACGATACAGGAACTAGCCAAACAGACCTTATTACCAAAGATGGAGAACTAAATGTAACTCCAAGTGAAGTTGGAAACACTATTGAATACTCAAATGATGGAGGAGCTACTTGGAGTACAACTCCACCAGTTCCAAGTGAGGGTGAAAATACTGTAAATGTAAGAGAAATAGATGATGCAGGAAATCAAAGTGCCTCAACACCTATTACTTTTACATTCGATACAAGTGCTCCAAGTGTAGATGTAACAGATATATCTTCAACAAATGATTCAACACCTCAAATTACAGGAACAATTAATGATGGAACTGCAACAGTAGTTGTCACAATTAATGGAACGGATTATACGGCTACAAATAATGGTGATGGAACATGGACCTTAGCAGATAATGTGGTTTCTGAGCTTTCAAATGGAGAAACCATTGTTAGTGTAAAAGCAATAGATATAGCAGGAAATGAAGGAACTGGTGAGGGAACAGTAAATATTAATAATGCCATAAGCCCACTAAGTGATTCAGACTCCTCAACTAACACCGTAGATGAAAACGCACAAGCTGGAACAGAAGTAGGAATTACAGCTCTTGCCACTGACGCTGATGCTGGAGATACTGTAACTTATAGCCTAAGCCAAACTGATATAGATGCAGGACTATTTAGTATTAATCCAACTACAGGAGTAGTAACAACCCTAGGTAATATGGATTATGAAACAGCTCAATCTCATACAATTAATGTAATAGCAACCTCAAGTGATGGATCTAGCTCTAATGCTGATATGACAATAAATGTAACTGATGCAACTGGTGGAGATACTGATAATGCCATAAGCCCACTAAGTGATTCAGACTCCTCAACTAACACCGTAGATGAAAACGCACAAGCTGGAACAGAAGTAGGAATTACAGCTCTTGCCA
>JADGDR010000008.1:109068-109671 GCA_016744795.1 Sulfurospirillum sp.
TATGGATTATGAAACAGCTCAATCTCATACAATTAATGTAATAGCAACCTCAAGTGATGGATCTAGCTCTAATGCTGATATGACAATAAATGTAACTGACGATACAAGTGAATTTCAAGTTGGTCCAGTAAGCGATTCAGATAGTGATTTTAATATTATAAGTGAAAGTGCTCAAAATGGTACACTAGTTCAAATTACAGGACTTGCAACTGACGCTGATCCTACGGATGTTGTAACTTATTCTTTAAGTGATGATTATAATGGAGCTTTTGAAATAGATACTAATACCGGAGTTGTAACAGTTAAAGATAGTAATCAACTTGATTATGAAACTGATGCAGCACCAACAATCCAAATTACAGCAACTTCAACTGATGGTTCTTCAAGTGCTTCAACTTTTACAATTCATTTAAGTGATGATACAAGTGAATCACAAGTTGGTCCAGTAAGTGACTCTGATACTGATTCAAATACTGTAGGGGAAAATGCAGCAAATGGAACTGAAGTTCAAATTACAGGACTTGCAACTGACGCTGATCCTACGGATGTTGTAACTTATTCTTTAAGTGATGATTATAATGGAGCTTTTGAAATAGATACTAA
>JADGDR010000008.1:109771-120904 GCA_016744795.1 Sulfurospirillum sp.
TGAATCACAAGTTGGTCCAGTAAGTGACTCTGATACTGATTCAAATACTGTAGGGGAAAATGCAGCAAATGGAACTGAAGTTCAAATTACAGGACTTGCTACTGACGCTGATCCTACGGATGTTGTAACTTATTCTTTAAGTGATGATTATAATGGAGCTTTTGAAATAGATACTAATACCGGAGTTGTAACAATAAAAGATAGTAATCAACTTGACTATGAAACTGATGCAGCACCAACAATCCAAATTACAGCAACTTCAACTGATGGTTCAACAAGTGCTTCAACTTTTACAATTCATTTAAGTGATGATAATGATAATCCAGAAGCAGTTGCTGATAGTGCTTCAACTAACGAAGATACTTCTGTAACAGTAGATGTTTTAGAAAATGATTTTGATGTTGATGGAAATGATATATCCATAACGCAAATAGAAGGTCAAGACGCAAGTTCTGGTCAAATGATTGAAATAGTTGAAAACAATATTGTGCTTGGAGTTGCTCATGTGGTTAATGGTGAGATAGAATTTATTCCCGCAGATGGTCTTGATAGTCTTAATGATGGAGAGAATAGGGATGTAGTTTTTGAATATACTATAAGTGATGGTGATAAAACAGATACCGCAAACATTACAATAAATGTAACTGGTAGTAATGATGCTCCAGAAGTAGCTCCAGCAACTGCTGATGTTTATATTCCCATTGATGTTATAGAAGTAAAAAATTTAGAAGCAGGATTTGAAAATGCACATTTTATACATGGAACATCAACTGCTCATACAATTTCAAATGATAATGATAGTGCAATTGATGGCTATACATGGGGAAGTCCTGCATCTGGTTCAGGTCAATCAGGGTATACTTTAGTAGATAATGATGATTATATGAATAGTGGTGAAGAAGTATCTACGGGTGAGCTAATTAATCTTGGTCAGTTTACTCATCAAAATTGGCCTATATATGCTAATTCTTCTACTTTAGATACCATTGATATGAAAGTAAATTTTGATGTAGTTATAAATGGAGTTTCAACAACAGTAGAATTTACAATACATATGGATCATACTGAAACTCCTAATAGAGGAGGTGATTCAAGAGATATAATAACTCTTCCTTCTCAATCTCAAACTTTTAATTTAAATGGTCATGAATATACAGTAAGTGTAGAAGGCTTTTTGGATTCTAATGGTAATGCAATTAGTACAATATATACCAATGAAAATGCATCTAATACCTATACCGTTGCTGGAAAGATAATGTCTACTGATGCTTTACCAGTTGTCACAGGACAAGTGCTAGCAGAAGATGCAGAAGATGGAAGTGTTACAGTTGAATGGGGAAATACTTCAAGTGATCATGGAACACTTACTGCAAATAGTGATGGAAGTTATAGTTTTGAAGTGAATAGAGAAACAAAAGATGCACTAGATCCAGGTGATAGTTTAACAGAAACATTTAGTTACAGTGTTACTGATAGTAATGGTGTTACATCATCATCTACATTAACCATAAAAATAGGTGGTTATGATGCAATAAATAGTAATAATGGTACTTTTACTGGAGATGAAAATAACGATATTCTAGAGGGTACTGGAGCAGCAGAGATTCTTAATGGTGAAGGTGGAGACGATGTTCTTGTATATAATGGAAATGATGTTATTGATGGAGGAACAGGAAAAGACACCTTAATGCTAGATAGCGATATATCATTAGACTTTGACACTATTAGTACTAATGTAGATAATATAGAACGTATTGATTTAGGAGATGGAGACCAAACCATAACATTAGATGTTCAAGACATTATTGATATAACAGATGGAGATAATATATTAGAGATATCTGGAGATGCAAATGATACTGTAAATTTAGATGATTCAGCAGGAATTTGGACCAAAGTGGGAACCGAAGATGGGTTTGATAAATATACTGCTAATGATGGCACTAATACGGCTACTATTCTAATAGAGCAAGAAATAGTTATAGATCCAAGTTAGACACATTATGTAAAGACTAAAATCTAACTTTTTAGGTGGATTTTAGTCTATTTGTTGCTAAGTTTTATAACTAATGCCACTCTGTCTTTTATATTTAGTTTTTCATAAATAGAACTCAAGTGAGCTTTTACAGTTCTTTCAGTAATGCTTGAACTAATAGCAATCTCTTTATTAGTTAGACCTTTTTTTACTAGATTTGCTATTTCTTGTTCTCTTTTTGAAAGTAGATTTAACTCTTCTTGATTTACTTCATTTAGATTTTTGCTAAAGCTTGTTATCATCAACTGCAAGAACTCTGGATAGAGCCATATATTTCCATTTCTTATTACATTTAGTGCATTTTTTAATTCTAATTTCGACATATTTAGATTTCCATAACCTTTTATACCTTTTGAGAGTAATTGAGTTCCCTCTGTGAAGTTTGGTTTGCATGTAAGAGCAAATATAGCTTTGCATGTAGGTATTAGTTTTATGTATTCAAAGAAGTATTTTTCATCCTTTTTTATGGCATCCAAATCAAGGATAAGAGTAAAATCTTTAAGAGTGTCTAATTTCTTTTCATTTTTTACATGTAAGCATTCTGGATATCTACTTAAAAATTCATGATTAAGTGAAAAAAAGACTATCATCTTTCTCTTAAGGCACTCTGTTTTGCTTTAAGTATAGGCTTAAGTAGATAATCTAAAACCGTTTTTTTACCAGTAATTATGTCAACACTAACAGTCATACCAACCATGATAGGAAGAGGTTTTCCCTTGCTTCCTAAGTAACTTTTATCTGTTTTAATTCTTACAAGATAGTAACTATTTCCCTTTTCATCTGTAATGGTATCTGCACTAATGTGAGTTAGTTTTCCATTTAATCCTCCATGAATTGAAAAATCATAAGCACTAAATTTAACCATAGCATTAAGTTGTGGTCTTAAAAAAGCTATATCGGAAGGTTTTATTTTTGCTTCAACTAAAAGATTGTCTTGTGTTGGAACAATTTCAACTAAGTCCATTCCTGGTTGAACAACACCGCCAATTGTATTTATGAGTAGTAGTTGTATTGTTCCGTCCACTGGGGAACGTACAAGTGTTCTTTTTACTCTGTCACTTAATGCTGTATTTGTTTGTCCTATTCTTGAAATCTCCGCTGCAACTTCATTTAACTCTTTTTTTGCTCTATTTTTATATTCTAATTTTATCTCTGAAATTTTGTTATCGTACTCTTTTATTCTTGATTCTAATCTAGGAATTGTTAGTTTTGAAGCTTCTAATTCGCCTTGTAACCCATTTAGTTGGCGTCTTAATTGTAAAAATTCAACTTCTGAAACTAAACCTCTTTTTACTAGAGGTTTAGTTATATTTACTTCATCCTGCATTAGTTTTAGGGCTCTTTTTTCTTGTTTTATTTTTGCATTTAGTTCTGTTATCTCTTGTTTCTTTTGTTCTTTTTGTTCTTTTACAACGCTAAGAGAACTATTTAGCTGCTCTTTATTACTTTCATATAAACTTTTTTCATACTCTATCTGCTTTGATAAATCAGACATTTTTTCATAGTCATAATTAAAAGATTTTACTCCGTCTGCTTCAGCATCAAGTCTTAGAAACTTTGCCTTAAGTTCATTTTGTCTTAGTTTGCTTTCTTCAAATGAACTAGTAAAATTTGTATTATTAATTTTGAGTATTATTTGACCTTTTTTGACTATGTCACCTTCATTTACAAGTATCTCTGAGACAATACCACCTTCTAAGTTTTGAACAATTTGAAGTTGGTGAAATGGTATTATTTTACCTTCTCCTCTTGCTAGTTCATCTATTTGTGCTTGACTAGCCCACAATATTAACCAAGCAAAAGCAAAAATTATCAGCCATAATATGTATTTTGATTTTTTTGGTGATTTTTGAAGTACAGCTTCACTTAGGCTTGACATATATTTTAAGTCATTAATATCAAGTTTACTTTTATGTAGTTCTTGTTTAAATGATTTTGCTTCTTCTTGGGCGTTTTCCATAGCTACTATTTCTTCGTCAGTGCTCATTTTACTCCTCCTTGTTTACCTTGGAGTTGTGCAAGTATTTTATTTTTTTCACCATCCATAACTACTTTTCCATTATCTAATACTATAATTCTATCTATTAGAGAAAGAAGAGAGCTTTTATGTGTTACAAGTATTACGGTTTTATTTTTGATATTTTGAGCTAATAGCTTTTTTATTTTTGCTTCTGTTGTATTATCTAGTGAGTTTGTTGGTTCATCTAATATCATAATAGGAGAGTCAAGCAAAAATGCTCTTGCTATTGCAATGCTTTGTCTTTGTCCTCCTGAAATGCCATCACCCCGTTCATATACTGGCATATCAAAACCTAAAGGATGAGCATTTATAAATTCATCTGTTCCACTTATTTTCGCTGCTTTTAATATGCTAGCATCATCAATAGCTGGATATTTATAGACAATATTTTCTTTTACAGTACCATTAAAAAGTACAACATCTTGAGGGACATAACCTATGTTTTTTCGTAAATCAACAGGATCAATTTGGTTTATATCTATACCATCTATTAAAATAGAACCTTCTAATGGTTCATATAGTCCTAACATCATTTTTTCAATAGTTGTTTTTCCAGAGCCATTTTTTCCTATAATAGCTACTTTTTCTCCAGCTTTGATAGAAAAAGTTGTTTTATTTAATGCCCCTTTTTTTGCATCTGGGTATGAAAACACTACATCTTTGAATTCAATATCACCTTCTATTTTGTCACGTCTAACAAATTTTTTGCCTTTAGGACGTTCAACAGGCATTTGCATGATATCTTCTACTGTTTTATAAGCGGTCTTAGTTTGTTCATAACTAGCAGCAAGTCCTACAACTTGACCCATAGGGGCAATAGCTCTGGATGAGAGTATAACAGCTGCAATAAGACCACCCATAGTAAGGTCCATATCTTTTATCATATAAACTCCCATAACAACGACTATAACTGTATTAATTTGTATTAAAAAAGCAGTTACTGTGTTAATTGAGTTTGTTAGAATTTTTGACTTTACACTTCTATTTGCTATTTCTCCTGTAGCTTCTTCCCAATTCCATTGGGCTAAACCACTACCACTCATGGTTTTTACCGTTTCTATGCCTGAAAGTGTTTCTATAAGGATACCATTTTTGATTGAATTTGCTTCATATGTACTTTCTATACTTTTTTGAAGAGGATCTTTTACAAAGAGCATATATATGATAATTATTATAGATATTAGTATTGGTACAAAAACTATGTTTCCTGCTATGAAATAGATAACTACTAAGAAGATAACAGTAAATGGTAAATCAACAAGAGCAGCTATTGTTGTAGATGTAAAAAATGATCGGATTGAGTCAAATTCTTTAAGGTTATTTGCAAATGAACCAATAGACTTTGGTCTACTTGACATTTTTAAGTCTAGAACTTTTTCAAATATCAAAGAGGACATTATAATATCACTCTTTTTAGCCGCTATTTCTAAAAAATAGGCACGAGTGAGTTTTAAAAACATATCAATTATATATATTACAACAATTCCAATGGCTAAAACCCAAAGTGTATCTGTTGCATTATTTGGAACAACTCTATCATAAACGTTCATTGTAAAAAGTGGACTTGATAAGACAAATAAATTTATTACAATAGATGCAATTATAACATCTCTATATATATCACTTGATAAACGCAAAGTTCCCCAAAACCAGTGTGATTTTTTTTTGTTTATAAGGTATTTTTTTGTTCTATCTTCTGATACGAATTCTTTTTTAAGATAAAAACAATAGCCTATATATTCTTTATTTAAAACATCAATATCAACCCAATTTTCTCCACTATTCATTTCTGGTGATATAATTCTTGCTTTATTATTTATTTCATCAAATTTTTCTAATATACAAGCTTTTCTTCCTTTAAGAATAAGTATGCAAGGAAGAACAAGGGGTGAAATATCTTCCAGATTTTTTTTAACTAAAGATGATGTAAATCCGGCTCTTTTTGCAACTCTTGAAAACATTGCTTTTGAGCCTTCTGTTGAAAAAAGTTCAATAAAATTAGTTTCTTTTGAAACTGGTAACCCCTCTGCCAGTGCTTCTGCACTATATGGTTTATTATGAAGTTTTGTAAAAATTACTAAACATTCTAATAATGGATCTATAACTCTTTTTGATACCATTTAAAAATCCTTGGTTAAATAAAATATCATTTTATTTAAATTTAACTTAACTTCTCATATAATGGTTCTATGAAATTATTAAAAATAGAAAAAAGAATAGATATATTAGAAACAATATGTGAACAATTTTTAAGTCAAGTAGATGACAATTCTATTAATAAAATTGAAAATATGTCTTTAAAAGTAAAAGCATTTGATGAAATAGTTGCTGAATGTAAAGAGGAAATTGAATCATCAAGTATAGAGCATAAGATTCATATTTTAAAATTACTTTATGGTTTAGAAATAGATGAGAATAATATGGCAATTTTAGATGAGAGTTTAGATGATTATGTAAATTCACAGATAAATAATTTACATATGAAAGTTAATGAACGAAAAATAAATATTTTAAAAAATATTATATCAAGTATAACTTCTATCATTGAAGAGTTGGTTGTAGATTACAAAATTACATTAAATTTAAATTTATCATGGTACAGGTTTCAAGGTAAAAAACTAAATAAGCAAAGAGAGTTTTTAACAAGATTAGTAAATTTAAAAGAAAAATTAGAGTCGGAGTTAGAAAATGATTCTCAAAAAATATCATTTATAATAATCGAAAATTTTTACAATCTATATATTTTCTTCTCTTTTTTAATAAGTCTATTAGTTTATGAGAAAAGAGAAATCCTTCTTATTGAAATAGCTAATAGATTAGACAGGTACATAGAAGTAATTGAACCATCTTTTAGTGATCGTTTTTTGCATTATGATGACATGATATACCACTATGCTCTTTATGAGATAAGAGAACTAAAAAATAAAATTTTTACAGAATTGGCTCTTCAATAAAGGCACCTTGCATAAGATTGATTGGAATTTCTTTTAAATAATCACTTTCATTTTTATTTTCTACAGCAGTTGCTATTATTTTTATGTCTAATGATTTAGTTAGTATGTTAAAAGATTCATAAGAGTTATTTTTACCTTGATTGTGCATATCTATGTAAAAAGATTTATTTGCTTTAATGTATGCTGGTTTTAAATCTTGAAGATAATTAAGACTAATATCTGTTATGTTAAAGTTATCTATACCAAATTGGTAATTATATTTATGTATTAATTTAGAAAAGTTTATATAGTTTTCTATATTATGAATAATTGCATAGTTGCTAGACTCAAAAGAAACATGAAGATTTAATGCTGAAGATTTTTTAAATATATTTTCTAACCAATACATATTTTCACTATTTTTTATAAAAGATGTTGCAATGTTAATAGCTATGGTTGTTCCTTTATCAGCTAGTTTTAGTGCTATAGAAATTACTTTTTTATCTACTTCATCAGTTAGCCTAAGAGAATTGAGCATGGGCATAAATACGCGAGCTGGGTAGATGGTTCCTGTTGTATCACTCATACGTAGATAGGCTTCTTGATGGTAGATTTTACCAGAAATATCTTTTACTGCTTGAAGTGCTAATTTTATGCCATCTTCTTTAATAGCAGTTGTAATAAGCTTATGCCACTCTTCTTTGCCTAATTGCATTAAAGATTCATCATTTTTTATTTCATGAAAATGTACATTTGTTTCACTTTTCATTTTTGCTGTTGAGAGTGCAAAGTCAGCACGTGCAAGTATATCTTTTTGTTTGTCTCTTTCATTAAAGTATGTTGCTCCACCACTTATATAAAAATTAGAAATTTTTCTAAGTTCATCTGGTAGTGCAGCTTCTGTTTTCTCAAGAAAATCATATACTATTTTTTTTGTTTTTTCATAATCAGCCTCTGGGAGTATCATAGAAAATTCAGAATCTTTTAGTCTAGTTACAACTCTCTCTTCAATTGAACTAGTAGTTTCATAAAAGAGTTCTGCAAGTCTATTTATGTACGAACTTAAGGTTTTATAACCTACTATTTTTTTAGTTTCACCAAAATTATTAAGAACAAATATTATTATAGTTCCACTAGATTTTGCATCTTGTTGATCTAACAAAGAGGAGAGTCTAAGAGAAAAGAATTTTCTATTACCCATGCCAGTGTCTTGATCATTATAGAGTAGGTCGTTATACTTTTGTACTATAAGTGCTTCGTGTTCAAATATATCTTTTACTTTTGCTACCATTTTATTCATGCCTATTACAACGTTTTTAAACTCTGTTGTAAAAGGTATTTTTTCTTGAATTATAAAATCATTGTTTGTTATTGCCATTGCTTGTTGCTCTACGCCTTGGAGTGATTTTAATATAAATTTAAGTACAAAATAGAGCATTAGAAGGACTATAGAGACTAAGATTGCAAATGTTTCTAAAATTTCTGTAAATATATTCCAAAGTTGCATATATGCATGACCACTATGAAGTTTCACACTTAAGACACCATAGGGTATCCAACCAGCTGAAATTTGAGTTTGAGCTGTTGGGATTTGTAAATCGACACTATTTATGAACCAATTTGGAACACTTTTTACTTTTAAAAGATTTTTATTTTTTACAAGTACGTTGCCATTCATGTCTTTTAGTACAATAGATTCATAATAACCTCTATCAAAAATAGCATTTATCATAGTCTCAATAGTCGATAAGTCTTTAGTGTCTTTTGGGATGTTCATACTTATAGATAGGCCCAATGATGTTGCTGTATCTTCTGAAGTAGTATACAATTGATTTTGTATAAATTGATTTGCCGAATTAAAGTTTAGATACATGACTGAACCAATAATTAGTATAATAAACATTGAAAAGATGATTGCTATTTGTTTAAAGAGTGTCATATTTTATTCCTTTTTATATCTTGTAAGAGTCTTGTCCATTTTTTGTTTTTTGCCACGCCTGATGGAACCTCTTTCCCTAAACCCTTTTGTTTTGCAAGGTAAAGAGAATCACCATTGAAACTATAGATTGGGATTAGATCTGGACGAGAAGTGGCTGGAAGGATACGCTTGTTGTAGTTATCAAGTACTAGTGGTATACTTCTTTTTGTTTTAAAATAAGTTAAAACCATGTGTGCAATTTTCTGTTTTGTAGCTTTTACGTAGGAGAGGTACATTCTACTTGTTGGAACTCCTAATTGTTTTAGCGTAAAATATTTTGCCGTAGCATAGTCTTCGCAATCTCCTCTATCTTTTCCTAAAAATTCCATTCTAGTTGCCCAGTAGTCTTTTGCTCCCCAAGTTTTTATATCTGATTGGTATCTAACTCTATTAAAAAAATTGTTTACTTTTGTAAGTTTCTCTTTTTCGGTCGCATTTTTTAGGGAGTTCATTAGTTTCACAAGAGCATTTACTCTAGCTTTTGCAAATTGACCGTATTTTCGTTTTACTTTATCTATGGTTTTTTTATCTATAAAAAAGTCATCATTAGTTGCATATAATTGAAAACTTGTGAAAAAAACGCTAGCTATCACCACTATGGTTATTGCTATCATTTTCTTCATCTTTTATTGTATATACCCTATAGTAACTTTAGGAGTACTTTCACACCCATATTGATCTAATTTATCTTTGTTTAATGGATTGTCACATATATTATCTGCTGAGAAATTCTCATTATGTGATATATCATCTTTGACGATATTAAAATCAACTTTTTTTGCAATATCTAAGTTAAATTGTACTAAAAGCTCATTCATACTACTAAGAAGTTTATATTCTGATATCAGTAAATTATAGTTTGCTCTTGTTAGAGTCTGTCTTGCTGTGTTGTACTCTTTTTCTGCATCTAATATGGCAAGTAGGTCTCGTCTTCCTAAGGAATACTCATCTACATATGAATCTAAAGTTTGCTTAGAAGTATCTACATGTACATTTAAATATTTTATTTGTGCTTCATAAGTTTTATATGACATAAAACTTAATCTAGTAGCTTTTACTATATCTCTTCTTATTTTGTTTAATGCCTCATTTTCTTCTTGAATAGCTGTTAAACTTTTAAGTTTTTTAGCTTCATCAGCTCCACCTCTATAAAAATTGTATCTTAATGTCAAATAAGCATCAGTGCTATTTTTTGTGCCTTCAACTCCATTTATATTATCTTCCCAACTTTGCCTAATATTAGCATCTATAATTGGATAAAAAGTGCTTTTACTTTTTTTATATTCTGCTTTTTTTGCTAGGATATTTGAACGCATTACTTTTAATGCAGGGTTGTTTTTTAGTGCAATTTTTGTAGCTTCATCTATGTTACTTGGAAAGTTATAATTTATTTCAGGTGTAATATAGCTATTTTCATCAAAATGACGACCTACACTAAACAGGTAGTTTGTTAAAGTGCCTTGATAGTTATTTTGCTGAACAATAAGGTTTGCATTAGCCAATGAAAGACGACTTTGCGTCTGTTGTACTTCAGATTGTCTTCCAACTCCTGCATTTGTTCTCTCTTTTATTTTACTAAGTATATCTTTATGATTCGTTACATTTTCAGTGTATAGGTTCGTTAATTCATTCTCTTTAAGTACTTCTATATAAGCTTTTATAGTTTCATATGAAAGTCTATTTGTTGTATCAAGTACTGAGTATGCAGCAGAAGATATTCTTGCTCTATTTTGTTCGATTTCACCTGTTGTTTGAAACCCATTAAAAAGATTTTGTTTAAGTGTAATAGCATTATTGTAATGTGTTAAATTTATACTACTATCAATATTCTCTCTTTTAGTTTTTTCTCGACCAATATTACCTTGATAGTCTAGTGATGGAAGATTACCAGATTTGGCTATTTTTAAGTCTTGTAATACAGATTCATAATATTTTAACTGTCTATTTACATCTGGGTTTGCTTTTATTGAATTATTTAAAACGTCATTTAAAGTTTCAGCTTGTAAACCTAAACTTAATATTAATGGAAGTAGGCATAATAACTTCATTGTTTTCTCCTTAATTTAATATATGTCACCATTATATCATTTTTTATTTCTCTTTGTATAAAACTCATTTTTAAAGTCACTAAACTCATTATTTAATATAGCTTTTCTCATCTGTTTCA
>JADGDR010000029.1 GCA_016744795.1 Sulfurospirillum sp.
ATAGAAATTGACCAGTTAGGTTAAAAGTTAAAATATTATAAAATAGAGGTTTGAAAAGGTTTTGGAAATAAATGGCCGGGAGAGGGAGATTCGAACTCCTTAGCCTTTATCTACCAAAGTCTATCAAACATTTATATATAGGCCTAAACACTCCTTTTAAAATTACCATTATTTGTCATTTATTCTCAATTTTTATCATATTCTAATGGTAATTATGGTAACATGTAATGGTAATAAAGGAGAAAAGATGCCATTAAAGAGAATGAAACAAAAAAAGTATAAGGGTGTTTACGAGCTACTAAATAGTGATGGTCTTGTAACCGGCTATTATATCAATTATTGTGGTGCTGATGGTAAGACAAAAAAGGTAAGGTCTAACGCCGGCAATCCTGATGATGCAAAGCTAGAACTTAATACAATAGTTACGTCACTTAACAACGATAGAAAAAACAATCTAAAAAAAAATATATCTTTAAAGCTTGGTAATGGAACTTTAGAAGCTATAGCAGATAAATACTTTTTATCATTGCTAAATGACACTACTAAGTCTAAATGTGAGAGTAGATTCAAGCTATATCTTGGTAAAATACATGCTAAAAAAACAATAACTCCTGAACATGTAAGGTTGATTCAAAAAAAGCTACAGAAAAAAGGTCTATCACATAAAACTATTAATACAGCTACCGACTTATTGAGGTCGATACTAAATTTTGGAATAGCTAATAAACACTTACAAAGCGGTGCATACAACATGAGTAAGTATAAAAAGCTAACTGAAGATAATGATATGAGTGTCGAAGCTGTACTTAGTCCTGATGAGATTTTAGAGATGTTTAAAATTGCTCTACCTGAAAATGCAAACTACACAAAGAGAAGAGTTCATTTCTTTTTAAAAATGCTTTACTATACGGCTCAAAGACCACAAAGTATACTAGCTCTACAGCGTAAAGATATAGGCAAAGAGCTTATTACAATAGCAACGATTAAAAGACAAGGCAAACACTATGTCAATATATCTGACAAGCTAGTTGATGACCTTAATGAATGGATTGAAGATTTATCAAATGATGATTATTTGTTTGGGTCTGAATTTGACAAAACTAAATCTATAAATTACTCGACTATGGTAAAGACAGCATCTTATGTATTTGAAAACTATAACATTGGTAAGAATTTTCTAGAAGATAGAGGTACTTGGATTTCATTCTATACACTAAGGCACTCAGCTGCAACAAATATATTAAGTGCTACCGGCTCTATAGAACTAGCTCAAGACTTGCTAAATCATTCAAGCCCTAAGATGACCAAGAAGTATGCAAAGCTTTTAAACCCTGATAAAAAGAGAGCGGTAAATGTATTATAATACAGCCCTTGTTAAAGATTGGAGCAACCCTAAAGAGATAACTGCTTTACAGATAGCAGAGTGTATGTATGATGCAAAAGAGTTAGATACGCCAACTATACAGCAGAAAATCAATGACTTATCGGCTTCAAGGATGGCAAGTGTATTTAAAGCATTAGAAAAAGTCATCAAGCCTAAATTCAATACCATAGATAAACAAAATCTTTTATTGAAAGTTAAAAATGCTTTAGGAGAATATTTTGAGCTATGGGGTGGGCATATACTAGAAGATGATGAGGGCTTAGTTGTTGATGGTGAATTACCTGAACACATACTTTCTGAATCTGACGCAATAGCTACTATGAAAGCAATAAAGTATGCCGGAGTACTACTTGAAGCACATTCATCTTTAGGAGTAAAAAAACATAATCACAAACAGAATGCTAGTAATCAAAATAATGAATTTTTATCAGCTTTACCATCTCAGATAGAATTAAAAGATATTGTTAGAGATGAGCTTATAGAAAAGTTGATAGAGTCAAACGTAGCAACTAAAAGAGCAAGGAGAATTGCTACAAAAATATGTTCATTATATAAATTTATCGAATAACATTACATTTATCTCATAAGAGCGATTTTGCCCTTTCAAAGTTATATCCAACATTCTTAAAATATGGTATCTCAAAACAAAGGATACCAAAGATGAGCGATACAGCAAATTTAATCTACACAAGTCTTATTGAAAAATATAATACTTCTACAGTTACAAAGAAGCAGACTGCTTCAGAGTTACAAATTGGTCAAACGAAACTTGACTATTTACGCAAACAAGGTGCTATAAAGTTTATTAAAGTCGGCTCTCAAATTAGATTTAGACTTACTGACTTAGCAGAATATATTGGTGATGCATCATGAGTGGTTATGTTGCACAACTTTCACAATCTCACAAAGAGTATGTATTATCTCAATTACAAAATGATGCTGAGCTTTATGGTGTTGATGATGGTACTAATCCATTATTTACACAATATGTAAAAGATGTATATGGAATAAAACTACCTGATGACATAGGCAAAACCTTTAACTCATTGGCACGAGCTAGGAGCAAGGCTTTAAAAGAACATCCTGAGCTAGATTTTAGAGAAATGCACAGACCTAAAATTAAAGTAAATATTGAGCAGTATGGCGAGCAAGGACAAGGGGAGTAACATCCCCTCTTTTATTATGACAAACTTATCAAACACTAATTATGGATATACAATTGTTCCAAATATTTCTCTTGATAAGTGTGGTACTGAAGGCTTAAAAGGTCTTGGTTTATATCACTATTTATTTTCAAGGAAAGGTATTAAAAATTTTAGCTTCAGTAAAGCTGGAATAAAATCAGAGTTAACTTGTGGAGATAGAACTTTATCAACAGCAATAAAATTTCTAAAGGGGAAAAAACTACTTGCTACTTTTCCTATAATGGATGATGTGAGTAAAAAATACTTGGGCTACGATTGGCAGACTTACAAGCTTAAAACAGATAATTATTCATCTATTCCAAATGATGCGATAGTCAGTAAATTACCTCTTGAAGTGATAGGATTATTTTGTTTTATAAATCTACAATCTCACCACTTTAAAAAACGAATTAATCAAACTCAATTAGCTTACAAACTAGGATTACAAACTAAAACATTAAGAGGATATTTGAAAAAGTTAGTAGAAATGAAACTTGCACACTATAACAAAAAAACTCAAATATGGAGTTTCAAGGAAAAGTTACAAACTGAAGATGAGTTTCGTATTAATTTATTTCAACAATTTGGAGCTGACTATCCTATATGCCCATATCGATTCTATACAGAGGTTGTAGAAGGTCATGAGATAAAAGGTAGCTTAATGTTCAACTCTGATGGATTATTGGTTATAGATGGATTAGTAGATGGCGAGGGTAACAGCTATAGGCAAACTCTTCCAACACATGAAGCTTTTGAATGTTATGAAGAGATTAGAGATTATATGACAAGTGAGGATTATCAAAAGCAGTCTAAGATGACTAGTGATGAGATTGTAGAGTTTCACTTGGACTTACTACTTTAACACACACAGGGTGAAATTTTTTTCGCCCTATCTTTGCTTTCTTTAGTTCTTTGTTCAGTTAGTCCTTTATTAAATTAGTTCTTTATTAAAGGAAGGTACGGTTTCCACCGATGCTGTTTTTACCTACCTCGTTCTACTGAGGGTTCTAAAGTGAGTTCTACTGAGGGTTCTAATGCGATATAGTGGGCTGTTTTCCATCTATGCTGTTTTTACCTACCCCTTAGGCACCCCCTGAGGCACCCCCTTAGGCACCCCCAAGGTAAGTTTTTTATAATGAGGTATCATTTTATTGCTACAAACTTCAAATAGCTCCTCACTCCACAGTTCAGATAGTTTATATAGTTCATTGGTCTTGATTTTAAATCTATAATATCTATTTTTTAGTCCATACTCTGAAATAAGGACTTTTACTGTTCTTTGTAGGTAATTTTTAATGATTGAGTAGTTAGCAAAGAGTATTAAATCCATCCTATGAGCATGTTGTTGTGGATTCATCAAACACAACATATACCTTCTCATAAACAAGCCTAAGATACTTCCTCTGATAGTCTTATACCAATTCTCACTAACTTTGCTCTTTACAAATTCTAACATCTCTTTTAGGTCAGGATTAACCATAATCATTCTATCCAGCAAATGTAAGTATGGTTTAGTTCTATGTTGAGTAAGTAGTTTACTTATCTTTCGTGGTATAAGCTCGTATTCTTCAGCAAGTGAGATAGAAGTCACTAACCCACCATTTATCACTTGAAGCCTTTATCTCTAAGCTCATTGAACTCTGCTTCAGTCATCCTATCTGCTCCTTGAATCATACAGTCCTTTTTTAATCTGCATTTTACAACTATAAGGCACAGTGATTCTCTTATTCAGCTTTCTTGACAAACTTTCAAGTACAAAGCCTTTCTCATCCATATCAATAAATATCCAATTACATCCGCAATAATTTACATAATCATTTGTTTTCATTTGCTATTACCATTTGAGCTACTATTGAAGTTGGTACAAAAAGATTGTCCTTTTCTTTTAGTTTTCTTTCAAACTCTTGCTCTATCCAATTTTGAACAGTTCTTGCATCTAATCCAGTTTCTTCTGCTAGCATTGTGAAAGGAACACCATTATAATTTTCATATTTTTTATTTAAATATTTTTCAATTACCTCTGTTCTTTTTTCTATCTCAACACACTCTACATATGAGCCAACTGTTTCATGAAGATGGTCTTTAGTCAAATCAAATCTATGCCCATCTACAATAATTACATGCTTTTTATTTTTCTCTTCATAGTCATCTAACTCTGAATTAATGTCATCTATATGATTTTCCATCATACCCATAGACACATTTATTCTATCAACTGGGTCAAAACGTATTGGTTTACCATTTTTATCAAACATAATTATTTCCTATCACTAGGTAAGCCGGTTGCTTGTTCTGTTTTGTTATAGCCACTAATAATTGAGTTAGCTTTCATATATGCTTGTGCTTGTTCTTGTTGCATCTCTTCCTCACTTCTTGAAGCATGAATAGCATTTCTACTAAAGTTATTAGCTGAATCTTCTGTTCTTTGCATTCTGCTTTTTATGACACCTTCAAGCTCAGGACGTTCAGATAGATGTGTTTGAAAGTCTAACCCTTTTCTTGCTAATGAATCAAAAGAAGTTATTGCTCCATTATTAACAACCACTTTATCACCAACAACTTCGTATGTGACAGATTCTCCATAGTTTGCTCTTAAATAAGAATCAATCAACTTCTCTTGGTGTTCTCTCGATTGTCTTTTGTATGTTGCATCAGTGTGTATATTAGCCATTACTTCTCCTTTATTGCTATTGATATAAGCTTACGGACTAACTCCGAAGCACTAATTTTGTGGGTCTGACAAAAGTTTTGAAGCTCTTTTTTGTCCGAACAACTTAGCCTGATTTTAAGTGAATCTATCTTCTTCATTGAGTAACTCCTATCAACTTTCTTTAGTCTTATTATATCAAGTTTGTAGGAACAAAGATAGGGTATTCGTGTGGGTACGTATTTAAAATAGGGTGAGAAATAGAATTGTAGGCATGACCCCTATTGCTTGTTTCAATATTTCCCCCATAGGGTCTGTAAAGTATAAATAATTATGACTCGTGTATAGATTGTCTCTGAATTATTTGTATGTTTGTTTTGTTGTATCTTGTAAGAAGTTATCTCTAAGTGAGCATACAAGCAACGATAATGATTTGAGCTAGTATTTGCTTAGATAAGTAATTTGTAGTGTAGATTGTAAATATTTCTAGTAATTAGTGAATATAAGAGTAATTTAGACTGTCTATGGTTAAAGTAAATGGTAACAAACTGAGGTAAAGACTGCAATATAGGTGTTTAGAAGTGGCCGGGAGAGGGAGATTCGAACTCCCGGAGGTATGACCCTCGCTGGTTTTCAAGACCAGTGCATTCAACCGCTCTGCCATCTCCCGACAATAAAAAG
>JADGDR010000001.1 GCA_016744795.1 Sulfurospirillum sp.
ATTTTAGAGATAGTTAATCTCATTTTTAGTTATCCCGACTTGTAAAGTCGCTTATTTAGATTTCAAAGTTTAATTTAACATTTATATTTTTAATGAACTTTTAAAAGCCCTATTTCTGGGATTCTTAAACACTCGCTTTCTTAAACGAGGACGAAATTATATAGAATCATTGCTTAATAACAGCTTAGGTTTTCAATTGTTTTTCAAAATATGTGTATAACCTGTTTCTGGTTCTATTCTTATTGTTTCTGAATCAGCTCCAATTGACAATATAATATCACATTCTTGAGTAAGTAGTCTGTGCCAACCTGGACCTCCTACTTGATATGGTACATTAGCATTTGGAAAAGAATTAAAGGGTCTACCTATATAATCGAAACTAATAAACATTGTATCAGCTCTACATCCTCTAGTGAATGCTATATTGGTTATGCCATAGCTTTCACCTAATTGTAATTCTTTCATTGCTCGAGTATCTTCAGTACTTAAAGTATTATCATAACCTCCACTTAAAAATTGATTCCCATTTAATGGATTTTTTGCCATACCAACTATATCTGGATTATGTCCATTAAAATTTGGTATATCACTGTAAACTGTATAGGTCCAAACACCATTATTCGGAATTCCACCAAATGTTACATTTTGTTGAAATCGTATAGTCCATCTTCTCAAAAACCAATTGTTTTCAGTTGTACTAAACTTATTATCCATCATGGCAAGATGCTGAGTGTATCTTATATGACTTACTACTTGGTCTGCAGCTTCTCTAAGATTGTTTCCTTGGAAGTTTGGGGCTATCATTACTGACAGGATTCCTACTATCACTATAACAAAAACCAGCTCTAACATTGTAAATGCTTTATGCATCTTCATAATTTCTCCTATTTATATAGATAAAATGACTTTACTATTTTACCAAAGTATTTTATATCTATCTTCTTGTAAATTGTCTTTTTTAAATTTGACTGTGCTAAGTTATATATTCCGCCATTTTTTATACCATAAAACTTTAGTCTTAGGGCTAATTTAGGATCTTGTATATTTATATGTATAATATTTTTTTCTTTTAAAATTTTGGCTAAATCTTTTGCTATATGATATTTATATGCTAAATGCTTACTTGGTTCTTTTATAAAATAGTAAAGAGGTTTATTAAAATAAGTTACTGCTAAATTTAAAATTAAAAAAGTGAATACTACACCAAATGCTATATTATGATACTTTCTATGTTGTGGCAATCTTACTCTGTAGCTATTGAAAAATACTTTTACTACTAAAGGAATTGCTATAACTACAAATGAAGCAAAATCTTCTAATAGAAGTTTTTGTCTTAGAGACAAAACTAATGAGAATACTAAGGTTGAAAAAGATATGTACCAAAGTAGATTTTTTTCCTCTTTTATTAGTATTCTATATAAGGCATATACAAAGTACAAAAATAAAAATAGTGAAAATATAGTTGCGTATACTCCTAATGTATCTAAAAAGTAGCCTTTTGGTTTTCCACCTGTATCAAATCCATACATGTACATAGATATTCCAAACAATGTAAGAGATATCCAAAGTAACTGCTTCTCTTTGTTGAAAATACTATAGAAAAAAAGAGATAAATAAAGAATAGCAAATGAGTTATCTGCAAAAAGTGCTACTAACAATATAACAAAAGATAATTTTTTATATTCATACATGTAAAGATAAACAAAAAGAAGTGTCAAAAATATTGCTATATATGCTCCATTTACTAAAAGTGCAGCACTATTTACACCAGGAAGCATTGCATAAAGAGCAATAGAAACTACCCTATCTGTCTTTCTTTTTAAAAAAAGTTTTCCTATCTTGTAAAGTAGAACAATTGAAGCTATATGCAAAAGAATAAAAGGTAATCTTAGTGCTAAATCTGTTTGACCAAATAATTTTGTTGAAAAATATACAAGATAATGAACTAAAGATGTTCCATCAAAAAGTATAAGTGCTTCTTCATAACGAATAGAGAGTGAACTTACTCCATATAATAAAAACAGTATACTTGTTACAATAACCAGTAAAACTAGGTTTGTCTCTTTCATATCTTTAAAAAATTATCCAATATTTCGTAGCCATATTCACTAAGAATTGACTCTGGATGAAACTGAACTCCGTAAATATTTCTACCCTTTACATGTAAAGACATTATTTCATTGTCGTCTGTACTATATGAAGTTGGAACTATTACACTTGGAAGATTCTTTTTTTCAACTACTAAAGAGTGATATCGAGTCATTGTAAAACTTTGGGGAAGGCCTTTAAACAAAGTGGTTGATTGTGCTTGTTTGATTGTTGAGGTTTTTCCATGCATCATGTTTTTAGCTCTTACAACTTTTGCTCCATAGACTTGGGCTATGGCTTGATGTCCTAAACAGATACCCAAAATTGGCAATTTATCTTTAAAATGTTTAATTACTTCTAAACTAATCCCTGCTTCATTTGGAGTTGCTGGACCTGGTGATATTATGATTTTTTCTGGATTTAATTTTTCTATCTCTTGTATGCTTAACTCATCATTTTTAATAATCTTTAAATTGGCACCTAATTCTAAACAATATTGAACTATATTGTATGTAAAACTATCGTAATTATCTATCATCAATATCATATTTAATCATCCTCTTTTAAAGAATTATAACATAAGTTTTGTTAGAGAAAATGAGGAGGGATATTTCCCTCCTATCTTATTTGTAGTTGTCTATCTCAAAGTCCCAGAAAAATTCTATCCACTCTGTTGCTTCACGAGCGGAAAAATCTGGTCTAAGAAGTGCCTTCTCTTTATAATAGATTGATGCTACTTTCAAATCTAAATCTGGATATTTAGCTAATAACACTTTTTTTATCTCTATCATAGTTTCACCACTATCTATAATATCATCAACAATAACAACTTTTTTTACCTTACTTAAGTCTGGCATATTGAAGATATCAATAGTATCAAGCTTTCTTGTCTCCTCGTAGTGAATAGAGTTTATAGAATATAAATCTCTCATATTTAATGCTTCTGCAAGAAAATGACCTAGTGTCATTCCTCCACGTGCCACTGCTAAAATAACATCTGGCTCATAACCTTTTAACTCTTTTGCCAACATATTAACGTCGACTTTAAACTCATCATAACTATAAAAACGCAAATTATTTCCCTTTACTATAAATTACTGAACAACAAATACAATTAAACTAATTGTTGCTAAAAAGATTATACCTAGATTGATGTCTTCAAACTCTCTTTTAAGTAATTTAATCATCAAATATGCAATAAAACCAAATGCCAACCCATTCGTGATAGAAAAAGTTAATGGCATCATAATAACTATAAAAAATGTAGCAACTGAAATAGCAATATCATCAAAGTTTATATGAGATAACTCACTAAACATCAATACACCAACCATCACTAAAATTGGATAAATTGCATTTTCAGGAATAGCTGAAAAAAGAGGCATCATAAAAAGTGTAAGTACAAAAAACAGTCCCGTAGCAACGGCTGTAAGACCTGTACGACCACCCTCTTCAACTCCACTTGCACTCTCTACAAAACTTGTAGTTGTTGAAAGTCCTAAGAGTGAGCCAATAACTGTTGCTCCTGCATCAGCTTCAAGTGTTTTTTGTAAATCTTTTCCTTCTTTTTCAAAAATCCCTGCACGATAACCAACACCAGCAAGAGTTCCAAGTGAATCAAACATATCTGTAATCAAAAATGTAATAATAACGGGAGCGAGTGCTAAAACAAATGCTGAAGGAATATCTAGTTCTAATGCAATCGGTCCAATTGATGAAGGCATAGAGATAAATTCTGTAGGAGTTGGAGCCATTCCACTAATCCAAGCAATCATAGAAGTTAAAACAACTGCAATGATAAATCCACCTTTAATTTTCCAAACATAAAGTCCAATAACAAGAGCCAAACCAACAACACCTAAAAGCACTTTTGGATCACTAAAATCACCAAGACCAACAAGTACCGCAGGATTTGCCACAATCATACCCATACTTTTTAGTCCAATAAAAGCAATAAATGCACCGATACCAGCACTAATTGCACGTCTTAAATCATGAGGAACACTCTGCATAATCCAAACTCTAAACTTGGTAAATGATAGCACCAAAAATAACATACCAGATATAAAAACAATACCGAGTGCACTTTGCCAAGGAATCTTCATACCAAGTACTAAACCGAATGTAAAGTATGCATTAAGTCCCATACCAACGCTCATTGCAATTGGAGTATTTGCCCAAAGTCCATTTAATATTGTTGCAAAAATAGTGATAAGAGCAGTTGCTGTAACCAAAGCCCCAAAATCCATGCCCGTTTTACTCATGATAATAGCGTTCACCGGAACGATATACATCATTGTCAAAAATGTTGTAAAACCTGCTCTAAATTCAGTTTTTACATCCGTGTTGTGTTCTTTAAGTTTAAATAAACCCAAATCTTCTCCTTAATTAATTGTAAATCTTTAGTTCATTGTATAGACTATCACGTTCAACAGGCGTAAATCCACTTGTAGTTATCAAGTCTATAAAGTCTTTAATATTCATACCAGTTGCACTAGATGCCCCTGCTGCTGATTGAATTGCCTCTTTTTCTATAGTTCCATCTAAGTCATCTGCTCCAAATTCTAAAGCTATAAGTGCTAAATTTATCGTTGACGTTGCCCAATACGCTTTTATATGAGGAATATTATCTAGCATAAGTCTGCTAATGGCATAAGTTTTTAAAATTTCTGTTGAGCTTAAGAAATCTTCTACTTTAAGATAATTATTTTCTCGTTGATAAACAAGTGGAATAAATGCATTAAATCCTCCTGTTCTGTCTTGAACATCACGAAGCCTAAGCATATGATCAATTCTATCTTTTCGTTTTTCTATATGACCAAAAAGCATAGTTGCATTTGACATTTTACCTTTTGAGTGCCAAAGTTCATGAATATCGAGCCACTCCTGAGATGTCACTTTACCTTTACAGATATAATCTCTTACTTTTTCATCAAATATTTCTGCTCCACCACCAGGCAGAGAATCTACACCAGATTCAATCATTTTATCAATAATCTGTTCATGTGTTAAATTATACTGCGTAGCCAAAAAATGAATTTCAGCAGCGGTCAAAGCCTTTACATGTAAAGAAGGAAAGTTCTCTTTTATCTTTGAAAAAATTTCTAAATACCAATTTAAGCCAGTGGCAGGGTTGTGAGCAGATACAATATGAACTTCTTTTATGCCATTTTTATAAGATTTTTTAACTGAGTTTAAAATCTCTTCATGACTCATGGTATATGGATTAGGATTTTTTCTGTTTGAACTAAAAGCACAGAACTTACAGATATCTTTACAGATATTGGTTGGATTGATATGTCTATTTACATTAAAAAATGCCTTTTTCCCGTAAAGAAACTTTCGTTTTTTATCAGCAAAAGAAGCTAATGTAAAGAGGTCAAGCTCATAAAGAGCTAGACCATCTTCATAATTTAGGCGTATACCTAATTCTAATTTTTTGATTATACCCATCAAATACTTTCAATATTGATTTAAAAAATGTATTTTACCTTTTTTATATTAAAAACACTCTTACATGTACTTTTCAGGGGGAAAATTTTCCACTACAAAATCTATATCTTTATCGCCTCTTCCACTTAAATTAAGCAAAATAGACTCATAAGGTTTCTCTTTAGCCAATTTCATTGCATATGCTACAGCATGAGCACTCTCTAAAGCAGGAATAATCCCCTCATAACGAGATAAATCATAAAATGCTTGTATAGTCTCAGCATCATTTGCCGTAGCTACTTTAGTTCTGCTAATAGTGTTTAAATATGCATGTTCTGGTCCAACAGAAGGATAATCTAGTCCACTTGCAACAGAATGAACAGCCGCTGGTGTTCCATCTTCATTTTGAAGCATAATAGAATTAAAACCATGAAGAATTCCAGGTTTTCCAAAACTCAAACTTGCAGCATGTTCGCCCAGTTTTGTACCAGTTCCTGCAGGTTCAACTCCATACATTTCACATGGGTCACTTATGAAAGCTGAAAATAGTCCCATGGCATTACTTCCTCCTCCAACACACGCCACTAAGTTGTCTGGTAGGTTTCCTGTCATATCCATAAACTGATCACGCGCTTCAAATCCAATTACACTTTGAAAATCTCTTACCATCTTTGGAAAGGGATGAGGACCTACAACTGAGCCAATTGCATATAAAGTTGTTATGGGATCTTTCATATACGCTTCAAAAGCACTATCAACTGCTTCTTTCAATGTTCTCCCACCAAAACTTACTGGCACAACTTTTGCTCCAAGAACCCTCATACGAGTTACATTTGGATGCTCTTTTTTAATATCAACTTCACCCATATGTATCTCACATTCTAGACCAAAATAAGCTGCAGCAGTAGCTAAAGCTACACCATGTTGCCCTGCTCCAGTTTCAGCTACAAGCTTTTTCTTTCCAAGATACTTTGCCAAAAGTGCTTCGCCCATACAATGGTTAAGTTTATGCGCTCCTGTATGATTCAAATCTTCTCTTTTTAAATATATTCTCGCTCCACCAACATACTCAGTAAGTCTTTTTGCATAATAAACGGGGGTAGGTCTTCCTTGATAGTGTTTTCTTATATCACGAAGTTCCATTATAAAATTATGTGAGTTTCCTATGGTCAAATATGCTTCTTCTATCATCTTAAACTGTTCTATCAATGCTGGTGGTAAAAATGCTCCACCAAACTCTCCAAAATATCCTTGGGCATCTGGTTGTGCCTTTAAATATGGTTTTTCCATCATCTTCATCCTTTAAAAAATTCTTTAATTATAAGTTAAATAAGTTAAATTTCATATAAAAACTAAAACTCTAATGGCTCTTTACCAAGTGCCGTTGCTAAAATTTCACAAATCAAATTATACTCATCTTCTATATTCATCTGATCTTTAAAAAGTTCATTTTTCAATATACTCTTCTCTTCTTTCTTAATTTCCCATTTTTTTAATTCATTGTGAGAATTTTTTAAGATATTTGTTTGTGTACGTGAACGAACTTCAACTTGTTTAAATGCCTCAAGTAAATCTCTTTTTGCAAACTCTAGTCTATTTATCTCTAAGTTATTTGAAGATTGCATAGTATCTAAAGAGTTTATTTCGTCATCAACCTTTTCTATTGCAAGAAGAAGTTCTAATCTTCTTTTTTGAATACGCTCCATCTCATCTTCACTTCTATGAACTATAAAAAGAGATTTTTTAACTCGTACTTGAATATTCTTTAACTCAATTTTTTTATGTGTTATCTTAGACTCTAAAAGCTCTTTTGATTTTAGAAGTAAAAGTATGTTTTGATAATTGTAAATTTTGCCATTTTTATCCATCAAAGGTGCTTTATTTAATCGCATCTTGTTATTTGATATTTTTGTACTCTCTGAATATGTTTTGAGAAATTTTATAGCCCTAAGTTCTCCTTCTATAACTTCGTCAAACACAAAACAAGCAATCTCTTTTAACATCTTTGACAAATAACTTTTAAAAGCTACATTGGCATAGTCAATCGCATCTTTTTCACTAATCTCTATAAATGATTCTTTGACTACTGATTTTATAAGAGAAAATAATTTTGGAGGATACTTTTCATAAAATGTTTTTGAATCAAATTTAAGAAAATCAAAGTTTCCTTTAAAAGAAGACCTTAAATTTACACTTACTTCTTCCCATAAAGAGTCAATAAATCTTTGATCATAAAGAATCTCAGATTGCTCTTTAGAGTCTACATGTAAATCTTTGCTATACATGAATTTTTTTAAAAATATTTTGCCATTGAGAAAAATAACAATATCTCTTTGTCCCAAATCATAAACTAAGCTAATCTGTTCTCTTAAAATATCTTTTACAGGAATTTCATCTAAGCTTAATAGTGTAAATTCAAATCTATTTCTTGATGGTTTATCAAACATATAAAGTGAATCCGTGGAAAATATAGATTCTACTTCTTCTTTACATGTAACCAATTCTTGCCTAAGAGAGTGTATCTGCTTGTCTTGTTCTTCTGTAATTGCACCTTTATCAAAATACTTAACAATCTTAAGTCTCTCTTCGTCTTCATAAACAAAAACTTTTTGAAAAATTGCATTAAAAAAATCTTGAAGTGCAGTTTTTGTGGCATCCATTCTAGTACCTCCAGCTGGAGTTGGAACTGAAGCCACTGAACGTTGAAGAGAAAATACATATTGAGCACTAAAGTCCGTAGCATATAAAGAGTAATCATAATTTTCACACATATAATCCAAGACACTAGAATATATATCTGTATCAGCCATAGTTTAACCTCTTTTTGTGTATTATAGCACAATAGACTTGTTCTAGAAAAAAGGGATATTGTAATGGAATTAAAATATAAAATAGAAGAGTTAATAAGTGAAAATGCTGATGACTTTAAGATATCAAAACTTATTAAAGAACATATAAAAAACTACCTAAATTCTCTTGATGAAATATTTACTCAAAACCAAGGTAAAGATTTTTTAGTAAAACATACTAAAAAAATAGACCAATTTTTAATTCTCATATACAAATATAGTATACGAAAATTCTTTGGTGATTATCTTCCTTTTAGAAATCAAATTCCTATCACACTCACGGCCATGGGTAGTTTTGGTCGTGAAGAGCTTTGTGTCTACTCTGATATAGACTTGATGATAGTATACAAAAACATAGAGGGTTATAACCTAGAACCAATCATAGAATCTATGCTTTATCTTGCTTGGGATGCTGGTTTAAAATTAGGTCATCGTGTACATAAAATAGATGAGCTTTTTAAAGCAAGTAATAGTGATTTGACTATTAAAACTGCAATGCTTGAATCTAGATACCTTTGTGGATCTAATTTTTTATGGATGGAAATTGGGAAAGAGCTTAATAAAATTGCAAAATATAATCTTCCTGAGTTTGCAAGAGAAGTTATAAAAGTATATAAAAAAAGAAGAGTAGAAAATCCTATCAAAATGGAACCAGATATAAAAAATGGAGTAGGAGGTCTAAGAGCTTCTCATACTGTTAGGTGGCTCAGTCGTGCTATATTAAATCGAGAAAAAGTAAAAGACTTAGTTCCTACACATATCAGTGAAAAAGAGTTCAAAGAGTATAGAATTGCGCTAGAGTTTTTATATAGAGTACGCTCCGCTCTTCATCTGAGTGCTAAGAAAAAACAAGATACTCTGAATCTAGAATATATTCCAGATATAGCCAAGAAACTTGGTTTTGTCGATAAAAAACTTATAAATGCACAAATGCAACTATGTAAAAAAACCTTTTCAGCTATCCATACCATAGACATAACTTGCCAAATATTTTTAAAAAAGCTAGTCACTCCTTACTTTTTTAAACTCTCTTCCATATCAGAGTTAAGACAACATAGAATTGAAAGTGGAGTTTACCAAACAGGAAATTTAATAGTTGCCAAAAGAGAGAAAAATCCTGACTCTTTATATCATGTAGTAACCCAACTCTCAAAAATTGATGAAAAAAATATAGAATTTGATATAAGTTATGTTGATTATATAAGAAAAGCAAGTTTCACCAAATATAACTCAGATAAACTCTATAAAGAAGTTAAAAAAATGTTTTTCAATAAGTATACCTACCAATCATTTTTAGCTCTATATAATGCGAACTTATTAGAACAACTTGTTAAACCATTTGCTCATATAAAACACCAAGCACAGTTTGATGGTTACCACCAATACCCAGTAGATAAACACTCTTTACTTAGTCTTTGCCATCTTGAAAATATACAAGAACCTTTTATACAAGCTCTATATGATGATCTTTGTGGAGAAGGTAAAGCACTTATTAAACTTGTTGTTTTTCTTCATGACATAGGAAAAGGTAGACGAGGTAACCATAATGAAGTTGGAGCAAAGATATTTAGAGCATATGCAACTAAACTTGGATTTAGTAGTGAGGCTATTCATGTAGGTAGTGTTCTTATTAAATACCATACTTTAATGAGCAATACAGCAATAAGAGAAGATATATATAGTGAAGATATAGTTCTTGCTTTTACTACAAAACTTGAAGATCCAAAAATCTTAAAACTTCTGTACATACTAACTTATAGCGATACAAAATCAGTTGGAGAAAATATATATAGTGGATTTACAGCTAAATTGTTAAGAGAGTTGTATAATCTATCGAATGAAATGTTTGATAAAAAAGAGCTTATAGGAGAGACAAAAAGACGACTTAAAAAAGAGGCTTCACTAAAAAGGAATGAAGAGTTTAAAGCTCTCTCAAAAATGCTCCAAAAAAAAATCCTATCTATCTCATCGAACTACTTTTTTATAAAACACAAACCGCATGATATAGTCAAAATTGCTACTATCGCAAAAAAAGCAAATCCTTATGAGTTTAAAATAGAAAATGAATCTCATTTAAGTATCTCTATTATTAAATCAGAAGAATTAAATATAGGTTATCTTTTAGGCAAACTTGGCTTTTTAGATTTGCTAAATATGGAAATATTTAAACTATACGATAATAAAAAGTACTTTAAAATAGATTTTCATGAGAGAATTGAATCAGATGACATCACTCCAATTAAACTACTTATAAAACAGAGTTTTGATATGAGTAAATCTACAACACTTTGCAAACCTATTATAAAGCCAAATGAGATAGAGATGGATTGTGAACATGCAAAAACTATTGTGAAACTAAGTGTAAATACCAAAAACCAAAAAGGTTTAATGGCTTATATGATGAGTATCTTTGATGATGAGGGAATAGAAGTATCAACTGCAAAGATTCAGACTATAAAAAACCGTGCAAGAAATCTATTTTTAATCGAAAAAAAGATAGACTTATGTGATAATAAAGATAAAATTTTAGAATTATTTATAACAAGGTAGATATATATGTGCGGAATTGTAGGCTATATTGGCGATAATGAAAAAAAAGAGTTCCTTTTAAATGGTTTAAAAGAGTTAGAATATAGAGGATATGACAGTGCTGGAATTGCAGTACTTAAAGACGGACATATATCTTCATATAGAGCTTTAGGAAAACTAGAAAACTTAGTACACAAAACAGCTTCATTTTCAAGCGATGGTTTTGGATTAGGCATGGGGCATACAAGATGGGCGACACATGGAAAACCAACAGAAGTAAATGCTCACCCACATCGTGGTGAATTTTCTTATGTAATACACAATGGTATCATTGAAAATTATAAAGAGATTAAAGAGAATCTTCAAGCAGATGGAATTACTTTTTTATCTCAAACAGATTCAGAAGTGATAGTTCATAAGTTTGAAAAATTTATTCGTGAAGGCTTAAATGCACAAGAGGCTTTTAAAAGCACTATAAATATGCTTCAAGGTGCCTATGCGATCTTACTTATTACTAAAGATGAACCAGAAACTATCTTTTTTGCTAAAAATGCAGTTCCACTTATACTTGGTCAAAATGCGAATGGCGAAAAGTTTATGAGCTCGTCTGACTCTCCTCTTATTGGATATGCAACTGAAGTTGTATATCTTGAAGATGGTGAATATGGATGGATTAAAAAAGATGAAATATCTCTTTTTATAGATGAATCACCAATCATACCTATTTTTCAAACTCTTGGGCGAGATAAAATATATGCTCAAAAAGATGGATTTCGATTTTTCATGGAAAAAGAAATTTATGAACAATCAACAGTAGTAAGTGAAACTCTTATGGGCAGAGTAAATGATGAAAATATAGAACTTGATGAATTAAAAGAGATAGATTTCAGTAACATTGATTCCATTAAAATTTGTGCTTGTGGTACAAGTTACCATTCTGGACTTGCTGCAACCTACCTTTTTGAAAGACTAAGCAAAATAAGATGCTCCATTGAAATAGCAAGTGAATTTAGATATAAAAAACCACTTTTAGATAAACGCACATTGTTTATTGTAATCAGTCAAAGTGGAGAGACAGCAGATACTCTTGAAGCTCTAAAAATGGCAAAAAAAGCAGGTATGCAAACACTTGCAATTTGTAATGTAGACAACTCTTCTATCGTCAGACTCTCTAATGCAACTTTGCTTACTAGAGCTGGTATTGAAAAAGGAGTGGCTAGTACAAAAGCATTTGCCACACAAATGGTAACTCTATGGCTTCTAGCACTCTATCTTGGTCAACATAGAAAAACTATAAATAACGAAACAATGCAAAATGAAATCAAAGCACTATTGCATACTCCTTCAGTCTTACATGTAAACGACAATACACACGAAAAAATTAGACGACTTTCAAAAAGATATCTCCATGGTCATGGTTTCTTTTTTATAGGGCGAGATATATTCTTTCCTCTTGCACTTGAGGGTGCTTTAAAACTCAAAGAAATAAGCTATCTTCATGCTGAGGGTTATCCCTCTGGAGAGATGAAACATGGTCCAATTGCCTTAGCTGATAGTGAACTTTTTACAGTTGCACTTATGCCTCAAAATATGCTTTATGATAAAACAAAAAGTAATGTAGAAGAGTTAAGTGCAAGAGATGCAACCATATTAGTTATTAGCCCAAAAGAGTTTGACTTGGCTGATGATTTTATAAAAACATCAAATCAATCTCATCCTATGAACGAATTTTTTGAAATGATGATAATCACACAAATATTTGCACTTGAAATTGCAGTAAGATTAGGCAATGATGTAGATATGCCAAGAAACCTTGCAAAGTCTGTTACTGTTGAGTAAATACTTTTTTTTAGTCCTTATTCTTATTTTTTATGGATGTGAAAAAGAGCAAGTAGAAACTACTAAAACTTTACATGTAAAGCCAAAACCAAAAGCTTTACATGTAAAAGATATCAAAGCTGAATTAAGTAAAATTCATACTACAGCTTACTTAGAAAAGTACATAGTAAAAATCATAAACGAAGGCTCAAAGCAAAACCTTGGATTTGCAACTAAAACTATGGATGCAAACATGGCTCATGAAATGGATGCTAAAAATATAGCTCGTTACATAATAACCCTACGTGGTGAAAAAAGCAGTGATGATGAGTCTGCAAAAAAAGCTCAAATTTTTTACACAAGCAACTGTGGCGGTTGCCATGGGAATGATGGAAAAGGATTAAATAAAACTTTTCCAGACTTAAGAATAAAAAATCTCCTAGGTATAGAGTTAAGAGAAGAATTTTTAAAAAGTAAACTTAGAGATTAACAAAATCTTTTTTATATGTAACTACTTTTTTTAGGTAACGTCTAGTCTCTTTATACGGTAAATTCGAACGCAGATGGCTATAAACCTCTGATGGTTTTTTAGAATTTATAATGCTCTTCGCTTTAACCCTATTTTTACTAAATGTCTTTAATACATTACCACTTCCTGTGTTATATGCACTTATAACACAATACTCTCTTGAAATTGGATTGTTTATCCCTGCTAAATACTTTTTAGCTATTATTCTGATATATGCCGAACCTAATTCAATATTGTTCTTTGCATTAAAAAGATATGATTTTGATGGTGTCCAAGTTCTGCCTTTGGCTTCTTTATATGCATCTCGTCCAGCACTCTTTGGAACTATTTGCATAAGCCCATACGCTCCTGCATTACTCACTGCAAACTGATTGAAGTTACTCTCTGTTTTGATTATGGAATAGATTAAATTTTCACTTAATCCAAATTTTTTAGCATATTTTTTAACATAAGGTTTAAACTTTGCAACTCTTACACTTGTGTGATCTTTTACCATAGGTATAGTTACAAAATAAACTTTTTCTGTTTTATTGCCATTTTTAATAGTTTTTGTTTTATAGTTTTTTTTCAACAATACATCTGCATATCTATTGGCTCGCCAAGAGTAACGTATGTTTTTGTTTTGATCATCTTTAACTTCACCTAAAAGGTATGGAGTGCTTCCAAGTTTTATCTCTCCTGCACTAAATAAATCCGCACCTCTAGGATCACTTGGTAAAAGAAGAGTAGTAACAATCGCATTTTTAAGACTTTTTTTACTGTCTAACGACTCAACTCTAATCATGCCTTTATCAAAATCTACAAGAGCCCTAGACTTAAAGTTTTGCATATACTTTACATACTCTTTTTTATTTGGCACTTTTACATTCTCATCACCCCATTGTTTTGAGATGTTTTGTGTAAAATGTGACAAAAACTTCAAATCTTTTGAGAGTCTCTTTGGATTTGCTGCATATTGTATAGATTTGTTTCGAGCAAATCCCTCAAAAGCCACTGTTGGGTTACGACTAATTGCAGCAGTTGCAAGAGATTGGTAATCACTTACGGTACAACCGCAAAGTAAAAATAGTGTACATGTAAAAAATATATATTGTTTCATGATGGCATTGTACTAAAATACTCTTATGTAAAAATTTATATATAGACGATTAACTTATTTTTAGTAAAACTGTCCTTTATAAATTTATAATATTGGTACTTGTATTAAGTACAGTTCAATGCTATACTTCACAAATCAAAAAAAATAAGGAAATAAAATGATAGATGAAAAAAAGTCACTTGCAATGTTGGAAGGTTTTGAATCACATTACGATTATGATGCTAGCTATATGAGAGGTATGCTAAAAAATAACCCAAAAGCATATGCAACGTTTGAAGCATTCTTGCCAATGTCAGTATATATAGATAAATCTCCAAATGATGCAATATTTGTTGCTAGATTAATCGCAATGAAAAACGAAGATTGTGGAGCTTGTTTAGAACTTAATATTAAAATGGCAAAAGAAGCTGGAGTAAATACTGATATTATTAAAGATGTTCTTTTTAATGAAGGAAAAAGTTTAAGTGATGAGCTTAAAACTGTTTATGATTTTAGCTTAAAAGTTAGCAAACAAGAAACAATAGAAAATGAATTATATGAAAAAATAAATTCTTTATATACACAAGATATCATAGTTGAACTTGCACTTGCAATTGCTGCTACTAAAGTTTTCCCTAGTGTTAAAAGAGTGCTTAATGTAATTCGTAGTTGTTCAAACATAAAAGTTTAGTAAAATACTTAAGAAGTAGAGAATAAATTATCTACTTCTTAATACTTTGCATCCATATCTTCGAAAAAATACTAATAGCTTTGGGTATTTCAATTTCTTTTAAACCTCCAAATCCCAATGTTATAGCATTCCACTCATCTCCAACGAATTTTTTTGCAAAATAAAGTTTTATTTTATTTTTTAAGGCTAACTCTTTTAATAACTTCCAATCAAATGGGACTATTGGGTTTATTAAAATTGCTAAACCCCCTCCTTTACTCTCAATTTTCATAGTATCTCCAAGTTTTTCAATAAGTAGTTTTTCCATTAAATTATGTTTTTTACGGTTCAAAGTTCTAATCTTACGCAAATGTCTTTCCCAATGTCCTTCTTTCATAAAATATTCTAAGGTTTTTTGTGTCATTAAAGATACCTTTGGAATATCAAACTCAAAACTCTTTTCATATAGGGGTAAAAGATGCTTTGCTAAAACAATGTAACTTACTCTAATAGCAGGTGAAAGAGATTTTGAAAAAGTTCCTAAAAATATAACTCTATCATTAGCGTCCAATCCTTGAAGTGAAGGAATTGGTCTACTTGTATATCTTAATTCACTATCATAATCATCTTCAATAATTAAAGCATTTTCTTCTTTTGCCCAATCTAAAAGTTTTTGACGATTAGCTATTGGCATTGCCACACCTGTTGGATACTGGTGAGCTGGAGTAATATAGACTATTTTAACATTTGAACTTTTTAAACTTTCTATATTTAGTCCATTTTCATCAACATTAATTTTTTTAATTTTATAATTATAACTATCAAAAACTTTTAAGGCGTAATGATAACCAGGATGTTCAATAGCAAAAGTTGAATAATCTTGTTTTAAAATATTTGCTAATAAAGCCATTGAATTTGCAAAACCATCGTAAATGATGATTTGACTTGCTTGACATTTAACTCCACGATAATCGTTAAGGTATTTTGCAATTTCAACTCTTAATTCAAATTCACCTTGTCCACAAGAGTAACTACCAAAATCTAAAGAAGAATCAATGACCTTATTAAAAATTCTTTTCCATATTTTTAAGGGGAAAGAACCTTTTTCAAGTCTTACTGGAAAAAAATCATATAAATAATCTTCTTCATCTTTATTATCACCAAGATTTAAACCTTCAATTTTACTATAATCAATATTTAAGGTATCCATAACCTTATATCCACTTTGAGGATAACTCTCAATGTAACCCTCAACCACTAATTGGCTATAGGCAGATTTTACTGTATTTTTACTCAAATTATATAAAGATGCTGTTTTCCTTGTTGAAGGAAGTTTATCCCCTAATTTATAATTTTTTATAATATCTTTTTTAATTTCATTATAAAGTTGAATATGTAGGGGAGTTTTGCTATTTGCATCAATTACAAACATAACTGTCCTTAATAAATTATTTTTATTGGTGCTTGATGAAAGACCAATTCAATGTTATACTAGCGTATTATGTTTAAATAAGGTAAAAGATGGAAAACACACTTAAAAAAATTGAATTTATATTAGAATTAGAAAAATTAAAAACAGTATTAAGAAGAAACAAGCCAATTGGACTTGATCGTTTTGAAAATTCAGCTGAACATAGTTGGCATGTTTCTCTTTTAGTTATGATTTTAGCAGAAGATTCTCAAATTAAAATTGATACCCATAAAGTTATGAAAATGATGCTTTTACATGATATTGTAGAAATTGACGCTGGTGATGTTCTTGTTTATGATACAAAAGGAAGACAAAAAGCTCAAGAAAAAGAGATAAAAGCTGCAAAACGAATTTTTGGATTACTTCCAATAAATTTAGAAAAAGAGTTTACAGATATTTGGAAAGAGTTTGAAAGTGAAAAAACTATTGAATCTAAATTTGCAAAAGCACTTGATAGAGTGATTCCTGTACTTCAAAATATTAATAATAATGGACAAAGTTGGATTGAAAATAGTGTTAGTTTAGAACAAGTTCTAAATAAAAGTAAGGTAATACAAAATGCTAGTCCACTACTTTGGAAACACATTAAAGAAAAACTAGAAAACGCCACTTTTTGGAAATAATTTTATTATAAACACACTTTAGTCTACAAAATTACACAAAAATTTGGCTAAAATAGAATCATGAAAAAAATTACATGTAGACTCTGTTCTCACTATTGCCAGATTAATGATGGCCAAACTGGCATATGTGGAGTCAATTCAAATGAAAATGGAACCCTTACATGTAAGGTTTATGGTTACCCAACTGCTTTACAGGTAGACCCTATTGAGAAAAAACCACTTTATCACTTTTTGCCTCATACCAATACCCTTTCGCTTGGAACTGTTGGTTGTAATTTTAAATGTCCATTTTGTCAAAACTGGCAACTTTCACAAACAAAAAAGTTTGATACAACAAACTATATTAGCCCAGAAGAGATAGTTAAATTAGCACTTCATCATAAGTGTGAATCTATCTCTTATACTTACAATGAACCTACTATCTTTTTTCCTTATGCTAAAGATATAGCAATTGAAGCAAAAAAAGTAGGTTTAAAAAACATAATGGTAAGCAATGGTTTTATGTCTTCTGAACTTTGCAACGAAATACCTACTTTCATTGATGCTATCAACATAGATATAAAATCATATAATGAAAAACACTACAAAAAAACTTTAAAAGGCTCTTTACATGTAGTCCTAGAAAATGCAAAAACTCTAAAGAAAAAAGGTTTACATGTAGAGATAACTACTCTTTATATACCAAGTCTGGATAATGAGCAAATAAATCTTATAGCAACTTTCATTGCAGAAGAACTAGGAATTGATACTCCTTGGCATATTAGTTCTTATCATCCTGATTATAAGATGATGGAAAGCAAAAAAACACCAATTGAAAGTCTAAAAACGGCATACTCAATAGCAAAAAAACATAATATAAAAAATGTATACTTAGGAAATATTTAATGAAAATTTACGAAAATGAACTACTTTATGTCGAAATTGAAAAATCAGAAATACCATGGCTTAAAATTTTTCCACTTAAGAAATACAAAGAGTTAAGCGAGTGTGATACTGAAACAAAGGTTGCTTTACTTGATGCCATGTTACTAATCGAAACGCAGATGATAAAATATTATCATCCCAAAAAAGTAAATATTGCCATGTTTGGTAATTATCTTCCTCATTTACACATACATGTAATGGCACGTTTTGAAGAAGACTCATACTTTCCAGAGCCTATGTGGGGGAAGAAACAGAGAGATGCAAACCTTAATTTACCGTCTTTTAAGACTTTTGTATATACAATAAAAAAGTTACTTCAAAAAACATAAAATGTGTTAACCGTATTTTTTTAAGTTTTAAAAGTATAATCTATGATAGAATTAATCCTAAAAAATTTCTATGGAGGAAATATGAAAAAGTTACTTTTAGCAACCTTATTGTTAATAACAAGCGTTGCATTTGCTGCACCACAATACGGTGGGACATTAGTATTTGGCCGTAGTGGCGATTCAACTTCAATGGATCCAAGTCATGTAACAGATGGTGAGAGTTACTATGCTGCTACTCAGATATATGACAACTTGGTGCAATTTAAGTATGGCACAACAGAGGTAGAACCAGCTCTTGCTAAGTCTTGGAGTGTTTCAGATGATGGGCTTGAGTATACTTTTAAATTACGTAAAGGTGTAATGTTTAGTAAAACAAAATATTTTAAAATAGACTCTGAGTTTACTTCAAAAGATGTTGTTTTTTCTCTAGGAAGACAATTTGATGCATCTCAACCATATAATAAAATTGGTGGTGCATTTAAATATTGGTCTGCAATGGATATGACTAATATTGTTAAATCTGTAACTGCTATTGATAAATATACTGTAAAAATTACTCTAAAGAAAAGAGAAGCTCCTTTTATCGCTAACTTAGCAATGGAATTTTCCATGATTCTATCTTCAGATTATGCTGATCAATTAGCTAAAAAAGGCAAGCAAGGAGATCTTAGTAAAAAACCTGTTGGAACTGGTCCATTTGTTTTTAAAAAATGGAGAAAAGATGATAAAATCGTATTTACTGCAAACAAAAACTACTGGAATGGTCGTCCTTACATAGATAGACTAATCTTTAAAGTAATTACAAACAACGCTGTTAGAGCAGCTGAACTTAAAGCTGGTTCTATTCACATTATGGATTTTCCAAATCCTGCTGAAGTAGCAGATTTAGGGTCAAATGCAAAAATAAAATTAGTTAAACAAGAGGGACTAAATGTAGGTTACCTTGCATTTAATCAAGAGAAAAAACTTTTTCAAGACAAAAGAGTAAGACAGGCAATATGTTATGCAATCAATACTAAAGGTATCGTAAAAGCTGTATATGAAGGACTTGGTAAAGTTGCTACTAGCCCAATACCTCCAACAATGTGGTCTTATAACAAAAATCTTAAAGGTTATGAGTATAATCCAGAAAAAGCTAAAAAATTATTAGCTGAAGCTGGTTATCCAAATGGATTTAAAACAAATATCTGGGCTATGCCTGTTGCTCGCCCTTACAATCCAAATGGAAGAAAAGTAGCAGAAGCTATGCAAGCTGATCTTGCAAAAGTAGGCATAAAAGCAAAAATCATATCTTATGACTGGGGTACTTACCTAAAGAAATCTTCAATGGGTGAGCATGACATGGTTCTTTTAGGATGGACTGGTGATAATGGTGATCCTGATAACTTCCTAAATGTTCTTCTAAGCGCTCATGCAGCTAAAGAAAAACCGGCTCAAAACAGAGCTTTTTGGAAAAATGCTGAGTTTACAAAGTTAATTGATGAGGCAAAAGTCATCACAGATGGAGCAAAAAGAACTAAGCTATATGAAAGAGCTCAGGTAATTTTTGAAGAAGAAGCACCTTGGAAACCTATCGCTAATTCCATTGTAGTTGAACCAATGTTAAAAAAAGTTCATGGTTTTAAACTAGATCCCGTAGGTAAAAGAAGATTTAAAGAAGTTTGGTTAGAGAAATAACCTATGCCATATAAAAAAGGGTGGAGGCAGATTAATTGCCCTGCCCTTTTTTTATTTAAAGGACAATTTTGATTAGTTATATTATAAAAAGACTTCTATGGGCAATCCCAACTCTACTTGGAGTTTCTGTCTTAGTTTTTTCCATGGTGCACTTGGCACCAGGAGATCCAGCATTAGTCATGCTTGGAGAACACGCGAATAAAGAAGCAGTTGATGCTTTAAGAGAACAGATGGGTCTTAACAAACCTCTACTTGAACAATACTATTTTTTTATAACTAGTGCCGTACAAGGTGACTTTGGAACCTCTATCATATCTGGAGAACCTGTCATAAGCGAATTTGCAGACAGATTTCCTGCTACGGTTGAGCTCTCTTTGGTTGCACTTACATTTGCAACAATAGCTGGTCTTTTTGCAGGTATCGTTTCTGCTGTTAAAAGATATAGTTGGTTTGATTATATTAGCATGTCAACGGCACTTGCAGGTGTTTCCATGCCTGTATTTTGGCTTGGTTTAATGCTAATATATTTCTTTTCAGTTAATTTAGGGTGGCTGCCCGTTTCTGGTCGATTGGGTTATGAGTTTGATATAGACCATGTTACTGGATTTTATCTTATAGACTCACTTTTAATGAAAGATTATGCAGCTTTTTGGGATACATGTAAGCACTTATTACTCCCTGCTTTTGCACTTGGGACTATTCCAATGGCAATCATTGCTAGAATGACAAGAGCAAGCATGATTGAAGTTATGAAAGAGGACTACGTAAGAACAGCAAAAGCAAAAGGCTGTACAAAAGCGCAGGTCATTCTTATTCATGCTCTTAAAAATGCTCTTATGCCTGTTATAACAGTAATTGGCTTGATGTTAGGAACATTGTTTGCAGGGGCTATACTAACTGAAACAACATTTTCATGGCCTGGAATTGGAAAGTGGTTAGTAAATGCTGTAAATCAAAGAGATTTTCCAATCATCCAATCAACAACTCTAATAATAGCAACTGTATTTGTCGTTATTAATATCATAGTTGACCTACTTTATGCTGTAGTAAATCCTAAAGTAAGGTTAAGCTAATGAATAATAATGAAAATAAAATATTTGAATTTTATAAACAATTCAAAAAAAACAGAGTAGCATTAGTTGGAGCATATATTGTTGTAGGATTAATTCTTTGTGCTATTTTTGCACCAATTTTAACCCAATATGACCCACTCATTCAAAACTTAAGCAACCGCCTAGTTCCTCCATGTTGGAGTGATGGTGGTACATTTGCACATATATTAGGAACTGATGACTTTGGTCGAGATATGCTAACTCGTATACTCTATGGGGCTAGAATTTCCCTTGTTATTGGTATTATATCTGTTAGTATTTCACTATCTTTTGGGGTTATAATGGGAGCAGTTGCTGGCTTTTTTGGTGGTTTGACTGATCTTATCATTATGCGTATAGTAGACATCATGCTCTCTATTCCTGCTATTTTACTTGCTATTGTTATAGTATCAATTTTAGGAGCTGACCTATTTAATGCTATGATTGCTATAGGTATTGTAGGAATTCCAACATTTGCAAGAATTGTAAGAAGTTCAGTTTTAGCAGAAAAAAACAAAGAATATGTAGTTGCAAGTTGTGTTAATGGCTCTAGTGATTTTAGACTTATTATGAGTGTAGTTCTTCCAAACTGTACAACGCCTATGATAGTTCAAGCTACTATGTGGTTTGCTTCAGCAGTTCTTGAAGCAGCGGGACTTAGTTTCTTGGGACTTGGGGCTCAACCTCCTACGCCAGAATGGGGTGCAATGCTTGCTGATTCATTACAATTTATCACTACAGCGTACTGGATGATAGTATTTCCAGGAATTGCAATTTTCTTAACAGTTATAGGATTTAACCTTGTTGGTGATGGTCTTATGGATGTTTTAGACCCTAAGTTAAAGGAGAAATAATGTTATTAGAAATTAAAAACCTACTTACTTGTTTCTACTCAGATGATGACGTAAACCGCGCAGTTGATACTGTGTCTTTTAGTATTCCCCAAGGAAAAACTGTCTGTGTTGTCGGAGAGAGTGGAAGTGGAAAGAGTATAACATCACTTTCAATTATGGGACTAATTGAAAAACCTGGTAAGATTGTAAGTGGAGAAATTATTTTTGAGGGAATTGATCTTCTAAAACAAAGTAAAAAATATCTTCGTTCAATCCGTGGTGATAAAATAGCTATGATTTTTCAAGAGCCTATGACCTCATTAAATCCGTCTTATACTGTTGGTTATCAACTCGATGAAGTTTTACGTCTTCACCAAAAAGATTTAAATAAAAAAGAACGTTACGAAAGAGTAATAGAGGGTTTAGAACTCGTGGCTATGCCTTATCCCCAAGAAAAATACGGTGAGTATCCTTTTAAACTAAGTGGGGGACAAAGACAACGTGTCATGATAGCTATGGCTATGATGTGTGAACCTAAACTTCTTATTGCTGATGAGCCAACAACTGCACTTGATGTTACAATTCAAGCACAGGTTTTAGACTTAATGAGAAAACTTCAACGAGAAAAAGGAACTTCTATACTTTTTATTACTCATGATTTGGGTGTAGTTGCACAAATGGCTGATGAAGTTGTTGTAATGTATAGAGGTCATGTAGTTGAAAAAGCTACTGCTAAAGAGCTTTTTACAAATCCTAAACACCCATATACTAAAGCCCTTTTAAACTCAATTCCAAGCCCTGGAAAAGTACAAAGAAAATCAAAACTAGATACCGTAGATGAAAACGTAGATTATCTTCAGTTTTCAAAGGAGATAAGATGAATACTTTATTTGAAATAAAAAATCTAAAAAAGCATTATGAAGTTAACAAAGGACTTTTTGCTAAACCCACTATTATTAAAGCTGTTAATGACATAAGTTTTGAGGTAAAAAAAGGTGAAGTGTTTTCTATAGTTGGGGAGAGTGGTTGTGGAAAATCAACAACTGCAAAACTTCTTATGACCATTGAAGAACCAACTAGTGGTGAGATTTTCTTTGAAGGTAAAGATATAACTAAGTTCAACAAAGAAGAGCTTAGAGAGTATAGAAAAAAAGTACAAATCATCTTCCAAGACCCATACTCTTCACTTAATCCAAGATGGAAAGTGGGTAAAATTATCGCTGAACCACTTAAACTTAATAGTGATTTAAGTGCAAAAGAGATAAAAACGGAAGTACTTGCAATAATGAAAAAAGTAGGACTTGAGGAAGATTGGTATGATAGATTCCCTCATCAGTTTTCAGGTGGTCAAAGACAACGTATTGGAATTGCTCGTGCGTTAATCTTAAAACCTGAGGTTATCATTTGTGATGAACCTGTTAGTGCTTTAGATGTTTCTATTCAAGCACAAGTACTAAATTTACTCCTTGACCTACAAAAAGAGTTTAATCTAACATATATCTTTATCTCTCATGATTTGGGTGTGGTAGAGCATATAAGTGATCAAATTACAGTTATGTACTTTGGTGATATTGTAGAGGCTAATGACGTTGAAGGACTTTTCTCAAATCCTCAGCATGACTATACAAAACAACTTCTAAGTGCAATTCCAACTATAGATTTTTAACAAATCTATCTTTACATGTAAGGAGTGTTCCTTACATGTAAAGATTCTAAAATACAAAAATATGTATTTACATCATTTTCTAGTTAAGCTTTTTTTTAGTAGATTTTATATACTATACCCCCTATACTATATAAAGGAAAATTTATGGAATATTGCTGTGATGTAGAGAGAAAAAAACTCATAAATAGGATTAACAGAATTTCAGGGCAGATAAATAGCATCAAAAACAATATTGAAGATGAATCAAATAGCTTTGAGGAAGACCCATACGAAATAGTCAGACAACTCACTGCTGTTAAAGGTGCGTTAAATGGAATGATAAGTTCTTACGTAGAACACTTTGCAAAAGGACACTTAATACAAAAGATTAAAAATGGCAATAGTGCAGAAGCAGAAGCACAAGTCGATAACTTGCTTGAAATAATCAAGGTTTTTGGAAAATGAAAAATTGTTCTTTTGGAACACATGAGCATAAACCACTTATAAAACAACATCATTGTCATGACCACGACCATGATCATGGTCATTCTCACGATCATAGAGGACAAGACAAAAAAGTGTTAAAGATAGCTCTTGTAATTACTTTCATTACTATGATTTTAGAGTTTGTAGCTGGTTTTATGGGAAATTCTTTAGCTCTTATAAGTGATGCAATTCATATGTTTACTCACTCATTTGCTCTTATTATAAGTCTAGTTGCTATTATAATAGCTAGTAAATCGGCTCCTCTTGATAAAACTTTTGGTTACTACCGTGTAGAAGTTCTTGCAGCATTTGTAAATGGTATCACCATCGTTTTATCTATATTATGGATTCTATACGAAGCAATTGAAAGATTTTTAAATCCCGCAATTATTGATATTAAGATGTCTTTGATAGTTGCTATTATAGGACTTGTTGTCAATATCATAACAGGATTTATTTTGATGCAAGGAGACAAAGAGAATATAAATCTAAAATCAGCATTTGTCCATATGCTTGCAGATGCTCTATCTTCCGTGGCAATCATTTTAGGTTATATTGTAATTTACTATACTCACTGGTATTTTATAGATATTATATTGGCTTTATTGGTCTCAGCAGTTATAGGCAGATGGGCTTATGGTATTTTAAAAGACTCTATCAATACGCTACTTGAGAGTTCTCCTGTTGATATAAAAAAAGTAAAAAAGTTTGTCTTAAATATTGATGAGAGTATTTTGGATGTACACGACATACATATATGGGAAATTACACAATATATGTTTAATCTCACAGCTCACATAAAAATAGATAATTCTTCTCTTGATAATCACCAAGAACTAATTAAAAAGATAAATCACAAATTAGAACATGCTTTTAATATATCGCACTGTACAATTCAATTAGAATGGAAGGTTTAAATGAAATAATTTATCTTCTAATTATATAAAAAGAGTAAAATACAGTTCAATAAATTATGAAGGAATAAAATTTTGAAAAAAAATTTAACTTATATATTAAAAATATTTTTTTGCCTTACTCTTATGTATAATTTATCTTATGCCTGTGATGGCGATTGCATAAAGTGCCATCCAAACTTAGTTAAATCCGGTCTTTTAGATAAAGACCATCAAATTCTTTCAAAATGCATAAACTGCCATAAGATATCTTCAAATGATTTAGATAGAATGGGTTCTTTATGCGGTCAAGATTGTTGGGAATGTCATAATATTAAAAAAGTTATGACTATTAAAAACGAAGAACATTTAGCCCTTGATTCCTGTATTGAGTGTCATAAAAAACTAGAAACAAAAGAGTCTTTTATTCAACAAAACAATTCCCTTAATAATTTATTTCATAAAAAACTATATTGACTTAAGAACTTAAATCATATTTATTGGATTTACTATTTCATCAAATTCATCTTCACTAAGAAGATTAAATTCCATAGCTGACTCTTTTAAACTTATTCCTTTTTCATGAGCATTCTTAGCTATATTGGCTGCATTTTCATATCCTATATGAGGATTGAGTGCAGTTACTAACATTAAAGAGTTATTTAAATTAAATTCTATCTTCTGCTTAATTGGTTCTAACCCAACTACGCAATTATCATTAAACGATTTCATAACATCACCTAAAAGCTTTACTGATTGAAGATATGCATTAATAAGTACTGGTTTAAAAACATTAAGTTCAAAATTACCTTGACTTGCTGCTAAGGCTATAGTTGTATCATTCCCAAAAACTTGACAACTTACCATTGTAACTGCCTCAGCTTGAGTGGGATTTACTTTGCCAGGCATAATGGAACTTCCTGGCTCATTTGCAGGTATTTTATACTCACCTATTCCACATCTTGGTCCTGAACTCAACCACCTAACATCATTGGCAATCTTCATCAAATCTGCAGCTAATGCTTTTAATGCTCCATGGGAAAACACAAGTGCATCATGAGAGGTTAAAGCATGAAATTTATTTGGAGCAGTTACAAACTCTTTGCACGTAAAACGACTAATTTCAGAAGCCACCATCTCTCCCAGCTTTGGAGGAGCATTAAGTCCTGTGCCAACTGCTGTTCCACCAAGGGCTAACTCTCTTACATGTAAGAGTGAACTTTTTATCATATCTTCTGATTTTTTTATCATCTCAGCCCAACCACTTATTTCCTGACCTACACTTATGGGTGTTGCATCTTGAAGATGTGTTCTTCCTATTTTTATTACATCTTTATAGTCATTTGATTTTTTTTCTAAAGTCTCTTTAAAACATACAAGCTTTGGCAACATCTTCTCTTCAATTGCAAGAACAGCTGCAATGTGCATCGCAGTTGGAAAAGTGTCGTTTGAGCTTTGAGACATATTTACATCATCATTAGGATGTATAAGTTTATTCTTTTTAAAATCTCCACCGAGTATATTAGTAGCTAAGTTTGCAACTACTTCATTAACATTCATATTTGTTTGAGTACCGCTTCCTGTCTGCCAAACACTCAAAGGGAACTCTTCATCATGCCTGCTTTCTAGTATTTGATCACAAGCTAAAACTATGGCTCTGGTTTTTTCATCACTTAGTTTTTTTAAATTGTTATTTGTTATAGCAACGGAGCGTTTAAGTATAGCAAAAGCGTGAATAATATCCTTTGGCATCTTCTCTTTTCCTATGTGAAAATTCATAAGACTTCTGCCCGTTTGTGCTCCCCAAAGAGCCTCTTGTGGAACTTCAACTTCTCCCATAGTATCTTTTTCTATTCTCATAGCACTCTCCTTGTAAAATTTGAGCTATTTTGATTATAGTACTATATTATTTAAGAAAGTTTTAATTTTATTATCTTATTATTATATAAAAGTTTTAGGTGTAAATTCAAACTTTAATAGTAGGAGTATATATGCAAATAAACATAATCTACTGTAATCAGTGATCTTATAGACCAAAAGCTACCCGTGCGGTAGATGAAATTGCGTCAGTCTATCCAGATGCTAATATAACAGGAGTTGCAAGTTTTGGTGGTGTTTTTGATATCGAAATTAATGGAGAAGTTATCTTTTCAAAAGACAAAGAACTTAGGTTCCCTATAGAGGGAGAACTAATAAAGCGTATTAAAGAGTGGAAATTTTCTAAAGAACAGGAATAATTAGAAACAAAGTTACCATACATAAAAGAGTTTGCAAGGTGATAATTGAAGCCATTAAGCTAACATCACCTCCAAGCTCACGAGCCAATATGTAACCACTCACTGCTGTTGGCATCGCTCCAAATATAACAGCTATGGCTAACATTTCACCATTAAGTCCAAAAAGCATAGCAATCCCATAAATAACAGCAGGAAAATAAATAAGCTTAACTAAAACACAAACTAACAACTCTTTTTTTGCTAATTTTAAATACTTAAACTCCAAGCCAACACCAACAGAAAGTAGTCCTACAGGCAGTGCCGCTCCACTTAAAATAGTAAGAGATTTTAATACAACTATAGGCAAAATTATATCACTAGCATTTATTAAACCACCTACTGCACATGCTAATATAAGGGGGTTTTTAATTATAGTCTTTAAAAATGTTACAAAAGAAAACTTTCCATCTCTAACATACAAAGCAAAAGTTGATATACAAAGAATATTTATAAAAGGTATCACAAAAGACATAACAATAGCAGTTAAAACTAAGCCTTTATCCCCATAAACAGAGTCAACAAAAGCCAAGAGGACATAAGAGTTAAATCTAATTCCTCCTTGCATGATAGAGGTAAATGCCCTATTATTGAACCTAATAAAATAGTTCAAAATAATCAAAGAAAAGAAGATAACTACTATTGCTAAGAGTGCCGTAGTTACTAAATTTAAAGTCTGCTCTAAATTTACATTTGATGTTGAAACTTTATAAACTAAAAGTGAAGGCATCAGAACATAATAAGTAAACTTATCAGCCATTGGCCAAAAATCAATAGAAGGAAACTTAATTGTTTTAAAAAAATATCCTAACAATATCAAAGCAAAAATTGGTATAAGCGTATTAAGTATATGTTCCAACAAATTCCTTTAACTTTTTGTTCTAAAACCTTCTTCTTTTATAAACGACTTGAGTCTATCTCTACATTCGCCTTGAAATTCCATCCACTCATCTTTGCAAGTTCCACCACTACCGAGTTTTTTCTTAATTTTTTTACATAATACTTTCAAATCATTTTGAGCTATAAAAAAGGGACCCATAATACTAACTGGTTTCCCTCTTCTTTTTTCCATTTTAAAAACTATGGAGTGCTCATTTGGTTGTTTTTTATCTTTAAGAATCTCTTTTATCTTCTTTTTAGTATCACTACTCCAAGCTTTATCATTGTCTAAAGATGAACCTATCTTAATGTCCATACTTCTCTTTATATGCTTCATAGTCACCCTTAAAGTCTATAATACTACCATCAGCTTTAAACTCTACGATTCTGTTTGCATAAGCATCGATAAGCTCTCTATCGTGAGTGACACAAACAACATTACCTGTAAACTTATAAAGTCCTTCTCCAAGAGAAATAATAGCCTCTAAATCCAAGTGATTATCTGGTTCGTCAAGAAGTAAAAAGTTACCCTTTTGTAGCATCATTTTTGACAACATCATGCGGTGTTTTTCTCCACCACTAATGCTTTTGATAGATTTTTTTTGATCTTCACCAGAAAAAAGCATACGTCCTAGACACTTTCTAATCTCATCTAAGTCTTTGTTTTCATCATAAGTCTGTAACCATTCAAAAAGTTGTTCATCACCATCAATTATATCAGTTGTATTTTGAGGAAAATAACTAGGTTCTATGGTTGCTCCCCATTTTACCTCTCCACTATCACATTTTATCTCATTCATAATGATATTTAAAAGAGTAGTTTTTCCAGCTCCATTTGGTCCAATAAGCGCTATTTTATCACCTTTTTCTACTTTAAAACTAAAATCTTTTAAAACTTCTTTATCATAAGATTTATTTATTTTAACAAGTTCTAAAACTTCATTTCCAATATCTCTTTTTGCTTTAAAAATTATGCTTGGATCTCTTCTTGTTGAACATTGTAAATCTTCAATATCAAGTTTATCAAGTCTTTTTTGACGACTTGTTGCCTGTTTTGCCTTAGAAGCATTTGCACTAAATCTTCTAACAAAAGCTTCAAGTTCTTCTTTCTCTTTTAGTTTTTTTCCTTGTTCTAACTCTTGCTGTTTTGAAATTAAGTTTGCAGCTATATACCAGTCATCATAGTTTCCAGTAAACTCGCGAATCTTTCTAAAATCAACATCAAGTATATTTGTACAAACAGAGTTTAAAAAATGTCTATCATGAGATATAACAACCATCGTTCCACCATGACGTTTTAACTGATCTTCTAGCCAAGCAATAGCTTCTAAATCAAGGTTATTTGTAGGCTCATCTAAAAACAATATATCAGGTTTTGGATAAAGAACTTGTGCAAGTAAAATTTTGAACTTATCACCACCTGTAAGCGAACTCATTAGTTCACCATGAACTTCAACAGGGAAATCTAAAGCACAAAGAATTTTTTCTATATGAACATCAACCTCATAAGTTGGATCTTCTTCTGCACAGGTTATCTCAAGAAGTGCCAGTCTATCGTTAACTTTGTCATCTTCAAAATCGCCATTTATGTACAAATCTTCTTTCTCTTTTATAGCATCATAAAGTCTTTTGTTACCGTACATTACAGCATCTTTAAGTGTAAACTCTTCATATGCATACTGATTTTGTCCAAGAGTTCCTACTTTTAATCCACTCTGAATTGAGATATTTCCACTAGTTTGCTCTAACTCTCCTGAGAGTATTTTCATAAAAGTACTCTTTCCCGCTCCATTCGCTCCAATAAGACCATAACGCTTACCAATATCTAACTTCAAACTTATATCTTCAAACAGTAATTGAGATGAAAATCTCATTGTTATATTATTTGCTTCTAACATTTAACTTCTTTCTTTATATTTTTCGCGATTATATCATAAATTATAGTATAATAGGAAAGTAAATTTTTTTATAAGGTAAAATTATAATGATAACAGAAATAAATAAAATAAAACAAAATCTCATTTTTAAAGCTGAAGCAGACTTTTTCTCTCAACATAAATGCAATTTTACTCAATCTCTTGTGGCTTATTTAGAATCAGAAAATAGATGTGGATGTTGTCTTTTAGACAATAGTCATATTGCAGAAAATTTTTATGATGCTCTGTTTCTCCCAGAGAATGACTGTTACGATAAACACCTATGTTGGATGAAACATTCAAATACAACTAACCAAAACATAGGATTTTTCTTCTCTTCATTAATGTATAACCTTTTAGAAGCTTTTATTGAATACAAAGAGACAAAAGATCTTAAAAAAAGTATTGATTTAATAAAAATTTGTGCGCAACTACAAAAAGAGATACTAAGTACATTACAGAATAAACAAACATTTGATGTTTCTCCTTACCTTCCTAAGAAAGATGGCATAACTTATCTTCATAACATGTATAAGCTAGAGCGTGGAGTACGTTTTATCACACATACTGAACTAGGAACTTGTCCTCATATATCTTTAGTAAAAAACATAGGTCAATACTCAGCAGTAATACAAGTAAGTGATGAACAGATGACAATGATGATGGGACATCACAGCTCTTTCATAATCAAAGACAGTGATGATGAAAAAAACTTTAGTGTTACAACAGAAATACTATGTGCAGAAGAAAATACTGTCATCATAAAAGAGATAAAAGAACTAGAGAGTGTTCCACTGTTAAGCAGAAAATTTCCTAGAGCAGCAATAATTCATGCAAGTCTTATTCACATAGCAAACGAAAAAGAGTATATAACTGGTAATATGCTTGATATCAGTGAAGGTGGTATGGGTATTATGAGTTCTACTAAAAGCCAATTCGAAAAGGGACAAAAAATTGTTGCTTTTATATCTTATGAAGATGAGGAATCAGGATTTAGGTTTAGTCTCGAAGCTAATGGCATCATAACAAGTATCACAGGAGTAGAACAGGTCTTTAGATATGGACTACAGCTCTCTTTAAATAATGAAGAAAAAGATATTGTACTTAATCTTGTAAATATTTTGAGTGGTACTCAAGATACGAAATAGGCTTTACATGTAAAAATTTCAATTTGGAATATTTTACACGTAACTAAATATTTTTCGATATAATCTCGTCCATGAACAATATAAATAAATTTCACCTAACATCTTTTAGTTCTATAGTTTTGCTCTTTATTATTGCCTACTTTGATATTTTTTCACAAAATACTATTCTAGCTTTTAAAGATGTATCTATAGGACTTATCATAATTGCCATGCTTTTCTCTGTATTTTTTGCAAGAAGTAAAACTCTTGTACTTCTTTTTATACCACTATTTTTCAGTCTTTATATGTTTTATCCAACTATCTTAGGACTCGATGGTGGTGAATACTCTTTTTGGTATCTATATCCTATTACAACAGCTTTAGGTTTTTTGTTTATTGGAATACTTCAAGAAAGAGGTCTATTTTGTTTTTATGGTGTCTCAAAAATAGTTATAATGTTTATAATTTTAGGCATTACTTACTACCTTATAGCAACATTTTCTACAGAATTTAAAAATGCACTAGATACCTCAATCATAAGTTACAATTTATCCATAAAGGTTAATGATTTTACCTTTTTGATAGCTATTTTATCTATCCTATTTGTAACTTCTATCTCAACTCTATTTTTTACAAACAATATAGAAAAAGCACCATTTTGGGTTCTTTATACACTACTCCTTCCTTCTGTATTTTTTCAAACTCAAAGTTCTTTTATACTTTTTTGTTCTTTAAGTAGTGTTATATTTATCATAGCCCTTCTTAAAGATGCTTATAATATGGCCTATATAGATACACTTACGCAAATTCCTGCTCGTCGTGCCCTTGAAGAATCTTTTTTGAAACTTGGATCTACATACTCATTAGCTATGGTTGATATAGATTTTTTCAAAAAATTTAATGACACTTATGGTCATGATGTTGGAGACGATGTTTTAAAACTAGTAGCAGAACAATTAAATGCAGTCAAAGGGGGAGGAAAAGCTTTTAGATATGGTGGTGAAGAATTTACAATCCTCTTTTCTAACAAAAATCATGATGAAATTTTAGTTTACCTTGAAGATGTAAGAGAATCTATTGCAAAACGAGCTTTTACTATCAGAAGTAAAGATAGACCAACAGAAGAACCAGAAGAAAAAATAAAAAATAAAAATCTTAAAAAAGTAAATTTAACGGTAAGTATTGGAGTTGCACATGCTCCCTATGATGGAAAAACTCCCACCCAAATTATGAAAAAAGCAGATGAATCCCTATATGAAGCTAAAGAAAATGGACGAAATTGTACTATAACGTCTTAAATTCAATAAGTAGAGGGACAAAAGCCCCTCAATTTTTAGTGTAAATCGCTATTTAATACAACTTCTCTTTGACTTCTCAAAGCTATAATCATACCATTTGTACTGTTTTGTCTAAAATGGATACCATTTAAATTTGCAAAATCTAAGCCTTTTAAGAATTGAATCTCATCAGAATCTTTACATGTAAAGTTTGCATTTACCTCTTTAATTTTAGATACTTGTGATGGGCTTACACCTATCTTAGTACCTTCAAGTATGGCAATTCCAGCATCAACAATACAAGCATCACCTAAAGGAATACCTGTGACAGAATTTGCTCCAAGAAGAGTATTTTCTCCTATTGTAATTGGATTACCATCAGTTCCACTAAGAACTCCAAGTATACTAGCTCCTCCTCCAACATCACTACCTTTGCCAACTATAGCAGATGAGCTTATACGCCCTTCAACCATAACAGCACCAGTAGTTCCAGCATTAAAGTTAATATAACTAGCTCCTGGCATAACTGTCGTTCCTGCACTAAGCTGTGCTCCCATACGAACTTTACTAGCCTCAAGTATACGAGTATTATCAGCAGGAATTACATGAGATAAAAATCTAGGAAATTTATCTACTGATTCTATAATAGGGTACGTGCCTTGAAGTTTCATCTCTATCTCATTTTCTCTTAACCAGTCAAGCTCAATTGGAATTCCCATTGACCATGCTACATTTTCAAGTACTCCAAAAGCACCATTTAAATTTAGACTTCTTAGAGCTGCTTTACCAGTTGATAAAGCATATAACTTCAAATATACAGCTTCAACACTCTTAAGTGGTTCATCATCAAAAATAAAAACCAATTTATAATCATCTCTAAGTTCATCAGATGTTCTAATCCAATTTAATAAACTGATAACTTGCACGTTTTTATGAACATCACCAATAGCTTCGTTTATATATGCTGCAAATGCTTTTATTGCATTTTTAACAAATTTTTTCTTCACATCACAAACAAACTCACTAGAACTAAAATCTACTTCGACACCACTTTGCTTAAGTGCTGCAATAAAAACTGCAGCACTTCCAAAGTTTTCTTCCCAGTTTATCACAGGGAAGTTAGCTTGTAAAATTTTCTCAGGGTTTAACTGACCCCTATCAACTCTAGCAATTCCAAAACCTATAGGTTTTCTATAACCTTCTATAGCCTCTGTATTTTTTATTAATTCTTTAAAATCTTCTACAGTTTTTATTTTATTAGCCATTTTAATCCTTTTATGTTCTCTAAAACTTAGAGCTATTTACAACCACAACCACCACTAGTTGAACCATTACTAGCTTCACTTGCACCAGTTGAACAAGCACTTACACCAGGAGGAGTAGTTGGTTGAATTGCTTCATTACTAGCTCCACCCTCTTCGTTTACCTTTTCAATCTCTTCCCAAAGTTTACGAGCTGATTCTTGATATCTTTTTGCAGTTTCGCTCTCAGGTCTAAAAAGTACAACAGGTTTTCCTTCATCTCCACCTTCTCTAACAGCAGGTTCAATTGGAATCTCACCTATAACTTGTGTTTCAAATTTTTCAGCAAGTGGTGCAGTTGTACCCTTACCAAAAATATCATACTCTTTTCCAGTATCTGGACAGATAAATCCACTCATATTTTCCATAATTCCAGCTATTGGAATATGAAGTTTTTTAAACATATCTAAACTTCTCTGGGTATCATCAAGTGCAACTTGCTGAGGAGTTGTAACACAAATTCCAGTTGTTACAGGAACACTCTGTGCTAAAGTAAGTTGAGCATCACCAGTTCCAGGAGGCATATCAATAAACAATACATCCAGTTCACTCCAAAGAATATCACGAAGCAATTGCTCGATTGCTTTCATAATCATAGACCCTCTCCAAATAAGAGACTGTCCCTCTTCCATAAGACTTCCCATGCTCATCATTTCAACACCATGAGCTAAAATTGGCTTAACTTTTTGTCCAACTATTTCAGGACTTTTCCCAACTACACCCAACATTCGAGGTACATTTGGTCCATAAATATCTGCATCAAGCAGACCTACTTTTTTGCCTTGACTAGCTAGGGCAATTGCTAAGTTTACTGTTGTAGTTGTTTTACCAACTCCGCCTTTACCTGAACTTACCATTACAAAATTCTTTACATGTGGAGTTATGTTTTTACCACTTTGTGAATTACTTTTTTGTGATGGAGCTTTAGGTTGTTTTATAGATATATCTATACGTTTTGCATCAAGAGCATGAATTGCTGAGTTTACGTTTGTTTTTAACTCACTAGCTATCTCTTCACTTGCTGAAAGTATTTCTACTTCAACAAAAACATTTTCATCACTTACTTCAATCTCTTTTACAAAACCAAAAGTTACAATATCTTTTTCAAAACCAGGATATTTAACACTTTTTAGTGCTTCAAGAATACTATTCTTATCTAACATCTTTTTCCTTTACTTAAATTTATTTACCAGTTAATTATGCATCTGCTAATTCTGGATTGTTTTTTACTATATCACGTGAAATCTTGTATGAACAAAATTTTGGACCACACATAGAACAAAACTCTGCATCTTTAAATACATCTTGAGGTAGAGTCTCATCATGATATTCTTTTGCACGCTCTGGATCTAAACACAGTTCAAATTGCTTATTCCAATCAAAATTATATCTTGCGTCACTCATAGCATTATCAGAATCCATCGCACCCTTTCTTCCACGAGCAACATCTGCTGCGTGAGCTGCTATTTTGTAAGCTATAATGCCTTCTCTTACGTCATCCGCATTTGGAAGCCCTAAATGCTCTTTTTTTGTTACATAACATAACATACTAGCTCCATGCCATCCACCAACAGCAGCACCAATAGCACTACTGATATGATCGTATCCAGCAGCAATATCTGTTACAAGTGGTCCAAGTATATAAAAAGGAGCTTCATGACAATACTCACGCTCTAATTTCATATTACGTTCTATTTGATTAAGAGGAACATGACCAGGACCTTCAATCATTACTTGAACATCTTTTTCCCAAGCTCTTAGAGTTAATTCACCTAAAACTTTAAGTTCTCCTAGTTGTGCATCATCACTAGCGTCATATAGACAACCAGGACGAAGAGAGTCACCAAGAGAAAGAGCTACATCATACTTACGACATATTTCTAATATTTCATCAAATGCAGTATAAAAAGGATTTTCTTTATGGTAGTGCATCATCCATGCAGCCATAAGTGAACCTCCGCGGCTCACTATTCCCATTTTTCTTTTTGCTATCAAAGGCATAGTCCGAAGTAAAAATCCGGCATGAATCGTAAAATAACTAACACCCTGTTTTGCTTGACGCTCAATAACCTCAAGCATTTTTTCAATAGTTAAATCTTCTATTTTATTGTTTATATCATGAAGTATTTGATACATAGGAACAGTTCCAACTGGTATGTTAGAATTAGCTATAACCTCTTTTCTGATAGCATCCAAATCACCACCAGTAGAAAGGTCCATCACAGTATCAGCTCCATGTTTTTCAGAAACTTTTACTTTTTCAACTTCTAAAGCAGGATCACTTGCCAATGCAGATGAACCTATATTAGAGTTTACCTTACAAGTTGCAGCAATTCCAATTGCCATTGGTTTTAGTGAAGTATGCATAACATTAGCAGGAATTATCATCCTACCTCTTGCTATCTCTTTTCTAACCAACTCAACTGAAAGATTTTCAACTTGGGCAACATATTTCATCTCTTCAGTAATTATGCCTTGACGAGCATAAAACATCTGAGTTCTTACATTATCATTTTCACGTTTCTTAACCCATTCTTTTCTCATAACGCTTCCTTAATTAAAATAAGAATCTAACACAAAAAAGATAAAAAAAAGCTTTCATAGTGTATAATATCGTAACACTTAAGGAAAAAGGACTAAATTTGCCCGATTTATCTCTAGTTATGTTGGGAGCAGGAACATCATCTCGATTCAAGATGTCTGCTAAAAAACAGTGGCTAAGAACTGGGCACACTCCATTGTGGCTCTATGCAACTCAAAACATCATTCAAAATCACACTTTTAACAAAGTCATAATAGTCTGCTCGAAAGAAGAAATAGAGTATATGAAACTTTTTAATAGTAGTTTTACTTATGTTATAGGAGGAAATTCAAGGCAAGAGTCTTTAAAAAATGCCCTTTTACATGTAAAAAGTAAAAATGTACTTGTAAGTGATGTGGCAAGAACTTGCGTTCCTCAAAATATGCTTCAAAGGATAATGGACAAGACAGATTGTGCAGATATAATTGTGCCATATTTAAATGTTCATGATACTGTAGTATATAATGGTGAAACAATAAATAGGGATGAAGTAAAACTTATACAAACACCTCAACTCTCAAACACTAATTCACTGAATAATTCACTCTTAAATGCTAAGAATTTTACAGATGATAGTAGTGCTATTAAAGCAAATGGTGGAAATGTTGCGTATGTGCTTGGTGACAAAAAGGCAAATAAAGTAACTGAAGTAGAAGATATCAGAATAATCTCAGACTTAAAAAAGCCTTCAACAGATATGTTTGTCGGTAATGGTTATGATGTTCATCAATTTGAACTAGGAAAACCAATGTTTCTTGCTGGTGTAAAAATTAAAGACAAACGAGGTTTTAAAGCACACTCCGATGGAGATGTTGCCTTACATGCTCTTATAGATGCACTCTTGGGAGCAAGTGGGGCAGGAGATATAGGTGAACTTTTTCCAGATACTGATATGGCTCATAAAGGTGCTGATTCAAAAGAGTTACTAAAAAAAGTTGTATCATTTTTATATAATGTTGGTTTTAAAATGGTAAACTGTGATTTGACTATCATGGCTCAATCTCCAAAATTATTTTCATATAAAAAGAAAATGAGAGAAACAATAGCAGATATCTTACATATAGAATCTTTACATGTAAACATAAAAGCGACTACTACAGAAAAACTTGGATTTATAGGAAGAGAAGAAGGAGTTGCAGTAAGTGCAACAGCAACATTAAAATACTGTAATTGGAAAATTAATGAAATACTCTATTAATAGTATAAGCTTTAGTACGAGAAATTTTTTCTTGATTTCGCTTAGTAAAAAGGAGATTGTTAAATGAAAATATTAATTGTTGAAAATGAAATTTACTTAGCGCAAAGTATTGCATCTAAACTGACAGAGATAGGATACCACTGTGATATGGCTGCTTCTATACAAGAGGCTGTAAAAGATGACAGATATGATGCTATTTTACTCTCTACTAACATATCTGGACAAAACTTTTATCCTGTAATTGAAAAGCATAAATCTTCTATTATCATTTTAATGATATCTTACATAAGTAATGATACAGTTTCAAACCCAATAAAAGCTGGTGCAAACGACTATATTCAAAAACCTTTTATGATAGAAGAACTTATCAGAAAACTTCAACATCTAAAAGATTTTAACGCTCTTAGAAAAGAGAATACAACATATAAAGAGTATGTAAATAACCTTTTTGAGAGTTCAGAACTTAAACCAATAAACATAAAAACGAAACTTCCTGTGCTTTTAAAAACAAACTTTCAAAAACATGCTGATGCTGTTGTTTTTCACTATAGTGTGGAAAAAAGTGAACCTTTTACATTTATTTCTCTTACTAGTGATAATGCTATTGAAAAAATAGCAAAAACCCCTTATAATGACCTTTTATATCTTGTAGACCTGCAAAATATAAAAAAGAGTGAAAAAACGAAAGTATTAAACCTTATTGAAGATAGACGTGCAATTATATCTACAACGGACATCAATGAAACTCAAGAGTTTGTTACTGAAGTAGAGATAGCAACTGATAATAAAGTTTTTGACAGAGGTGATATACTTAGCATTGATGATTATGTGAAATATATTATATTAAATTTCCAAAATAAGTTTCCAGATACTGAGTTATCAAAAAAACTAGGAATATCTAGAAAAAGTCTTTGGGAGAAAAGAAAGAAATATGGCATCAAAAAGAAAAAATAAACAACTATTTATTGATAAGCAGGCACTTGCTACACTCTCTTTTGCAAAAGAGGGTTTACTAGCCCCTGTAGATAAATTAATGAATAAAAAAGAGGCTCAAGAAGTTGATAGAAGTGGATATTACAAAGGTATTCCTTTTCCATTTCCATTTATAATCGCCCCTTTTGGTAAAAAAAATGCAAATGTATTAATAAATGCAACTCAAGGTGAAGAATTAGATTTTGTAGTAAATGGTGAAATTAAAGGTCATATTAAGGTAAATGAAGTTTTTGAAATAGACAAAAGAAGAAGAATAGAGCAAATATTTGGTACGTATGATCCTTCAAATCCAGAAACAGCACTATTTCTAAAACGCCTAGGTGATTATGCAGTTAGTGGCGATTATGAACTTGATTTTAATGATATAAAAGAGATAAAAAAGACTATTAATGAAGCGAAAAAAAGAGTTAAACCTAAAAATGTAACTTCAGTTATGATGAGTGCTAGACCTTTTCATAGGGCTCATGAAAGACTTATAAGAATAACTCTTGAAAAGACTGATTTGCTCGTAATCTTTTTGCTAAAACCTTACACGGAAGATTTAATATCTTACGACCTAAGATTTAAAACACTTCAGTATTTTGTAGATAATTATCTTCCAAAAAGTAGAGTTGTTATAGTTCCATTTGAAAATACATACATTTTTGCTGGTTATAACAATGCTGTTTTAGATAGTATTTGTGCTCATAACTTAGGTTGTGACAAACTGGTACTTGGACAAAATCATAGTGGTATAGGTATGTATTACGACAAAAATGAGATGAAATCACTATTAACCAAATATGAATCATTAAAAATTAACGTAGAAATAATTACAGAATTTGTATATTGTAATGCATGCAAAACCTTAGTAAGCAAAAACACTTGTCCGCATGGTCAACATCGCCATCTAAAGTATGATTCAGAAAGTTTAATGGAACTTCTTAAAGTTGGTATCTTGCCACCTGCTGTTTTAATGAGAAAAGATATATCTGCAATTCTTCTTAGTGAAATGTTCCCTAATAGATTTGAAAATATCCAAAAAATATATGATAATATCTTCCCAACATCTGGACTTTTAGAATCGCACGATGAAAAAGATTTCTATCTTGAACTAATGACTCTTCATCAAACAGTTTCATTAACTTAGGATGAATATGCGTAAAATATTTTTAACATTTTTTTATAGTGGACTTTTCCCATATGCACCAGGAACAGCGGGGAGTTTAGCAGCAGCAATAGTAGGGGTTTTACTACTTCAATTTCTACCTGTAAATACTTTACTGTTGCTTACAGTCCTTATAACAATCATAGGTATAAAACAGATAAATATTTATGAAAAAGAGACTGGGACACATGATGATAAAAGCATAGTAATAGATGAAGTTGTTGGTCTATGGTTAGCTTTTGTAATTGCCTCAGATAACTGGACTCAAATTGTTCTTTGTTTTATATTTTTTAGGATATTTGACATATGGAAACCTTCTATAATAGGAAAAATAGACAGAGATGTTAAAGGTGGATTAGGTGTCATGGGTGATGATTTACTTGCTGGATTGTTAGCTGGAATATGTAGTTCCGCCACTTGGCAAGTTATTGAGATGTACTTTATTTAAAAAATAACTTTTTTTATCACAACTTAATATAAGTTTTTTAGTATTATACTATCCTAAAGGAAATAATCATGAAAAAGCTTTTTATTATACTTATGATAACTTCTCAGTTTCTATTTGCTAGTGAGTACGTCTTAGATAATACTCACTCAAATGTTGGTTTTTCTATCAAGCACCTTATGATATCAAATGTAAAAGGTAACTTTAAAAGTTATGATGCAGATTTAGAATTTGATGAAAAAACAAAACAGATAACCAAACTTATTGCTACTATCGATACTAACTCTATAGATACTGGTATTCAAAAAAGAGATAATCATTTAAAAAGTCCAGATTTTTTTGATGTACAAAAATTCCCAACTATCAAATTTAAACTAACTGCGACTACAAAACACTATATCTCAGGAAATCTTACTATGCATGGAGTTACTAAAAAGATAAAATTAAAAAATACTATTCATGGTGTCATAAAAGATATGCAAGGTAATCTAAGAGTGGGATTTACACTTGAGGGTGATATCAACAGAAAAGATTTTGGACTTATTTGGAATAAAGTGCTAGAAAGTGGTGGTTTTGTTGTAGGAGATAATGTGAAAATAGTCATTGATATTGAGGCTATAGAACTTTAAATCCATCTCTTTCAAATCTAGTTGCGAACTCTAAAAATAGATTTCGCTCCTCTTCACTTAAGCTCATATGCCAAACTATGCTATGTGATTCATAGGTTCTTGTATCTACATGAAAAGCCCCTTTATTTAAAAAATGTTCAAACCTTGGGACTAAAGAGTATAGAGTTGAAAAACTAAATGGCTCTTTTTTTATATATGGTATAAGAATTCCCTCAGATATAACTCCCTTTGCTCCTCCTCCATAAGCTCTTACAAGTCCACCAGTTCCTAGTTTAGTACCACCAAAATAACGTACTATCAATATACCACACTCTATAAGCTCATTCCCTCTCATTACATTAAGAACGGGAGGACCTGATGTACCTTTTGGTTCACCGTCATCACTACAATTTTCTACTACTTGCTCATACTCATTAAGATATCTTTTTGCCCATACTATATGATTTGCTTTTGGATGTTTATCTTTTAGACTTACATGTAAAGAATCAAAATTTTCAATAGGTACTAAAAATGAAAAAAATGTAGACTTTTTAATCTCAAGTTTGTCTAAAAATTCATTTTTCACTGTGTACAATTTGTTTCCTTAAAGAGAATTTAACTTATAAAGTATTATAATTGTAGCTGTATTAGGTCAAATTTATTTAACTTTTCTTGGGATATATATTGAAACTAGCCAATTTTTACGTCTTTGCCATAATTACTATGCTTATATACGCTATTGTACTCTTTTTTTACTATGATGAATCTCAAAAAAGTACTATAAATCAAGCACAAATAAAAACACTAGATATTGTGATAACCGAAAAATTTTTCAATAAATCCCTGATAGAAGAAAATAATTTAAAAAAAATAAAAATTCATTTTGAAAGAAAAAAAATTTTTGAAATAATAGGGATTTTAACTTTTTCTATTTTAATTCTTATTTTTATCTTAGTAAGGTTATTTGTAAATAAAAACAATAAGGAATCAAAAAAGCTACAAACTGTTATCGATACTTTAGACCAACTTATACTCATTAAATCCAATAATAATATACACTCAATCAATAAATCATTTTCAAATTTCTTTAACGTCAACTCTATAACTGAATTTAAAGAAAAATACGTATGCCTTAGCAATCATTTTATGATCTGTAAAGGATACCTAAATATCGACTTGTCAAAAATAGATGCTACACTAATAGAAGAATTTAAAAATACTGAAAAAATAAAAAGAGTAGTTAAAATAGCAAATAAAAAAGGTAAAATTCGAACACTAAGTATTAAAATAGATAAACTAGAAAAACGTGAAGGTCTTTATATCATAGTACTTTCAGATATTACAAAACTACAAAAAAGATCAGAAATGTTTGAAATAAAGGCAAACACAGACTCTTTAACAAAACTCTACTCAAGAGCTAAATTTAACACTTTATACCAATTAGAATTTGAGAGAAGTACAAGATGCTTAAACCCTCTTACACTTTTATTTATAGATATTGACAATTTTAAAATCACCAATGACACCTACGGACATGATGTAGGAGATATTGTACTAAAAAAGTTCTCAAAACTTATTTCAAAAAACATAAGAAAGTATGATATTTTAGCAAGATGGGGTGGAGAAGAGTTTATACTTATGCTTCCTCAAACTAACATAAATAATGGTTATAAATTAGCAGAAAAAATAAGAAACGTTATAGCCTCAAATAAATTTGAAAAAATACAAACTCTTACATGTAGTATAGGAATTTCAACCTTAGACAAAGGAGATGAGAAAGAAACTCTTATTAAACATGCAGATAATGCACTATACAAAGCAAAATCGTCTGGTAGAAACAAAACTATTATAGAGATTTAATCTCTTTTTTGTTAACCTTAAAAAAAGGTTTTATATGGCAAAAAACAATACAACAAAAACAGTTGATACAATCATAGATTTTATAATTATTATAGGTGTTAGTTTAACTATTTTTTATGGCTCAAATATGTTGGGTGCTCCTACTTGGCTTCAACTACTTTTAGTCGCCTTATGGGGTGGATTTACAGGCTACAAACCCAAAATAATCAGAATTCCTTTTAAGTTTATGTATAAAAATGATTAGACTTGATTCAAGCCTATGGCTAGATAAAGATAACAAAGGTTTCTTAGGAAAAGGAAGAATTGAACTTCTCAAAAAGATAGACGAACATGGCTCTCTCTCAGGTGCAGCAAAAGCAATGAAGATGAGCTATAAAGCAGCTTGGGATTCTCTTAATGAGATGAAAGAGCTTTCAGATGAAAAGCTTATCGTATCAAAAAGTGGTGGAAAGAGTGGTGGTGGGAGTAAACTTACTGCAAAAGCACTTCAATACATAAAAATTTATGAATTACTTTTTAAAACTCAACATGAATTCTTAAAATCCATAGAATCATATACCCAAGATGTTGAAGAACTACAACTATTTTTGCAAAAAAACTCACTAAGAACAAGTGCAAGAAACCAACTTTTTGGGAGCATAACTAAAATTAAAAAAGGCAAAATCAATTCAATGCTGACTATTTCTTTAAATAATGACTTACATATAGATGCGTCTATTACAAATGAGAGCATTAAAGAGTTAGGCATAAAAAAAGACAAAGAAGTATATGCTCTAATCAAGGCTTCGTGGCTAAATATAACTACAAAAAAAGAGTATAACTCCATAAAAGGAACTATCAAAAAGGTACAAAAAGGACAAGATATAATAGAAGTATTTCTACAAATTAATGAAAAACTAACTTTAACAGCAGTCATGGATTTGAAAAAATTTGAATCTTTACATGTAGAGAAGAATCAAAGTGCTTATGCAACATTTAGACCAAGTGATACTATCATTGGAATTTAAGCAAAATTAAGAATATTTCGTTATACTTTTAAAAACATAACGAAAAGGTTCAAAAATGTTATTCAAATTAATTCTCATAACAATATTAACAACAAGTATATATGCAAACTCTTTAAAAGTAGCAGTTGCGGCAAACGTTCGTTTTGCATTTGATGAAATTGTAGTAGCTTATGAAAAAGAATCTGGTGTGAAAATTATTCCCATAGTATCTTCTTCAGGAAAACTAACTGCACAGATTGAACATGGTGCTCCATTTGATCTATTTTTATCAGCAAATATGAAATATCCAACATATTTGTACTCTAAAAAACTTTGCTCTTCAAAACCTGAAATTTATGCCTATGGAGGACTAGTTTTATGGTCTCTTAACAAAAAAATTACCTTAAAACTAGAAAATCTCAAAGATAAAAAAGTAAAAAAAATTGCAATTCCAAATCCTAAAAATGCTCCTTATGGCATAGAAGCCCTAAGAGTTTTAGAAAATAGAAATTTAAAAGATACTATTTACAAAAAAATAGTTTGGGGAGAGAGTATTTCACAAACAAACCAATACATTTACTCTCGTTCAGCAGATATCGGCATCACAGCAAAATCAGTCGTTTTATCACCTAAAATGAAAGACGTAGGAAGATGGATAGAGTTAGATAAAAATGATTATCTTCCCATAAAACAAGGAATAGTTATCTTAAAAAATGGCTTTGAAAAAAACAAAAAACTTAGTCTAGATTTTTATAAATTTATATTTTCAAAAACTAGCCAAGATATACTAAAAAAATACGGATACATGGTCAATGAATAGACTAAAAGGTACTATACAAAAAATAACTTCACATGAGGGTATCTCTTTGGTAAACATAGAAGTCTTAAATACATTATTTGGAACAGTAGTATTAGATACCCCTCAAACTTGTAATTATCTTGGTTTAGGTAAAAGTATAACAGTTGCATTTAAAGAGACTGAAGTAGCCATAGCTCTTCCAAATATAGGTGAAATCAGCATGGCAAACCAACTAAAGTGCAAAATCAAATCCATACAAAATGGTAAAATTCTTGCCAAAATAGAGCTTACATGTAAAGGTGAAACACTAATATCTATTATAACTTCAAACTCATCAAAACGCCTAAATTTAAAAGAAAATGATACAGTCATAGCTCTTATAAAAGCAAATGAAATATCTCTTATAGAGGAAGATTAATGTTTTTAGAAACAATGCTTTTAACCTTCAAAGTAGCATTAATTACTACAATTATACTTTTTTCTATTGGCATTCCAATCGCATTTTGGCTCTCTACTACAAAATCAAAGCTAAAACCCATCTTTGAGACAATCGTAAGTATGCCCTTGGTCTTACCCCCTTCTGTTATAGGTTTTTACTTACTAGTTTTTTTGGGTCCTAGTAGTCTAACAGGTGGCTTTTTTGAAGAGTATTTTAACACGAGATTAGTTCTTTCATATGAGGGAATTATAGTAGGTTCAGTTATTTTTAGCTTTCCTTTTATGGTTCATCCTATCCAATCAGGTCTACAATCCTTACAAAAATCACTTGTTGAAGCTTCATACACCCTTGGTAAATCAAAATTTCAAACACTTTTTTATGTTCAACTTCCAAATATAAGAGCATCTCTTCTTACAGGAATTGTTCTAACATTCGCTCATACTGTTGGAGAATTTGGAGTAGTTTTGATGATAGGTGGCAATATCCCAGGAGAGACAAGACTAGCTTCATTAGCCATATATGATGAAGTAGAAGCACTCAATTATGATTTAGCAAACCAGTATGCACTTACACTTTTTGCCATATGCTTTGCAATTTTACTTATAGTGTATATCATAAACAGAAAATTTAGTGGAGTTTTAAAATGATAGAGATTGATATAAAAAAAAGCTTTAAAAATAAAAATGAAAAAATTGATTTTCACTTTAAAACTACAATAGAAAATAACTCAATAAATGCGATATTTGGGCAATCTGGTTCAGGTAAAACTACTCTTTTAAGACTTTTAAGTGGATTAGAGACTCCTGATAGTGGTTTTATCAAAGTCGATAATAAAATTTGGTTTGATTCAAAAAAAAAGATAAATTTAGCACCTCAAAAAAGAGATGTTGGTTTTGTCTTTCAAGATTATGCCCTTTTCCCAAATATGAGTGTCATACAAAACCTAAGATTTGCACAACCTGAAAAAAATGAAGATTTTTTACAAGAACTTTTAGAAATAGTAGAATTAAAAGAGTTACAAAACAAACTCCCAGATGCTCTCTCCGGAGGACAAAAACAAAGAACCGCCCTTGCAAGAGCAGTTGCTAGAAAACCTAAACTATTTTTATTAGATGAAGCCCTATCCGCACTTGATAATACAATGAGACAACAACTCCAAGATGATATAGAAAAAATTCATAAAAATTTCAAAATGACAACTCTGCTTATAAGCCACGATATAGCTGAAGTATACAAACTAGCTTCTCATGTAAAAATAGTTAAAAATGGAAAAATACTCAAAGAAGGATTACCAGATATACTCTTTGATGAATCAAAGATAAGTGGAAAATTCAAATTCTCGGCTAAAATTTTAAAAATACAAAAAGCTGATACTATTTTTGTAGTCACTCTTCTTATTGGGGGCAATTTAACTAAAGTAGTAGCTACAAAAGAAGAAGTTGACAAAATGAGTATTGGTGACAATGTTCTTGTCGCATCAAAAGCATTTAATCCTATTATAATCACCTAAGAAAGGAAGTTTTAAACTTCCTATACCATCTGTATATCTGCTTTTATATCTGATGGTTTTCCAAAATACAAAGCTGACGTAGTTATCAAATCAACTCCTGTAGATGCAATCTCTTTTACATTTTCAAAATTAACGCCACCAGCAGCACCTATTTTAATATCATTTGAAATCGCTTTTACTGCTTGTATAGTTGTTCTAATATCATCAGGGGAAAATTTATCTAATTGAATAACATCAACTCTGGCTTTTGCCAAGGTAATTGCATTATGGATATTGTGAGCTTCTGCAATAATCTTCTTTTCACCTGCTCTTCTTTTAATTTCATCAATATTTTTCAAAAACCCTTCTAATCCACCTATAAATCTCATATGCTCTTCAAAAACTAAAACACTTTCAGAAAGTCCAAGTCTATGAGGTAATGCTCCACCAACTGTAATCGCTTTTATAGCTAGTTTTTTTGTTCCAGGAAAACACTTTCGTGTAGTGATTACTTCAACCTCTGGATTTTGAGCTCTTGCAATATCTACAAATTTTTTTGTTCTTGACGCAATTCCTGAAGCATTTTCCAAGATATTTACACAAACTTTCCAAGCCATGTGAAGTGCAAAAGCTTTTCCTTTGGCTTTTAAAATAACAGAGCCTTTTTCTAAAAAAGTTCCTGATTTTTCAAAAAACAATACTTCTAAATCTAACTTTCTTAAAATCCTAGCAACCTCTTCTGTTCCACATACACAAGTCTTTTCTCTTGTTCTATACTCAATTGTACCATCTTGATCAGCTACACCTACAACTTCACTTGTAAAATCAATATACGGAACATCTTCTTCTATAAATTGGTCTAAAACACTATCTGATATGTACATTATTTTCCTTTATTATAAAATTGCCTTTAGATTATGAAAATTACTTTTTATCCAAAAAACCCATTTCAATGCGTAGTATATAAAATTACATAACGCTATGTCAAGATATTTTGTTAGTTGATTTTAAAATGAATAATTATCTTAAACTTCTAAGGGAGTATCTATGTTCAAGCAAGCACTGCATTAAATTGTAGTGTTCTTTCCATAAACCAAGTTTTTGTAATTTTGCATCTTTTGCAATTTTTAATAATAGTTTTGATTTTTCTTTTGAAGAATTGATGATATAAGGTAGAGCATATCCCCTAGAAACCATTATCTCATCAAATATGGGTCTAAGCTCTACATGTAAACCTTTTGGCAATGCAAGTTTGCATATTGGATTTTTACTTCTTGTTTGACCCAGTATTTCATAACTATAGATTTGTCCAACTTTTAAAAGTGTTTTAGCATTAGCATAAGATAACTTTCCTAATTGTATAAACTCCTCTTTAGAAAAAGCACACTCTTTCATCTCTACTTTTAATTTAGAGTTTAGAGCCATCTCGGGGGTGTCAATCTCACCCATATGACACGTAACATTACCGCTTTTATTCTTCAAAATAACTGTGTCGCCATCAACTACATGTACAAGCTTTCCCATCTCACCATAAAGTAAAAATGGTAAACTAATTAAAATTATAAACTTGTACATGTAAATCCTTTTATGCTAAGTTTTTAGCTCTTTGGTATGAAGCTTCCATTGCTTTAATAAAACTATCTCTAACTCCACCCTCTTCTAGTTTTGTAATACCTGCAATAGTAGTTCCATTTGGTGAAGTTACTTTGTCTTTTAAAATTGCAGGGTGTTCATTTTGAAGAACTTCTCCAACTCCCTCAAAAAGTTGTGCAACGTACTTGTAACTTATATCTCTTTTTAATCCAAGATTCACAGCACCATCACTAAGAGCCTCAGCTACTAATGCTATCCAAGCCGGAGCACTTCCTGCAAGTCCTGTTGCAATGTCAAGTTCATTTTCACTATTTAACCAAAAACACTTACCAATAGAGTTTAAAACTTCGATTGAAGTCTCTTTAAGCTCTTCATCCCCACAAAGTGAGGTTGCAGATTTTCTTACAAGTGCAGCCATATTTGGCATAGCTCTAACATAACTTTCAGAGTCTATTTTCGATTTCAAAGTTTCTAGTGTAACTCCTGCAAGTATAGAAATAACACCTTTGGCTTTACCTTCTACATGTAAAGAATTTAAAGACTGCGGTTTTATGGCTAATATAACTATAAAACCATCTAGTTTAGGCATAGTATTTACTACTTTTACATTAGGGAATAGTTCTTTAAGCTCATCTGCTCTTGGTTTATACATCTCTACTACAGTTACATCGTATACATGTAAACCTTGAAGCATTGCTCCACCCATATTGCCAGCACCAATTAATAATAGTTTCATTTTTAATCTTCCTAATTTTTAATATATTATAGCAAAATAAAAAAATCTAAATTCTCTTATCCTAAAAGTAACATTTTAATATTTAAATACCATACTACTCTTGTATACAAATTTCTTCTCTTTTTACATGTAAAACTGTTTGATAAAGAACAATCAAAATAACAACAGAGGTTACAAAAATCATGGTATAAGAGAGAATTAACAGTAACAAATCACCTGTTTGATGATACATAAGCATGGCAGCAATACCCATAGCAGCAAGTGGAAAAACAAAAGCCCACCAAGATATAAAAAACTTAATTTTGATAAAATTTTTATACATAAAAACAACCAAAAGAGTAAAAAACAGTGCCAAATTAAATAAAATCATTGCAAATAAATCTATAACACCATACATTTTAAAATAAGCTATAAACCCAACGGCAGGAGGAGCTATGAGTATAAACAGTGTAGGCATAAACTTTACTGCTAATTGATGATGAAAAATAATTCTGTTTAACAAAATAGAAAAAAGTATAACCCAAAAGAAAATTCCGACACTAAAAAAGTACATCAATAACCCCTGACTTGCAAAACCAATGCCCCCAACAGGAACCAAGACATTACCAACAATAGGTATAAACCAAGCTGGATTTGAATGTTCTAACTCTTGGTTATTGTTTATCCAAAAAGACAGAGTATGCATAGTAAGGTAAAAGTGCAAAAATGTTCCAGGATACCAAAAGAATGCAGCTATAGAAGGATAATGTTCTTTATATATAATAGCTAACATAAGCATAGATATAGAAATTGCTGCAAAAAAATTCACTCTAATTGGATGTGAAAATTCTTTTTTAATATCTTTAGCATACTTAAAATACTTTGTTATATATATAAAACTAACCACAAAAAACAGAGCTGTTGTTATGTACATCAGCACAGCATCAATAATATGAGGAAAATCAAGCCACTGTCCTGCTTTTTGATACATAATAGTAAGTCCACTCATTCCCATAACAATGGCATACATCATAATCGGAAAATACTTTAATCTATTTTTTTCACATACTTGGTTTTCAACCATCAATAACTCCTAAGATAAGTTTATGTAAATATATTTATAAGAATACATTTATTTTGAACATATGTCAAGAAAAACTTAATCAAATTTTGCTATTATGTCAGAAAGGAAGATTATGGGAAGAAATAAAATACAAAGAGAATGCTCGTTTAAACCACATTTTAAAAAATTTGTTCCAACTCCTGAGAAACAAACAGGAATGATGGAACTAAATAGTGATGAGATGGAAGCAATCTTTTTAATGGACTATCAAGGTGAATATCAAGAAGATGCAGCAACTGCTATGAACATCTCAAGACCAACACTCTCACGCATCATAAAAGGGGCAAGAAAGAAGATAGCAACGGTGCTTATCTTAGGATACGAATTAAACATTGTAGATAACAAAGACAAGTTTATAGTAGCTTTAAGTGTAGACAATGAAGGAGATTTTTCATCACTCTCAAATCAAGGTTCGCTCATAGCGCTTATTCACTTGAAAAATAGAAAAATTGTTGATATAAACTATATAAAAAACCCTCTTTCAGAAAAAACAGTCAAACCATCACAAATACTTCCTGCATTTTTAAAAGAACAAAATGTACATTATTGGATATCAAATCAAATTGGAGATGGCTTAAAAAATTCACTTTTAGCAAAAGGAATATTTATAAAAAAATGCTCAAAAATAGACCCAATAGAAAATATAACAAAACTTTTTTGTAAGTAATGACTATAGAAGAAATGTAGGTAATGAGGGGGTTTAAATTACTTAAATTCAGATTCAATAAGAGTTTCTAAATGCAAAAGTATATTAGACATAAAGTGCATCTTTTAAAACCTGAATTTAGTTTCCATAAAGATGTGTTTCAGAGGCATTAGATTGTGGATTTTATTTCTGTCATCCTTATCGTTCTTGTAAGAGAGGATTAAATGAAAATACTAATGGTTTACTTAGACAGTATTTTCCTAAAGGAACAGATTTTACTACAATAACGAACCTGCATTCAAGCAAATTGTAGAAGCATAAGAACGGTTAAATCATCGTCCTAGAAAGGCACTTGGGTATAAAACTCCATTTGAAGTTTTCTTTGGTACAATTGTTGGAAATATGGCATGATAAAAAAGGTGTTTGTTGCACTTGTGATTTGAATTCAGGTAATTAATTACATTGAAATCTTGTGTAAATGCTGTATTGATAGGGATTTGGTGAAAATAATGGCGGACAGGGAGAGATTCGAACCCTTGGTCTAAATATTGCCATTCCCTACATACGGACTTTATACTATTTAATTGTCAGCCATTGGTATACAAAAAGCAGACAAATATGGCACACCGTGCCAACTAAAAAAATAAATGTAATAACACACTTAAGAGTATAGAAAAAAAAGGAAATAATTAGTTTATCCTAGAAAAAATTAATGGTTAACTATGAAAAAAACTCTTTTATCTGTATGTACTGCAATTGCCTTAGCAACCATTAGTCCTGCTGATATTGTAAGTCCTGCTACTGAACATTTACCAAAAGTAGAAAATCAATACTTTCAAAAAAGACTACCTACACATCATCAACTAAAATTTGCAAAAGATGTAGAACCAAGTATATTTGAAAATGCTACTCCTCTTTTTCATATAGAGTTATTAAATTTCATAAATGGTCCTGAACAATTCAAAGCAAGTGCTGTTTTTCGTGGTGCTGCCAAATCCACTCTTTTAAATAAAATTTTAATTATCAATCGTATTCATTTCGAATATGAACCATTTACAATGATTGTTTCTTCTGATAAAGAAAAAGCTCAAAGCTTTCTCGGAGATATAAAATCGCTTGTAGAAAAAGCTCAAGAAAAAGGTTATGCACTTTCTAAAGGTGATGTATGGACAAAATCTAAAATTGAAGTAGTAGTAAATGCTGGGCTAGTTGATAAAAATGGTAAATCTATTGAACATCGATGTTGTGTAGCAGCTTTCGGTGCTGGACAAGATCCTCGTGGTTACACTTATAAAAATATTCGTCCTACTCTTATAATTGCCGATGACTTAGAATCAAAAAATGGTCAATATGCAATAGCAAATAAAGATAACCGTCAAAAACTTCGTAGATGGTTTTATGCTGATCTTATGCCCTCACTTCATCCTTTACGTGGACAAATGATTATTATTGGAACAATCTTACATGCTGATAGTATTCTCAACAATATCATTATGGAAAAGGAAGAAGAACTTTTAAAAGCAGAAAATGGTGAGGAAGAAGAAAGTGAGTGGTTAACTCATAAAAGTGAATGGCATACAAAAGTTATTCCTATTATGCAAAATGGTAAAGCGATGTGGAAGTCACGTTTTCCAATTAAAAAAATTCGTGATTTAAAAGGTAGATTGTCTCGTATAGGATTGGTTAATGAATTTTATCAAGAGTATATGTGTAAAGCAATGGCTCCTGAAAAGCAATTATTTAAGCGCGAAAACTTTAATTACTTTTCGCATCTACGATACAAAACAACTCCAGCTCCTAAGATAGTTGTAAAAGATGCTTTATCACAAGGAATTATAGAAGCAGCACAACCTACTCATATTGTTAAAAAAGATGGTACAGAAGTTCCTCTATCAGAATGTCAAATTTACACTACAATGGATCTTGCTTCTTATGATGGTGCAGATAGATCAGCAATCTTGACTTTTGCGATTGATAGAAGAAATGATGTATTTCTCATAGATATTTCCGCAGGACACTGGACTCCTTTTGAAAAAGCATTACATGCAACAAGAGTTCAAGTCATGTTCAATCCAACTCGCTTTGGTATAGAAAAAGCTTCAGCACAAAATGACTTTTTTTATACTATAGATGTTGTACAAAAAGATACTGGTGTACATATACCAGTTGAACCATTATCACATCATAGTCGTGCTAAAAATGTACGAATAAGCAATATGCACGGATTATTCATTACAGGAAGAATATATTTTAACCAAAAACAAGCTGCTACTACAGAACTAGAATCTGAGCTACTTTCTTTTGATCCTGAGGTTGAATCTAAACATGATGACATAATGGATGCGATGGCATATATACAAGAATTTATTGCTACTAAAACTTTTGATGATATTGTGGATGAAGAGGATGAAGAAGAATACATTGATGACGAATGGGCATAAGCACGAACACACTGGAAGATTGGCTTTGACACAGTATTATTTTTTTTTAAATTAAAAAGCAAAAAAATAAATCTATTTAGATAAATGATTTTAAACTTTACTCGTGACAAACTAGCTTATTTATAATATTATATTTTTTAAAATTTTTAAATTTACGTGTACAACCTACATATTACCGTCATAACCAAATGGGTACATACCCCTCCCTTTTTTCTCTTAAGGTTTAATGCTTTTACTCGTACCAAATACTCCTATTCTTAAGCTATTTAGACCAGTTAGCTTAAAGAGGTAAGAAAACTTAAATAAAACACCTCGTAACTTAAGCATAAGGTATTAATCTATCTTATTTTAATACGTTATTGTACATTATCAACCAATTTCAAGCAATAATCACTCATTTAAGCTTTAAGCTCCATTCTAACCTTAAAAATGTGTATGGGTTGGGCTAGCTTTTTTGATAAGCCTCACTGTGTGCCCCACCCCTTCGTTCTTTTTAGCTTATCTGCTTTGCCTTTTTATGTCTTGGTGCTTAGCGCTTGTATATAGTATTACATGTAAAAAATCGCGCTGGCATTTGGACCCGTGTGTTCGTGCTTATGACGTAACTTCGTAGTTGCACAAGGAAAGACTAGAAGGAAGTGCAGTGTGGCAACATGCCACTGCACTTGATCTATTAATGATGTCATAGAAAATAAATATAAACTGAAAGTAATATAAATATAATTATTTGGATATAAGCTTTTGGTACTTCTCAAAAAAATCAAAGCAAATTAAAAAGCTTTATTGTAAAATCAAATAAATTACAAAAGTGACTAAGGATTTAAAAATGAATAATGTATTAGATGATCTCTATGATTTAAAAGATAAACTTCGTTCAAATGAAGCAATTTTATCTTCACTTGCTGCTTCTGAAATAGATGACTTAGGAAGAAATCGAATAAGAACCATTGTATTTGACGTTTCACATAGTATTGAAAACACTATTGTAGATATTGAAAAGATTGAAGATGCTTTAAAAAGGAGTATATTATAGCGTTTATACTAAAATTTATTATTCTAAACAAAAGGGCCCCAAAATGGCTCAATGGATTTATTATGGCGAATCAAACCAGCCTGTTAATATGAATAATGTTTTAACTTTCCGTCAAGTAGAAGATTTTGGTAAGTGATAGAGTCTTCATGATTATTAAGCAAAAGATTTCAGCAGAATTGATAGTGTAAAGAAGGGACTTCAACCCCTTCTCTAAAACTTATCCAATCTTAAACCTACAGTTCTGCCTACTGATTTTACTTTGCCAATATCTTTATTGTATTTAGTATCAGCTTTACGTCGTTGCATAGTATCATCGCCTGCAGCACCTCGTTCGTATTTTCGTGTGTTTTTTACTGCACGTGCTTTTGATATAACTTCTTTTTTCTCATTAAATCGTCTTACACCAGCTCCACGAATCAGCATTTCAGAATAACTCATATCTTCATCATAGTAGTTCTTTGGATTATTTAACCCAGTAGCTTTTCCTACCACTCTTTGACCATAACGACCAAAAGTTATCGGAGGTAAATAGTTTTTAGCCATTTCTAGTACACGTTTAGATATTTTCATACTAGTAGAATCATATTTACCATCTATGTTATATCCGAGCGGAGTTTTTCCACCTAGCATATTGATACCACCACCGATAAAACCACCACCAAACTCTAAAGTATCAAAACCATCAAAACGCATACCTGGAACAAGTCTTCCTGTATTGAGACACCAACCACCGCCAAGCTGTACCCAACTCTTTACGCCAAAGGCATTAGGAAACATTTCACTTGCTGCCCATTTAGGTTTATACATGTTTTCTTTTTCATTATCACCAAGCCAAGCACTAGCACCTGCTCCCATCATTGCTCCTTGCATAAGAGTAAAACGTAAAGGATGTTTTGCTATGGCTTTAACCACCATAGGAGTCGCTTTGTATGAGTAATGAATAAAAGGCATTAACCCTATTTTGTCCAAAATTCTAACTGCACCAGGAAGAGGTGAAGTATAATCCACATAAGCTTCTTGTGAAATTTTAAAAGCTTGTTTTTCATCCATTCCACTCTCTAAGTGTTTATAAAATGAAGCTATTTTAAATATTTTATCTTCCCAATCATATAAGTGTCTAGCAGTATCTCCAAGTTTAGATCCTTTTGAAAAATAAGCATTTTTCAAGATACTCATGACAACTGGTTCTTTTTTAAGATCAAATGGTTCAATTTTTTCCATCTCTCCAAGATACGAATTAAGTCCATATTTGTTTGCTCTTTTTACAAGTGCATCAAACTTTCTTCTGTCAGTAGCTGCCATATGTAAAACTTTAGTTAAAGCAGTCATATCTCCATGTAAAAAAGACAACATTACATTTGATCCTACATTATAAAGATGAGTAAAAGGATTTTTAACAGTAACATTGACTTTTATATGATCTATCAATGGATACCAAATTTGTTCTAGAGCTCCCATATTTTCTTTTACAAGCCCTGCACCTTTAACTGCATTAGCTACATCTTCAGGTACATACTTACCGGCAAGTGCACCATATTTCTTTATACCACCACCTGCAGTCTCGTCACTCATACGAACATATCCAGCAAGCTCAACATCACTTGCAAACTGATCTGCTACATTTTTAAGAGTATTTGCTTTTAGAAGTTGTACTCTTTGTTCTGCTAAAGTCTTAGGTATAACAAAGTTTGCATCTTCAATCATACCTAGAGCGATTCTCTCATCATGAGTTAAATTTTTACGTTTTCTAAAGCGTTCGTCAAAGTACATCTTCTTTATAACACCACCTTCATTTAAATGATCCTCATAATATCTTTTTAGATAATCTTTGATTTTATGCTTTTCATTTAACGCTCCAGCCTTTACAAGAGCATCTGCATTTGTATCGATGATATCTCTCATTCTATTGTATGTTTCTCTTAGATTACCAGGTAATGTAAAAGCATCCATATCACCACTCAAAGCTTTATGTAGTAGAGTTGATTGTGAAGGAGATAAGTTAGAGTCTAAAAAGCTTTTTATTTGTCCTGCTTGCTCATGTATTTGTGACATACCTATGCGAAAGTCATGAGTGATTTCACCTATTTGTTTAGTCATATCACTTACAGTCAATAATCTATAACCACTTTTTTTTGATTGAAGTTCATCTACCTTTTTAATAGCATTACCAAAATGGTCAACTCCTTTTTCTAAGAAGTTTTGTGGTATACTACTTTTATTGAGCGACGAAACGTTTTGGACGTTTAAGCGGGGGGCAGGTAACCAATCGTATCCTGATGCATCTGGCGTCGTCGCCTTTGTCTTATACATTGTGGTTGGTACTAATTCTTTGTGTTTATTTCTAACTTCTTCAATAACATATATAGTATCCTCATACTTTTTCATATATATTATCGCATCTCTACCTATCTTTGTTTTATGACTTTTTGCAATCTTGTCATAATTGGTTACTATGTCATCATAAAATAAAAAATCATCTTCAGTTATATGTATCTGTCCTCTTAACTTCTCTTTTTGAGTAGCATGTTTTTTAAATATATGTTTTACTGCATAATTATCTATTTTTCTTTTATATCCTGTTAAATCAAACCCCATCTTATCTTTTACAAATGAAATGAAAGTTTTATCAGGAGCCTTTACATATATCTCTTTTTTGTCATTACCCTTTAATCTTTTAACTTGATTAACAAACTCTTTGATTTTTGCACCACTATCAATAACATTAGATAAAACCTTTTTCTGTTTTCCTAAACCTTTTTTACCATGACAATCCATTAACATGCCTCCTGTTCAAGTTCTGTTTTTATATGACCTTCATTGTTTACATGTAAAGACTCAAAACTTTCTAAACGACTGTGTGCATCCACAATATCTTTACCATTTTCTTCTATGTGTTTTTCAGTTTTTACAATAGCCTCATCGTATGCTTTTAATTTTTTTTGTTTAGCTGAAATCATTTTTTCTATATTTGCTCTAGCGTTTGGTAGCTTAGTATCATAATCCACCTGCAGCTGATTTTGTTTAGCAGTATCTTTTGTTTTAATTATCTTTTCTAAAAGCTCTCCTAGGTATTTATTTGGTCTATCACTCTTAGCTCTATCTTTTAAGCTATTTATCTCACCATGTGTCAATTCAACTGAGCGTTCTAGTGATTTTTTTCTACTTTTAAGGAAATGTGATTCTTCTTGAACTGCAGTAAATTCATCTTCTAAACGTCCATACTCAATATTCAATTCCAATTTACGCCTCTGTAAAGGATCCTTTTCCATTTGAAGCATAAACTCTTCTTCACTTGGCATAGAATTACCCTCATCTGCTATCTCTATACGGTCTTTTACATCTGCATCCCAAAGAGCTTCATTCCATCCTCTTTTTTTTGTAACAGTTCTATACATTAGCTCATCAAAAGTACCAGCTTGAAAATAGTAATGCGTATCTACTAAATCATTTTCATTACCATTTCTAACACCTCGTCCATTACGTTGATCAATCTCTGCTTGAGTCCAAGGAATATCTGCATGATGTATGTCTCTAGTAAACTTTTGTGTATTCATGGCTTCACCAGCCCCTTTAGTAGTTCCTATGATAACTTTTACGCTCCCTGCATCATAAGCTTCAACAATAGCATCTTTCATCTCTATACCACGTCTACCACTAGCACTTCTTATCTCTTTACCTGTACTAGGATTTGTTATCTCTTTACCCGATATGATAGCTATCTGTTTTGCATCAAAACCATTAGCCATAAGTTTGTCTTTTATCTCTTGGTGAAGGTTTTTTTCTAAAGTTGCAGGGAAAAACTCATCATCAAGTTCACGTCCTTTTTGTTGCTCATGCCCAGCATTATCTAAAAAGATAATTTGTCCGGCACGTTTGGTTTCTTTTCTACGATTTAAAACTTTTTCAACTATTGCCTCAACTTTATGATTTTGGGGAGTAGGATTTATAAAGTCATTTACTCCTCCTCTTTGATATGCTCTTGGATCAGTACTAGCACTTACACCTTCACTATATATCCCCATAGTCTTATTTCTTTTAGTAGCATCACTTTTAGCTTCTAATATTCTTTTTTTTATATCAGAAAACACTAATACACTCTCATCACTAGCATCTACATAATGAGTATTTACTTTTTCATCAGGGAGTTCTATAATGCCTCTTTTTTTAAACTCACTCATAGAGATACGCTCTACATATCTATCCATGATGCTGCGAAGTTCATAAGCATTTTTAATATGAGTTAATCCAACTTGCGGTTCACCTCTTTTATCTATCAATACTCCAAATTCAAAATAACGATTAGCAAAATCCCTATCAGAGTAGATTCCATACTCATCGAAAATCTTATTGTCCAGGTGCTTTAACATCGTGTATATTTCCATAGGTTTATTAGGAGTTGGAGTAGCATCTAACATAAAAACATTACGACCATTGTTCTTTTCACTTATATATCTTGTCTTAAAACGAAAATCATACGCTTTAGCACTATCTAAAGATACAGAGCCTTTCTCCGTGATATTTAACCCAAAAGCTTTACCAAGTTTAAATTGCACTAGTTTTGAGTGTACACCTACGTTTTTAAATGCCCTGGCTTCATCAGCAAAAATTGCATCAATCCCTAGCTTATCTATAGTGATACGCTTATCTTTATTATTTCTTCTTAGAACTTCTTTGTACTTTTTTATCTTCTCTTGTTGAAGAGCAAGTGCACGTCCTTTTAGATTCTCTGTTTTTAGGTTTTCACTAAAGAGCTCATCAACATATCTCATTTGATCTTTCCACGGAAGTTGTAACTCTTTAAAACCTTCTTGACTTATCAAAACATAATCAGCTTCAGCATTTCCTAACTCATACAACTTTTTAGATCTAGTTTTCTTTTCAAGATTAAAAAGGTTTATGATCTTAGCATCAGGAAAAACACTCTTTATCTCTTTGGACCAATTAATCAATACTTTACTAGGAACTACAAAAAGTGGTTTTTGTAAAACACCTCTCTTTTTAAGTGCTCTAGCCAAAATTGCCCCAGCCAATGTTTTTCCACCACCAACATCATGAGCATTGATATTTTTACCCTCATATAGTGCACGTGTTATCCACTCTATTTGATTTTCACGAAGTTTTATATCATGAGGAAGCTCGTCAAGAACCTCTTGTATCATATAACTTGCTTTTTTATAATCAGGACTTACATAACCATTAAATTTGCGATTATAGACATCTTCTATACGTAAACGTAATTTATCATTAGTGAGTACTTTTTCTTTTATTTGATTAAGTACCTCTTGAACTTCTTCTTGTGCAGTTCTTAATCTTCTTCTGTACGCTGTAAGAGATTCACCTTTTACTGCTTTTATAAGAGTTTTGTTATTTAGGTAGTTATCATACACTTCTCCAAATTCACTCTTCCACTCATGTATCTTTCTCTCACCCTTATCTAAGATACGTTCAACTTTTTTTAAAGAATATACATGTAAATCATTTTCAAGTATCCAAGGCTCATCACCACGTAAACTTATCTCTTCTATACTCTTTTTCTCAGGCAATATATCCTCAAGTAAAGCTCTTTGCTTTTCTAGTTTTGTTGAGGCGATACCATCTTCTTTATATGTATCACTTAGTTTATTAAGATCATCAAGTTTGCCATATAAATTTCCACTATAGTAAAGTATGTCATTTTGAACTTTTCCTTTACCATGTATGCTATATCCACTTTCTAAAGCATTATAAAAATCTCCTTCTTTTATATATGTACCCTTACTAGCAATATCTATTTCACCTTTATGATTTTCATGATAAAGCATACGGGTTGATATTGGAGCATTGTGAGAAACTGCTACTTTTCCACTTCCCTCAAATTTTGTTTTTTTATCAAAAATTTGTGCAGGTTTAAAATCCTTATCAAAATAACTACCAAATTCATATAAACTTTCACGCTCTCCTATGTCTTCAAAAAGCCTGCCTAGTTTTTTATCTTTATAAGGATGTACTCCAAATTCACTTTTGTATCGTTTTATTAAAGATTTACCAACTAGATCTTGTTTTTCTCCAAGTTGCAGTATCTCTGAAAGTAAAGATATCTTTTTGCCCTCATCTGTGCTGCTTATATCTTTATATACTTTTGCACCACCATCTATGTCTGAAAACTCTACTTCATCTTTTACAACTCTAACACTTCCATCTTCTATAAGAAGTCCTCTCTCATCTAAACCATGAGTTTCATATCCATGTTCATCTGCCCAGTTCCAAAACTCATGAGAATCTTCTGGTGCTTTTTGCATATGTTCAATTTTTTCTTTTACATGTAAAGATTCTTTGGGATTACGATAGTCAAGTTTTATTTTAGAGTAGTCAGCTTCACCACTTACCTGGTATGCTTTGCCTCCAAACTGTTTATTAACGCCCACTTCCATATCACCAAGTATCTTTTGGGGATAAGCTTGATAGTACTCATTTAGATAAATACCATCTCTTGTTTTAGTTGAGCGCATAAAAGATTGATTTTTAGTTAGTTGTCCTGGTGTAGCTTCAACACCCTCTTTTCTTTTTTGTAAAAAGATTACATCAACTCCAACATCTGTGTGAGCATTTTTACTAAATGTACCTTCAGGTAAACGATATGCCCCTATGATATCTGCTTTGCTCATTAACTCTTTACGTATTTTATTACTGGCTTTATCCATAGTTCCACGACTTGTTACAAAAGTAACAACACCATCATCTTTGACCTTATCTACTGCACTTACGAAATAATAATCATGTAAAGCTTTTATATCAGGACGTACATCCAAGCTACCTTTCCCACGTGTTTCTATAAAAGGCACATTTGAAATTACCAGATCATACCCATCACCTTTAAACTGTTCAAAACTTGTATTATAATGTTTCGCATCAGGATAAAGTCTACGGTTTATCTCATAAGCTTTTGGATCAGTATCTATAGTGGTCCATTTTGTTTTTGGACTATGTCCTACAAAGTTACCACTACCCACTGCTGGCTCTAATGCTTTCTTGAACTTAACTCCAGCACGATTAAGTGCATCATATATGCCTCTTACAGTTTTATATGGGGTATAGTGTTCACTAAGACTTCCATATGTTCCTTTTTCAATTCCACCTACACCTGTATATTTACGAAGAACTTCTTTATCTTCAGGTGTTACTTTTGAGATATCTTTTTTTATGATCTCATCTACTTGATTATTTATCTCTTTTCGTTTTGCTTTTGTAAGTTCTATTGGTTCATATTTGTGTAGATCTACATTTTCATGTGTATTCTTTTTTTCCTTCTCAAAATCATCCCTATTCGGTCTATCATCCAATTTGGTTTCATCTTCAAAAGTCTCTTTTTCATCGCTTTTTCGCGACGTGTGAAGTTCATCTTTACCATTTTCTACACCTTTTTCATTCCCAAGATTTGACTCATCTTCTTTGCGTACCACTGTGTCGCTTCTATCTGAGGGAAGCTCATCATTATTGCCCCTAGAGGTTTGCTGTCCTCCCAGCTCTCCATCTTTTTTGGATAGTTCGCCCTTTTTGATATCATCAACAAGATTTTGTCCATCATCGAGTAAGGCTCGTTTAGCATTTGCATCGCTTGAGCCTGGATGCTCTTGATTGGAGACTTCATCGCTTCTTCCCCCTTGTGGACCATCTCCGTTAAGCTCATCCTTTCTTGGTGGTTTAGTTTCTCCACTAGGAAGTTCGACATCTCCTGAACTGTCTTGATTTGCATGGAACTCTTCTCCTTTTTTGACAACATAATCAGATCCTTTTATAGTTATTTTTTCATTAAAATATTGTTTCGCTATTGAAACATCTTGGTTTGCATACGCTTGAACGAATACTTGACTTTGTTCTTCTCCAAAACCAGCTTTTTGCAAACTTTGTAAATATTCATCAGGGGTACGAAGTGGATTTATGATGTCTTGTTCTATGGCATGCATGACATTCCATCCAGCTAATCTGTTTTCTACTGGTGCTCCATCATTTACCCAGTTAGTTATTAAAACTTCTTCATGACTTGGTTTAAGTTTTGCATTTATCACATTTTTTAACTGTGTTGGTAAAATACTTGGATTTGTTTTTATCTCTGATTGAGTAGTTTTTAACATTTCGTTATATCTAAGAGCAGAATCATCACCACTTTTTGATATCTGTTCACGAATAGTGCTTAACTCTGCTTCCATAAAACTAAGACTAGGTTCTCTTTTTTGTATATTTTCAAGAGTATTTATGTAGCGAGTAAACTCATTTAGATCAGCATAACGATCTTTATCTATAACACTTTTTGTTTTACCTTCATTTAGGTCACTATATACTTGTTCACGAACTGCTTTAGATTCACCATGCATTACTTCATTAAAAAAACTGTTAAAACTGCCATGAGACTCTTTTACATTTATGTTGACATCTTCTCCACCATCAACACGCTGCATTATTTCTAATCCATCGAATAGTTCATTAGAGTTTATATCTTCTAAGTCTTTTGAGTTTTGGGCTGAGGCTATTCGTCTGTCTTTTTGTTTACCCCAAAGTTTAGCTAAACCTTTCACCCCTTGATGTAATCCCTCACCTATAACAGGAGTTGCTATAGCACCTATCAAAGCACCCTCTACAACATTTCGCTCACCACCATAAGCTGCAGTTGCACCTGAAGCTGCACCAGTAACAGCTAAACCAATCACACGTTTTGCAATACTAGCAGCTCCTAACGGAATTATATTGATAGGATCAACAAAACCACCAACCATCTCACCAGAGAAACTTGCTACATCCCAAGACTCAGGATTTACTTTTTTATAATTACCCTGGTACTCTTCTAAACGTTTTATCCAAGTACCCATTTTTTGCACTGGAGCAGAGTATTTTCCATTAGTAGCACTAGCACGGTGAGGATCTAAAAAGTTTGTTACATCTTCAGCTATTTTCATCGTACCGCGTACGCCTTCTAAAGCTCCTTTTGTAATACCTCCACTAAAACGAATCAAATCATTATCCATTTTTTTAGCATCACTTTTAACATTGTTTGTTTGAGTTTGAATTTCTTCTTTTTGAGAGGTATAAAGATTTTTTGCCACTGCTCTAATGTGGCTAGAATTATAACCCTTTTGCTTTAAGGCATTAATCGCATCATTACCAAGTAGTTCTCTTGGGGTCATGTCTGCTCCTTTAGGTAGTTTATATCTATCTTAGAACAGACCTTTCCCTATTTTTTTATAATGGAGTATCTAAAGGCTCATCCCCATCACCTATTTGCTCTTTTTGCATACTGTTTACATAATCTATAGGGGCATGAAACTTACCATCTTTTGAAATTTTAACCATGCCACTATCTGCATACTCTTCATAAAACTCTTTTCCAACTGAAACGTGGTTTTCAGGAACTTCACTTTTATCTTTTCCCCATTCAGTTTTGACTGTTCCAAGGTTTTTTTGAACTATTTTTCCATCAACTTCATAAGTAAGTATCTTGTTGCCTTCAGGAGTTACTCTCGTATCAAGTTTTTTTATATCCTTGCCTTTTGGTAAAAGTTTATCTATTTGCTGTCCAAATTCATACACCTCATTGTCATCTAACTTACTTGTAAACTTAGGATGAAGTTTGCGAAACAAAGAGATGCTAGCTCCTTTTCTCGTTGTTTCATCTGCTTTTTTATCACTAGCAACTTCAACCAATCTATCATAATCCTTTTGCTTTAAATCAAAATTATCTTGAGTGAGTTTTAATTGTTTATTTTGTCTATCACTAGTGTTTTTATCTAGCTTTAATTTATCTTCATATTTGTTTGCCTCATCACCCAGTCTTCCTATATTTGCTACGCTCTTTCCTATTGCAGCGAAACCAAAACCAAGTCCTGCTTTTGGACTATTTGCATTTACTGCTGGTAAATATCCTAACTTCATAATCTTTTCTCCTATAAAACCAAATTATCTTTTTTCTTTTTAACAGTTCCAAAAACTGCGGCACTTGCTGCATTAAAATTGGCTTGAGTTTTATCATGAGTTGCTCTTTGCTTTTTATAAATATCAATATTTATATCATTTGTTCTCTTAGCCTCTTTACCTTGCATATATGTACCATATGCCAACCCAGCTCCTGATGCTAAATTACCTACAACACCTATGTTTTTTGAGTTCTTTGTTATCCAATCCCACATCTTTAACCTCCAAAATTTACTACACTAAAGCCTTCATCCCCTGCAAGTGAGCCTAGTTTTTTTCTTGGTGTTTCACCATAAACACCCATCCTTAACCACAATTCATCATTCATGTTTTTATCTCCATTTCCCACAAATCTAGTTTGAGCCAAACTTCCTGTTGAATTAAAAAAATTTCCTCCCGCATAAATGGCAGCATAGAAGATTCCCCCTGGCATCCAATCAAAAAGATTGCCATACAAAAAGTCACTTAATTGAGTTTTAGTTGCTCTTGCCTCTGCCACTAAAACTTCAGTGCTCTTTTGCAAAGCAAACTGAGTATCTCCATCTCCACCATAATGCTTATCAAACTCCATCTCAAAGTCACTGTTTGTTATGCCATATCTTGCTCCTAATTTTTCTATAGTACTCACGATATCATGAATTTCAGTAGCCAATTTAACAGCCCCAACTAAACCAATAACTTTTCCCATTTGCAACATAGAAAAAGAAGTAGGTATCCCAATAATAGTCATATATAAAGATACAAGTTCTGTTATCGTATCTATGGTCTGTACTTCTTGCATCGAAAGACCTGCCTCATATAAGTGAGCTTCTATACTTCCAAATGTTTCTATTTGTTTAGTTTTATCATAGGGTGAAAAAGTAAGTTCATCAAAATCAAAATCAAAAGAACTTGTTGTTTCTTTATGACTTTCTATTCCATTTAAACCAAATACATTAGTAGTCTTAGATTTTAAATCAAGATTTAAATCAAAATTATATTCAGTTGCAGGGTTTATGTTCTTATTTAATTTTCTACCTTGATCCTTTTCATTACCGTATTCACCAGCATTATCTGCTCCAGACTCTCCTCCTGAAGTATCACCAACACCACTAACATCATCACCGCCATATTCTCCACTACCTCCCAGACTAGGCATATAACAGATTCTTTTGTTAGGATTAAATAGTTTCATAATTAAGATTTCGTTCCTATTGTTTCAGTTGGAACACTAAGACTTGGTATATCTTTAGCCATGTTAGAGTATATTCCTAACATAAAAGTCTGCATAGCTACTGAAGGTGTGTAGTCATTCGAGTACATGTAACTCATCATTTCGCTAAGTCCTTCTGCTGCATGAATATGTTTATTATCTATAACACTCTGTACCAATTGAGTCTTTTGAGCCTCAACATATGTAATTTTTGCAGTAACTTCTTTTACCTGCTCTTTAACTAAGTTTTTTCTATCTTCTATTAAAGAGCCATTCATAGCCATGTCTTTAGCACTGGTAACTGCATGGTTTATGGTTGTAGTTAAAGCTTTAGCATACAAATCTCCTGTCAACCTTTTAGCATTGTCTTTATCAAGTTCTTCTCTCACTACTCCCATTAAACCACTAAAGTTTGTTTTAGTTTCACTAAGAATTGACATTATAAGATACCTCCATATCATTAAAATAAAGTTTTCCATCAACTTCAGAAAACTTTTGTAACAAAACTAAATTAAGATTATTTAAATCTGTTAAATTAGTGTGGCTATGTGATTTTTGTTCAAGATTACCAACCCTTTTAGTAACAGTGCCAGCAACACTTTTTTTAACTTTTTGTGCTTCAAAAAAAGCTTTTTTTGCTAACTTTTTATTTTTATTCATTACTTAGCTTCTCTCATCATCTTTGATAATCTCTTAGCTCTTTTAGGAGTTTGGTTAGCCCAACCACTATCAAGCATCTCTTTTGCTGCATTTGTATAGTCTTTGTCTTTTATGTATGCTAAAGTTTTTTTAAATGCCATTATTTTAGTTACACCCATCTGGTAAGCCATATCATAAAGTATCTCTTTTACTGTTTGAGGTTGTTCATCTAACCAATCTAATTTTTTATGAAGTCGTTCTATCTTTTCATCGAGTCGGAGTTGAGCTAACAACTCAGCTCCTTTTTTTGTGATAGGAAGTTTTGTACCATATCCGATAGTATCAAATCCTTGAGTACACTTGTAAACAGTTCCGCTAAAACCCTCTGCCTTTTTTATGCTCTGCATTAAACTTTTATTCATCTTCTACTTCCTTTTAGTTCTTCGAGAACCTGATTTACGGTACTATCTATGTTTTTTAACATCTCCTGAAGCATCTCTTTTGAAACGAATACTCTAAAATTCTCTTTTCTTGACATAGTATTATTTTGCAATTTAAGCACATCTTCTTTAATTTTGTCACAAGCATCATATATTTTTTGTATCTGGTGATCTTGTTTTTCATCATTCTTTTTTGATAAATTAATAGAAAATTTAACCCATATTACAAGACCACCAGCGGTAAATGCACCAAGAATAAGTTGAAGTACCATTTCATTTGGAATTGCTATATTTACCATATTTTTACCACCAACACCAAAAATCTATTTTGTTTTTGTAAAGACAGTAGTTACATCTTTGTTTTTTTTTGTTTCTGTCCTTACTTTGTCTAAAGAAGTTGCAACTTTATCCACTTCTTTTAATGCTTCCATCGTTTCTGTACCTATTTTAGGGGCTAAAGCTTTTACTACTACTTTACCAGTTTTATAGACTACTTTACCTACGTTGTAGGCTTTGTCTAACTCTTGCGTTGTGTATTCATGTTTTGTTACAACACCAGTACACCCACTTAAACATATTAAGCAGATTACTGCCATTAATAAACATTTTTTCATAATTTTATTACCTCCACGTAATTTGAATTTTTTTGAATTTTGTTTTTACTATAAGATTTCCAAGAACTCTCACCAAACCATTTAACTGCATAGTACATAATGTTTCTTTTCCACCAACTCACCTTGTCATCTTTCATTAAATCTAAAAAGATATTATCTGCTGTTTTTTTATCTACTTTATGCGTTTTATAAAGTCCATCGTGGATTAAAGCTGCATTTGTATAGTTGCCAGTAAAAGGAGAGCCAACTTTATTCCAAAGAAACTTAGGAATACTTGCTCCATCAAAGACTAAGCCTTTTTTACATGTAACACCAACTTTTAAAGATAGTCTTGCGTAATCTTCTAAAAGTCTATACTCTGTTTTATTGATTTTTTCTATTTTTATGCCCATATTAAACTCCAATACTTTTTAATGTTCCAAACTTCTCAAGAGCGAGATAAGTTGCTTCTTTGAGTTCATCAAGAGTTACCATAGTTTCAATATTCTTACCATTTTCGTCTTTGTCATAAAGTTTCCAAGTAGTCTCAGTTTTCTTGGCAAACTCAGCACTCATAACACCAGACATCATATTGATACGAGCCTGATAATCTGCATGAAATGTTTTACCACTTGTAGTTTTTATAGTCATAACTCTGATTTGTTCTTCTATTTGGATATCTTCTATTTCCTTAAGTTGTTTGAGAGTTGGAAGTACTTTCTTATACGCTTTTATAGTTGCATTTTTTAGATACTTTCGTATCTCAATATCGAAACTCTCATCTTTTTCATCTTTTTTGAAAGTATAAGGAATCCAACCATATTTCTTATGTTTTATTGCAATATCAACTAGTGTGTTTTCTTTATTACTAAACTTTGCATTTTTAATTTCTACTATTTCTTTTTGTATTTTTTTTGACATTATGCAATCCTTATAAATAGTGCAGAAGCAAAGTAGCTATTATTTGGAGTGATGACACCCCCTAGTGCTTTCCACGTACCTGTTGGTATAATTCCTGCTTTACCACCACTATATGGTAGGTGTGTATTAGCTGTATATGTACTAAAACCTACTGGTGTTAAGTTGCTTCCTGCAACTAACTCTCCATAATTTAAATTGCAGGAAGGAGTTGTTAATCGCAGGAAAAGATAACTTCCAACCTGTCCATCCCTAGCAGTAAAAATTTCGTCTGTGGTAGCTACCTCTCTACTTCCTTCTTTATAGGGAAACTCGTAGGAACTAAGTTTGCCATTTTTGCTTGAAATCAAACGAAGCCTATCCAAAAATGCATCTAAATATGGATGGTTATCCAAGGTGCTATTAGGTGCTTTTTCTAAACCTATTTGCCCTCCCTCATCTCCTCCTTGAGCTAGGACAAAAGGGTTTGAAGCAGACAACTTAGTATCAGCGTATGTTTTAGAAGAAAAATAGCTACTATTTTTACCTGCTAATTTGTTACTATTTATTGCTGTTTGATCTATTGCTAATTTTTTATCTAGAATTAAACTAAGTCCTTGCACATTTGTTATGCCTAAATTATCTATTAAATCTTTTAAAACTTTGCCTTGAGCTGCACTAAGAGGTTTATTCACAACAGAAGAAGTTAAAACATTTATAATGTTTGTTATATCTATTTTTTTATTTAAAGCATTTTGCTGAGTAATAGATATAGGTTTTTTAAGGTCGCTTGTGTTATTTATATTCCCAAGTCCTAATTGATTTTTATTTACGCTATGTGGATTATTGCTGTTATTTTTGTGAGTTATTAAATCTGCCATTTTTATATCTGATTGAGAGCCATTGTATACGTTATACTCATAAGTACTTCCGTTTGTAAAAGTTATACGATAAGTATCATTTGTTCCTGCACTTCCATTTCCACTTACTCTTATAACTGAGCTTATGCCATTTCCTCTTTCTCCTGTTTTTCCTCTCTCCCCTTTTCCAAAAGGAATAGGAACAGACCAATCTGCACTTGCATTTGTATTTTTAAAGTAGATTTCACCTGTGTCTGTAGCAAAAAAGCTAAAGTCTTTTAATTGAGTATCATAACTACTCTTTTGAGCTATTAAACCCATGGCATTTACTTTAAAAGCTTCACCTCTTGCTCCTTTATCTCCTTTAGGGATAGAAAATATAAACTTATTTTCAGCACTATTATATGCTATTTGAACCTTTTGACCCTCGGCTAAAGTATTTCCCTCAACTGCAATTGCTTGAATTGATTCTCTTATACTTTGTGTCTCATTTTTTAAAACTAAGGTTTCATCTTTCATACCACTTACTGCATTTCTGTCACTTGCAGTTGCTATTGCATCATCTTTGGTTTGCTGTGCTTTTTGTATAGCTGTGTCTGCTGCTGTTATTGCATTTGCAATTGTATTGTCATTTATTTTTGAAGCTAGTAAGTCTATATTTGTTTTATTTAGATTTACTGCATTTATATTTGCTTTGTTTTTATTTGTTCCAATTACATGAGCTATATTTTTGCCTACTGCTTTTATGTTGAGTAGTTCATCACTAAGAAGTTGAAGTATTTCTCTTAAGTCATATAAAACTTGGATTTCATCTTCTTTATCACTAAGAGCTATAATCTTATCTATATTTTCTCCAAGAGCTATGATATCTCCCACTCTGTTTGCCAAAACTTCAAGAGAAGATGTTGTTTTAGTCCAGTAGTAACTTGGATTTTGTTCTTTAGGACTTCCTCCGCTATAAGCTGCTAAAGTAATTCTGTCTATATTACAAGCTGAACCATCTGTATCTCTTATGCGTAAAAGAGTAGGAAGTTCTGCAATAGTTTGATTTATAACATCTATCTCAAAGTTTACAACGTGCTTTTGAGGGTCAGCTTCACTTGTATTGTAAGCAGTTATGCCTTCTAATATTTTTGTATAGAGTCCTGTGTAACTTGCAATCTCTTCGACTACTGTGTCTCCACCCTCTACTATTGTTTCAAAGTTGATAGGAATATTTATGCCATTGTTTAGAGTTAAAATCGCACTTTTGTATGTAACTTCTTCACTTGGATTGTCATTGTTTAATGCTATATTAATATCAAGTTTTCTATTACCTAGATAGTTGCCTTTGTTTAAATCTCTTGCTATTACACCTATGTCCATATCTGCTAAGACTTCTAATTTATTTACTATTTCTTCACTAAAAAGTACACTAGCCTCTTCTATGGCAGGTAAACTTTTTATTATTTTATTTATGTTTTCAATTAAACTCATTTATCTCTCCTAGTTTTATATCCAATGTCTTCATTGAATCACTTTTTTTTGTTGGATTACTTTGATCTGCGTAATTACATAATTTTTCAAATATTTTTTTAGTTGAATCACTTACTTGAGTATTTTGATTTAACATATAACTGTCTAACTCTTTAAAGAGTTTGTCATTAAAACTATATACTCGCTCTCTGGCTTGAATAAACGTTAAAATGCCCTCACATCCCAATGGTTGCTTTAAAATGCTTATATGGGCTATAGCTATGCTTATAAATGGTATATAAATATATTGTTTAAGGGTTTTATTTTCTGTTGTGGTTATAAGGTAAAGAGAAAATCTCTCTCCTGCATCGTTTTCCCATAAATTTAGAGTAAAGTTTCCTAATTTATCTGATGTTGTTTTAGTAATTAAGATTGGAGAGGCATTATTATCTTTATCTTTAATAGTAATTGGTTTTAAAAAACGATTAACAATAGTAAAAGTAAGTTCTATTGATTTGGCTTCTAAACCAAGTTCTGTTGTATTACCTTGAATGGTCTGCATCTCTTTCCTTTTATAATTTAATTATAAAATAGATGAGGCTTTTAAAAGTATAATTGTGAGGGTAAAAGGGTGAAATTAATTTATTGAGTAGATGAAAAGTTTCTCACGCGAAACTTTTCGTAAAGGAGTGGTTAATTGAGATTTTGTTTTTTCATCTCAAGGCGGAGTTCCATCTGTTTATTTTCTAGTTCAAGCTGTCTATTTTTTTCTTTTATTAGGACTAATTTATCATCGTTGTTTGAAGTAAAGTCCAATCTCCCTTGGCTAGGGTGATGGTCTTCAGCTTCAACAATAATTTCTTGGTCTATCACCTTTTCTTCTATAGTTTCATTTACCTCTACTATTTTTAATTTTGACATATTTTGTTCTTCATTATATAAAAACTTCATAGTCTGATTTTCTACTGCAGTTTCATTTTCAAAATCATAGTCTATAGAAAGGGATTGGGTTAGTTTTTTTACATTTTGAAAATTTCCTCTTCCAAAAATAATTGGATTTAAATAATATGAAGCTTCAGCTTTTAAAACAACCTCTTTTTTTACAAGTTGTTGCACGGAGGCTTCTACTGTTCTGTGTGTAGCTTCTGTGTCTTTTGAAATTAATTTTTTTACATCTTTATTTATAAGTAACATATTTGTATTGTTAACTGTATATTTTAAAAGTTCAAATAAAACTTTTGCTTGAGTTTTAGTTAAATCTGCTCTTGTTAGTCTTGAAAGACCATGAACAAACATCATTGTAAATTCAGGAGTACTCGCTCTTCTACTAATAGATTTTTTTGTAGTAGAGACTACCTCTCCTGTTTCTTTGTCTATGTAGGTGTTTATCTCATCATAAAATGTTAATTTCTTTGGTGCCATTGATTACCCTTTTACAGTTTTTTATGGGGTTATTTTCATCATCACTTCTTTAATCCCCCATACTTTTGTTGTAGTTTACTATTCTTTGTTAAAAAAAGCAAGTTTTTATTGTATTTTTATACTTTTTTTTATTGGGGGTGTATTTAAAACCCCATGGCTCATGGGGGTAAATACTATGAGTTATTGAGTATATTACCATGGGTCATGGGGGTCAAAACCCCTGCTAAGCCCCAAGTTTAGGGAAAGCTCCAAAAAGTTACTTATATTAAGTTAAACCCTGAACCTGCTACCCTAACGCACTATCGTTTATTAGCTCATCCACGACTCACTTTGTGAGCTTTCGCGGTGACCTTTAGAGTAAGCTTTTAAATTATAGCTAAAAATTCCAACTTTTTTTTCTTTTTTTTCTTTTGTTATTTTTTTTCTTTTTAGGTTTACCAACTACCTTTGGTTCTATATATTCAGCAGTAGTTGATCCGACTGTTACATCTAGTAAATCATCTTTGTTATTGGATTTTTCAGGATTAAATGCAAGTAATTCTTCAGTATAACGTTCTACCCCTTTTTTATCTGCTTCATTAGATATTTTTAAATTTCCAGTTGATGTATATGTTTTTCCACTCATTATTTTTTTATTTTTACTTATACTTCTTTTTGGACTAAAAGTATTTACTTGATTAATTATTAATTTTTCACCTTTAGTCCTTAATTTTGCATTTACTGTTAAAATTTTCTTTTTAAGAAGTCTTGCTAGAGTGATTCCTCCTGCTTTATTTTCTATGTAGACATCTGTTTCAAATTTAATCATAAAACGTATGATTTCTTCCATAGTTTGATCTTCATCAAAAATACCATAACTCAAGTCTTGAATTACAAATAATTCTTCTTTAGTTGTAAAATCAATGCTATATCCTAAGCAACTTATTGCTCTATTGTCTGCAGTTATGTTTAAGCTTTCAGCATTATCTACTAAAATATAAAGGTTTTGTTCAGGTATGTCGTAAGGGCTAATAAAATGAATATCTTCAGTTTTAATAAAAAAACCTGCTTCACTCTCATCAGGGTCTTGCTTATATTGTGTTGCAAAAGAGGAGGGTGAGTTTTTTTCCATTTCTTGGAGTTTTTCTAAGTTGTGTTTTGCTTCAAAAAGAGGTTCATTGGCTGCTCTTTCATATTTGAAATCTCCCCATTCATAAACTATTGGTTCTTTATTGAGTGCTTCAAGGCAGATGTGAACATAGTCATCTCTGGTCTTTTTTATATGTCCTATAAGGTCGTTAATGTCTTGCCTTTGCATAACAATCATTATTGAGCCTGTGTCATCACCCCAATCTTCGAGTCGTGATTGAATAGTTCCATCCCAAAACTCTATTACTTTTTTTAAAGCACTTTTGACATGTCCTTCTATGGTTTTAACTGGATCATCTATCATGATGTTTTTTACATGGAATCCTGTTGTCGCTGAAGTTGGAGTTGTTGCAAAAAGTCCACCACCTCCATGTATGCTCCAATGTGTATCTTTCCCTTTTTTAAAGGCAACTTTTGGAAAAAGGTTTTTATATGCAGGGTGTTGCATAATATCTCTTGTTTCTACGGAGGTTTTAGTTGAAAGTTCATCACCATAGGAAACGTACATACTTTTGTATTGTTGGTCGTTTCCAAGTTTAAAACTTATTGCATCTTTAATGCAAATTTCGGTTTTTCCGTAAGAAGGGGGAAGTGAGACAAGAAGAAGAGGAATCTCTCCTTTTAAATAAGACGTTATCACTGCACAAAGATAGTGATGATGCCAATTTTCATAAAATGGTTTTTTATAAATATATTTAAAAACATAACGTATATAATCAATGAGTTCTCTTGAAGCCAATTCTCTCTCAAGTAGTACCTCTTCTAAATCTATCTCTTTTCCCACATTATTCTCTTATAAAATTTTCTATTAAAACTTCATATAGCTCTTTTGTTGCTTCAATATCATTAAGAGCGTTGTGAGCATCTAGTGTTATATAAAACTCTTCACAAAGAGTACTTAATTTGTCATTTTTTGTATTTATATAACCTAAATATTTGAGAACTTTTACTAAAGCAAAAATATCTACATCTTTATATGAAAAATAATCACTATAGTTGTCGTGTCTATTGTCTTTAAACCAAGCTTTTATAAAATCCATATCAAAATTTATGTTGTATCCAATAGGTTGGAATACGTCATACTTCTCTTTTGGGTCCACATAATTTTCTATAAATTCTATAAATTTTTTAAACTGCAGTTGAGAGATAGGGTAATTTTTTATTTCATCTTCACTTTTGTTTGTTAGCTCTAGTGCTTTTGGGGTCATGATAATGTCTTTTTTATATGAAGTTGTATTTATTTTCAGACTAAGAGAGTCTATAACAATCCCATCAATCTCTACTAAACACGCCACCTCAGTAAGTCCATGTTCACTTGAGTTTAATCCTGTTATTTCTACGTCTATCCACAATGCTTTTTTACTCATTTTATATCCTTGTTATTAGTTTCTCATGAGAAACTTTTTTGTATAGTTTTTTTAATATTAAATAGTATTCAATGGTCGCTCTTCTGTTTTTTAGTTTAAAATCGTTGAAAAAGTAGTAAACTGTTTGGTAACTTTTATTCTTTACTTCTTTATATAATTTGCTATATAGCTGTTTTTTTCCAAATATTTTTTCAAGTTTAAAATAGAGTTTTTTTACTCTTTCTCTTGTAAGCGTATTTGACATAAAAAAACTTCTATACTCTTTTACATTTACATAAAGTTTTCCATTTATGAGTTTACTTCTTCTATTCCACCCTACTTTTTTATCGTTGTAGCGGTCTACTGCAAATTGATTTTTATGTTTTTCAAGTGTATATTCAGCCAATTTTACTTTTTGCCATTCAGCCATTACAAGTCTATCTTTAGTCCAATGATACTCATGGCTTTTTGTATATTGTCACCTGAAACTAGTGTTTTAAAAAATGTAGCTAGAACAATAGTAAATTCAATATCTTCTACATATCTTCTTGAATTAATAATGCTGAGTTTTTTTACTTTCCATTTTTTATCAAATCTAATGTGTATCTGATACTCTTTTATAAATTTACTTTTATAGGTCGTAAATAAAATGCGTAAAAAGTATTCTATGCGTTGTATTGTCTCTTGGGAAAAGCCATTCCATCTAATGTCTACCTCACCGCTTTTTGGGTCAAATTTAAGAAAGTATTTTAAAAAAGGAGGAGGGGAGCTAAGTTCTATATGATTATCTACTTTAGTAGCTATAAAAATTTCATTTGTCATTTCATTTTCCCATACCACTTTCCCCTCTAGCCATATAGGTCTATATGCGTATTTGAACTCTACTTGAGTTACATGTAAAGTTTTTATTTTTTGCTGTATCACAATCCCATCCTTATAAAGTTTTTTTTAAAGTCATCTATAGTTCTTACCTCTTTTTTGTGATTAAAGGTATTTGTAAATATGACAATTGGTATATATATGGAATCAAAAAGATATAGGTTTTTAACCATTATTATGATTACCCTAGTTTTTTCTCCCATAAACTTATCTCCATTTTGTAAATCTATTCTATTTTTTGTTCTACTCATAGTGTCCTCTTTTTTATATTTATTTTTTAAAGTTTTATCCATATACATTTTGAATATATGACATAAGCATAATATAGACTAAACATATTGCTAAACCTTGGCAATAATCTATTATTCTCATTTTGTTTTTACCTCTTTTTTTAGATATAAATCAAACTCTTGAGTAATGCAAGTTTTACTTGGAATGCGAGACTCTTTTGCATTCCTTGAGTAAAATCTTTTACAACTGTTTTTGTTTTTACAATTTTCTCCAGTACATCTTGTCATCTTCTCTCCCTCATTTCTAATTTTGTAATCAACTATGAGTCTAAGTTGAACCATATCAATAAAGTTTCTCATGCGAAACTTTTCAAAAATCAAAGAGAGAGTTTTTTGGTAACTCCTCTTTTTTATATAGTGCTTTGAGTAATTCCTGGAGTACGTTTACACTTTGAGCATTGCCGCTTATTTTATAAGCTTGAGTGTCACTTACCACTATTTTAATATCTTCTGCTCTTAGCCCTTGGAGTAAAAAAGTTTCAAAGGGTATGAGTCTACGAATCAAAAAATCTCTTAAAACTACATTGTCTTTTTGTACACTTGTAAGACAGTTTGATGTTCCATTTTTGTTTATTTCAAGCATCTGTTTTGTTGGAAGTCCTAGAACTCTTAATTTTGGGTTTTGAGGATTACGTCCTCTTAAAGCTCCAATTTGTGGTTCAACCACTCCTTGGTTACAAGCACAATCTAAAGTTTGTGCAATTTCTTTTCCTATTCTGCCACGTCTTGTTTTGCTGTTTGGAAATGTAAAATTTAAGCTATCTCCTCTTCTTATCTCTTTAAATCCTTGTTTAGTGTTTGTCTTTATGAGATAAAGTCCTGTTTTTGCCCCTGCTCCTCCACCATTTGCATTGACTGTTGAGCTTATGCCCTCAATACTGTAAACTCTTCCCCATAAAGAGTTGTGTCCTTTTTGGTCTATATTGCCAAGTTGTTGGAGTGAGGTTTTTATTTTTATATAATCATCACTTGGTTTATTCCCTGAAGCTATATGCAAACAAGCTGCTACTTTATCTCCCTTAGTTGGTTTAAATTTAAATCTATTTCCTTTGATCGAGTGTCTATCCGTATGAGTTATAAAACCGTCTATCATTTTTTGAGATAAAAAATACTTCTCAGGAATCCATGGTTGTAATATGTCTTTTAGTTTTGTTTTTAATTTTTTTGGAATAGGGGGAGTAAAACTCTGATAATCAGCATTGTTTAAAAAGCCAATTATAAAAATTCTATCTCTATTTTGAGGTACTCCATAATCTTTTGTATTCATTCTCGTGGTGACTATTGAGTAACCTTGAGTCCTAAAAGTGCGTAAAACTTCCTCATAATCATTTCCATTGTTAGAACTCAAAAGCCCAAGAACATTTTCATATATAAATATTTTAGGCTTCATCTCATTTTGAACTCTTGCACCCTCGCGAAAGAATTTCGACTTCTGACCATCAAAACCCTCTCTTTTCCCACTCAAGCTAACATCTTGACAAGGTGAACCCCAAACAAATAAATCTATTTTATTTTTATATTTTTTAGCATCAAGGTCACTTATGTCTTCATGAAAAGTAGCAGGAGCTGCATGAAATTGTAAGTACTGTTTTCTAGCATATTTATCCCACTCACAAGCAAAAACAATCTCATGCTTTATGCTCTCATACTTAATTGCAAACTCAACTGCTGCAAGTCCACCACTAAAAGCTGTGGCTACTTTTAAAGGTTTAACCATGTTTTTTATAAATAAAATTAAACAATCGCCTAACTCCATAACCTCTTAGGATTGAAGCAACTGTAAAAATAGACGTTATTCCTAAACTCTGCCCCATACCTACATTGAACCCATAAAAAGGTAAGACTATATTTACAAGCACCAACGATACAAAGAACCCTATAGCAGTTCCACTTATGGTCTCAATCAAACTCATTCTTTTACTTTGCATTATCTCTTCAGCCTCATACAAAAACCTTTTTGCTTTTTTTTTGCTAACTCTTTGCCTTCTTGATATGTTGACCTGCAAGTCGGCTCATGTGTTTGAGTTACACACCATGCCATACATTTTTCGGTTATGCATTTTGTTTCATATAATGTTGACATGTACGGACAAACTGCCTCTATTGCTTCTTCTTGTGTTAATTGGTTCATAATAAACTCCTATTTTTTATAAATTTTTGAATGAGCTTATTTTTATACTCAAAATCTTTTATCATATGTTTAAAATTTTTCTTTTCGTGTAGATATCTATTTACAAAAAGATATTCGCTTATTTTGTAAAATTCTTGGACCGTGAAGATGTTGTATATAAATTTATTTAGTTCTTCTATATTATATTTTGAGAAGCTTCCATCAAAAACATTTACAAAAGCAAACAATTCTTGCTTCCACAATAGGCGAGTTGTATCAACATTTTCATTTCTACAACAAGCGGTATATAGTTTTAATTCATTGTCTTCATAAACCAATATACCTCCATAATAGCTAGGAAAATTTTTTCTAAATCTTTCTAAGTGCTTTATGTCAATAGCTAAATAAACTATGTGTGAAAATTTTGTATACTCTTCTAATTGTTTTTTTAGTCTAGTAAAAGTATCTCTATCTGATTTTATTTCAACAGTAATAACTTTTTTGTTTTTAGTTACTGCAAACAAATCTGCTCTAACAGGAAGAGATGTATGAGTATACTCGTCCTGCATATACTCTATTTTGTATTTTGTATTTAAATACGTTTTTACTGCTTCTCTTATTTTGAGTTCATTTGTTGGGGGAACTTCTACATGTAGTTCTCTGCATTTGTTATAAAAGTTTTGAACTTCTTCAATTATTGTCATCTCTTTACAATAGTTTTTGATAAACGACTCTTCTGACATTCCGTAGGGAAAAGCGGCATAATGATATGAGCCACAATCCATAATATTGTTCCCGCTCTCGAGTTTAAACCTACTAATATCTATTTTATTAAAATAGCTTGTAACCTCTCTTGAATTTTTATCGCCTTTGAACATGCCTTGATAATCACTAAAATATGCGTAAATCATAACTATTCTAACTCCATTTTTTGTTGTTTTGGGTAGACAATTTCAACTGGTACTTTATTGTTTTTGTTGTATTGTTCTGCTTCGCTTAAAGGGACTTCATCACTTTTGCCTTTGTCTGTTTCTTTTCGGATTGCTCTAAAGGTTAAGGTGGTTCTCTCAAAACTAAGAGCTTTTTTGAAGTGTTTACCTGTTTGTTTATTTTTGGAAAAAAGAAGTTCTCTATCTTCACTATCTTTCTCTTTTTTTAGATAAAGAATTATGGTTGCTTCATGCCCTCCAAGTTTTGATTTCATAGGGCTAATTACTCCACCTCGTGCGTCCTCTTTACCTTGTTGACATATGAAGATTATATGCATGTCAAGTTTTTGTGCTGCTCTAGCAAGAGCAGTAAACTTCTCTGTCTCTTTTTCTTCACTAGTTCCACCTTTACTTGAGACGTTGGTGACTCTCATTTGCGAATCAATAACAGCTAATCTAACTCCTTTTTTTCTCCAAATTCTTAACTTTTTAATTATCTGTTTTATATCTTCACCAACAATTGAAATTTTAAGATTTTTGTTTGAGTAGTCATCTCCTTCTATGCGTAGTTGTGTTTCTACAAAGTTACCCACAGTAAATTCATAAGGCATAAAAAGAACTGGCTCATCTTTTGTAACGTTTTTAATTATTTGAACCGCAAGGGCTGTTTTTCCTGCTTCAGGGTCACCCATGAGAAGAGTAAGCCCTCCTGTTTGAAAACCGCCATCTCTAGTCCAATCAAAATCACTATTTTTTAGAGAGAGTGGTTGGTCAATAAAGCCTATATGAGCTTTTATGAGGGTTGGAGGAGGGGCAGATAAATATTCTTTTTTAAATTCATCAAAATCTTTAACATCATCTTGGGTTTCAAGACCAATGTTTTCAGCACGGTCTATAACGTGCTGCTTAATTATATCTACATCTTCACCTTGTTCTATCTTCTCTCTCATCTCATTTATGAGAACAATTAAATCTCTTTTTTGTGCTTTTTCAACAAGTTCTTGAACATAGGCTTTTGTAGAGGGAAGAGGGTTAGTAGCTTGAATTTCAAGCATAGCATCTTCATCAAACCTCTCCTCTTTTTTCAGTATCTTCTCTATAAATTCACTATCTATTGGCAAATCTTTTTTTTCGCATTCACCCATAGCCTCATATATGTACTTATGAGCAGGAAGGTAAAAATCACTCTCTTTTATTTTCTCACTCAAATCCTCAAAAATAGCAGGATTCCAAAGAATAGAAGAAAGAAGTGATCTCTCCATGTTTATGTTATTTAAGTTTTCTATCATTTGCTTAACTTCTTAGAGCTTTTTGTACTATTGGGTAATATGGTGGGTTGAAATTTTTCACCCATTATATTTTCCTTTTATAAGGCTTAGTTTTATTCCATTTTGTACTATCTCATTTCTATATTTTTCAATTAGTCTTTCAGCCATAGTTGTGGAATTTTCTAACCTTTTTATGTAAACTTTAACAACTTCTTCTTTTGTTGAAAATAGTATCCTTCTGTCTATAGTTAGTTGCTTACCCTCCTTTTCAATATAAGCCATATCCCATTCCCAATCTTCACAAAAAATAGCACTTTCAATATTGTCCTGATTGTTCATATAAAATACTTCATCTCCGTATTTCATCCTGCCATTAACCTTTGTATCTGCTCTTGAGTGCTAGTTGTCAGGCGAGATTGAAGTAACTCTTCAACCCCTCCACCTTTTCTAATAATTTCTACCTCTTTAGAGTTAAACACATCTTCTCCTTTAGTCGTAATGATTTCACCGTTGCTTCGTGAAATTACTCCACGTTGCTCTTCGCCTAGCTCAGCCCACTTTGAGTTCAACCACTCAAGCTTTGTTAAAAACTTCGCCGCCTCATCTTGAAATTTTTGGCTTTCAAACTTGGTTTTTTGATGACCATTTGGTAGGCCTTTGACAAACTCTTTATAAGAATCATTTAGAAAGGTGGTTGGGTTCAATATGTAACCATCGGTGACACGGTCAGAGGTGATATAATGTTCTGTGGCTCTCAAAATATCTCTAATGTCTTTTTGGAGGTTGTTTGCTTTATAAAAGTTGTAGGTCCTGGTCTTATGCTCGTCACTTTTAGCAGGGTACATAGCCCAAAATCTCTCAAAAGTGTCCTTTATATATATATTTTGATTTGGTATATTGATATTGGTATATTGATTGTCAAGCGTTTTAGCTCCACTAGGTGCTTCACTTTTCATTGGCAAAGTGAAGCGTTTTAGCTCCGCTTCATCTCCTCTGAATAATTTAAAGAAGTTTTCACTAAATGAGTAATAAGTTTTATTACAATCTACAAATCTATCTATAAAATCAAGCTCTAATATCTTGCTCATACGTCTGTTTAGTGCCGATTTTGACTTAATTTGAAGCATTGGAAGTTCTTTGATGATTTTTTGGTTTGCAAACCAATACCAAATTTTGCCATGTTCATCGCTGAACCTCTCACAACTCTGCTCTCCAATAAACTGTCGCATAAAATAGAGAATTGCTCCATCTTGAAAGTTTAGTGTTGGATATTTATTGTGAATTAGTAGTTGATTTATGGTGAGTGAATACTGCATTAGTAAAACCCAATATATATGTCACCCAGTGGGTGAATTTCTTTAACGTTGTACTCTTCTGTTTTTTGCCAATTTCTAATAGGAAATGCAGTAAGCTTTTTTGAGGCATTAATGATGTCCATACCTACATATATGAAAACTCTATTAAAAATAATTATATATTTAAAAATATTTAGATTGGTCTTTTTCATGAAAAGAACTCTATGTTCAAGGGATTTGGTGGAAATACCCACCTGCTTCGCAATATATGGAAGAGGTAGGTATCCTTGAAGGTCTTGGCATCTGGAGGCTACACCATAAAAAAAAGTATCTTCAAGAAACTTTTTATCTATGAATCTAGTGTGGGTTATGGTAATAGCTCTTTTTTTCAAGTGCTGAGATAAAGTCTGATTTATCATAAGTTGGAGTTCCGCTACCAAAATATGATTACTCAGGTCTACCATTAAGAATACCATCTTTAACTAGTTGAGCTTTTACAATCTTGTTTTGATCATAAACTCCAGATACAAACATTTTTAAGGAGTTATAAGAGAGTCCTTTTTCTTGAGCATAATCTTTTAAAGACATATTGAATTTATTAATAATTTTTATAGACAATGCATTTTTTACAGGTCTCGCCATTTAATCCTCCTAAAAATATCACTTAACCACTAATCTCAGTTAGTATTATACTTATATAATCTTAAATACTTGCTTTAATAAGTAAAATCTCTATTAATTTTAGAGAATAATAATTTTATAGTTTGTTATAAACATCATTTTTATGTTATTATTAGTGTAATACTAATTTGTTATTAAAAAAGGAAGAAAAAGATGAAAGAAAATTCAAAGAAAGATGAATTTCAACTAGTAATGAAGAAGTTAAAAGAGATATTTGAAATAAAATTTGACAAGGAGTTAGCAAGTTTGCTTAACTTATCAACCGTTGTGTTCTCTGATAGAGCTAAAAGAGGCTCATTGCCTTATGAACATATTTTATCACTTTGTTTAAAGAACAAGATAGATTTAAATATACTCTTTTTCTCTGGTCTGTTAAATTTCAAAAATCAAAATGGTGAGACTATTTTAAAGTATGAAGGAGGTTTGGCAGCATATGGAAATGATTCTAAAAAAACTAATTTTATTGTTGACCCATCTTTTATTAATACCTATGGATATAAAGCAGTAAATTATGATTTAACCAATATGTCTCCTATCATAAATGAAAAGGACATCATAGTAATAGATGAAGAAAAAAGAGATATTAAAGACAATTGTTGCTTTTTGATTAGATGGCAAGGAGGACTCAAGGTGATTAGGCTTTTCCAAACTTCTTCAAAAGGAACATCTCTTGGAAAAAATGATAATAAAAAATTTCCAGATATTCTTTTCGATGAAACTTTAGATATAGTAGGTCAAGTAATAGTTACATATCACCAAGAAAAGGATTTAATGTGAAAGGTTTTTTAATCGCACCGTTATTGGCCATAAGTTTGTTTGCTGCAGATGGAAATACACTCCTTAAAAATTTAAATTTAAGTGGTGGCTCTGTTTTGCAAATGACCCAAAAAGAAGTAATGTCTGCTTCATTTTCAATGGGATATATAGAGGGAATAATAAAGTCAAATATGTTTTTAAATAAAGAGAAGTTTTTTTGTTTTCCAAATAAAAGAATTAAAAATACTCAAGCAATAAAAATAATAGTAAAATTTCTTGAGGATAATCCAAAAAAATTACATGAAGATGAAACGGTATTAATCTTTACCTCTCTAATAAAAGCATTTCCTTGTCATAAAAAGTAATAGGTCAGTTCCCATCACCGCCCCTCATCTCGAATTTTTTTGAGTATCTCTTGATTCTCTCCAAAAAAGTCTCAATATTTTTTTATATTTTTTTTACATGTAAAGCTTATATTTGAATACAGTTACGCTTTTTATCTATTAGGCTCTCAAAGTTTAACTAAAGAGGATTTTAGGGGGTCAAACAAAAAGGGGGGAGTAGGGGGGTGCAAATATGAAAAGTGTAATTTACTTTTTAGTTTGGTGGGTAAAATGTAAAATTGTAGATAACATCTCCTTTGTTCTGGTCTTTTTTGTTCTTTAAGGTTTCTCTTTATTTTACTAAACTTAAACGCTTTGGTGCTTTTCTTTAGCAATGCTTAAAAAAGTCCTCTTTTTGTTTCGCTTTTCTGTTATTAACGAAACTTTTAAGCAATAACAAAGTTTAAACCCCTTTTTAACCCACTCCACTACACTTATGTCCGTGAAACATTCATTTTCTCTCTTCAACTCTAAAAAAACTAGAATTTCCACTTTTTCCCCAAAAAACAGAACCACCCCCCCATTCTCTATAAAAACAAGGTCAAAACCCCTATTTTAAAAGAAAACCTTTTCTTTTCATATTTTTTTAAAGAAATTGTTTGTTTGTAAAATCATTTTGAAAAAAAAATTTCCGAGATGAGGCGGTGAGGTCTTAGTGGTGTATAAAAACAACCTTCCCCTGTTCGCGATTGCTTTTTTTGCTCATGGTTCGTTTCTCTTTGTTTGGTTTTGCTGCTCTCTGGTCTCTTGGGCTTTCTGCTTTTGGTCTCTTGGACTTTTACTCCTTATTTTTACTTTACGTCTTGTGTGGGCTGTAAAGTGTCTTTTTGTCGGCTTTTATCCTCTTTTCGCGTTTTCCCTCCTTTTTCTTAAATTTAAGGAAGTCATAAGTTTTGTAACGGTAAGATGTTCCATGTCGAAAATATAACGGCTTGTTTTGTTGGACTTGGCGGTCCTGGTTGTTTTGTTTGTAAAGGTTTTGTTATGTTGCTTATTAAAAATGCATTATTTGTTAACTTGTTGGTTTTCGCTCCTGTACTTCAGGGAGTGTTATTTTGAACTTATATAAAATAATAGATAAAAAAGAAACTATATGTTACTTAAAATATTTTTACGATAATTGTGATTGTAAACATTTTGTAATTAATACATTAGATGTATCCCTAGATTGGACTTATGACAAAGTAGATTTTAGTGTAGATATAATTGTTGTAAATAAAGATAAATATTGGGAGATGTTGGAAGTTTTGCCCCCACTTAGAATGTTTGAAGTCAAAGAAGTTGAGGGTTTTTTGATGAGTGAATATGAAACAGGATGCATTACTAGTTGTTACTGTTCCTATAAAAATAGTTATTACCATCTTTTTGTAAAAAATAGCGATAGTAGTGAAAAGATAGCTAATAGAGTTGTTTCTGCTCATCTAAACAAAAAAAATCTAATAAAAGGAGGATAAAAACAATGAGTGCTTTTATAAAAAAAGCTGACAGCTTAATGTGTAAGTTTGAACGTCACATGCTTAAGCTGTCTGAGTTGCTTTTCTAAGTTAACACTGTTCTTGGAAGTCTTGGCGGACTTTCAAGGGCTAACTTTGTTTTGTTTGTAAATGTAAGTTTAACTAAAATCTCTTTAAATGTCAAAAGGAGATTTTAGTTGGGTTTTAGTTTGATGGTGAACTTTGGCGAGTTCTGGTTGTTTTGTTTGTAAAGGAAAATGTAATGAATAAACTTGATATAGAGGCTGCACAATCTGAGATTTTTGACTCAAACGGTGCATTTTTTGCTTTTGGTAATGAACAGTTTGAAGAAAAATGTAAAAAGGGAATTAAATATACTCAATTGCGTAGTGTCCTGTTGACATGTGTAAGAGTGTAATTTCTGCACTTAGTGCTTTACATCAAAAAAAGATATCTTATGATCTTGAGAATAATAGTAAAAAAGATTTAATTTGGTATGAACTTAGAAATTATGAAACACAAATAAGTGATGATATTTCTGAGGCAGTTATTGCATTGAGTGATTATGGAATAACTGAAGATGAAATAGAAGAAGAGTATAAGTTGTATTTTAAATATTGTTGTAAAAATGATTTATTTTAAAAAGGATCTAAAATGAGAACTGAAATTATAATTCAAATAAAATATGAAGATAGCCACGGTTGTAATAGTGCGAGTATTTGGGTAGATGAAGTAGGATTAGTATTTAATAATGAAAATAACAATGATGATGACTTTGATACAGCGGAAGCAGAAAGAAACTTTGTTGGAGATGGTCTTGGCTTTGTTACACTTTGGGACAGTGGAGAAGAAGGAAAGGAATTATTAAAAGATTTTTTTGATGAAGATATAACAGAAATAAAAGAGATTTTTAATTATGAATATAATGAAAATTGCGGAATAGAAAGTTACGTGCAAGTTGAAATAAATAACAAATTTTTTACAATAGATAGAGACCAAACTCTTTGTTTAATCAAGTAACTTTATAGAGCCTTTAAATTAAGGTTCTGTTAAATTTATTAAAAGGACAAAAAATGCCAAATATTATTGAATGTGGCGATGGGGTTAGTATAGATATTGATAAATATCAAGAAATTTATTCTTGTTATTCTGAATTTTATGGTAGTGGTCACGACAGAATATATTATTCTAAAGAAAATGATAATTATTTTGTTGATTCTAATAAGAACGGGAATGATGGAGTATGGGATGATTTAGCAGAATCATTCGAATATTTTTACAGCAGTATTAGTGACAATGAAAATGCGGGGAATGAAATATTTAATATTGATGTTGATGAATATTTTGAATTTAAACTTGATAGAATTATTCTTAAAAACATAGATGAAGAATATAAAATTTGTGTATGTGTTAATATTGATAACAATTATACAGAAGCAATTGTTATGGATATTGAAACAAAAAAGACTTATATTGTAGATGAATTTTACAATGCTAATGATGAATTTGTGGAAAAACTAAGTGAAATAAATATATCTTTCAATTGTGCATATGTAGGTTCTTCCGATGGTGAAGATTGTTTTTATGTAAAAAAAGAGTTAGTTATTGAAAAATTAGGAGAAGACGAAGATTACAGCTTTGAAGAATTTTGTAGTTTTGATTGGGGTGAGCATAAAGAATGGACAGATTTTGGTTATATGTTAGATAGCAGTTCAGAAGAGTATGTTGTTAAATATGGAAACCATATTTTAGAAGAGCATGAATTTGATTGTATATGTAAAGAAAAAGACATAATTTAAAAAGGCGATTGCTAATTTTTTGAAATATCGTTATTTATGATAACACATATTTAAATACAACGTTTGTACATGTAGAGCAAATTAGCAATCTAAGTTAATCTTCTTTAAAAATGCATTTAGAGTCCGATTAACTTATCGAGGTATTATAATATTAGAAATATTAAAAAGGGATTAAATTGGAATTCAATACTTTCATAATCGAAAAAGAGGGCGGTGGCTTTGTCTCTTTTGATACTGCTCTTCCTGTTGAAACGGTACAAAAGTTGTTTAGTGACATGAGCGAAGCAGAGGGGTACACGTTTGAAGATAAAATGGCATCTATACCAGACGTGAAAATTAGTAGAAAAAAAATCATAAAAATAAAAAAACAAGGAGTTTAAAATGATTAGTGGAATTGAAAAATTTGTAAAAGACTACAACAGATTAGCTAAAGCAGATGTAGTTAATAAAAAAGTATTAATTGATGAGATGGAAAAAGAGGTATTAAGTGGTGGTACTTTTAAAAGTAAGACATATGGTAATTATGAGATGAAATCTCATGAGGCAAAAGATGGTAAGCCTCATGTTTTTGAATTTGAAACTATCAAATATTTTGATGAAGAAAATGATTCAGAAGAGATTATAGAGTATAAAAAGCATAATTAAAAGGACAAATTGAATTATGAAAATAGTGTTAGAGGATATATATGGTTCAGATTTAACCACAAGTTTTATAGAAGACTTAAGGAAGTTTGCAATGAGGAGTGAATTTAAAGCTTATAGGCAACTACTCATGTATAATACTTGTGATTTTATTGTCGTTGATCCTAAAATAAAGGAGTTTTTAAAGGGTGTAATATTAATAAATAAACGTACATTGGAAATGTGTGATATTTGGTTTTATGAAAATAAAAAGTATGGCATTTCTCCTATGCATACGATTATAGATGGTCAAATCCAAAAGAGAAAAATAGAACATAAAGGATTATTAGATAATGGCAGTTCTGAGGTGGATTTGGTTCCAGAAGTTGTGGACATTAAGTTAGAACATATACACGGATCACCTTTAAACCCATATTTTGTAAAAGACTTAAGGGATATAACAATAAAGGGTTTAGCTAAATCTACTTTTAAGCATTGCTGTAATTTTATTGTCGCTGATCATCAAATGGATGAGTTCAGAAGGGACGTAGTAATAATGCATGAACGTATATATAAAATGTGTGATATTTGGTTTTATGAAAATAAAAAGTATGGCATTTCTCCTATGCATACGATTATAGATGGTAAGCTTCAGGAGAAAATAAATGCATTCGAAGGATTAAAAGATGGCACGAATTAACAAAAAACTCTATACTCATCGTCCTCAAATTTTGAGGGCTTTGGGTGAGGGTAGTTCTGCGGTGGATTTGGCTGCTAAGTATAAGGTGGATAAAAACACTATGTATAAAGTGCTTGGAGAGTGGGGGGCAGTTGGAAAACGTGAAGAGGTTGATAAAAACTACCCTTACAACATTATCAACACCGCTCACACTAAAGGAGGAGCTGCAAAGTCTACGGTTGCTTGGAATCTGGCGGTGGCTTTGCAAGGTAAGGGTGTAAAAGTTTCTATTTTGGATTTGGATTCACAAAAGAGTTGTTACCAACTAAATATGATACGAACTGTATCTCCTATGGTAGTTATGCATATAAAAGATATTAATGAACTGCAGTTGTTGGTTGAATCTATTGCAAAAGATGAAGTGCTAATCATAGATGAGGGTGGGTTTAATGCTGATCTTAATACTTTAGCTATGAGCCTTGCAGACGTAGTTGTTACTCCTTTGCGTGACAGCATAATGGATATAATGGGGCTAAAAGTTTTTGAAAAAGTAATTGATGATGCAGGAAATCCTAAAACTAAACTTCTTCTTAATATGATCCATCCCTTACAAAAAGATTTCAGCCCATTTGAAGATGCTGTTAAATCTAAGCTTAATCTTGAAATACTCAAGACAAAATTTCTACAATCAAGTTGGTTTGATATTGCTCATAACCAAGGCAAGGGAGTGAGTGAGATGAATACCAATATAAAAAGTGAAAAAGCACATCTTAAAAGAGTAAAAGAAGATTTGAACTCTTTATGCTTTGAACTACTAGGAGTATAAATATGGCAAAGAAAAAAAGACTCTCAGGAGCTGCACTTGCTGCTATTACAGACTCTGCAACTATGAGCGTAAACCTAGCAGATGAGTACTCTAAAATTGATGTAAATAAAATTGCACCTAATCCCTATCAACCTCGTAAAGAAGAGGGTGATGTAAGCGAATTGATGGAATCTATAAAATTGCACGGTTTAGCCCAGCCAATAACTGTTACATGTAAGAATGACTCTTATATTTTAAAGTTTGGTCATAGACGTCTTAAAGCTCATAAGCTCTTAGGACTCAAAAAAATTCAAGCTGTGGTGGTTGAAGAGATAAGCAATAAAGAGATGTTTGATATTGCTATTGTAGAAAACTTGCACCGTGAAGATGTTTCTCCTGTTGAGTATGCTCAAAGTTTTAGTAAAGCAATTGCTGAGGGCATATATAAGAACCAACAAGAACTCAGCCAAGGTCTTGGAATTTCTAAGTCTAAGGTTTCAAAAATTATGTCAGTTCTAAAACTTGATGAAGAGGTACAAACTATCATCTCTCAAGATAAAAATACAATTGGGATAGAAACACTCCAAGAGCTTTCAAAAACTCCTAAAAAAGAACAAAAAAAACTCTATGAGGGATTAAAAAAACAGACAATAAATCGTGAAGATATTAAAAAAATTGTACAAAAGGATATGCCTATAAAAAATAATGTTAAAATTGTAAGTGTAAAGCAAGTGGGTGACAAGTTGGTTTTAGAAGGCTCTTTTGATTCTTCTTTAATTAGACAGATACAAGGGATTGTGGAAAAATTCAACGAGGAGTTGCTGTGAAGATAGAAGAAAATAATTATTTAGAGAAAAAAGACGAGGGCTACTTGGATTCAAAAGGTAGACTTTTTTCATTTAAAGGAGGGGAACATTTAAATGATATTTATGAGAGTAGAGAGATGGAGCTTAATTTTTGCCCTTTTTGTGATGCCAAAGAGGGTGTATATGAGAGAGTGACACTTGAGGCTACGCAAGACTATAACTTTTGTGGTGTTCCCATGACAAACGAAATAAGCTCTTTTAATAAAACTTATTCAGGGGAAATTAGGTGCAAGAGTTGTGAACAAGAGATTCCTCCAGAGTTTTTCAATAAAAAAGTAGTGAGTTATGAGAACCTCTAAACAATCTAAACCAATAGAAACTAAACACTATGTTTTGTTAAAAAGAGCCTGTAATTCTCAAAAATTAAAAAATGCCATGGCTCTTCTTTTTTATTGTGGCTTTAGAGTCAATGAGGTAAAACAATTTTTAAAAACCGATATAGAACAGAGCATAAAGGGAAATGAGCTTATTGCAGATATTATAAAGCAGGGCATAATTAGAGATGTTAATCTTTCTGATAAAGCAAAAGCTGAATTAAGTACTCTCTTGTTAGAAACTAAAGGGGATTATTTTGTAAGGTACAGAGGTGATTCTCTTCGTGTTTGCTTGAACCGTTTTATAAAAAAGGTTTTAGGGGAGGGGTTCACCTCCCATGGTTTTAGACGAAATGCCATAACTACCATTATAAACTCACATAATCCTAGATTAGCACAAGATTGGATAGGTCATAAAGATTTAAAAACTACCCTAGGATATTATCACTCAAGCAGTGAAAATCTAAAAAAAGCGAGTAATAGCATTGGTTAACCCTCTGCTATTACTTTTGCTTCTACCTCAATAGCCTCTTCTCTTTTTTTAGCTAATCGTTGCTGAATCTCTTTAGTACTCATTCTTCCAATGTCAGCTTGAGTAACCTCTCCGTTTATATTATTAAGTACTATGGTGTCAGGACTCTTTCCATGTCGCATCTCTTTTACTGTTTTTACTATGTCCACATAAGCTTTAACTTCACTCATTTTTGCAATGCTTGGATTCTTTTTTATCTCTATAAGTATTTGGTCTGCTACTTCTAAACCCATGTGAGCTTTGTTATCAAGATAATCTATACTCATGGCATTTAGGGTTATGCTCGTGGCTCTTTGACGTGCGGTTTTACTAAGTTCGTCTTCACTTGCTAAAAGTTTACCAGTAGAATTAATCATCTCTATGCGTAACTCTCTTCTAATGTTATCCTCAAGCTTTTTAAAAGCTGAAGACTCTATTATTTCGTTGTTCATCTCCCTAGCTGTTTTGTCTATGGTTTCTTTAAGTCTTCCTTTTTCCCATGGTCCATGAGGTTGGTCTTTGTCAATCTTCCAAAGGCTAAGAGTTGAAACTGGAATACCTAAAACCTTATTTATCTCTTCTAGAGTCTGATTTTGGATTTCGTAGTAGTCCCTGGCCTTTGCTCTTAGTTCTGGTTTATGAGCCATCGCTCACTCCCTCCAAACTAATAGCCCCTGAAAGAGAGAAAAGTGGTAAACCTTTGTCTCTCAAAAGTTTTCTGGTCTCATCTTTGATTTTTGCTACCCAAACCTCTTGATCATTATGTTTTACTTTTTTTGGACTTGTTTTTAAAAACTTCTTCACAGCACTTGGTATCATCTTGTCATAAAAAACTTTCATTCCCTCATTTGGTATGACTAGATTTTTCCCGCTTATTAGACCCTCTCCCTCTGCGTTAGCAACTCTTAAAGCTAAATCTTGACCTATGTGGTCTTGGAGGTCTATTTTGTTAATGTAGGCTCTCCTATCTCTTGCTCCATTCTTGTGAAGTATCTCTAAAGTGTAAGTTTGGTCATCATTTATTTTGTAACTTACTTCTTCTAAACTTTTACCTAGTGAGTACCTCTTCTCTTGCTGCTTTGCAGTAGTCCATGAAATTTGCTCGTAACCATTGTCTACTGCATCTTTAATAACTCGTTTTACTGCCAGTTCATGCCATGATTTTTTAAAAGGTGCTTGAGGAGTGTTTTGATAACCCTCTTTTTTCCCTGTTTGATGCCAATCGCTCTGTATCTCTTCAATAAATAGAGTTTTTTTACCATCTATAACTCTATCTTTTTGACGAATGAAAGCGACTACATTCGTTTCATCCCAATGTGAAGATTTAAAAGCTCCCTCTATTTCAGGAAGAGTTACTAAAATCTCTTTGTAGTTAGTTCCTCCTTCTTCTGTATAGGCTATATATTTTTGGGTAGTTGGGTCTTTTTTGATGATTTCGTTTAGCTGCAAAGAGTTTGCTTGTATTAACTCATTTACCTCTTCTTTTGTAACCATGCCACGCTTGAGTTCACTTATGCCACTCCATATAAGCTCTTCATCTTTAATTCCATTTTTCTTCAGCATTGATTTTAAAGCTGAAGGAGTAATTTTGTTTGGCATTTTCGCTTCTATGACCTCGGAAGCTCTTGAGTGTATGTTTACATGTAAATCAGGTTTTATGCCAATGCTCCCTCTTCTCATACTTGCACTTCCACCTTTTAAAAGTCTGCTACCAAAGATTTCAAGCCCTGCACCAATGGCCATACCTTTTAGCATATCTTGTGAATCAAAACTCAAAGAGCCATCATCTTCTAAAGTAAAACCATTCGTTGCACCTGCTGAAGCTAAAGCTCCATGAGAGAAGATTTGATTTTTTGTCTCATCTTTAGCTATAATGGACTCATGAGTGGGAGAGGTTGAAGTAATTCCACCCATCGAGTGTGTACCCTCTCCCATATTTTTAGAGTCAAGGTTATTAGTAATTGAGAGCGACCCTCCTTTAGGTGAGGGGAAATCCTCGCCCTTGGCTCTATCACTATAAAAAGTAATAACTCTCTCATCTTTATTTCCTGATGTTACTGCTTTAAAAGTGATTCCATCTTTTTCAAGTTCATAAATATTTTTACCATAACTATTATAAAATTTTCCATCTCTTATGACTGTTCCTATATTTAGCAACTCTTCGGTGCTTACTTCTCCTTTGCTACCATCTTCTAAATGCTTCTGTATATGAATAGCACCTTTTTTATTGTTGCCTTTTTCATATTTAATTAGACTATCAAGGTCTGCTTTTCTCACTTGAGTAGAATTTTTGCCATTAAAAGTAACGTTAAAAATTCCTCTTTTTTCTTTTTGAACTGGAGACTTCACTATAGCTTGAATTCCTAGCAAAGCTTTTGCTCTGACATCTCCGCTTAATGCCTTGTCTTCTATCTGTTTAAGTGATGAAGTAATCGCATTTTTTATGTGAGGTTTTATAGCCTTGTGAGTAAGTACTGCTTTAGCTACTGAGTATCCACCAAGAGCTAAAATGAAAGCTTGAGGGTCAAGAGTATATCCTCCATTTTCGTCTTGCTCTACTGAACTAGCAAAAGCAACACCTAAGTTGTCATACCCTTTACTAAAAAGAAGATTTGCTTCGGTTGCTATCTCTTTCTCGCGTTGAACTTTTACCTCTTCAACTGCTGCTCTTGCTCTTGCTTTTAGACTCTCATCTGCTTTGCCAAGTTTAAGTGCTGCAAACTCTCTTTTTGAAAAACTTTCTACATGTAAAGCTTCTTTGAGTTCTTGAGAAGCATAAAACTCTGCCATCTCATCTTCACTCTCAATTCCCATACTTTCCACTTCGGCTTTTGTGAGTTTCTTTTGAGCTGGTCTTGAGTCCACTAAAGACTCCAAAATATCCATATTTTCTCGTATGGTAGTATCTGTTTTTATGGATTCAATATCAAGTTCAGAGAGGGAGCTAGTTTTAGGTGCTGCAACCTCTACTTTAGGAATAACAGTACTTGTAGGCTCTTGTAAGAGAGGTTTTTCTTCTATTTTTGTTGGTTTTATACCTAAGTCATAAGGGTCATAAGGCTTTTGTTTCTCAAGCTTTAAAAGGTACTCGTCAATTCCTGCTTGACCTTTACTTTTAGCATACTCAAGCTGTGCTGCTCTCTCGTTTAAATCATCACTTAATTTAGGAGGTAAAATCTCTCTTGCTTGGGTTTGGACTACTTTAGGTTTGGACTCTTCTACCCTTTTAGCCATCTCGTCAATGAGTTGCTGTATGTTCTTTTGTTCTACTTTTGCTTTTGGGTCAGCTTGTTTTACAATCTCTTTTTGGTACTCTTTTAGTGTCTTTTGTAGAGAGTTCAAGAGAGTTTCTGGAACATCTTTATGTTTCATCATTTCATTTAAAAAGTTTGTAGTCCCTCTTTTTTTCTTCAAAGATTTTTTAAGATGAAATCTAAAAGAAGGACTTCTCCCCATTCTCATGGGAGAGTACATTGTAATGTAATCTGTTAAAAAGTTAGCAACTTTGGTTCTGTATCTTACAAAGGGATCCTGGCTTATTCCTTGATTCATAGTTGGGTCAGCACTTTTAGTTGTAGCTTCTAATAGTTTTGGGTCATTTTTAAACCATTTGCCCATGTCTTGTAGGGTCTCAATGGTCTCTCTTGTAGATTTAGATTTAATATTTTTCATATCTATGTTTGAAAGCTCTTTTTTAAGTTTGACAAAATCAGTAACTGTTACATCATTAAAACTCATTTGGCTCTTTTTGAAAATGTCATATACTACGGAATGCTCCACCGCTTCTCTATCTTTAGCAGAGAGTTTTTTTAAGAGTTTATCCAGTGTGGAATCTACACTTTTACTCCCTTTCATAAGTGCCTTTGCTATCTCTTCATCTGTCTTTTCATCACCCATGATATTTTTGTGCAGTTTTGTACCTTGTAACTGCTTCATCTTCCTATATCTAGTAATTGCCTTTTCAAACTGAAGTTTCATTTTTCCTACATCTAGTGGAGCAGACTCTAAAGCTTCATAAATGCTATCATCAAGTTTTAATTTTATACTCCCAAGAGTTTTTGAATCTTTAAATGATTTAGCAACACTAGGTTTTCTTAATATACGGTTTATATCTTCTCTAATATCTATAAATTTAATTACATCCATATCGGAGTTATCTTTAATCCTAGTTAGTAGTGCTTTAAGTTCACTCTCAATTGCATCATTCCCCACTCTTCCTTGCAAAGATTCCAAAGCTTGAGGAATATTAGTTTGAGTTAGATTAAATCTAGCTTCAGGCAAAGACTCACTTATAAGCTCTTTGGTCTGTTTATACTCTGCTTTTACACTTGTTTCATAATCTTTAATTGTTCCACGAATTTGAGTAGAGTTTGCACTCCTTTTTTCTAACTCTTTTTGAATTTTTGCGGTTCTTCCTACTACTGTATCTCTTACAGGTTTTGCCAAGTCAGGTGACTGAATAATTACTTTTTCTAAATCATTGAAGAGTACTGCATCTTGTCCAGCAACGTCAACGAACATATCTTGTATATCTTCAGCTTCTTGGTTAATTGCCCATGACTCTTTAGGCGTGTGTTGAAACTTCGCAGTTTGTTCAACTATCTCTTTTGTTGCTGCTTCATCATAGCCCTGTTCGGCTATCACTTTTTTGGCTGTATCAATATTGCCATCAGCAATATAGCTTTTTACCTTTTTGGCTACTTTAAAAGGAAGCTTCAACCCTTTTCCTGCTACTTTAAAAACTCCTGCAGTTAAAACTGTAAGAATTGGGTCAGCCATAGCCTCTTCAGTTGCTTTTTTAAAAGCAAATTTTGCATCAATATCACGATCGAGTTCAAAGGCATTTATGGTTGTATCGGCTACGCTTCCTGTAAATGCACCAACAGCACCACCAATTAAAGCACCACCAATTTTCGTAGCTGGAGTTGAGCCATAATTTGAACCTTTACTCGCTCCTGCTATTGCTCCCATAATTGTTCCTGCATTTGCTTTGCTGTCTGCTTGAAGAGTATCTATGAGGTTTTCTAGTGGTATCTCCTTATTTCCCATTACTAAAATCTTCTCATTTTTTTCATTTAATCCAAGCTGACCTAATCCATTAACTTGCAAAATTTTATCATACTCAAGCAATCTTTTTTGTTGTAACTTTTCAAGTTCTATGTAATCTTCTTGGCTTAAATTATCTTTATTAATAAAACTTTTTATTTGAGATGAATATAGAGAACTCTCATCTAAGCTATCGGCCTTTGCTATTAAGTCTAATGCCTTTTGTTTAAGCCTATCCTCTTCTATGCCATCAAGCCCTTTTGTCATTGTATTTATTGGGTGAGCTAAAACATCTCCAATATTTTGTGCATAATTTCCTGCTGTCTTAACAGCACTTAAAAAAGCATTGGGTTTTTTGGGTTTTTCCCACTGTATATCTTCTTCGTTTATAGTTGGTTTTTCTTTGGGTATATCCCACTGTATATCTTCTTCATTAATTTTCATAAGCTACACTCCCATCATCATAACGAACTACTTTTTTCTGAGCTCTTTTGTCATAACCAGTAGCAACTATCTTTTTTTGTTTGGGAGCTACTAGAGTTACTTTTTTCTTTTTTTTGTTCTCCCCAAATTTTTTAATTGAATTCTGGTAAGCAGTATCAAGAGGAACTAGCATCTTCTCAAGAGCAGAAGTTTTATAATTAGCAAAATCACTACTATCTAATTTCGATTTTGTTATGTCTCTTATTGTTTTAATGTAATTTGTAAGTTGGGCTTTATATACATTTTCAGTAGCATTTGGGTCTGGTAGCGTACCCTCTAAAAGTGCCTGTTCATTTGCACTTAATGTTGCTCCCATATTTTCAAACTCTTTGGCTATAACTTTTACTTTTGTTAAGTTTTGGTTGTACTGAGCCATATTTTTATCTGCCCCATAAAAATATTTACTAGCATTGTGAACACCTCTATCAGCCCATCCAATGTAATCACTGTCATAGTCATCTACTAAAGAAGTAAGAACCTTTCCCATTGCATTTGCCGCACCAACTTGCTGCACATATTTTTGGCTCATTTTTTGTTTTTCAAGAGCTGAGTTTGATTTGTCATACTCTCTTATAATTTCACCTGATTGAGAATCTATGAGAACTTGTTTATCTCCTACGTTAGTAATTTTAGTTTTTCTCTCTTTAGGCTTTGGATTGAGTTTATTTTCTAAAACTTTTATATTTAAAGCTTGAGCATCTCTTTTGTAGAGCATAGCTTCAACTTGACCAATAGCTTTATTGTTTAGCCCCTGGTCTTCTATGAGTTTTGGTATATACTCTTTAAACTTTGAATAAGTCATGTTTTGTGGTAGAGAATTATAAACTTCCATAGCCTGATTATGGTTAAACTCTGTTTGAATTCCATCGTAATAGGCTTTTGCTTTAGTTCTCTCTTGGGGGGAGTTAAATTGATATGTTTTTTCTAACTCATCTAAACTCTTAAAGTTTATCATCTGCTTTGAAACTTCTTTGTCAGCTAACTCATCACCCTTTTCCATCATGCTTATGTCAAAAGTTTGTTCATTTCTCTCATTATTCGCTTTTGTAGTGTCCATATTTAGATCACGCATATTCATAATTTGGTCATTAATCAGATTTCTTTTTTTTAACTCTTCAGCATCCTCTTTAATTTTAACTGCTCCATTAATTACATCTGAAAAAGAAGTAAAAGCATTGTCAAAATTATTTTTTGGAAGACCTGTAAAAATTACATTTTTTGTATCAAAACCACCCATAAAAGACTCCTATCGTTTTTCTTTAGTTTAACGATAAAAGCCTATTTATAGAGGTAATTATGAGGGTAATTAAGTGTTAAGCACTCATAAGTTTATTGAAGTTATTTTGACTTGCCATTGCATTTGCTTTGACAGTGTTAAGTGCTGTTTCACTTTTTTGTTTGTCTATGATACCTTTTAGTTTTTCTATCTCAAGTTTCATCATTTCCATTTGCTCAGGTGGAGCTTGTTTGGTTTTTCTCTCCTGAATTTTTCTCTCTAAGATTTTAACCATAGCAGGAGCATTTGGTGCATCGTGGTCTTTTAGTACTTCAGCACTAAGCTCATATGCTGCTTCTGCATCAAGTCCTTTTATGAATTTAAGTAAATCTATGTTTTTATTAAATCTCTCAGCACTTGAACTCATTGGTTTCATAGCAGTTGAGTAGGTAAGGCTGTAACTTCCATCTCTTAAATTGTTTTCTACTATTGGAACTTTCCAACCATCTACTATGTTGTATTGAGCTATTCCGTACTCGTCACGTTGAGGTATATTATATTCTAATACACTCTCTTCTCCTAAAATTTCAACTTGGCGGTTTGCATCGTAGAATTGAGTTATCATTTTAACTGCTATTTTCATGCTTCTTTTTTGTAAGTTTTCACAAGCCATAATGTAGTCACCAAGTCCTGCAATTCCAATTTCGAGACGTTTACCTATGGCTTCTCCACTTAAGCGATTATTTGCCATAGCTAAGAACTCATCATTTGCACCAATAATCTCTTTTATTTGAGCACGTCCATCTTTAATGACTGCCAAGAAGTCTTGTATTTTTCTGTTTTGGTTAATTTCTCTTATGCGATTTGGGTCAGTAACTTCAACTGCTGCATCATCTTCACTCCACTCTTCTTTGAACTCTTCCACATCTTCAACTGCATTTGGTCCTAGTAAAAGTTTAACATTCCCTAGAATGTTAAAGAGTCTCAGTTTAGCAAAATTAATAGAGTCTTGAATTGGAACTATGTCTTTAAAAAGCCCATACCATTCACCTGTCTTTTTTCTCTTAGTCACATAAGATACTGCAAAAGGAAAACCATCAAACTCGTAAGGGCTTGGCTCATGCATTAAAAATACATTATCCACCCAGTAAGCAAAAGAGTACTCCATCTTTTTAGTTTTACGATTAAATTCTCTGTACCAAGTTTCGCAAAGAAGTACTTCATCTCTAGAGGCACTTGTGTGTTCTCTATCAAATTTGCTATCATTTGTCCAGTTTGCACTACTTTGTATTTGGTCTATTTTATCCTCATCAAAGAACATATAGAGGTCTGAGCGTTTGATGTAATTTAGAAAGTGAATATAATTTCCATCGGAGTAGTCTTTTTCATTTGCGTAACTATCAAGGACCACGCCATCCATTGGCTCGTTTTTTATAAACACATCTTTATATGTATTACCCTGCTCATCTACTCTGTCACTTCTCTCTTTAACAAAAATTCTTTGAACTGCACGTCCTTTGTTTTGAAGTTCTAATTCTGAGTCTGCTTTTTCACTTTGATACTCTGAGTGATTTGCAATGTGACGCATGAGTTCTTGCAAAATAACAGCCTTTTGTTTGTCAGCTCTTTTTCTCTCTTTAACTTTAACTTCGGTATTGCGATTTCTCATGTAACCTTGGACTTTACCGCCCACCTTTTTCATGTTGTTTTCCCACTGTTCAGGTTGACCTCTCTCTTCAATGGTAATCTTTACATCTTCAGGAAGTTGATCACCATGATACATGTCATCAGTTCTATTTTCAAGCTCTATTGATTTGGAAACTCTGAGCATTTCATCGTTTATTTGGTCTTTGAATACTTGAGTAGTTTCACCCATTTTTCTCTCCTAAAGACAATCTGGATGCAAAGGGTTAAGAGTACAATCAACTTTAGTTTTACCAAAAACATTATCTATCCCTATATTAAGATTGTTTTGGGCTTCATTTTGTCTATCTACACTTCTGTTATAGTCTTTCATTTTAAAGTCCATCATGTCATCAAACTGTTTTTGCTGCATCTTTGCACTTTCATACTGACCTATTGTTCCTACTACATTTGCTATATTTTTGTAGTCATCACTATCTAAATTTTTAACTACTTTTGAAGAAGCAGATACCCCATTTGAAATAACCTCTTTTAAATCATCTAACCAACTAAAATCAATATCCATCTTTAAACCTTTTTGTATTTGCTTCGTACACCTTTGGACTTAACTTTTCCAAAGTTTTTAAGCATATTTTTTTCTATTTCATAGTCTCTTTTATACGCATTTACTAAAACTCTATTATCTCTACTTGGGTTCTTTTCCCACACTTTTGCAAAAAAACTATGACTAAGAGCTTCCATATAATGTTCAGGTAATTTTATTTCACAATCAATATTTTTGATTTCATCAAGATATTTGTATCTTATGTCTATTTTTTCTCCATCTTGAAAAGGGGCTTTAGAAATTCCTAAATCATGGTTATATGTAGTACAAATTCCACTCTCAATCTTTAACACTTTAAAAAATTTACTATTTGCAACAACCCTATACTCTACTCCATCTACCAGCACAGATATTGGTTTTATCATTTTATGTTCAAGACGATATTTCCATTGGTCTTTTACTCCCAAAATATCCTCTTGAGCTAAAAAATAAGGCACGTCAGTTTGTAGAGAATTATAAGCTCTTTGAAGTGCAAAAAATAAAATTGGTTCACTCCAAAACTCTTTACTTTTTTCGTTTAGAGTGTCTCTCTTTGCTTCTATAAACTCTATTGCTTTCATGTTATCTCCTAACTTGCAAATAAAGGGGAAATAAACCCCTCTATAATTACTACTGTTTTTTACTTTTTTTCGACTCTTTAGCTGTCTTCTCTTGATTCTCTTCTTCTTGAAGAGTGTCCCCCTCCTCCACTTCTTTGCTAGGAGCAAACAAAGAAGCAGTATCATCAGGAGATATCTCTTTAAAAGGCAATCTTTTGAGTTTTACCCATCTAAGACTTTCTTTAGGGATAAGAATTATATCTCCTTGATTTAGTAACTCTTTTGGCTTTGTTGCAAAAAGCTCTAAAGGGTAATTCTCCTCTTCCCCAATATATTCAATCATTGCTATGGCAGTAGGAATTACAATTCTTCTCATCTTACTTCACCGCTGAAATAACTACGATTAAACCATAATCATTGTTGTGCCATACAGTTTCTTTTTCAGCCGCTGTTGTTCCTTGAAACTTGGCTTTAGCAACACCCATATCTCTATCAATTCCCACTTTGGCTTTCTTTTTCATGTCATAGGTATCTTCATACCACTCGAACCCACCATCCATAGGCATTAGTACGGCAGTTGCACCTAAGAAAAGGTTTATCTCAGTCTTTACACTTGTTCCTGCATAAGCAGAAATCTGGTCTGATGTAAAGATACCAGAGTCATCATCACTTACTGTTCCATCATTTATCAAAACTACATCGTCAACAACTCCAAGCTTTGAGCTAAACAAAGGAGAATCTAAGTTATTGGTGGTTGCTGCTTCTTGTAAAGCAGTCCATTCAGGGTCTAATTTAATATGTTTAGCTGACTTGTTACCAACTTTCATTAAATAAATCTTTCTAGTAACCTCTATACCATGTGCATCTTTTTCTACAATTACTTGAATAGGACGCAACTTTGGTCTTGGGTTTCCCTCAGCATCTTCACCGCTAGTTGCTTGGTCTAAAGCTTGTCTAACGTCAGCTACGCTAAAAACATCACCTTTCACAATATCAGCAGGAGTTACCGAGTCTGGGTGAGCAGATATAACCATATTTGTAGCATCTGTTGAGAGTTTTCTAGTTATGGTATCATCCATTTTTTTCATTCCCCAACTTTTTAAAGCACTTTTTGCTGTACTTGTAAATTTGACGAATTGAACCTGATTTAAGATTTTTAATTTTTCTCCACTCTTCACAGAGTTACCAAAACTCTCTAAGCTAACTGTTTGATGTAAGAAGTTAAGTACATCTTCATTTGTATCAAAATCAGCATTTCCCTCAACTCCTGAGCCTGTAAGGTTTGCTTGCAGTGGAATTGTTACCGTGCCTGCTAGTTTATTCTCATTTAACTCTGTTTTAATAACAGCGTTATCACTTTGAGCCATAAATTGAGCCCATTTTGAGCCTTTCATCATTGCTACTGTTAGAGACAGTGCTAATTTGTGTTTTACTTTCGCCGTACTAAGCGTAAAATTTCTTTGTGCCATTTGATTATCCTTTTTTTAATCCAATTTGTTTTAAATACTCTTCATCAATGACTTTTATGTCTTCTTTTTCACTCTGTATGAATTTCTTTAATCTTTTAACTCTTGCTGGGTCTTTGTTTATTTCGGTGAGTCTTTTGAGACATCTTAAGTCGTCTTCACTCTCCCATTTAAACTCTTCATCTTGTTCTATTGCTAGTGCAGTACACTTTTTTTTCTTTGCCATTAATCAGTTCCTAATCCTATTAATCTTAAAAATTTTGCATCATTTTCACGCTTACTAACACTTCCTCCTTTTGCAGGTCTTTTTCTGATTCCATCTATATTTTTTGGTATTTTTGTTTTTTTGATTGGAGTTTTATCCATTTTTTTATAGATTTTTTCTAAGCCCTCTTCTAAGGTTTTTGACTTTTGAATCTCTTTGATTTCAGCTCCAGTCATGCTCTCTTTGTAAAAAGCTGTTACTTTTTTAAAGTCAAAGTCAGCATATTTTTGAGTCAAAGTTTTTACTGCAGTTACTTGAGCTTTTTTGTTCTGCACGGTAGATAGTTCTTCTTCTTTTGAAGTTAGGTCTTTAGTGTCAGTATTTTCTTTAATGTACTTCTCTTTTGCTTTTTCAACTGCATCAAAAAACGGTGCTAAATCATCTTCTAATCTTGAATCCCACTCATCTTCACTAAGATGTTCTTCAAGGTTCGAGTTAAAATCTTTTAATGATGGTGCACTTTTGGCTTTTAGATTTTCTATTACAACCCCAAGTCTTGCCTCTTGTGTTGAGAGTTCGGTAATATTGTCATTTAAAATATCTATTGTTTTTGAGTTGTCGAGTTTCTCATGAGAAACTTCTTCACCCTCTTCTTCTTCACCCTCTTCTTCTTCACCCTCTTCTTCTTCACCCTCTTCTTCTTCACCCTCTTCTTCTTCAATAATCTCCATTAAATCTTCTAATGCCTTATCCATCTTTTGCTCCTTAAACAAATTTGAGAAGTATTAAACTTCTTTTAATAAGTTATTTTAGTGGGTATTGGGTGTTTACATGTAGAATTGTGAGGGTAATTAGATTTTGAAAAGGTTTTGAGAGAACTCTAAAGGGTTGAAGTCTTCACTCCCTGCGTAGTTGTTATTCATATCTCCTGCTTTGCCACTATATAAAAAATTGTTTGATTCTACAAAACTTCTGTTTACCTGCATACTAGGGAGTCCTACAGCTATATTTGATGGGTTTTCTATGCCTTGAGGATTGAACATTATTCCACCTGCAAGAAATGAGTTATAATATTCTCCACCTGCAAGATAATCAAAAGCTTTAAGACTTGCAAAATGACGTAGGTAAGTACTTCTGCTTTTTTGTTCTTGCTTTTTTTGAGCTATGGCTTTTTTAAGGAGTGGAATACCTATAAGGCTTTCGCCCTCCTGTTTGTAATCCCCAAAATCTATATCACTATAAGTACCTGGACCTAATAACCCTTCTAAACTTTGAAACCCCATACTCAAGTCCAGAATACTAGCAGTTGTCATGGCTACACCTATGCCATAGTATCCTGCATTTATAGCATCCATACCAAGTGAAAAAGATTGAAGTGAACTATATGAAGAGTTAAGCAGTCCTACTACGGCACTAAACATTTGTATATTTTTATTAGTTTCTGCACTCATATACCCATTTAAAGTGGCTACATTTGCACTTATACTAAGAGCTTTCACTCCTAAAGACAAAGCAGGAGCACCCATAATCATGCCTATTGCTACAACATAAATATCTTTTGTGATATCAAGATTAGTCTGATTTATCTCTAAGTCAAAAACATCTAAAGTATCGGCTGCAAGTTCATTAAAAAGATCAAACTCTATACCGTTTAAGGTATGGTGAGTATCAATTCCAAAAGAGTTTTCTGTGGTAACACCATCAAGAGTATTAAAACCAGATATTCCCTCATCATTGAAATCTGATTTTTCCATCTCTTGTTCTGGCATGTCAAGGTCAACTTCTTTAGCAGGACCTATTGACGATTTTGTTCTTCCATTATTTTCATCTTCTTTTTCGTCTTCGCCCATACTTGTTTCATCATGTTCGTCTGGTTCACTTCCTACTCCTCCTCCTCCATAATTAGGCATATAGCAGACTCTATTTTTTATATTTTTCATTTACCCTGCTATATTTTTTGTTTCAAAAGAACCAAGTTCTACACCATCTGTTCCAAGTAATTTTCCTTTAGAAGTGTAGGTAAACCCTGCCCATCTATAGCCCTCTTTGACTCCCATATAAAAGTTCGTGTGAGCTGCTGCTTGAGGTATGATTGAGTTTGATGCCATATTTAAACCATAACCCCTCTGTTCTTGGAGCATTTTAATTAAAAGGTTATGTTTAACACTATCCTTTGTTGTACTTATCTGAGTCTCTTTGAGTTCTGTCTCTAACTCTACATTTTTTATCTGTTTGTTTAACAAATCTCCATTTTTTGCATTAGTTTTTTGTTTATCGGCAATAGCTATGGCTGTACGACTAGCTTCAGTTGTCATGGAACTTGTAATTGTGGCCATATATTGAGCCATGACTTGAGCTTGTTGGAACTCATCAAAACTAAATTTATCTACTTCGTCTTGCATATCATTCATCATCTTATTATAGACTGTATCATCTCCAGTAAGCTCTTTAAATATGCTTTTAAGATTTTGTCTATATCTTTCTAAGTAACCCTCTTTGGTTTTTACTTCTAATTTTTTTTCTAAAGTTTCAGTTCCATTAGTTGCTATTACTTGAATATCATAGGTTTTGTTCTCTTCTAGTCCTGCTAATTTAAACTCATGAGTTTTATGTAGCTCATTTTTAAAAATTTGAGATACAACAGCAAATGTTGAATAAGCTGTATCATCTTTCTCTTTATACTGTATGGTGAGAGTTGTGTCTTTTGTGATTGCATTTAAATTTACAAAAATTCTCATATCGGTATCTGTTATAAAAAGTGGTTTGTTTAATACTAAATTCATACTACTGCTCCATCTAAGTTTAATTTTCCATTCTCATCTACACTTAATCTCTTAAGGACATCTAGAAGCTCTGGAGTAATTATGTCTAGAACTTTTTTGTTTACATGGCTATGAGAATTGTCTATATGCTCTTGCTTTAATGTTGATAAAATTAAAGTATTTGAATGGGTATGGGAGGTATGTTCTACCCCCTTTGTTTTTTGAGCCTGAAGTACTTGCATTGCTGCAAACTCAGATTCATCTATCATACTTTGCTCATCATCTTTGACAATCTCTTGGCTCTTTTAGGAGTTTGGTTAGCCCAACCACTATCAAGCATCTCTTTTGCTGCATTTGTATAGTCTTTGTCTTTTATGTATGCTAAAGTTTTTTTAAATGCCATTATTTTAGTTACACCCATCTGGTAAGCCATATCATAAAGTATCTCTTTTACTGTTTGAGGTTGTTCATCTAACCAATCTAATTTTTTATGAAGTCGTTCTATCTTTTCATCGAGTCGGAGTTGAGCTAACAACTCAGCTCCTTTTTTTGTGATAGGAAGTTTTGTACCATATCCGATAGTATCAAATCCTTGAGTACACTTGTAAACAGTTCCGCTAAAACCCTCTGCCTTTTTTATGCTCTGCATTAAACTTTTATTCATCTTCTACTTCCTTTTAGTTCTTCGAGAACCTGATTTACGGTACTATCTATGTTTTTTAACATCTCCTGAAGCATCTCTTTTGAAACGAATACTCTAAAATTCTCTTTTCTTGACATAGTATTATTTTGCAATTTAAGCACATCTTCTTTAATTTTGTCACAAGCATCATATATTTTTTGTATCTGGTGATCTTGTTTTTCATCATTCTTTTTTGATAAATTAATAGAAAATTTAACCCATATTACAAGACCACCAGCGGTAAATGCACCAAGAATAAGTTGAAGTACCATTTCATTTGGAATTGCTATATTTACCATATTTTTACCACCAACACCAAAAATCTATTTTGTTTTTGTAAAGACAGTAGTTACATCTTTGTTTTTTTTTGTTTCTGTCCTTACTTTGTCTAAAGAAGTTGCAACTTTATCCACTTCTTTTAATGCTTCCATCGTTTCTGTACCTATTTTAGGGGCTAAAGCTTTTACTACTACTTTACCAGTTTTATAGACTACTTTACCTACGTTGTAGGCTTTGTCTAACTCTTGCGTTGTGTATTCATGTTTTGTTACAACACCAGTACACCCACTTAAACATATTAAGCAGATTACTGCCATTAATAAACATTTTTTCATAATTTTATTACCTCCACGTAATTTGAATTTTTTTGAATTTTGTTTTTACTATAAGATTTCCAAGAACTCTCACCAAACCATTTAACTGCATAGTACATAATGTTTCTTTTCCACCAACTCACCTTGTCATCTTTCATTAAATCTAAAAAGATATTATCTGCTGTTTTTTTATCTACTTTATGCGTTTTATAAAGTCCATCGTGGATTAAAGCTGCATTTGTATAGTTGCCAGTAAAAGGAGAGCCAACTTTATTCCAAAGAAACTTAGGAATACTTGCTCCATCAAAGACTAAGCCTTTTTTACATGTAACACCAACTTTTAAAGATAGTCTTGCGTAATCTTCTAAAAGTCTATACTCTGTTTTATTGATTTTTTCTATTTTTATGCCCATATTAAACTCCAATACTTTTTAATGTTCCAAACTTCTCAAGAGCGAGATAAGTTGCTTCTTTGAGTTCATCAAGAGTTACCATAGTTTCAATATTCTCACCATTTTCGTCTTTGTCATAAAGTTTCCAAATCGTCTCATTTTTATTTGCAAATTCTGCACTCATGACACCAGACATCATATTAATGCGAGCCTGATAATCTGCATGAAATGTTTTACCACTTTTAGTTTTTATAGTCATTTTTTGAATTAGCTCTTCTGTCCCTTGTTTATTTTTAATATTTAAGTCTTTTGTATATAGTTTCTCTTGCAAGGCTAATGCCTCATCAACTTCACTTTTACTTAGGGTTATGCTATTTGTTAAAAACACATAATCATTTCCACTCATCACCACTTGTCTTCCGCTCATTTGGCTTAGTATATCTACTAACGGTTTTTTACTAATTTCTTGCATTTTTTATCTCCATTTTTCTTTTGTTTTAAATCAAAACTATTCACACTTCTTATCTTCCACCCCAACTACACAAGTTTCAAGTGGTTACAAGCAAAACGAGAGCCAGAGTGCCAAGCCGAAAGCGTCGTTGCAAAACTCCAATTAACATAAAGAGAAGAAGAACTCGCACCATCGTCACGATTGCCACCCAAAACCACCGCATTACCACCCCAAGCATTTTTGCCCCAAGTCCATTGGGTTCCAGTTGCTTGTTCTATTCCAAATTTAGACGTTAATTTTGGATAATGTTCTATTTTTCCGACAACTTCTTCTATTCCGTTCGAAGAAATATTTTTTTGTACACCGAACATTGAAGCTACAAATTCATCGTGCGAAATAAGCTCTTTCCCATAAGCTTTTGCAATTAAATTAGTTTGTATCCAGTCCATTTTCCCATAAGTAAGAGTTCCATCTCCGCCATAGATTAAAGGAATTTTAGGAATCGCTCTACCATTTGTAACAGCACCTCCAGCAATTTGTAAACCTGCTTTACTTGTCCCATTTTCGATATGTTCAGAATTTAGCAAATAAATGTCAATCCACTTATTTCCAACCAAAACCATTCCATCATTTCCAGCAATACTTTTAAACTTTAAATCCCAAAAAGAATAAGCATTTATACCTCTTATTCTTACCATGTCAGCTTCTGTTTTATTTCCTGTTGGAGCTTCATTTGCTGGGATTAATCCATAATGAAAACCCCCAATAAGTCTGTCCGTTCCTTGATTTGTTGTATCTGCATAAAAACTACCATCTGTTTTTGCAAAAACTTTATAATCTGTTCCAGGGATTGGCGCATTTACAACTACCGTATAATCGCTCACAGTCTGTACAACTGTTATTCCGACTTTTACTTTAAATCCACTTGGAATTTTAAAACTAGCATGTGTCAATTTTTCAAACAAAACTATATTTGGGTTCGGTTTTTCAAAAGCACTATTTATTGCTCCTTGAAACTTTGCTATATTTGCAAAGCTCTTTTGAGTTACACTCCCATCATCTTCTATCCATCCGATAGAAATATCTTTTGGTGTATCTTCACTAAACTCTTTTAAAAAATTAATTATTGAATTGCCATTACTGACAAGTCTATCTACTGCTGTATCCATATTATGCTACTCCTTCTATTTTTAAGTTATTTGCTAAAAGATTTTGTTTCCAAATCATGTTTCCTATTGTTGCTAAATTTTCTTCCATACCAATTTTATTTTGTTTTGTATGAGCCACCAATTTTTGAAGTTGTAGGTCAATATTATCATTACTTAAAAGCGTATTTATACTGTCAATACTTGTTTTAATTTCATTTCTATATGTTTCTAAGCTCTTGTTGTCTAAAAACTTAACATTTTGACTAAGTACATCTCCACTAGAAATAGAAGCTGTTTGATTTTTAAACTCTTCTGCTTGATCTCTAAATGTTTTAGAATCATCTGCATTTGATTTGGCATTTTTAATTGATTCAATATTTGCCTCGATTTTATCAAAATTCGTTTTATTTGCACTAAAAAAGTCATACTTCTCTTGTATGTAAGGGTAAATTACATCTCTAATCTCTTTTACCAAATCACTAAAAGTACTAGGCATTTGCTCTCTCCTGCATTGCATTATCCATGGAAACTAAATCAAATCTAGTCTGTAAATTCACATCTTGAAAAGATATAAAATCATTTATAAATCTCATGTATGAAGGGTCTATGTATTGTGTTGTATCCATCAGATACACATCAAGTTGTATCAAAAAATCCTCATTCCATACATAAGGATCTTCCATACTATAATCCATCTCATAAGGTTTATAAAGTCCCAAAAATTTCAAACTGTCTTCTATCGTATAGTCTTCACTACCGTAACAATCTAACTCATACCCACTTAGCTCTCTTATTGCCATGTTTCCTAATCTCACTTGATTTCTATATTCAAAAGCGAGTAAAGATGCACATGTATAAACCAAAGCATTCAAAAGCTTAGGATTTTCAAAATCCATACTGTCTGTATCTTCAACTGGTGCATTAAAAGTTCTAACAAAGTACTTTTTGTCTATTTGTTTGTAAGTTTTAAAGGAGCGATAATCAATTTCCATATATTCATAAAGCGTTACGGGAGAGCTTAACACTCTCTCATACGCCATACCCAACACTAGCAAAAATGTACCATCTGTTTTAAGCTCATCGACTTTTACATCACCTCTTAATTTCATATCTACAAGTTTTTTAAATTCTGCTAGTGTCATGTTTTATCTTTCTAGCTTGTTGCCAAGTTTTTCATCCATGCAAAACCATACTCATGGCATACACGAAGAGTAAACTCACTAATCAACTCTTTTTCAACTGCATCTTTTGTGCGACCTAACTCTTTAGTATGCATTGCACGCCAGTTCACTTTTTTGATAAGAGAAGGATCATAAGGGATTATCTCATCATCACTTAAAAATGGATTTAGCATAAGATCGCATGTCCCATACTTAGTGCGGATACGAGTTACACCATCAGCAATCTCTTGCATACCCCACTCTTTAACTGCTATTTTACTCTCCATGATGTTATCTATAACATCCATTTGAACATCACCCAACTGCATCTTCTTATAATCAAGACCATTTAAGAAACCTATTTTCATAATGTCACGAATATATTGAAGAGTTAGTGTTGCCCCAAGAGCATCTATAGTATTGTTTCCTGTAGAAAAAGATTTAAGTCCACCACTTTTACCAGCAGTAGTTTTGCCTACTCTTTGTACAGCAGCTTGGTCTGAAAGTAAAATCATCTCTAAAGATTTTTTATGCTTTGTAGTTGTTTTTTCAAACTGATCTACCAAAACTACTTTACCGTTTATTAAAGTACTATCTTCTTCACTTCCTGAAATACCATACGAGTTTTTCACTATTTGATAGTGATTTAGTAACTCCCCACCTACAAAATACTCTGCATCTGCAGGATCACCACCCTCAAAATGAGCATTAGCTAAATCTCCATCAGGCTCTTCATCATAGAACCAACGATGACCTAGTGCTGCTTTTCCTGCCCTGCTTGTTGGCGCTGCAGTTCCGATTGATGAAAGAAATGGAGTTTGTTTCCATCCCACCTTCTTTATATCTCTCTCCAAGTCCGCGTCTTTACCAAACGCCTCTTCGTTACTTATTAATCCTACTTTTGGTGCCATCTTTTACCTCTTTTTTTAAGCGTACTTAGAGTAAAAGGCAGTTTTTTCATTGTCACTTGCCTCACCCTTGTTGATTTTTCCAATCAACTCTTCTTGTGTAGGAGCTACACTCCCACGACCTCTGCTCCCAAACTCTCCATCGTCACTTTGACCTTGAAAATTCTTTAAAAAGATATTTTCAATACCAGTTTTATTAAAGAGTGCTTGTCCACTTCCTGGATCTTTTTTATCCATCTCTTTTAGATGTTCAACGATTTTGTCCATATCAAAATCATCACCATACTCGGCTTTCATATCTTTAGTGATTGAACCAAGTGCTTTTTCTTGTCTAAACTCTTCGAGGGTATTTTTATCCTCTTCACTGAAAGTTTCCCCAGGAGGTTTATCTTTTGATGTATCAGTATCACCACCTTCATCTTCGTCTTTGTCATCATCAAGGTCAGTGTCAAGGTCATCGTCAAGGTCATCACTTCCACCACCGCCAGATTCCTCTTCTACCACTCTAAAAAACATAAAACCAAAAAGAAGTGCAAAAAATGCTGGTAAAAAGCCATATTTACGCATCACTTCCTCCCGTACCTGGTAATGGTGGGTTCTTTTTTAGAGTTTCATTTTCTGCTCTTAACTCTTCATTTGTCTTTTCAAGGGCATCCAATCTCTCAAATATCTCAGTCATCCCAGGTGTTTTTTTCATCTGAGTCTCTCTTACTTCAGCTTCACTAGCTGGCATAGCTGCCCAGAGAGCTTCTTTTATCACAAGATAAGGACGTTTTGTCCCTTTTTTCAGAACAACACGGTCACCAACGCTACACTTGATAGCAACTTGAAGAGGTATTTTTTCACCACTTTTATAGGGTGTACCCTCTTTTGTTAGTCTAGGAATCTCAAAAACACCCATGCCATTGCTGGCTATTTTGAGGATTTTCCCACAATCTACATATGCATTTTTTCTCATATTTTTTCCTTTTCAATATTTATCATTATTTTAGACTTAGTAATTCCCTATTTTTTTATACTCCACCTCTGCCTATGGCGGTAGCTTCTTTTTCTTCCAAACTTGGTTCATCTATCTCTTCCTCCTGAGTCTCTATCTCATCTATAGGTGCAGATTCTCCCTCTATGAGTACCAGTATCTGTTTCATGATTCTCTCTACTATTTCAGGGGTTGCTTTTTGAGATTGCATTAGTATCTGTAAAAGGGAATTGAGTTGTTGTAGTTTTGCTTCGTTTGCTAAGGTAGTACCAAAGTTTACTTTGACATCAAAGTCTAAAGGTTTTCTTTTACCTTGAGTTCCTATAACTTCTATAATGGTCTCATCTTCTAAAAGTTGTATAAAAACTTCATCAGGTGTATGTTGCCAAACCAATTCCACAAAACTTTGTGCGTAAGAGTGTAGCTTGGTATCAAGTAGAGTTTGCATCATAGACTCTATTCTCATTGAACTCGCTGCGTTCACGGTTTGCAGTGCACCCATGGCTCTTCTGTCACTTGGACCAGTTTGACCAGTAAGTATAGAATTTACTCCTGTCGTGACTTCATACTCTTCTTTGAGCATTGCTATCTCTTCACTTAAACCATAACTTCCAGGTTCACCAAGAGGTTGGATGACATCTCTCACCCCTTTGCCCTGTATAGTTTGTACGCGTATATATTTTTTACGACTGTTTATATCCGATATACTAATCTGCCCTGCATCTACATCTACTGCCATGAGTGGATCTATCTGATTTTCAGTAACGTCTATCTTTTGGTTACGTTTTATGTTGTATTCTGTTTGTATCTCTCTTACGAGTTCTGGTATGCTTTGTCCATATACTTGAAGCTCATCTTCTCTTAAATCTTCATCTACACTTGGTAGAGACTCCAAACAATACCCATGGTGAAATACCGAACGTTTCACATACTTTACTTGTACTCTCACGCTATTACAAAAAACACTAAGTTTCCATCTTGGTTTACCTTGCCATGAGACACGCTCATACAGATCTTTCATCTCTATACGCATAGAGTTCATTGCATTATCAGGATATAGTTTTGATTTGTCCTCTTTTTTCGGGTTGTAGATGTTTTTTTCTATCTTCTCTTTTATCTCACGTACGCTTTCTCTCCACTTGTAAGATTTATTTTCTACATCATGTATATCTGTAGCAAACGGATCAAAAGCTAAATCTGTTATAGGTATATGTCTTGTGCGTATTTCTTGGCGGTGAGCATCCCAAAAAAGTGCAACTATACCCAAAGGTTGTGAAATAGCGGAAAGTACAGCTTTACTTAGTCCAGTTCTATGTCCTGGTTGTCTCCACTCTTTTTTAAGTGCAGCCATAATTGCATTTTGTTTTTTTAGATCACCATCACTTCTTTTTCCTATATGACTTACTTCAATAGGACAACGATTGCCCATAAAAGAAGTTTTAAAGATAGCGTGGATTATGTTTATAGTAGTTTTTGTAAGAGGTGTGTAAAGCTTTGAACGAGTTCTGTCGCCTGCTTTTCTTTTAGCAGTACGTTTGTCTTCGCCATCAACTCCGCTTTTATACTTGGCTTTAAAAGCTCTTTCATTGTCTAAAAATCTCTCTTTTGACTCATCAAGTTTACTAAAAGCACTCTCTATAAGAGCTAGTTCCTTAGAGTATGGCATGTGACCTCTTTTTTATTTTAAGTGTAAAAGAGGTGTTTCCTTATTTTTATATATTTATAATTTAATCAAATTGCACTTTAACCTTTGTTACTGGAATATTGTTAATATAATAAATGCCTTCACTTTCTGATTTTGTGATAGCATTTATATCTTTTGTTTTGACTTCTTTATCATCATGCCCTATTATTTTACAAACTAGTTTACAAAACATATTCTTATCTTAAAACATGATTTAAATAAGGAGTTTCACTATCGTCTATAGAAAGGTCTATATCTAGAAGTCTAGTTTGATATGCTTTAAAAAACTTATCACTAAGAAACTTTTTATCTAAATGCAAATTAAAATAATCATAAGCAGTGATAGAATATATATATTTTTTAAAGCCTGTTATATCTTTTTTATTAAAATATGCAACTGCTTTACATATCTTCTTGCTCATATAAATTTCTCCATAACTAGAAAAATCTTTTTTAAAATAAATCTGTTTTAGAATTTCATTTTCTTTCAAATATTTACAATTATTGTTATATAAATATTCTTTCATAAAATTAAGTGGAGGTAATTTTTCATTATCTATAAAGAGCTGATGATAATATGTAAAAACTAGTTGATTATTTATTTGTTCAGGTACTATAAGCATGGTTTTTGTTTCTTTATCTGTCATAAAAGGAAGAGATTTATTATATGCCATTATGTTGTCTAATTCACTTCCAATCAATACATCTTCTTCCCATTTTTCATTAAATAATCTATTTAACCGTCTTTTACTATTGTGTAGGTTTTGCAAAGTAAATAAAATCTCATCTCTATCCATATATTTTTCTTTTCCGTCTACAATAAGAGGTTTTCTTTTTGCTATCTTAGATAATAAGTCATTAATTTTAATGATATTTCTTTGTAAAGCACGAACAATTGCATCTTGCTGTGGATTTTTTTTAGATTTAAAAGTGCTTATAGAAACTATATAGTTAATTAATTTTGAAGTTTTTACAACTTGCTTATTATCGTATGACAATAAAGCACTTTTCCAACTTTCCATCTGAAAAGCCAGAGAAAAAGGAAGGGTTCCTTTTACTCCCTCAATAAATTCTTCTTTTTGAGCTTTGTTTTTTATATTTTTATTAATCAAAACCCAAAATTCTTTATGCATATTTTTTGTTAAATATCCATCAGATGCCATTGTCACTCTTTTTATTTGAGTAAATCTTTCCCAATCTGCACTTGCACTAGCAAATGTCCCACACAAGAATATATAAACAATAGCACTTAAAAATAATTTCATCCCTAAACCCTCTGCATACTATATATAACACGACCTAGTATCTCAAAGTCACCATCTATGTCAAATGCTGGGTAGTTTTCGTTGTCGCTTTTTGCTAAGACTTTTCCAGGAACTCTAAAGAGTCTCTTTACAAAAACTTCGTCGCCCATACGCACAACATAGACTTCACCATCTTTTAACTCTGTATCACTTCTGTCTATGAACATCACATCACCATCTTTGATGTTTGGGTACATACTGTCGCCACTACACTTTATGGCTTCTGTTTTATTTACATGTAAATCTAAACATAAAGAAGGTGGTATGTGCATAAACTCTGGTTTTGAAGCTTCCCCATTGATAGCACCAAATCCAGCACTAGCTCTAATATCATTATAATAAGGAATAGTACCTTTTGCATTTTCTTCATCTTCTAAAAACATTTCGCCATCACCATAAAGTAGCCAAGTAGGATTCACGCCTACTTTTACTTTTAAAACATCTATTCGCTCTAAACTAAAAGGAGCTTTGCCTAATTCTAAACTTTTATAAGAAGCCAAAGGGATATTTAAAAACTCTGCAAACGAATCTTGTCTATATTCACCTTCTTTATAGCTTCTACGAATATTTTTCAATCTATTAGCTAGTATTTTCCTATCCATAAATATCCTTTTTTAATAATTTAGTATATATTTAAATACTATTTAAGTTTAAAGAGTATATACTTTCGAAAGTGACTTGAAAGAAAGACTTATTATCTTAAAAAGTATTTAAACTCAAAGGTATTATAGTTCTTCTTTTCTTAAAAAGTATTGAAATGAATAAAGGAAATACCATGACACACCGATTAATTGGCAAAGAAATTGCAAAAAAACGTAAAAAAGTAGGAATTTCACAGATTGATTTCGCAAGTAAAATCGGACTTAGCTTGGCACAAGTAAAATTCGTAGAAGGTGGCAGAAAAAAAATTGATATTACTTTGATGAAAAAAATCAAAGAGGTTATAGGTGAGTTTGAAACTCCTAGCGATAAACAAAACGCAGCATAACAAAGGATCAGACATGAGACCTCTTGGAAGTACTAAAGATAGACGAGCTATATTTGAAGAAGAGTTTACCAAGCTTATTGTTATGACAAAAAGAGATAAGACTATACACTACAAAACAAGACTAAAACTTCTTAGAGTTTATACACTTTTATATCTTACTGGTTGTCGTGTGAGTGAAATCATAAACTTTACATGTAAAGACATAGAAAACATCATAGTAAACAAACAAATTTCACTAGACAACTCTACAAAAACAAAAAAACCAAGAGCTCTTTTGTTTAACTACACTGGAACAAAGATGCTTATAGATCTTGATTATACAGATTGCTCGGAAAGAACAAGTTTTCTCTTTTATAGTAAAGGTTCAAACACTCCTATGGTAACAAGTGTATTTAACAGGTTGGTAAATACTCACTTAAAAAAAGTACTAGGCGAACTTTATACAACACATAGTTTTAGAGCTGGTTATATAACTAGGATTGTAGAGAGAACAGGAAACATAGAAACAGCACGTTCTTTAGTAGGACACAAAACCATAAAAACAACTATGGGTTATCTTAAATCTACTCCAAAACAGATGGAAGATGCCATAGATAAAATCTTTCCAAGTGAGAAACATCATGTACGTTAAGTTAAATGATGCAGCACTCATAAATGAGATCACAAAAAAACAGTTACAAAACCTCTTTTATCATGATAGAGATAGTGGTCGCACTGATCGCTTTATAGTAGAAGATGGTGAACTAAAAGTGCACGTTGATTATCTTTGTCCACATCGTACAGAGATAGAAACTCTCTACATTCAAGCCTTAGAAACTTCATCCAACGAGAAGGAGATAGCTCGCATAGTAGCAAAAAGAACTGGCAAAAAAGTACATAACATATATATGTATCTTAGAAACTTTAGATTTAAAAATGCCAAGTTTGCGGCACTTGTTATAGATGCACTCAAAGAGTACATCAGCCACAACAATTTATTTTACATAGGAAAATATGCATGAACCAAAACCTTTTTGACCTAGCCAAAGAGAGGCTGGGTATTGATGAGTTAAGAGAGTATATGGAAGCAAATGGCACAGAGTTTAAAAACAAAAAAAGTGCTTTTTGTCCTTTTCATAGTCACAACCGTAAAAGTACAAGTCTTGGGATTAAAACCCAAAATGGAACTCCCTTTTTCTTTTGTTTCAACTGTGAAACAGGAGGAGATGTAGTATCTTATGCTCAGAAGATTCATAAGATTACTCCACTTGAAGCAGCTATGAGAGTGCTTGATTTTTTCAATATCACGTACATAGCCCCAAATTCTCCCGATATAAGTAAAGAAGAACGTGAAGTTATAAATAAAGAGCAAGAAGAGCACCGTAAGCTTTTTGATGAAAAGCGTAAAAAAGCTCAAGCTAATGAAGAACGTTTATATAATTTTATGCAGAAAAAAGCTCAAGATGAAGCTCCTATCTTTGCTGAAAACTTTGATCAAAAGAGATCTGATTTAAAAGACATCATAACCAAAAACTTTCCAAATCAATCTCCAACTTTTGAAGATTATGCAAATACTTATCTTGGCTATGATATAGATCATCAGAGCATTGCAATCATAAACCGTGATGGTAAAAAAGTACATAACATAAAACATAGAGAAAAATTTATCTATGACAAAAAAGCTAGAGCACTTACTACTTCACGTATGGATGGTAAGTGGATTGGTATGCCTTATCTTACTGGTGGAGTTTTTCCTGCTGAGTATTTTAAAGAGCACACAGATAATAGAGTCATCATCTGTGAAGGCGAAAAAGATGCACTTAACCTTCTAAGCTTTCAGGTAAACGTTCTTACTTTGGGAGGCGTAACAAACTCTTGGGAACCATTTGCACATCTTTTAAAAAACAAGTCTGTTTATATTTGGTTTGACAACGACAATGCAGGATATGAAAATGCCCTAAAGCGTTATTATGAGATAGAAAAAGTAGTAGCTGAGATTTATCTTGTACCTTTTTTCTCACTCAATCCAGCTCTACCAAACAAGTATGACATAAGCGACTTCCTAAAAGACAATGAGCACAGGATTAAAGATAGTAAAGATTTGTTTCATGCTATAGCTTACTCTTGTTTTAAAGTTACAAATGACATCATAGATGAGATAGAAGAGTACACCTCACTTGATCTAAGGGATTATCGTCGTTTAGATTTATTAAAAGATTTTCGTCAAATCAAAAAAGAGTTTTTAAAAAAAGATAGGAATAGTGAATATATAAATGTTTTTAAAGCAAAAGGCGACTTAGACGACGAACATGTTGATTATGTTATGAATAAAATTAAAGTTATAAAGAAAACTCCAGCATATGACAAAGTCATGGAGATAGTTTCACAAGTTCTTTTTGATAAAGATGAAAAAGTTAAAGAAGCTAGTGAAATACTCAAGCTCGTAGATTCTGCAATAGACATAAAAAACAAACTTTTAACAAACTACCGCCAAACTCATATAGTTGACATGATGCATGCTTTCTTACGTATGGCAAAAAAAGCTGGTTATACATTTGGAGAGTATAAAGGTCTTTTGTACGTCTGGACTGGTACACACTACTTGCAACTAGAACTAAGAGATATGGTTAAGTGGATTCACAAAGATTGGATGTATGCAGCTAGAATTGACTTTAAAAAACAGACTGTAAACAATGTTGAAGATGTAGTAAAAAACATACTCTCAAAGTCTCGTAACTTGGACGAAATAAAAAAGTATGAAAAACGTCGCGTTATCAACGTGCTCAATGGTACTATTTTTATTTCACCAAAAGGAAAACTTACCTTTGTAAATGAGCATAGGCAAAAAGATGCTGCTACAAACATACTGGCTTTTTCCTTTAATGACCAAGCTAAGTGTCCAAAATGGAGTAAATTTTTAGCAAGAATTTTACCTAGCGAAGATGATCGTCAAACACTTATGGAGTTTATAGGTTATTGTTTTTTACCCAGTCATGATTATGAAGCGTTTTTGTTTCTTTATGGAAGAAATGGATCAAATGGAAAATCTGTTATTTTAGATGTAATACGTAGTTTTTTTGGTGAAGACAATGTTTCGAGTTTACAACTGCAACAACTCTATTCTCATGAGCTTGATTCTCTTACAGGTAAGATTATCAACATAGGCTCAGAAATAGACAAAGCAGGAACAGACAATGGACAACTAGCAAATTTAAAAGTACTCGTTTCTCCAAAAGATCCTTTACAAATTAATCCTAAAAATCGTCCACCTTTTCAACTGCTCTCAAAAGAGCAGCCAAAAATGGCATATGCAGGAAACGGTAAACCTAGTCGTGGTATGGACAATGCAGTACTAAGACGTATGTTGCTTTTAGTTATAGATGTTGAGATAAAAGATGATGAAAAGATACGTGGGCTTAGTGACAGATTTGGTGATGAGATGGCAGGTATTTTTAACTTAGCTCTTGAAGGTATGCACCGTCTTATAAAAAGAGGGAAATTTACCAGATCTGATAGGATGAAAGAAGAACTCGAAGCATACAAAGATGAGATAAATCCACTTCGTACTTTTATAGATGAAGCTATCATACCTGATAAAGTAACAATGGTCCCAAATCAATACTTATATAGTTTATATAAAGCTTATATGGGTAACACTGGGGGTAAAGCACTTAAAGATTCTAACTTTTGGAAATCTTTACGAGAAGAACTCTCTTCAGACAATATCAAACTTATGAACAAACAAATCAGACTTAAAAATCCTCTTGTAGGATTAACAGACCGTGCTCGTTTTGCAGTTGGAATCAGAATAAATACTGATTTTGAAATCAATGCAATTAGCATAGGTGACAAAATTATTAAGATAGATGATATGAACCTTGATGCAAGACAAGCTCTCCCTTTGGAGGAGGTAGATGCTTAGTTGTCACAGTGTCACAGGCAATGTCACAAGCAAAGTCTTTTACCTTGTGACAACTTTAACCACCATAAAAAGGGGGACAGCTCTCTCTTGTCACAGTGTCACAGGTGAATTATACTCATATCGCTTTGGCTTTATTTATTTTATTATTTTATTTATTTCTATCCTAAATATAGTTTTTAGCTGTGACACTGTGACAACATCTTCGAAACACCCACTCTATAGGCTTTTATCTTGTCACGAGTGGATGAAGTTTGGCTGTGACAAGGGTTGTGACACTGTGACAAAAAAGGAAAATTCATGAACAAAATAGTTGAAGTAGTAATAGAGCCCTTGAAAATGGGAAAAGTACGTACCACTGAAAAGATAAGAGAAACTGAGTGTCGCATCATATACATCTATGAAAATGGAGAGAAACGGTTTACACATGTAGAAACAAAAGAAGGTGGCATTAGAGAAGCGTATGAAATAGCTGTAGAAAATTTATATCCTACAAAGGTAAGTGCATGAGCGATATGAATGAAGTTCAACTTCGTGCACAAGAAATTTACTTGAGCACAGCAGTACTTGAAAACAACTTTACTCCAAACTCAGAATCTAAAATAGCAAAAGCTTTAATTTTAGAAGGGTTTAATGCAGGTTCCTCAAGTGTAGGAAGATGGAAAAAGAAGTTTGGTTGGGAGGTTCTACTCACTACAAAGATAACTGCAGCCATGAGTGAAGATAAACAAACAAATGACATCATTCACAATAGTGGTTTAGCTGTCATGGTTAAAAAAACAGAAGTAGATGTAGCTCAAAACAACACTCTTATAGTTGCTTCATATCAAGTACTAGAACATGTAGTAGAACAAATTTTAAAAAACATAGAAGCTGGTAAACCAGTAACCGATGATGACTTTGACAAGATATATAAAGTAGCAAGACTCTCTACTGAACGACACGACAAAATGCTTGACAGATTGGCCAATATGCCACCTCGTGCAATAAGTAGTGAAGAGGTATATGAAAGACTTAAAAATACAGAAGTAGATTATGAAGAAGCGGAGGTCCTAGAAGATCAAAACACAGTGACACTTAGTCATGAACTGGAGGAGGATTCATGAGTGATGCAATAGAAAAAATCCAAGGTTTGCTCATAGCAGTCATAACAATCGCATTTTACGCAATAGTAGAAAACTTATAAAAGGAGAAAATAGTGAGTTTATCAACAATACCTGGCTTTAAAAAAATAGGTCCAGCACCAACTATAAATACAGAGTTTCGTTATCCATGTGAGGGTGGAGTATGTTCACTTAAAACAACATGCAAAAGAAATCAACCTTGGGAAAAAGGCGCAAAGCTAAAAAGTGAAAGCTGCATAGGTTTTGGTTTTGATTTATACGTACCAACAAAAGAAAAAAAAGAAGTTCTACCAAACGCAGGAACTATTAAAAAAGTGAGGTTGTCACAATGAACACATTTATAGAAGTAGAAGAAGCAAAAAAGTTTTACGAACAAGCAATAAAAAATGCTGAAGTTGCTATTGAAGCAACTATCGAAGAAGACTGTAAATTAAAAAAGTTTAAAGAGGATTTGAGAAAAAATACAAGATATGAAGCATTAGTAGTTATTTATCCTCATTGTTCACGAATAGGAATAATAGGAGAAAAAGTTGGTGATGATTTTAAAAATTATGTAGAAATAGGACTAAACGGTACAACGATAAATGAAGAAAATATACATGATTTTCCATTCATGAAAGAATATATAAAAAGACTAGAAAAAATAACAAGTAAGTATTTTGGAAGGGATGAGTTATGAAACGAAAATCATATTTATTGAAGTGCATTCAAGCACAAGCTCTTAAAATAATTCAATGGAACGATAAAGAATCTCTAACAACAAATATAAGAAACTTAATGGTTTTTATAGATTTTCTCTACGATGAAAACATAATAGATATAGATGAAGTTTTTGACCAAGTACTTATGAAAAGACAAAAAGACGAAATTGGTTTTAAAGTTTATCAATGCATGGGAAATATAGAGAACGAAAATTCTCTACAATACAAGATAGGTGATGAAGTAACAGCTTACCTAGATAATCCCTTAAAGAATGAATTTGACAAAGTACAAGTAACAGGAAAGATACTAAACATAATAGATCCAAAACAAAAAACATATCTTCTCAAAATTCCAAATAAAAAGCATTTTAAAACCTATCATGTGATTAAAGAAGATTGTTTAACCTTGCCAAAAATTGATATAAAAAAATTATCTTTATTTACATGGGAGCAGGTAGATAAAGATGGCGGTTTTAAAGGCTGCTAATGAAAAATCTATTCCCACCACTATACCCTGACACCAAAAGAGCAGAGGAATCAATAAACGACTTTAAATACACCTCATGCGACAACACTACATGTAAAGAACATCTAAACTGTAAAAGGTACAAGATGTTCACCATGGGAGCCACAGACACAAAAAAAGGAAGCGGAAACGCCAAAGAAGAATGCGAAAGATTTTTAGCACTAAAGAGTAAATGATTATGAAAAATAAAATGTATCAATTAACTTTTTTTGATAAATGGTACGACAATTATATTGGTAAGACTATGTATTGTAATTATAAAAATTCTTGCTATAAAAAAATCTCTAATTTTGAGTTTAATTTAGATTCTTTATATCCTAATCATATTTATATAAGTTTTGAGGATATAAGTTTTAGGCAGATTTTTACATGTCAACAACATTTTTTAAATTGGTTTGATCAACTCTCAAAGGAGTGTAGTTAAATGAAATATTTACTAAGCCTAAGTGGAGGAAAAGATAGTACTGCTTGTCTACTATGGGCATTGGATACTCTACCAAAAGAGGACATAATCCCATACTACATAGATACCAAATGGGAACACGACGATGTTTATAAATATCTTGATTATTTAGAAGAAAAATTAGAGATTAAAATAACTAGATTAGAGAGTGAGGGGATGGAAGCATTGAGCATAAGAAAAAAGTGTATGCCAAATAGTGTGATGAGATTTTGTACTGAAAATCTAAAAGTAAAGCCAGCACTTGAGTTTTATAAAACAATTAAAGATGATTTTATCAACATTGTTGGAGTTCGCAGAGAAGAGAGTAAAAAAAGAGCTAATACTGAAAGCTTTACTATTTCTCAAGATGGTATAAAAACTTTATTCCCAGTGGCTTATTGGACTACTCAACGAGTTTTTGATTATCATAAAGAACATAATATTGAAGTAAACCCACTTTACAAGAGAGGTTTTTCAAGAGTTGGTTGTTATCCTTGCATCTATGCGAGAAAGCACGAACTTCAAAATATGGAGCCAAAATATAAAACAAGATTAAGAAATCTTGAAAAAAAAATAGGAGAGATAACTGCTAAAGCTGGTTTTGACCCCAAAAAAGCAACTTTTTTTCCACCAAAAAAAGACAAATATTTAAGAGATGGATTAGATTTGAAATTTGACGAGAACTACTGCGTAAATCAGTATGGAATTTGTGAGTAAAGGAAAATAATGTTACTAGATCAAATAAACACTAAACTAGAAGAAATACTAAAAATACACAAAGCTCTCCCTACTTGGGTACCACTCTCAAAGCATTTTGCCCAAGAGTGTGGTTACAAAACTATGGACGGTTTACGTAAATGGTGTATGAATCATTTTAGCCCTGATGAGTTCCAAAAACTAGGCAACCACTGGCATATACATGTAACTGTTTTACATAAGTGTAAAAGAAAAGTAGTATAATGAATACGCCAATGGCTGACGGAAGGAAATAACTTGGCACGAGTAATAACAAATACTCACAACATAATTGTCCTGGACAAAACCGTAAAAGGCAAACGTCACAGACTCTCAACAGGAGTCAAAGCAGATAAACGTTCACTTAAATGGTATGAGAAAAACAGCGATGATGAGTTCTACAAACTCTACAATCAAAAGTTTAACATCTCAACATTTAAAACCATATCTTTTAAAGAGTATGGTACGAACATTACACGCATAACAGGACAAAACCGTAATGAGTTTTCACAAAAAGAAGAAGAGATGAGAATGAGAAAACTCAGTGAATACTTTGGGAACATAGATATGTCAGATATAAACGCATCGTTAATTGCACAATTTCAAAACGAATGTGGACTTGCTCCAAAAACTATAAGAAACTATAGGAGCACACTCAACACTGTATTAGAAATGGCACTTTATGATGAGATCATAACTAAAAATCCCTTGCACGTGGTTAAAGCCCCAATGTCAGTACACAAAGAGGTGTTTGTATACAATACAGACGAGATGAGTAAGTTGATAAGTTTAGCAACAAATCAATTTAAAAACATACTGCAGTTCAACTTTTTTGCTGGACTTAGAGGAAGTGAGCTTATAGCTCTTAGGTGGAAAGATATAGACTTTGAGTACAAAACTATCAGAGTTGCTACCAGGATTAGAGAAGGAAAAGAAGACGTAACCAAGTCAAAAAAGGTACGTATCTTAGACATACTCCCACAATCCGAAAAAGCTCTAAGACAACAGATGGAAAGAACGGGACTAAATGAGTACGTTTTCGTAACACAGTATGGAAAGCGATATAAAACACCAGATGTTTTAAATGAGAGTTTTCAAAAGTTGTGTCACAAAGCCAAACTAACAATTGGCACGTTCCACACAACAAGAAAAACATGTAATACACTTTTAAAACAGTACGGACTACAACAAGATTGGATATTAGATCAGTTAGGACATGTAGAAAGTGGTGTAAATCGTGAACATTATACAGGAAGAATCAAGCCTGATCTGTCAAAAATAGGCACAGTCTTGGCACACTTATAAAATAAAAACGCTGAGAAGTCCTAATTTAGGGGAAAAAATGGCGGACAGGGAGAGATTCGAACTCTCGGTAGGATTACTCCTACGCATCCTTAGCAGGGATGTGGTTTAAGCCAACTCACCCACCTGTCCATGTACTTAAAAAGTAGAACGAAATTATACCATTTAAAAATAATAGTTTGCTTAAAATCTTCATTTTAAGCAAACTAATTTTTTTATGGGTGTTTTACAACTCCTGTATAAAAAGGTTTACAATTCACATTTGTCTTTTTTTCCGCTTTTTTCTCTTTCTTTTTACCAAAAAATGATGATACCATATTAGCAACTTCTTGAACTTGTTCTACAGATACTTCACTTTTTGAACTAATTAACTTAGCTTTTGGATTTGAAAGAGATCCAGATATGCCTTGTGAGTAACTTGCACAACCCTTTTTATCTAGTATAGCAATACTTACACCTTGAAGACTCTCGTCAACAATGTTTATATTACCTTTTACTGCTACTCTATTATTTAGAGTCGCTATAGCTACATCACTGAGTCTTGCTGTTTTTTTAGCAATATCAATCTTTACATGTAAACGTTCAATTGCAGTTGTTCCACCTTTTAAATCATCAAAAGTACCTTTGCCTTTTGATGCGTTATCCATGGCTGAGCTCAAGAATGATGCTCCAACTTTTTTCAAGTCTCCACTTTTTAAGGCATTATAACTCTTCACAATCTTATCTATATCATAACCCTTAACACCAACATTTTGACCATCAAAAACTATAACTCCCTTTACTGTCTTTCTAACACTAAGCTCATCTGCTCCTACAAAAGATATATTTACTTTTGCATTCACTATTCCTTTTAACAAGTCTTTTTCAAGTACTTCTTTAGAAAAATTCTCTAGTTTTAGATTTGGTACCAACTCTTCTACTGATACCCTAGGTATTTTTCTACTCATATCAACTCTAGCTTTTGCAGTTGCTTGTGAATCAAATATTGTATATTTCATACTATTTAAATTAGCAATTGCATCTTTTAAATCAAAATCTAAAGTTATATTATAGATATTATATTTGTTGTAAGTTATCTGTTCTATCTCTACATCACCTCTTAATGCTATGCTTTTTAACTTTTCTTTTGCAGAGTCTAAACTTATATCGTTTATGGTTATATTTAAATTTTTAACATTTGCTTTTGAATTTGAAATATTATCTACATAAGTTATATTTGCATTGTCTAGCCTTACTTCAGTAACATTAACTAAGGGTAGTTTAGCTGGCTCATTTGCCTCTTGTGTTGAAGTACCTTCCTTTTTTGAAGATTTTGTTGGAGCTACTACATCAAAATTTGTTTTTCCATTTTTCATCTTCACAATGTTTAAATTTAAATCTGACAATACTACATAGTTTACTTTTACCTCTTTACTCAAAAGGGGCATAAGCTCTAAAGCTATATCAAAACCTTTAAAAGTTGCAAAAGCTTTTTGATTTGGAACAGCAACACTCACATCTGCTACGCTTATTCCAATAGGAGAAAAAGAGACTGATATATCTCCATTTATTTTCAAATCATATCCTGAAGAATCTTTTACAACCTGTTCTATCTTTGGTTTATATTGATTCAAATCCATAGTTACTATAAATATAACTAAACCTACTATCACCAAACCTAAAATTAGTGTCAATTTCTTCATAATTATCTCCTAGATATTTTCTATTATTTTTTGTGTAACTCCAAGTGGATCATTTGATTGATATATAGGACGTCCAACTACTATAAAGTCAGACATTTCTTGTTTTGCAGTAGCTAAGTCAGCCACTCGTTGCTGGTCTCCCACACTCTCCCCAAATGGACGAATGCCAGGAGTCAAAGTCAAAAAGTTTTTTGTTGTATTGCTTTTTATAAGCTGACTTTCAAAAACAGAACAAACTACACCATTTAACCCACTCGCATAAGCATCTTTAGCAAACTGTTTAGCCTTTGTGTCTATACTCTGTGCATATACTTCACTAAAAGAAGCTTCGTCAAAACTAGTTAAAGCAGTAACTGCTAAAACTATAGGAGGATTTTCCATACCACTGAGCCTATCCATAACCATAGTCATCGCTTTTTTACCACTCGAAGCATGAACATTAAACATATCTACGTCAAGTCTAGCCATAGACTCAGCAGCGTCCGCCATAGTATTTGGGATATCATAAATTTTCAAGTCTAAAAAAATTTTAAAATTTGGATTTATAGCTTTTAGCTCTTCTAAAAGAGACTTACCATCTCTAATGAACGAGCGAAGACCAACTTTTAACCAAACGTCTTCATTTTTCAAAATTTTTGCTAAATCTAAATTTTCTTTAGAAGTGGGTAAGTCTAAAGCTACACATAATTTCACGACTATTTTTCTTTATTTTTCATAATAGCATCTAAAACGCCATTTATAAATTTTGGACTTGTATCATTACATAGTTTTTTTGCTAATTCAATTGCCTCATTAATAACGACTACATCATCAAGCTCACTATGAAGAATTTCATACGCTCCTAGTCTTAATATCGCTCTTTCTATATTACCTATTTCACTAAGATTCCACTCTTTTAAATAACTATTAATAACTTCGTCTACACTTGCAATATTTATTTTTATACCACTATACAGCTCTTTTGCAAACACAAGTTGATTATTTCTTATTTTTTTCTCTTCAAAAAGCTCATCTGCGAACTTATCAATTCCTTCATTTCCTATGTCACTTGCGTAAAGAAGTCCTACTATACTCTCTCTTACTTGATGTCTTGTTGCCAACTTTTATCCTTATAAATTCTTATATAAACTTACCATCTCGATAAGCCCTGTCATTACTTCAAAGCCTTTGTTTCCTGCTTTGCTTCCTGCTCTCTCTATTGCTTGCTCTATTGTATCAGTCGTAAGAACTCCAAATACAACTGGAACATGATATTTCAATGCACAACTAGCCACTCCCTTAGTAGCCTCAGCCGATATATAATCAAAATGAGGAGTACTTCCACGAATAACTGCACCAACACAACAAACAGCATCATACTTTCCACTTGCTAAGACTTTATCAAGTGCTAAAGGTATCTCAAATGCTCCTGGAACTAAAATCAAGTCTAATTTTTTTTCATCTCCACCATGACGCAAAAATGAATCTTTTGCACCTTCTACTAATCTGTCAGTTATAATATGGTTAAATCTTGCATTTATTATTGCTATCTTTTCACTTCCATCTAACGAAAGTTTTCCTTCTATAATTTTCATTTTATTCCTTACCTAGTATTTTTCTCATTATACTATCATTTTGGTAAAAAAAACATTGTGATATAATCTATTTATGATTAAAAACTTTAAAACTAACAACTTTACTTTAGTGCTATCAGGCGGAGGAGCTCTAGGAATAGCTCATCTTGGCATAATTAATGATTTGGAATCAAAACAATTAATACCTTCACAAATCATTGGTACAAGTATGGGTGCTATTATTGGGGCATGCGTAGCTATAGGAATGAAAGAAAAAGATATTTTTTTATTCTTTGAAAAATTCTCAAATATTTTCAAACTATTAAAATTTTCATTTTCTGGTAATTCTATAATTAAAAGTGATAAAATAGAAAACATGCTAAATGGCATTTTTTTAGATATGAAAATTAAAGATGCAGCAATACCACTAAAAATCATAGCTACAAACTTACACAGTGCAGATGTAAAAGTTTTTGACTCTAATGATGATATAAAAATCAAAGATGCTTTACTAGCAAGTATCGCAATACCAGGAGTATTTGAAGAACAATATATAAATAATGCAATATATGCCGATGGTTTTCTTTGCGAAAATCTTGGAGTATCTCAGGCTTCATATGACAATGTTTTAGCTATTGATGTACTTGGCAAAAATTCTTTTGAAGAAAAAATGCCAAACAACATGTTTAAAACAAGTAACGTTCTAGAAATGTTTGAAAAATCTATGCGAATTCTCATTTACAATCAAACAAAAACTACCTTAAAAAACTCTACAAAAAATATCTACCTTATTGAACCCAACACAAAAAAATATAAAACTTTTCACTTCCATAAATATAAAGAGCTAAGAAAACTTGGATTAAATTTACTTAAATAATTTTATCTTCCAAGACTATTTTGAATTACCTTTATGTCTTCAATTGTTTTGCCAAAATCTTCAAGATTTAGCATATTTGGTCCATCGCAAAGTGCTTCACAAGGATTATCATGAGTTTCAAAGAAAAATCCATCTACTCCAATAGCAGCTGCCCCTCTTGCTAATGGTGCTACAAATTCTCTTTTTCCGCCACTTGTTCCACCAGCCATTCCAGGCATTTGCACTGAGTGAGTTGCATCAAAGATTACAGGAGCGAACTCATTCATAATCATAAAGCTTCTCATATCAACTACTAAATTACCATAACCAAAGGTACTTCCTCGCTCAGTTAACCATACTTTGTTAGCACGGGCTACTTCTTTGCCCTCTTCCATCACACCACGAGTTTCAAGTACTTTTTTTACAGAATATCTCATATCTGCTGGGTTTAAAAACTGTCCTTTTTTAATATTCACAACTGCATTAGTTTTAGCAGCTTCGACGAGTAAATCAGTTTGACGACATAAAAAAGCAGGAATTTGAAGAACATCTGCTACTTCTGCCACAGATTTTGCCTGATCTGGTACATGAATGTCAGTCAAAATCTGATAACCAAACTCAGCCTTTACCTCATCAAGAAGTTTTAATCCTTCATCAATTCCTGGTCCTCTAAAACTATCCAAACTTGTTCTATTTGCCTTGTCAAAACTAGATTTAAAATAAAAATCTATACTTTTATCTTCATGATACTTTACTAATTTTTCAGCCACTGAAAATAACTTATCTCTACTCTCTATAACGCAAGGTCCTGCTATTAAAATCATATTTTTTCCTAGTATTTAAAATTGTATAGATTATAGCAAATACTCTTATAACTTTAGGTAAATAGAAATATTTATTAAAATTTATTCTTATTTTTGCTTTGCAACTAAAATACCACCAATTACAACTAAAATTATTCCAAAAGTGCCCATTAAGTCTGGAAATGCATCACCCATGAGTACACCAACAATAAGCGAAAAAAGTATGTTAGAATAACTTACAGCTCCAACTATACCTGCCTTTGCTATGCCATATGCTTTTGTCATATATATCTGTGCCACTGTTGCACTTGCTCCAACACCTACAATATAAACCCACATTTTAAAATCAGGTACTATAAAAGTAGCCTTTAAAAACTCTACATGTAAAAAATCATTAAATACTATTAGAAGAAGTGGACCTATGGTTCCTGTTAACATAAAGGAGAGTACTATTATGCGAGTATCGTAGTATTTTTTTAACTCTTTTACGCTTGTATATGCCAAAGCTGCTCCAACACCACTTAAAAGTCCTAGCATATCTGTCAATTCTAATTGAAAACCATTTGGCTTCATAATAAAAATCATACCAACAAAACCAATCAAAAGTGCCACTACTTCTTTGCGCCCAAGTTTTTCTTTTAAAAACCAAAAAGCAAAAAGTGCTGTAAACATAGGTGAAGTTCTCGAAAATGTCATGGCGTCAGCTAGTGGTATGTGTGCAATATTATAAAAAAATGCAACTAAAGCTATAAAGCCCATAAGTCCACGAAAAAAGAGTAAAAAAGGTTTTCCTCCTACTTGCTTTACAGGCATTTTTAAAAATGTAATCCCTATAAATATAACACCGACTATGTTCCTAAAAAAAACAACTTCTAGCGAATCCATTGAGCCACTTAATTCTTTTGCAAAAGCCCCCATAATGGCAAAACAAAATGAAGCAAAAAGCATATACCATACACCAATATTAACCGACTTAATCAATCATCTCTCCTCTTATGTCTCCAAAAAACAATACATCTTTAAGTATCGCTTGTTGGCAAAGTCCATCGTCTCTTAAATTTAACAAAAGTTCACCTTTGTCACTCGAAAATATATCATCATTTACTATTACTCTCATCAAATGTCCTTTCTTCCAATCAAATTCATCCTTTACATGTAAAGGTTTTATGTCTATGCGACCATCGGTTTTGTTTGCACCAACTGCATAAAATGTTGAATCACTTGTTACTTCTAAACTAGGTAACATCTTTTTAAAGTTAAAAAATAGAGAAAGCAAGTCATTTGAGGCATAATAGTCTCCTACTTTTTCCTCAAATTCTCTACTCTCACCTTTATATTTTGTCTTTTGTACATGTAACTCTTTTGTCTCATGTGAAAAAATATACTTTCTTATGTCTTTTTTTAGTACAGTCTCCCCAACACTTGAACTATACCTTTGTACTGTTTTTTTATAATAATCTGGAACTAAAACTCCATCGTTAACAACTCCAACACTTTCATACCACTCTTCTCTCTCACCACTAAGTAGATTTGCCATACCTGTTGTTTTTGCATGGATGGTTATTTTATAATTTTGATTCTCTACATGTAGATTAGTTTTTGCAATTCCAATTTGCCCAAATATACCAAAAGATACTTTGTACTTGGCACTAATGTCAGTAGCAACAAGTGAAGTTACTAAAATAAATAGTAAAATTACATGACCCAAAGTTATTCCTTATTATAAGTATATTTTATTATATAGAAAATTGTGTTAAAATTCGTTTATATTTTTACAAAGGTCATTTAATGAAAGAACTGTTAGAGTACACAATATTTGATATAAAAGCTACCGATATCATCATATCCATAGCCATACTGTTTATCGCTTATTTTTTCAAAGTACAACTCTCAAAAATAATTCTTAAAAATTTACAGCTATTAACATCAAAAACTAAAACTAAACTTGATGACAAATTATTAGATATTATTGAACCTCCTTTAAAGTTTTCAGTACTTGTACTTGGATTCTACTTAGCAGAACAATGGATAAATATAGAAGGTTTTAGAGTAATCGCGACTAGCATAGAAAAAACACTTATAGTATTTACTATCTTTTGGACACTCTATAGAACTATAAATGAGTTTTCGTATATTTTTACAAAATTTTCATCTAAGTTTGGCAAAAACTTAAGTGACGATATATCAAATTTTATAATCAAATTTTTAAAAGTAATTATATTAATTATAGGTGCTATGACCATACTAGAAGGATGGGGCATCAATGTTGGTGCTTTTGTAGCATCTTTAGGTCTTATTGGTATGGCATTTGCCTTAGCTGCAAAAGATACAGCTGCAAACTTGTTTGGATCTTTGGTGATTTTTACTGATAAACCATTTAAAAAAGGTGATTGGATTTTGACTCCAGATGTAGAAGGTACTATTGAGAGCATAGGAATTCGTTCAACAAGGGTAAGAACTTTTGCCCAAGCGCTTGTAAGTGTACCAAATGCAGTCATTGCCAACTCAGCTATCACCAACTGGTCAAAAATGGGTAAAAGAAGAATCAAAATGAGACTAGGACTTACCTACTCAACCAATACAACTCAAATGGAAAATATATTAAAAGAACTCAGAGAGATGCTTAAAAATCATCCTGATGTCCATAACAGCACAATCATGGTTCATTTTGACAAATTTGAAGATAGTTCACTTAGTCTGTTTTGTTACTTTTTTACAACCACAACAAAATGGGCAGAGTACTTAAGTGTAAGAGAAAACATTAACCTAAAAATGATGAAGATAGTAGAACAAAACGGAGCAGGATTTGCATTTCCAAGTCAATCAATTTATGTTGAGAGTATGCCTAAGAATGAGATGATTTAGTGAAAAAAGTTTTTATATTTTTAGCATTTGTTTCACTACTAAATGCAAATATTAACATAAAAAATGCTTGGCAAAAAGTTCTACATGTAAACCAAGGACTCAAAGCCTCCCAAGCCGAAGTAGACTATGCAAAAGAGCTTAAAAATGCTACTGATTATCTGTATCTTCCTGAAATTAGTGTAAGTGGAAGTTATACAAGACTTGAAAAAGAGATAGCAATAGAAGATGAGATAAACCTTGGTGCTACTAGCATACCACTTCACCTACCTCTTCAAGACCAAGATGTTTTTATGTCAAGTTTGTCAGTTCTATGGCCAATTTATACAGGTGGAAGAATAGATGCCACAAGTGATATATATGCAGCCAAAGAAAAAGAAGCCGAAGCAAAACAGCATATGCAAAAAGACAAAACATTTTTAAAACTCATAAAAGTTTACTATGGAGTTGTAATGAGTGAAGAACTTCTAAACACCAGACTAGAAGCCCAACATGCCCTAGAACTACATTTCAATAATGCAAAAAAGTTAAAAGAACAGGGGCAAATAGCAAATATAGAGTTGCTAAATGCCCAAGTTAAACTAGACTCTGCAAGAATACAAACAACAAAAGCTCATCATAAACATGAAATTACTAAACTTGCTCTTAAAGATATGCTTGGCAGTAAAGACTTACCAACTTCTCATCTTTTTATAGATAGTAACTTAGAAGATGAAAAAAAATACGAACAGCAGATGCTAAGTAACTACGCTGGACTTGATGTAATCAAATCAAAAAAAGTCCAAGTAGATTCACACATAGTTATTGAAAAAGCGGCATTCAAACCTACATTTTTTGCATTTGGAAACTATCTTTTGTACAAAGATGACTCACCCATTATGGACATGACGCCTAATTGGATGGCTGGAATTGGTGTAAAGTTTAACATCCTTTCACGTGAAGGTAAAAGTGAAAAACTCTCAGCTGCAAAGCTAATGAAAAACCGTTTAGCACATACGCTAAACCAAGCACAAAATGACCTTTCACTCTTGGTAGAAAAAACCTATAAAGAGATGCTTCAGTATAAAATAGAATATAAAGCACTAGATTCATCTTTAGCTCTTGCTCGTGAAAATTTGCGTTTAAGAGAATTGGCTTTTAAAGAGGGACTTGCAACCTCAGTAGACGTGGTAGATGCTCAAATGTTTCTAACAGGGGCAAAAACAAAAAGACTAAATGCAATATATAATTACGTTCAAAAAATTTCACAACTCGCAGTTTTAAGTGGGGATAGTGAACTCTTTTTTAAACTTGAACAAACTTCTATGGAGATAAAATGAATAAAATACTAATAATAATTTCTGCGCTTATAGCAGGTCTTATCCTTTGGGTTGGAGCTACTTTTTACAAAGCATATCAACCAAAACCACTAAACTTACAAGGAGAAATAGATGCACAAACCTACAATATTTCTTCAAAAGTAGCAGGTCGTATTAGCCAAATAGATGTCAAAAAAGGCGATAATGTAAAAGTTGGTGATTTTATTTTTTCAATAAATTCAGATGAAGTCAAAGCTAAACTAAAACAAGCCATTGCTTCAAAAGATGTGGCAGAGGCAGTCAAAAACAAAGCAGATAGTGGGGCAAGAATCCAAGAAATTGAAGCTGCAAAAAGTCAATACCAAAAAGCAGAAGCTGCGCAAGAACTTATGAAAATCACATATAAGCGTATTAAAAAGCTTTATGACGAGGGTGTTCTTTCAGAACAAAAACATGATGAAGCCTACACAAGACTACAAGCCTCAAAATACACATCAAATGCAGCAAAACAACTCTACATTATGGAAAAAGAGGGAGAAAGAAGTGAAGACAAAAAAGCTGCTTTAGCTAAAGAAGAGGTATATGCTGGAAAAATAGATGAAGTAGAATCTTATGTAAAAGAGCTTAACCTCTATTCGTTTCACAATGGTGAAGTTACTTCTGTTTTAATTCATGAAGGAGAACTTGCTCCAACAGGCTTTCCCGTAGTCACATTAACAGACATGAATGACTCATGGGCTAGATTTACCGTAAGAGAAGACCTACTTCCTAGATTTAAAAAAGGTAAAAAGTTTAATGTAAAACTGCCTGGACTTAGTAATAAAACTTACGAGTTTGAGGTCACTTTCATCTCAGTTATGGGAAGTTTTGCTGTATGGAAAGCCCCACAAGCAGGAAAAGGCTTCGATATGAAAAGCTTTGAAGTACACATGTACCCTACAAAACCAATAAAAGACCTAAGAGTTGGTATGAGTGTTCTTTTAGAGTTATGATAGATGCTTTTAAGTTAGAATTACAAGAGATAAAAAATTCATTTTTTCTTCTCTCTTTACTTACATGGATTCCGCTTGTAAGTTTTTTAACCATCATTTTCATATTTCACGATGGAGTTGTAAAAAACTTACCAATAACAGTAGTAGACTATGACCAAAGCAATATTTCACGTCAAATCATAACACAAATAAATGCAAATCAAACCTTACATGTAACAAAAATACAAACTAGCTTAAAAGAAGCAAGTGTAGATATTTCGGCTAGCAAAATATATGCAACAGTAGTTATACCAAATCATTTTAAAAGGGATATTTTACAAAAAAAAGAACCTCAGATAACAGCTTTTATAAATGCTCAATATCTTCTTATAGGAAAGATGATATATTCAGCACTGAACACTACACTAAGCCAAAATTCTGCAAATATAGATTTTGTATCAAATTTAAACCAAAATGGGCAATACTCTACTGCTAAAAACTACACATCTCCTATAAATACCCAAATAACCCCATTTTTCAATACTTATCAAAACTATTTTTTGTTTCTAGTTTCAGCGATTATCCCTACGATTTTACAAATACTTATTGCTTTATCGATTATAATATCCATAGGAAAAACATTTAAAGAAAAAAAAGAAAAAGACTTTTTCAAAAATGGCATAGTTGCATCACTAATAGGAAAAACACTGCCTTACACTTTAACTTATCTTGCTTGGGGAATTCTCTTTATTCTTTACATGTATGGGTTTGAACCTTGGAAATTTCAAGGCTCATTTGCAATAACTTTTTTAGCTATGCTTCTTAATATCTTGGCTTATCAAGGAGTAGCTTTAAGCTTTTTTGTATTAAGCTTTCACTATGTTAGAACACTTAGTTTAGCTACTATCTATACTGCACCTGCTTTTGCTTTTTTAGGTATAACTTTTCCTGTGAATAGTATGTCTAAATTCGCTCTAATTTGGCATAACCTACTGCCCATCTCACACTACTTAAAAATTCAGATTGCACAAGCTAGTTATGGCGTACCTGTTAGTGAAATGGTACCACTTCTTGTAAATTTACTTATGTTCTTACCTCTATGGATTTTTGTTATATTTAAACTAAGGCAAAAAATATGAGTTTTTTAGAAGTCTTAAAATTTGAATTTAAAAGTATATTTACTAATGCACCTATTATTATGACAATTATTGGTGGAGTTATTCTTTATTCGTTTTTTTATCCTCAACCGTATATCAATGAGGTAGTAAAAACATTAAAAGTGAGCGTTGTAGATCTTGACAAAAGTGAGCTTTCAAGAAAACTAATTTACTCTATTAATTCTACTCCACAAATAGAAGTATCGAGGCAAGACATGAGCAGTACTGATGCAAAACAAGCACTTATAGAAAAAAAAATAAGCGGTATCATTATTATACCTGCTCATTTTAAAAAAGACATAGCCTTACATGTAAGCCCAACCATAGCTGTGGGAGCTGATTCAAACTACTTTTTAGTTTACGGTAGTATTCTTGAAGGAGCTATTAAAAGCATATTGACTCAATCAGCTGGCATAAAAGTAACTAATTTACTTTTACAAAATACTCCACTCAAAATGGCTAAAAAATCATATACACCTTATTCTTTAAAAACCATATATCTTTTTAATCCAGATATGAGTTATACATATTATATAGTTCCTGCAGTTTTCATACTTATTCTTCAACAAACCATGCTTATAGGATTGGGTATATTAGGTGGTTTTTATAACGAATTTAAAAAAACATATAACGCACCTATTTGGATGAAAATAAGCAGTAGAACTCTTATTTTTGGTACCTTGTTTTTTACACATATGCTCTTCTATTTTGGTTTTTCTTTTGAATTTTATCACATACCTCACTTAGCAAGTGCTTACGATATAATCACTCTAGGCGTTCCTTTTATACTTGCAACTGTTTTTTTAGGAATCTTCTTTGGCGGACTTCTAAAAAACCAAGAGAGTGCTACTCCTGCTATTGTCCTCACCTCTTTACCTCTCGTTTTTAGTGCAGGATTTGTCTGGCCAAAAGAAGCAGTACCTGAACTTATAACCTATTTCTCTCTTTTTTTCCCATGCACCCCAGCCATGCAAGGGTTTTTAAAACTAAACCAAATGGGTGCCAGTTTTGATGGGGTTTTAGTTCAATATGGACTACTTTGGTTGCAAACTGTTTTGTATCTATTGTTAGCTATTTATGTTTTGAGGCGCAATAAATATAAGCATTCACCTCATCAGTAAACAAAAAAACTATTATCAATATATTTTTTCATGTTTAATTATAGAAGAACTTGACTTATTTAGAAACATATGATAATATTTTCATATGAATAAAACTACATATGAAGGAATATAAAATGAAAAAAACATTTAAAGCTCAAAACATCAACTGCATCAACTGCTCAAACCTTATTAAAGGCTCACTAGAAGATGAGTTTGGCACAATTGACGTAAACCTAGAGACTAGCCCAAAAGAAGTTACTGTTGAAATTAAAGATGAAAAAAGTGAAGCACATTTCGTTAATGAAATGGCTGATATAGGTTTTGATATTATAAATGAGTAATCTCATACGCTCTTGTTGCGAAGATTTGAGTTTCATACCTGATATCCAAAAAACTCTTCCCAATGAAGATGAATTAATAGATATAACTTGTATATACAAAGCTCTAAGCGACCCCACCAGAGTGAAAATACTCTTTGCTTTAATTAAATATGAAATATGCGTAGGAGAGATAGTTAATCTACTAGACCTCCCCCAATCTCATGTTTCTCATCAGTTAAGAGTCCTCAAAAAATACAATATAGTTACATTTACAAAAGATAAAAAAATGTCCTTTTATAGGATAAAAAATCTACATGTAAAAGAACTACTAAAAATAGCACTGGAAAACGTACAATGTCAAAAGAAAAAATAACCCTCAACATATCGGGTATGACCTGCGTAAACTGTTCAAATGGAATACAAAGAGTTGTAAACAAAATGGAGGGATTAGATAGCTCAAAAGTTAACTTCACATCGAATAATGGTGAATTTACAATTGACACAGAAAAACTAGACAAATCTAAACTCATAGCCAAAATAAAAAAGTTAGGTTATGGGGTTGAAGAAAATATGGAAGCACTAGAACTTGCCAAAAAAGAGAGCTACAAAAAACTAAAAAGTCTCTTTTTTGTAGCTGCTTCTTTTAGTTTTTATATCTTTATATTTATGTTATTTCCTTTAACAATGATAAATAACAACTACGTCATATTTGCCCTAGCCTCTGTTGTTCAATTCTACCCAGGACTTAGGTTTTATTTGCTTGCATACAAGGCACTTAGTAATAGAAACTATGACATGAATGTACTTGTTGCACTTGGTACTAGTGCGGCTTATTTCTACTCTGCTGCGGTTGTTCTTTTCCCAGATATGTTTCCAGAACATCTACGATTTGTTTATTTTGATGGAGCGGCTGTTATCATTACATTCATACTTCTTGGTCGTCTTTTAGAAGAAAGAAGTAAGACAAAAGCAACTGATTTTTTAAAAGGACTTATGGATTTAGCTCCTCAAAATGCAAATCTTATTTTAAAAAATGCAGATATAAAAATAGTCTTAGCAAAAGACTTACGCATAGACGATATTGTTCTTATTAAACAAGGAGAAAAAGTCTCAACTGATGCCGTCATCCTTGAAGGTGAAGCCGAGATAGATACTTCCATGATTACAGGTGAGCCAATGCCAGTTTTTAAAACTGTTGGTGACTATGTAATAGCAGGAACGCTAATTAAAACTGGAACTCTACATGTAAGGGTTCAAAAACTAAGTAGCGACACCACTTTAGCTAAAATTATAGCCTTGCTTAATGAGGCTGGAAGTAAAAAGCTACCAATTGCAAGATTTGCAGACAAGGTAGCAAATATTTTTGTACCAACTGTTATAGCTATCTCAATTCTTACATTTTTGATTTGGTATTTTGTAGTTGGAGACAGTTTTGGAGCAATTTTAGCTTGCATATCTGTTTTAATTATATCTTGTCCTTGCGCACTTGGATTAGCTACCCCTATTGCAATAGTAAGTTCTGTTGGAAAAGGAGCACATGAGGGAATTCTCATAAAAAATCCTGAAATTCTTGAAATTATTAAAGACATCAAATATGCAGTTTTTGATAAAACTGGAACGCTAACTAAGGGCGAAATATCAGTAAAAGATATGCTTATTGATGAAAAATATTTAAGCCTAATTGCATCAGCAGAGTTGCAAAGCGAACATCCAATAAGCCAAGCTATAGTCAAATACGCTAAAGATAAGAATATACCACTAGATGAAAAGATAGAGGATTTAAAAATTCAAGTAGGACTTGGGATAAGTGCCTTATGCAATAATCATGAAATTCTAGTAGGAAATATAAACTTATTAGAAAAAAACAATGTCAATATAAGCCAAGAAATTCTAAATGATTTTGAGAAAATACTTGCTGAGGGAAACGGAGCAGTACTAGCTTCAATAAACAAGGAATGCATAGGTGTAATTTCACTTGAAGATAGTCTCAAAGATGGGGCGAGTGAACTTATAGCAGGTTTAAAAGAGAAAAATATAGTGTCTATTTTATTAACAGGCGATAACGAAGTAACTGCAAAAAAAATAGCTAGTAAAATTGGTATTGATTTGATATACGCAGAACTTATGCCTGAGCAAAAGTACAAAGTCATCAAAGAGCTTCAAGAAAAATCAAAAGTAATGTTTGTGGGAGATGGGATAAATGACAGTGTTTCAATCAAACAAGCAGACATTGGAATTGCTTTAAATTCAGGCTCAGACATCACAAAAGATGCAGGTGATATCATACTTGTTAACAATCAACTCAGCGCTGTTTTAAAAAGTATAAATCTTTCAAGTAAAACTATGTCGATCATCAAACAAAATCTATTTTGGGCATTTTTCTATAATGCCTTAGGTATCCCACTTGCTGCAGGAGTTCTCTACCCAATAATTGGGGTAATGCTTAGTCCAATGTACGCAGGAATTGCAATGAGTTTTAGCTCAGTTACAGTTGTATTGAATTCTCTTAGACTAAAGTTTGCGAAGCTGTAAAATAGAGTATTTAAAAAACTCTATTTTATTACTATATCCTTTTCAAAAGATGGCTTTGCCTCTTTTGGAGGATATCCAAAATAACTCTTAAAATCTCTACTAAATTGTGAAGCACTATCATAGCCTAACTCATCAGCAACAGCATTAACTTGATAATGATGTTTTGAGAGTAAATCTTTTGCTCTATTTAATTTGATTTTCTTTATATATTGCAAAGGAGTATGTGAAGTAATTTTCTTAAAATGCGTATGAAAAGAAGAAACACTCATATCTTCTTGTCTAGCTAAACTAGGAACATCTAATGGAACATTAAAATCATCATGGATTGTTTTTAATGCTCTTACTATTTTTGCTTCATTATTTGTATTTAAAAACATTTTATGTAAAAAATGTGCATTTTCTCCTACTGAAATTCTATAAAATATCTCTTTTAAAATTGAGCTTCCTAGTATAGTTGACTCCTCTTTAGATTTTAAGATTTTTAAAAGTCTTAATGTTAAATCTTCTATATCTTCAGTTACACTATCTGAAAAAATGGCAAGTGAATTTTTTTTACAAATAGTGTTTTTTCTTATTGCAACATAATCTATAATTTCATTCATCACTTTTTTATCTATAGAAATAACCAGACTTATAAAAGGTTCTTCTTTTGATGCATATGTTTCACACTCTAAGGGCAAAGTAGTTGGTACAACCAAATAATTTTCACAATCATAAACCAATGTATTTTGTGCTAAATGCCCTATTTTTTTACCTTGCAGAACCAAGATAAGACATACATCATAAATAAATGGACTTAAAGGATCATATTTAGAAGTAGTATATATTTTAACTTCTCTTAAATAAGTATCATGTACACCATCTTTTTCAAAAAGTTTATTTGCTTCTGTTATAATTTCTTTTTTCATGCTTTTAGCTTTCTTGTGCAACTACATTTTTTTTATTAATCAAAAAAACACCTGCAAAAATAAATATTGTCGCAATATAATCAATGAACTTTATATCTTCTTTAACAAGCAATACTCCACTGATTAAAATCACACCTATAAAACCAACTATAACTCCTATAAAAGCAAATTTACTAATTTTTTCATCTTTCAAAAATATTACAGCTAAAACGAAATAAAAGACTACTTGTATAGGAGATATTAATTCTGCTGAGAGCTTCATATATATAAAATTACTGCCCCAAATAATACCTAAAGCGCAAAATGCTATTACATGAATGTATCTCAAATATTTTTCCTTTGTTTTTATTTAGTCATAAAAATATTTTACTAGAATGACATGATAATATAAAAATTATAATAAATCAATAATTTATTCTCCACTTTTTTGGCTTTAATTAATTTGTAGAAACTGACATGTTATTTGTATAAAATGCTATTCTTTAAAGCCATAAAAATATATATAATTCTCTATAAAATTTATAAAAGGAACATATATGGAATTTTCATATCACAACCCAACGGCTATTGAATTTGGTCAAGGAAAAATAAAAGAGATTGCTAATAAAATCAGTAAAGATAAAAAAATATTATTAGTTTATGGCGGAGGATCAATTAAGAAAAATGGTGTATATAATCAAGTTATCAAAGCATTAGAAAATCATACTTTCTTAGAATTTTCAGGTGTTGAAGTTAATCCAACAGTAGAAACAATGAATAAAGCAGTAAAAATTGTAAAAGAAGAAAAAATTGATTTTATTCTTGCAGTTGGTGGTGGTTCGGTTATTGATGGCTGTAAATATTTAGCAGCAGCTTCACTTTATGATGGTGATGCATGGGATTTCTTAGATGGAACAACAGAAGTTCAAAAAGCTTTACCAATTGGTGTAGTTTTAACATTAGCTGCAACAGGCTCAGAAACAAATCATTTAACAGTAGTTTCAAAAAAAGAGACTGATGAAAAAAGAATGTATTTTTCAAATTATTCATACCCTCAATTTGCAATTATGGATGCTAGTGTAATGGCAACACTAAGTGATAGACAATTAGGAAATGGTTTAGTTGATGCATTCGTTCATACATCTGAACAATACCTTACATATCCAACATCTGCATTAGTAAATGATGGTTATGCTGAAACTTTATTTAGAGCTTTAGTAACACTAGCAGATACTTGGGAAAATAGGAGAACTGATAATTGGTTAGAAAACTTAATGCATATTGCAAACCAAGCATTAAACTTCCAAATTGGAGCTGGTGTTCCTCAAGATTGGTCAACACATCTAATTGGACATGAGTTAACAGCTTATTATAAACTAGATCACGCAAGGTCATTAGCAGTAGTACAGCCATTTCTTTTAGATGTAATGAGTGAAGACAAAAAAGAGAAAATTGCACAATTAGGTAAAAATGTATTTGGCATAGAAAATGATAATGCAGCCGTAATTAAAGCAATGGAAAAAGTATATAATAAAGTAGGAGTACCTACAAAATTAAGTGACTATAAAATTGATGATAAAGTAATTTTAAATGTTACAAAAGCATTAACAAAAAATGGATACACAGCAATGGGTGAAAATGGAAACATCACTCTTGATAAAGTAGAAACTATTTTAACAATGTCTATGAAATAGTCAATATAATTATTCTATCCAAAAGAAGATTAACCTTCTTTTGGATTACTAACTGTATACAAAATAAAGAACATTCTACATTTTCTTTTTATTTGTACACATTCTTTATAATCCTTCCATTCATTTTTTAACTATCTAAGTAAAGTAAAATTAATGTAATATCTAAAAGCTTAGTTTATTAAGTAATTTCTTGCTAAAATGGTATTATAAAAGAGAGAAATGACATGAAAATTTTACTTCTAGAAGATGATTATAGTTATAGAGTTAGTATAAAAGAATTTCTTGAGTCTTTTGATTATGAAGTTGATGATTTTGAGAATGGACAGGATGCTTTAGATGCCGTCTTTGAAAATGACTATGCACTTTTACTTTTAGATGTAAGAGTTCCTACTATTTCTGGTCATGAAGTTCTCAAAGAAGTAAGAAAAAACGACATTGATGTTCCTATTATATTGGTTACTTCATTAACCGATATTGATGATTTGAGCCTTGGTTACGAGATTGGGTGCAATGACTACATTAGAAAACCATTTGCTCTTAAAGAGCTAAAATGCAGAGTAAACCAAACTATCAATAATTTTCAATTCAAAACTAGTAAAAGTAATATAAAACTAGACTTCAATTTTATCTATGATTTAGACAAACATGAGCTGATGAAAAATGGTGAATATGTAAAACTTACTATTGTAGAACAACGAATAATTCAGTTTCTCATTAGAAGATTAGGTTCATTTTCTACTACGAACGAAATGACTACAACACTCTGGGATGATGATTTTATTACTGATGCAGACTTAAGAATGCATATAAAAAGAATTCGAGATAAAACAGATAAAAATCTTATATTAAATTCTCGTGGACTTGGATATAAAATTGAGAAAATATAATATTTCAATAGCCTTTTACTCTTTAGTACTTTCTTCTTTAATAACTTTTGCATTTGCACTCTTGTCTTACTTTTATATTCAAGAATCTATTTCTACTTTAAAGCTACAAGAAAAGTACAAAATAGAGTACTATGCTGATAAAATTACAAAACAAAAAAGAACAATCAATGAATTTAAAGAGTTCAACTTTGGAACTTTAGAATCTTTTTTATATAAAGTAGCTATAACTAAACGAGATGGTGAAATTTTATTTAGTACCTTTGAAAATATACCAAAATATAACCCTCTAAAAACAGTTTATATAAAAGAAGATAGCATTTTTTATAACAACATGAAAGATTTTTTACATGTAGGAAATGTAAGAATTACCATCAAAAAAGATTTTGACTACTCAGGTATAAAACATAGAGTCTTTATTCTTGTTGTTAACATCTTTACTTTTTTTCTTTTATGCATGGTATTTTTATATATACATACTTCAAAAGTACACAACATTATGAACAAAAATCTTGATCTATTTTTAAAAGATGCTATGCATGAGATAAGAACACCAATAGGTGTCATTCAGATAAATTTAGAATTTCTTGAAAGTACTTTAAAGCCTACTATGGCTCTTAAAAGAGCACAAGGAGGTCTTAGGAATATAACTTCTGTATATGAAAGTATAGAGTACTTTATAAAAAATGAGAAAATAACTTATAAAAAAAAGTTAGTCAATGTCTCTGCATTACTTGAAACAAGAGTAGAATTTTTTCATATCTTAGCAGATATAAAAAATCTAGAAGTAATAAGCAATATGCAAGACAATATCATTTTACATGTAAATGATGAAGAGGTACAAAGGCTCATTGACAATAACCTCTCAAATGCAATAAAATATTCAAAAAAAGATACAAAAATTGAAATCAATTTGTACAAAAATCCTACATCTGTAGTCTTGAGTTTTACAAATTATGGTGATCAAATAAAAGATACCAATAAAATATTTCAAAGGTATTATAGAGGTGACAATATCAGGGGTGGATTTGGATTAGGACTTAATATGGTAGAGCATATATGTAGTGTCTACGGTATTATTATAAGCGTAAATTCATCCCAAAATGGCAAAAGTACATTTACCTATACAATGCCCTCAAAAATGACAAAAGGAAAATAAAATGATAAAGTTTTTTAGTATATTTTTGCTCTTACATGTATACTTGTTCGCAACTGTAGATATAGGATTAAATAAAAAAGAAAAACAGTGGTTAAAAGAACATCCATTTATAACAACAGCAATAGACAATAACTATGCTCCTTTTGAGTTTATCGATGAAAATGGAGGATTTAAAGGTATAGCTATTGATTATATAAAAGAGATAGAGAAAATTTTAGGTATAAAAATCAATATAGTAACAGCAAAAAGCTGGAATGAAGTCACTGATTTAGCGAAAAATAAATCTATAGATATTCTGTCTTGTTTAGTTAAAACCAGTGAAAGAGCCAAATACCTAAAGTTTACAAAACCATATTTGTCTTTTCCTATGGCAATAGTCACAAACAAAACAATAGGTTATGTAAATGGGTTAAAAGAGTTAAATGGGAAAACTGTTGCAGTTATAAACGAATATATGGCAGATCAATATCTAAAAGAGTATAACAAGAATATCTTTTTAGTAAGAACTAAAGACTTAACACAGGGTTTAGAATTAGTCGTATCTGGTAAAACATTTGCTTATGTTGGCAATCTATCACAAATAACATACTCTTTGCAAGAAAATGGTTTTGATAATTTAGCCATAGCAGGTGTTGCAAAGTATAGATTTAACTATGCTATGGGAGTGAGAGATGACGAACCTATATTACGAGATATTTTGCAAAAAAGTATTGACGCTATACCAAATGGAATCAAAGAGAGTATCTATTGTAAATGGTTTCCTCCTCTTTATCAACAAGCCATAGATTATACTTTGGTTTGGAAAATATCGATATTTAGTTTTTTTATAATTTTGATTTTTATATACTGGATGTATAGACTAAAAAGTGAAATTAAAAAAAGAAAACTTATAGAAAAAAGGCTTACAAGAAACAAAGAGTGGCTAACTTGTAGTTTAAAATCAGCCAATATAGGTGCTTGGGATTGGGATATAATACAAAGAGTTATAACAGGAAATTCAGTCTTTGCAAAAATATTAGACCTTGAGGAAGAAGAAGTTTCTATTCAGATAGACCAATTTAAAAAAGAGTTTATACATAAAGATGATTTGCAAACCATACTAAAACATCAAGAAGATTGTTTTAGTAGCACTGATGAGTTTTGCAAAACAACATTTAGACTCATTACCAAAAAAGGTATACTTAAAACAGTTGAATCTCGTAGTAGAATTTTTAAATATGATGAATATAACAACCCTACCAGAATGATAGGGTTTATTAAGGAGATTAAATAAGCTTAGATTAAGAGATTATCTTGAATCTCTCGTTAGGACGCTTGTCATCATATGTATGTAACATAATCTTTCTCGGAAAGTATTTATCAGCACAGCCAATACAAGGATGACCTGCTTTTATACAGATATTTGTATTGTCATTATGTCCATTTATAGGACAATCATTTTTAGTAACAATACCTTGACAACCCAAGTAATATAAACAACCTTCATCACCAATCTTTTTAGCAAATTTCTTTCTTGTAAAATAATCATGTCTAGTACACCTTTCATGGATAGTTTTTGAAAAGAATCTAATAGGACGCTTCTCTTTATCTAACTCTGGAAGACTTTTAGTTTTAAGATAATAAAACAATACATAGAGTAACTGCTCTGGTTTCATGGGACAATTTGGAAGATTTATAACTGGTTTATTAATGCCTTTATAGCTAATAAAATCAGCTAAAGTTTTTGGTCCTGTTATCATTCCATCCATATCTGTAATACCACCAAAACTTGCACAGGTTCCAGCAGCAATACAAACACTTGCATTTTTAGCTAATTTTTCCACCCAGTAAGTCATAGGTTTATCACCCATCATACAAGCATGAGGCATAGCTATTGGAATAGAACCCTCCAATATAAATATAGAATCTTTGTATTCATTTGCACGCTCTAACAAATCAGTAACTTGATGTCCTGTTGCTAATGAAATATCTGGATGAAAAATAACATTTGTATACTCTGTTAAAATATCTACTACTGAAACACCTTCTATATTTAAAAATGATGTTGAGCAACCAGAACATGATGTTCCATGCAACCAAACTAAATTAGGTTTTGTTATCTCACCTCTATCCATAGCAAGTAAATCATCAAAACTTAAAAAGCTCGATGCTCCAACAGCTACGACTACTTTATACATATTTTTTAGTATTTCTCTTCTAGTCATCTTGTTCTCCTTAATGTACTGAACAAGCTATACAAGGATCAGTTGATCTTACGATTCTTGCTAACTCTATTGGATTATTTTCATCTGCAACTTTTGTGCCAATTAGCATTTGCTCTACAGCACCTGCCCTATCAATACTATCTTTAGGAGAAATATTCCAAGTAGTTGGTACTATCATCTCGTAGTTTTTGATAAGCCCATTTTCATCAGTCTCTATCCAGTGAGCTAAAGCTCCACGACTTGCTTCTGTAAAGCCAAATCCTGTAGCATTCCTAGGAACATCACGTTCAATAAAACCAAGCTCTCCAGGTACTACTTTATTCAAATCATTTTCAAGTCTTTCAACAACAACTAGAGAAATTAAAGCACGACAAAGATGTCTACCCATAACTGAGTTATAATCATTTAAATTGATTCCTAACTCTGCATTTGTCTCATCTATTAACTTGTTAAATGCTGGATTATGTCCACTCTTATAAGTATTTATCACTTGGGCAACTGGTCCAACTTCTACAACTTTATCTCTATATCTAGGTGCTTTACTCCAGCTATATTTTCCATTGTCTTTTTTATGCTCTTTTTCAAATTCATACCAATTTAGTGGTCTTATGGAGTTTTGTTCTAATGGCGCATAATCTTTTTTATCATCTTTATAGTAAGAGTATTTTTGAGACTCTACAATTTGAGTATCTTTAAGTGCTTCAAACTTACCATCAATAGTAGACCCACCAACAAATAAGAAGTTCTCTCCATTTTCATCTGGCATAAAATCAAAATTTAGAAAATCACCAGTTCCTTTTCCCATGTTAAAGTACTCTTTATAGTCTTTTGCAACTGCTTTTACATCTGGAACATAAAAATCTTTAATGAACCTCTTAGTTCTTTTTAAAAGTGTTTCATACTTTACAAGTGCATCTACAGTTGGTCGCGTGGTAATTCCACCTGCTTCAATGGCAACAGGATGTGGAGATTTACCACCAAAAATAGCTACCATTTTATGAATCTCCGCCATCATTGGAATTGCATCAAGATAGTGTTTAACTGCCGTGATATTTAAATTTGTATTATTTGTGTACGCCGTTTCATATCTTGGTAAAAAAGGAGTTGCAGGAAAAATTTTTCCACTTTTTAACTCTTTTTCAACCCATTTTTTTAATCCTACTAACGCGCTATCGTTACCTTTGTATTTTGTTATAGCAGTAATATCGATAAAATCTAAAGCACTCAATATATAAAAATGTAATATATAATCTTGTAAACGATAAGCACCAACTACAAGGTTTCTAAGCAAATATCCATTTTTATTTAACTTCAAACCCATTGCATTTTCTAATGCTAACGCTGAAGCTTCAGCCTGAGCATAAGGACATACTCCACAAACTCTTTGAGTTACTTGCTGAGCAACTTTTGCATCATATCCTATAAGTGCTTTTTCTATACCTCTATACATATCAGCAGAACATTTAGCATCTTTAACAACTCCATCTTTAGAAAATGTTGTTTCAAATTTAAGATGCCCTTCAATCCTTGTTAAAGGGTCTATGACCACTCTTTTTGACATAATTTTTCCTTTTTGATAACTAATTATGTTATTTTTTAAGAAGAATTATAAAAAACTCTTCTTCAATTTTTAAAATATTTAGAATAAACTCAGCAAGATTTTTCCATATTTGTTTCTCACTGTTATTAGATATATCATCACAAAAATTTGGAAACCACTGTTTAGGATGTTTATATAAAAACTCCTCACGAACCAAAATGAGCTCTTTTGCCTCTTCTATCTTCTTAGCCTTAATAAGTTCAACTACTAACTGAGAAACATAAAAAAGATATTGAAATTCTAAGCCAATAAAGTCATCTGGAAATTGATCTTTTTTCTCTACTTCTAGACCAACTTGTGCATAAAATTCTCTTACTTCAAATGTAAATTCTCTCATCATAAGCTGTTTTTGGGATCTATAAACTGATTCAAATGGAGTAGCCAATGGTTTTTTTGGACCAATAAACAGTCTGTTATACTCCCACCTTACCTCATCTAAATCGCTTGTTTCTAAAACTTCCAAACTTTTAACAAATGACGATTTTTGTAACTTTTGATTTAGAAGTTTTGATTTGTTTTTTATTTCCCAAATAGTGTTTTCTTTCCATTGGTTAAAAAAAACAACTCTTAACAAATCATATACATTTGAAATATTTTGGTGATACTCTAATTCTAAATTTTCCATTTTAGCCCCTAATTCTCTGCACTAATTGATTTTTATATAATCTCCACTTCTAAATTTTGGATAAAATCTGATTGATGGTTTCATACTTGATATTTCAAATCCTACTGTAGTTTTTGACATACTAGCTGCATCGGACACTCTTACATCAACTAATTTAAGAGTATCCATAGGACATGCCGCAACACAAACAGGGAGTTCACCTACATCTTGTTTTTCAGCACACATATTACATTTTTGTGCTTTTGCATCTTTACCCTTAAGTGTTATTGCACCGTATGAACAGGACTCTTCACAGTATCCACAACCTATACATTTATCACGATCCAATTCAACTATTCCATCATCTCTTTTTATGTACGCATATGTAGGACAAACTTTTACACACTCAGGCTCTTCACAATGGTGACAAGAACTTGAAATATATACTTCTTTTTCCATATTAGTATCGTTATAGAAAAAAGTATCAACATGTCTCCAATTAATAAAATCTTCTTGCTGATGATATACTTGACATGCAATTTCACAGGCTTTACAGCCTATACAAAAATTCTGGTCAAATAAAAATCCTTTTTGACTTTTTAACATTTCCTATTCCCTCCTATACTTTTTTAACTTCAATATATGATGCTGTATATACAGAGCCTTGACCCAAATCACTAATACCATCACTACATAAGAAGTTTGCACCTGTTTTAGTTTTAGTTGTTTTTAGCCATATGTTATTCCAAGCGTATGTGATGCCATCTTTCATTTGCGTACTAATTCTTACTCTAAAAAATGCTTCACCCAACTCATTTTTAGCACTTACTACGCTTCCTTCTATGATTCCTCGTAGAAGTGCATCTTCTTTTGTCATAAACAGTTCTGGATAACCATCATAATCAACACGACTAGCAATATACTTTGTACTTCCCCAGTTTGAGTTATTTTGAAGTTGCGTTCCTGGAGTCATAAAATATAGTGGGTATTTTTTGAGATACTCAACCCCAAAATCTTTATGCTCTTTATAATAACTCTCATCAGTTCCAAGATCAATTACAGGATGAAAACCCTCATTTTTAAAATGTTGTGAAAATAGTTCACACTTGCCAGATTTAGTTTTAAATACTAAATTATCTTTTTCATGATAGGGGTAATAAGGAAAATGCTCTTTCATAGTTTTAGAGTTTCTCACAGGTTTTACCCAACCAATAGTTTTTAGTTTTTCATAAGACGTGCCTTGAGATTTATTAAATTTTGTATCAAACATCATTCTTAAAATTTGCTCTGCATTCCATGTAAAACACTCATCTTTAAAGCCCATTGCTATCGCAATTCCATTAAAAATCTCTAAATTATTTTTACTCTCTCCAACTAACTTTGCAGCCGCTGCGTTATAACAAACATAACCAGAAACTTGGTCATTTTGAACATCTTCTGACTCTAAAAAAGTTCCTGCAGGCATAACAATATCAGCATAATCAACAGTATCTGTATTAAAAGGATCCATCACTACTAAAAAGAGGTTATCTTTAAGAAGTCTATCTTTAACTAATTGGGTATTTGGTGCTGTTACCATTAGATTCGTATTGTAGTTTATAACCGCTCTAATAGGAGTTTTTAGTTTTACTTCTTTATATGAAGCAGAACTAGTATCTAAACTAGTAGGATTATCAAGTCTTAAAGCTCTACCAAATTGAACATAATTTGCAGTTTGTCTTTGTATCTTTTTACCTTTTGAATCTTTTGGAGAAAGATCTGGCGATACTTTATCAAACGTATAACATGGTTTAAGATTTGTATATGCCCAAAAAAGTCCAGCACCTGGTTTTGTTAAAGCACCAACAAGAACTGGTAAGAAAGTAACTGCACGAACAAGTCTAGCTCCATTAAAGTGTCTTTGTCCCCCATCACCATGAGAAATAGCAGGAGCTTTTGCTTTTGCATACTCTCTTGAGAAAACTTCAATCTCTTTAACCGTAATGCCACACATATCGGCTAACTGCTTTAGTGTGTACTCTTTTGTCTCTTTTATTAAATCGTTAAAACCCATGGTATAGTTTTCAACAAATTTTCTATCATATAAATTTTCTTCAATGAGCACCTTACAGACACCTAAACAAAAAGCAGAATCACTACATGGCTTAAGCTGAATAAACATATCGGACTGACTTGCCATTGGAGTTCTTACTGTATTAATAGTAATTAACTTGCCACCTCTTCTTCTTACATCTTGCCCAAACTTAGCCCAGTGAACAGCCGTATAAGCTTCATTTGAACCCCAAGTAATATACATATCTGAAAGATCAAATTCAAGAGCATCTTTTGAATATGGAGTTCCTATTACACTAGGAGTTCCTGCATACCTTGGCCAATCACATGGGTTTCTTACTAGTCTAGTTGCTCCAATTTTCTCGAAAAAGTTACCTGGAGCAACTGACTTGCTAATATATCCTTCATTTCCAGAATATACAAACTCTCCAATTGCCTCTCCACCGTACTTATCTATAATTTTTTTGAATTTTTTTGCTGTAAAGTTAAATGCTTCATCCCAACTGATGCGTTCCCATTTACCTTCACCCTTTTTGCCAGCTCTTTTCATAGGGTACATAATTCTGTCAGTTGCATACAGGTACTCTCTATATGCATGACCTTTTACACATGCTGTTCCTTTTGTAACAGGGTGTGCAGGGTCACCTTTAATGTCTATCATCACTCCATCTTGTACTTCGGCAATTAATGCACATGCATCACGGCAATTCCTAGGACAGGTTACATGATGAAACTTTGAATTTCCTTTTGGCTTAGTTGGGCTGAAAAGTGGATTTTCCTCAGCTATTGAATAATTCATACCAAAAAGTGGAACACTCATCAAACCTAAGCTTGCTCCTTTAAGAAAGCCTCTACGACTTACATTCATATCTTTTTTTAAAACTTGCAAAAATTCCTCCTTGCTAAAATTGTTTTAGTTAAAATTGCACTAAGGACAAAACCTTAGTGCAAAAAAACTTTGCTTCTATTTTAAAATATAAAGCATGTTCTTATCATTTTGATAACTAACCACATAAAGTTCGTCATTAACAAAGTCCAAACCTCTAATGTTTTTTATTTCGCTAGGAAAAGAGTAAGTGTCTATTATTCTGTCTGTTGCAGTGTTGATTACAACAATAGTATTAAAGTTTTTACTAGCAGCGTAAAGCTTTCCATTTTTGTAAGCTAATGCTGTTACATATAGTTCACCTAGTTTTCTATCTTTTTTAAGAGTTACGCCATAACCTATTTCTGGTGTTAATTCTGCTGAAAGCATTCCATCTGCATTTGATTGCTTAATAAGAATAAAGCTTTTATTTAAATTGTTTGGAACAGATATTGTGTAACTATATTTATCATCTGCAACAAAACTACTGATATAATTTGTTTTTGCCCTAAGTGTCTGGAACATTGATCTGTCTACTTTAGTAAACTTATCAGCACCCTCATAAAAATCAGCAAACCCTACTACTTCATCAGCATTATCATCAGCTTTAACTGTTATATATGCCTTGTTATATCCCATAACTTTTATATCATCTCCAACAAAGTCAACACCAACAAAGTTTAATACTACAGGAAAGTACAGATGATCTAAAACAAAATACCTTTCTATGGACTCTAGTTTTTTATCACATAGATACAGTCCCCAATCCTCTGTTGCTATAGCAAATTTCTTACTACTTTTATCAAATCTGATTGAATTTATAGGAGCATTAAGGTCTAAACTAATCTCTTTTTTAGACTCAATACTTAATAATTTATTGATTTTCAAAGGTGAATCTGCAAAATCATTATTAAAATTAAACTCTTTTGCAGGACTTGTTGAAAGATCAGGATCGCTTACACCCATAGGACCTCTCCATGAAGGCTCTGAAAAAACATTGGGAAGTAATGAACCCCATGAAATATACTTTGGATTTAATGTAAATCTTTGAGGACTGTCAGGACCAGTAAAAGGAGGAGGACCAACTGCAACAAACGCTTGAAATGCATTTGAAGTTACAATCACTAAAAACACTACAAAAGTAATATTATTTAGTTTTGAAAGTTCTCTGTACTCTTTGTTTTTCGTATCTTCAACTAACTCTTCTAGAGTTGGAGCTGTAAAAAGCAATATAAGTCCAAATAGAACAATAACTGTCCACATAACAATACCAGCCCACATTTGTGTATGGATATTCAATATCATCAAGGCTTGCCCTTGACCCATATCTAATTGAGCATATATTCCTAAGTGCCAAAAAGCATTCCATAAACCATAACCAGCAGCTATTAACATCATGCCTACATACTTTAGTTTTAAGCCATATCTGATTATAAATAGTGCAGATGTTGCAACAACAATCATCATTATTCTTAGCGCCCAACAACTTGTGCACGGAGAATCCCCTAACATATAACCAAAAACTATATTTGCGATTCCAACAGGAAGTGCTATAATACCAATAGCCGCAAGGGATATTAATGTATAAAATCTTGTATTTTTTTCCATAATCATCTCCTCTTATAGATTCATCGGTGGAAGCATGAAAAATTGTATATCAATTGCGAAAAACACAACTGCAATCAGTACAAATACCCCAACAAATAACTTAAACGCCAACGCTTCTTTCTCTGGTTTTTTCCAAATTAAATAAGCGATTAAAATTAGAATTGACAACTCTAAAAACTCCATAAATGATCCCTTCAAGTAAATAAGCTATGCAAAATAGCTACACAACACAAAGAACTATTTGTTCTAACCTCTTATTGTCTTAATTTATTAAATATTCTTAAATACTTAAACTTTTTTAACATTAAAAGATTAACAATCAAAAGTAAAATTAACGTAACAATGGATAGTTTTTTATCTTATTTGCTTATTTTCCAAGTCCTTTTAACTGATATCACGGCTTTCATTCCTACATGTAAATGCTATAATTATTGCTGAACAAGTTGTTATCGTTGCAACGTTATAGCTTCCGTTCCTACATGTAAATGCTATAATTGGCACTTGCGAACATAGTACCCAACTATGGTTATAGCTTCCGTTCCTACATGTAAATGCTATAATCAGCTAGCTTTTATGTGGATAGTGCAAATTGTTATAGCTTCCGTTCCTACATGTAAATGCTATAATGGACTAGGCGGAGCAGGTGGAAATGTTGGAGTTATAGCTTCCGTTCCTACATGTAAATGCTATAATCAAACTAAGCAACGTTTCATTCACCTTTTTGTTATAGCTTCCGTTCCTACATGTAAATGCTATAATTCGCAGCAATACTACTTGCATCAGCTTTTGGTTATAGCTTCCGTTCCTACATGTAAATGCTATAATAAGATTAAAACAGCTACACAGGTAGATAAAGTTATAGCTTCCGTTCCTACATGTAAATGCTATAATTAAGCTGCACCTGTCATCACTTGAGCGACTGTTATAGCTTCCGTTCCTACATGTAAATGCTATAATACTTGGTTTAAATACAAAATCATCCCACTTGTTATAGCTTCCGTTCCTACATGTAAATGCTATAATAGAAGTATTTTTAACTACTTCAACATTTTTGTTATAGCTTCCGTTCCTACATGTAAATGCTATAATTTTCATTTTTGAATTTAAAAAGTTCACCTAGTTATAGCTTCCGTTCCTACATGTAAATGCTATAATTATCTCACCATTGTCTATTTGGGCACGTGTGTTATAGCTTCCGTTCCTACATGTAAATGCTATAATAGAATAGTTACTGACACAACCTTTTTATATGTTATAGCTTCCGTTCCTACATGTAAATGCTATAATAATGTTTATAAAATATTAAATGCATAGAGCGTTATAGCTTCCGTTCCTACATGTAAATGCTATAATGCCGTTGTCTAGGTTTAGTGCCATACTATCGTTATAGCTTCCGTTCCTACATGTAAATGCTATAATAGGTCGCGTTTGCTTTGTTCCCTTATTTCGGTTATAGCTTCCGTTCCTACATGTAAATGCTATAATACTAGTATTTAATTTATCGCAATCTATACAGTTATAGCTTCCGTTCCTACATGTAAATGCTATAATTTATTACTACGCTCAAGCTTTAAAGGTATTGTTATAGCTTCCGTTCCTACATGTAAATGCTATAATATTAAATGAAAAGCTTAGTGATTGGAATCAGTTATAGCTTCCGTTCCTACATGTAAATGCTATAATACTTGGTTTAAATACAAAATCATCCCACTTGTTATAGCTTCCGTTCCTACATGTAAATGCTATAATAGAAGTATTTTTAACTACTTCAACATTTTTGTTATAGCTTCCGTTCCTACATGTAAATGCTATAATTTTCATTTTTGAATTTAAAAAGTTCACCTAGTTATAGCTTCCGTTCCTACATGTAAATGCTATAATTCAAAAATTAGAACTTGATGACAAGTTTATGTTATAGCTTCCGTTCCTACATGTAAATGCTATAATTAAAGACTACAATCCTGAACGACTACCGTAGTTATAGCTTCCGTTCCTACATGTAAATGCTATAATTCACTAAATCCTCCTATCTGCTCGTCTAGCGTTATAGCTTCCGTTCCTACATGTAAATGCTATAATTTATATTCAAACTAAATAGCTTCATCTTTCGTTATAGCTTCCGTTCCTACATGTAAATGCTATAATATTAGGGTGTCGTTTAATTCAGCAAATGCGGTTATAGCTTCCGTTCCTACATGTAAATGCTATAATTCCTATTGCTGCTTCTGTTGGATTAACCCCGTTATAGCTTCCGTTCCTACATGTAAATGCTATAATATTTCGTTCTGCATTATTTAGCTTCATCTAGTTATAGCTTCCGTTCCTACATGTAAATGCTATAATGTCGATGAAAGTGCAATTGCTGACGATTTTGTTATAGCTTCCGTTCCTACATGTAAATGCTATAATTACAGTTACTGAATTACAAGAGCTTTTACAGTTATAGCTTCCGTTCCTACATGTAAATGCTATAATAAAATAGAACATTACAATAGTCATCATAATGTTATAGCTTCCGTTCCTACATGTAAATGCTATAATGCTGTCTATGTTTATCCAATCAAATGGCAAGTTATAGCTTCCGTTCCTACATGTAAATGCTATAATGGAACTATGGATAATATCTAAATGTACCGCGTTATAGCTTCCGTTCCTACATGTAAATGCTATAATCTGTTTGTCTTTTGCATCTGCATTAGTTACGTTATAGCTTCCGTTCCTACATGTAAATGCTATAATCTCTATATGAGGCATATCTTTAAAACTCCAGTTATAGCTTCCGTTCCTACATGTAAATGCTATAATTAAACCCAAAAATAGAAACGATTTACGCTCGTTATAGCTTCCGTTCCTACATGTAAATGCTATAATAAAATTTAAAGTGCGTGTAGATATAGATTTGTTATAGCTTCCGTTCCTACATGTAAATGCTATAATCATATAGATACAATGAAGACGTAAAAGTTCGTTATAGCTTCCGTTCCTACATGTAAATGCTATAATTAACTATTCAAGAAAGTATAGATGTTTCGAGTTATAGCTTCCGTTCCTACATGTAAATGCTATAATGAGGAATTTGCAGGATATACGTATCAAGACGTTATAGCTTCCGTTCCTACATGTAAATGCTATAATTCAATCTCGTTGCAACCTATAACATCATAAGTTATAGCTTCCGTTCCTACATGTAAATGCTATAATAAGTAAAAATTTACTTAGCAAAGAAAATAGGTTATAGCTTCCGTTCCTACATGTAAATGCTATAATAGATACAGGCAAATATACCTTATTATTCTCGTTATAGCTTCCGTTCCTACATGTAAATGCTATAATACCTAGCTTTAGAACCCTTATATCAAGGGTTCTAAAGATTTTTCTTTACATAAAAAATTGAAAAAATATTATATAATTTTATAAAAAAACTTGTTTTTAAAACAAAAGAAGTTGATTTTTTGTGATTTTTTTCTCTTCTATTGTCTCTTTTCCAACTAAAATTTGCATTCTTCCATATTGTTTTTCTGTTATTTGTAAAATTCTTACATTTCCTGAGCTTGGAAGATTTTGCATAATTTTATTTTGATATTTATCAACTATGTCTTGACCTTTACAAACTCTAACGTATATAGAATACTGAAGCATCATAAAACCAAGTGATAAAATATGATTTCTAAACTTAGTAGCTTCTCGTCTATGTTTTTTGCTACTTGTTGGTAAGTCAAACAATACGATAAGTCTCATAAATCTACTTTCATAATTATTCATTTACTTCCAATGATGGCAAAAGTATATCTTCATACTCTTTTGATTTTATTGCATTTGCTAAAGATGAAGCTACAATGTCACAACAGTTCAAAAGTGTTGTTTCATGGTTATCTATATTCGCTTTTACAGAAAAAAGCTCATACAATCTATTCTTGTCTTCTTTTATGAATCTCTGCTTTCTTTTGCATATATCTTCTAAACACTCTTCGTACATTTCATAAACCACAACATCTATAAAAGCACGAAATGGCTCTATTATATCATCTGCTAGACTGAATGCATTGAGTTGATTTTTATGATGAATTCCAAAAGAAGGGATAAGTCCATAAGAAACCAAACTCCTTGCTATTGCTCCACGTATCAAAGAGTATCCATAATTAAGAGCTTTGTTTCTCCAATCTTCTTCATCTCTTCTGTTAAATGGTGCAAACAGATACTCAAAATACAACTTAGCCGATGAACTTTCTACATTCGTACTATCTCCTGATTTTACATGTAAAGATAAATTATATATTTTTTTATAATTTTTATTTTTTATGTATTTTAAACAATATGCCTGATTTTGGATTTTTTGTACGATTATTTTTTGCCAAATATTCTTTTTAAATGGTTTCGTCCATCCTATTTGAAGATGTGCCATAAGAGAATATCGACTATGTTGGTGAAATGGTAAAAAAATACCATTTGGAGTATGCTTCTCATCACAAGAAAAAAGTACAATATTAAGCTCAGCTATTTTTGAAAAAAGTGCATTTGTAATACTTACTTGATGAGTTTCTAAAACAATAACTGATATATCTTCTATGGGAACACTTATGGACTCCCCTTCCAATGGAGAATATAAAAAGTTTTTTCTATGCAACGAAATTTTTGAGGCACTTGATATAACTACTACTCTATAACTCATCACTTCATCCTTTTTGTTCCTACTCTTTTTTCTGATTTTATCTCCGTACAAATTCCTAAAGGACAAACCTGATATTTTTTAATGTATTCTAAACTACCAGTAGAAAACCTATTTTTTGAAGCATTAAATTTTGCATCTAAATGATTTGCAATAGCAAATCTTCCATCTGAAAGTGAAAATTTCATATAACCTTTTATTGGTTCTTTGTTTTTTTGTTTTATCTCTATAAACTCATTTTTAAATATAGAAAAAATAAACTCAAAATTTTCATCTACATGTACATCTTTTATTGTTTTAACTGGCAAATAATTTTTTTCAAAATCAGATGGATAAAGATAAATAAAATGATACTTATCATCTTTTTTAAATATATCTATTCTTTTTACTTCTCCATTTTCTGCTAGCCCACCATTGACTTCAAAATGTCCTTTTTGTTTTTCTAATTTTTTAGAATAAATAGTATCTTTATGAGCGCAACCACTTACCCCACGTCTTGGAGCAATAGAAACAAATATATCATCAATACTAGCTTGCACTTCATCTCTAAAATTTTTCATCGGAGCTTCAAATATTAATTTTTTTGCTTTTTCTTCTTTACTCTTTGTTGCAAATTCATATAATTTTGCAGATATAGTTGATAGTCTTTGGACTTCACTTTGCGTTGCGAATGCAACTATAATGGCATCAACAGCATGATGAAGATGATTATCTCTACTTTTAGTGCCTACTGCCCAATTGTGTCTTAACATACTTGTCAACATTCCATTTATGGTAAGAACTTTTTTCTTACTCTTACTTGTAAGTTCTAAGTTCTCTTCTATAAAATTTTTTAGAAATTTTGCCATATATGCTGTATCATTTATATTTCTTTCTCTAAACTCTTTTGCCGAATTTTTATCAAAATTTTTCTTTAAAAGCCTATCTCTTTTTGCTTTCCTTATATTTTTAAAACTTTTTACAAAACCATCAAACCACTCCCAATCTTTTCCCTCATCCATAAAATATTCATAAGGAGTTTTATTTTTCTTATTTTGATTCTCTTTTACCAAACATAACACTTTATTGTTCAATCCATCTTCAAGACTTCTACTAAAAGGTAATATATGATCAATCTGCACGTAACCGTATTCCAATAAGCTCTCTGGTAGTAATTTTTCACCACTATATATGCATCTATAATCTTGTTCTTGAAGCAATCTAAACTTTAAAAGTTCTTTTCCTCTTGGTGCTCTTTTGTAATCTTCCATAAACTTATGAACAATACCCTTTTTCACATCTTGATACTTTTGCATATCTTTTTCTAGTTTATTCCTATCTTTATGAGATTTTTTTATCTCTCTTGTTAATTCTATATGTACTTTATCAAACTGTCCATATTTTCTTATCAGTGCATTAACAATTTTTCTTGTCTGAGCAATTGCTCTTTTTACCACTGGATTTGTAAGTTCATTCATTTCATCTTTGTTTAAAGCTCTTAAAAAAGTCTCCTTTTTTCCATTTGCTAATTTATATCCTATTTTTTCAACTGCTTCATCATAACGTTTCCCCTCTTTCATCCAAAATACAATCTTTTCAATAGCTTTAATACTTATATGCAAAAAATGCTCAAAATGAATTTTTGCTATAAGTGCTTTAATAAGTATATTTTTTTCACTTTCTTCCAAAGAACTAAACTTCAACTTATTTAACTCTCTTTCTATCAAATCATCACTTTTATGATAAGAAAATATTTTAGCTATCTCATTTAAAAGATTTTTATCTTGAAAAAGGTTTTGCCAATGAGTTTTTGATAGAACTTTTTCTATAACTTTTCTAAGCTCATGAAAACCTTTAAAAGCACTTATAAATTGTGTGGCTTTTTTTGAAACTTCTCCAGTTTTTTTATCTATTGGATAAAAATCTATGCCTTTAAAATGACTACTTTTATCTAGTCCAATTACATCTCTTATTTTAATATATGTAGGTTTTTCACTATGTTTACACAACTGTATTGATTTTTCAAGTTCAATTTTATTAAAGCTTCTTTCTTGCCCCACTTTATCAATTATTTTTGTATTTATGAGTTTTGAAAGAGTTACAAATTCCTCACTGCTATAGGCTCTTTTGGCTGCTCTTTTCTCTTTTTTTCCTTCAAGAGTACATGAACCAACCATTTTATCTACACTTGCAAAATCTTTTTGCTTTGAAAATATTTTTACGTATTTATCTTTAAAATTATCTTTTGCAAAAATATTACTAAACTCTTTTTGCTTTTCAAAAATCATATTTATTTCATCAAGTAACATGTCTCGTGAAAGGCTATATTTATAATCATCTTTTTTGTTTCTTCTCGTTTTTGTTTCTTGAGTAGTTTTGTATATAGCTTCACCTATTGTGAAATAACCCTTTAGTAATTTTTTATTTTCTTCAATAGCTCCTAAAACTTTTTTCCCTTCTTTATCTCCATTTTCTTCGACTTTTCTATTTGACTTATAACCCCTTCTTTTTGCTATATGTGTTAACACTCTTGCAAATTCTTTATTTGAAAGTTTCCGCTTTATTGATTCACTTCTTAATTGCCAAATATCAATCCTCTCTTTTTCTCCATATATATTTACTTGTGAAAAAAGTTCTTTTTTTGAAAGTTCAAAATATGAAATTAAAAGATTTTTTATAGCTTTTATTCTTTGTCTTTTTCTCTTTATAGTCCGTCGGGCTCCTCGTGCCAATCTTCGTGGAAGAGCCAAAGGTTCACCAGTTTTTGGATTTTCCGCTACTGTAAAGATTCTAACACCACTTTTAATAATTTTATTATTTAACACATTATTTTCGTCATACTCTATAACAGCCCATCCAACTGAACTTATACCCATATCTAAACCTAAAATTTTCTCCGACATTTTAAAGCTCCTTTAATTCTAAATAAGATAAAATAATATTATAGCATATACGTGTAGGAACGGAGCTATAATAATCGGTCTGCAGTAGTTTTGGAAATTTTGTAGCAGGTAACCGAGTAAAGCTCTAACTATTTAAGTAGTTATCTTTTAAAATTTCCTTTTTCTATTTACAAGATCAAATACCTCTCATTAAATTTACAGCAAACAAATGATATAATAAATACAAAACACAATTCTTACATTATTTCTAAGTTAAATTTACCTGTTACATGTAAGAGTTTCTAATCAAAGGCAATTATGAAAACCATAGCGATTATAGGCTTACCAAATGTTGGAAAAAGTTCACTTTTTAACCGTATAGCAAAAAAACGTATAGCAATAACATCTGATTTCAGTGGTACAACGCGTGATATTCGTGACCATGAAGTTATCATAGCAGACAAGCCTTGTATCATACTCGATACAGGAGGACTTGATGATTCAAATGAACTTTTTACAAATGTTCGTATTAAATCAATGGAAGCTGCTACCAAAGCAGATATTATCATTCTCATGGTGGACGGTAAAATGTTACCTTCAGTTGAAGAGAAAAAAATATTTTACGCACTTCAATCACATAAAAAACCAATTGCACTTGTTATTAACAAAATAGATAATGACAAAGAGATAGAAAAAGCTTGGGAATTTGGTGAATTTGGAGCTGATAAAGTATTTCCTATCTCTGTTTCTCACAACCGTGGGGTTAGCGCACTTCTTGACTGGATTGGAAGCTTTTTACCTGAAATTGAACCAGAAGAACCTAAAATAGAAGAAGATAATGAAGATATAGATATAGAATCACTTTTAGCTCTAGGTGAAGATGAACCAGAAAAAGAAGAGGAAGAATCAAATCAGATAAATATAGGCATAGTAGGTCGTGTAAATGTAGGAAAAAGTTCACTTCTAAACGCTCTTGTTGGTGAAGACAGAGCTGTTGTAAGCTCAATTGCAGGCACAACCATAGACCCAGTTGATGAGTACATAGACTATGAAGACAAAAGACTAAACTTTATTGATACAGCTGGTTTAAGACGTCGTGGAAAAATTGAGGGCATAGAAAAATTTGCTCTAATGCGAACTAACGATATGCTTGAAGGAGCGGACATAGCCTTACTTGTTCTTGATGGAAGTGAACCTTTTAAAGAACTTGATGAGCGTATTGCAAACCTTGCTGATAAAAATAATCTTGCTACTATTATTGTTTTAAATAAATGGGACAAAAAATGTGAAAGCTATGAAAAAACACTAGAAGAACTTAGATATAGATTTAAATTTTTAGCATATGCTCCTGTTATCACAGTCTCTGCACTGAACAAAAAAAGAGTTTACAAAATAAAAGATATGATTTTAGATGTTTATAAAAACTATTCTCAAAGAATACCAACTTCAAAACTCAATGCTTTATTTAAAGAAGCAACAATAAGACACCATATACCTGGAGACAAAACAAAAGAAGTTAAAATTTACTTTGCTACGCAATATGATGTGAAACCTCCTAAAATTGTTCTTGTTATGAACAGACCAAAAGCACTTCATTTTAGTTACAAAAGATACCTTATGAACAAACTAAGAGAAGAGTTTAAGCTAGAAGGAAGCCCTATTCTCCTTTTTGCAAGAAAAAAAGGGGAAAGAGACGAAAGCTTAGATATATGAGCCAAAATCTAGTTCTCATAGGATTTATGGGTGTTGGAAAAGGCACGATTGCTCGTACCCTTGTGAGGAAAAGTGATATGTTTGGACTTGATAGTGATGACCTTATTGAGTCTATTGAAAATAAAAAAATTAAAACTATTTTTGAAGAAGATGGCGAAGAATACTTTAGGGCTATGGAGAGAAAAACCGCACGATGGCTTAGCCAAAATGTAACAAACACAGTAATTTCAACTGGTGGTGGATTTTTTAAAGTAGATGAGTTAAATAAGATAGGCAAAGTAATCTATCTTATGTCTAGTTTTGATGGAATAATAACAAGACTAAAAGCTCAACCAAATGCTCAAGAAAAATTTAATCAACGCCCACTACTTAAAGATATAAACAAAGCTAGAATACTTTTTGATGAAAGAGCTCCAATGTATGAAAAAAAAGCCGATATCATCATAAATGTAGAAAACAAAAATATAAACAAAATAATTAATACAATACTAGAGGAAATCAAATAATGACACGAGTATTAACAGGAATTCAGCCTTCAGGTGCCCTACACTTGGGTAACTACTTTGGAGCTATAAAACAGATGAAAGACCTACAAGATAGTAGTGATTTATTTATCTTTATCGCAAACTATCACGCACTTACATCGCTTAAAGATCCAAAAGCATTAAGAGAAAATACTATTGACTGTGCTATTAACTTTTTATCACTTGGAATTGATCCAAACAAAACTACTTTTTATGCACAATCTGATGTAAAAGAAGTACTAGAACTTTACTGGATACTCTCAGGTTATACTCCAATGGGTTTACTAGAACGCGCTCATAGTTACAAAGATAAAGTAGCAAAAGGCATTGGAGCTAACCACTCACTATTTTCTTACCCAGTTTTAATGGCAGCTGACATACTTATTTATGATGCTAAGATTGTTCCTGTAGGAAAAGACCAGATTCAGCACGTTGAAATGACAAGAGATATTGCTATAAAATTTAACAATGATTTTGGAAATATACTAACTATTCCTGAGTTTAAAGTAGCCCAAGAAGTACAGACTGTTCCAGGACTTGATGGTTCTAAGATGAGTAAGAGTTATGGTAATACCATAAATATATTTAATACTGAAAAACAACTCAAAAAAGCAGTTGGAAAAGTTGTTACCGATTCCACTCCAATGGAAGATGCAAAAGACTGGTCTACATGTAATGTTTTTGCCCTAGCAAAACTCTACCTAGACAAAGCTGGTCAAGAAGAACTTCAAAAGAGATATGAAAAAGGTGGAGAGGGTTATGGGCACTTCAAAATGTACCTTAAAGAGTTAATTTGGGATTATTATAAAGATGCCCGTGAAAAAAGAGAACACTACCTAAACAATACAGACGAAGTGTACGATATACTGAGTGATGGTGCTAAAAAAGCAAGTAAAATTGCAAAAGCAAAAATGGAAATAATCAGAGATGCCGTTGGCATTTACCGTTAAGGGAAAATAGATGTTGGACATAAAACTTTTACAAAATGACTTTGATACAATTTGTGAAAAACTAAGAAAGAAAAAAGTAAAAGAAGAGACTCTTGATGAGTTAAAAACTATTTCACTTGAACTAAAAAAAGAAAAAAAAGTTCTAGAAGAGCTTCAAGCAGAACAAAATGCTAAAAGCAAACTTTTTGGAGTTTATGCAAGAGAGGGAAAAGATATAGTTTCTCTAAAAGCAGAACTTTCACAAAATAAAACAAAGGTATTAGAACTAAATAGCATTGTAAAAACATTAGAAGAAAAGCTTACATCCATAGCAAATGAGATACCAAACATACCTGATGATAGTGTTCCTGATGGAAAAGATGAAAATGATAATGTAGAAATTGAACTTATTCTTGCGCCTGCAACATTTGATTTTACTCCTAAAGAACATTGGGACATGGATAATGGTTGGCTAGATTTTGAAAAAGGCGTAAAACTTGCAAAAAGCAGATTTACCGCTTTAAGAGGAGATGGAGCTAAACTTTCTCGTGCATTAATTAACTATATGTTAGATTTCAATGCAAAACGTGGATTTTGTGAGGTAAGTGTTCCTTATATTGTTAATCGTGAAACACTTGAAGGCACTGGGCAACTTCCAAAATTTGAAGATGACTTGTTTAAAATAGATGGTGAAAATTTATTCTTAATTCCAACTGCTGAAGTTCCTGTAACAAATCTTTTTAGAGATGAAATTATAAATGAAAATGAACTTCCTATAAAAATGACTTGTTATAGTGAATGTTTTAGAAAAGAAGCAGGAAGTGCTGGACGAGATACAAGAGGAATGATTAGACAACATCAATTCTCAAAAGTTGAACTAGTTTCAATAACAAAACCAGATCAGAGCGAAGAAGTATTTAAAGACATGGTAGAATGTGCAAGTGACTTACTAACTTCTCTTGGACTAGCTCATAGGAAAGTGATGCTTTGTGGTGGTGACTTAGGTTTTAGTGCAGCAAAAACAATAGATCTTGAAGTATGGTTTCCAGGACAAAACAGATATAGGGAAATAAGCTCTATTTCAAACACTATGGATTTTCAAGCAAGACGTGCAAAAATAAGATATAAAGATGGCAAGAAAAATAGACTTGTTCACACTTTAAATGGTTCATCATTAGCTATAGGAAGAACTCTAATTGCCATAATGGAAAATTATCAAAAAGAAGATGGTAGCATAGAAATTCCTGAAGTACTTAAGGCTTACATGTAATGGCTGAAGAAGAGATAATAATCCTTGAGGAGAGTGAAGACGAAGACTTTACAGCCCCAAAAAAGGAAAAAGAAAAACTCAAACTGAACCTAGATAAGAAAAAAAAACTTATCATCATAGGTAGTTCTGTTTTTGCTTTTTTACTGATTATAATCGTAATCATTATTATCTCTACCAGTAGCTCCCAAGAACCTATGGTTTCAGATATAAACACTTCACAAATAGTAGACAAACTGAACAAAAAAAATAATTTTGGACAATTTTCTCCATCTCATTTAGAAAATATGATAAAAAAAGCTAACCTTTTATATGAAGGTGGAAATAAAGAAGAAGCTCTAAAAGTATACAAAAGAATCTCAACATTCAATGAATCAATTTCTTACTACAACATAGGTGTAGCTAAACTAAAAGAAAAGAATTTTAAAGAAGCACTTGAGTCATTCAAAAAGGCTATTGATAACGAAGAACAAAGATGTGTAAGTGCAATAAATGCAGCAGTTTGTGCATTGCAACTTGGACAAACTGAACTTTTTAAATACTATATTGACTTAGCATTTACCTACCTTCCTAGAGAGAGTAATGCACCTCTATACTCATATTATGTTGGTTTGATTAACTATTATAAAAATTATTACTATGAGTCCTTAGCAGCTCTACAACATACAAGTTCGAAACACTACAATTATGAGCAAAACTATATTGCATCAAAAATTTTATCTTCTATCGACCTTAATAATCAAGCAGTAAATACCTTAGAAAAAAAAGCAAAAAGTGATGATGCCCTTACACTTGGTCTTTTATATGCAAGATTAGGAGAGTTCAAAGTAGCAAAAAACTATCTTATAAAAGCTCATGGGAATACAGATAAACCTTTACATGTAAAAGCAGCACTTGCACTTGTTTACAACAAATTAGGAGAACTAGAGAGTAGTGCTGGTATAATGAACGAGTTGTATAGCAAATATGAGGAAAATGCTACAAAAGTTTACCCAATAAAAACGACACTTAAAGATTCTTTGTTTGATGTCAATATTGCACAAAATGAATTTGATAAAGAACTCTTTTTTAATGATAAAAAAACTTATAGCCTACTTTTTTACTTTGCACCTTTTAAAGTCTTTAATGCTAAACAGACTATAGACTATATAAGAAAAGGAAGTATGAATGTCTTTATAGATGAAATTGGACCAGCCTTGTCATACCTAAAAAGTAGCTCAACCATGTCAAAAGTCAATATATCCATAAGTAGCGGCATTAAAAAAGCACTAAATCATCATACAGAACAAGCAAATCAAATATTCTTAAAAATGATAGATACTTATCCTAAACACTCAATTCTTCACTATAACTTAGCTCTTTCTTATGCTCAAATGGCAGATTTTGGAAGAGCATACAAACACTTTAAAAAAAGTTACCATCTTGACAACAACAACTACCTTGCAGGTGCTTTTGCCATTATGTGCGGCGATTTAATTAAAGAAGACATTACAAAACTAAAAGAAGATATAAAATCAAGTATGACAAATGATCATAACTTAGAAGAAACAAATCTTTTTATGTCCTTAGTTCATTTAACAGAAAACAACCAACTATCACTAACAAGATGGTTAGAACATGATAAAGCTAAAACGCCCTTAAACTTAATATTTGATACTATCATCGCACAAAAAACCTTTAATGAAAAAGAGTACAGACAAAAAGCAACAATATTAAAATCAATTCTTCCAAAAGACATAATGGCAAATATTATAAACTTCAATGTAAAACATAAAAAAAATGATATCAAAAAGTATGCTAAAGCTATACAAATAGATTTTAGAAAACTAGATTTAGACTACGATTCTTTTTATTATGGTCCTAGATTGGTACAAAATTCATATGTAAGACTTTTACAAATTGGAGGTCTTTTACACCATGAAAGAAATAGACTTATTAAAAAAATGCAACTAGAAAAAACAGATCAGGCAGCTATCATGCAAACCTTAGCTTACCTAAGTATATATACTCACAATTTTGAAGAAGCTTATGTACTATATAATAAACTTATAGATGATTTAAATAAGAGTGATAGTGCTACTATTTTTCTTGCAGCAGTCGCTAGCATAGGAGCAGAACATACGCAAAATGCTGTTGCTCTATTAGAACTCTCAAAACTAATAAACCCTAAAAACCTTGAAGCTAGATATGGTTTAGGACTCTTATATCAAGAAATAGCCAATTGGGAAGGTTCTACTATTCAATATATGAGAGTAGGAAATAGTGACTTTAAATCAAAATATTTTAGCTTTAAAGTCACTAGATAAAAACTCTTACATGTAAAGATTTTTATCTATATATTTGCCCCTGTTTTGTTCTTGTTACTTCTTAATCCATCTTTCATAGAAACATAACTATTTAGCGCTCCAATATAGGCATTTGCTGTTGCAAGCATAGTATCAACACTTAATCCATGTCCCATAATAGCAGGCTTACCATCTTCAAATGCAACTTTAACTACAACACGAGCTAAAGCATCTTTTCCTTCAGTAACTGCGTCAACTTTATAATCTCTAAGTTCACCTTTAACATCACAAACTCTGTCAATAACTTTAAAAACTGCATCCATGGTTCCATTACCAATAGCTGCGTCCGTTATCTCTTTACCATCATGAGAAATAGTAACAGCTGCATTTGCAACTCCACCAGGATTACAGTCACTTAACTGAAGAGTTAGTAACTTAAATACTTCAGGAATTTTTGTAATCTCGGCAGAAACTAAAGCCCTAATATCATCATCAAAAATCTCTTTTTTTGCATCAGCTAAAACCTTGAATCTACCAAATGCTTCATTTATCTCTTCATCTTTTAAATTAAATCCTAATTTACAAAGCTTATCTTTAAAGGCATGACGCCCAGAGTGTTTACCTAAGACAATGGAGTTTTTATCCAATCCTATATCAGTTGCTTTCATAATTTCATATGTTTCCATATGTTTTAACACACCATCTTGATGTATCCCACTCTCATGAGCAAAGGCATTTTTACCAACAATTGCTTTATTTGGCTGTGGCTCAATTCCAGTGATTGTTGCTACTAATCTACTTGTTGGATATATCTCTTTTATATTTATATTAGTATCAAACCCACCAAATAGATCATGTCTTGTGCGAAGCGCCATGACCACCTCTTCTAAAGCTGCATTTCCAGCTCTTTCACCCAAACCATTGATAGTACACTCTACTTGTCTTGCACCATTTAAAATACACTCAATTGAGCTAGCAACGGCAACACCTAAATCATTGTGATTATGCACAGAAAGAATTGCTCGATCTCCTACACTCTCATGCAAAGATTTTATAATAGCACCCATCTCACTTGGCATTCTATAACCTACTGTATCAGGAATATTTAGTGTTGTTGCTCCTGCTTGGATAACAGCATCAAGAATCTCTTTCATAAAAACTATATCACTTCTTCCTGCATCTTCACAACTAAACTCAATATCATCACAAAAAGTTTTAGCATAAGTTACAGAATCAACAGCTTTTTTTATAACTTGCTCTGGAGTCATTTTTAACTTATATTCCATATGTATAGGACTCGTAGCAATAAAAGTATGTATTCTTTGTAACTTTGCACATTTAATAGCATCACCTGCTGCTTTTATGTCGCGGTCCAATGCACGAGCAAGTGAACATACAGTAGAACTTTGTACTTGCTCACTTATCCTTCGTATAGCGTCAAAATCACCAGGACTTGCAGCTGCAAAACCTGCCTCGATTATATCTACTCCAAGTTTTTCTAACTGTAAAGCTAATTGTATTTTCTCTTCTGTATTCATTGAAGCACCAGGACTCTGCTCACCATCTCGTAATGTTGTGTCAAATATTATAATATTTTCTGTTTTCATAGGAAATCCTTATTTTTATCATATAAAAAGCTTTACATGTAAAGCTACGCAATTTGTATTTTATTTATATTTTAAAAGTTGAGTAAGAAGAGCAGAAGAACGTTATATCTCTTTTGTATTGAAATATGATTTACATGTAAACATGTCATAACGTCTCCTTTTTAGATTTTAGTAACTAAAGCAAAAAGTTTAGCTACTGTATTTTAATTTTTCCATTATACTAGTTTTTTTTCTTTTTAGCAATTGTATAGACTCCACGAAAAAGCCCATAAAGTAAATATCCTGTTATAAGAAATGTTGTACTCTCTACTGGGTAAAGATAAAGTAGAGAAAAAACAAGAATCAAAATGACCAAAACTTTTCTTATATTTGCTTTTTTCATATCGACTTTTTTAAAACTTGGATATCTAATATTGCTCACCATAAGAAAAGATAAAACACCCAAACCCATAAGCATTGATATTTCTAAACCCTGCATAAATGGATATTTTAGGTAAGTAAGCACCCACATAGTTAAAACTACAGCAGCTCCAGGAATAGGAATTCCAATAAATACAGAAGGTTCACTCACCCCACTCATAACATTAAATCTAGCAAGTCTTATCGCACCAAAAACAACATACAAAGCACTAAATAAAGCACCAAGTCTTCCAAACTGATATCCAACACTAAAGTAAAAAAGCATTGCAGGAGCTGCACCAAAGGCGATAACATCTGCAAGTGAATCAAACTCTGCACCAAATTTGCTTGTAGTATTAGTAAGTCTTGCTACTCTGCCATCAAGTCCATCTAAAACAAGTGATAATAAAATATAAATTGCAGCTTTTTCAAACTGTCCATTCGAAGAAGCTATTATTCCTATCATACCTAAAAATGCACTTGCAGCTGTAAAAAGGTTTGGGAATATATACATTAACTGAAATTTTTCACCATTACTATCTCTCATCTATGTTTCCTTTATGTGCAAAATAACCAAGTACACTCTCACCAGCTTTTACTTCGTCGCCTACAGCAACTTTTACTCTAGAATCTAAGGGCAAATAAAGTTCAACATCACCCTCAACTAAAAGCCCAAATCTTTGAGCAGATTTTAGGGGACCAACTGTTTTAAAAAGTTCTATTTTTCTGGCAAATGCTCCAGCATTTATATTGATAAAAAGTTCATTATAATTGCTTTTACATGTAAGAATTGCTTTCTCACCAAGTTTTTTGCTCAACTCAAATTTAGTGGATAAAAAAAGACCATGTCTTCTTTGTGTCGATTTTATGTTCATTGTAGTTGGTGCTCTTAAAATACAAGCTTCTAATAGTGATTTTTTAATTTCTACTTTTATGTACTCTTTTCCATCACTATATTTTGATTTAGATATAGTTAATATAGTCCCATCACTAGGACTAAGAACCGCCATATCATCATCTTCAGCAGGAAGTCTTTCAGGATTTCTAAATAGATATCCCGTAAAGATAAGAATAACAAAAAACACCCATGAAAACATCTCCAACCATAAAGATAGTACAAACACAATAAAGCTAAAAAAGAGGTATTTCCAGCCCTCTTTTGCTATCAGTTGTGTTGTTGTACTATTTTTCATCACTACTAACTTCTATTTCTTTCTTTTTTTGTGATTGTATATCTTTCTGTTCTTCATATGTATGAATTATTTCCCTAAGTTCATCACCATCAATAGTCTCATTTTTCTTTAAAGATATAACAATGTTCTCTATACACTCTTTATACTCTTCAAGTTTTCCAAGAACTATTTTGTATCTACTCTCAAGAGTCTTTTTGATGTATGTATCAAGATTTTCAGCCATCTTATCACTACAATCATTTGATGAACTTGAACCTAAAAATGTATTGTTTTGACGTGAAATAACCATTAATCCTGCCACATCGCTCATGCCATATATGCTAGCCATAGATTTTATAATATCCGTTGCACGCTCTAAGTCATTGCCAGCACCTGTGCTTATTTCACCTATGAAAATCTCTTCAGCCGCACGACCACCTAAAAGTACATCTACTTCAGCAATAAGTTCATGCTTTTGAGCTAAAAATTTATTTTCTTCAGGAGTATTAAGTGTATAACCAAGAGCAGCAAGTCCACGAGGAATAATAGATACTTTTGATACACTTTTTGCACCTTTAGTAGTTTCAGCAATAAGTGCATGTCCACTTTCATGATAAGCTACTATTCTTTTTTCTTCAGGGTTAATACGGCGACTTTTCTTTTCAAGTCCTGCAATTGATCGTTCAACTGCTTCAACCATATCTTTATGTTCAACATGAGATTTATTATTTCTTCCAGCAAGCAATGCTGCTTCATTTATAATGTTTGCTAAATCAGCACCTGCGAGACCAGCAGTTAAACGTCCTATCTCTTCTAAATTAACATCTTTCGCAAGCTTTATACCATCAACATGAACCTTTAAAATATCAACTCTTCCTTTAAAATCAGGTTTGTCAACTAAAACTTGTCTGTCAAAACGTCCTGGTCTTAAAAGTGCAGCGTCAAGTACTTCTGGTCTATTAGTTGCAGCAAGAACAATAACTGGAGATTTGTCAGAACTAAATCCATCCATCTCAGCTAAAAGTTGGTTTAATGTTTGCTCTCTCTCATCATTACCACCCATTTGACCATTGGCCGCACGACTCTTTCCAATAGCATCAATTTCATCTATAAAAACAATAGCTGGTGCTTCTTTTTTTGCATTTTCAAACAAGTCTCTAACACGACTTGCACCAACACCTACAAACATCTCTATAAAACTTGATCCTGAAACTGAATAAAAAGGGACATCTGCTTCACCTGCAACTGCCTTAGCAAGAAGTGTTTTACCAGTACCAGGAGGTCCTACAAGAAGAACACCTTTTGGAATTTTTGCACCGAGATTCAAATACCGATCAGGATGTTTTAAAAAATCGACTATCTCTTTAACTTCTTCTTTTGACTCTTCAACTCCAGCAACATCATCAAACTTTACATTTGGTTTTTCTGAATTTACTAGTTTTTTACTACTTCCCATTCCAAGAATTCCACCACCCATATTCTTTTGCATACGATTTGCAAGAAGCATCCAAATACCAAAAAATATAAAAATTGGAATTACCCATGAAAAAAGAATCTCAGTAAATATATTTGTTTCATTATACCCACCATATGGGATTTGTTTCTCATCTAAAAGAGGTATAAGAGTTGGATCAGCTCCAACTTTTTTTGCTATATATATTGTTTTGGTAATACCTTTGTCATTTACAGCTCGTATCATTGTTTGTCCCATAGCAACGTAAGTTACTTGGTTCTTCTTAACCAACTCTTTAAGCTCATAGTAGTTAATATTCTTTGTAACTGCTTTTCCACCTTGAGCTCCACTTATGCCACCCATACCATCATCTGGTGCTAAAAAGTTTTTAAACACCATGATAATTACGATTGAAAAAATCGCAAATACCAAAAGCGGATTTTGATTAAAAAAATTATTGTTTTTGTTGTTTTTGTTGTCATTATTTTGGTTCAAATTTTTACCTTTTTAGTACAAGTGTATACCACTCATCTTTTTTATATTTTTCTAAAATTTCCATCGAATTAAATCTTTTTTCTACTCTTTTCACATATTTATCTAATATCCCTGAGAGTATCAATATACCATCTTTCTTTGTAGCACTAATTAAATCAGATGCAAGCATAATAAGAACATCTGCTATGATATTAGCTATTACAACATCATACTCACCATCTCTTTTTTGAACAGAACCTGCCCAAAAATTATTATATCTTTCTTGATTTAATTCAAAATTATTACTTGCACTTTTAACTGCAAGCTCATCTGTATCACAAAAATCGACCTCTGCTCCTAGTTTTGCACTAGCAATTGAGAGAATTCCACTGCCACATCCAACATCTAACGTTTTATTATCTTTTTGCAAATATTTCTGTAACATTAATAAACATCCATAGGTTGTTTCATGATGTCCAGAACCAAATGCAAGAGCTGGATCTATAAGAATATTTAACATATTTTGTTTTTTTTCAATCCAACTAGGACGTATGTAAAACTTCCCTATTTTTATTGGTTGAACTGATTTTTGATAACTACTTATCCAATCTATATTCTCTTTAACTTCTAACTTTGTTTCAACACTTATGTGTTTATCAAGAGTTACTGAAAGGCTCTGCGCAAAAACTTTAACACCAAATTCAACTATATCAAGCTCTTCTTCACTGCGTACAATAATAACGCCATCACACTCTTCTATAGCTTCATTTGTAAGGGTTAGGATAAAATCGGCGAAAAGATTATATTCGCCGGACGGGGTAATTTGTAATTCGTTATAGGTTTCTTTCACGATTAGCCTAAAACGTCCTCTAATTTTTCTTTTAATACAGCAGGTGTAAAAGGTTTTACTATATAGTTGTTAACTCCAGCTTTAAGAGCCACGATAACTTCTGCTTTTCCACCCTCAGTTGTAACCATGATTATTGGCATATCTTCGTATTTCGATTCTGCTCTTACTTTTTTAACTAGCTCCAGTCCATTCATCTCTGGCATATTCCAATCTGTGATAAGTACATCTATATCATCGTTCTCACCCATCACTTTCCAAGCAACAGCACCATCTTCAGCTTCTAATACATCTTTATAGTTCAACCTTGCTAATGTATTTTTTATAATACGGCGCATTGTTGAGCTGTCATCCACTACTAGCAATCTCAATGTCACTCCTTTTTATTAACAAGTTTTATTGAATATGAATATTCTAGCCATATTTTAACTAAAATTACTTTTAACTTACTTTAATTCATTTGTTAGTTTAAATGCTTCTTTTAATTCTAGGGTACCTTCATAATAAGCTTTTCCAACTATAACCCCTGAAACTTCTTTTGTTTCTAGCAAAATTTTTATATCATTTAAATCCTTAACGCCACCGCTTGCTATGGTATCAACACCACTAGCCCTTGCAATTTCAAGTGTAAAATCTACATTAACACCACTTAAAGTTCCATCTCTACCTACATCTGTACAAATAATTGCTTCTACACCAGCACTTGCAAACTCTTTTGCTAAATCAGTTGCTTTCATAGTTGATTTTTCAGCCCAACCTTCAACCGCAACATAACCATCAATCGCATCTATTCCAACAACGACTGAGTATTTTTTACACATCTGTTTTACAAATTCTGGATTTTTAAGAGCAATTGAGCCAAGTATAACTCTATCTACTCCTAAATCACAGTATCTTTTAATGGTATCTTCATCACGAATTCCACCACCAAGTTCTAATTTCATATTACAATTTTTACGAATCTTTTCTATTTGTTCTAAATTTTTTGGTTCTCCTGCAAATGCACCATTTAAATCTACTAAATGAAGCCAACTTGAACCCATCTCTTCAAACTTTTTAGCTACTTGCCAAGGCTCATTTGAATAAATCTTTGCTGTGTCCATAAGTCCATGTGTTAATCTAACTGCTAAACCATCTTTTAAATCTATTGCTGGTAATATATCCACTATTGTCCTTTATAATTTTACAAAATTTTTAAGTATTTTTAATCCATTCTCATGTGACTTTTCTGGGTGAGGCTGAAAACCATATATATTGTCTTTTTGAACTGCACTAACAAAATCATATCCATAAAATGTTTTTCCTATAGCAAATTTATCTGAGCAAGTTGCATGAAAACTATGCACAAAATATAGATAAATCTCTTTATCCATTCCTACAAAAAGTTTGGAATCACGCTGTACAAAAAGTTCATTCCAACCCATATGTGGAACTTTAAGTTTATGCTCAAACTTAGATTTATCGAACTCTTTTACACTTCCTTCAATAAGCCCTAGTCCTTTTGTAAAACCAAACTCCTCACTACTTTCTAGTAAGAGTTGCATGCCCAAACAGATTCCCAATAGAGGTTTTCCACTCTTTGCAAACTCCAGTACAGACTCTTGCATACCACTATTTTTTAGATGCCTCATGGCATCTTTATATGCTCCAACGCCTGGAAGTATCACCTTATCAAAATCTTTTAGTTTTTCTGGATTATTTACAATTTCTACACGTGAGCCTATTTTATTAAAAGCATTAGAAACGCTTCTTAAATTACCCATATTATAATCAATTAACGCTATCATTTTCTCTCTTTACTGAAACAGATTGTACATAATATGCTAGAGATACCAAAAGTACTGATACACCACCTATAAGATATACTGCTGAGAGTATATGCGTTGGATCTGTTATGGCAAATTTAAACACTAGCATCAATGCTTCTATTGCTAAAGCTATAACAATAGAACCTAAAAAACGTACCATTGTTTTATGTATTCCACTCACATCATCTCTATTGTGCCTACCAAGCACCTCTTCTTCAAAAATAGTTTTTACCAAATCAAATATGGCCAAAGCAAGCGTTAAAAGAATAGTCGCTTTAAACATAGCTTCTATATCCTCGGTCGCACTCATAAATCCATGGCTTATAATACTAGCAATACCATTATAAAAAAGCAAAAATGCAACCATTAAAAGCGCCAGTGAAAACATACTATAGGAGACTTTTACAAAATCACCAAACATTGACTGCAAAGAACTTGGATGAGCGATTTTTAAAACATCTTTTAAAGAAATATCCATGCAAGCCACATACTTTAACTCAGACTTATCATCATATATAGGATAAGCTGCTGTCACTGTCAAAGAGTTTGTCAAACTTGAAGGGTAAGGGTCTGTTAAGACACATCTTTTTTGACGAACTGCTCGATAAAAATACGATTTGTTACTTCTATTAGTTCCTATGCCACCTTTATACTTTTGTTTGTTTGTCAAGTTATCAGTAACTTGTTTACCACTAGCATCAAGTACATAAAGTGCTTCAAAACTATCTATTTCATTAACTATTTTATCAAGGGAATTATTTATCTCTTCTAAATCTAGATTTGGAAGACGAATCGGCATATTTCTATTAAATAAATAACAAAAATAGGCTCTAGCTCTCTGTCTTACTTCTCCAAACTGTTCTATTTCACGAACGACCATTAAGAAACCTCCTTCTTAGATATTTACTATTTTATCTAAAAAAGATTAACTTTGGTGTATAGTTTTTGTTCAACCTGCGTTATGATTAAATTCTGGAACTATTTTTTTAAGCTGTAATAATTTATCTTTACATGTAAGAAGTTCTTTTATTTCTTTATTCAATTCTTTTATATCATACTTAGTTCTTGAAGCAACAGTTATCGACTCATACTGTGTTTTTTGATCGCTCTCATTTATGAGTAACTCTTCATATAGTTTTTCTCCAGCTCGAAGCCCTGTAAACTGTATTTGAATATCTTTTTTACCAGAAAGTTCTATCATTTTCTTTGCCAAATCTGTTATGCGTATTGGCTTTCCCATATCAAGTATAAATATCTCTCCGCCCTTTGCTATAGCTCCAGTTTGAAGTACTAATTCACAAGCTTCAGGAATTAGCATAAAATACCTTGTTATATCTTTATGAGTAACAGTAACTGGACCACCCTTTTCTATTTGAGTTGTAAACTTTGGTATCACTGAACCAGATGAGCCCAAAACATTTCCAAATCTTACAGCAGCTATTTCTGTGCTTTTACTATCTACATTTCCAGCATAAAGCTCACAAATACGTTTTGTAGTTCCCATCACATTAGTTGGGCGAACGGCTTTGTCAGTTGAAATTAATATAAACTTTTTAACATTATATTTAATAGCTAAATCTATACAATTTTTTGTGCCTATTATATTGTTTTGTATACCCTCTTCAATATTAGCTTCGACTAAAGGTACATGCTTGTAAGCTGCTGCGTGAAGGATGATATCAGGTTTACATGTTGAGATTGTTTTTTCTAATGCTTTAACATTTAAAACACTATGCATAATTGGTTTGATTCTACTAGAATTTAACTCTTCACATATTGAATAAAGATTAAATTCACTGTGGTCTAAAAGGGTTAACTCTTTAACACCGTACCTTAAACACTGACGGCTTATTTCACTACCTATGCTCCCACCTGCTCCTGTAACAAGTACTTTTTTATCTTCTAAAAATCCTGATATGATTTTTTTATCTAAATCTTGAGGATGGCGTGCGAGTAAGTCTTCTACACTTAAATTTTTTAATTGTGATACAAATGATTTATCATCTAAAATAGTACTCATTGAAGGTAATATACGTATATCTTCAAAATAATCATTTAATTTTTCATATATTATATTTATACGCTTTTGGTTTGCTGAGGGCATAGCAATAATAAGAAGTTCAAATTTCTCTTCTTCGCCAATGTTTTGTATTAGCTCATTTTTTGAAACGATTCTTATCCCATCTATGCTTCTTTTTTGAAGTGCCTTATTATCATCTACAAAATACTTTACTTTGTATTTAGAATTTCTATACTCCTCTTCAAGCTTAAGTCCAGCACGTCCAGCTCCAAATATAACTAAACTTTTGCTCTTTTTAACTCTGCTTCTGTTTATAAAAATATAATACATATACATAAAAAAGTTAATAGCAAACAGATAAAAAGCCAATTCTGAAAGCATACCTGCAATGCGCACTTTTCCATAAGCATAAGGCATATAAACAATAAAAGCTACAATATATACAAAACTTTTTATTATAAATGTTTTTTGAGTAGCCTTACTCCAAGACAAAGAATAATCTTTAAAAATCAGAATTGAAGCTAAAATACGAATTAATATAACCCATAAAACAATACCTAACTCAAATGGTTTATGAAATATCCAAAAAGTCCATGCAAATGTAATACAACTCAAACATATAATTATTAGTATATTTAAAACTCTTTTATCTAGGTGTATTTTCATATAAATTTTTTCTTTCTATCAACAAATTTTGTGACCATGTATAATACAATAAGTGAAATTAAAAATGCCATTGTTATATTGGAGATAAAATAGACAATACAAAATAAAACTATATTTACTAAAATGGAACATAATACAACTTTGCTATGACTCCATCCACTTTGGGTAAGTCTTTGATAGGCATGTTTTTTATGAGCTTGACTTAATTTCTCTTTATTTTTGTATCGTCTAAACAGAGTAAAAGTTGCATCAAACCAAAAAAGTCCAAATAGTATAATCCATATCCATAAGTTTTTTGAATCTTGATTTGCATAATATATAGTAATTATTGCTATATTGTAACCTAAAAGTGTACTTCCTGCATCTCCCATAAATATTTTGGCCCTATGCCAATTCCAAACTAAAAATCCTAAAACAGAAGCCACAAGTACTAAAAATAGGCTATTTTGAAAAAGCAAAAACCCTGCAATGCCAAGAAATACAACTTCACTTCCAGCATAACCATCAATGCCATCTAAAAAATTATAAAGATTTATAAACCAGATTATTAATAAAATAGCAAAAATATTAGTTACAATTTGATTTTCAAAAACCAATACTTGTTCAAGTCCACCTAAAAACCAAAGCCCCAAACAAGCCACCAAAAACTGAATTAAAATTCTAAGTTTAGCACTTAGTTCGAACATGTCATCAAAAAAACTAACAATAGAGATAACCACACCAACTAAAAGAGCATAGAATATATCTTGCTCTATCATGTTGTTCATATAAAGATATATAAGCCCTACAAACCAAGTAAAAGCTAGAGCAATTCCACCACCATGAGGAGTAGGAACACTATGGGAACTTCTCTCATTCACTTCTGCTAACAAGGACTTTTTAATAGCATAATCTTTTATCAAATATGTTAGACATAAAGATAGTAAAAATAGGCTTATATAAATCATATCTTTAACTTAAATATTTTCGCACTAGGATCAAGTATAACTGGTTCAAATAAATTTTTATCATAATTTTCAAATACAAAAAGTTGAATATACGTAGAATTCAACATAGATTCATCTAAAACCAAAAAAGTGTTATATGAACGCATAAAAACAAGATACATATTTGCATTTTTGTGTATTCTTTGTCTTTGTCTTATTAATTTTTTATTTTTATCATAGCCAGTCATAAGAAACTCTTTTACTGGAACCTCTTGATTTCCAATTTTTAGCATTCCAGTTTTTTTATTGAACAATACGCCATTACTAAGATTTAAAATATCTTTTGAGTCTTTAAACCTATTGGTTTGGTACATAAAAGGTCTTCTATTGGTTTTGCCATTCATCAAGTCTATATCACTAAATCTAGATATAGTTGGGAGTATACCCATCATTCGAAAAGGAAGATAAAAGTAAATATCTCTTGTTTTTTTAGGTAATGAACTTTTTACATGTAAAGAAGTTAGAAAATCATTTGTATCATTAAATCCATTGTCTAAAGTCATATTGGCTATATTTGTTCGGTTCCTATCTTTGTCATTTTTACTCATCAAAAATTTTGATTGAGTATATTCGACATCATATCTAGCTAGTTTTGCAGCACTAAGTTGAGGATTTGTAAGCATGTAACTTACTGGAAAATTAACAGCCCCACTATGTTTTCCACCATCAATGAGAGTATTAACATCACTATAATAACGAATAGGATAACCATAATCCCACCAAGCAACTACATAATCTTCTCTATCAGCTATACTTTTTAGCTTATCCAAAACAGTAACTTCTTGTTTGCTAAAAACAGTTGGAACTTTATACCCTATTATGTGTAAAATATTTGGATATAGAATTGCTGCTGTACATGTAAGAACAAAAACAACTTTGGCATAAGAATTTTTAAGATAATCACTACAAAAAAAGATAAGATATGAGATACCAAAAGCTAACACTGGCACAGCATAGATAGTAAAGCGCAAACCTCCAACGTAAGCTAAAAAACCAAGACCAATTAGAGGAAGTCCTAAGAACATAACCCTATGTCTCAAAACTAATAAAACATAACCAATAACAGACAAAACAAATGTAATGGTATGCCCACTTATGCGATTTGCAAAAGTTTCAAATGGGATTTTTCCTGCTTCTCGTACTGTTTGCATTACTGAAAAAAAGTGTAGTTGTAAATCTTTGCCTACCACTGCTAACGTATCTTGAAATACATAACCTTTAAGTTGAGCCCATATCGGAGAAAACCCACCTGAAAGCATAAAAAGTAAGAATGCAAGTCCCAATAGATAATATATATAAACTTCTAATTTTTTACTTCTATACATAATAAATACAGTTATAACTGTAACAAACCTAACTAAACTAGGCAAACCCATCATGGCAAAAAGCATGATAGAGAGCAATTTGTACATGTAAAGATTTTTTCGCTCAAAAATAAGAGCATAAAGTAAAATCAAGCCAAAAAAAGCAAACTCTAAAGAATAACTCTGAGGATACCACCATCTGTAGGCTATAATTTCTAAGGCTGTAAAAAGAAGATACTTCTCTTCATTACTTTTTATTGCAAGAATCAATGACCACAAAAGAAAAGTAGGAAAAACAATGTTGAGCATGTCGGTGTCAAAGTAACCTACCATAGTACGGTTATAGTAACTCCAAGCAATACTTGCCAAAAGAGCTGCCACAAAACCAATTTCTACTCTTTTTAGACTTTGAGCTATCAAAATCATGGGAATAACTATAAGAGAACTTAAAAAAACTGGTAAGTAAAGAATGACTGTTTCAAAAGAAAAAGGTAAAATCCAAGCAAAAAATGCAGATAATTGTGAACCTGCAGTTTTAACGGGAGAGAGTGCAAACTCACTAAAATTCCAATTCAGTATATCTCTAGCTCCTTCTGCCCAAAAGTAACCATCATTAGTGTTTATCATAAACTGGTCATTCCAGATAAAGCTATCGACTCCGTTAAACTGATAAATCCAAATAAATCTTACTAATGTGCTAAATACAAATGCTAATGCTATATATATCCAAACTTTCTTATCTATACTGCTCATACTCATTTTAACCTTTTATCATGAATTTAATTCCGTCTTCTAGACTATATGGATTTTTAAGATTCAAAATCTTTTTTGTTTCTCTATTGTCCACTTCTAAACTTTTATAAAGTCTTTTGTGAAAAGATGGTTTTACTAACTTTAACAAACTTTCAAAAAAAGGAATCTTTATCAGATATACTTTCTTGTCCAGATTTTTAGCAATAAGTTCTATAAGTTTAGTTGTCGAAACTGGCTTATCGTCACTAGCCAAAAATATACCACTCTTTTGTTTTTGTATTATTGTATCTATTAAATGGCATAAATTACCAATATATACCATGCTTCTTTTATTTTTAATACAGCTTAAAGGTAATATGGAAATTTTTTCTACTAGATTTATAAGGTTTTTAACATTTCCTTTTACACCATAACCATAAACTATAGGAGTTCTTATAATCGAAACTTTGAAATCATCATCCTCTAGTTCTTGTAGCTTAATTTCTGCTTTTAATTTGCTTTTACCATAATCATCTTGAGGTTTACATGTAAAGACTTTTGTATAAGCAAGACTATTCTCTTCTCCATATACTTTTACTGTACTCATAAATATAAAATGCTTTACTCCACTTTTTTTTGCTTTACTTGCTAAGCTTAAAGTTTGAGTTACGTTTACTCTTTCATACTCTTCTTTACTTGCTCCACCCATTTGATGAACTAAAGCTGAAAGATGAAAGACAATATCTATATTTTCTACATCTAGGAATTCAAGCTCATCTTTTCTAAATGAAAAAGTTTTAATATTATACTTTTTATTGTATTTATTTATAAAATATTTTCCTATAAAACCAGTTGAACCAGTTATTAATATATTTTTCATTTTTTAAATAATCCTAAAATTTTACTAGGATACTTAGAAAGTATTTTAAATATATTTGTTTTTATATTATTATCTTTACAAACCATAAGAGTTTCAAAGTTATTAATCCAAATACTGCTAAAAGAAGTACTAACCCCACCCATTCTCATTTTTACTAATACATCTTTAATATAGCTATAACTTATTTTGTTTGTATATAAAAACCTAGATAAGATATCAAAATCGGCAGCTATTTTTAAATCTGTTCTAAATAAACCATATTTTTCGTATATTTCTTTTTTAACAAAAAAAGTAGGATGAGCAGGCATCCAACCATAAGCAAATTTTGAAGGATTAAAATTACTACTATCATAATAACGCACAGTTTTTTCTAGGTTTTCAGACCGCACATAAACTAAATCTGCATATACACTATCGACTTGTTTTTCTTTAAATTCTTTCATTACGTTTTCACACACAAAATTATTAATATAAAAATCATCACTATTTAATATGCCAATTACATCGCCAGTAGTTAAATTAATTCCTTTATTCATAGCATCATAAAGACCTTTATCTTCTTCACTTATAAATTTAGTAATTTTATTTCCATAACTTTTAACAACATCAACAGTTCCATCAGTGGAAGCTCCATCTATGATGATATATTCTATATTTTCATAGGTTTGACCTAATACAGAATTTATTGCATCTTTTATTGTTTCTTTATTATTCCATACTACTGTTATTATTGATAGTTTCAAATAGATTTTTCCCATGCATATGCGCTATTAATTATAATATTTAAATCATCATATTTTGCTTTCCAATTCATCTTTGAAATAATTTTATTATTATCTGATACCAATACAGAAGGGTCACCTTCTCTTCTTTTATCATTTAAGACTTTAAAATTTTTTTGTGTTAATGTTTTTACACTATTTATAATTTCTTTAACACTATATCCATGCCCATATCCACAATTAAAGGTATCACTATCATTATATTCAATATAATCTATACCTTTTATATGAATATCTGCCAAATCATCTACATGTATATAATCTCGTATACATGTACCATCAGGGGTATTATAATCATCACCAAAAATTGCAATATTTTCTCTTTTATTTAATGCAGTTTTCAAAATTAATGGAATAAGATGTGTTTCTGGACTATGACACTCTCCTATCCTTGGTTGTATATTATTATCGTCAAAATATATATCTGCACCAGCTACATTAAAATATCTGAATATTACATATTTAAATTTACAATTAACCTTAGCTTCATCTTTTATGACTTTTTCACTCATTAATTTACTCATACCATAAGGGTTTATTGGATTCGTTCTAAAATCTTCATCAATTAAGTTTTTACCTAATTTAAATTTTGGTTCACCATAAACAGCAGCCGTACTACTAAAAATAAACTTATTAACTCCATGAGAGGAAGCCAATCTGACTAAGTTTATAGTATTAACTGTATTATTCATATAATATTTTATAGGATTTTGTATAGATTCACCCACTTGGGAAAATGCTGCAAAATGAATAACCGTATTTATTTTATATTTTTTAAATAGCTCTTCAACTTTATGAATTTCTTTTAAATCCAAATTTATGAAACAAAATTTTTTTATATTTTGTAATGTATCTATTGTTTTTTGAAATCCTGTAGATAAATTATCTAGAACTATTAAATCTTCATTTTTCTCTAAAAGTTGTTTAACAACATGACTTCCTATATATCCTGCTCCACCTGTAATAAGTATCATATTCTATTTTCCATTATAATTTTATTTAGATTTTCTATATATTGCCTCAAGCTATACTCTTCTTTTGCTTCTTGCTTATTATGTTCTTGTATCTTTCTTAATCTTTGTGAGTTATTTAACAATATTTCTATTCCATCTACTAAACTATCAACGGATTTTGATTTAACTAATATACCATTTTTACTTTTCACAATTTCAGGAAGATATTTATAGTTGGTAGTAACAATTACATTTCCACATCTCATAGCTTCTATAATAGATATAGGAAAAGCTTCAGATTTATAATAAGTTGGTAATACAAATATATCTGATTTTTGAAGAAGCTTTATTTTGTTTTGCCCAAAAACTTTCCCAATATAATTAATTTTTTTATTTTTAGCTAGTTTTCCATAAAATTCTTCTTTAACTTTTTCTATAGACATATACTCATCAGCTATAAAATCACCTGCAATATTTAAAAACAAACTTTCATTCCTTAATGAAAGTTTTTCAAAAGCATCTATAAGTTCAAAGATACCTTTACTTTTCATTATATTAGATAAATACAATAAATTTATAACATTAGCATCTTTTTTTTCTAACTCCTTGTTTAGCTCATCATCATAAAAATTAGGAACTACTACAAGTTTCATATCTGTAAAATCTCTAAATTGATTCTTCATAGAATCAAGTAGGACAATAGAAGTAGATACTTTAGCATATGACAAACACAAAATATTCTTATAAAACTCAGGTACACTGTGAAAAAAATCATAAAAATCTGAACCATGAAGATGATTTATTAATTTTATACTTTTAAGACTTCCTAAATTTATAAGTACTATGTCTTTTATGGATCCAAAAAAGCTTCTACTACATGTAAAATAAATAACATTATATTTAAAAAAAATACACTTAAATACTATTAAAAAAATAGTTTTAAATGTCAATAAAATCTTATATATTTTTGTTTTATCTTCAAAATTGGTATTTATGACTATTTTATTTTTATCCTCAACACTTTCGTAAAATCTTGTAAATGCCAGTGATTGTCCATGAATAGGTGGTAAAAGGGGGCCAACAAATAATATTTTCAATTTTTTACTTTTTTTTAGATAACATAAAAACGGATCCAGGTGCAATTTTTTTAAATATGTTATCTCTAAAGTAGTTCATATTCCAACTAAACAATTTTAAAAAAATAAAATCAATATAAATAACAATACAAGAATTTAAAGTCAAGTTTATTTTATTAAAAATTTTCAATATTGGATTAAAAAAACAATACTTTTTAAATATTATTTCACAATCTAATTGACTCAACGTTTTAGCAAGATATTGACTACTTATTCCTCTTTCATTAATTGTTGTACCTATTCTTACTTTACTCCAATTTCCCATAGAAGATATTGGTTCTCTTAAAAAAATGAAACCATCTTTCTTTAATACTTTAACAAATTGAGATAATACAAAAGATACATTTAATCCATAAAAATTATTAATATTTTCATACATATATCTTTTATCAGCCACCATATCTGTAAGATTACAATAAGCCTCTTCTTCCTCTTTATACCATTGTGCTATATCTTTTTGTTTAAATTCATCTCCAACTAATTTTTCTCCACTTAAAAACTGACTATGAAAATATTTTTCTAGCATTAATTAACTCCTCTTTAATTTTTTACTAATCTCTTCACAAAATCATATCCGCCATATTTTTTCAAAAAATATCCAATCTTAGTTTTAACCCTCAAATCATGAAAGTCTTTAAAACATTGTATCATTTTATTCTCTACGCGTAACTCTTCAAAATTAACTTTATTGTTATCTAATTCCAAAGTTAATTTTTTATTTTTTCCACAATTATGCGTTCCAATGTTATCTAAAAATCCATCATTAATAATTTTAGACTTTTTAAGATAAACTGTATATTTACCTAGTTTAAACTGACTATAGCACCATCTAATAGCCCATGAATCAATCTTTCCAAGCATTTGTAATTCCAACATCTTATACATGTCATTTCCTGCACGATTAAACCTTTTTCTTAACGCCTTGCTTGCTTTTAAAGTAGAAAAATCTTTTACTTCCCAATCTACCTCGTCCCATCTATCTTGCCAAGTAGCCCAGCCCCAGGATGAACCTCTAGGTGATAAATACAAATCCTTTTTATAATTTTCGAAACAAGATAGTTGTGGTGCATAACCAGAGATAGACCATATGTTTTTGTTATTTTCATAAAAGTTTAAAGAATCATTCATATAGTCTAAAAAGTCTGTTGAAACAATCAAATCATCTTCTAGAACAATTGCTTTCCCATATTCACTAACGACTTCAGTCACACCATTTATAATAGAATTGGCTAAACCTATATTTTTCTGTGATTCTATTATTTTAATACTTTTAAAACATGTAATAGATCTAATATATTTTCTAACTGCTTCTATATCTGATTTATCATTATTATTTTTATTTCCATCCGAATATATTATCAGACTACTTTTTTTAGCTAACTTATTTTGTAATAAACTATCTATGAGCTTTTTAGGTACTCTACGGTATGTGAATATAATAATTGGAGAGTACGACATTAATTTAATTTTCCTATATCAATTTTAATATCACATCTCTCAACTGTACTTAGTCTATGAGCAATTATTATAAGTGTTTTATCCTTACTTATTTTATAAATTTCATCCATAATAGACATCTCTGTTTCGATGTCAAGAGATGAAGTTGCTTCATCTAATACTAATATCTCTGGTTCCCCATACAATGCTCTAGCTATGCCTATTCGTTGTTTTTGACCACCACTAAGTTGAATCCCACCTTCACCAACAATAGTATTCAATCCTTCTTTTTTCAGGATAAAATCATAAACATTAGTCTGTTTCAAGACCATTATCAGCTTTTCATAATTATAATCTCTTCCAAAAGTTATATTCTCCGCAAGTGTCCCATCAAAAAGATATATATTTTGAGGAATATAACCTATTTTTTTTCTCCAAGATACTATATTCTTATTATTTAGTTCTACGTTATCTATAAAAATTTTTCCACTATTTGGTTTATATATTCCACATATCAAATCAACTAATGTAGATTTTCCACTACCACTTTCACCAATAAATGCTATTTTATCCCCTTTATTTATTGTTAAAGATAAATTGTCAATTATATTTTCATTTTTTTTATATGTAAAATGTATATTTTCTAGTTTAATGTTCCCATTAAACGAAATTTTAGTTTCACATTCTCTTTCATATTTAAATGAAAGATCATTATATACTATGTCTAAAGAAGGTATAAAAAATACAATATTATTATAACTATTTAAAATTCTTGTAGTAGCAGGCAATAATCTATATAGAGCTAAAGCATACATTGTAACAATAGGTATAACATTTAAAATATTATTTTCAAAAGATACAATGTAAATAACTACTGCCATCAACATAGATAAACCTATTGCTTCTAATGCATTTCTTGGTATAGTCTGAAGTGTTACATTTGAAATATGTATATTTATAAATTTATTATTTATATTTGAAAAAGTATCAATTAAACTAGTCTGATTAGAAATAAACTTTATTACTTTAAAATTACCTAATGTCTCATTTATCATTCTATTAAATTTATCTTGAAACACTGCACGTTGTATACCAATTGTTTTTATTCTTTTTGAAATTGTTTTTGTTAAAAATAGAACTTTTAAGCCCATCAACAATGTTAATACTAAAGTCATTTTAACATTGACCATCAATAATAATATATATATTATTATTATAATTATTACTTCTGATAAAAATATCAATGAACTTTGAAGAAGAACTGCTAATTGTGATGCTTCTATTATAATTACTTTTGAAATTGTAGCGCTATTTCTTTTAACAAATTCACTATAAGGCATATTGATATAGTTTTCGAATAACTGATTTGCCAAAACAGCATACTTATTCATTGAAAATTTAGCCATCAAGTAACTATGATAAATAATATAAAATGCACGAAAAAAATAAAAAACTATTAAAGAAATTCCAAAATAAATTATAAATTCTTTACTTGTTGATACTCCAAAAAAATCATAAACCATTTTATAATATTCATTTGTATAAATCAATTTTGGATTTGCTGCAGTTGATATAAATGGCATAATAGCACTAATTCCAATAATTTCTATAATTGAAAGAAGAATACTCATCAACAATAAAATAAACAAAAAAATCTTATCTTGTCTAGTTAAAAGCAGGTTAAGTTTCTTAATCATTTTATTCTATTTCCTCATAAATTTTTAATATATACTTATTTATTATATTTTGATAATACAAATTATCATCACCCCTTAGATGCAATCCATCAGAATGAAATGCATAATTGTTAAATTGATAAATACTATTTATATTAATTACTTTTAATGTCATTTTATCTAAATGTTGCTTCCATAGTGATTTTTTAAAAATTTCATTTGCTTTTTCTAGCGATGGCTCAATTATTAATGTAAATTTAATATTATTTTGCTCACATAACTTGATAATTTTATTTAAATATACTTTTGGTAATTCTGGAATTAATTTATATTTTTGATACTTTAAAATTCTATCGTTAATCGATCTATTGGTGAATTTTTCTTTTTTTATCAAATTAGTTTCATTAATATATATTGGTTTTTCTTTTAAAACATTTTTAAAACATTTTGGAAAAAACAAAGTACTTCTTCTTGATATAAAATAATCGTCAAAAATTGTATTTTTATATAAATCTAATCTAATTTTCATTATTTCATTTTTTTCATTTTTATTAATAAATATTGATTCAAAGTAAGAATATGTCAATTCTCTATTTAAAGTCTCATTTAATAATTCTATTGAACTAAAAAGATATATTGATTTTACACTATTTTTGTTTTTAATAAATCTTCTAATTATAAAATAATTTCCAACAAGTGACACTGGAACAGTTGTTGATAAATCTAATATGCCATTTTTTAAAATAGTTGGTGACAACACCATCTCTGAAATACTATCACCTAATATTAAAGAATCAAATTTTTGATTCTTAATTTTATTTAATTTATAATTTACAATATAGTCTACTTTATTTTTATATTGACATTTATTTAATTGAAATATTATTTCAATAATTAAAAAACATAAAACTATTGATAGAAAAAATAACTTAATAAATTTTTTAGCATTCATTACTTATCTCCTAAAAATTAAAATACAAAAATTCTGATTTTTTACTAAGCGATAAAATAGAATATACAAATAAAAAAACTGAAATAAATAGCATAGTATAATTAAGTTTTTTGTTTAAAAAATATGTCGTATTTTTGAATCTTAAAACTATAATAAAAGCCATAAAAAAATAAATCAATGAGTATCTGTCTGCATTAATATTTAACAATAATGCATCAAAATGAATATTATAATTCGTCAAAAATAAAAATTTAGATTCCAAAACCTTTGGTAAAACAATATAATCTAAACTAAACATCGCACTTAAAACTTTTGTAGCATCGTCCCATTCTTTCGCTCTAAAAAATATCCAAGTAATATTTAAAAAATTGAAAGTAATTAACCAAGCAAACCAAATCCAAAGTTTAAAACCTAACTCATTCCAAACTCTATATACAACTAATGCTAAACCATGTAAAAAACCCCAAAATATGAAAGTCCAACCAGCCCCATGCCAAATACCCCCTAATAAAAAAGTAATCATTAAATTAGCAGAAGTTCTAAATTTACCTTTTCTATTACCTCCAAAGGGAATATAAATATAATCTTTTAAAAATCTTGAAAGTGTAATATGCCATCTTCTCCAAAAATCTTGTATATTTGTAGCTTTATATGGACTATTGAAATTTATAGGTAGTTTTATGTTAAATAATAATGCTAACCCTATAGCCATATCTGTATAACCTGAAAAATCAAAATATAACTGAAAAGTATAAGATAAAGATGTAGCCCAGGCTTCAATAAGATTTAGTCTAATTGCTGTATCAAATCCAGATGTTGCCCATACAGCAAATGTATCAGCAATTACAACTTTTTTAAATAGTCCTATTGAAAACACAAAAAGACCTATTGCTATATTTTTATAATTTATTATCATATTTTTTTTAGAAGTAAATTGTGACATCATTTCACTATGATGAACTATTGGACCTGCTATAAGTTGTGGGAAAAATGTAACAAATATTGAATAATTTAAAAAGTTATATTCTTTTGTTTCACCTTTATAACTATCAACTAAATATGCTATTTGTTGAAATGTAAAAAATGAAATGGCTAAAGGTAATGCTAAATTTAACAACTCTACATTTGATGATGTTACTATATTGAAATTTTCTATGAAAAAATTTGTATATTTAAAGTATCCCAGTAATGCTATATTAGATACTATTCCAAAAGTCAAAAGTGATCTTTTAGTAAATCTTATTTTATTGCTATTTTTATTTAGACTATTTCCAATGATAAAGTTGAAAAACATACTTAAAAGTATAAGAGGTAAGTATAAAATATTCCACCAACTATAAAAAAAAAGTGAAGAAAATACTAAAAAATATTTTGAGGCTACAGTCGCTCTTTTATGATTTAAATAAAAATATATAAAAAATGTAATTGGTAAAAATGCGAAAATAAATTCATAACTGTTAAACAACAATATTTTTCCTATTATCTAAATCTAAATTATTTCTTAATTCAACTATATTATTAAAATAAATTTCATACTCCTCTTTATACTTTTTTGGATTCTTTATTATGTCAACAATTGTTTCAATTAACTCTTCTACACTTTCACATCTAATTCCTATGTTAGCTTTATTAAATTCATTAATACAACTATTGTCGAGATAAATAATAGGCTTTAGATATAATATGGATTCTAGAATTGATGCTGAAGTACTTAGTGTATATGATTTTTTATCGTATAAAATAAGGCTAAAATCAAGCTTATTAGAAAATTTACTAATCTCTTTTCTGGATAAGAATCTATTGGATATTGGAAAAACTAAGTTATCTAAATTATGTAAACCAGATGAATTTGCTCCAATATTCCAAAAAGTATATTTGTTCAATAAAGATAAATTATTAATTTTTTCTATTATATTTTTCATTACTTTTGGATTACCATATCCTATGACTCCAAAATTATTAAGTTGTTTAGACATAGTAATAGGCCTATTTTTAGGAAACATATAAGGCATTGGTACAACTTTAATTTTATTATTATGCAGAATTTTTAATTTAGAAAAATTTCTTTTAATATGTTCAGATAATAATATATAAGTTACATTATCTCTAGTCTCATTTAAAAAAATAGTTTTAAAATTAAAGAATTTATCAATAATTTTATTCAAATATTTTTGAAAAATATTTTTACTATATTGCTTTAATAATTTCACTAATACTAAAAAACTTGAAGTATATATTTTATTTAATATCTCTTTTTTAGTTTTTAATATATTTTCACGTTTATTTTCATTATCAATTATTGATTCTAATATAGCATGTGAAACTAAATATACTGGAGTATGTTTAATAAACTTATATATAAGTGAAATAACAAGTGCATCGTAACTTAAAAATATAAATTTTTTAATTAATTTTTTTTTAGAATATTGAAACAATTTGATATTTATAATTACATAATCAAATATATTATTGCAAATAATATATTTGATATTACTTGGTTCATAGCAATATTTACAAAAAATATCTTTTATACATTCTATATGTTTTTCCTCTGCGATAAACAATATTTTATTATCTTTATTATCTTTTGAAATCGAATAAACAAAACCTGCATTAACCATCTCGTGACTAAATCCTGTTATGAGCGGATCTATAATTACTATCATTAACTACAAATTCTTTCTACAAATTCTTTAAAATGATTGTTGTTTTTAATAACATCAAATGACTCTATTAATTTACATATGTTTTTCTCGCCATAAGATAATACTCTTAATTTATTTAATAATTTCAACAACTCTTTTTCATTAGAATCATTATGTAAATAATACATATAATAAAATAACTCAACCCTTTGCTTGATTAAATCATGATTAGAGTATCTTAACTTATTATACTTTTTTAAAAATGATTTATATTCATCTTTAGTAGTTGCTTCATAACAAAAATCAAATCCACTATGAGGCCCATTACCACAGGTAAGAGCTGGTACTCCCATATATGCTAATTCATGAGCAACTGTGCCATAAACTGTTACACCTAATGCTATACCATTACTTATAAGTTGTTTATTTGTTATTTTATTTGACAATATATTAAAATTATTATATTTTTTTTTGTATTCGTTAAGTATTTTTTTTACATCATCATTTGAAGCAGGATGAGATTTAACATAATATAAGATTGAATTTTTTTCAAGATATTCCACTGTAAAAGTTAGCCATTCTATAAAATCTGAGAATACCATACTTTCATAGACATGAGGACTATCAAAAAAATCATGTAAAAATATAACTACTGCATTTTTTACATTTGGTAATTCTTTTACAACTTCTTTATACGGTGAGGTTTCTTTCATGTACGAATACGAATCTTCTATGATACCAGATAATTTATTGTTTATAGAAACTCTAGCAGAAGATAATTTATCTTCTTTATTTCCTAATTTAGAAAAAATATCTTTATAATTACTTGTACAACTAGTATGGAATACTTCTGAAATATTTAACTCTTTAGCAAAATTTTCTGAACTACCAAACGAATAAATCTTTATTTTCTTATCTAAGGCTACTCTAACTGTAATTCCATGCTCAATATAGGAACTATAAGATACTAATAACAAATTCACTTTATATTGTTCAAAATACTTATTTGCTTTATGAAAATTTTTGAGTCCCTGATAAATTACAACAAATAGATAATAATCATTTATATCAACTGTAGAAGATGGCTTATATCTCATATAGGTGTCATATATTAGATCACCAATTATAATATTATTTTTCTTTATGTCCAAAACATCATCTTTGTTTTGAATATTTTTAAATATCTCGAATGATTCTTGCAACAATTTAAATTCTTGTTTCAAACCTAAATAACCACTATGCGTATATGCCATATTATCACAAAAGGCATCATACATTTTTATCCATTTTTTATCTCTAAAAGCATTGTATAATAAAACACTTTTAACAAAAGAAGAAAAATACTTTGATGAACCTAAAGCTAAACTTCTAACAATAAAAAAATCAATATTTATATCCTCTTTTTTACTTATATTACTTAATATATTTGCGAACAATCCATAATAATATGGATTTTCTGTTGCTTGTATTAAAATTTTATTTTTATTTTTATTTTTATTTTTATAAAAATAATTCATCATATTTTTTTCTGCATTAGTAATGAAAAATATTTTATATAATTTATGTATAGAATTTAGCATTAATATAACTTTAGCAATGTTTTAATTGTAAAATAAAATCTAATAGTACCTTGTAATATACAAAAAGGTATTGCATAAAATTTACCTTTCAACAAAGCTCTAACAGGGTATATTATAGGGTATTTTACTAATAAATGGTAAAACATAGAAAACATTCTATTTTTATGTTTAAAACAAAATTCTCCATCTCCTATTCCATACCATTTAAATTTTTTAACATAACTTGAAAATGATGCATCATGTAATTGTGCAATTTTTGTTTCTAATATTCCATATTTAAATTCAGGTATTAAAGATAATCTATAGATAAAATCAGTATCATCAATTGTTTTTGTAATAGTATCATCAAATTTAACTTTTTCAAAAATCTTTTTTTTATAAATTGCTGGAGCAACACCTATCATGCTTCTAGGTCCAGATTTATTATGAGTTATATCCCAAAAGTCTTCTTCTGCTTTATTTAACCAATTATAGTTTGTATGTGATTTTAATTGAGATTGTCCAATATCAAATGAATATTTTTTTAATTCATTTAGCAATAACATAAGACTATTTTCTTCAAGTCTATGATCAGCATCTATTAATATAATATACTCATTTTTTGCAGCGTCTATACCTTTTTGTCTATCTTTGGTTAAATTTGAATTGTTACTTATAATAATATTAGATGTATAATTTCTAGCAATCTCAATGCTTTTATCTTTTGAACCACCATCAACTACAATTATTTCATCTGGTTTACTTTTTACTATTGAAGATAAACAATCATCAAGCCTTTTCTCTTCGTTTAATATACATACAACAACTGATAATTTTTCCATATCTACTCCAATGTATTATTAAGTTCATTATTAATCATTGTTTCTATGACTTGATCTAAACTTGTATTTTTATTATTCCAATCTAACTGTGTTACTGCTTGAGAACAATCTCCAATCAGTTTTGTACTAGTCTTTCTTGTAATGATACTATCATTAGTAATTATACATTTTTTCCAATCTTTTATTTTCAATTTTTTCGCAGTTAATTCTATAAATGTTCTAATTGTTTCTGCTTTTCCAGAAGAAATAATATAATCATTTGAAATATCCTGTTGAGCCATAAGATACATAGCATATGCATAGTCCTTTGCATACCCCCAATCTTTTTCTATATCTATATTACCTAATGTAAATTTATCAATTTTATTTTGTTTTATAGCTATTAAATTTTTTACAATTTTTTTCGTTACAAAAGTATCTTTTCTTCTTGAAGATTCGTGATTATATAAAATAGCAGTTGACGTATTTAATCCCTTGGCTCTATAATATTTTACTAAATTAAGTTCCGCTATTTTAGCTAATCCATATAAACTATTAGATGATAATATAGTACTTTCATTTTGAAAGGTTGTTTTACTATTGTCAAATACCAAACAAGAGCCAGCGGTTACGATTTTAGCATTCTTTAAATATTCATTACAAATACTTAAAATATTTAATGTAGCATTCACGTTGTTCTTGAACAAAAGCATTTCATTATAATTATTATTAACTAAACTTTGAGAACTTACATGAGAAGCGGCCAAATGGTAAATTTCATCTGGCCTAATTTTGATTAAAATATTTTTTAGTTTATCAAAATCACTTAAATCTGTAACATATGTTTTATTTACAATATTTTTTTGAGCTAAATAATCTTTTATTTTGATGGCATTACTAGATAACTCTTTTTGAATTAATCCATATACTTCATAGCCTTTTTCTTTTAATAACTCTGCAATATAACTTCCATCTTGCCCAAAAATACCTGTAATAACTACTTTTTTAGATACCACTTATACAATCTCAATTTCAGGAAGTGGAAAAATAAATTTACCGCCTTCTTTTATATATTCTTTTTCTCTCGATAAAATTCCATCTCTAAAGTGCCAAGGAAACACTATAAAATAATCAGGCTTCATATTTTTTGCTTCTTCCTCTGAAATAATAGGAATATTAGTACCAGGTGTAAACTTTCCAAATTTTTCCGCATTTACTTCAGCAATATAGGGTATCTCTTTAGATGTAAAATTGCAAAATTGCAATAAAACATTACCTTTTGTACTAGCACCATATCCAAAAACTTTCTTTCCATCAGCTACCAAAGCAAGTACTAAATTTCTTAATTGAATCCTATGGCTAAAAACTCTTTCTTCAAAATCTCTATAAGGTTTAGGAGTATCTAGTTTAAGTTCTTCCTCCTGCTTTAACATCCAATTTATTACAGGTAAATTTTGTTTTAATGAAGATACTTGTTTTGCCGCAGTAATTGCAAAACTACCACCATTAATGGAATTTGCTTGAACTTCTATGACTTTCATGCCACATTGTTCTAGTATGTTCTTTACAACCTTAAAAGAATAAAATTCTAAATGCTCATGACAGATAGTATCATAAGAATTTGTTCTTAACATAGCAGGCATATAACTTTGTTCAAAATGCCATATACCATCGTCAGCCAATACCTTTTTGATATCTTTAACAAATTCTATAGGCTCTTCAAGGTCATAAAACATTGACATTGAAGTAATTATTTTTGCTTTATTATTACCAAAGATATCGATATATTTATCTGCTGTAAAAAAATCTGGTATCAACTCTATATCATCGGGATAGTACTCTTTAAATTTAGTTCCTGTTGGATCTATACCAACTCTTTTTGCTTTAGTTTTATAAGCCTTTAAAGATGTAGCATCATTACTCCCTATATCTATTACGATATCTGTTTCTTTAAGATTTACAAGAGTTTCTAAAGTATTTATTTTATGAGTTAAATGATCAACCATAGATTGATTTAATCCTGAACGATAACCATAATTATCCCCGTACATTTCACCTAAATCATAAGAATGTTTCATTTGTAACAATCCACTATCTGGACACCACACTAAATCTAGAGGACCTTTTGTAATCTTTTCATCCGTTGTTTTAGGAAACACGCCTGTTAGGTACTGTTCACCTAGAGACAACACATTTATTAAATTTTTACTACCACTTATTCGACATTTTTTTATTTCTGTATACATTACATTCCTTATTAAAATTATTTTTATACTGCAAAAAGTGTTACATCAACACTATCATAACATTGTGCTCTCAAATAAAATTTATAATCAGGAACCAAAGATTGTATGTACTTTGGAATCTCTATTAAATCATCAACATTATGATATACCGCAATAGCTAACTTTGGTTTATCTTTTAAAATAACATCTTTTGCACCAGCTAGTGCTTCTAACTCTACTCCCTCTAAATCCATTTTAATCATAGTCACTTTAGTATCATTTGGTATTAAATTGTCAATTTTATTAACTTCAATTGTGGTTGTTCCATTTTCACTAACACAAGACCCTCCAGTTGCTTCACTACAAAAAGATAAAATATCTTCTTTGTCAAAAACTCCGACATTCAAAGGCAATACTTTTTTATCATTAATATTATTTTCCTTTAATTTTTTAAAATTTTCTTTATCTGGTTCAAATCCATATATTTTATTATACGTTTTATTTGCTAATTTCATTTGTTCTTTAAATATTTCTATAGTATCTCCATCAAAAGCACCACAATCTAAAAAAACTTCATTATTTTCAAGAGATACTACACCTTTTGGAAAATAACTTTCATCAATAGTATATTGTCTTATATCACAAGAATATCCACTTATTCTTGAATTAATAAATCCAACCATTATATTTTTAGATAATTCATCTTCAAGTAAATCAAAAGTTCTTGTAAATTCATCATTATGTAATTTAATATGTCCATACTTAAAATTTGTTAGAAAACAAACTCCTCCATCAACTAAAAATATTTTATTGATTTTTTTAGAATTTTTTAATTGCTCTAATAAATTATCATCAATCCCAAAAAATACTATAACGTTTTTTTGAGTAGAATCATTTTCAATTTTTTCTAAAATTGTATTTACATTTGACACTTTATATTCAAAAAAATACAAATCCTCATTATAATATGTTGGACTAACCATCACATTATCTATACTTATATTATACTTTTTAAATTCTTCGTAAAATTTCTTTGCAGCAGCTGAAGTTCCATAAAATATATTCTCTAAATCTGATTTTTGTAATTCTTCAAGCATTCCTTGATATTGTAATTCTCTTTTATTTATTTTATTTATTATACTCATTATGATTTCCTTATTTTACGTTAATCTTTTAAATCCACTATGACAAACTTCACTATGCAAAGACTTACAAATACAATTGTTTTCTATTAAGCTTTTTATCATTCCAAAAACTTCATCAATAGCTTTAAGATATTTTTTTATATCTTCTCTTGTATGTGCATAGGAAGAATAATAACCCGTAGTACTCATAAAACCTAAATTTAACATTTCTTGTATGAAAAATGTTTTTATTTCCTTTTCGTTCTCGTAGTCAAATGAAAAGTAGCTCAATGGTTTAATACCCATAATAGAAATTTTTAAATTATGTTTAACAGCGTGTGCTTCCCAACCATTTTGGATTATTGTACCATTTTCATTTAATACCTTTTCTAATTCCAATTTTTTATACTTTTTAATTGTTTCAAGTGCAGCTACAAGTCCTAATCTATCTGTCCAATAAGTACTGCTAATAAAAGAATCTTGTGCAGACTCCATCACTGCTCTAGTCCCAATTATTGCCGCCATAGGATAACCATTTGATAATGCTTTACCAAAAAGTGCTATATCAGGATTTACATTCAACATTAAATGACTTCCACCAAGGCATAATCTAAATCCAGCACTTATTTCATCAAATATAAGTACAATTTTTTTTTCTTTTGTTACTTTTCTAATATGCTCTAGAAATCCTTTATTTGGATAACTATTCCTCAAAGGTTCCATAATAACAGTTGCTATTTTTCCGTCATATTTTTCTATCAACTTATCAAAAGCTTTTTTATCATTATAAGCAAATGGAAATGATGTACCATTTAATCCTTTTGGTACTCCTTGTGGACTAAGCCCAGGAAGAAGATGACCTTCAAGATTATTTTCATCACCTAAATTGCTAGCTAAGTACCAATCATGCCAACCATGATAACCACAAAAAAGTACAATATCTTTTTTAGTACTTGCTCGTGCAATTCTTACCGCTATAGCTGCAGCTTCTCCACCACTTTTTGCATATCTTACCATATCTGCCCAAGGATGTATTTTACATAATTCTTCAGCTAATTCTACTTCTTCAGGAGCATTCAAAGTACACATATTACTGCTATCTATTACTTTTTTAACAGCCTTATTTACATCATTATCTGCATAACCTAAAATATTTGCCCCTATGCCCATATAACTAAAGTCTTTATATTTTTTACCATCTAAATCCCAAACTTCACAACCTTTTGCTTTACTATAATAACTAGGCCAATTATCTACTCCAAACATTTCTGGCCTTTTTGACAACAATTGAGTACCGCCAGGTATCAATTCTTTCGCTCGTTTATATAATTCTTGTGATTTACCCATTTATTTTTTCTCCACTGCACCTTGTTTTATTGTATACACATCATCTAATTTATATTTTCTTATTATACTTATATTTCTTTGCTGGTCTTCGCCACTATCAATTTTTTTTACTTCCCTATACACTTCTTTAAACCATGGATATACAGTAAAAAATAATGAATAATTATCTTTAAAAATATAAATTTCTTTATCATGCCTAGAAATAGATGTAACAGGTTTATTAGTTAAAAATTCTTGTATATAAACTATCCCCCCCACTTTCAACACTCTATCTACTTCTGAAATAGTTTTAATTAACTGTTTTCTAGGAATCCACTGTAAAACCATACTAAAAATGACAACATCAAACTTATTATCTTCATAAGGTAAATCATGACTAAACCCATTGATAAACGATATACGATTATTTGCCAAATTTACATTAGCTATAGATATAGATTCTTTACCTGGATCAATACCAAAGAAAAAAGCTTCACTAAATTTATCTTTCAACGCGTTGATACTAGCACCAAAAGCACAACCAATATCTAAAATATTTTTAGGACTTTTTATAAACTTACTTATATTATTACTTATTTCTTTTGAAGACTCAATTCTATCAGAAGTATTGTATAATTCTTTTCCGTGTAGTTCTATTGCTCTTTGTGTATAATTATCACTTTCATCTGTCCACATTTTAGTATCCATTATACTCTCCCATCTTCTTTTAATGATTTGGCTAAACCTTCATCTCTTTTTATATCTGAATTTATAAATAGTAAATTTGGATTTTTAGTCATGTAAGAGATAATATCTAAATATGTAAAATACTTGTTTATAGGATATAGATTTTTTAAAATATTTTTAATTAAATCAAAATCATTTTGTTCATCTACTGTTAAACGTAAATGAGAAAAATTATTTTTTGCTTCATAATTAAACTTATTAAACTTATTATTATTCTTAATATACAGTGTTACGTGTTCTCTGTCTGATTTTAAAGTTGCATTTTTATGAGCATCTTCAAGTGCATTAAATGTAAATATTTCTATATCCATTCCATCAGGGTATGTTGGTATTATAGTGTTAGAAACATAATCATACCTCCCTTGTTCAAAACTCTCACAAACTTCATCTATAACCTGTGGATCTATTAATGGACAATCTCCAGTAACCCTTACTATATTTAAATTATCAATACTGTTTATCTCTTTGTACTCTTTAGCACATTCAAAATACCTTGACAAAACATCATCTAAAGAGCCTCTATATATATCAATACTATTTTTTTTTGCAAACTCTTCCAATACGTCATCACTACTATTTATTGAAGTTGCAATGATTAATTTATTAATTTTTTTTGATCGAATTACTCTTTCACATTCATATTTTAAAAGGGATATATTATTAACCTCTTTTAAAACCTTATTTGGAAATCTAGTCGAGCTCATTCTAGCTTGCAGTATTGCTAAGTTCACTTCATCCTCCATTTTACTCGTATAACTCTTGAGCTTTTTTATAATCATCTATATGTCCAATATCTAACCAGTTTGATAATTCATCATAAACACCAATTCTTTTATCTTCTTGTTTTAGTTTATTAAAAAGTGTAGGCATATCATAAAATTCATCTTTAGGTATCATATCTATTAATTCTGGATTAAGAATATAGACTCCAGCATTTACATAATAGCTCTTATTTGGTTTTTCACTTAGTGCTAAAATATTATTATCAGTATCAACTTCTATGACTCCATAAGGGATATTGATACTATATTTAATAACTCCCATAGTTGCCATATAATTATTATTAACATGATAGTTAAGCATATCTTTAAAATCTATATCTACCAATATATCTCCATTCATTACAAAAAAAGGTTCTAATGGTTTTTTAGATAGTAAACTAAGGCAACCTGCAGTTCCAAGCCTTTTTGATTCTTCTATATAATCTATATTAACATCAAATTTATCACCATCCTTAAAATAATCTTTTATCATTTCGGACTTATAATTAACAGAGATAATAATTTTTTTTATAGCATTAGATGAAAACTGTTCTACTATATTTTGTAAAATTGGCTTTGAGCCAACTTTTAAAAGTGGTTTAGGAGTATGCTTTGTTAGAACACCAAGCCTGTTGCCTAAACCTCCTGCCATTAAAACAGCATAATTTGGCAAACTGCCCAATTCTTTTTTGGAGACTATTTTTAAAACTTCTTTATCCTTGTTTACTATAACTAAATATTGAATTGGCAATTTATCAAACAAAGACAATTTATACTCTAAATTATCACTTTCATAAGCAAAATATGGCTCATCATTCATAAAAGCATCAACATTTTCATCTATCTTATGAAAATTTATTATAGCCCTTCTTATATCTCCATCAGTAAGTGTACCAATAAGTTGATTCCTTTGATTAACTACAAAAAGTAATTTTATATTTAATATTTCTAGTTTTTCCAGTGCTTCTCTTAGACTTATTGTATTTAATATGATTAAGTTTGTTTTCATATTGAAGTAAATCCACCATCTACTATAATATTTTGACCAGTTATATAAGAAGAAGCACTTGATAATAAGAATACCAAAGGACCTAATAATTCTTCTTTTTTCATCATCCTGCCCATAGGTACTTTAGGTATATACTTATCCATAAATTCATCTGGTTGATTATTAAATACACCTGCTGGAGAAATAGCATTTACTCTAATATTATATTTTGCAAGATTTACAGCTAGATATTTTGTAAGATGAATTAATCCACCTTTACTAGCAGCATAAGCATCTGGACTATTTAATCCACTATTTCCATAGATATTAGGATCAGCAGATACTACACCATACATAGACCCAATATTTATAATATTTCCACTTTGTGACTTCATCATATATTTTGTAACTGCTTTTATGCAAATATATGAAGCGTTTAAATTTATATCGATACTTCTTCTAAAATCATCAATACTCATCTGTTCAAAATTATTAGTTATTTGAAGAGCCGCATTATTAATTAAAAAGTCAATTTTTCCTTCAATTTTAAATATTTCATCTAATTTTTTAAAAACTTCTATTTCATCAGCAATATTTACTTTTATATAGATTATATTTTCATTTAAAAAGTCACAACTCTCCACTATGTCAAATAGGTAAATTTTATTACCTTTTTTTGCTAAAGCTTGTGCAAATGTTTTTCCAAGTCTTCCTGCTCCACCAGTTATAATTCCTATTTTATTTTTATATTGAAACATTGTTTCCCTCTTTTTGTATATAGTCTTTCAATCCCTCTTTTAAAGTATATGTGGGTATCCAATGTAAATCTTTTTTCAATTTTTTTATATTTGCAATACAGTTCATAACTTCATTTTCTCTTCGTAAATTTTGTGATTCAACTTCTAAATCAATCACTAATATATCTTGAATTAAATCAATAATTTCCTGAACACTATGACTTTCACCACTTCCTACATTAAAAACACCACTTACGGCATCTCTAGATATTACTAAATCTAATAAATCTATTAAATCATTTATATATAAAAAATCTCTCTTAGGTTTTAAATCCTTAAGTGTTATTTTACCACTATTTAACTGTTTTAATATTATAGGTATCAAAAAATTATCACCCTGTGCATGTCCATATATATTAAAAAGTCTAAGTGAAACCACCTCTGTTATATTCTCTAAATAATTAAAAAGTAACTCTTCTGCTAAATATTTACTTTTGTTGTATGGAGAGTGAAAAGAGAGTGGATGTTTTTCATCTATAGGTAAGTATTCTGGCTCACCATATGAATAACTATTTAAATAAATTACTCTTTTAACTTTTTTTAATCTGCAATATTCTGCAATATTCAAAGTAGAGTTGAGATTAAATTCATAAAAATCAAAAGGATTATCAAAAGAATCTGGAACAAAAGTTTTAGCAGCAAAATGAAGCAGAATATCAATATTATTAATCTCTAATAATTTATTTAAATCTAAAATATCATATTTAGATTCTCTTGTAATTTTTGTAATTTTGTATTTATTTTCAAATTGTTTAATAAAATTACTACCAATAAAACCATTTGCACCAGTAATTAATAAATTTTTCATGATACAAGCCTTTCTATCTCTCTTGCTATTTTTCTTTTTCCATTATTATCTATAATATTTTCAAAACAACTCAAACTCTTATTTTTCAATAATTCTATTTTATCAACTAATAAATTTAATTTATATTCTGATGACAATCCTAAATACTCAACAAGCCCCAATTTATCTGCATTTAAAGCAAACTCTTTTTGATGTTCATTATGAGCAATCACAATTGAAGGTATTTTAAAATAAATTAATTCATACATAATATTCCCACCTGCAGTTATAGCTAATGTAGCAGATGCCATATATATAAATATATCTTTAGGATTGTAAAGGTACTCAATGTTTTTACTTTTAATGCTATTTATTTTATTAAAAGAACCAATATGTATTTTAAAATTTATATCAGGTTTTTTTAATGCCACATCATTAATAAAATTTTGAGTTAAATTTGAAGGATCTGAACCACCAAAACTAACAAATATGTAATCATCCTTTTCAATATTTTTATATTTTTCTATCTCATCAGAAAATATAATATATTCTAAACCAAATAAATCATTATTCTTCTTTTCTTGGTTATATCCATCAAATAAATTATAATTTATTCTCAAATCTGAATGTTCACTAAAATCTTTATATTCATGAAAAGACACTATATGTTTTTTTACAATATTTTTTATATTTTTCATAAACGCATTGTTGTAATGTAATAAATCTAAAATAATTACATCGTATTCATAAGTTTTTAATATTTTTAAAAACTCATTTTCATTATCTATAAATACAATATTTTTTTCTTTAAATATTTGATTTAATTCATTATCACTATTGATAATAAAAACAAAATCATGGTTAGACATAAAATTAGCTAGGTTAAGCATTCTTCTAAAATGACCTGTTCCTATTTTCTTTGAAATATCTAGTCTAACTAAAATCTTCATTTAAATCATTTCTTTTGTAATTGTAGTGTCTTCTTCTATATCCATTTTAGCCGTACTTCCTACTACAAAATCTAAATATTCTGGATAAATACCAATACCTGGTCTTTTTGCTGTTAACATATTTTCTGTTATTAAAGCACCCTGCTTTATATTACAACTAGATACTAAAGATTTTCTTGCATTCAAATAAGCCGAGTGTTCAGCAGGGTAATGACCATTTTCAAAATACCCTTTTGCTTTTTCTATAGTTCTAATCATTTTAACCATATCTTCTAATTCCTGAGGATTTGCAGAAAGTTTGTGATCTGGGCTATCAGGTAATTTATTATCAATAGTGAAATGTTTTTCAACGCTTAATGCACCCATAGCAACTGACATAGCTGGTATAATTATACCTATAGTATGATCAGAATACCCAACAGGAATATCTGGAAATATCTCTTGAATCTTTTGCATCTTTATTAAATTTGAATTTTGGTCATCACATGGGTACTGTAAAATACAATGCTGAAGAATAATATTTTCATTGCCTTGCGAATGGATAATGTTTACTGCTTTTTCTATCTCTCCAATTGAGGCACAACCAGTTGAAAGTATTACTGGTTTTCCTTTTGAAGCCACAGTTTTTAAAAGCTGTATATATGTAATATCGGATGATGATATTTTGTAAACATCAACACCAATTTCTTCAAGGATGTCAACATCTGGTATATTAAATGGTGTTGATGTAAATATCACATTTAATTCTTGACATCTCTTTTTAAATGCTTTATATCCATCTATTTTCATACCGTCTAACTTAGAAAAAGTATCAAACTGTGTGCCACCATTATCATCATTAAGCTTCTTATCCCAATATCTGGGGGCTTTTTTTGTTACTATTTGACTAGCTTTATATGTCTGAAACTTGACAATATCTGCACCAGCCTTAACAGCCTTTTCAATTAACTCTATTCCTCTTTCAATACTTCCATTATGATTTACCCCAACTTCAGCTATAACCAATGCTGGATTTCCTTCTCCAATTATTTTATTGCCTATTTTTATATTTCGCATATTATATTCTCCTTACATCTTTCCATCTAAATATTTACCTGTCTCTTTATGCCTAAAATCAGGAATCATTTTTAAAAAAACTTTTACGATGTCATCTTTCCCCCATGAAAGTTTCTCTTTATAGTTTTTTATAGTACTTTCAAAACTAATTAACTTACTTTCATCAAAGATTGCCTCATTTTTTATGATGCCAATATTTTCATATCTATCCATATCTAAAACCTCATTATCTGTAAAAAATTCTTCAAAATTCTTTTCTCCAGTTGTATCACTTAAACTAAATAAACAAGGCCATTGCTTTAATTTTTTTGATTTTGATTTTTGATCTTTAATGAAAAAGTTCCTAGCTTCATCTTCATTCTTACATATATATGGCTCATATCCTAAACCTTTAAGATACTTAACAGCTATATCGGCAAAAGAGGTAAGATGAAAATCTTCACTTAACTTTGGAAAAAATATATCTCTATTTTCGCCAAATATACAAGACATCAAACAAAGTTCACCAGATTCTTGTGGAGTTAAGAAATAACGTTTTATATCATTTGGAGCTACAATTGGTTGATTTTTTTGAATTCTTTGATTAAATCCATGAAGTAAAGAACCATCACTAAAAGCAACATTTGCAAACCTTGCAGTAGAAATCTTAATATCTAATGATTTCCTCATCAAAAACATTTCCATAATTCTTTTACTAGCACCCATCATATTTACAGGGTTTGTTGCTTTATCAGTAGACACACAAAAATACTTTTTAGTAGCATTATTGATTGATTGCTGAAGAGTCTTCTCAGTATTAAGAATATTTACATCAACCATTCTCATAAGTGTAAATGGGTCTTTCTCACTTCGAACATGTTTCAAGGCGGAGAGATTTAAAACATAGTCATATTTGCCATCTTTTTTTATAAATGCATCATATTCTAATGAACCAATATCTAGAGCAAATGTTTGAAAATCACCATCAATATAACCAAATGAGCTTCTTATATCTCGTACAAGTTCGACCATATTATTTTCTGATATATCAACAACATGAAGTTTTTTAGGATTTCTTTTAAATATTTCTTTTGTAACAGCTTGACCTATTGAACCAGCTCCACCTATTACTAAAAAAGTAGAATTTAAAACTATATTTTGCAAATCCGTATTCTTTATTTGAATATCTTTTGTGAACAGTTCACTTGTTCTTCCTATAAGTTCCAAAATTTTATTCATTATTTATTATTTTCCAAATACCATTTATACATAATTTCAATACCTTTTTTAAGTTCAATTTTATGCTTCCAACCAATAGAATGAAGCTTTGAAGGATTAGTTAGTTTTACCATAGTTCCATCAGGTTTCGTATCATTAAAGTATAATTCACCTTTATAACCTACTATCTTTTTTATTGTAAGTGCTAATTCTTTTATTGATATATCCACACCTGTACCAATATTCAAATGAGTATTTCTAATTTCTTTTGAATATATTGAATTAACTAAATCTTTAAAATCAATTCTTTCCATAATATATATGCAAGCATCAGACATATCTTCACTCCATAGAAATTCACGTTTCGGAGAACCAGATCCCCAGATATCAATTTTAACTTTGTTCAAATTAATATCTGATTTTGAATTTTGAATTTTAAATGAAATACCATATTTTTCTAAAATATCTATAATCACTTTTTTCGATGAATTTCCATCAATATTTTCTATTGGATTTTTATTCAAATCTTGTTTTATTGCTTGCCAATTATTTTGTTCAATATAATATCCTAAATGCATTTTTCTTAAAAGTGCTGGTAAGACATGTGAAGTCTTTAAATCAAAATTATCATTTGGTCCATATAAATTTGTTGGCATTACAGAGATAAAATTAGTACCATACTGTAAGTTGTAACTTTCACACATTTTTATGCCAGCTATCTTTGCTATAGCATATGGCTCATTTGTGTATTCAAGTTCACTTGTTAATAAACTATCCTCTTTCATAGGTTTTGGTCCATTTTTTGGATAAATACAAGTACTTCCCAAAAAAAGAAGCTTTGTTACATTGTGCTTATAACTTTGATGAATTACATTATTTTGAATTTGAAGATTTTCATAAATAAAGTCTGCTCTGTAAGTACTATTTGCTACTATACCACCAACTTTTGCAGCAGCTAAAATTACATATTCTGGTTTTTCTATTTCAAAGAATTTTCTTACATCTTCTTGATTTAACAAGTCTAACTCTTTATGTGTCTTAAAAATTAAATTTACATAACCTTTAGATAAAAGATTTTTAACTATTGCACTTCCAACTAATCCTTTATGTCCTGCAATATATATTTTACTAGTTTTATTCATTATTCAAAATAACTCATAGTTTTATATCCACCAACTTTCAAATAAACATCTTTTGTCATAAGCTTTAGATCTGACTTCATCATATCTTGCACTAATTCTTCAAGTTTATACTCTCGTTTCCAACCAAGCTTTGTTTCTGCTTTTGTAGGATCTCCTAAAAGCAAATCTACCTCTGTAGGTCTAAAATACTTCTCATCTACTTCAACTACTGTTGAACCAATGAAATTTTGAATGTTTAATTTTGAATTTTGAATTAAAGACTTATATCTATTCTCATCTATTGATTTAATAATTCCTTTTTCTTCAACACCTTCACCTTTAAATTCCAATTCAATACCGGCATATTTAAATGACATTTTTACAAAATCTCTTACAGTAGTTGTTATTCCAGTTGCTATTACCCAATCTTCTGCTTCGTCTGCTTGTAAAATCATCCACATCATACGAACATAATCTTTTGCATGTCCCCAATCTCTTTTGGCATCCAAATTACCAAGGTAGAGTTTATCTTGTAAACCTAAGGCTATTTTACTTGCAGCTCTTGTAATTTTCCTAGTTACAAAAGTTTCTCCTCTTACTGGACTTTCATGATTAAACAAAATTCCATTACAAGCAAACATGCCATAGGCTTCTCTATAGTTTACGGTTATCCAATATGCGTACATTTTTGCAACTGCGTAAGGACTTCTTGGATAAAAAGGTGTTGTTTCACTTTGAGGAGTCTCTTGTACTTTCCCATAAAGTTCTGAAGTAGAAGCTTGATATATTTTTGTTTTTTTAGTAAGTCCCAGAAGTTTTACGGCTTCTAGTACTCTAAGAGTACCTGTTCCATCTGCATTTGCTACATATTCTGGTGTTTCAAAAGAAACAGCTACATGGCTCATGGCAGCAAGATTATATATTTCATCAGGTTGAGTTTCTTGAATTATTCTAGTTAAATTCATACTATCAGTCATTTCACCATAGTGTAGAATAAGATTTCTATTTTCTACATGAGGATCTTGATAAAGATGATCTATACGATCTGTATTAAATAGAGAACTTCTTCTTTTAATGCCATGAACTACATAACCTTTTTTTAGTAAAAATTCTGCTAAATAACTTCCATCTTGTCCAGTAATTCCTGTAATCAATGCTACTTTTTTTGACATCTATTTAATCCCTTGCATAATCATCTTCTAATCTTTCTATATCATCTTCACCAGTATAACTACCTACTTGTACTTCTATTATAACTAATAGTTCATTAGTATCATTTAAAAGTCTATGAATATCTCCAGCTTTTATGTAAGTTGATTCATTTTGATTTAAAATAAAAGTTTTTTCATTTATAGTTACACTTGCTTTACCACTAACAACTACCCAATGCTCATTTCTATACTTGTGCTTTTGTAAAGAGAGTCTTTTATGAGGTTTCACCTCTATTCTTTTTATTTTATAACCTTCAGAATCTTCAAGAACAGTATATGTTCCCCATGGTCTATAACCAGTTAAATGTATATTTGGTAATTGCGATTTTTGTTTTTTTAGTGTATTTACTATCTCTTTTACTTTTTGAGACGAACCTTTTTTTGAAACTAACAAAGCATCACCAGTATCTATAATGATACTATCTTTTATATCAATAGTTTTTACCAGTTTTTCTGAAATTATTAAATTATTATTTTCATCATTTGGCAACTCAGATGAGAGTGCATCAAAACTTCCTACATCTGACCAGTCAATATCTGCTGGTACAACTTTCACAATTTTTGATTTTTCCATAACTGCATAATCTATACTATCAGATGGAATAAACTCCATCTGATAATGTTTAATTCTTAATGTTGAATTTTGAACTATCTTATTATGGAATGCTTCTTTACATGTAAGATAAATTTTTGGTGAATATTTTTTTAATTCTTCTAAAAATACTCCTGCTTTAAACATAAACATTCCAGAATTCCAATAGTATTTTAATGGCAAATTTTGAATGTTTAATTTTGTATTTTCTTCTAAATATTGTTCTGCTATTTTTAAGCTTGGTTTTTCTTTAAATAATTCTACATTCAAAATTAAACATTCATCATTTTCAGGTTTTGCCTGAATATATCCAAAACCAGTTTCTGCAAAACTTGGAGTTATACCAAATGTAACAAGATAGTTTTCATCAGCCAACTCTTTTGCTTTTTCAAGTACTTTTTTATACTCTTTTTTATCTTTTATAAGATGATCACTTGGAGTTACCAAAACTACCTCATCACTTGACAGAGCCATGCAAGCTAATGCAATAGCAGGAGCTGTATTTCTCCCAACTGGTTCTAAAAGAAATGTTGAATTTTCAATGTTAAATGTTGAATTTTCCTCTAATTGATCTTGTGCTAAAAAATATTGTTCAGTATTTGAAACTATAAAATTTTTATCACATACTTTTGAATTTCTCTCCACTGTCAATTGAAAAAGTGATTTATTAGTAAAAAATTTCACAAACTGCTTTGGCATAAGAGTTCTGCTTATGGGCCAAAGTCTTGTACCATTTCCTCCACAAAGGATTATGTTAGTCAATTATAATCTCCCATCTACATCTTCTAAAATATTTTTTATATCATAAATTACTTGCTTATCATTTTTCTTTACATGTAAAGATTTAAATTCATCATGTGCAACTGCTAAAACAACTGCGTTGTAATTTTGAATGTCTAATTTTGAATGTTTAATTAAGTCTATATTATATTCTTTTTTTACTTCTTCTTTGTCTGCCCATGGATCGCTTACGTGTATATCACATCCAAACTCTTGAAGTTCGTTTATGGTATCTATGACTCTTGAATTTCTTATGTCTGGGCAATTTTCTTTAAAAGTAATTCCAAGAACAAGTACTTTTGTACCTTCAATTCTATGCCCTTTTTTAATCATAAGTTTTATAACTTGATTTGCCACATATATGCCCATATTGTCATTTATACGTCGTCCTGCAAGGATTATTTCAGGGTTAAATCCCACTTCTTGAGCTTTGTAAGTAAGGTAGTATGGATCAACTCCAATGCAATGTCCTCCTACGAGTCCTGGACGAAATGGCAAAAAGTTCCACTTAGTACCAGCTGCTTCTAAAACTGCATTAGTATCAATATCTAACTTATTAAATATCATCGCAAGTTCATTTACAAAAGCTATATTTATATCTCTTTGGCTATTTTCTATTACTTTTGCAGCTTCTGCTACTTTTATGCTTGGAGCTTTGTGAGTTCCTGCGGTTATGATTGAAGCATATAACTCATTAACTTTATTAGCTATTGCAGGGGTACTTCCACTTGTCACTTTTAGTATCTTTGTGACTGTATGCTTTTTATCTCCTGGGTTTATTCTCTCAGGAGAGTATCCACAAAAGAAATCTTTATTAAATTTTAACCCCGATACACGTTCAAGAACTGGTACACAATCCTCTTCCGTGGCTCCTGGGTATACTGTACTCTCATATATGACAATATCATCAATTTTAAGTACTTTGCCTATAGATTCACTTGCTTTTATTAGTGGTGTCAAATCTGGTCTTCTATTCTTGTCTATAGGGGTTGGAACTGTTACAATAAAAATGTTACATGTAGAGATATCTTCGAGTTTACATGTAAACTTCATATCATTAGTAATAGCCTCTTTTAATTGTTCGCTTGTAAGTTCTAGCGTTCTGTCGTGTGCATCTTCAAGTTCATCGATTCTTTTTTGATATATATCAAAACCAACCACTTCATACTTTTTTGCAAACTCTACAGCTAGTGGCAAACCAACGTAACCCAAACCTATAACAGCTATTTTATTTTTCAAGTCAATTCACCCCTATTTGAAAATACTCAAAACCCTGGGCTTCAAGCCTTATCTTGTCATACTGATTTCTTCCATCAAAAATAATTCTGTTTTTAAGCCTTTTTTCTATCTCTTCAAAATCTGGACTTCTGAATTCTTTCCATTCTGTTAGAAGTATCATGGCTTCTGCATTGTCAAGTGCATCATATTTTGAGTTTACATATTCAACTTGAAGATTACCTTTTAAATAAAACTCTTGTGCTTCGTGCATTGCTTTTGGATCATATACTTTTACTTTTGCACCTTTACATGTAAGGGCATTTATAACTGTTATGCTCGTTGCTTCTCTCATGTCATCTGTTTCTGGTTTAAAACTAAGTCCCCAAATAGCAAAAGTCATACCACTCAAATTATCACCAAATTTTTTAATTATTTTTTCAAATATAACTTTTTTTTGAGCATAATTAACCTCTTCTACGGCATCTAACAGTCTTGGAGTATATCCATGGTCTTTGCTTGTTTTTGCTAAGGCTTGAACATCTTTAGGAAAACAACTTCCACCATAACCACAGCCCGGATAAATAAAACTATATCCTATGCGGCTATCACTCCCTATGCCATTTCTCACTTGGTTTACATCTGCCCCAACTCTTTCACAAATATTTGCTATCTCATTCATAAAACTTATTTTTGTTGCTAACATTGCATTGGCGGTATATTTGGTCATCTCGGCACTTTTGATATCCATAGTTATAAATCTATCATGGTTTCTTGTAAAAGGAGCATAAAGTTCTCTCATGGTCTCAAATGCTTTTTCATTCTCAGCACCTATAACAACGCGATCAGGTTTCATAAAATCTTCTACTGCTGCACCCTCTTTTAGAAACTCTGGGTTACTTATGACATCAAAAGTTAAATTTGAGTTTCTCAGCTCAAGTGCTTTTTGAACTTCAACTCTTACCTTTTCTGCTGTTCCTACTGGAACTGTTGATTTGTCAATGATATAGGTGTGTTTAGTCATATGCTCACCTATGCTTTTTGCAACGGCAAGAACATACTTAAGATCTGCACTTCCATCTTCGCCCATAGGAGTTCCAACTGCAATAAAACATATATTGCTAATCTCCAGTGCTTTTTTTATATCAGTCGTAAATTTTAATGAGCCATTCTTAAAATTTTCTATTACCATCTCATCTAAACTTGGCTCATAAATTGGAATTATTCCACTTTCTAAATCTTTTACTTTCTTCTCATCTATATCAACACAAATTACGCTATTTCCCATCTGTGCAAAACAAGTTCCACTTACTAGTCCTACGTATCCTGTTCCTATTATGCTTATCTTCATTTTTTAAGACCTTTTATGTTCATTTACTTATATACGCTAAAGTGGTATTTACAATACATATCAATTTACTTGTATATAATAAAACTTCCTCAAATACATCCGCAAGGTCATCTTCTATATACTCATGTGCTATTGTATTTCTAACATCTTTCATGATTCTTAACTCTTCTATGTCTTCAAATAAACCTCTTTTATGTGCATTATTTACTACATCTACAAGAGTCCCTTGGTTTTCAAACTCATGAGCATCCAATGTTCTAAAAATTTTTCTAATTAAAAAATCTATTCCTCGGCTGTATCTGCTACATAGAGTTTCAAATTTACCAAATTCTTCTATTGTATAGTCTTTTTTTATACCTATTTTTATGCATTCATCAAAAGAAATTTGTATCCATGCTAATTGTTTTTCTAAAAGTTTTTTATCTTGAATTAACTTATCTTTTATCATAATAAAACTGCCTTTTTTGAAATAAGTTTAACAAAAGGAGTATCAAAATTACCATTATCTAAAACAATATCCATTTTTTGCTCACCAAACTCTTTAAAAAATTCAACACGTAATTTTCTTAAATCTTTTTTCTTTAAATCACTAGAGACTACCAATAAGTCTATATCTCCACCTTTTTTAGTATCATCTATTCTACTTCCAAAAAGATACAACTTTGCAGTTGAAGACAACATCCTAAGTTTCTCTTTCAACAAACTCACTTCTTCTTTACTTAATCTCATCTCTCACCCTCAAAAACACTGGAAATCTTGGTTTCTTATTTTTATTTAAACCTTGGTATTTAAAAGTTATTATTATACCTATTTTAGGTGGATTTTTTCTTAACTTATCGCTCAAACCACTTCCAATATTTATAATTTGTCCATTATCCATCTTACATACCAGAGAACCAACTGAATTTTCGTATTTTCCCTTACCTTTGTTAAAAGCAATTACTTGGCACTCTGCATCATCAAAACTTTTTATTTTTAAAGCTTGCGAAGTTCTCTTGTGTATATAAGGAGCTTTCCCATTTCTGACAACTATGCCTTCTCCGTTTTTATTTTCTACCTCTTTGAGAAACTTTTTTAAATGCTTTTTATCTTTACATGTTATCTGTTTTATAATTTTTATGTATTTGTTAGGATTGTTTTTTAAGTAAGTCTTTAAAACATTTAATCTGTTCCTTAGTCCAGCTTTTTGATTTGGAACTTCAAAAATATTGTAAGTGAGTTGTTGCCAGCCATCATGAGCTGTTTGGGTCCTAACTATTCCTGAGATATTGTCAAAATCTCCTCGTTTACTCCAAAGTTCTCCATCTATCTCAAATGGTGGAAAACCTTTTACAAACCATAAAGGAGTTTTAAACTCTTTTCCTCCACGTGAAATAAGCTTTTTACCATTCCAATAAGCTCGTACACCATCAAGCTTTTCACTCATAAGCCAACCCTTAACATTTACATTGTCTTTATATGTTTTTAACAATAGTAAATCTGGCTTATTTGCAAACAATAAAAAAGGTAAAAGTGAAATTATTATGTATCTAAATATTATCATTTATAATATTATCAAAAAAGAGTGTAAGACTTTATTAAAGCCTTACATGTAGATTATTTTGGGCATTTCCCAAGAGTTAAGTTATCTCTATTTTTTTCAAGAGTTTTTTTGCCTATGCCTTTTACTTTCACTAAATCTTCTATAGATTTAAAACATCCATTATTTTTTCTAAAAGCAACTATATCTGCTGCCTTTTTATCTCCTACACCCTTTAAAGAAGAAAACTCTTTTTGACTTGCATTGTTCATATCAACACTTGCAAACAAAAAACTCACAAAAAGCAACACTGAAAATAATATTTTCATATATACCCCTTAAATTAAGATATTTAATCTTATCCAAAGAATTATTAAATAATACTTTATAATCTTATTTTTTATAAAAATGGTTTATAGCTTCCACGAAACCATCTACGCTTCCACAATCGAACCTCTTACCTTTAAACTTATATGCTATAACTTTGCCCTGTTTTGCCATCTCTAGCAGAGCATCTGTTATCTGTATTTCTCCACCAATTCCTGGTTTTGTCTTTTCTATGATATTAAATATATCTGGTGTTAATATATAGCGTCCTATAATGGCAAGATTACTAGGAGCATCTTTTGGATCTGGTTTTTCCACCATATTTTCCACTCTATAGGTATCTATGCTTCCATCAACCAAGTGACCTGAAATTACACCATATTTACTAGTATCTGCCTTAGGTACTTCTTCTATAGCAACCACACAGCATCTGTATTTTTCATAAACTTTTACCATTTGAGAAAGCACACTCTCATCTGCACTATCACACAAATCATCTGCAAGAATAACAGCAAATGGCTCATCCCCTATTAGTGATTTTCCTGTAAGTATAGCATGACCTAAACCTTTCATTTCTACCTGTCTTGTATACGTAAAAGTGCAATTGTCTATCAATTGCCTTATTTCTGTCAAGTAATGCTCTTTTGCAGTACCATTTATCTGATGCTCTAACTCATAGCTTATGTCAAAATGGTCTTCTATCGCACGTTTTCCTCTTCCTGTTACGATTGCCATCGTATCACATCCAGACTCTAATGCCTCTTCAACACCATACTGGATAAGTGGTTTAGTCATTATTGGCAACATCTCTTTTGGCATTGATTTAGTTGCTGGCAAAAATCTTGTTCCATATCCTGCTGCTGGAAATAGACACTTTTTTATCGTTTTCATAATAATCCTCTATTTTGTAATTTCTTTTTTAATATAACCTTACTCTGCTCAACTCCTGGTTGCCCATAAGCATCAACACCCATCATGTGAGCGACCAAAGAAGTTAATAGTTCATAATAAAATATGAATTTACCAAGGTTTTCCTCATTAATACACTCTAATTCAATGGTATCAACCGGGATATCTCCCTTGTCTACCAAAGCTTCTATGATGGAGTCTGCTTGAAGATTTATGAGTGAATTAAAAGAGAGTTTGTTTATGCTATCTAAACTCTCCAACTCTTTTAGATTTATTTCTGGTATTCGTATATCGTAATTAAAATTTCTTATTTTTAAAACTGTTACAGTTTTATCTCTTAAGCCATCCACTATAAGTTGCAAAAAAGAGTGTTGGTCTTTTGGTCCTATAATTCCAACAGGAGTAAGTCCTACATTAAAACTGCTATTAAGCTGTTTTTTACCCAAACTCTCTCCCCAAAGCTGAACATACCACTCTGTAAAATATTTAAAACTTTCACTATATACAAAAAGCGTATTAATATTGTATTTCATAGAATTTTTTGCATAATATGTTGCTTTTTTAAGAAGTATATCTTTTATATATCCACTTTCAAAAAAACTATTTTTTATCTGTTTTGCCCCACTTAAAAGTGCTTTTATATCAACCTCAATTAGTGCCAATGGTGCTAAACCAACAGCTGAAAGAACTGAAAATCTTCCACCTACATTTGTAGGTATAAAAAGACAAAATGATTTCTTTGATTTTGAATGTGCTTCAAGTAGACTTCCTTTGTCTGTTACGTAGGTAAATCTATACTCTTCACTAATTTTTTCATCACTCAAAAGCCCTAAAATGTACTTATATATAGCTGTTGTTTCTATTGTAGTTCCTGATTTGCTTATGACAAAAAAGTGTGCTTTGTTTAGTTCAACTTTTTCTAGTTCAGCTTTGATTGCAATAGGGTCAGTGCTTTCTAAAAAATGTATTTTTTTACTAAAGTCTTTTGTATTTTTTAAAGTTCTATATATTGCCTTAAGCCCCAGTGAACTCCCACCAATACCAATAATAACTAAGTGTTCTATATTTGTATTTTTTAAATTAAAATCTTTTTTATACTCTTCAAGATAATCCAAATCTTGTTCAGGTAAATCATAGTAACCAACACTACTTTTTTCTTTACATGTAGCTTCATAAGCACTAAGTTCAGGTTTGACATCAAAAAATAGTTTGTTGGTCATAGTTTTACCTTGAAGAAGTCAACATACCAATCCACGAACTTATCTATGCCCTCTTCAATGCTAGTCTCTGGTTTATAGTCCAAATCTTCTACGAGGTCACTAACATCTGCATAAGTACTTGGAACATCTCCTGCTTGAAGTGGAAGCATGTTTTTCTTTGCTACTTTTCCTATTTTCTTTTCTAACGCTTCAATGAAATCCATAAGTTTTACTGGATTGTTGTTTCCTATATTATATATTTTGTAAGGTGCCGTTGAATTTGATGGGTTCATCATTTTTTCTTCAACGCCTTTTGGCGGATTATCTATGACTCTTATAACTCCCTCAACTATGTCATCTACATAAGTAAAATCTCTTTGCATTTTTCCATGGTTAAACACATCTATGCTTTTACCTTCAAATATGGCTTTTGTAAACAAAAATAGTGCCATATCTGGTCTTCCCCAAGGTCCATAAACTGTAAAAAACCGTAGTCCAGTTGTAGGAATATCAAAAAGATGAGAATAGGTATGAGCCATAAGCTCATTTGACTTTTTACTAGCAGCATAAAGACTTATAGGGTGGCTAACATCATCACTTGTTGAAAAAGGTTGAGCTTTATTTAGTCCATATACACTCGAACTACTTGCGTATGCCAAATGTTTTATTTTATGATGACGACAACACTCTAAAATATTCAAAAATCCCACTATATTACTTTGTATATAAGCATCTGGATTTGTTAAAGAGTAACGAACCCCTGCTTGAGCGGCTAAGTTACATACCTTATCAAACTTTTCTTCTTTAAAAAGCTTTTCCATGCCCTCTTTGTCTTCAAGATTTAACTGCACAAATTTATAGTTTTTAAATAATTTTGAATTATAAATTTTGAATTTTGAATTATTTTTTTTAATATCATCTATGTCAAATCCAGCTTTTTTTAATCTACCATACTTTACATTTATATCATAGTAATCATTGATACAATCAAGTCCCACAACCTCATCACCTCTTTCGAGTAATCTTAATGCAAGATGACTTCCAATAAAACCAGCCGTTCCTGTTACTAAAATCTTCATTATAAACTCTCTTTTGCTATTTGTATAAGTGCATTTAGTTTTTCTTCGTACTCTTTTGCTTTTGTTTTACATGTAGACTCAAAACGAGTAACCAAAACTGGAGTGGTATTTGAAGCTCTTACAAGTCCCCAACCCTCATCAAATATGACTCTTACTCCATCAACATCGATAATCTCTTTTATATGAGGAAAATCACTTGGAGGATTTTTTAATAATTCTTTTACATTTTCAACAAGTTTGAATTTTTCTTCATCTGTTGTTTCAACTTTTATCTCTTCGGTCGAATAAACCTTAGGAAGTTTAGCAATTCGCTCATCTACATGTAGACCATTTTTAATTAGTTCGAGCATTCTAAGAGTTGCATAAATAGCATCATCGTAACCAAAATACCTATCATTAAAAAACAGATGTCCACTTACTTCAGCTGCAAAGTCTGCATTAACTTCAGCTATTTTTACTTTTAAATTACTATGTCCAGTTTTGTACATGTAAGCTTTTCCGTACTTATTAATAGTGTCATACATTACTTGTGAGCATTTCACTTCACCTACTACAACTGGATTTTTCATAACTTCAGAAAAAAGTATTGCCATAATATCACCTTTGACATTATTCTTTTTTGTTAAAAAGGCAATCCGATCAGCATCTCCATCATAGGCAAATCCATAGTCAAACTCACCCTCAAGCTCTTTTTTAATGTCAATTAAGTTTTTCTCAACAGTAGGATCAGGATGATGATTTGGAAAAGTTCCATCAGGCTCTTCAAACAAAGCCTTACATGTAAAGCCTAATCTCTCAAAAATTTGAGGAGCAACAACCCCAGCAACCCCATTACCACAATCATATACAAACTTTTTATCAAAGCCTTTAAGATGCTCAAACTCTTTTACTAAAAAATCAATATATCTATCTTTAGCATCTATTATCTTACATGTAATATTATCTTCTACATGTAAATCTAAATTTTCCATTATTTGACGTCCAAGAGCATATATCTCTTCACCAAAAAATGGTTTCTTATCAATAGTTATTTTAAAGCCATTATACTCGCTTGGATTATGTGAACCTGTTATCATTACTGAAGCATCTGGGCTAATACCATCAAACTCTTGAAAGTTTCCAAAGTAATTCACAGGAGTCGCTACTAAACCCATATTTAGCACTGAACAACCTGCTTTGTTAAATCCGCTTGTAAGATAGTCACAAAGTACTGGTGAGTGGCTTCTAGCATCATAACCAAGTGCTACAACACCTCCAGCTTTCTTTACATGTAAACCTAAAAAATAACCGATTAGTTTTGTTGTTATTTCATTTAACTCTTTTTGATAAATCCCACGTATGTCGTACTCTCTAAAAATATTGTTCATGCTAATCCTATCAATTTTATAAAGAGATTATTATAGCTAATCATCTCTTTAGCTACTATAAGATACAATTCATATATGAAAATTGCTATAGTAAAACTCTCGGCTCTTGGTGATATTGTTCATGCTATGGTTGTTTTGCAATTTATAAAAAAACAAATTCCTGATGCAAGTATAGATTGGTTTGTAGAAGAAAGATTTTGTGAAATCTTACAAGACAATCCTCATATTAACACTATTTATAAGCTAAAACTAAAAAACAATAAAATGGGCTTCATTAGAGAGTACAAAAAACTTAAAAAACTTAAACCTTACGACGTAGTTATAGACTTACAAGGTCTTATTAAATCTGCAATAGTTTCTAGAATACTTAGTAAGAATGTGATTGGGTTCGATAAAAATAGCTTACGAGAATCTTTAGCTTCACTCTTTTACACCAAATCATTTGCTATTGCTTATGAAGAAAATGTCATACTTAGAAATATGTCACTTGCATGTAAGGCATTAGATTTTGATATGCCAGACTTACAAACAAAAAAACCATTCTTATACTCACACACTAAAACTGACTTTAAACCAACTCTTCTTGTTATTGTTGGCTCGTCTTGGGAGAGCAAAGTCTACCCAAAAGAGCATTTTATCTCTATAATAAATTCTTTACATGTAGAAACATTTGTTGCGTGGGGTAATGAGAATGAAAAGCAGAGTGCTAAGTTTATCTGTGAGAAAAGTAAGGCTAAAATGCTTCCTAAACTGAGCTTAGACAAACTAAAAAATGTAATTTCAAATAGCAATTTAGTCATAGGGGCTGACAGTGGTCCAACTCATATGGCGTGGGCTTTAAATATTCCAAGTATTAGCATTTTTGGTCCAACCCCAAGCCAGAGAAATACACTAAAAACCAGTATTAACCTTACAATTGATTGCAATAAAAAAATAGACGCAAAGGCTCTTAATAAAAATGATTTTTGCATACGAAAGATAAAACCAGAAAAAATCGTTAAATTAGCACAGAAGTTTTTAAAATGCTAGATTATATATATGTTTTTTTCTTTAAACTTTTTGTTTTTTTAGTCAAATTTACACCTAAATCTGTAACAAATAGTATATTGAATTTTTTTGCTTTTTTGGCGTACAAAATAGACTCAAGGCATAAAAAAATAGCTAGGGTAAATCTTGATTTGGCTTATGCAAATAGACTAAATGAAAAAGAAAAAAGACGTATCACTAAAAAATGTTATACAAATCTACTCTACAATATGAGAGATTTTGTAGAAAATCAAGGAATTACTAAAGAAAAACTTTTACAAAAAGTAACCATACACAATGAACACTTTTATACAGAGGCTAAAAAAGAGGGTAAAGGCGTTATATTTTTAACTGCACACTACGGGAATTGGGAACTTTTACCACTTTGCATGGGAGCAACTTACGGAAAACTTTGGGGAGTAGGAAGAAACTTAGACTCAAAAAAAATGAATGCTGTTCTGCAAAAAAACAGAAACCAATTCAATGTCCACATGCTAGAAAAAACTGGCGCAATTAGAGGTCTACTTAAAGCACTAAAAAATGGTGAAAATGTAGGTCTTTTAGTAGATCAAAATACAAGTGCTAAAGAAGGAATCCTCATAAACTTTTTTGGAAAACTTGCTAGGCATACTCCCTCAGTAGCATTAGTTTCAAGAAAAACAGCAACGCCAATAGTCCCTGCTTATATAACAACAAATGATTATATAAACTATAACATAACTTTTTACGAGCCAATCTTCACTGAAAAAACAGACAATAGCGAAGAAGACATAAGAAAAAGCGTGCAAGCACAGGCAGATATTACACAAAAAATAATAGAAAAAAAACCAGATGAATGGTTTTGGTTGCACCGCCGCTGGAAAAACCAATATGAGGAGTTATATAAATGAAACTTTCCATAGTAATACTAACTTTTAATTCACAAAAATATCTATCAAAAGTACTTAATTCTTGCACTTTTGCAGATGAAGTAGTTGTAGTAGACTCTGGTTCTACGGATAATACTTTAGAAATAGCCAATACTTTTAAAAACACAAAAATTCTTCATCAAAAATGGCTTGGATTTGGTAAACAAAAGCAATATGGAGTTGAAGCGTGTCAAAATAATTGGGTTTTTGTTCTTGATAGTGATGAAATCATTACCGATAAACTTAAAGATGAAATACTAACTTTGGACTTTACATGTAAAGCCTATTTTGTACCAAGACTGAACTACTTTTTTGGAAAACCTATAAAATATTGTGGTCTTTATCCTGATGCTACTTTAAGACTATTTGACAAAAACTATGCAAAATTTAGCGAAAATAAAGTACACGAAAAAGTTATTACTAATGAAAAAACTGCTATACTAAAAAATCATATGCTACATTTTGCTTATGAAAATATAGAAGAGTTCATAACCAAACAAAATAGATATTCAAGCCTCAATAAAAAAGATAAAGTTTTAAAAGCATTATTTAGTCCCTATTGGACATTTTTAAAAATATACTTTTTAAGACTTGGTTTTTTAGAGGGTTGGAGAGGTTTTGTTATAGCAAAGCTTTATGCACAATACACATTTTGGAAATATATTAAATGAAAAATAAGGTTAAAGTTTTACACACAGAGTGGTCCGATGGATGGGGTGGACAAGAGATGAGAATACTAAGTGAAATGTTAACGCTTAGGGAAGAAGGTATAGAATCGTATTTAGCTTGTAGAGAACATGCTACCATCAAACAAAAAGCAGAACAAAACGGATTTAAAGTATTTGCTTTGCCATTCAAAGGAAGTTTCGACCTTAAAACAATGTTCGAGATAAAAAAAATAATACAAAACAAGAAAATTGATATTGTCAATACTCATAGTGGTAAAGACACTTGGGTAGGTGGATTTGCTGCAAAATTAGCAAATGCTAAGTTTATAAGAACTAGACATTTGGGAAATAGAATAAAGTCTTCAAGACTTAATTTCATAAATGAGATAGCAGATTTTATTTTTACAACAGGTGAAAATATAAAAAATCAAATGATAAAACACAATCGCATAAAACCAAAAAAAATAATCTCTATTCCAACAGGGGCAGATGAAACCATTTTTGATCCATCAAAATTTACGAAACAAAACTCTAACGAAATTTTCATAGGTGCACTTGGAATTGTTAGAAGTGTTAAAGGTTATGAGTACTTCATAGAATCAGCAGCCATACTACTAAAAAAATATACTAATTTAAAATTTTTCATAGCCGGTGATGGTCCTATGTTAAATAAATATCAGAATGACATAAAAGAATTAAATTTAGAAGATAAAATCATCATGTTAAAACACGTAGAAAAAACAGCCCAATTTTTAAGCACTCTTGATATCTTTGTAAACTCTTCTAAAAGTGAAGGTGTTTCACAAGCAATAATACAAGCCTTAATGATGAACATAGCAACAGTAGCAACCGATGTAGGAAGCACAAGAGACTTACATGTAAAAAATAATTTTCTACTTTGTAAACCTAAAAATTCTAAAGATTTGGCAGAAAAAATTGAATATTTAATAACTCATAAAAAATTAAATATTAACACTAGAGATTATATGGTAAAAAACTTTTCTAAAAAGGCAATGACACAAAAAATTTTAAATAGTTATAAACTGGTACTTAACTCATGAGCATACCTGTGCTGATGTATCACCATGTTTTACCAAAAAATGGTTTTATATGTTCTAGTATTGAAAATTTTACAAAACAAATGACTTTTTTAAAAGAAAACAACTTTTATACTTTAAGTAGTAACGAATTCTACATGTACAAAAAAGGGAAATTTAAAGCTCCAAAAAAATCTGTTTTTATTACTTTTGATGATGGATGGAGAGACAATATAATTTATGCTTATCCAATTTTAAAAAAACTTAATTTAAAAGCTACTATTTTTTTAGTAACTGAGTGGATAGATAAAGCAAGTGAAAAAAAAGAAAATTTTGAAATTACTTATCATAATGATTGCAAAAAAATGGTACCGGAAAACCCAAATAAAATTTTAATGTCTTGGGATGATGTTTGTAAAAGCTCTGATGTTTTTGATTTCCACTCACACACTAATACACATAGAGATTTTTATTTTAACCAATCCTCATGGGAAGATGATTTATATAATTCAAGACAAACTATAAAAGAAAAATTAGGATTTGAAGATAAACATTTATGCTGGCCTAGAGGCTATTTTGATGATAAATTAGTTAAAAAAGCTCAAAACATTGGATATGAAATATTTCATACAACCAAAAGAGGTATAAATTTAGCTGATAATAAACTCCTTCATGTAAATCGTCTTGCAGTAAAAAAAGATGAAAAATGGCTAAAGAAAAATTTATTTATATTTTCAAATACGATTTTAGGGAGTTTATATGCAAAAATCAAACCCCAATAAAATACTTATAATGAAATTTAGAAATATAGGCGATGTTTTACTTTTAAGCCCCCTTATCTCAAATTTAAAAACAATCTACCCAAATGCACTAATAGATGTAGCATTAAACAATGGTACACAAGAAATGGTTTCACTTAACCCTCATGTTAATGAAATAATCATATATGATAGATCAAGAATAAAATCCTTGCCACTTTTTGAAAAAATTTGGGCTGAAATTAAATTTGCACTTAATATAAGAGCTAAGAAATACGATATAATTATTAACACAACAAAGGGTGACAGAGGAGCACAACTTGCACTACTTAGTGGCTCAACAATAAAAATAGGATATAAAAATAAAAATAATTTTCTTTTAAAAAATGTATTTACACATAATTTACCAAATCAAGAATTAAGACATACACTTGAAACTAATCTTGATCCACTTAGAGTATTAAATCTTCCTATAAAAAATAAAAAAGTAGAAATTTTTTGGACAAAAAAAGATGAATTAAAAATAAATAGTTTCCTTACATGTAAACAATTTATTCATATTCATCCTGTTTCAAGATGGATGTTTAAATGCGTAAATGATCAAACTATGGCTAATATAATAGACTTTTGTAAAACGGAACTTAACAAAGAAGTTGTGTTAACTGCGGCTCCATTAAAGCAAGAGATAGATAAAATAAACTCTATTTTAAAATTATGTAAAACAAAACCTCTAAATTTAAGTGGAAAATTAACACTAAAACAAACTGCTGCTCTTAACAAAAAATCAAAATTTTTCATAGGAGTTGATACTGCAATTATGCATATAAGTGCAGCAAATGACACTCCTGTTTTAGCTTTTTTTGGTCCAAGTGGAGCTGATCATTGGGGGCCTTGGGATAATTATTTGATAAAATCAGAATACACAACAAGAAGAGGTAATCAAAACATGGGTAAACACAAAGTAATCCAAGAAAATTGGGATTGCGTACCCTGTGGTCAAGATGGCTGCAAGGGAACAAAAATAAGTGATTGTTTAATGACACTAAGTATTAAAATTATCAAAGATACAATATCTAATATGAATAGAGGAGAATAATTGAACTTACTAAAATACATCAATAAAATTTTGCCTCACTTTAAAGCCAAAAAAAATAAAAATATTTTTAATAATGTTCTAGTAGTTTCAAATACTGGACTTGGTGATACCCTTTTTGGAATACCTGCTATTAAAACTTTAAGGAAAAGTTTTCCGCATTTAAAAATTACTTTCCTTATTAATGAAAATATTTATCCCATATTTAAAAAATTTCAATATGTAGATGATTTTATTTTATATTCAACAGGTCTTGTAAATCAATTCAAAATTATAAAACAGATAAAAGATAAAAAAATTGATACTATCTTTTTATTTCACTCAAATGGACCTGAAGATATTTTTTTCTCAGTAGCTAGTGGTGCAAAAAATATATTAAAAATGACAGATGACAAAAATCATGAATTTAAAAATATTTTCTCAAACAAACCAAATACAATACAACAACACGTAATAGAAAAAAAGATTGATCTTGTAAGATTATATAATCCTTCAATCATAGATACTACACTAGAAATATCTTCTAAATTTAATAATAAAATAGCTGATAAATTAAAAACTAATACTCAAATATTGATAGGATTTCAAGTTGGAGCACAAGACACATATAAAATGTGGCCGATTGATAAATTTATACTCTTGGGGGATAAATTGCTAAAAAGTAATCCAAACATCACTATAGTTTTGCTTGGAGCAACAGCATTTGAAAAAAAATTAACTGATAAATTCATACAAAATATAAGTGATAAAAATAAAGTGATTAATCTATGTGGTAGTTCATCAATAGATGAGTTGCCTTTAATAATAAACTCTTTAGAATTACTTGTAACAAATGATACTGGAACTCTTCACTTGTCAATAGCACTAAGTGTTCCTACTGTGTCACTATTTGGTCCTACAAATTCAAAAGAATTTGGTCCTTATCAAGATTTTAAACTACATAAAATAATACAAAAAGATGGATTTTTTGTCAACAATAAACCTAAGAAAAAAAGAACACAAGAAGGAATTAATTTGATTGAGGTCGAAGAGGTATTTAAAGATTTAAAAGGGCTGCTAAATGATAGACTTACAAAATAAAAAAATATTACTAGTTCGAAACGATAATATTGGAGATTTAATATGCACAACTCCTGTTCTTGAAGCTTTGCGTAAAAAATATCCTGATAACCAAATAGACATAGTTGTCAACAGCTACAACAACAGTGCTATATATAAAAATCCTTATGTAAATAAGATATATTGCTATACAAAACCTAAACATAAAAAAGGTTTATTAGACAAGGTCAAAGCAGCACTTGGTAAATTAAAAATTTTAATTGCTATTAGAAAAGAGAATTATGATGTAGTTGTTGTATTTAGAAGTGATTATTCAAAATCTGCTGAACTATTTTCAAACATAACAAAGGCAACTTATAAAGTTGGTGTTAAAAATCCAAAAGGAAAAGACAACTTTAATATGCATACTCTAGTTGACAATACTAAACATGAAGTAGAATTTTGTTTTGATTGCTTAAAAGAGTTTGGAGTTATTTACAATAATGAAAATACTTTTTTTCATGTTCCTTATGAAATCTCTCTTAAATACAAAAAATATAACGAACATTTTCTTTTTCACATATCTTCCAGAAAAGAAGCAAATAAGTACAGTATAGATAAATTTAAAAAAATAATAGAAAACTTAGAATATGACAAAATTCTAATTACTGCAGAACCTATAGATTTTGAAAATGCAAAAATACTTGATAAACAAACAAAAGCAACATTTATTCAAACATCATCATTAGAAGACCTTTCAGGATTAATTAAAAACATCAAGCTATTTATAACCCTTGATGGTGGAGCAATGCATGTTGCGCCAGCCTTAAAGGTAAAAACCATATCCATTAGTGGATATACAAATATGGATAAATGGTATCCTTGGGGATATAAAGACTTAGTAATCAAAGACAAAAGCAAAATAGCAAATAACATACTTCCTCAAACCGTTGTAGATGTTATCAATAAAAATATTGAAAAAATATAATGAAAAAAGTTGCAATCATAATAGACTCTCTATCTGGTGGTGGTGCTGAAAAAGTTATGCTAGAAGTGGCAAAAGGTATTACAAAAAGAGGGACTCAAGTAAAAATTTTTATAAGAAAAAAACGTATTGAACATACAATTCCTGAAAAAATAGAAATCATCTGTTTAGATGACATTAAACCTAAACAGAGAATGAAGCGTCACGACTATGCAAAACTACTCAAAACAACACTTCAAAATGAAGGTCCATTTGAGCTTATCTTATCTAATTTAGAATCAACTGACAAAATGGTAAAACTGTTGAAACTTTCTAATGTATACTATGTGATTCATAATACAATAAGTAAAAAACTTGAAAATAGGTATAATAAAAAAGGTATTTTAAATAGGATGAAACACCTTAGAGAAAAAATAAAATTCAAAATATTATACAAAAATGAAAATCTTATAACTGTTTCTAATGGAGTAAAGAATGATTTATTAAATACTCTGCATATAAAACCAAAGACTATACAAACGATTTATAATCCTTTTGACATAAAGCACATTAGAAAAAAATCACTAGAAAATAATTCTCTTATACCAAAAGAACCTTATATTATAAATGTTGGAAGATTTTTAATTGAACATAAAAGACAAGACCTATTACTTGAAGCGTATAAAATATCAAATATAAAAGAAAAATTAGTTCTAATGGGACAGGGCGAAGATAAAGAAAAAATCTTACAACACATAGAAAAGCTCAATCTAGAAGATAAAGTAATTTTAATCGAGTTTCAAAAAAACCCTTATCCTTTTATAAAAAATGCTAAACTATTTGTTCTTTCAAGTGATTATGAAGGATTACCTACCGTTCTAATTGAATCTTTAATTACAAATACTCCTATTGTAAGTACAAACTGTAAATCAGGTCCAGCAGAAATATTAGGAGAAGAAAATAAAGAACTTCTTTCCCCTACTAATGATGCCAACTTATTAGCAAAAAATATTATAAATAGTCTAAAAACAGATAAAATAATTAGGCCTATTGATATAAAAAAATATAGCCTAGACACAATTACAAACAATTATCTAAACTTAAAAGAGATTAAATGAAAAAAGTTTTAATTACTGGCGGAGCAGGTTATATAGCTAGTCACCTCATAAAAGAACTTCTAAAAGTGGATAAAATATCTATCTCAGTAATAGATAATTTCAAAACAGGCTTTTTAAAAACAATCAAAACTCTGCAAACATTAGGGGAGTTTAACTTTACACAATTAGATTTATCAAATTTTGAAGTTGTCAAACAGTACATTAACGAAAATAAATTTGATACTGTCATACACTTTGCAGCTAGTTCTATTGTTTCTGATTCAATGAAAGACCCAATAAACTATTATATGAACAATACAGTAAATTCAATAAACTTAATTAAGTGTTGTTCTCAAAATGGCATTAAGAATTTTATTTTTAGCTCTACCGCGGCTGTTTATGGTGATATTAAAAGCCAGCATCCCATAAAAGAAACAACTGCTACAAACCCAATAAATCCTTATGGTAGAAGTAAACTTTTTATAGAAAAGATTTTACAAGATGAGTCACTAGTAAATAAAGAATTTAATTTTGGAATTTTAAGATATTTTAACGTAGCTGGAGCTGATTTTGAAAACAAACTAGGTGAGTGCCATGAACCAGAAACACATCTTATACCACTTGTAGCAAAAGTAGCATTAGGCAAAATAGATTCCATATCTATATATGGAAATGACTACAAAACAATTGATGGAACTTGTATAAGAGATTATATACATGTAGTCGATTTAGCATATGCACATATAGAAGTTATAAACTATCTAGAAGCTGGTAACAATAGTGACATCTTTAACTGTGGGTATGGACATGGTTTCTCTGTCAAAGAAGTTATCCATGAAATGAAAAATATTTCAAATAATAACTTTTTAGTTAAAAAAGAACTAAGAAGAGAAGGAGACCCAGATATTCTAATTGCAGACAATAAAAAAATATTGAAAAAAACAAACTGGACTCCAAAGTTTGATGACTTGAAATTAATATGTTCAACAGCATTAAAATGGGAAAATACACTAATATAATTTAGGAATAAAATGAAAAAAATAGGTTTATTGATTGATACACTAATCGGTGGCGGAGCAGAAAGAATTGTTCTAAATTTTGCAGAAACGTTTGCAAAGTATGGGCATGAAGTACATATTATTTTAATAAAAAATATAATAGAACATGAAATAGATGAAAATCTATATAGCATACATTACTTAAGTGATGATGGAAAATCATCAAAATATAAATTTATAAACAAACAAAAATTAAAACAAAAATTAAAAAATAAAGTAAGTGAAATAGAAAAAAATTCTAAAAAATTTGACCTATTTATCTCAAATGCAGAAGATATGGATTTACTAGCTAAAAATGCAAAATTAGAAAATTTATATATTAGATACAGAAACTCTATGTATGTATATTATGAAAGTAAATTCAAAAATACTCATGGATTAAAAAAAATTAGAAGAAAACTAAAGTTTAAATTTCAATTTAGACATAGGTATAACAATCAAAATATAATCACAGTTTCAAAAGCCTTGATAGATGACATCACAAACCTGATGGGAATAAAACCCAAGATGATTAAAAATATCTATAATCCTTTTGATTTTGAAAAAATAAGACAACGAGGAAATGAGGTCAATAAGCAAATCCCAAAAGAAAAATATATAATCTATGCAGCAAAATTTGAAAACAGAAAAAATCAAAAACTTTTAGTAAAAGCTTATAAAAAATCAGGAATTACCTTACCTTTAGTGTTAATAGGAAATGTACATACTGATTCAGATAAAAAATATTTATCTGAATTAAAAGAATTAATCAAAAAGTTAAATATAGAAGACAAAATAATATTTTCAGGATTTCAGAAGAACCCATACCCATGGATAAAAAATGCTGAACTATTTGTTATGTCTTCAAATAGTGAAGGATTACCTTTAGTTCTTGTTGAAGCATTAATATTAGGAACAAATATTATAAGCACAGATTGTCCAACAGGACCAAGTGAAGTCCTAATTGGAAATCTAAAAGAATTTTTATCTCCAGTTAATGATATTGATGCATTAGCATCAAATATAAAAAATGCACTTATTGACTATCCAAATGTAGATCAAGAAATATTAAACAAATTTAAAGCAGAATATTCAGTTAATCAATATTTGAGTTTGATAAATAATCATGCTTAGAATAAAAAAATATATAAATAATATGCTAGAATACCACATATCAAATAGGAGAAAACATCAATAATCATCCATATATACAAATCATTAAAGGTAATATTGATATTATATTGCTAGGCATATTCTTTTTTTCTCTTCCTATCGCTGGTGTTGCATCTATACAAAGTATTTCACTTGGTTTATTTATTATTTATGCATTAATAAAAAATCATGGTAAAATTCCTTATAAAAAATTATTTTTTTATAAGAACATATTACTAGCATTTATTATAATACTTTTTTTAGCACTTGTTTCTTTATATTTTACTCCTGATGTAAAAGAAAGTCTAAAAGAAATAAAAAGTGAACTAGTAAGAAGTTTTGCTGTTATGGGAATCTTTTTTTTATACACAATAATAAATGACAGAAAAAAAATAATTAATATATTTTATGTAATTATGTTATCCTTATTACTGCATACTATTATTAATCTTTTTATATGGTATTCTCATGGAATGTGGCCATATAGAGCAGGTGGTCTTCTTGACTCTGGAGGAGGAGAAAGATTTGGGATTTGGGCTACTTACGCTTTTTCTGCTGCAATCGCTATGTTGTTTACAAAATATAAAAAGAGTGCTTTTATACTAATAAGTTTATCTACCTTATCTGTATATGCAAACCAAACAAGAGCAACTTTTATAGCTAGCATACTAATAATAATTCTTGTTTTTATCTTCTTTACTAATAATAAAAAAATTAAACTATTTTCTTTAACAACAATTATATTAATTATATGTTTATTCTACAATTACTCTGAAAACTTATCAAATAGATATAATGTTAAACATATGATTTCAAATGTAGAACATGCTTTATATCTCCCTCCTAGTAAATTTACACAAATAGATATGGAATATTCTACTTTAGTAAGACTTAGCATGTGGAAATCAGTTATTTTATATAGACTCCAAGAGCCTTTTATACCTACTGAATATGGAAGATTTTTATATGCAAAAAGCATCAAAAAGAATTTTAAAAATTCTCCTGAAAATTTACCATTTAAAATTTTTGCACAAACTCACAATGATTTTATCGGAACGCTATATTCACTTGGTATTATAGGACTACTGGCTTTTATTTATATACTTTACTTCAAATTAAAAATAGCATTTAATATTTTCAAAAAAACTGATAATACATACTATAGGGCATATGGAGTATTTATATTTTTAGGAACTATAGGTTTCATAATATCAATGACATTTGGAAGCTTTTTTGGAGATAGTGAAACAAAATTTTTCTATCCTTTATATGGAATTTTATTAGGAATATATTACAATGAAAAAAATACACTTCATACGAGCCAATAAAACTAAATATGGTGGAGCTGAAAACTATCTTTTAAGGCTTACTGAAGAGTTAAAAAATAGAGAAATTGAGCATAAAATAGTTAATTCTATTTTCCCTAAATTTCTCATGTCTTGGTTAAGAGCAATATTATTTAATCTTCAGGTATGTATAAATAAAAAAAATAAATTCTATTTTTCGTTAGAAAGAGTGGTTTGTCCAGATATATATAGAGCAGGAGATGGTGTTCATAGAGTTTTTATGAATATTGAAAAAAAGTCAAAATTTAATTTACTCAATATTGTTTATCTGTACATTGAAAAACGTATGTTTAATAATGCTAAAAAAATCATAGCCATATCAAACATGGTAAAAAATGATATTATAAATACATATAAAATTTCACCAAAGAAAATTAAAGTAATTTACAATGGTATTAAGTTAAAAAAAATTGATTATAATAATTCTTTTAAAAGAATATCACAAGAATTTAATATATCAACTGATGAAAAAATATTTTTATTCGTTGGTAGCGGATTTAAACGAAAAGGCGTAAAAGAATTTCTAGAGATACTATCTAAATTAGAAAATAGAAACTTCAAAGCGTTTGTAATAGGAAAAGAAAAAAACATAGTTTATTATAAAAATCTTAGCAAGAAACTAAATTTAGCAAACAAAATTATTTTCACTGGGCAGCGTACTGATGTAGATGATTTTTATACTATTAGTGATATATTTTTATTTCCGACAAGATATGAGCCTTTTGGCAACGTAATATTAGAAGCTATGAATTTTTCCAATGCAGTAATAACTACTAAATTCTGTGGAGGTGGTGAAATACTAAATAACCAACTAATCATGAATACCCCACAAGACTACACAATCGCAAGTAAAATAGATGCTCTTCTAGAAAATCCAGAAAAATTAGAAGCACTAAAAAAAGAAAACTTCAAAATTGTACAAAACTTTACTATAGAAAAAAATGCAAAAGAGACAATGGATATCATTAATGAATATCTTAATTGAACTCCCAACATGGCTTGGTGATGCTGTTATGACAACTCCTGCTATAGAAGAGATTATAAAACAATATCCTCATGCAAAAATAACTTTTTTTGGTTCTTATGTCTCAACACAAGCTCTAAAATCTCATCCTAACTCTTTACATGTAAAGCTCGATAAGAGCAAAAAAGCTTTTTCAAGATTGTATTGGTTATATAAAACTGCAAAAGAATTAGGCTCATTTGATTTGACTATTAGTTTTAGAAGTTCATTTACTAGCAAACTCTTTTTGAGCTTTGTTAATGCAAAAAAGAAAATTCAATACAAAAAGAACATACATAGTGGACATCAAGTCCAAAAGTATGCAAAGACTCTACATGTAAAACCTCAAGATTTAAAACTTTACCAAAAACCTTACGTGTATACTCGTCCAACCTTAGGCATAAACCCAGGTGCAACTTATGGTAGTGCTAAAAGATGGTACCCACAAGAGTTTGCAAAAGTAGCAACTCACTTTGCAAAAACTCATGATATTGTTATATTTGGTGGACCAAATGAAGTTGATATTGCAAATGAGGTAGAGAAATTAATAGATGCAAAAGTAACAAATTTAGCAGGGAAAACAGATATAACTGAACTCATAGAAAAAATTGCAGGACTAAGTTTATTTGTTACAAATGACAGTGGTCCTATGCATATAGCTGCAGCTTATAAAATACCAACTGTCACTCTATTTGGACCAACTAAATATGATGAAACATCCCAGTGGAATAATCCTAATGGATATATCATATCTCATAATTTAGAGTGCGCCCCTTGCATGAAAAGAATCTGCCCACTCAAAACACATGAGTGCATGAAGGGCATTAATGCAAAGGAAGTTATTGCTCTACTAGAGAATCATCTATTGCTTGGCAAATAATATGCCCAATCATAATGTGCATCTCTTGAATTCTAGGTGTATCATCGCTTGGAACTACTAAGTTTATATCACAAAACTCATTCATAGCTCCACCATCTCCTCCAGAAAATCCTATAGTTTTGCATCCCATATTTTTTCCCAAACTCAATGCTCTTAATACATTTTTGCTATTACCACTAGTTGAAATTCCAATAAGTAAATCTCCCTCACGAGCTAAGGCTTCAACCTGTCTATCAAATACTCGCTCATAACCGTAATCGTTACCAACAGCGGTTAAAACAGATGTATCAGTCGTAAGTGCAAGTCCTGGAAGCCCGCGACGTTCTGTTTTATAACGTCCGCTAAGTTCAGCTGCAATATGCTGAGCATCTGCTGCACTTCCACCATTACCAAAAAGTAAAATCTTATTTCCATTTTTAATCGTCTCAGCCGCTATAATACAAGCTGTATATATATGGTTTGGTAAAGTTTCTATTGTTTTTTCTATCGTTTGCTTATGAGCATTCATTTCGCTCTGTATCATCGTCATCATAATTGTGCTCTCTTTATTATATTAGTTGTACTTTTCCCATCTACAAAATCTACAAGTCTAAGTTCTTTGGCAATATCACTACCAATCACTTCTTTACCTTTATAGTCTCCACCTTTTACTAAAACATCTGGTTGAATCGCTTTTATAAGCTCATAAGGAGTATCTTCACCAAATTCCACTACAAAACTAACAGACTCTAAAGCACTAAGAACATAAGCTCGATCTTCACTTATATTTATAGGACGACTCTCCCCTTTAAGCCTTCGTACTGACTCATCAGAATTTAGCCCAACTATTAACATGTCACCAAAACTTTTTGCAATTTCAAGATACTTTACATGTCCAACATGAAGTATATCAAAACAGCCATTTGTAAAAACTATTTTTTTATTTCTAAAGTTTTTAAGTAACTCTGCTATCTCGTCTTTAGTTTTTATCTTGCTATCAGCTTTACCACTTCGTAAACTATGCTCATACATATCTATTTCATCAAGGCTTACAGTTGCACTTCCAAGTTTTCCAATAACAACAGCAGCAGCACTTGTAGCAAACAAAGCTGACTCTTTTATGTCTAAATTACAAGACAAAGCATAACCAAATGAAGCTAAAACAGTATCACCTGCTCCTGTTACATCAAAAACTTCACGAGCTACTGTAGGAACTTTTGTTACCTCATCACCAAAAATAGCCATACCATCTTCGCTAAGAGTTATGATTGCATAATCAAGTTCTAAAGAACTTTTTAACAACTCTCCAGCCTTGTGCAAACTCTCTTCATCAACAATATTTATCTTTGTTGCTTCTATTGCCTCTTTTTTATTTGGAGTTATTAGCGTTGCACCCTTGTACTTACTGTAGTCATCACCTTTTGGATCTGCCAAAACAAATTTATTATGCTTTTTTGCTAAGTTTATTAGTTTACATGTAAGATTATCTGTAAGTACACCTTTACCATAATCAGAAAGAAGTACAGCGTCAAAACTTTCTACAATAGCCTCAAATCTGTCATAAAGTTCATCTTCACATTTTGAATCTATATTGTCTTTTGATTCCATATCGTATCGAATAATTTGTTGATTAACAGCAATAACACGGCTTTTTTTGCTAGTGTATCTACCTTTTTGTTTTACAAGACTACTTGCATCAACACCAGAACTTTCAAGCATACTTAAAAGCTCTTCTCCGTTACTGTCTTCCCCAATAACACTTAAAACACTAACCTGCGCACCCATAGTTATAAGATTATTTATAACATTACCTGCACCACCAAGAACCGTTGTTTCTTTGTGAATATCAACTACTTGAACAGGAGCTTCAGGAGAGATTCTCTCACAATTTCCCCAAAGATAATGATCCAACATCAAATCACCAACAACCAAAATTTTAGGTGTATATTCTCTTAATCTATCCATAAATTCTCTTTATCTCATTCATATATGATTTAATCCCATCTTCTAACGAAAATCTTGGCTCGTAGTCTAAAAACTCTTTGCTCAAAGATATATCTGCTTCAGTAAAAAACTGATACTGTCCTACAAAAGGGTTTGGTATATACTCATCTTTTCGCTCTACATGTAACTCGTTTTTAAGAACATCAACTATGTCTTGAAAACTTCTTGCATTTCCAGTTCCTACGTTATAGACTCCACTTTTTTTAGGCTTACACGCTTTTACGTTTGCTTGGATTATATCTTCAACATAAATAAAATCTCTTTTTATCTTATCACTACCTTCAAAAAGTTTAGCATTTTTCCCACTTAAAAGTTGAAGTCCAAATTGAAGAACCATAGACGCTGTTTTATTTTTAAAAAACTCACGCTCTCCATAAACATTGAAGTATCTCAAACCTACAATTGAAATTGAAGATTTCTTTTCATATTTTTTTGCTAAATTATCCATCATGAGTTTAGAAAAACCATATACATTGTTTGGTTTTTCATGCCCAATACTAAAAACTTCACTATCCCCATAAGTTGCTCCACTTGAAGCATAAACCATATTTGCATTCATACCTACAGCCATATCAAGCAAAGTTTTAAAAGCATTAACATTGGTTTGTATCATTATGTTTTGGTCACTTACAGTTGTATCGCTTATCGCCGCTTGGTGGAAAATATAATCAAAATTATAAGCTCTAAGCTTGTCTATATCACTCGCACAATTTATATCACCACTAATAACTTCACCATGAAATCCAAGTAAGTTTTTAAAATGTCCAAAGCTTTTTAGACTTCCATTTGCAAAAGTCTCTTCACTTCTAAACTTGTCAAAAACAACTACTTCACATTCAGGAAAATTCTTTTGAAAATAAAAAGCTAAATTACTTCCAATAAACCCTGCTCCTCCTGTAATCAAAACTTTTTTTTCATTAAAATCTATATCATTATATTTCACTTATATCCTTAGTCTTTGATTATATTTATTGTATCTAAAATTGATTTAACACTATATGAGGCTTCTTTACATGTAAAGGAGTTTATAAAAATAGTATTTGGAATATTTGCATTAATTCCTGCTTGTATATCACTTGGTTTATCACCTATCATCCATGAGTTTTGCATATCTATGTCAAACTCTACTTTAGCTTTTTCAAACATTCCAATTGCAGGTTTTCTGCATCCACAACCCTCATCAGGATTATGAGAACAATGATACACTTTTGTTATTTTAATTAGTTTACATGTAAACTCGTCAAGCATCCAAGATGTAAGCTTTTCAAAATCTTTTTCACTATAGTATCCTCTGCCTATGCCAGATTGATTTGTGACTATAATTAGTTCATAATTTAAAGATAAAAAGTGTTTGAGTGTTTCAAATATACCTTCACAAAATACAAAATTTTCTTTTTTATATACATAAGAATGGTCTACATTAATGATTCCATCGCGGTCTAAAAATATTGCCTTTTTCATTTATGCTCCTATCTCATGTCAAAAGCCTAATAAAAATTACTCGTGTACGAAATACGAAAAGAGCTTTTGTAAGATATATTATACCTTACTTTGATAATTCTGTGTTTATATCATATATAAAACGTGGATATTCAATATGGGGGAAATTTTCCTTTGATAAAAGTAAAATCTCTTTCGCTCGTTGAAAGTGCAAGGTTGCATTCTCTTCATCACTTACCGCATATCTTAAAATTTTGCCTAGATAGTAATGAGCATAAAAATCTTCCTCATTTTGAGTAATCAAATTTTCTAATTGCTCTACTGCTTTATATGTTTGATTACTTTTCTTATAGCTTAAAGCCAGCTTCAATCCTATTTTTTGTTGCTTGGCATCAAATAAAAGACTCTTTTCATAAGCTGGAATTGATTGTGCATATGCTCCCATGTCAAAAAAGTTATTCCCAACTTCATTCCATAAAAGTTTATCATTATTTTTGTTAGCTTTTTCAACCAAACTTGTCATTTCTAATGCATATGGTAAAATATTTGCTATATCACTAAGTTCTACAGTAGCAGAATTAGTTTCATAAGCTCTTGTTATAAGTTTATACCCTTGGAGTAATTCTCCACTTTTAAGGTGTATATTTGCGAGTTTTAATATACACGCTATATTCTCGGGTTCCTTCTTCAAAAGTTTATTTATATATATTTTTGCATTGTTATTGTCCATAATACCTGCTTTACAAACAACATTTACGTTTGCTTCTAATGCCAAAGTAGCCACAACAATAAGAAAAATTAGTCTCATATCTTCTCCACACTTATATTAATATAAATTATACACAAACAGGTTTATAATAACCTCAGCAGGTACATTAACGTAAAATAATAAGCAATTTTAAAGTGTAGTGCGATATAATTTAGCCCGAATAAAAACCAAGGAGTAGTAAATGAAAAAAATCGCATTAGCATTAGCTATCGCAGCAGTGTCAACACTTATGGCGTCAGATGGAGCAGCACTATATAAAAAATGTGCAGCATGTCACGGGGCTAAAGCTGAAAAAAAAGCACTTAACAAATCACACGTTATCCAGGGATGGAAAGCAGATAAGATTGTAATTGCACTAAAAGGCTATAAAGATGGGACTTATGGTGGAGCTATGAAAGGTCTTATGAAAGGTCAAGTTGCATCTTATGATGACGCTAAAATCAAAGCAGTATCTGAGTATATCGCTGGTTTAAAATAATCATAGACTAATCAGGAGGACGATATCCGTTCTCCTTCTTATCTTCTCTTTTTTTCAAAATCTCTTTTTTCTTTTTTTCCAAATCTATAGCATCATGCAAAGCTTCTTCACTATCCAATAATGCCCCATCTAAAAACTTTTTTGTATCGTCAAACTGTCCTGTTTTTAAACCCCACAACAATGCCCAAAGACCTAAAGCCCCAAGCAAAGTTGAAGCTCCTAACATCATAACAACTAACCAATTATCCATTACTTTATCCTCATAGAATTACCTACAACCACAAGTGAACTAAGAGACATGCTCAAAGCTGCCACAAGGGGTATCACAAATCCTGCCATCGCTAGTGGAATTGTTATAACATTATACAAAATAGAGATTGTAAGATTTTGTTTTACCTTAGCGAATGTGCTCTTTGAAATTTCAAAAACTGTTCTAAGTGAAGAGAAATCATCATTTATCAACACTACATCACTAACATTAACTGCAACATCAGTACCACTTCCTAGTGTTATTGCTACTTCACTATGTGTTAGTGCTAAAGTATCATTTATGCCATCTCCCACCATTACAACTACTTCACCCTTTTCTCTCAAATCAGTTATATATTTAGCTTTATCCTGAGGGAACAAAGAGGCTTGAAACTCTTCTATGCCTACTTCATCAGCAATCGTCTTAGCTACATTTTCATGGTCTCCTGTAAGCATAACAACTTTTAAGCCACTGTTTTTAAGATACTCTATCGTCTTTTTTGCCCCACTTCTTAGAGAATCACTCAAAGAAAAACTAGCTACAATCTTCTGTTCATACCCTACATGTAAAACAGAATTCATCTCATCAAACTCTTTACATGTAAAGCCATTCTCTACCATAAAAGCACGATTACCTGCAAATATATCTTTACCTTCAAATTTGGCTTTTATTCCTTTGGCTTCTACTACTTTAATTTCTTCTAAGTCTTTTAATTCCATACTACCTAAAAACTCTTTTACACCCTTACTTATAGGATGAGTAGAAAGACAAACTAAAGAGTATAAAATAGACCTATCAAAACCCTCAGATATATACGAATCAACTACCTTAGGAGTTCCATTAGTAAGTGTTCCTGTCTTGTCTAAAACCACAGTCGTACACTTTGCTATCGTTTCTAAAAATGTAGCTTCTTTAAATAAAACTCCTTTTTTTGCAGCTTTTGAGATTCCTACCAAAGTAGCCACAGGAGTAGCAAGTCCAAGAGCACAAGGACAAGCTATAACCAAAACAGAGATAGAAACTATCAAAGCTTGTTCAAACGTACCACTTATCATATACCAAGCTATAAATGTAAAAATTGCAAGAATCATAATAACAGTAGAAAAATACCCAGATACAGTATTTGCCAATTTTTCTATGCGCGGTTTTTTATCCATAGAGTCTTCTAAGAGAGTTATAATTTTGCTAAGCATTGACTCACTATAGAGTTTTGAAACTCTATATCGAATAACACTATCAACACAAATAGAACCACTTAGAACACTATTGCCACAAAGTAAAAATAAAGGCTCACTCTCTCCACTTAAACTTGAATTATCAAAAGAGCCTTCACCACTAGTTATAACTCCATCTATTACAACTTTGTCACCAGCTCTAAGCTCTATTATATTTCCAATTTCAACTGATTCTACACCAACTATTGCTTTTTCATTATCTTTAACAATAGTAACTTCACTAGGCATAGATGAGCTAAAACCATCCATGGTATCTACTGCTTTTTTCTTTGTCAAAACTTCTAAATATTTGCCTGCAAAAACAAAAGTTATTATCATTGTAACTGACTCAAAATAAACTTCTCCGTGTCCTGTAAGCATAGAATAAATGGAGAAAATATAAGCACTCAAAGCCCCACTGACCACAAGTAAATCCATATTAACATAACGATTTTTTAGAGCATAATATGAACCCTTAAAAAAAACTCCTCCTGTATAAAAAAGTGCTGGGGTAGCTAAAATAAATTCCGCAAAATTTAATATAGTTTTAATATCAGCTCTCATACCATTAAAATATCCATCGTACTGAGCCACTGCTATCCACATAATATTCATAGTCGTAAAAATACCGACTAAAAGTCTTGAGTAATAATCTCGCCTTTTTGCATTTGCTTGAACCTCTTGCATACTTGCATCATAAGGATACGCGTTATATCCTATGCTTCTAATAAGCTCTATGATTTGTGAGAGTTTGATAGTATCATCATCCCAAAGTATTTTTGCTTTGTTATTTGTATGATTAATTGAAACTTCCACTACCCCTTCACTTCTTTGGAGCACTTTTTCATTGAGCCACACACAAGCACTACAATGAATACCATCTATAATAAGAGAAACTTCACTAAAACCATCTTTTTGTTTTATATACTTTTGTCTAAAACCATCTAAATCAAATTTTCCTATATCGTCATGCAATCTTTTTGGTGGTTCTATTGTGTTTTCACCCATTTTGTTATAAAAATTATCTAAGCCTTCATTTTGTAAAAGATGATAAATTCCTTGACAACCTTTACAACAGAAATATTTTCCATTATTTTGTATTAAAACACTTTTATCATACTCTAAATGACAATGGTCACATCTAATTTTAGACATAAAACTCTCTTTAATTATTTTTAATTTGTCATTATATCTATTTATGCTAAAATCTACGAAATTTTTAAGGATTATTATGAACGTAGTATTTGAAGCATTAGTAAAAAATAGTGATGATGGTGGTTGGTTTATAGAACTAAAAGATACAGTTGATGGCAGAATAGCAGTTTGCAAAGACCTAAATGAATTTGAAAAAAAGATTGAAGAATTAGGAAATGATTATGGTGGAAGAGTTGATGAAGTAAAATGGATAAGCCATGAAAACCTAAGCCCTCAAAATGAACAAAAACTCAGGGTTGCTATGATGGCGTATCATGAAAAGTACAAAGACCAATTAGACGATAAAGAAAAATAGTAAATGAACCAAACTATGGAATTTTTTCTAATCATATTAATATTTTTAGAAATATTTGAGATTTTTTGGCAACGTGGAAAAAATTTTAGAGAATATTTAAATAATCTTTTTTATTTTTACAAAAAAGGAGTAATAATTTTTATACTCCTCCATCCTACTTTGTACTTTATTATGTTTGCTCAAATCGCTTTACAAAACTACTCTTTTTTAGCTTCTTTATTGGTTTTAATCAAAATTTTCGATATTGGATTCAAAATATCACTCATGGATAAAATATATAATAACAAAGATTTAGGTTCGTTTGAAACTCTTTTAAAGACTGATTATCCACTCTCTACAGGGATAAAAGGTGCAGGTTTGATTATCTACTCTACTATCTTCTTTTTTGCATTTTCTTGACAAAAACTCAGCATTACTATAAAATTACATCTTTAAAACTACACAAAACAAAATTGCACCACAGCAATTCTTCTGAAACTTAAATAAGCTTCATGAAATAACTAACAAAGAAAAGAAGGTAATATGAGCGGTAACACTACTGCGTCTAACAACAACCATAAGACGAACAATAAACACCACAGCAAGAGAACTCACGTTCCAGTAAAGGGTCATAAAATTGAAGACCTAAGAAACACACCACTAGACAAACTACTTGAAATAGCACTGGAGCTTAACGTTGAAAATCCTCAAGAGCTAAAACGTCAAGATTTAATGTTTGAGATACTAAAATCACAAACAACTCAAGGTGGATTTATACTTTTTACTGGTATCTTAGAAATTACTAATGAAGGTTATGGATTTTTAAGAGCTTTAGATGCAAACTTCTCTGACACAGCAAATGACTCTTATGTTAGTGCAACACAAGTACGAAAATTTGCACTAAGAAATGGTGATATTGTTACTGGACAAGTTCGTCCTCCTAAAGATCAAGAAAGATACAATGCACTTCTAAAAATAGAAGCCATAAACTATCTTCCTCTAAAAGATAGCAAAAAAAGACCACTCTTTGAAAACTTAACTCCACTTTTTCCAACAGAATCATTTAAACTAGAATATGAGCAAATGAAAAAAACTGGACGTGTACTAGACCTATTTACTCCAATGGGAAAAGGACAACGTGCTCTCATTGTTGCACCTCCACGAACTGGTAAAACTGAAATTATAAAAGAGTTGGCTCACGGAATAGCAAAAAATCATCCTGAATCAGAACTTATCGTTTTACTTGTTGATGAGCGTCCTGAAGAAGTAACAGATATGGAAAGGTGTGTTAGAGGTGAAGTTTTCAGCTCAACCTTTGACCAACCAGCAAATAATCATGTTCGTGTTGCAAACCTAGTAATAGAAAAAGCAAAAAGAAGCGTAGAAATGGGAAGAGATGTTATTATCTTACTTGATTCCATCACTAGACTTGCTCGTGCGTACAATACAGTAACTCCTTCAAGTGGAAAAATACTCACTGGTGGTGTTGATGCAAATGCTCTTCACAAACCAAAAAAATTCTTTGGAGCTGCAAGAAATATTGAATTTGGTGGAAGTTTAACCATCATTGCAACTGCACTGATAGATACGGGAAGTCGTATGGACGAAGTTATTTTTGAAGAGTTTAAAGGAACAGGTAACTCTGAATTAGTTCTTGATAGAAATATTTCAGACAGAAGAGTTTATCCTGCAATCAATATTATGAAATCAGCAACAAGAAAAGAAGAACTTCTACAATCTCCTGAAAAACTCCAACGTGTTTGGGCTCTAAGAAGTGCAATTAGCCAAATGGAAGACCTTGAAGCACTTAAATTTTTATATGCAAAAATGTTAAAAACAGAAACTAATGAAAAGTTTTTGAATCAGATGAATGAGTAAGAGCTATTAAGCTCTTATTTACTTCTATGAAGTGGATGTTGGTAGTCATTTTTCTCACATCCACTAAAAAATGCCCCTGCTACCATAATTAATAAAATACTTAAAATAATTTTTTTCAATTTAATATCCTCTTATATGTAATGATTGTAAAATTATACAATAATTTGTAAAAGGTTTTTAATTGTCCCAAGTACTAGCACTAAAATATCGTCCAAACTCATTTGATAAACTCATAGGTCAAGATGCTGTAACACAAACTCTTACACTTGCTCTTAACCAAAAAAGACTCTCTCACGCCTACCTTTTTTCAGGTCTTCGTGGAAGTGGAAAAACCTCAACTGCTAGGATTTTTTCTAAAGCTCTAGTTTGTGAGCAAGGTCCAACATCAACTCCATGCGAAGTGTGCGAACACTGCAAAATGGCAAATGAGAATAGACATATAGATATCATAGAAATGGATGCAGCTAGTAGCAGAAAAATTGATGATATAAGAGACTTAATAGAACAGACAAAATACAGACCAAATAGTGCTAGATATAAAATATTTATCATTGACGAAGTTCATATGTTAACAAAAGAAGCTTTTAATGCACTTTTAAAGACATTAGAAGAGCCACCAGAATTTGTCAAGTTCATACTAGCAACTACTGACCCTCTTAAACTTCCAGCGACTATACTCTCTCGTACTCAGCACTTTAGATTTAAACAAATTGCAAATATTGACATAGTACACCACCTTTCTCGTATACTAAATTTAGAAAATGTGGAGTACGAAACAGATGCATTAGAAATGCTTAGTCGTGCTGGTAATGGATCATTAAGAGATACTCTAACTTTGTTAGATCAGGCTATCATATTTTCTAATGGAAAAATAACTCCTGAAAAAATAGCCTCTATGCTTGGACTACTTGACCCCAAGCAATTAGAACTAATCTTTGATACTATTTTGAAAAGTGATAGAAAAAAGCTTATAGAAATTGTAAAAGAGTTACAAAATTACGAATGTGAAGTAATCATAGATGAGCTAATAGCCTTTTTGAAAGAGTCCTTCTTTAACTCAGATGGTAGATTTTCAACTCTTATAACGGAAAGATTTTTTAGAATATTAAGTGAGTCTAAAAATCTTCTATTTTTAAATGCTGACAATGGTTTTGTACTGACACTTCTGTTTTTTAAAATGCTTGAAGCAATGAATATTAAAACCATAGAAGATATGGTGAACTCTTTAGAGGGTGAAAAATTTAGAGTCCCAAAAGTAGAGCAAATTACACAAACTCATACCCCAGAGCCTGAGCATATTAAAGAAATAGTAAAAGAAGAAATTCCAAAAAAACCAATCCAGCCAGAGATAATCCCTGAACCTTTACATGTAAAGGACAAAGGAGCTGAACTTTTTTGTGAACTTCTAGTAAAATTAGAAGATAGAAGTCATGAACTTGCAACTTGTTTTAAAAATTATATTGAGTATACTAGTTACGACAATGAAACACTTACATGGGCATCTTCAGCAGATGAAGAGCATAAAAAAACTCTAAAAAATGCTTATCCTATCATTAGACAGTTTGTCCAAGAAATTTTTGGAATAGACACTCAAATCAAGATGAGCCAAGGCGAAAAAAAAAAGCCAATAGATAATTCTAGTCCCAACGATAATAGCTCTTCGATAATAGAAAAATTAGAGTTTAATAACCCTAATGAAGGCTCAAATACAGAGAGTTGTGTATCTGGTCACATAACAGCTGATAAAAAAGAATCTGAAGTCAAAGAGATACTAAACGACCCTTTTGTAAAAAAAGTACAAGAGATGTTTGAAGTAAAAAATATAAAAATATATCCTAAAGTTTAATGTTATGAAAATAAAATTGATTTTATTAGCTGGAGTACTACTTACATGTAGTGCTTTAGCTTGGGATGTAAAAACAGTACAAATCGATGAAGAATTTGTTAACGTAAAGTTAAAAGATAAAACTTTAAAACTCAATATTGGTATTGGAAGTGGAGCATTTCACTATAAAAATGACCCAGCAAATATTTTTTATACTATTACAGATCGTGGTCCAAATATAAAGTGTAAAGATTCTAAAGAGTTACTTGGAAAAAAACTTTGCAAAAAAGGTAAAATTTTCCTTCTTGATAATTTTGCACCTACAATTTACAAAATAAAATTAACTAAAAATCATTATAAGGTTTTAGAAAAAATACAAATCAAAGATGCTAATGGTAATCTAGTTCATGGTGTATCGCAAAAGGAAGCTAAAAATGCCTATGACATTAAAGGTAATCTAATTGTTTTTAATTCATATGGTTTAGATCCAGAAGCATTAGTAAAACTCTCAGATGGAAGTTTCTGGATTGCTGAAGAGTTTGGTGCATCTATTTTGCATTTAAGTAGTGATGGTAAAATATTAAAAAGAGTAGTTCCCTCTGGTTTTGAAAAAAAGTTAAAAGGTGCAAACTATACAATAAGCTCTTCACTTCCTGCAATAATTGCAAAAAGACCCAAAAACAGAGGAATTGAATCCATTGCTATTAGCAAAGATGAAAATTATATATACTTTTCTATGCAAAGTCCTTTGGCAAATCCTGATAAAAAAACATATAAAAAATCTGCCATAGTAAGAATGTTTAAATATGACATAAAAGCTGACCTAGTAATTGGTGAATATCTTTACAAAATGGATAAAGCCAAATCATTTCAATTAGACAATAAAAAGAAACAAAATGCTGTAAAAATTTCAGAAATGGTTTTAGTTGGAGAGGATGAACTAATTATAGTCGAACGAGTAACTAAAACAACAAAGTTTTATAAAGTCAAATTTGAAAACTCTATCTTAGGTTCAAAATGGGATGACATAAAAACAACGCCGTCTTTAGAACAGAGTAAAATTTTAGACAACATAATGAAAAAAGAGTTAGTACTAGATACAAACAATCTTAAAAATATACCTAAAAAAATAGAGGGTATAGCTTATATAAATGCAAATAATTGGATTTTAATCAATGACAACGATTTTGGCATTGATAAAGACAATACATACATTATTAGGTTAAAAAATAATTAATTATCTATGAGTGAGCTTTACATGTAAGGAATAATCCTTACATGTAAACTAGAGTGAATGTCGACTTACTTATACCCTATGATATAGTAGGTATCTCTTCCATCTACTTTTTCTATGCCTATTTTATATTTATCTGACCAACGAGCAATTATTTCATTAACTTCAGATATCATCGCTGTTCCTTTTGCTTCATTTTTTATCTTAAAATAGTCTTTGTTACTTGAGAGTGCTACATAAGATAAATGAGCTTGAAGTTGATGATGTAGGGAAATAAGATGCTTTTCTACTTGATCAAAGTTATTTGTGTTTTTTATAACCTTTTCTACTTGTGCCATAGCACTCTCAGTTACTGTGTATCCTAGTTGCTTTAAAATAGCATCGTTTGTCATATTTTTATCCTTATTATGTAATTTCTCACAAAAATTTCGGTTTTGCCGATAACTCTTGTTTTTATTTACTCTGCTGAGAAATCAGCACACCTTCTAGTAACTTTGATATATCTCCATCAAGAATTCCACTTACATTTGAGTATGGAATATTACTTCTTGTATCTTTTACTTGTTGATATGGAGCCATGACATATGAACGTATCTGATGTCCCCACCCTATTTCACTTTTTTCTATACCTTCTTTTTCAGCATGTTGTCGCTCTAACTCTAATTCATAAAGTCTAGATTTCAACATCTTCAAGGCATTTGATTTATTTTTGTGTTGGCTTCTATCATTTTGGCATTGCACTACAACACCAGTTTCTATATGAGTAATGCGTATAGCAGAATCAGTTTTGTTAACATGCTGTCCACCTGCCCCACTCGCTCTATAGGTATCTATTCGTATATCTTTATCTTCAATAGTAATATCTATATCATCATCAACTTCAGGACTTACCATAACCGAACTAAACGAAGTGTGCCTTTTTGCATTTGAATCAAATGGTGAAATTCTAACAAGTCTATGTATGCCATTTTCTACTTTTAGATAACCATAGGCATTTATGCCTCGTATAACAAAACTAACATCTTTCAGTCCTGCTTCATCTCCCTCTTGAAAATCAAGAGTTTCTACTTTAAAGCCATGTCTTTCTGCCCATCTAAGGTACATTCTATAAAGCATACTAGCCCAATCTTGGCTCTCGGTTCCACCAGCACCAGGATGAATGGAGACAATAGCATTGTTGCTATCATCAGCACCACTAAGCATCATAGCAACTTCAAGTTCACTAACAAGAGTTTCTAAACCAGAAGCCTCTGATACTGTTTCAAATATTGTCTCTTCATCACTCTCTTCAACTGCCATCTCATAGATGTCATTTGTATCTTCAAGTGCAATTTTAGCTTTCTCGTACCTTATTAAAATAGAGTTTGCTGTTGTCTTCTCTTTTGAAATAATTGCCGCTTTTTTAGTATCAGTCCAAAAATCTGGATTTTGCTCTAATCCTTCAATCTCTTTTAATCTAGATTTTATGGAGTCTGGTTTTATAATTTGTGCAATATTGTCAATCTTAATTGCAAGTTTTTTTAATAATTCGGTGTACTCGTAACTATCCAAGTTTAAACCTTTCCATTTTAATAGCATTTTTTGATATAATAAGTACTTATTCTACAATAAAGTGCCTAAAATGAAAATATTAAAAACAACAAAAGAACTTATAGATTATAGAAAAAATCTTACATGTAACATCGGATTAGTCCCAACTATGGGTGCATTACACCAAGGACATATCTCTCTAATCAAAGAATCTGTGCAAAAAAATGATAATACGATTGTTTCTATTTTTGTCAATCCTACACAGTTTTTGGCTGGAGAAGATTTTTCTAGCTATCCAAACAGATATGAAGCAGACTTAAAAATATGCTCACTTGCAGGTGTAGATGCTCTTTTTATGCCATGCACAGATGAAATGTATTTTGAAAATGAACCAACCTTACTAGCACCCATGAAACAGAGTTATATTTTAGAAGGCTACCAAAGACCAAAACATTTTGATGGAGTTCTAAGAATCGTTTTGAAACTTTTAAACCTTAGCAAACCAACAAATGCTTACTTTGGGAAAAAAGATACTCAACAACTTTTTTTGATACAAAACATGGTAAAAACTCTATTTATTGACACAACAATAGTCCCTTGTGAGATAATAAGAGATGAAAAGGGATTAGCTCTCTCTTCAAGAAATGCCTACCTAAATGAAAATGAGAAACTTCAAGCACTCAATATATCAAAATCACTAAAAATAGCCTCTAAAGAGCTTATGCGTGGTGAATTACATGTAAATAACATTAAAGAAAAAATGAGAGAAGTATTGAAAGAGTTAGATGTTGAATACATAGAAATAACAAATAGAAAATTTGAAAAAATAGATATAATTAATTTAAAAAATAGCATAATTCTAGTTGCTACAAAAGTTGGAAAAACCAGATTAATTGATAATATGTGGATATAAAATGCTTCAAGGATTAAATCACATAACCATCGCCGTACGAGATATAAATAAGTCATTTAATTTTTACGTCAATATTCTAGGACTGAAACCTCATGCAAAATGGTCAAAAGGTGCATACTTATCCCTAGGTAATTTATGGTTTTGTTTAAATCTTGATAATTCTATGCCTGCTAATGATTACAGTCATATAGCTTTTGACATAAAAGAGAAAGATTTTGAAAAAATGAAAAATTATCTTCAAAAAGACGATATAAAAGAGTGACAAACAAACATAAGTGAAGGTAAATCTTTGTACATACTTGACCCAGATAAACATAAACTTGAAATCCATACAGGTAATTTAAAAAGCAGACTAAAAACAATGAAAAATGAAAATTTTCCAAATTTGGAATTTTTTAGATAAAATATATAAAATAATTATAGGAATAAAATGAGTAAAAATTTATATTTAGTTTCACTAGGTTGCAACAAAAACCTAGTAGATTCTGAAGTAATGCTAGGAAAATTAAAAGAATATACAATAGTAAATGAACCACACACAGCAGATGTACTAATAGTCAATACCTGTGGTTTTATAGGACCAGCTAAAGAAGAGAGTTTAAATATGATTTTTTCTTTACATGAACTTCGCAAAAAAGAGTCATTACTTGTTGTAACTGGCTGTTTGACTGAAAGATATAGAGAAGAATTACAAGCTGAATTAAAAGAAGTTGACCTTTTTACGGGAACTGGAGATTATGACAAGATTGATGAAATCATTAATAGCAAAAAAAGTCGTTTTACTCCTGCAACTTATCTTTTAAATGATGAAGAAAGAGTCATAACTGGTTCTAAATCTCATGCTTATATAAAATTAAGTGAAGGCTGTAATCAAAGTTGTAGTTTTTGTGCAATTCCAAATTTTAAAGGAAAACTTCATTCTCGTACAGCTCAATCAGTAGTGAAAGAAGTTACCAACTTAGTCAAAAAAGGTTTTTATGATTTCAGTTTCATCTCTCAAGATAGTAGTTCTTATGGTCGAGACTTAGGTAAAAAAGAGGGCTTGATAGAGCTTATAAAACTCATTGAAAGTATAAAAGGCATAAAGAGTGCAAGAATACTCTATCTTTACCCTACAACTACCTCAGATGAGCTTATACAGAGCATTATAAAATCAAAAACATTTCATAATTACTTTGATATGCCAATTCAACACATAAGCGACAAGATGTTAAAGCTTATGAAAAGAGGCGCTGGAAAACAAAGAATTATAGAACAACTCACTATGATGAGAGAATCTGAGAATAGTTTTTTACGAACAGGTCTTATAATTGGACATCCAAACGAAGGGGAAGATGAATTTAATGAGCTTTTAGAATTTGTACAAAAGTTTGATTTTGACAGAATTTCATTATTTGCTTACTCAGATGAAGAAGATACAGCAGCTTATGATATGAGTGAAAAAATAGATGAAGATGAAGTAACAAAACGTCTAACTTGCATTGAAGAGATTGTAAAAACAAAACATGAAAAATCACTTAAAAATGAAATAGATAAAAATATACAAATCGTTATTGAGGGTGAAAGTAGTGAGGGTGAATTCTTTATGGGTGCAAAAAAACTATCTTGGGCACCTGAGATTGATGGTGAGATACTTGTCAATGAAAGCGAGGTTGGAGCCTTAGAAGTGGGAAAAAGTTATGAAGCTACAGTTAAAGAACTAGTTGGAGATAAACTGCTTGTTACAGTTACCAAAACTCTCTTCTAGTATTTTAAAAGAGCTAAAAAAAGGCAAAAATCTACTAGCATTCTCAGCAGGGAGTGATTCAAGTGCGCTTTTTTTTATGCTCAAAGCTTTACATGTAGAGTTTGATATTGCCTTAGTGAACTATCAAACAAGAGAGCAAAGCCTTAAAGAAGAAGAGTATGCCAAAATCCTAGCAAAAGAGTTTGGAAAAGAGTGTTTTGTCTTTACATGTAAACTTGAATCAAAGAATTTTGAACACAATGCAAGAGCCAAAAGATATGAATTTTTTGAAAAAATCATAAAAGAACACTCTTATACAAATTTACTAACAGCTCACCATCTTAACGATAAACTTGAATGGTTTTTAATGCAACTAAGCCGTGGAGCTGGTGCAGTAGAGCTTAGTGGCATGAGTGAAATTGAAGAAAATGAACACTATAAAACCTTACGTCCCCTTTTACATGTAGACAAAAAAGAGATTCTAAACTTCTTACATGTAAACAATATAAAACACTTTTTAGACTCTTCAAACAATGACAAAAAGTATTTTAGAAACAAAATCAGAGAAGAGTTTGCTTCTTCTTTTTGTGAGCAATTTTCAAGTGGCATAAAAAAGAGTTTTCAGTATCTTGAAAAAGACAAGAAAGTACTACTACCCAAAGAGATAAAACGAGAAAAAGAACTCTATATTCTAAAACGAGAAAAAGATGATTTAATAAATATTCGAGGAATTGATAGAGTAGTAAAAAAACTCGGAATACTACTAAGTAGTGCTATGAGAGATGAAATACTAAAAACTAAAGATTGCATAATCTCATCGAAAATTGCTATTTGTTTTAGTATTGAAAAAATATATATATGCCCAGTAGTAGATGTAACTATGGACAAAAAGTTTAAAGAGAAATGCAGAGTTGAAAAAATTCCTTCTAAAATAAGACCTTATTTGTACTCTATTTTGTAGAATTTATATCGTACACTTTTATGGTAAATGCTGAACTTATCCTACTTAAATTTGATTCCATTAAAATTGGAAAATCTGCTTGAATTATGTTTTCATATCGATTTAGTCCCTCTAAAAACAGATAAAAATTAGTTGGACTTCTTAAAGATGAACTTACTCTTAATTCATACTCAACAAACTCTTTTTTATGAGCTTTTTTACCTACTTTAACCAAAGAAACTTGCGTAAAAAATTTACTAGCGTATTTTGTAAAATTATCTGTCGAAAATTTATGCATAAAAGATGTAATTGCCCGTCTATTTTCACTATTTAGGTTACTAAATTCTACATTTCTATCACCTAATATATTATCAACTCTCATCTTATGAACAAGTGCTTTTCTGTAAACTACTTTAGACGCTCTATACTCTTTGACATTTGGCACGATTACAGAGAGTACCATAAAAAGAGTAATTACTATAAAAATGAGTAAGTAAATTAACAATTTTACAATATCTATTTTTTCCATACTTTTATCCATCACTCTGTGCCCTCTGGATTTATAATTTTATTTGTACTAACAAAGTTATACCAACCCTCATCTGTAAGATAAAACATAGTATTACTTGTATGAAATATAGATTTTAAAGGAGCTGCTAAAAGAAAATCATACGCATCTCTCGTAGGTGTAACCCCATAAATGACAAGAGAATTTTTTTTCATAATAACTTTTTTTAAAGTAATCTGGTCAGGAACCAAATCAAAAAGATTTTTCATGCTATCTTTTAAAATAATATTGTTTGCATATATCTCTTCTGCTACTGCCTTTTGTCTTAATATAAAACCTATTTTTTCATCTATACCATCTATATTTTGTTCCAACATCGCTCTTGTATTATCTAATTTTTTTGCACTACTTCTAAAATCAGCATTTTTATACAATACAAATAGATTAAAAATATTTAGCAATAAAAAAATACTAGCAATAAAAGCTAACCATACTTTCGTGAACATTGTAAAAAAATATTTTTTTCGTGAAGCTATAAATGAAAATTTCATTTTAACACCTCACTTCTAGCCATACTGCAAATAGCATCACTGATATCAATCTTATTCATTTCAATATCCATAAGTAATTCTTCTTCAATCATCCCAATTAATTCAGAACTTACTTCATATCCATCATAAATCACAACTGTATCAATAAAGCTACTTTTATACAGTGGATTTTTATAAAACTCATTTAAAGAAGATTTTAGATACTTATATATCAAAACATCCCTTCCAAAAAGCTCTAAATCACTATCTTCGACAGCATCTTCACCTTCAAAATGCCCTAAGTCTTGTCCTTCAGATTTAATATCTTCAAAACCAGAACTCTCCTCATCACTTATCAAATCATCTAATTCACCTAAATCTTCTAACTCATCAATTACGCCGATATCATCTTCCATATTATCTAATGCAGCTATGTTTTCAATACCTACTTCTTCCTCGGCATTTTCCCAATCTTCATCTTCACCTGAAGATAGATTGTCATCCGTAGTTGTTTTAAAATAGGCACCAAAAAGAAGATTGCCATTTTCAAAAACACTTATAGTTACTGAATCTTGATGATTTAACATATACAAAACTGGTTGGATTTTTAGTTTTTGCTTTTTTATCAATGAGTACTGCACCATAAAAGGTGAATATATAAAATCAATTCCTATATTGACAAAAAGTTTTTTTATCCAATTTATATCTATAAAAGAGGCATAAACTGACCATTTTTTTTGAATATCAAAATGAGTAACGCTTTTTATCTCAACACTATTTTTCTCAAAATCAGTAGCAGTTGTACCATTTATAGCACCTTGCCCCATAGAATCTAAAAAAAGTGCCAAATAAGCAAAATTATACTCTGCTTGAATCTCTGCTAGATACTTTTGCATTTTATCAGGAAGTTTATCAGATTCTTTAACATCAAAAGTTTTAGAAAATTTTTCTTTTAAAACTCCATTTTTAATAACTTTTGAGTAGATAACCCACTCACTACCTTGTTGGACAATGGAAATAAATATATTAGAAAGATATTTTTGAAAAATTCTTGTTAATGCCATATATGCCCATTTTAATTTATTTTGTCACTATTATACCAGATATTAATCTACTTAAAGCAAAAAAAGTTCCTAAAACAGTTCCTCATAGAGCTGAATAAACTTCTTTTGCATTTTTTTACTTGCTATTAGTAAAGACTCTTGAGTCATTGTTGATGGAACTAAATTTTTATAACTTTCTATCATAATTTCGCACATCATTTTTATTCTAACTTTATCTGCTTTAGTATACTCATTTTGAGAACTTATTTCATCTATCTTTTTAAAGTACTTATTACCTTCTTTGATATACGCTTCGTACTCTTTTGCAATTTTACTTTGCGTCATAACAGTATTTGCCATTTTGTTATAATTATCTTCTTCATAAGCCTTTGTTGCAAGTTCATAAGCAATCTCGTAGTTACCCAAAAAATAGTAAACTCTAGCTTGAATAGAGTTTTGATAAGAAGAATTTGAACTAAAAAAATAAACACTTCCACCAAGCACTAAAACCATAAATACAATTAATTTAATTTTAGAAAGCATGTTTCATAAGCCTCTCTTTTATAATCTCTTTTGCAGACTCTAGAGTTTTATCAGTAACGTAAAATGGGTCACTATAATAGTAATCTAAAGTAGAAAATGGTTTTGGAATTGAAAATTTATCCCAACTATTTAATCTCCAAGCTCTTGATGCTCTACAATTCATAGCAACTATCGGAACATTTTTCTTTTGAGCAATTACAACAGCACCATCAGCTACACTATACCTAGGACCCTTAGGACCATCAGGAGTTATACCTATATCCCTTCCATTTTTAAAAGATTTGAAAGCACCTTTAAGTGCTCCAACACCACCCCTAGTTGAACTACCTCGTACAGTACCCCCACCTAAAAGATGTAAAATTTTTGTTGCAACTTCTCCATCATGATGTTGACTTACAACAACATCTATATTTTTTGAATTCCTATAATCCATATAAGCAAAAGTTAACATCGCAATTTCTCCATGCCATAAAACAAAGATGCTTGGAGTATTTTTTACTTTAGTTTTATCAAAATGGTATCTTTTTTTACATGTAAGGTATATAAAATAAAGAATTATATATGCTAGAGGAGGCACTAAAAGTGCCTCTAACTTTCTTTTTGTTTTTTTATTTAACAATTTCGCCATACAAGGCCAAACGTCTTGGGTTTGTTATTAAAACTTTTCTAATGGTTCCTAATAACTCTTCGTTACCTTCAACCTGAACAAGAGCATTATTATCACTTCTTCCTGCTACCATTCCATTATTCCTTAACTCTTCGAAATATACTTCTAATATATTTTTGGAATTAGAACTTGATATTTCATCAAGTATATCATTTTGTCTTGTCTGCAGTCGTTTTAATCTCTCAGATGCAACTGCATTATCAACTTGATTGGTAAACTCTGCGGCTTTTGTAAGAGGACGAGCTGAATACTTAAAAGCAAAAATTTGTTCAAATCTAACTTTTTCAAGCACATCCATACTATCTTCGAAATCTTCATCACTCTCCCCAGGAAAAGCCACTATAATATCTGTACTAATAGATACTTCAGGAACCAATTCTCTTAGTTTTAAAGCACGATTTAAAAACCACTCTTTAGTATATCCACGTTTCATCTCTTCGAGTATATGAGTTGAACCACTTTGTAAAGGCATATGCATCGACTTACATACTTTTGGATTATTTGCAAAAGTCTCTAAAAACTTATCATCCATATGAAGTGGATGTGGAGAAGTAAATCTAATACGCTCAACTTCTTCTATCTCACTTATCATATTTAAAAGATCAGAAAAATCCATTTTTTCATCTCTTTTTGAAGAAAATCTTCTTCCATAATTATTGACATTTTGTCCTAACAAAAATATCTCTTTTGCTCCATTTTTTGCTGCTTTTCTAGCTTCTTGTATTATAAGTTCTGGGGGTATAGATATCTCATCACCACGTGTATGAGGAACTATGCAGTAGGTACATTTTTTGTCACAGCCAATAGAAATATTTACAAAAGCCTTATAAGATGATCCTCTAAATTCACTAAAAGCATAAGTACTTTCATCGTAATCTATATCTACATCTAAAAACTTCTCAGTATTAACTGCTTTAACCACTTTAGATACGTTTCTCGCACCCAAAACAAAACTAACAGAGGGGGCACGCTTAAATATCTCATCACCCAAGTGACTTGCAGTACAACCACAAATTCCTATCTTTGCACCCTCTTTTTTTAGCTTATTAAACACCCCTATCTCAGAAAAAAGTTTGTTAACCGGCTTTTCTCTAACACTACAGGTATTTATCATAATCAAATCAGCTTGTTTTGCATCACTACAAAGCTCATAACTCTCTTTAGTCCTAAGCTCTGCTATAATATGCTCCGTATCACGCGTATTCATTGCACAACCAAGAGTCTCTATATATAATTTCTTACTCAAAAACTAATACCTTAAAGTATGTGAATCTCATACATATAGTCATCTTCACCTAAACCATACTTTACTTCACGAAGATAAACACTAAAATCTTTCTCTTCAAAATACTCTACTAATGCCACCAAATCTTTATGTGAATTCTCTTTATCAAAATAAAATATTTTATGACCCTCTTTTGCTATTATCTCTTCTACTTTTTCTAAAAGTATTGTTTTAGGTTTTGCGTTTATTTCATTTCTTGCTAATTTTAGTTCCATTACTATTCCTCTATATTGCATTATTATAATCCGTGAGTATAGCAAATTTTCAATAAAATTCGTATTAAACTTATTAAAAGCAAATTTAAGATATAATTCAACTCTTCCAAGCAATCCCTAAAAATCATAACATAACTTTTATATTGCTAAATCAAATAGGCATAATTATGTCTAAAATCAGGAGCATGAAATATGGAAAAAATTATAGATATTATAGAGTCAATAGCACATGAAAAAGACCTTAACATTGAAGATGTAAAAAACACAGTATGCATAGCTCTTACTAAAACAGCTAAAAGAATATATGGTGAAGATTATGATTATGAGACTATCATAAATACTGATACAAAAACACTATCACTTTTTCAAAAAATTCTTGTTGTTAAAGATAATGATGAGAGACTTGAAGACGAAAAAGATAAGTTTACAGGGATAAGTGAAGCAAAAGAGGTTGACCCAGATATTGAAATTGGAGATGAGCTTACATATGAGCTGCCACTAGATAACCTAGGACGTACTGCAGCAGCAACGCTTCATAGAGAATTAGAATTCCATATCCAAAGACTACTAGAAAATCAAATATTTGAAAAATATAAAAATATGGTTGGTAATAGTATTTTTGGTACAGTAACAAGAGTCGATAACGAAGAAGCAACTTATGTTGAATTTGATGAAGTTCGTGCTGTTATGCCTAGAAAAAACCGTATAAAAGGTGAAAAATTTAAAGTTGGGGATGTTGTAAAAGCAGTTATAAGAAAAGTATTTATAGATAAAGCTCAAGGTATCTATGTTGAAATTTCAAGAACTAGCCCAAAATTTTTAGAAGCACTCTTAGCTCTTGAAGTCCCGGAAATAAAAGATGAAATGATAACTATAAATTCAAGTGCAAGAATCCCAGGAGAAAGAGCAAAAGTAGCATTAACTTCACTTCATCCAAATGTAGATGCAGTTGGAGCTACTGTAGGAACTAAAGGTATGCGAATCAACGCAGTAAGTGGTGAGCTAAACGGTGAAAATATTGATTGTATAGAGTATTCAAGTATTCCTGAGATTTTTATATCACGAGCACTAAGTCCAGCTATAATATCAAACGTAAAAGTAGTAGATAACAAAGCTATCGTAACCTTACCAGCTGACCAAAAATCAAAAGCGATAGGAAAAAGTGGAATTAACATACGCCTAACTTCTATGCTTGTAGGCATGGATATAGAGTTAGTAGAACTTGAAGGTAAAAGTGGAGAATCTACCGAACCGTCAAAAGACCCTAACGCTCTTTCGAACCTATTTGGTGGAGAGTAAATAACTCTTTACATGTAAGGGATTTTTCCTTTACATGTAAACTATATATTCAATACAAGTAATTTTGCTACCATCTTTCCTTTATTATTTTTTTCTATTTTCAAATCTGTTTTTATAGAACTTTTTCCTTTTACTAATTCTCCTTGAAGAGTTCTTAATACATGCCAATACTTTTCATAAAAAGGTGTATCTATCTCAGTGATTTTTTCTCTTTTTATTATAGTAGCTATTTCATAGATATTGTGCATATAATAAATTTTATTTATCGCTCGCTGTGTACGATAATCTTTCATAATTTTAAGATTATTTACTAGTATCTCTTTTTCTAAATCTGAAATATTCTTCTTTACAACATCTTCCATCTCTTTATCTAACTTTTGCTCATATAATATTTTTTGTTTATGTGTGTCTTGTTCAAGATTTGGTTCATACTGAATCATGGTATTTAAAATTTCTTCATTACTCAATCTTTTTGTATCTACATCATAAGAATAAGCTTTATGATCTGCAAAATCTTTATCTATGGCTTTAAGTATTTGAATTGCAATCATAAGATAAACATACTTATCTTCTTTTCCATCTTTAAATGTAACACCATGATGAGTTATAAGAGGTCTTGGTCCTGCGTATTTTATATTCATATATCATCCTTAATAAAATATTAATTATTAAGATTACTACTTTTAACCTTGATTAGACCTTTTAAAGTGAGGGTTGAGTTTTAGCAAAACTAAATCTGCAATGATATTTCCTAATAGTGTCAAAAATGCAGAGATAATAAGTATGCCCATAATAACAGGATAATCACGACTAAGTGCACTTTGAAAAAACAGAAGTCCCATGCCATTAATGGCAAATATAGATTCAAGAATAACACTTCCACCAATAAGACCTGGTAAAGACAATCCTAAAATAGTTACAATGGGAGGAGAGATATTTGGCAAAATAAAATACCTAAAAAGCTTTTTTCCTTTTATACCACGTGAGAGTGCAAAAAATATATAATCACTTTTTAAAACACTTAATGTCAAGCTTCTTATGTACATTGTAAGGCTACCAATACCACCAAATACCATAACAAATATAGGTAAAACTAGATGCCATGCAAAATCAGTATAATACGCAAAACCATCTTTCGCCTCAATTGAATGAAGACCAGATATTGGAAATAGATCTAAATCTACACTAAAAAACAGCACCATTAAAAGAGCTAAATAAAATGAAGGCATAGCATATGATAAAAGAGAAAATTGTTTTGCAAACTTATCAAATTTACTCTCTTGTTTCAAAGCAGATTTTATACCTAAAAACATTGATATTGTGAAAACAAAAATTAAGCTAATAATATTTAAAAGTAAGGTTATAGGCAGGCGTGAAAGTATTTCATCTCGTACACTTTGTCCACTTGCAAATGATATTCCAAAATCTAATTGAACAACAGCTTTAAACCATGAAAAAAATTGTTCTAATAGTGATTTATCTAAACCATACACACGTTTAAGTTGTTCTATGGATTGAGCTGTAATATTTGGATTAAGCTCTCCACTAGCAAAAAAAGAGTTTGGAGCCATATGAATAGCTCCAAAAGAGATGATACATATCATCAAAAGCATAAGCACTACATAAGAGATTTTTTGTAGTACAAGTTTTAGCATTATTTGTTTTTTAGATCCCAAGCAAGAGTAGTTTTTCCCTCTTCATCTTTAGTTGCTAATGCCATTCCCATAGCATTATAGCCACTATCTACATAATGTACTTCGCCTGTAACAGCAGATGAGAGATCACTTAAAAGATACATTCCAGAGTTTCCTACTTCATCAGTAGTTACATTTCTTCCAAGTGGAGAATTTGTTTCATTCCAGTTTAGTATCATTCTAAAATCACCAATTCCTGAAGCTGAAAGTGTTTTTATTGGTCCTGCACTTATGGCATTAACTCTAATATTTCTTTTACCACAATCAACAGCAAGGTAACGTACACTTGATTCAAGCGCCGCTTTTGCTACACCCATAACATTGTAATGAGGTATAAACTTAGGTCCACCCAAATAACTTAGAGTTAAAATTGAACCACCATCATTCATAACAGGCATACAAGCTGAAGTGAGAGATATCAATGAGTAAACTGAAGTTCCAAGTGCCACATCAAAGTCTGCTCTAGTTGTATCTATAAGACCACCTTTAAGTGCTTCTCTTGGAGCAAATGCTACAGAGTGAACAACAAAATCAATCTTGCCAAAATCTTTTTCAAGTGATTTTGTAAGCTCAGTTAGATGTTCAGGGTTATTTACATCTAACTCATAAACTTTTTCACTCTCAAATTCACTAGCAATAGGACGAACACGCTTTTCTAGCTGCTCATTTAAAAATGTAAATGCAAGCTCAGCACCTTGTGCTTTACAAGCTTTTGCTATACCATATGCTATTGATTTATTATTTGCTATTCCAACAATTAGACCTTTTTTGCCTTTCATTATCATCCCTACTTCTCCTTATTTTTTTGTGCAGCTTCTATCATCTTTATAAACGCTTCTGCTGTCCAGCTTACAGTTCCTACGAGAACTCCATCACAATTTTCGATATCTAAAATATCACCAACATTATCTACATTTACACTGCCGCCATAAAGAAGTGGTTTTCGTATACTTTTTCTAAGTCTTTTTAAAACTTCTTTTATATCATCGTTGCTTGCACTTAATCCAGTACCTATTGCCCAAACAGGTTCATAGGCAATTATCAATTTGCTATAATCTAAATCAATACCATCAAACTGTTCCCAGATATATGCCATAACAGCATCAATACCAGCTTCTCTTACTTCTTTAGGTTCACCAACACAATAAACTATTTCAACACCTTGCTCTTTTGCAAAATCATATTTTTTCACTAATAAAGAACTGCTCTCTTTAAGTATATGACGTCGCTCAGAATGTCCAATAAGAACACTATCCACACCAAATTCTTGAAGTTGTTCAAACCCAATCTCTCCAGTGAATGAACCTTTGAAAGTAGGATAAAAATTTTGTGCTCCTACTTTAATACTTTTATCACAATCAAAATTATCTAATGCGGTTGCTGTTGGATAAATACGAGTTTGAACATCTGAATTTGTATTTTTTACAAAATTATCGACTTGTTTTATAAATTCTTTTGTACTTTTTCTAGTATGATTGGTTTTAAAATTTGATGCTATTATCATGAATCAAAATCCTTGCTATTTAGTGGCTTAACACCGGGTAACTCTTTCCCCTCAATAAGTTCTAAACTAGCCCCTCCACCTGTTGAAATAAATGTCATTTCATCCGCATCACCTGCACGTGATACAACATCAGCAGTATCACCACCACCTATAACAGTTGTTGCATAAGCTTCGCTTATTGCATGTGATATTTTATGACTACCTTTTGCAAACTTTTCAATTTCAAAAACACCCATAGGACCATTCCATAAAATTGTTTGAGCATCATGAAGTGCTTCTCTGAACATCCTTGAAGTAGCTGGTCCAATATCTAATCCCATCCAACCTTTTGGAATTTCTTGTGTTGTTACGAACTTCACGGTAGAATCTTGTGAACAAGTTTGTGCTGCCACAACATCTACAGGAAGATAAAACTTAACACCAAGTTTCTTCGCCTTTTCCATCACTATTAAAGCTTCTGGAATCAAATCATCTTCAACTAAAGAGTTTCCAATATCTAAACCTTGTGCCTTTAAAAATGTAAAAGCCATTCCACCACCAATAATAAGCTTATCAATGCGAGGAAGGAGGTTTATAAGAGCTTGAAGTTTTCCACTAACCTTACTACCACCAACAACAGCTACAAAAGGACGTGATGGAGCTTTTAGTAGGTTTTTAGAAAACTGAATCTCTTTTTGAAGTAAAAATCCAGCAGCACTTGTTTTGACATCAAAAAATTTAGTTATAGCTTCTACTGAAGCATGAGCACGGTGGCATACACCAAAAGCATCATTTATATAAACATCTGCAAACTCAGCTAACTCTTTTGCAAATTCTTCACTATTTTTAGTTTCACCTTTTTCAAATCTAAGGTTTTCTAAAAGAAGTACTTCACCTTTTTCCAAAGTTGCTACTTTTTGTTTTGCATCACTCCCTATAACATCACTTGCAAATTTTACTTCACAATTTAGTATACGAGTAAGTCTTTTAAAAACTGGGTCAAGTGAATACTTCTCTTCAAAAGCACCGTTTGGACGCCCAAGATGACTAGCCACAACAACAGAACAACCGTTATCTAAACAGTAACGTATAGTTTGAATTGCTGAACTGATACGTCTGTCATCTGTTATATTGAAAAATTCATCCAAAGGAACATTAAAATCACAACGAATAAATACTCTCTTATTCTCTACTTCGATATCTCTAACAGAACGTATCACGATATTTCCTTACTTACTAACATGAAGAGCCATATCTATTAGTCTTACTGAATATCCCCATTCGTTATCATACCAAGCCATGATTTTGACCATATTACCTGCTATAACTTGTGTTAAATCACCTGCTACGATTGAACTTACAGGACAACTTATAAAATCTGAAGAGACTCTATACTGTGTATCTAGTTCTAAAATTCCTTTTAATTCTCCATCAGCTTTTTCTTTAAACAGAGCATTAATCTCTTCTATAGAAGTATCTTTTTTAACCAAAACATTTAAATCAACCATAGATACATTTGGAGTTGGAACTCTTACGCTTTGTCCGTGAAGTCTTCCTTTTAATTGAGGAAGAACAAGTCCAATTGCTTTTGCAGCTCCTGTTGTAGTTGGTATCATGTTAACAGCAGCGGCGCGTGAACGACGTAAATCTTTTGCGTGTTTTACATCAACTAGATTTTGTCCATTTGTATATGCATGGATAGTCGTCATAAGACCCTTATCAATACCGAAGGCATCATCAAGAACTTTTGCAACAGGACCAAGACAGTTTGTTGTACAACTTGCGTTTGATACGATTGCCTGTCCAGCATACTGCTTTTCATTTACACCCATTACAAATGTAGGTGTATCATCTTTAGCAGGAGCTGACATAATGACTCTTTTTGCTCCTTGGTCTATAAAAACTTGTGCTTTTTCCATTGTTAAAAATGCACCAGTGCACTCTAAAACAGCATCAACTCCATAATCTGAGAAATTTAACTCTTTTGGGTCTCTTGTTGAAAACATTTTTACTTTTGAATTTCCAATTTGCATATAATCATCATCAAGAGTTTTAACCTCTCCCTCAAATGTTCCATGAACGCTATCGAACTTTAAAAGTTGCTCTGTCATATTTCTTGTAGCAGTGTCATTTATGCACACTAACTCAACATCATCTCTATTATCAATTATCCTAGCAACACATCTTCCTATACGTCCAAACCCATTTATCGCTACTTTTAGTGCCATTTTGAATTTCCTTTGTTATAATACATTTAAATTTAGGTATTTTACCAAAAATGAGGTAAGGAAATCTTTAATGGATATAGCAATTTTTGGAGGTTCTTTTGATCCTCCACATTGTGGGCATGAGGAGATTGTTTTTAAAGCTTTAGAATCTTTACATGTAGAGAAACTTTTTATTGTTCCAACACACCTAAATCCTTTTAAAAAAGAGTTCTTTGCTCCTTCACAAATGCGTTTAGCTTGGCTAAAAAAACTCTTTACATGTAAAAAAATTGAAGTATTAGATTTTGAAGTAAAACAAAAAAAGCAAGTTGCTACCATAAAAACTGTAGAATATCTAAAAAGTAGATACTCTTTAGGCAAAATTTATCTTATAATTGGAGCTGATAATCTTAAATCATTAGAGCATTGGCACCGTTATAATGAGCTAAAAAACATGGTTGAATTTGTAGTTGCATCAAGAGATGAAACTATTTTACCAAAAGAGTTGAAAAAATTGCCAATTAATGTTAAAATAAGTTCTTCAAAACTTCGTTCAAATATGAACAAATCTTTCATACCAAACCAAATTGAAGATGAAATTGAAGAGTATTATACAAGGAAAATAATGAAAAATAGAATAGAAAATATAGTTAATATTTTAGACTCTAAAAAAGCTGAAAATATACAAATTTTTAATATGCAAGATAAAGACTATTTTGTAGAACAAGTTATCATCGCGACAACATTAGGAGAGAGACATGGTGCTGCTCTTTTAGATGATCTCAAAAAAGGATTAAATGACGAATCTTTTTTACATATAGATGATGAAAATGAATGGATAGTTATAGATTTAGGGGACATCCTAATCCATCTGATGACTCCACAATATCGCTCAAAATATAACTTAGAAGAGTTCTTAGCAGAACGTGATGAAGAGATGAAAAAAATTAGACAATTAGCCTTAGAGGGAGAATAAACTCTATTTAAACAGGGGTTACTATGCAAAATATTGCAATCTTATGCTCTGGAGGAGATGTTTCTGGCATGAACCCTGCTTTGAAACACTTCGTAGAATATTCATTACAAAAAAAATTAATCCCTTATTTTATCTATGATGGATATGAGGGATTAATAGATAATAATATAAAAAAAGCCTCTTGTGAAGATGTTTCTAGCATCATTAACAGAGGTGGTACTATAATAGGCTCTGCTAGATCAAAAAGATTTATGCAAAAAGAGTATAGAAAAAAAGCCAAACAAAATTTAGATTCACTAAATATAAACCAACTAATAATTTTAGGTGGTAATGGTTCTTTTAGAGGGCTTGATATTTTTTATAAAGAATTTGGTGTAAATTTTTGTGCTATTCCTTCTACTATAGACAACGATATAAATGGAACTGACTACTGCTTAGGCATTGATACCTCATTAAATATAATCAAAACTTCAATAGACTCCATTAGAGATACAGCTGCTTCTTTTAAACGTGCTTTTGTTATAGAAACTATGGGTAAAGATTGTGGTTATCTTGCACTTATTTCAGCTATCACTTCTGGAGCTGAACTCTGTTTAATCCCAGAAATCAAATATGATCTAAAATCATATGAAAAAAATTTTAAAAATCAAATAAGAAATGGAAAAAAATATTTTATTGCTATTGCAGCAGAAGGTATCCATCAAGACTCGAATGAAATTGCTAACTGGTTTGAAAAACAAATAGGAATCGAATCTAAAGTAAGTGTCTTAGGACATATTCAAAGAGGTGGAAACCCGACTATATACGACAGACTTATGGGATATAAGTTTATAACTTACGCAATAGATGCACTTTTAGATCAAAGAAAAGAAAGCGTTATTTGTTACACTACTTGTGGCTTTAAATATAAAAGCATAAATGAAGTAGTAAATATACCTTATGTATTAGATTCTAAACTTATTGATTTATACTATAAATAAACTATTTTTACCTATTTATAGTTATTTTTCTTCTAATAATTCCACAATTTTTTCAACTGAGGTATCTGTCATATCCAAATCCAAATGTTCTGCTCCTTTTACTTCTACAAGAGAAGATTTAAAAGCATAATTTTTAGTTAAATTATAAAATTCTTTAGTAACTTCTTGTTTAGAAATTTTATCTTTTGTACCATATATAAGTAAAAGATTAGCATTTTTATCTATGCTATCAAGATAATCTACTGCAGATATTAGCTCTTTGTTATTATTAATTTTATGTATATCATAATAACCACCTACACAAATCATATTTGTTACCAACCCAGTTTTGTATCCCATAAGTGTAGCACCCATTGCGGCTCCTGCTGAGTGTCCTATATAGTTTATTGTTGAGGCTTTATATTTTTTTTGTAATGATTCAACTAAGTGAGCTAAAAATTCAATATACTCTTTTGTTGAAGCTAAATATTTACCGCTAGAAAGTGCTTTTAATTCGTTGGTGGAAGAAGATGAGTAACCAGGAAGGGCAATAGCAACAGTCGTTATATCAGTCTGTATAGCTAAATCATCAGCAAAGGTTGAATATCTACCTAAAACATTAGTGCCCTCTTTCCAAGTGCCATGCACTATAATATTGAGAATTCCTTTTCTATCTGCACTCGCTTCATAAAATTCTATGCACTCTCCTCCAGTAAAAATAAAATTTTTCCCTTTGTTAGAACACTGATTTTTATTGACAACTCCTTTGGCACTCACTTCAATCAGGCATAAGCCAAATACAAGTAAAATTAAAGCTATTTTTTTCATTATCAACTCCATAAGAATATATTTATTATATTCTAACCTTTTTTTAAAAATTTTAGTTTAATTAATATTGAGTAATAAAATTTTAAAACTTAGAAAGATATTACACTTTCTAAGTTTTATTATCATTTTGCGTCAGGATGTGGTGTTGTACTTGAACTATCAGGTAATTGAGGATAACTTATATCTGGTTTTCTTCCTTTTAAAGCTTTTAAAAATGTAACTATTTTACCTGCATCTTTATTACTGATTTTGATACCCAATTGAATACTTCCCATCTCTTTTACTGCATCTTTTAAACTCCAAAACTGCCCATTATGAAAATATGGTGCTGTTTCAGTTATGTTTCTTAAAGTTGGTGTTTTCACCATGCTTTCAGCATTTCCCTTAAAATCACCTACATTAATAAACTTATATTTACTAGCTATTTGAAATGGTTGCATAGTTCCACCAAGCGCTATACCAGTATGGCAAGATGCACAGCCCTTATTTAAAAATATTTTTAAACCCTCTTTTTCATGTTTATTTAAAGCCTCATTACTTCCATTTAAAAAATCATCAAATCTAGATGGTGTAATCAATGTTTTTTCGAAAATTGCTATAGTAGATGTTATTCTTTTAAAATCTATTTTTACATCATCACCATATGCTTTTTTAAATTCACTTACATATTCAGGTATAGAAGTTATTCTCTTTTCAACAAGTTTAGGTGGTGCTGCCATCTCTGGAGCGGCTTGAACAGGACCTTGAGCTTGATCAGCTAAATGAGGACTCCTTCCATCCCAAAACTGTGCTTTAAAAAATACTGCATTATATACTGTAGGTGAATTTAAATGATGAGGATTTACCGTCCAACCATGCCCAATAGCTGCACTAACACCATCTACCCCACCCAAACCTAAGTTATGACAGGTATTACAACTTATTAAACTACTTTTTGACATTCTAGGGTCAAAATAAAGTTTTTTACCGAGTTCAACTTTTTGAGATGTTATAGGATCTTTAGCATCATCAATAAGTTTTAAAAGCTCAAATTTACTCTGAGGAATAGGTTTTAAACCACTATTCATTGCATTAGTAACCAATGAGTTAGCTCCAAACAAAACTGTACTACCAAGAACACACAAACCCAAAACTTTAGAAATCTTCATCTATTCTCCTTTTAAAATATAAAAAAGTATACAGTATAAAATCTTAAATAATATTTAATACTATTAAATAGTAAATATCTTTAGATAATTTATATTTCAAGATATAAATTCTAATTCAGATAATTAATATCTTATTTATTTTACTTTAATATAATTATATGAAAGTGAATATATGGATAAGTATCAAGGGCTATTAAAAGCACATAATTTAAAATCTACACATCAAAGGTTGGCTATATTAAAAAATATCAGTGATGCTGGTCATATTGACGTAGAATTCTTATATTCAAAACTTTTAGAAAAATTTTCATCTCTTTCCAAAGCAACACTATATAGAAATATAAATGATTTACTTGCTTCAAATATAATAGAAGAAATTAAATTACCAGAATTAAAGCAGCAATATGAAATAAAAAAAGAACCTCATATTCATCTTCTTTGTAAAAATTGTCATAATGTTAAAGACATAAATTATAACTTAGATAGTGTATATAGCGAGATTTCAAAAGACAATAAATTTAAAATAGAAAAAAGTTTTATTGTTATAAAAGGCTTATGTAGTAATTGTGTATAAATTAGTAGGTAGTTTTAAACTACCTACATCTTATCTTTAGCTTTAATACCTATCAAGTTCAAGCCTGTTCTTAAACTTACTCCAACCATAGCGAATAATTTTAAAAACTTCTCTTCATCTTTATCACCTACAACTCTATTTTCATTGTAGAATTTATGAAGACTAGCGGATAGAGTTTTTAGATACTCTGTTAATTTTTGTAATTGACGTGACTCAAAAGCATCTTCTAAAACTTCTGGAAGTAAAAGTGCACTATAAAGAAGGTTTGCTCCATCATCATTTAAATTTTCCAATTTAACATTTTTGACATCTTCAACAGTTTTACCACTTTTATTAAATATTTGATTGATTCTTGCATGTGCGTAATTTATATAGAAAATTGGATTTGAACTATCTTTTTGTTTAAACATATCTACATCAAAATCCAAATGAGTATCACTCTTTTTACTCAAGAATACAAATCTAAGAGCATCACTTCCAACATCACGAACAACATCGCTCATCAATATAAAGTTTCCTGCACGTTTACTCATCTTATAAGGCTCACCACCTTTAAGGAGTGCAACCATTTGAGCTAGAATAACTTCTAATTTTTTTTCATCATATCCAAGAAAGTTTATGGCAGCTTTTACACGAGAAATATAACCATGATGATCAGCTCCCCAAATATTTATATAATGATCATAACCTCTTTGGTACTTATTATCATGATAAATAACATCTCCAGCAAGATAGGTTGGTCTTCCATCTTCACGTATAACAACTCTATCTTTTTCATCGCCTAAATCAGTTGAACGAATCCAAGTTTTGCCACCCTCTTGATAAGTTTTATCTGAATTTTCTAATTTTTTAAAACTATTATCCCAGTCACAATATAGAGATTTTTCACTTACAAACTGTTCAAACTCTATACCAATATCGGCAAGATTTGATTTTATCAGCTCTATCATCTTGTTTTTACCCCAAGTTGAGAGTTTCTCTATATTTTTATCATCTTCAAATATGCTAGAACCTAATTCTTCACTTGCATCATTCGCCAAATCAAATATATACTCACCACGATAAAATTCTTCAGGCCACTCAACGTCTATTTTAAGTACATTTTGTTTTCCAGCAAGAAAAATCGAAAGTCCTAACATAGCCATTTGGCTTCCTGCATCATTTACGTAATATTCACTTGTAATTTTATAACCAAGATGATTACCTATTCTATATAGAGAATCTCCAAGAATTGCTCCTCTTGCATGTCCAATATGAAGAGGACCTGTAGGATTTGCACTTACATATTCTAACAAAATTGATTGATTATTATCTGATGAGGCAAAATCTTTCTCATTTGCTATTGCCCATGATGCATACTCATCTAAAAAATCTTCGCTAAGCTTAAAGTTTATATATCCTTTTACAGATGTAACTTCTTTAAATATAACGCTATTTTCAAATTTTTTACATAACTCATCAGCTATTACCATTGGGGATTTTCTAAGCTCTTTTGCAAGAGAAAATGCTATTGGGGTTGCGTAGTGACCAAAAGATAAATCTTTTGGCTTTTCTAAAATAAACTCACGCTGGAGTTCGTCTCGTACAGCTTGTATGACACGTTTTTTCAATCTCGTGCCTTTTTATGCTTCTTTAGTTTCTTCTACTTTTTTAGCAGATACTGTTTCTTCTTGTTTCTCGATTTTTTCATCAACTGGTTTTTCAGCTACTACTTCATCTTCTCTCATCTCATTTTTGAAACTCTTAATACCTTTACCAATGCCTTTTGCAAGGTCTGGAATCTTCTTTGCTCCAAAAAGCAACACAACGATTGCTAAAATTATCAGTAGTTCTGGCATACTAGGAACACCCATACTATCTCCTTATACTTTTACATTGAATTTAATTCGATAATTATACCATTATATTCTTAATTTACCCACGAACTTATAAACTCTTCTGTATCAATAGAATGCACTCGACATCTAGAAGATATTGCAATAGCAGTGAGTTTTTCTAACGTCTTTTTAAAATCATCATTTATAAGAACATAGTTGTACTCTCTAACTCTTGTCATTTCTGAAACTGCATTATTAATACGTTTTTCTATCACTTCTTTAGTATCTGTACCTCTATTGATTAATCTTAATTTCAATTCTTCTTGGTTTGGTGTTGTTATAAACACAGAAGTAATTGCATCACCAAATTTTTCTCTAGCTATCTTATGTCCTTGAACATCTATATCAAAAACCACTAGTTTTCCCTCATGCAAAGATTTTAAAATAGGTTTTAATGATGTTCCATAATAATTATCATGTACCTTTGCCCATTCTAAGAAGAGTCCTTCTTCTATATCATTTTCAAATTCTTCTTTTGATATATAGTGATAATCAATACCTTCAGTTTCACCATCTCTTTTAGCTCTTGTAGTTGTTGAAATAGAAAAATATACACCATCTATCTTTTTAAACATTTCATTCATTAACGAACTTTTACCAGAACCACTAGGTCCTGATATAATTAACATTCCACCTTTCACGCTTACTCATCCTCTTCAAATGTTATTGATATATTTATAGTCATGCCTTTTAATGCCTCTTTTATAGAACTATCATTTAATACTTTTTTTATACTTTTACTAACTTTTTCTTGTATCTCTTTTTCTATATTTATTTTTTCTTCATTATGAACTTCTTCTTCTATCACATCTATTTTGGAAGTTACAACTTCAGTTCCCAATACTTTTAATAAATCTGCTTCTTGTATGTCTTGTATTGATGATGCCGTGCTATTCATACTATCACTCTCTTCTATCATAGCATCAAGTGTTGTTTCCAACTCTTCAACTGATGTATCTTCTAAATCTTCATCCAAATCATCTATTGCATTGGTATCATCGTCATCATTATCTTCTTCATCTAATTTTAAGTCATCTTCTATTTCCATAGATGCCATTTGTGCTTCAAGCTCACTTACATCTAAATCTTCTTCAACATTAATTAGTTCATCAACAATTTTTTCTTCATCATTGATTGGTTCATCAACAATTTTTTCTTCATCATTGATTGGTTCATCAACAATATCTTCTTCATCATTGATTGGTTCATCAACAATATCTTCTTCATCATTGATTGGTTCATCAACAATATCTTCTTCTTTAAAGTCATCTAAAGAAAAATCTTCATTGTCTTTATCAAAAGACTCCTCACTTACTATCTCTTGTGCTATTCCAAAATCTTTTGATATCTCTAAGTCTTTTTCATCTTTATCTTCATCAATAATAGGCTCTTCAATTTCTATTTCGTTTAATACTTCACTTAAATTTTCATCTAGCTCATCTTGTTCTTTAACTTTTTCTGGTTCATTTAATTCTACCTCTTCTTCACTATCATCTTCTAATAATTGCTTTACTTCATCAATATCTTCACTATCCAAAATATGATCTAATTCACCCTTATCCTCATGCTCTTCCTCATCAAGAGTATTTTCATCTTCACTTTCATCTAATATTTCTTCAGCTAAGCCTAAATCTTCATCTTCATCTTCTAAGACTTCACTCAAATGTACATCATCAAAACTCATTTCACTATCGTCATCTTCTATTTCATCACCTAAGCTATCTTTAGTTACTGCTTCATCTTCATCAATCTCTAGCACATCCATACCCTCTAATTCAATATCATCTAAATTTAAATCTATAGCAATATCTTCATCTTCTAAATTAATTTCATCTTTATCATCAATATCTAAAGTATCACTTTGACCAATCTTTTCTTCATCAAAACTAATTACTTCATCACTATTTTCAACCTCAATTTTTGAAACTAAATCAATCAAATCTGTTGGTAAAAATGGTTTTTCCAAAATAAAGTCTATATTCTCAGGCTTAACTTCTCCTCTTGGTAAGATACATACAAAACATCTAGATAATCCAGACTCTCTCATTTCATCAATCTTAAATTCATTATAAAGCTCGTTATCAACTAAAACTATATCATAGCTTTCTAGTGGTAATTCATCAAATGAGATTGTTTCATCAATTTTAAATCCGAGTTTTTCAACACTTAAAGTGATAAGTCTTGATACCGCTGGATTGTTATTTACAAGAAGAAAATGCATAATGGGACTCCTAAGTTTATAGTAATTACATCATTCTAGTACAAAATAGATTAGGGCTATATAAATAGTATAGTTAATTTGCCAATAGCATCTAACATTTCTCTTTTAAAGATTAACATTATAGAGCTAAGAACGGCTAACATAACAACAAAAGCAACCATAATCTTTATAGGAAAACCTACAACAAGTAAGTTAAATGATGGCATTGTTTTCATAAGCATACCAAAAACAATATCAGCTAATAAAGAAAGTCCAACCATAGGAAAAGAGAGTATAAAACCAAAAATAAACATATTTGAGACTGCACCAATAAGATAATCCCAAATATTAGGAGTTGGATAAAAACCTCCCAAAGGTAAAACTTCCAATGATTTTACTATAAAAAGTATCATTAAGTGATGCCCATTAAAAGCTAAAAGTACAACTAAAGCCAATATTGTGAAAATAGTACTTATAACAGGAGAAGATGTACCAGTTTGTGGATCCATTACACTAGCCATTGTAAATCCCATAACAAAAGATATACTCATACCTGCCATTTGTAACATAGCAAAAACTATTACTAAAAAAAGTCCGGCTATTAACCCTAACATGATTTCACTTATTATGGCTAATCCAATACCTACAATATTTAATTCTATATTGGGAAGACTAACTAATGGAAATAAAAATATAGTCATAAAAAAAACAAGAGCAGTTTTAATTGACATAGGTATCTTCATATGTGAAAAAAATGGGAAAAATGCAAAAAGACCACTCAGTCTTGTAAAAAGTAGCAAAAAAAGTATAACTTGATTTTGTCCTATAAACTCTATTAAAGACTGCATTTTATATTACATCTGTTTGCCAAATCATTATCATGTGTTACCAAAAGAAGTGCTGCATTATTTTCTTCTGTATAATTAAACAAAATACTCATAACTTCATTAGCAGTTTTGCTATCTAAATTCCCTGTTGGCTCATCGGCAAATATAATCTTTGGTCTTTTTGATAAAACACGAGCAATGGAAACACGTTGTTGTTGTCCTCCAGAAAGTTCTCCGACTTTTTGTTTTAATACATTTGATATACCAAGTTTTTCTATCAACTCATCATCTATTTTTGTATTATTTAACAACGTTGATAACTCTATATTTTCAAAGGCATCAAAACCCTTAAAAAGATAATGAGATTGAAAGATAATTCCTACATCTTCTCTTCTCATTCTTAAAATATCTTTATTTTTTTGCTTATATAAATCTTTAGCAAATAGCTTTACTTCACCACTATTGGGCTTTAAAAGTGTTGCACAAATATGTAGAAGGGTAGACTTACCACTACCACTAACACCAACTATAGAGATAGACTCTTTAGGATTCAAAATAAGGTTTATATCAGTAAAAAGGTTGTATTCAAAGGAGTGTGAAAGATTTGTTACTTCTAAAAGAGGTATCATTTTAACCTTTCATAATTTAAGAGCATTAAGAGGAGAAAATCTCCTCTTAAATTTGGTTATTACCCTAGTTGTCCTGCTACTTCAGCAGCAAAGTCTTCAACTTTTTTCTCAAGGCCTTCACCTAGTTCATATCTAACATACTGTGTTAATTCGATTTTTCCACCGAATTCTACAGCTTTATCAGCAAGAACTTGTTCAATAGTTTTTTTGTCATCCATTACATAGAATTGACTTAAAAGAGTCATTTTTTGGTCCAGTTGAGTATTGTCAGCAACAAATCTCTCTAGTTGACCAGGAACAATTCTATCCCAAATTTTTTCAGGTTTACCTTGTGCTTTTAGCTCATCTTCAATATCAGTTTTAGCTTGTGCCATAACTTCATCTGTAAGCTGAGACATACTAACATATGTTGGTATCTTTAACTCATGCTTTTTAAGTCTTCTTAGCTCTTCATTACCTTTTTCAATATCAGCTTTCATACCAATAGTCTCTTTTTCAACGAACTCAGCATCAAGCTCAGTATAAGATAAAAATGAAGGTTTCATTGCAGCTGCATGCATACAAAGCTGTCTAACAAACTCAACACTTTTTGAAGCTACTTCTGCATTTTCACAATTTGCTTCAATAACAACACCAACTCTACCAGTTGAATGAACATATCCATTAACAACAGAATTTTCATTAGCATTAAGCGTAGTAAATCTTCTAACAACAATTTTTTCGCCAATAGTCGCAACTTTACTACTTAAGTATTCTTCAAACTTTGTCCCATCAATAGTGGTACTCATAAGAGCCTCAGCATCTTGAGCATCATTTGCTTGAATGTGACTTGCTATATCTTTTGTTAAATTAATAAAATTTTCATTTTTAGCAACAAAATCTGTCTCTGAATTAACTTCTACCATGGTTGTTACTTTATCATTTGTCACAACTTGAATAAGTCCTTCAGCAGCAATTCTGTCAGCTTTTTTAGCTGAACTTCCTAAACCTTTTTCTCTTAAAATAGAAGTTGCTTTTTCAATATCACCTTCAGCGCTAACTAATGCTTTTTTACAATCCATCATACCAGCACCAGTAGCAGTTCTTAGCTCTTTTACTAATTTTGCAGTAATCTCAGCCATGATTATGCTTCCTTCGTAGTTGCTTCTTTTTCGCCTTCAGCTACTGCTTCTTCAACGATTTTCTCTTTTTCTTCTTCGCTTACTTCTGCAGGAATCTCTTCTGGCTCTGCTTCATCTTGTGCTTTGATTTCTTTACCTTCATTGATAGCTTCTCTCATCTCTCTACAAAATAGTTGTATAGAACGAATAGCATCATCATTTCCAGGAATTGGATAATCAACAACATCAGGGTCACAGTTAGTATCTAGTGGAGCAACAACAGGGATGCCAAGTCTTCTAGCTTCTAAAACTGCAATGTTTTCTTTTACTGTATCAATTACAAAAATCATATCTGGCGCAGTTTTCATGTCTCTGATTCCACCAAGATAATCTAATAATTTAGCTTTTTTTCTACGAAGCATAAGAGCTTCTTTTTTTGTAAGTAATTCAATCTGTCCATCTTCTTCCATTTTTTCAATGATATCAAGTTTTCTAATTGAAAGTTTAATTGTATTCCAGTTTGTTAGCATTCCACCTAACCATCTGTGGTTAACATAAGGCATGCCACAAGCAAGTGCTGCTTCTTTAATTGAGTGACTAGCTTGTTTTTTAGTTCCTACGAAAAGTACTGTTTTACCTTCCGCTGCTGCGTCTCTTACTACATTATATGTATGTCTAAAATATCTTAGAGTTTTTTGTAAATCTATAATATAGATATTCTTTCTCTCACCAAAAATGAATTTTTTCATTTTCGGATTCCATCTTCTTGTTTGGTGTCCAAAGTGTACACCACATTCTAGTAAATCCTTCATTGTTACCATGAAGTCTCCTTTAATTTAATTTTTGGGTTTTACCCCTTTTGGTTTAGCCTCCACACCCATCAACGCGAAATTGCGCAACCTAAAAGGATTGGTGTGTGTGAGATTTAGGACGTGATTATATAGAAAAACTGTTTAAAACTTCCTTTTATATAAATTTTTATTTTTCTCTTAAACCAATTACGGTAAAGTATCAAACGTAAACTGTATAAAAGGTGTTTTGTGAAAAATTGGACAAGGCTTTTTGCTAGCTTATTTGGTCAGCCAAAAGAGACTCTGCATATAAGTGAAAATGTATATCTTGAAGCTTTTGAAAACAGTGGTATATATGCCAAATTAGACTCTACACTCAATACAATCCACACAAATAGACAGTTTTGTCAAATAATGCATACGACAAAACAAGAGTCTTTACATGTAAACATTTCTGCTCTAATGAAATATACTATTTCAGAGATATTTGAAACGGTAAAATGCAAACAATCATGGGAAGGAACTCAAGTTTTTATAACTAGTGACGGAGAAGAGATATATCTAAATTGCTCTTTTATCCCTATATTTGACAAAAAAGATTCTCTTTATGAAGTTTTATTTTTGGCTACTGACCTAACTGAGCTCACACTAAGCAAAACAAATATAAAAAATAGTCTGTACCAAGATTCATTAACAAAACTACCAAATAGACTTAAACTTTTTACAGATAAAAGTATAGTAAGCATAAAAGAAGAGACCACCTATATACTCTTTAATATCGACTCCTTTGACTCTATTAACAACTTGTACGGAAACCTATTTGGAGATAAGATATTAATACAAGTAGCAAGATGGTTAGAAAAAAATATACTAACATCAAAGACTGCACTATATAAATTTGAAGCAGACATATATGCTATGTTATGTTTTGAGAAAATAGAAGAACAAATACTTATAGAATATCTAAGAGACATATCACAAAAGGTTCAAGAAGAAAAATTTTTATGTGAAGGTGCTGAAGTTGATATTTCTATGACAATAGGTGCTTCTCAAGGTATTTCAAATCAACTCAAACTATCTCAAATAGCATATAAAGATGCAAAAACATCTAAAAAATCTTTTGCTTTATACGATAAAAAAAGTAAAAAGGAAGAAGAGTATACTAAAAATATACAGACTTCAAAAATTATAAAAAATGCTATTGAAAAAAATTTGATAATACCATATTTTCAGCCTATTATGAATATAGAAACTGGCAAAATAGAAAAATATGAATCTCTAATGAGAATCAAAAACGATGAAGGTAGGATTTTATCTCCATGTGAATTTTTAGATATAGCAAAACGTTCAAAAGCTTACCCTAAACTCTCTTGTTCATTAATAGGCAAAAGCATAGATGTTTTTAGTATTTCACCTTGTGAGTTCTCTGTAAATCTATCATTCTTAGACATTACAAATAAAACTACAACAAAATTCATATTGAATCTTCTTGAAAAAACAGGGATAGGTCCTTGGATGATCTTTGAGCTTTTAGAGAGTGAAGGAATTGAAAATTATAAAGAAGTTATGATCTTTATCGAGCAAGTAAAATCATATGGTGTTAAAATTGCAATTGATGATTTTGGTTCTGGATACTCAAACTTTGAAAGACTTGTTGAACTTCAAGTAGATTTTATTAAAATAGATGGAAGCCTTATAAAAAACATAGATAAAAATGATGACATGAGAATCATCACCAAAACTATCGTAAACTTTGCAAAAGAATTAGGTATTAAAACTGTTGCAGAGTATGTACACTCTGAAGAAGTTTTAAACCAAGTAAAAATCTTAGGTGTAGATTTTGCACAAGGTTATTATATAGGAAAACCAAATGAACATATCTAATATTGCAAAACAATCTATACAAGATGAATTTGACTACAAAAACAGTATAGATATAGAAAAAATAACTCAAAAAAATCCTAAACTCAAGGAAAATGGAGCATCTTTTGTCACACTAACTAAAAATGGAAAACTAAGAGGATGTATCGGTTCACTTACAGCTTGTCAACCGCTTATCAAAGACATTATATACAATGCAAAAAATGCAGCATTCAGAGACCCTAGATTTTCAAAACTCACTCGTGAAGAGTTACATGTAACAGATGTGGAAGTATCAATTTTAACCAAACCAAAGCTTTTGAAATATAATGATATGGAAGATTTAAAAAATAAAATCAGACCAAATATTGATGGAGTCATACTAGAACTAAACTCAAAACAAGCAACTTTTTTACCACAAGTATGGGAAGAACTACCAGAATTTGAAAACTTCTTTGGACACCTTTTAAGCAAAGCTAGACTGCCTATGGACAGTCTTAGAAACTTTCCAACTATACATATATACCAAGTAATAAAATACAAATAGCTTAAGTTAAACTAAAATAAACTAAAATAAAGATATAATCCTGCCCTTAAAAAAAGGAATTTATTTTGTTTAATCTAAAAAACTACTCTACATCAAATATAAAAAATGATGTTTTATCAGGAAGTGTTGTTGCTATTGCTCTTGTTCCTGAAGCTATTGCATTTTCTATCATCGCGGGAATTAGTCCAATTGTTGGGCTTCATACTGCTTTTATACTCGGACTTATAACGGCTCTTATTGGTGGAAGACCAGGCATGATTAGTGGGGCAACTGGAGCTATTGCAGTTGTTTTAGTGGCTCTTGTACTAGACCATGGTTACGAATATATGCTTGTTGCAACTATTCTTGCTGGTATATTTCAAATTTTAGTTGGTATACTAAAACTTGGTAAATTTATACGTCTTGTTCCTCAACCTGCTATGTATGGTTTTGTAAATGGCTTAGCTATAGTCATTGCTATGGCACAGTTTCCACTCTTCGCTGGTGAAAATTGGATTATGTATGCTCTTGTAGCATTTACCATGGCAACTATGCATTTTGCACCTCGTACTACAAAAGCCTTACCTGCTTCTTTGATATCTATTATACTTGTTTCAGCAATTACCATATTTTTAGATTTAGATACAAAAAGAGTCGGAGACTTGGCTAATATAAGTGGTGCTTTACCATCATTTTATATACCAAATGTACCATTTACTTTTGAAACTATAAAAATAATACTTCCATATTCTATAATTATCGCCTTAGTTGGTCTTATTGAGTCGCTCTTAACACTTTCAGTCTTAGATGAAATGAGCGGGAACCGTGGTAGTGGTAACAAAGAGTGTGTTGCTCAGGGAATAGGAAATGTAACATGTGGCTCTTTTGGAGCTATGGCAGGATGTGCGATGATAGGTCAATCTATCATCAACTTTACTTCAGGTGGTTTAGGACGTCTTTCAAGTGTAACTGGAGCTGTACTTCTTATTTTATTTGTTGTTAGTTTCTCTGATTTTATCTCACTATTGCCTGTTGCAGCTCTTGTTGGAATTATGTTTATGGTTAGTATCTCTACTTTTGAATGGGCAAGTATAAAACACCTAAAGTTTATGCCCAAAAGTGATGCTTTTGTTATGCTAAGCGTTACAATCATAACAGTCTATGTTGATTTGGCTGTTGCTGTTATCACTGGTGTTATAATTTCTGCTTTAGTTTTTGCGTGGAAACATGCTAGAATTTATGCTAATGTGCATATTGAAACTAGTGGTACTAAAGTTTATGAACTTGATGGTCCTCTTTTCTTCGGTTCAATCACTTCATTTAATGAGATATTTGATATTAATAATGATGTTAATAGCGTAGTTATTGATTTTAAAAATGCAAGAGTTATGGATAGCTCTGGTACTGAAGCGATTGACAGCATTACTAAAAAATACAAGGCTAGTGGGAAAAGCTTAAGACTTCGTCATTTAAGTGAAGATTGCATAAAAGCCCTTAAAATTGCGGGTCCATATTGTGCTTATGAAGAAGATAATCCAAACTATATGGTTGCAAGAGATTATTAAATATTTATTTTAGAGTTCTTAATTGTTTTAAAAAGTTAAGTGCTAATTTTTTTGTTTTATTGTATTTTTTAGCTTCATATAAACAAGTTTTGCACTTTTCAATTTTATGCTGTTCATAATAAAGATAACTTAATTCTAAATTTGCTATTGAATACTCTTTTGAATTTTATTTTTGATAACTAATTCATAACTTTTAATAGCTTTTTTTTCTTTATGCAACATATTATATAACCTTGCTTTTTGCAAAATATATTTATTTTTATTGCTTAAATGTATTAATTTTTCTAAAACTTTTAAAGAAGATGTATACTCTTTTGCATTAAAATAAGCATCAAAAAGAAGTTTGAAATTCTTTTCATTTATTTTTACAGTTTTATTTTCAAGATGTGCAGATAAAAGTTTAGCTCCCTTATAATATAGTCTATTTTGTAATAAAAAATTTATAAACTGTAAAGTATCTTTTTCTTTTAATAATTTTAAATTATTAGCTTGTTCAAAAACACTTAAACCTTTTTGTGGATGATTTTGTATTATATAAATCTGAGACAAGTATAACCAATAATTTTTATTTTTAGGTACCTCATGGATAAGAGTATAGAGTGTTTTAATTGAATTTTTATAATCTTTTATTTGATAATAGCTTGAGAATAGTAATTCCTGCCAATTAATAGGAACTTTTTTGTTAAGAGTACTTTGTAGTTTAATTGCTTTGTTTATACTTTGTATCGCTTTTTTTATTTGCTTGGTTGCGGTATAACTTTGAGCTAACAACATATAAACTTCAGGCTTTTTATCTCTTGTCTCTTTTAGCCAAATATTTAAGTATTTTATAGTTTGTTTATATTCTTTTAATGACATGTAGAGTTGTGCCATATTATACAAAGTATTTAAATGAGTTTTTACATCCATAACTTTCAAATCATCCATCCCTTTAAAGGACAAAATAGCTTTTTTAAAGTTTTCTTGCGAAAGATATAAAAAACCTTGACTTTGCAATACATAAGCCTTATCTGCTTTATTTAGTTTTTTTTTCATAAGTTTATCTATTATATTTAGTGCTATTTTATATTGTTTGTTTTCACTTAGTTTTTTAATTTGAGTTAATTTTTTATATGTATTTGAAGAGAGTTGAACATTTGCATTTAAACAACATATACATGTAAACAATATAAACAGTATTTTCATCTTTTACCTTAATTTAAATTCTAACATTTGTTCAGCCATTTGTTCTACATTCTTCCCATTAACTTGTTTTGGTTTAAATTTCCAGCCATATACACTTTGTAATGCGGCATCATCAAATATATTTTTAGGTTTAGACTCTAAAATAAATGCTTTTTTCACTAAACCATTTTTATCTATTAGTAACCTTAGTTTAACAAAACCTTCTTTTTTTAATATTTTTGCTCTTCTTGGATAAATAGGAGGAATCCTAAGTATTGGTAAGGCTGAACTGTTTTGCATCATATTTGATTTGTTAAAAACTGCCCCATTTAAGAATCCATTATTTTTAATATTTACAGGTAGGTTTACAGGAGGAATATTTATATTTAATCTTGTTTTATTTATTGTAAATTTTACTTTATCTATATTTGTTGTTATTTTTGGAGGAGTTTTTAGTTTTTCATGCTTTGGTATCTCTTTTTTTACTCTATGCTTTTTTTCAATTTTATTTTCATTATGCATTCTTATAAAACTTATATTTCCATATTTGATTTGATTTGATTTATTACTATTATTTACTATGATAGTCTGATTTAATATCCAGTAAAGTATAAGAGTAAAAAATAGAGCAACAAAGGGTAAAAAAAATCGTAAAATTGACATGCTACTCTTTTTTAGTTGCAATTGATATATTTTGTATACCTGCCATTTTAATTTGATCCATAACAGCAACTAAAAGACCTGTTTTTGATTCCATATCTGCTTGAATTATAATTGAAGTTTTATCATCACTATTACTCAATCTTTGTATATTTGCTCTTAATGCTCTTAAGTCAATTTGTCTTTTATCTATCCATATCTCTTCATTACTTGTAATTGCTACTAAAACAGTATTGCCTTTGTCTTTTTTTTGAGATGTTTGTGCAACTGGTCTATTTATGTCTATGCCTGATTCTTTTACAAAAGATGTAGTAACTATAAAAAATATAAGCATAATAAAAACGATATCAAGCATAGGAGTCATATCTATGCCTGCATCGTCATTGTCTTCAAAAAAATCTCTTTTTCTCATTTTCTTCTTTTTCCTTTAAATTCAATATGAAGTTTTTCACTTAAAAGGCGTAATTTTTTTTTGTTACTTTGTTCTAAATATGTTTTAAATATCATTCCACTAAGTGCAACACTCATTCCCACCATTGTAGGAATAGTAGCCTGAGATATGCCACTCGACATTGCTTTTGCATCAGAATTTCCCAATATTGAAATAGTATCAAATACTTCAATCATTCCGGTAACAGTGCCAAGAAGACCCAAGAGTGGAGCAACCATAATAGATATTTTTATAAAATTCATTCCATTCTCAATTTTGTTTTTTGTATACAAAAAAAATATTTTATTTAATTGTTTATTTTGTATTTTTAGTAAGGAAATCTTTTTCTTATAAACAAAAAAATGATAAAATAACTTATCTAAGATAACAGACCACATAGCAAAAGCAACAATAAAAATGATAATTAAAACATCACCTCCTCTTTCAATAAAAGTGTCAATGGTATACAAAAAATCAAACACTTTTAATCATCTTTATTTAAAAAAGAAATACTAGTTTGCTCTAAAATACTTATAATTTTTTTAGCTTTAGAGCTTAAAAATGTATGTGCAAAAAGCAGTGGAATAGCAGCAATAAGACCAAGCATTGTAGTTATGAGTGCTTGTGAAATTCCTCCAGCCATAAGTTTTGGGTCACTAGTTCCAAAAAGTGTAATTGATTGAAACGTCAAAATCATTCCTGTTACAGTTCCTAGAAGTCCAAGCAAAGGAGTAGTTGCCGCAAAAAGTTTTATCATAGAAAAACCACTTTGAATAGATGGCACTTCTTTGCAAAATGCTTCATCTATCTTATATTCTAAATCAACTTCATCTATATGTTTATTTTTATTATATACCTTAAGTATTCTTCCTAGAGGATTGTTAACTCTAATATTATTTCTATCTTTTAACTGTTTTTTTATTTTAATTTTTATGGAACAAAGCCAAACATACTTAATAAGGGCAAAAAGTAAACCTATTACTCCAAGAGCAATAATTATATAACCTATGATTCCTCCTTGTGAAATTCTTTGTTCTAAATTTGGTTTTTGTGAAATAATATCAAGTATATTTCCTCTCGTAGGATCTATGGCTATCTCACTTATTTTTTCATTTGAATTAAAATACTCCTTTATAAGAGAAATGTATTTTCTGTTCGGTTGAAAAGATGGTTCAACAAACAGTGAATTTGAAGCATTGTATTTTAAAAAAGAGTTATTGCTTATGGCATTAAAATTACCAAATCTTATGATATTCTCTACTTTTTGCGTGCCTTCTTTTGAAATTACTTTCGTTTTGTATTTTACAACTTTTCCAGATTCAATGATTTCTTGAAACATTATATACCAAAGTTTTTCAAGCTCTTTTATGTCTGGTAGTGCATCTTTTGAAATAAGTTCTTTTAAAAACTCTTTTCTCTTTGGAAATTGTGATGAAATTAACGATGCTTTTATATGTACGTTCATATCTGAACTTACTTGTTTAACTGTTCCAAAAAGTTCACCCAAATCTCCACTAGCTAGGTCCAAATCATTGCTTAAGCTTTGTAGTTTTATTTCATTTTCTTTTATAGTATTTTTAAAAAATTTAGATATTTTTTTTGCTTTTTGTATTTTTTTTGTACTTTCTAAAAGCATATTTTTTTGTGCTTTTACATCTAAAAGAAATTTTTTCTCTCTTTTTTTATCTTGCGTAGTTTGTATTTTGTAACCAACTTTAACTTTTTCTAACAATTCTTGAAAAACCTTATCACTATTGTTTGCAAATATACTAGTTACTAATATAAAGAGTAAAAATAAATATTTCATTTACAATACCTCCTTAGCACTAAACATAGGAAGCTTTAAAAGATTAGGTACACTTTTTTTTGAAGCTATTTTAATAGCTTTATTTAATTTTACAGCATAACCATCATCTAAAATATGCCATTTTTTTGTTTTTTGATCCCATAAAGCAGACTCTTTATTGTTCTCCGTAACGTAATATAAAGCAATTCTTCCAATTCTTAAAAATTTTACATTTTTACTTAGTCCTTGATTTTCTAAAATATCATTATATGTTTCTATAGTTCTACCATATTGCGTTTCTATTTCATATGCTTCAATAATAGTCCTATATTTTGAAGCTATTGAAATATCAGATCTTTTGATAAGACGCTTAAGCCTTTTTATTCTTTTCGTTCTCTCTTTTGGTAAAAAAGGTATATCATTTTGTATCATTTCATCTAGTGAAACAAGCATATTTTTTATTAAAGGTAAAATTTCTCTCTTTGTTTCATCAATTTCATCAATTTGTTTTAATATAGATGCCTTTTCTCTAGTTTGTGCATTAATTATCTCTTTTAATTCAATATTATAATTATTTAAAGATTTCAATTCATAATTTTGTATTTTAAATTTTGCATATAGTTTTTCACTTTTATGTACCAAAGAGTCAATTTTTTTTTGAGAATTAATAGAAATTCCATTTGCTTTTTTAGTTAAAGATATTGTTTTATTAAGTTCTTCCGCTAATACGCTTGTACATAAGAATACAAAGAAGATTAATAGTAATTTTTTTTTCATAGTACCTCTTGATTTAAATATTTTGCATTATAGTATCTCTGATAGTTATTATCAATATCATAGTTATTTTAAAAGGATTTATTTTTATTCTAAAAGGATTATTTCTAATTGAGCCCTCTAAATTACTAAAGTTTTCAAAGGGCCCAATTATTTTAAAAGACTTTACATGTAAAGCTTATTACCTACAAAATAAATATGATTAATATATATTAGATATTAAAACCTATATGCAAACTGGACACCTATTTCTCTTTGTTCAGAGTAGATTGTATATGAGCCGTTGTAATAACCTATAGAATCATGATTTTTATCAAATAAGTTTTTGGCATACATGTAAATATCAAAATTATTTGTTTCATAGCCTATTTTTGTATTAACAAGCGTATATGCTTTTTTTTCATACTTATTTTCTTTATCAAAATACATTTTACCGTAACCATTTACATCAACTCTTGCATAGTAGCCCAAAGGACTTCTGTATTGTGTGCCAATGTTAAAATTATATTTTGGTGCAAAAGGATTTGTATTGCCTTTATAATCTCCGTTAATATCTATAAATTCATCAAACTTTGTTTCGTTGTAACCAAAAGAAAGAGAAGATGTCAAAGTATCTGTTACTTTTATATTTGTCTCAATTTCAAATCCAATAGAGTGTGCTTTTGCTACATTTGTTACATATTCCTCTGTCGGGGATGTGGCATTTGTAACTTGCATATTAGCAATATCCATATAATAAATTGAACTATTTATATGAATTTTATTTTCATACAAGGATAGTTTTGAACCCAATTCATAAGACCAAAGGCTCTCTTTATCGAAAGATATATCTTCATGCCCTTTTGGTGCCAAATAGTTAAATCCACCGGCTCTATAACCTTTTGATATTGTTGAATATATCATTTTATTTTCATCTAATTTATATTCAAGCGATATTTTGGGAGATAGTTCAGAATAGTCATTACTTGTATCAATCCCTTGATTCTCATGTTTATATTTTTTAGTTTCTTTGTCGTATCTAAGTCCTGTTATAAATGTAGTTTTTTCATTTATTTTATATGCAAAATGAGAAAAAAGTCCTAAAGATTTATCATTTAAATCAATCTTTATATTTGTTATTCCTCCTGCTGTATCTTGCGTATAGTAAAATTTATCTTCTTTTTTATCAAGGAATAAACCAAATAAGACATTTAATTTATTATCAAATAAAGTTTGTTTGTATCTTATTTCTTGAGATAATGACTCTATGGTTTCACCATTATTTAGATGAAATTTCCAAGGGTTATTAACGTCATTTGTAAAATCCCAATCATTGGAAGTGTCATCTTGAACATACCTTCTTGTTGTTATAGATTCAATAGATGAGTTATCTGATGTATTAAATTTTATTTTTAGTGAACTATTTGTAGTTTTTGATTTATCATAATTATCAATATCTGACGATAAACTGTCTTGGGTTTGGCTAACATAACTTATTCTTTGTCCAGCATTATTATTTTTTAAATATGAGTTTATAAGTGTTGCTTCTAAATTATCATTTATTATGGCTTTAAGGGTTAATTTAACAAAATTTCGTTCTCTATCATCTAGTGTTTTTCCCGTTGTTGCATCTTTTATAAAACCATCTTTTTCATTGTGTACAAAAGATATTCCTGCAAATAATTCATCTTTTATTATAGGACCACTTGCTTTTAAAGACAATTTTCTTCTGTTATCATTTCCAAGTTCTATACCTATACTACTTTTAAACTCATTTGATGGTTGTTTTGTATAAATATTGATAACTCCTGTTTCTGTATTTTTACCATAAAGTGTACCTTGAGGACCTTTTAAAACTTCAATGCTTTGAATGTCATCAAGTAATTCATTCATAGCCCAGCCATCTAATACTGGTACATCATCTATATAAATACCAACAGGAATAGTCCTGGCTTCCACGTCTGAAAATATTCCTCTTAATGATGGTGTTAATTGTTTATCACCACCGTAGGAAAACATCATTAAATTTGGAGTATATGCTCCTAAATCTGCAATTTTATCTATTTTTTTATCTGCTATATCAAATTCATTAAATACAGTAATGCTAATAGGTACATCTTGTATGTTTTCTTCACTTTTTTGTGCCGTAACTGTTACTGTATCCAAAGTAGTTGAATCTTGTGCAAATAAAGAATTTGCTAAAAGCAATGAGGTAGCTATAGACAAAGCTATCTTTTTATGTTCTTTCATTTTAACCTCTTTAATATAAAATTTAATTTATTTCAGTATACTAATAGTAGTTATCAAAATCAATATTAAAGAAAAGCTTAAAGTATTTTTTTAAACGTAGAAAGGATTATAATGTCAAGAAACGAATGTTTACATTTCAATAAATTCTTATATGAGCAAAATAATGACAGTTTTAATAATACTAATAATTTTCCAGAAAATAAAAAAAATAAAAAAATACAAGAATATAAAATTGACGAAAACATATTTTTAATAAAAAACGATATTTGTTTAAAAAACGACGTTCAAATGCAAACTAACTCACAAGTAGATGGTATTCTTTTAACTTTTATGTTAACTGGGAACCATACATATAAAAGCTTATTAACTGATTATAAATTGCAAACCCAAGACAACACGACAAATATAAGTCTTATAAATAAAGAAGAAGGTATAGAAAACTTTCAAAAAGAAATAGACATAAAAAGTCTGCATATTATAGTAAAAAAAGATTTTCTTATTCAAAATTTTCCAGTTAATAAAAAATCTGATAAAATATTTAAGGCTCTTGAAAATAAAAACTGCCATATATCACTTAAAAATAGGTCAACAAATTTTAAAACAGAATTTCTAGTAAAAGAAATTTATAATTCTGTTTTTATGGGAAATTTAGAAAAAATATCTCTACATGCAAAAACGCTAGAAATACTATATGAAGAATTTACTAATTTATTTCAAGAAAAGAGTTCTGAAAAAAAGAATAAAATTAAATTTAGTGATTACGATATGAATGCAATATATTTAGCAAAAGACATCTTGATAAACAACATTAAAAAACCTCCAAGCATACTCGAACTTGCAAAAATAGTAAAGCTAAATGAATTTAAATTAAAAATAGGCTTTAAAAATGTTTTTAATACCTCCCCCTATAGATATCTACATGAATATAAAATGCAAAAAGCAAAATCACTTTTAAAGCAAAGTGATATGAATGTTGGTGAAATATCCAATGAAATTGGCTACAAATACATTCACAGTTTCTCAAAAGTTTTTTCACAAAGATTTGGAATTCTTCCTAAAGATTTGATGAAAAATAGAAGATATTACTACTAACCATCAAATAAAACTTTCTAAAAATAAAAACTTAGAGATTGATTATTTCATTTTATATTTTTCTTTTAGGATCTAACTGAACCAATAAATTATATGCTCTTTTTTTAGAAAAAGAATTTTTATATGCTAATTCTAAATATTTAATGCATTCACTTTTTTTGTCTTTTGCATAATAATTCAGTGCCAATTGTATATTTTTATCTCCATATTCACTTAATTCTGGTTTTACTTTAATTTGCTTTAGCACTTTAACACTTTTTTCAAATTTTTGTTTTTTATAATAAATGTTTGCAAGTATTAATTGATATTTTGCCTCTTTAGCAAAAGAAGAAGTATCAAGAAGTTTAACAAATTTAGCATTTTGTTTAGAATTAAAAAAACTAGACAATAATAATTCAAAATTTCTTTTAGATTTTTTTATTAAACCTTTTATTAAACCTTTTTCCAAAACAATAGCTGCTTTACAATATATTTTTGATTGATGCAAAATGCTTATAAAATACAAAATATTATCTGGACTCTTTAAAATATTTTCTTTATTTGCTATATCTAAGACGGCTAAAGTGTTTTTTAATTCTCCTTTTTTTTCATATAATGAAGCCAATTGAACCCAATAAATTTCATTATTACTCCATTTTTTTATCATAATTTTGAGTGTACTAATAGCATTGCTATAATCTTTTATTTCAACATAACTAGAATATAAAATTTTATAAAATGACTCTTGTGGAGCTTGAACTATACTAAAGTATTTTTCACTATATTTAATACTTAAAAGATAATTTTTTGAATAATAAGTAGCTAAAATCAAATTTTCATATAATATTTCTTTTGTAATATATTTAGAATTTTTTAATGAATTTAAGAGCTTAATACTTTTTTTATACTCTTGAGAATATAAATATATTCTAGCCAAGCTTAATTTCATTCTTTCAATATTTTGTCTTTTAAAAACATTTATAGATATTATTTGCTCATATTGTTTACCTGCCTCTTTATATTTATTTTTAGATAAATAATAATTAGCTCTTGTTTGTAAAATATAAGATTTCTCATATTTATTCATATTTCTTTTTTCTATTTTTTTAAGTAAAGCTAAAAATTCTTTACCTTTATTTTGCTCAGATAATTTTTCTGCAATATTTAAAACATTAAATATTTTTTGTGACATTGTATGATTTGCAAAAGCACCTATAGCTAAGCCTATTATAATAATAAAAACTTTTTTCATTTGACCAACCTAAAATTGAATATTATTGATGCTTCTCTTTTTTCTTTATTTGATTTAAATTTCCATTTTTTTAATGCCCTAATAGAAGCCTTGTCAAATACACTCTTTGGTTTAGATTCTATAACTTTAATATTAGAAATAAGTCCTTCTTGACTTATTGTAAAAAGAAGCTTTACATAACCCTCTTGGCTTTTAATTTTGGCACGATGCGGATAAAATGGACTAACTCTTTTGCTTACTTCTAAAGTATTAGCATCTAATGGACCAACATTAATTGCCATTTTTACACTATTTAAAGAAGAAACTGAAGATATATCAACATGTGTGCTTATATTTAAAGATTTAACTTTTACTTTCCTATACATATCGTTACTTGTGGCTACTTTTATGATTTTTCTCTCTTTTAGCTTCGGTTTTACAATACTCTTCTTTGGTAGTAAACGTTTTTTTGTTTGAATATTTAAATCATTTTTACTTCTTAAATAACACACCTTATGTCTATTGTTAGACGGCAATTTAAAATTTTCATTAACCATAATCATGTGTTGCATAAATATAAACATTAAAGAACTAATAATCATCGCAGAAATCAAAGCAAATATATACCTCACAATTTAATCTTTAATTCTAGTTGAAATAGATATATTTGTAATTCCTGCTAATCTTATTTGATCCATTACATTAATTAATATACCTGTATTTGCCAATTTATCAGATTCAACTACAACACTGTTTAAAGTATTTGTTGCTTTCATTCTTTCTATATTTGATCTTAAAGAACGAATATCTACTAAAGATTTATCTATCCAAATTTCATTATTTTCACTAATAGCAATTATTATATTTGCACTAGTTTTTTGCTCGGTAGTTTTAGCACTAGGTCTATTTACACTAATACCAGACTCTTTTACAAAAGATGTTGTGACTATAAAAAAAATTAACATTATAAAAACTACATCTAACATAGGAGTCAAATTGATTTCTGTTTCTTCTTGATGCTTGTGTTTTACTAATTTCCTCATTTAAGTACCTTTGAAATTTTAAAATATAATTTATGAATATGACTACAAATAGAGGAATCTAATTTTTTTTCAAATAAAATTCCACTTAGGGCAACAACCATGCCTGCCATGGTAGGTATAGTTGCCATAGAAACACCGTTAGCCATCGATTTTACATCACTACTTCCCAATACTGACATTTGTCCAAATACTTCCATCATTCCAGTTACTGTTCCTAACAAACCAACTAATGGACAGATAATAATGAGTATTTTAATAATACTCATTCCTTTTTTTAACCTTATTTTAGAACTTTCTATTATGAATTTTTTAATCTCTTTTTTAAATTTTTCTTCGCTATTGCATAAATTTAAATCATCCAATATAGAGTGTTCCTCTTTTTTATATAAAAATTTAATATATACATATCTCTCTATTAATAAAGTCCATAAACAAAGAGATATCAAAAAAATAGCAAATAAAACAGTTCCGCCTCGCTCAAAAAACAGAAGCATGTTGTCAAAATATATATACAACATATTATTTTATGTTTTTTGCTATCATACCAATACTCTGCTCTTCTAAAATAGATAAAATTTCTTCAGATTTAGAAGATAAGTAAGTATAAATAAATAATAAAGGAATAGCGGTTACTAGACCTAAGACAGTTGTTACTAAAGCTGTTGAAATTCCTCCAGCCATTAGTTTTGGATCGCCTGTTCCAAAAAGTGTTATTGATTGAAATGTCGTTATCATGCCCGTTACTGTTCCTAGTAAACCCAACAAAGGTGTTACTGCTGCAAGTAATTTCAAAAAACTATGACCTTTTTTAATGCCATTAGTCTCTTTTAAAATTGCTTCACTTATTTTTATCTCAAGAGCTTCGCCTGAGCTTTTAGAATATTTATGAAAAATTTCAGCAATTCTACCTAAGGAATTTTTTACGCTATATTCAGGCAATTGTTTTATTTGCTTTTTAATGCTTATATTTAATAAATTCAAAACAATAGTGCTATAAATTCCAAAACAAATTCCTATTGCTCCTAAAAATATGATTACATAACCAACAATACCACCTTGCCTAACTTTATCCATTAAACTTGGCTTATTCTTAAGCATATCAAAGAGTGTACCTTTAGTAGGGTCAATTAAAATACTTTTAATTTCATTTGAACTATTTTCAAAAATTAAGGCATTATCTTGATACTCTGATTTTGGTTGTTTTACTAACTGCATCAAAGAATTTACATCTTTAGAATATTTTAAAAAAGAACCTTGTGAAAATGCAGAAAATACCCCTACTCTTGTTATTAATTGTCTTGTTTTCTCGCCATTAGTACTAATAACATCTGCTTCGTATTGGGAGACATTGCCACTTTGAATGATTTCTTCAAGCATAGCGTACCAAAAATCTTTTAATGATTTTATATTTGGTAATTCTTTTGAATTAGATAGTTTTAAAAACAAAGCTGCATTATCAACAAATTCTGACGCTATTACAGAATTTTGTTGATTTGTTAAAAAATCTGTTGAAATTTGTCTGACATTACCAAACATTTCTCCCAAGTATCCTAGTTTAGAAGTGAGCTCGTTCTCTTTTAAAGTCAATAATTTTTCATTCTTTGCAATAATATTTTTTAAAGAATTTGTTAATTTATTTTCTTTTTTTAAGTCAAATCGAGCTTGTTTTAAAAGTTTTTTTTGCTGATTTTTATTCTTTATAAATTTTTCTGTACGTAATTTTTCAAATAAAATTTCTTCTTTTGAACTTTTATTAATTTGCTCTAATAGAGTATTTAAATCTAAGGCAAATAGGCTAGTTGCAACAAAAAATATTGCTATAATTATTTTTTTCACTTAAGCTCCTTAGTCGATGAAAATGGTAAGTTTAGAAAACTTACTGAATTATGTTTTTTAGCAATTTTGATTGCTTTTCTTATGTTGAACTGTGCAGTAAAATCATCTATCACAACCCATTTATTATTTGATTTATCCCAATATCCATACTCTTTTAAATTTAAACTTTGATAATAAAGACCAACTCTACCAATGCGTAAAAAATCATAAGTTTTATTATCTTTTAAATCTTTATAGCTCTCAATTGTATTTGCATAATCGTATTCAATTTTAAATGCTTCTAAAATTATCCTGTATTTTTCTGCATTAGTAATATTTGAACGCTCATAAGCTTTTTTGATATTATCTAATCTTGTTTTTCTTTCGTCCAGTAAAAATGGTGCATCTTCTTTTAACAATACATTTAAACTTTCTAGCATTTCTAACATTAAAGGAACAAGATTTTTCTGAGTTTCTCCTATGGTTTTAATTTGATTGTCAAAAGATAATAACTCTTTTTTTTGTGACAATACAATTTTTCTTAGCTGATTATTATATGCTTTATTGTTCTTTATTTCCTTATTTACATAATTATATTCCACTAATAAATTTTCATATTTATTATTTAATTTATTAATTTTTGTTTGATAATTTGCAAGTTTTAGATTTGTTTTTTTTTGAATATTTATTGAAGAATCAATTGTATTTGCTCCAAGAAATATGTTTATGCAAAAAAGACTAATTAATATTTTTGACATTATTTTCCTTTTATTTAATATTTAATTTTAAAATTTAAACTATAATTTCTTCCAGGAGAACTAAATCTCTCCACTCCTAAACCTTTATAATCAACCATATTTGTTGTTCCAAATGTTGGTATGCTTCGTAAGTCATTCCATGTAAAATATTTTTTATTAAATATGTTATTTATTCCAAAGCCTAAAGAGAGATATTTATTAATATTCCAGTATCCTCTTAAATCTGAAACAAAAGCGGCTTTGTTTGTGTATTTTGAATATCTTTTAACTTCGCCTCTCCAGGTATAAAGTGTTTCTTGGGTATCTTTTTTATTCTTTGCTGCCATATAGTTTGTAGAAAAGTAAAAACCATAGTTACTAGAATCAAAGCCTATTCCACCAAGAACATTAAAAGGTTGAATGGCTCTCATATCATCTCCTGTACTTTTTGACCCTTTAGTGTAAGTAGCCAAAAGTTTTGAGTAAAAACCTTCATTAAAATCAAAGGCTTCATGTAAGTCTAAATAACCAGAAAATTCTAGACCATAAATTTTTGCTTCATCAATATTGTCTGAAACAAAATGATACTCAGGCATATACTCTTCACCATGATGATAATCTTTAAACCATGGATTTTCCACTAAAATACTATAATTTCTTTCTTCAATAAAATCTTTATATTTAGTGTAAAAACCACTTAAAACGCCCTGTCCTAATCTTCCATCAAATTTAAGTGCAATTTCTTGATTAATAGAATATTCAGATTTTAAGTCAGGATTTGGATCCATAAAGTTGTCACCAGCTGTATATTCAAAATATAATTCTAAAGCTTTTGGAGCACGAAAACCCTTACTTATTTTGTATTCTAAGGCTATTTCATCACTAAATTGATAATTCAAGCGACTAAACCAAGTTGGAGCTGCAAACTTTTTTATTTCTGATTCATATTTGGTATTATTATTACTAATCATAGGATCTTTTAAAGGTTTGTGCTGATAAATATCATATCTAAAGCCTACATCCCACGTGAAATTATCATACTTATACGAATCTTTTATTTTTATATGAAACATTTTGCTATCAACAGGTTTAATAATACTGAAATTTCTTTTCCAGTTTATTTTGCCCTTATCAAACATAAGATCTCTATTTATATTTTTAAATTCAGTTGTTGTATAAGCTGAAGATAGATTAATATAATGATCTCCAAAGTTAGTTTCAATAGGAACAAATGAACTATTTAGACTTACACTTCTTATATTTTGAAAAGTATTTCTATCGTTTGTTTGAGTAAGAACTTTATTATTTTTTTCATATTTTTTTGTAATTGCATGCTGTTCAATATTTTGCTTAGAATATTTAAATTTTAATGTATCTATAAAAGAATTAATTGGCATGTACATGTAAGAAAACCCATATCTTTCATACGGTGACATATCTTTAGCAAAACGATGTTCATCACCAAAAGTTTCATATGATTTTTCTTCTGTATTTATTTTCATTTTTCTATTTTCAAAAAAACTATCAACACAATGTTCATCATTAAAGCAATAACCTAATTTAGTAAGAATTGAAGTTGATTCTTTAGTTGAAGGCTCTGATATTTGTCTTGCACTTCCATATATGTCTTCGCCCTTACTGAAAGTTTTAGTTTCATGTCCATCTCTTTTTACAATTTGAAATAAACCCTTAAGTCCATTATCTTTAAAACCCATTCCGAAAACTTTTACAAATTCTTCATTTTTAGAACCATAAGATAATTTATTATATAAACCTATGTTTTTACCAGGAAGTATAAAATCTTCTGCTACCTTTGTTCTAAATTCTACAGCTCCACCAATTCCTCCACTTCCCACACCAAAAGAGTCTGCACCCTTGCTAATAGCTACACTACTTATGTTTTCTAATTCAGTTGTATTTCTATTTCCATTCATATAGCCATAGCCTGAATATACGCCAGGTATAAATGAATCTGCTTGAGCTATTCCATCTACTGTAATAGCTACTCTATCTGTTTCTACCCCTCTAATAGCGTATCCATTAGATCCTGAACGTCCACCTGAATTTACACTCACACCTGGAATATTTTTAAGTAAATCATATTCATCATTAATTAATTCTTTCGTAAGTTCATCAGAATCTTTTGTTACTTTTCTTGAATCTATTTTATTTTCAAAACCAAGAACTGTAATTTCTCCAACTGAAGAGGTATTTTCATTTGCTAAACTATTATTTACGATAAGAGTATTGATAATCATTACAGTTAATATACTTTTTTTTAAGATTAACGCTCTATGCATTAGCGGTATTTTCCTTTAAAAGTTCAAAAGATGCAACTTGTGATTCAATAGGTTTTTGTTTTTCATCTCTAGCTACAAAAAGTTTAAAAATATGTTCCCCATTAGCGTCAAAAAATTGAATAGAACGAGTTAACAAGCCATGAAATTTCTGTGTTATAAAAATAATTTTTTGTATGTCTGATACTTTTAAATGTCCTCCTAGAGGCGAATTTTTCATTTCAAAATTGTAATAACCTCTTGCATAACTACCCTGAGAAATTGAAGTTTTAAATTCTATTATGAAAGAAGGAGTGATTTTAATGAAAAGAACATCACCCCAAGTAGAAACATCTTTAATAATGTCATCAAAACATTTTCCATCAACTGCCTTAGCAATTTCTAAAGGCATATTTTGCAATACTTCATACTCTTTAACTTCTAACATTTTTGCAATTTCAGAACTGCTTATATTTGGATTTTCATCTATTATTTTTTTTATATTTTCTTTCATTTTATATTCCTTTTTTGAATAATTTAAAAATTTTCTGTATTGAAACTGTTAAGTTCGTATACCAAAATTCTCCTGCCCTTGTTAAAGAATAACGAGATTCACTATCTTTTTTCAACAAACCTTTAATTAGTAAAAATTCTGTGATTTCATCAAGCAAAACTTTTTCTTCTTCGCACATATATTGTTTTAACAACAGCTTATTAATTACACCACCATTTAATTGAATTTCAAACTCTTTTTGAAGTAGTGAACTTGGCATATTCCTTGTCATAAAGCCAATAGGAGAATTACCTGCATTAACTAATTCAATATATTGTTTCAAGTCTCTTGTGTGCATAATTGCACTGTTTTCTATTTTCCCCCCAGAACCACAGCCTAAAGGAAGCATAAAACAGCCTGCTTTTGTAAAAGTATTATAAAAATTTCTCTCTCTTGAATTTTTTGAAACATGTTGAGTGCTAATACGATTGTAACCATGGTCTTCAAGAGTAGTCATTGCCGTATCAAAATAATCATATTTTTCTTTGTTTTCAAAATTATATGAAATTTTATTTGATTCAATATTTTTACTCAACAGAGTTTTTTCTAATAAAACTAATTGATAAATATCAGCTCCATCAACACCACAATCCATAAGAAGTTGAATATCTTTTTTCCATGTTTCGCTGCTTTGTAATGGTAACCCGTACATTAAATCTATAACAGTTAAAAAACGTCCATCATTAACTAGGTCTTTAATAGTGCTTAGTATTTCTTCTTGAGTATTTCTTCGTCCTAGACTTTGTCTTATTTTTGTGTCAAAAGATTGTACGCCTAGAGATATTCTATTCATTCCAAAAGAAACCCAAGTATCAATTTTTTCTTTACTTAATCCCTTAAATCTACTTTCAACAGTAAATTCAACATCATTAGCAAATTCTAGAGTCTCTTTTAACGCTATCATAATACTTGAAATATGTTTAGGTTCTAAATCAGTTGGTGTTCCACCTCCAAAATAGATAGCATGGAAAGGTAGCTCTTTTAACTGCTCATAATTATTAAGCATTTTAATTTCTTTAACTAAGGCATCTACATAGCTATTTAAATTTTTACTTGTTGTAGGGTTTTGATAAAAAGCACAATAATCGCATTTCGTTTGGCAAAAAGGTATATGAATATATATAGAACGCTTATCTGATTTTTTTTGAGAAATTTTCAATAATTCACTAAAATATTCTTGTTGTGCAGGAACTCCCATTACCGGAGGGCCAGAAAATGATGGCATTTGTAATTGTTTTTTTTCATATAAGTCGCATAAATGTTCAACAGAATCTTTTCCAAGGATTTCACTATTTTCATCAAGTATTTTTTTTAAATATTTCACTAATTTCCTTTTTTAATATTTTTTATTATAATTGAAGCTAATTCCCAAACACTTTTTTTATTAAGTAAGGAAGTTGATTCTAATTTTTCTTTTAATTTTTCATCTTCAAATTTCATAATCTTTGTATAAAAACTATATAAAGAAGTTTGATCTTCTTTTGTCATATTAGAATAAATCATTTCTCCTAATAAAACTTCTTGATGAATAATATTTTTATGTAGTTGAGTAAATTCAGATATGATATTTAATATACCTTGATTGTTAAAACAGCGTTCTTTTTGCATAGCAACACAAACAATACTTAAAGATTTTTTCAATAATAAAGTTTGATTTTCTGTAATAAAAGAAGTGAATTCTTTTAAAGCCTTACCTGAATAAACTGGACTAATTAGTACAATATGATTACTTTCATTACAAAGGGTAGCTTTTTGTGAAGAAATTATTTCATTTTGTATTTCATGATGAAGTAATTTTTCTCCTATCCATTGAGATATTAATTTAGTAGAACCATATTTTGAACTATAAATAATTTGACATTGCATTTACTTTTCCAAATTTTAAGATTGAGAATTATAGATAAATTTTTATAAAAGTTTAATTAAATTATCATAATCATTATCATAACCATTAAAAAGTCACTAATCTTGTCAAATATAGTACTATTTATGATAAAATATTTATAAAGGAAAAATAATTTGAATAAAAGTAAAAAATCACCATCACGGTAAATCTTGCACTTTTTTACATGTAAATGAAATTAAATATGTTTAAAGGTGATAATATATATAAATGAAGTTAAAAATTTTACAAAATTGCAAAAATATTTATTTTTAAATAGGATGTATTCTTAATACACCCTTATAAAATCATTTTACATTAAAAGTTAATGTAGCTCCGTGGTAAACTTGTTCTGTTTTACCATATAAGTTTTTTAATCTTCCATCTTTTGTTACATCTTCTTTATGATTGCACATTACTATCCATTGTCCTGCAGATTGCACTTTGAATTGTGCTTTACCATTTTGGAGATATGAAAGTAATGAAAAACCACTACTTTGCCCAAAAGAGTTACTATGCGCTGTTATAAATTCCATACTTTTTGCACTTACACTTAGTGGTTTGCCATAAAACAAAACATCAAATTTAACAAGATCCCCTACATGTAAATTGGATAGATCTGTTTTTGGTATGATTTCCAAACCTTGTCCAATTGCTTTTTGTTCACTCCATTTTCCAATAGTAAAATATGATTTAGCAAATGCTTGATATTTTACTGCCATTAAAACTTTTTTAATATTTTTTATTTTATCCATTGTTATAAGCTTTAGTCTAGTTCTATTTTTTGAATCAATATATTGTGTATAAAATGTAGGTTTAGACTGAGCTAGCGTTAAATATACACCTTTTTCGCTATCTTTTTTCAATGAAATTTTTTGCAAACCAATATTTGCATCAAAAATTTCAAAGTTATTGTTTGAAAGATTTGATTTTTTTGCTTTACTACTAGGAATTGTTAAATCTATTTTTTTACCACTTGGTGAAATTACACTAAAATCTTCTACTAGTATTTTTCCATTTGGTGAATTTAATATATCATCAATTGGAATTGAATGCCCCCATCCTAAACCAACAATTATGTGTCCTGGTTTATGAGTAAATGACTCAAAAGAGTTTATCCATAAATTATGTGCAAAAAGACTACTTGTAGATATGATTGCAATTAAAGCAACTTTACTTAAAATTTTCATTTATTTCCTTTTTTTACTTTTTAAAAAAGTTTATTGAAATAGTATAACCATAATGATAATATTTATCAATATAATTTTTGTTTGTTAAGGATTTTTTTTTATTATAAAAGTATTAACAAGCATTTTCGAATAAAATTTTAAATCCAATTAAAATTAATATAATTCCACCAAAAATTTCTGCTTTTTTTTCATATTTTGCATGGCTTTTGGCCCCTATGAAAACACCTATATATGAAAATATGAATGTTATTATGCCAATTATTAATAAACAGACATAAATGTTAAGTTCAATTAACTGCAAAGTAAATCCAGCTACCATAGCATCTATACTAGTTGCTATAGCTAAAAATAATAAAAATTTATTTGATATATTTTTTATTGTCTCTTTTTTATTTTTATTACATGCTTCATATATCATTTTTATACCAATAAAAAGTAATAGGATAAAAGATATAAAACTATAATACTCTCCAACATATTGCTTAAGTCCAATTCCCCATGCATACCCAATAAAAGGCATAATTGCTTGAAAAAAGCCAAAATATATGGCAGATTTCAATGCTAAAATTTTTGTATTACTTTGTCTTTTTGTTCCAAGACCAATTGAAACAGCAAGAGCATCCATACTAAGAGCAAAAGAAAAAATTAAAATATCAAGCATATGCCCTATCTTTATACCTAATCGAAATAAAAGTTAATATAAAAAAAGAGATACCAACCAAAACAAAGGGAGCTATTGGGTTAATTTTATACAACAGTGTACTAACTATTGGTCCTAATATCATGCCAACTCCTTGTGCTGCTGAAACAGTTCCTGAGGCTGCCCCTTGTTCTTGTTTTGTTACAAGATTTACTGCAAGTGTTTGAAAAGCAGGAAAAAGCATACCATTACCAAAACCTCCTACGCAAAATCCAACTGTAAGTAAAAATTTAGAATTTGCAATAAATACGATGATATAACCTATCATCGCTATAAAAGATCCGTATTTTAAGAGATTTTTAGCTTTAAAATTGTTTTTTGAAACTATAATTTGAGAAATAATAAAAACCACCCCTATACAAGCAAGTATAACTCCTGTAGAACTAGATGCTTTAATAGCGTCTAAATTGAATTTATCCATAAGATAAAACCCCATACAAACCTGTGCTGTGATAATGGAAAACATTGTAACAAAAGCTGCTATCATAGGAAGACGAAGCCTTTCATCAAAAAGTTTTATGGGAGGAGTTTTTTCACTTGTTAATGGCTTTTCATGTGGTAAAATAAAATATAAAACAATAGCTCCAAGCATTGGAAGTACAGCAAAAACATATAAAGGAGTACTCAATCCAAATTTTGCCAAATATCCTCCAATTGGAGGTCCTATAACCATTCCTATTCCACTGCTAGCTGCAAGTTTTGCAATATATGAAGTTCTTTTTTCTTTTTCTACATGATCAGCTATTAAAGCATTTGAAACAGGAGTAATTGCTGCATAAAATGCCCCAATTAAACTTCTAGTTACAATTAAAACTAACAAAGATACAATAACAACAGGAGGTGATATCAAAGCAAAATCAACAAAAATAGCCAATGCCAAATAAGATAATGCTACACCCACAACTCCTATGAGTAAAATGGGTTTTCTTCCTTCTATATCACTTTTTCTTCCCCAGTATCTTGACAATAGAACCCAAACAATTCCAGAAAATGCCACTGTTAATCCTGCATGCCACTCTTGCATATGAAGTTCTCTTATAAGAGGTCCAACTATAGCTATAAATGTCATCATAGCTGAAACACATAAAACATTTACAAGCATTAAAATTTTTATTTCTTTCATATTTTTCCTTAGTATTGTATATCTAATTGAGTAGCTATATTTTTTTCATTATGTGAGTTTACATCTACTTTTGTTGTAACTATATCATCTACATTTGTAGAAAAATATACCGCTAATAGTCCTAAGAGTGCACTTGAAATAATTATAGTTGTGTAACCAAATACTCCAGATAAAGACACCGCTAAACTTGTAAATAAAACTCCTGAAAACATAGAAAAACTATGTTGAATAGCAAATTGTGAAGCTGGAGATTTAGTAGATGCTTCATCCATCATAAGTGTTGTCATCACGACAGAAGAAGGTGTATAAAAACTAAATATAAGACCAACCACAATCATTGCAATAAAACTACTATTGTATTGACTTAAAAGAAGTAACAAAAGTAACATACCAAAAATCTGTCCAATAGCTGCTACTACTAAAATATTTTTCCTACCATATTTTGTAATTAGCCAAGAGGCAGTAAAAGACGCCAATACTCCTATGCCATATCCCACTATATGCACTGCAAAACCTATCTTATCTAAACCCCAATGTGCATCAACTAAAATAGGAGTAATAAGACCATAAGCAGAACTAATTGTTAGTGGATACACAAAGAGTAATAAAAGCCACTTTTTTCTTTTTGAACCTTTCCAAAAGTCTATATACTGTTTATAGTCTATTTTATCTTGTATGTTTTCTTTTTTTCTTTTTGGTTCTATATAAAAAAGTATCTGAATCAATGAAATAGCAGTTGCAATTGATAAAGCTATCATAGTATATTTCCAACCATAAGATGAATATATTATAAGCCCAAAACCACCACCTAGAACCATGCCTATCATACCACCTGCTGATTTAATAGCATTTGCAGTTGGTAGTTGTGAATGAGAAACACTTTTCATTACAAGTGCATCAAGTGCTATATCTTGAGATGCTGAAAAAAAGGCAAACAATACACTTAAAATTATAACCATTTGCCTATTAGAAAAAATGTCAAACAGTGATGTATAAAATAGGACTATAACCATCAATGATTGAAATATGATAATCCAACCTCTATAGTGACCTAAATTTTTAAACTCAATTTTATCTATAAAAGGAGCCCATAAAAATCTAAGCACCCAAAACAAACCTAACATATATACTAATCCTAAATGCTCTAAAGGCATCCCATTTTTTCGTAAAATTGCAATAAGTGCTTCTGTAAAAAAGGCTAATCCTAAAAATTGAGTAGTATAAAGACTAAAAAGTAATGATATATGCTGTTTTGTTAATGCTTTAGCCATATTATAAATTCCATTGTTTTATTCTTTGTTGGGCTTTTGACATATCATAATATTTACCTTTTTTATCAAGAAGTTCTTTGTGTGTTCCTTGTTCATTAATTTTTCCATCTTCCATAACTATAATTGTATTTGCATGTGAAATAGTTGAAAGACGATGAGCAATAACGATAACTGTTTTATCTTGTATCAATTCATCTAAAGCATTTTGAACAGCAACTTCACTTTGTGTGTCTAGTGCTGATGTTGGTTCATCAAGAATGACAATAGGAGCATCTTTTAAAATTGCACGAGCTATACTTATTCTTTGCTTTTCACCGCCACTTAAATTTCCACCAATTTCACCAACTTTTGTCTCATAACCATTTGGTAATCTTGTAATGAATTCATGACAATATGCTTTTGAGGCTGCTATTTGAACCTCATCATCACTTGCACTTGGTTTTCCCATGCGGATATTGTTTAAAATAGTATCATCAAAAAGATACACATCTTGAAATACTACTGAAATATACCTCATTAATTGAATTTGAGTCATATTTTTTGTATTAATACCACCTATTTCTACATTTCCACAACTTGGATCATCATATCTCATAATTAGTTTTGTAATAGTTGTTTTACCTGAACCACTTGGTCCAACAATTGCTGTTAAAGAATTCTCTTTAATCTGGAATGAAACATTATTAATAGCTTTGTTATTATAATCCAAATAATTAAAATCAACGTCCTTAAACTCTATATTAAATACTTTAGGTACTTTTATAGGATTTTTTACTTCTAAATCTTTTTGTTTAAGTACCCCTTGAATATGTTTAAATCCTGTTTCCATCACATCTAATACACCTGTAATTGAAAGAAAATTTGCTAAAGGTTCAGATAATCTACCTAAAATAACCAATATTGCTACAAGTGTAGCTATAGTTATAGTGGCATCTGCTATCCATAATGCACCTAAAGAAAGTACCATCAAAAATACGAACTCTACTAAAGTAATCATAACAACTGTTGGCATAGTTATACCAAAAACTCCATTTTTTTGTACTTCTCTTGCTTGGGCTATGGAATCTTGTAAATTCTTAGCATTTTTCCCTACTTGATTAATTGAACGTAATATTGGTAAACCTTGAAGATACTCTATAGTATCAGCTTCTAATGTTGCATGAACTTTTGCATTGTCAATTTTTTCTTGTTTTGTTCTTCCACGACTCCACTTGTAGATAGGGATAGATAAAGGAAAAGCTATAAGCATAGCAAGAGCCATTTTTACATTGATAAAAAATGTTACAAAAACTATTACAAAAGGCACTATAATTGCTTCTAGTCCCATACCTGCAACAACTCCCATATGTAAAACTGATTGGTCTACATTTGAAGCCAAAATCGCGTTGAGTTCACCTGTACGGTATTTGTTTAATCTTTGAAGTGGCATTGTTTTAATTTTGTTCCCTAACTTCACTCTTAGATTATGTGTCACATCTGTTAAGTCTGTTGAGTAGTTAAAATTTAATGCTACCCAATGAAAACTAAGCGATATTATAGTGGAAATTACAATCAATCCAAACCACAATAAAGCATCGTTTAAAACAAAAGTTTCACTAAACATAAGAGATAACAATGGAAAAAAGAAAGCAAATGCTAAACCTCTAGTAACGAATGACAAAATATAAAATAAGTAACTCTTTTTTAAAGCACTAGCTTTTGTATCTGCTATTTCAATAGTTGTTTTGTAACTTTGGGCTAATGATGATACTTCTTGACTCATTATACTGCCTCCTTTGTTTCTAAGTTCCACTTTTGGGCTTTTTTATAATTACTCCACAAATTAAAATAAACTTGTTTGTTATTTAAAAGTTCTTGGTGTTTACCAATCTCTTTTATTTTTCCTTCATCTATTACAATTATTTGATTCACGTCTTTGATAGTTGAAAGACGGTGAGCGATAACGATAACTGTTTTGTCTTTCATAAGATTTGCTAAAGCTTTGATAATTTCCTCTTCATTTTCAGGGTCGGCAAAAGCAGTAGCTTCATCTAGCACAATAATAGGATTATCTCTTAATATTGTTCTTGCTATTGTAATTCTTTGTTTTTGTCCACCAGAAAGGTTAGCACCTCTCTCACCTGCTTTTGTATCATACCCATTTGGTAAAGATTCTATAAAATCATGAATTTGTGCTGCTCGTGCTGCTTCTATCACATCTTCATTACTTGCATTTGGATTTGCCATTTTAATATTGTTAAAAATAGAATCAGCAAAAAGAAAAGTATCTTGAAATACAAAAGAGACTATATCCATAAGATTATCATTTGATATATCTCTTATATCTATATCTCCTATTTTTATACTTCCTTGCGTTACATCCCAAAATCTTGGAATTAGTTTGGCTACTGTACTTTTTCCTGCCCCACTAGGTCCTACTATTGCCGTTATACTTTTAGTAGGAACTTTAAAACTTATATCTTTTAAAGCTCTTTTGCCTGTTTTATTATAAGAGAAAAATACCTTTTCAAAAGAGATAGATATGTCATTTGGTATTTTACTATCTTTGGTTTCTGGTAAATCATCTATATCCATAATCTCCTGTATTCTTAAAGCTGCTGCTTGTGACTTTTTGATTAAATTATTTAGCCACATTAAAGGCATCAGTGAATCTGCCATACCTGTACTTAAAAATAGTGCTAAGATTAAAGATGATAACTCCAATGTACCATTATTTAAGAGATAAATTGCAGTGATTAAAATAGCTAATAATGTAGTCAAAGGTGTAAGTATAAGCATACCAAACTTTGCACTTGTCTTTGTCTTTGACATCCATAAATTTAAGTTTTTTCTATAGGAAAACAAAGAATCATTATATTTTTTAAAAGATTCACTTCCATCATCAAAAGTTCGTACAACTGGCATAGCTTGAGCAAACTCTACAACTGCTTTATTTATCTCTGTTTGACTCTCTTCATATTTTACTCTATACTCTACAGAATCTTTCATAGCAAATGACATAACAGTACCACCTACAACTAATACAAAAATACTAGCAAGTGCCAATCTATAATCAACAATAAATAAAATTATTATCGTAAACACAGGAGCTACCACACTTTTTGCAATCATAGGTGTACTATCTGCTACAAAAACATGCAAAGCACTTACATCATCTTTTAATACTTTTTTTAAAGCACCTGATCCTGTAGAGATGATATATCCCAAAGGTACTTTTGAAAGATGAAAAGATAAATCTGTTCTTAAAATTTGTTCCAACCTAAAAGCACCTAAATGAGAAACGATAAAAGCACTTAATCTTGTTATAAAAGCAATAACCGTAATAATAGCAAGTGCAATGACAGTATTGAAAAGGTCAAATTCTATATCAAATATTTTTATAGGAGTTCCATCTAAAATATTCGATAAAGTAAATGAAAGAAGAGTCAAACTAGCTATTAAACTAATAGCACCAATGGAAGCTAAAAATATCGCTATGCGAATCTCAAAATTTACAGGGACTAAAATAGCCCACAATCCTGTTTTTCGTTTTATTTGTTTTTTCATATATATACCTCAGAGTTAGTTTAAAAGAAGAGTATATAGGTATTGATATTATTTATCAATACCTATTATTATTCTAAAAGGATTATCTTTTATTTTAAAGGGATTAAAATCTATAAGATACTTAAATCATAGATTAGATATAGCCAAAAAACTTCTTATAAATGAAGATATGAATATAAATGAGATTTCACAATGTATAGGTTATAAATAAACGCAAAATTTCAGCACTGCTTTTGGTAAAAAATTTGGAGTAAAAGCAAGTGATTTACTAAAAAGTCGAAAGTATTATTACTGATTGTATATTTGAACTAAAAAGTTATTATAAAACATTTTTAGATTGAGATATTTTTTCCTATTAAAATACAGATAAATCCATTATTATAAAAGGATTATTTTTTATTTTTAAAGGATTATAGAACTATATTCATATAAAACTAAGTAGATTTAAAGTTTCTATTATATACTATACCCCCTATACTATATTAAGGAATAAATAATGGAAATATTATTTACTATATTTAAAAATATACTAGTTTTATCTGATGCAATGAGTTTTTATATTTTATTAGGTCTTTTACTCGCTGGTGTTATAAAACAACTAATACCAAATGATTTTATAAGTTCACATTTGGGAGCAAATAAAATTAGTTCTGTAATTAAGGCTACAATATTTGGTATACCTATGCCTGTGTGTTCTTGTAGTGTTATACCACTTGCAAAATCTTTACAAAAAGAGGGAGCTAGTAAAGGTGCTGTTCAAAGTTTTTTAATTGCTACTCCTATTACTGGCGCTGATTCTATTATGGCAACATATAGTTTTTTTGGTTGGATATTTACAATTTATAGAGTAATTACTGCTATTGTTATTGCTATTATTACAGGTATTGTACAAAATTATGTAGATAAAAAAGACAAGGTTATGCAGTTTAGTATGCATAAACCAAGTGAATCTACTAATAGTTGTGAAACAGGTTGTTGTTGCAATGCGAGTAAAAAAAATTCAGGCTTTAGCATAAAAGAGAGTTTTAATTATGCTTACAATATACTTTTTAAAGATATCTATATAGGACTTTTTATTGGTCTCATAATAGGTGGTATTTTTACAAGTTTACTTCCTAAAGAGCTCCTTAAACCAATCTTTGAATATCAGTTTATAACATATATTGCAATACTAATTGTAAGTTTACCACTATATGTTTGTGCAACTGCATCTCTGCCAATAGCTGCCGCATTTTTATTGAGTGGCATGAGTAGTGGAGCCGTTTTCGTATTTCTTAGTGCAGGACCTGCAACAAACTCAGTTACTATGGGTGTAGTGGCTTCTATGTTTGGGAAAAAATCACTTTTTATATATCTTGGTGTGATTTCAGTTTTAAGCATAATTTTTGGATATATCTTTGATAATTTCTTTTCTAACTTAGAAGTATTTGATATACATTCACATGTACAAGAGTTTAATTTAGTTGATACAACAAGCACAATTTTAATGTTTACTTTGATGTTGTATCATTTTTTCAAACCAAAGCATAATCATAATCACTAAAAGAAAAAAAAATATTTTCTTTTTCCTGTTGAAAAAATTGCTAATTTTTTAAGGGTATTATAATTTTATTTATAATACCTATAAATAATAAATACCAACAATAACATGCATATAAATTCAAATAAGAACATCCCCTCAAAACCAACACTTGACACGAGAGCTCCAGCAATAACTGCAGATATTATTCTTGTAAATGAAAAAAGGCTTGACTGAATAGCATAATCTACAGCTCTTGATTCTTTTCTACTATAGTCCATTATCATTGAAAAGATTATTGCTGAAGACAGAGAAATAGCTAGTGCTGTAAAGGTAACAGAAATAAGCAAGAAACTAAGTGTTAATTCAAATTGTTCTACAAATATCAAAATTAAACTACTTATAATATTAAATATCATAAAAGCTATAAGAAAAGTTTTTTTACTATACTTATTACTTATATTACTTGCTATTATTCCTCCTAAAATTCCTATAATACTTCCATATATTCCTACGTATATTGCTACATCATCGGGTTTAATTCCTTTACTAATAAAGTATGGTTTCATGAAAATAAAAATTGCACTAATAAATGCAAAATAAAATGAGAGTAAAAACACCCATATCCCTATATTCTTTTGTCTGAAAAAGGAGATAATAGTTTTAAAAGATACTCTATTTTCTTCTATCTTTTCAGATTTTTCTTCTATGAAATATAGAGCCATTAAAGAGAACATAACCATAGCAGCCATTAATCTAAAAGTATCACTCCACCCTAAATGATTGTAGAACAATAAAAATACTCCACCGCCCATTAGTCCTGCTAAACAATATGAGCTTATCTTATAACTTCCAGCACTTATTCTTTGTTCTTTAGTAAAAACCTTTATTGCCAATGCATTGAGTGGAATATCTATAAATGTTGAGATCAAAGCTGTAATTAGAATAGCTACAAAGACTACATGTATACTATTTTCTAAAGATAAAAAGCTAATACCCACAAGTAAAACTACATAAATAATTCCAGTAAAAAACACCCATTTTTTATAATGATTTTTTTCAAATACTATTTTATCAATAGGAGGAGAGAGTAAAAACTTCAATACAGTAGGAATACCTACTATTTGAAAAAGTCCAATAAGTGAAGCTTCAAATCCTTTCATTTGAAGTATCATAGGAAGCCCCATCGTAAAAAATATAAATGGAGTTAAAAATGATGTAAAAAGTATCCCAAAAAAAATGTTTTTTTTAATTAATGTAGTTATCATATTTTACTTTTTAGCTATATGAATTTGAAATGGAGTCATTGGCATATCGTGATTTGTGTATGAATTTATACTTCTAAATCCAACTTCTTCGAAAATATTAGATAACTCCATAGGTTCTAATTTATTTCGTTTTTGCATATTTAAAAATAAAAAGTAAAAGTAACTTATTTTATCTAACATATTATTGTTATCTATCTCTACATGAGCACTTACTAAAATTCCTTTTGGAGATAAAGCATCATATATTTTTTGTATCACCTCTTTTTTATCTTTAAAAAAATAAAAAATATTACTACACCAAATTAAGTCATATCCACTTCCTATGTCATCAAATTCCATATCTCCATTTAAAGTTGTTACTCTATCTTCTAAGTTGTACTCTTTTATATGTTCATTTGCAACATTTACCACTTCTTTATAGTCAAACAACACACCTTTCATCGTAGGATGTTCTTTTATCATTTCTAAACCAATTATTCCAGATGAACAACCAAGGTCAAGAACTTTGCTCATATTTTTAAATTCTTTTAGATTCTTTACAATATTAACTGCAACTGGTGAGATAAGATTTTTTTGTTCTTGTTTTAACACTATTTTTGCTGCATTTGCCCATTTTTTAGGGTGTTTAGAATCAACCATTTCTCCACAACCGTTTTTAACTAATGATTTAGTCATCTTCCTTGCATTATTTATTATCTCTTTTCTATTTAAATAGACATCTCCACAATATTGTGAAGAGTCATATACAAAAAATTGTTTAGTTACGTCTTTATTTGTATATATTTCATCAGTTAATTGTAGCAAATCCATAAAGACTAACCCATCTAATAATACTTTTGTATTGTGTCTATCGCTACATAATTTTTGTGCTAAACTATGTGCAGTATGTTCATCGTCTTCAAGTAGTTTAAATATTTTTAAATTTAGAGCTATGCCTAAAAGTTCCGTTTCTTGTTGAACTAACAACTTATTTAAATATCTGTTTATGTTATTTTTCATTTTTTTCCTTAAAATCTATAAGCTAATTTAACACCAATTTCTCTACTCTCACGATATATAGTTGTGGTCCCATTAAAATAAGCATTCGTTGCATGATGTTCTTTATCAAAAAGATTGTTTGCATATAGATAAATATCATAATTCTTTTTCTCATAACCAATCTTTGTATCTACTAGTTGATAAGCTTTTTGAGAGTATTTATTTGCACTATCAAAATATGTTTTACCATATCCACTTACATCAACTCTTGCATAATATCCGCTACCAACTCTATACTGAGTTCCTATATTAAAGTTATATTTTGGAGCAGAAGGATTGATGTTTCCACTATAATCCCCTTTTATATCTTTAAAATCATCAAATGAAGTATCATTTAACCCACCACTTGCAAATAAAGTGATTTCATCATTTAATAATGCTTCAAATTCTATTTCAATACCTTTTGAAGTTGCACTTGCTGCATTAACTACATATGCAACCCCTGGAGTTACCATCTCTTGAACTTGCATATCATCAACATTCATATAATAGATACTTGCATTAAATTTAATAGTATCTTTAAAAAACATGCTCTTATATCCAAGTTCATAAGATATTAAATTTTCTTCATCGTAAGATTGTTTATCGCTTGCTAAGGCAAAAGGATTAAATCCCCCACTTTTATAACCTTTTGCTACTGTCACATAAGCTATACTATTCTTGTTTATATCATATTGAAGTGATACTTTTGGAGATATATTTTCCCACTCATTATCTATATATATATTTGTACCTCCAACTTCTATATCTTTTTTTTCTTTGTCATATCGTATACCACTATTTAAAGTCCATTTAGCAGTTATGGGATGTATGATATTTATAAATATTCCCATAGTTTTTGATGTAAGATATTGTGGTTTTGAATTTGAACCAGTAGGATCCATCATAGTTTTTCGTACCAAAGATAAATCATTTTCCTCTTTATCAAAATAAATTCCACTTACAATTTTAGTATCTGATATATCTTTTTCTAGTCTTAGCTCTTGGGATAAAGTTTTAAATTTACTATTTCTATAAAAATGTACTAATGTTTTTGCAGAAACATCACTATCAACAATGGCTTTATCATGATGTACTCTTTTTGTAGTGATTGACTTTAATTTTGTTTCATTGTCTATATCATAATCAACGCTTAAAGCAAAAGTTTCAATCGTAGGAGTAGCAGAACCTTCAATATTTGACGATACAACTATATCTTCACTTTGCCCTGCTTTTGCCCAGTCTATAGCACCATCATCGTTTTTACTTTTTGATGCTATTAAAGATATATCAAGACTGTCTGTAGGAGTATATCTCAAATTAACTTTTCCATAATTGCTCTGCTTGTTGTTTACATATTTTCCTGTTTTAGTGTGTTTGATAAAACCATCTTTTTCATTATGTTTATATGAAACACCTATATAAAACTTATCTTTAACAACTGCACCTGATGCATTAATACCAAGCTCTCTTTTGCCATCAATTCCAATTGTGCTAAATACCTTTCCTCTTGATTCATTGTTTGGTTTTCTTGTAATTACATTGATGACACCGACTTCAGAGTTTTTACCATAAAGTGTACCTTGAGGACCTTTTAGTACTTCTATTCTTTCAATATCTTCTAATCCATCAGAAAAACCAAAACTACTCATAGTAGGTACTCCATCGACGTATAAACTAACAGGAGAAGAATAAGAGGTAATACTTGCACTAATACCTCGAATAGACGGGGAAGTTAAACCTTGTTGACCTCTATTAAAAAACATTAAGTTCGGTGTATATTTTCCTATATCTTCTAAACTAGAAATAGATTTGTCTTCTATGGAAATTTCATCAAATACAGATAGACTAATAGGTACTTTTTGGACATCTTCCTCACTTTTTTGAGCTGTTACTGTTACCGTATCTAAACTTGCAACATTTTTAGCTAAAATATTACTAACTAAGAATACACTTAGTACTACTGAAAGTATAATCCTTTTCGAATCTATCATTATAACTATCCTTTAATCAAATTTTTATCATTTGTAGTATATACTTTAAAATACTGATAGTCAATATCAATATTATTCTGTATGGTTTCATTTCTATTATTAAAGGAGAAGAATGTGTAAATTACATTTAAAAGATTTACTGCAGGAATGTTTTATTTCTAAACAAAATATTATTAAAAATAGATTTCCAAAAAATATTGGTAAAGATTATATGGAAAAAGTAAATATCCAAGATGGATTTTTGTTACTAAAAACAAACTATACCTTTAATCAACCTACACAAATAGAGTCAAGACAAAATAAGACAAAATTTGTAATAGCAATGTCTTTAAAAGGAAACTCTACTTATACAAATGAAAATGATAAAAAAATAGTTCCATTCAAAGAAGGGTTTACAACTATATCACTTTTTGAAAAAACTCAAGGTTATAGAGAATTTAAAGATAAAGAGATAGAGCAAATAAGACTTATTTTAGATGAAGATTTTTTACAAAGAAATTTAAAAAAAAGTTTATTAGAAAAGTATTTTATAAACAGTGATAAATATTTAAATCTTATACATTTTTCTCCCACTTTGATACAATCACAAATTTTAATAAAAGAGATACTAACTTGCCAATTGCAAGGAGAACTTAAAAAAATATACCTACAAAGTAAATCATTAGAATTATTACATGTAGAACTTTCAAAACTAAACACAAAAGAGAAGAAAATCATACTAGATAATTACGATAAAGAAGCCATTCGTAAAGCAAAAGAGATTTTAATACAAAACATACAAAATCCACCCTCAATTGTAGAATTATCAAAACTAGTACATATAAATGAATTTAAATTAAAAGCGGGATTTAAAGAAATATTTCATACAAGCCCCTATAAATTACTCTTAAAATATAAGATGAATGAAGCAAAAATAATGCTTGAATCTGGAGAGTATAATATTAATGAAGTAGCAAATTTAATAGGTTATAAATTTGCTAGTAACTTTACTAATGCTTTTTTTAAGAGATTTGGAATACTCCCAAAAGATTTAATGAAAAAAAAAGAATATCCACAAATTCATCAAAATCTATAGTTAAATTTTACACCAATCTCTCTAGGATCTGATAAATAAGTATATGAACCGTTATAGTATCCTTGAACATTATGAGTTTTATCAAACAAATTTTTAGCATATAGATATATATCATAATTTGTTTGCTCATAGCCTAATTTAGCATTTACAAGTTCATAAGCCTTTTGTACATATTTATTTGTTTTATCAATATACATTTTCCCATAACCACTTAAGTCAGCTCTTGCATAGTATCCTTGGCTACCTCTGTATTGAGCACCTATACTGTAGTTATATTTTGGAGCGAAAGAAGCATAGTTTCCCTCATAATCTCCATTTACATCAGAAAATTCATCGTAAGTAGTTTTGTTGTATCCAAATGCTGAAAATAAACTTATCTCATTTGTTGCTTTATAGTTTGCTTCAAGTTCAAAACCTCTTGAAGTTGCCGTTGCTGCATTTGAAATATACCCATAAATATTATCAATAGCAGTTAGAACTTGCATATCTGATATATCCATATAATATAAAGAAGTATTAAAAGTTAAAGTATTATCTAAAAATTGACTTTTTAAACCAATTTCATAATTCCATAGAGTTTCTTTATCATAAGATTGTTTCCCTGTAGGTGCAAACATATAAAAACCACCACTTTTATAACCTTTTGCAATAGTAATATACGTCATGATATTTTTATTTAATTTATAATTAAAAGCTAGTTTTGGAGATATTTCACTATAAGATATATCTAGTTTTGTATTCGTTTTTTTATCAATTAGATTTTTTTTATCTTTATCATATCTTAGCCCACCTAATACAGATAATTTATCATTTATTTTATAATTTGCATGAGTAAAAAAACCTAATGAATTATCATCTGTTTCTTTTTGGGAACCACTATTTTTCATTATTGGGTCAATAGAGTCAGTTGTAGTTCCTCCTGTTGATTCACTTTTATCTGCATATATTCCTGCTAACCAAGTTAACATATCTGTTTGAGAATTCAATTTTATCTCTTGAGATAAATTTTTATAAGTTACATCCATCAAACTATGATAATATTTTATATTACTATAATCATAATCAGCAAATCTTAAATCATGATCTTTTTTATAGGCTGTTACTGAAGATAAACTATATTGACCTATATTATAATCTATTTTTAAAGCGTGGGATGTTGATTCTAATTTCGCAAAATCTAGCACATCGTTATTTACCTCTTTAAGATTTGTTGCAGTTGTTTTATTGACAGATAATGCCCCGTCATTTCTTTTACTTTTTGATGATATTAAAGATATTTCAAGATTATCGGTAGGGGTATATCTTAAATTTACTTTTCCATATTTATTTTCTCTATTATTGTGATCCGTGCCTAAAAAAGTATTTGTCATAAAACCATCTTTTTCATAATATCTTCCTGTTATTCCAATGTAAAATTTATCTTTTACAACTGCTCCACTTGCGTTAAGCGTATATGCTTTTTTATTGTCACTACCAAATTCAACACTTATTTTGCCTCTTGACTCATTAATTGGTTTCTTTGTGACTATGTTAATAGCTCCTGCTTCTGCATTTTTACCATAAAGAGTACCTTGAGGACCTTTTAAAATTTCTATTCTTTCTATATTTTCTAACACAGCATCATATCCTATAGGATTTTGAGATGGAACACCATCTATATACATGCTTACAGTTGTTGAAACCATAACAGGATCAGAATAAAGACCTCTAACAGAAGGAGATACTGTTCCCCAATCACCAGGATTGAATAAAGTAAAATTAGGAGTGTATTGTGCTACATCTTTAACAGACTTTATATTTCTATCTTCTATTTCAAACTCATCAAAAACTGTTAAAGATATAGGCACATTTTGTATATTTTCTTCAACTTTTTGTGCTGTTACTGTCACAGTATCAAATTTGGTATCAATTTCTTGAGCATTCAAAAAACTACTAGCCACCACAGAAATCATACCTAATTTCATAATATTTTTAATATTCATATATCCCTCACTTTATTTAAACTTAAGGGAAATTATAGTTTAATTGAAAATAATTATCAATATAGATAATACAAGTAAAGGGATTATATTTATCGCTAGGAGTATTTTATGTGTAGAAATATATCAACAAATGAATTTTGGGATAGCATGAAAGAAATTTATGTTCCTAACGGAAAACGAACCATAGGTAATATTCATATTTTAAAAGATTATGGAAATATTAATATTAACCATTTTAATACAGGATCAGGAATTAACTATTCTTGTTTTACCGGTAATTTTAATCAGGATGTAGCTATAGAAGGGAAATGTTATAGTGATTCTTCATTTTTGAGATTTAATACTGGAAATAAAATGTCTCTTCAAGATATAAATAATAATGAAAAGATACAACTAGATATAGATAAATGTTGGCAAGGAAAAGAGTATAGCGGATATGAAGGAAAATGCCTATATACTAAAAATAAATATTATATTTGTCATTCTATACGACTAGAGGAAGAGTTGTTTAGTAGTTTAATTCAAGATAGAAGTTCACCATCTATTAGTAAAAGTGAATATTTATCTTTAAAATTTAATAATCATATCAGTATGCAGCAAAAAACTATTTTAAATAATATAATTCTATCTAATAACTTAACAGATAAATTAAAAAATATATATTTAGAATCCAAACTATTAGATTTAGTATATACAACAATTAATGAGTCAAATAAAAAAAAACAAAATAGCACAATTCATTTAAATAATGAAGATATAAAATCTTTACAAAAGGCAAATAATATCCTCTTAAACGACTTAATAAATCCTCCTTCTTTAAAAGAATTAGCTAGAATGGTCGCTACAAATGAGTTTAAATTAAAAAAAGGATTTAAACAATTATTTGGAGATACTGTTTATGGATTATTGCAAAAATACAGATTAGAAGAAGCAAAAATACTCTTAGAAAAAAATGAAATAAGTGTAGGCGAAGCTGCAAATCTTGTAGGCTACAAAAGTGTAGGACATTTTAGTAAAATTTTTAAGGAATATTTTGGTATTTTAGCTGTGCAAGTTAAGCATAATTCAAAAATAATTTATTATTAAATCCTCTTAAATCTAATTTTTAAACATACTCTTGACATATAAAAACTCATCAATATTGTCTAAAAATAGATCTACTAATTCAGGGTCAAAAGAGGTTCCTCTTTGTTCTTTAAATAAAGACAATATCGCTTCTAGTTCCCATGCTTTTTTATATACCCTATCATGACCCAAAGCATCAAAAACATCTGCAATACTGGTTATTCTCCCATATATATGTATATTTTCGTTACTAAGGCCTCTAGGGTATCCTGTACCATTCCACTTTTCATGATGTTCATGAGCAACTATTGATGCTGCTTTTAAGATATCTCTTGTAGAGTGTTTTAACATCTCATAACCAAGCTCTGCGTGAGTTTGCATAACTACCCATTCATCTTTATCTAGTTTTCCCGGTTTATTTAATATGCTATCTGGAATTCCAACTTTTCCTATATCGTGCATAGGACTTGCTTGTTTTAAAAGTTGTGCTTCTTTTTCGTTTAATCCATACAATTTTGCTAATAAATAAGAGTACTCTGCTACTCTTTTTACATGATCACCAGTCTCTTTAGAACGCGTCTCACCAATAGCACCCATAGTATATATAACCTCTTTTTGCGTATCTTCTATCTCTTTATATAAATGATAAATAGGCGTTACATCGTGACTTATACAAATCAACTCTTTTATATTATTGTTTTGAAATATAGGAGAAAATGTAGCATCTAAATAGCAACTTAACTTTTTATTATGACGACACTCTATTACTCCATGCCATTTTTCATTTTTTAAAATACTTTCTTTGATGTTTTCATATTGTTCTTGACTTAACAACTTTAAGTGCACTATAGATTTGCCTAAAAACTCCTTTTCAGACAACATACTGATTTTTATCATAACATCATTTACATAAGTAATTTCACCGGACAAAGCTATGCGCATAAATGCAGCCGAACTCTCTATTGCACCTTGATATTGTTCCATAAGATTTATATTGTTTTTTAGGTCTTTATTGCTACTAATAAGCTTTTGCTTCAATAATTTTCTATAAGCCTCTAATTCTGTAATATCGTATCTTATTGCTATATATTCTACTACCTTTCCAACATAATTTTTTATAGGAAATATATTTACATTGACTATATATCTTTCACCGTTTTTTTTCTTATTGGTTATTTTACCTTTCCAAATTTTTCCACTTTTTATTGTTTGCCACATACCTTTAAAAACAACTTCATCCATCTCTGGAGCCCTAATTATGCTATGACTTTTATGTAAAAGCTCTTTTTTAGTATATCCTGAAATTTTTTCAAATGCACTATTTGTATATGTTATAATTCCATTTATATCTGCTTTTGACACTAAAGCAGTAGAGTCTACAGCCTGTTTATATTGTCCTAGTAAATTCTCTAATTTTATATTTTTCTTATAAATATAATATAAAAAAGAGAAAACCAATACTCCAATAATTAATTTAAAAAGCTGAATAAATAAAATTATGAGATTTTGATTGTCTTTTTGAATAGCAATAGCATAACCAACTAACTCTTCATTAACATTAGTAATAGGCAAAACAATGGAAGAATACATAGAATTTTGATGTATAAAAAATTTTAAGAATGAAACATCTTCTTCTTTGTATTTTTTTAAACTATCTAGTATAGTACTACCAATTATTTCACTAAATTCTTCTTTCTTATCTGTGCCTTTTTTTATAATAAATTCAGAATTTTTGGTAATATTAAATCTACTCTTAATATCTTGATCTTCTTCTTTACTTATAGTATCCCCATACATAGCTTTTTTCTTATATGTAAAATATATTAAAACTCCAGTACTATCTGATGATTTTTTAAAAATACTATTTATATCAAAAGAAACCTCAGCAAAACCTACTAAATTTTCATCTGTATAAAGAGGTTTTATATAAGTAAAATTTTGTGCTTTTGAAGAGACATTTATTCCATAATATACGCTTTTAGATTGTACTGCAAGTAAAAGCATATGATGATTCAAAAAAAGTAATTTTTTATGACTATTGTTTTTAGGATAATCAACCAATAAATCACCATCTTTTGAATATATAGCAGCATAAGATACTTCATTAGTATCAAGTATATTCTTTATGGTTGACATTGTTTTAGAAGTATTTTTATTGTTTTTATCTGAAATTTTATTATTTATAATATCTGCTATTAATGATGACGCAGAGATATACTGTTGTATTTTTAAATCATAATACCTTCTAAAATCATGAGATAAATTTCCACTATACATATCTAGTCTTTTATTATAATCTATATATAATATAGAAATAAAAAGAAGGAACAAGAATAGAAATAAAAATTTAATTTTTAAATGCTTATTATAATTTTTTATCATAAATCTTCTTTTATTAGAATTATATATTGCATGCTATTTAGTTATTACAGAAAAACATACACTTTTCGTAATACATAATAAATAATATCTACTTGTTATTATACATCTTTTTTTTTAAAAATCAAATTTTAATTACTCTAAAAACAAATATTTTTAATTAAGATATACTTTATCCTATTAAGATATAATTCATAATAAATTAATTCAAGGAACAAAAATATGGCAACAACTCACCTAAAGGGTAATGTAGTAAATTTAGCAGGCAACGAACTAAATGTTGGTGACTTAGCTCCTATCGTAGCTGTAGTAGCAAAAGATTTAAGTGACATCCAAGTTGGAGGAGAACAAGGTAAAGCACAAGTTGTTGTTGTTGTGCCTTCACTAGATACTGCTGTATGTGCAAGTGAGACTAGAAGATTTAACACAGAAGCTGCAAAAGTTGAAAATGCAAGTGTTACTGTAGTCTCTATGGATTTACCATTTGCAATGGGTAGATTTTGTACAACTGAGGGAATTGAAAACCTAGAAGTAGGAAGTGACTTCAGAAACAAAGACTTTGCAAATGCTTATGGTGTTCTTATTGCAGATGGTCCTTTAGCTGGTGTTACATGTAGAGCAATCTTCGTTATTGATGCTAGTGGAAAAGTAGCTTACAAAGATATTTGTAACGAAATTACAGAAGAGCCTAACTATGATGGTGCTCTTGCAGCAATAAAAGAAGCTACAACTACAAGTTGTTGCGGAACTTGTCAGTAATTAATTATTTACCTATAGATTACTTTTGATAGTAATCAAGATAAATATCTATAAATTACACTAGAATTCGGATAAAATTTATCTGAATTCTAGGAAACACTTACATGTATAATAAATTTGCATCTCAACCTCATCAGCCTTTCTTTAGTGCTGGTATACTTTTTTTTATAACTTTTCTGCTCATCTTAGCAGCCAACTATTCCAATATCATCTCGCTTAATAGCAGTGTGTCAGGATTTCATTCATACCCATTGATACATCTCATATTCATACAGTTTTTCTTAGGCTTTTTGTTTGTAGTATTCCCTCGCTTTTTAACACAAGCAGAGATAAGCATAAAAGTATATATGAATATTTTTTTTCTATTTACTATAGGAGGACTCACATACATAAGCTCTCTATTTATAGGAAACACTCTAAATAAAATTGCCATCATCATCCTTATAGTGGCAAGTTTAATGAGTTTTAAAACACTTTTTAAAATCTACCAAAAAAGTATAGTCGCAAATAAACATGACGTAACATGGATACTTATAGCATTTGGTTTTGGTCTAATTTCAAATATACTATTTTTTATATCTTCTTTTGGTTTTCCAATACTTGAGGCATTTAGTATAAATATGGGATTTTATCTATTTTTATTTGCTCTTATTTTTACTATTTCGCAAAGAATGATACCTTTCTTCTCAAGCATAAAAGTGCAAGGCTACCAAATAAACAAATCAAAATATGTTTTAGAAATAGCTTTTGTGTTACTCGGGCTAAAAATAGTTGCACTAAGTCTAGAAAATCATCTATTTTCATTTGTTATAGATTTTTCACTATTCACATTTTTTACTTATGAACTTTTAAAATGGAAACTTCCTATTTTCAAAGTAACTGCTATTATGTGGGTACTTTACCTTTCACTATTTTGGTTGCCTGTAGGATTTTTCATCGCACTATTAGAATCTACTTCAAATCTATTTGATATGGGAATAATTTTTGAAAAATCAGCTCTTCATACTCTGGCTATTGGTTACTTCTCAACAATACTTATAGGTTTTGGAACTCGTGTAGTCTTAGGGCACTCTGGGCGCACACCAACAGCAGACAAACTAACAGTAATAATGTTTTGGATAATCCAAGCTATAGTAATAATTCGTATTTTTGCAGGAATTAGTTTAAACGGAAATTTTGATTATATCTTTTGGATAGTCTCAAGTGCCACTCTTCTGGCTCTTGGTTTAATAGTATGGTCTTTTAAATACTTAGGTATTTTAGTAAAAGGAAACTAAGAACTCATCTGGGCTACTTCTACACTTTTATCACATGCGCGATAAAACTTTAGTAGTCCAGTTATCTTATCTTTGTTTAAATCATATTCAAAATTAAGTCCCAAAAGCTCTTTTGCTAGTCTCTCATTACTCAAAGCTTCTACACCATAAGCTTTTGCTTTTTGCATTATCTTGATATCTCTTTCACTAAACTCGCCTTTTAAGCTGCTCTCATACATAAACAATTCTACCTTTTTGTAACTAAAGAGAGATTATTTAACTCATATTTTTGCAATAAATTAAATACCTTTACAATTTTTTCGTATTTTACGCTCTTGTCTATACGTATTATTATATCTCTTTTTTTATCTTTTATCTTATGTAATTCAAAACTTAATTGATTTATAGTTACTTTTTTACCAAAAATCGCCATCTGCTTAGTGCTTATTTCTATACTTACTTCTTTCTTGTCTATCATAAGCTCTTTTGCACTTGAACTAGGCAAATCCAAAATCAAAGCTAACTCTTCTTTTTTGAAAACAGAAGTTACTAAAAAAAATATCAGTAGTATAAAAACAACATCTATTAAAGGTGTTAAATCAGGAGCAATTGCCTCTCTTTTTTTAGCTCTCATCTATAACCTTTTTAGCACTTCTGCTTCTAAAGAATTTTCTATATTATCTAAGATACCAATAAAATAATTATAAGCAATATAATGAGGAATAGCCACTATCATTCCAGCAACTGTTGTTATAAGGGCAATAGAAATACCTGCTGAAAAAATAGATGGATCACCAAGTCCTAGTTTACTAATGGAATCAAAAGAGTGTAATACACCTATAACAGTCCCTAATAGTCCTAAAAGAGGTGAAACTGTAGATATGATTTTTATTGTATTCATACCTTGTTCTAGTTTAGAAAGCTTCTTTGCCAATATGTTATCTAGTAATTTATTAGAAAACTTTTCATTATTTTGTTTTATAAACAATAAAATACTTTCTATAATATCTTCTTTTTTTGACCTTGCCATAGCCAATACAAAAAACTTCCAAAGTATTATGGAAAATCCTATAATATTCAATGCTAGAAGAATATAGACTATAAATCCTCCTCTATCAATATAACTAAATAAATCCATTGTGTTCCTTTTATATTATATTATATTCAATTGGAATCACCATATCCCAACTATTCTTACCAAGTTTTTCTGGTATTTTTTCAAATTTTTCAATACTTTTAAATATTTTCAATGACGCCCTATTTAACCTCTTATGTCTATTAGCTTTTTTAATGCACAGACCAATAAATTTACCATTTTTTAATATTGTAAATTTTACTAAAACTATTCCCTCTTGTTTCATTCTTTTTGATTTACTTGGATAAAATTTATATTTTTCTATAAGCTTTTTTACCATAGCTTTATATCTATTTTCTATATATTTTTTCTCATTTTTTGTTAGCAAATCTATTTTTTTTACTTCTACTATTTTTGTTGTTTTTACTTGTTTTTTTATAATAACTTTTTTTTCTGCTCTATTTTTAGGAGTTGCGCCTACTACTTTTTTAAGAATTTTCTTTTTCTTAACTATTTTTTTCTTAATTTTTTTAGGTTTTGGCTTTATTTTATGTTGTATAAGCTTTTTTACCTCTTTTTCTTTAGGCTTGATTGTCACTTTATGTAATCTTATTTTTCTTATTTTTGGCTCTATATTAGCCTGCGTAACTGGATGAACTATTTTAGTCTGGGCAATCAAATAAACATGTAAAAACAATACGATAAAGAATATAAATAAAAATGTTTTTTTATACATAATTAATTATCTCACCTATACTTGCTTTGCCAAAAAGAAAATGCAACTGGCACATAAAACAGATTTATTATAGTCGCGCCTAAAAGACCAAAGCCTATACTAACAGCTAATGGTTGCATAAGCAAACTCTCTCCTGAAGCAAAAAATATCAAAGTAAATAATCCAAGTACTGTAGTAATTGAAGTCAAAACAATTGGTCTTAATCTACTACTAGCAAACTCTATTAACTCTTTTTTTGTTTTACTCTTTCTTATAAAATTTAACATTATTAAAGTATCATTCATGACGATTCCAATTAGCCCAATAAATCCCAATAAAGATGAAAATGTTAAACTTAATCCTAAAAATGAATGTCCCAAGAGCATCCCCAAAAGCGATAAAGGAATTACACTAAGCGAAAATAATGAGAGCATAAAAGAGTTGAAAAAACAAGTCAAGACTATAAGAATTCCAAATACTGTAACTATTAAACTTTTTGTTATATCTTCTTTTACTTTCTCATTCTTACCTGCTTCACCTTTTAGTACTACTCTTATCCCACTATTTTTTATCTTTTTTAAAATTGGAGCAATCTCTTTATAAAACTTACTTGAAACAATTACATTTTTATCTACACTTGCACTTATGCTATATATTTTATAGAGATTCTCTTTTTTTATATTGGTTAATTTTTTAATATATGCTATTTGTGCTATATCATTAAGACTTACTTTCATAATGCTATTAGGTACACCAATCAATAGTGATTCAAAATCTTTTAGTCTATTTTTATCTGAAATAGTAACTTTTAGTTCCATTTGCTTCTTTTGTTTATTTGTTATTTTTGAAATTTTTTCAACTTTTAAATATGTACTTAATCTTGCAATTAAATTTTTTTGCGTAAAACCTAATTTTCTGCCATAATCATTTATGTCCAATTCCAAAGTAACATCAGTATATTTCATGTCATCTTTTATATTATATATTCCAGCTATATTTCTCATTTTAAGTTTTAACAAATTTATTGCTTGTTTAACTTTTTTATCATCATTGTGTATAAAAGATATAAATATATCACTTTTAACTACCCCTGTTTGAGGAATATTTATACTTAATTCCATACTCTTTTTATAATCTTTTAACCAAATATCTAACTCTTTTTTTATCTCTTTTGCACTCTTTTTTCTACTCACAATTTCATCAGTATCTCCTCCAAAAAGCTGAAAATATGGATTTATCTCTCGATTAAAATAACCATCTGCAATTTTTGGTTTTAAATTTATTGTAATAGTAAAAAAACTATTCCCTTTTTCATGAGAACTTCTTCCATCACTCTTCATTCCAATAGTAGTATGAATGGATGAATAATCTTCTGGATTAAGATTTTTGAGTAATAACTTTTCAATAGGTTTTATAATTTTACTTGTATATTTTAAAGAATTATATTTTCCCTCTCCTATTATATTAATGCTCATAGAATCAAACTCTGGAAATAAAGTAAACTGAGAATTCTTTATCATAAAAGTTGTAAATATTAAAATAGTACTTACTAAAATAGTAACGAATGGATATTTATAATCTAGACATAAGCTCAATATTCTTCTATACGAGTTTCCTAATTTTTCCCACAAAAAATCTCTTTTAGACTGCTTATATTCATCTTTATCTCTTATAAAAAATTTATAATGTGCTGGTAAAAAAACAAAGCTTTCCATAAAAGAACTAACTATTAAAACAATAACCATCACTGGAATAATTCGAATAAATACCCCAAGCCCTCCACTAATAAACAAAAGAGGTATAAATGCTATGATAGTAGTTAATAACGCAACAAAAAGTGTTGGCATCACTTCTAATGTTCCATCTACGCAAGCTTCTTTAACACTTTTGCCAAATAGCCTATGTCTATGAATATTTTCACTCACAACAATAGCTTCATCCACTAAAAAACCTAAACTCAAAAGTACCCCTATTAGAGACAAGGTATTTAAGCTAGCTCCAAAAAAGTCTAAACCTATAACACTAAAAGCCAAGCTCACAGGAATTCCTACAAGAACTATTATGGATATCCTAAAAGAGATAAAAGCCCATATTGCAAAGAACAAAAGTATAAGACCTATAATAATATTTGAGCTTATAACATTTAATCTAGATTTAATCCAAAAAGAACTGTCATTCAATACTTTAAAACCTATGTTTGTATTTTGTTTTTTATATTTTTTTAAAATCTCTCTTATATCTTTTGATAACTTTAAGCTATCACCTTTTTGCCCTTTTTTTACCATAACGATAATAGATTTTTTTCCATTTGTTCTCGTACTTAAAGAGTGCCTTTCATAAAAGTAATCTACTTTTGCTATATCCTTTACATGTAAGAGTTTTTTATTTATATTTATTTTTAGATTTTCTACACTCTTTTTTGTAAGTTTAGATGTTTTTGTACTAACAAAATATTGTTGTGTCTCGGCTTTTATTTTTCCAATAGGATATAACACAAAAAGTTCATCTATTTTTTTTAATACATTAAGTCTGTTTAAACCATAAGCTTCTATTTTTTTATAGTTCAAAACAATTTTAAGAACCTTGTCATATTTACCTATTATTTGTGCTTGATAAATATGATCTAGCTCTCGTATTTCTTTCTCTATAGATTTTGCAACTTCTATCGCATGTTCATACTGTGTTGGAGATGTTAAAATAGATATAGCCAGTAGTGGGAAAAACCTTTTGGGAACATTAACCATTGGCTGTTTCATATCTGAAGGCATATATATATCTAATGCTGCAATTTTACTTTTTATCTCATTGATTATTAATTCTTTTGAAGAGTTCTCTTTAATATCTGCACTAATTGTATATCGGCTCTTTGATATTGTTGTAGTCACATCAAATAAAGAGGGATGATTGTCAAGAATTTCTTCATAATCACGTACTATTAAATCATTTAAAACTTCACTGCTACTACCATAGTAACTCCCACTCACCACAATCGTTTCAAGAGATGTTGGAGGAAACATCTCTTTTGCCAAATTATTATAAGAAAAATATGACATTACGATAAGCATTACAAACAGTAGATGATTTAATGCTCTATATTCTATGAAAAACTCAATAACTCTTTTTATCTTAGGCTCCTATTTCTATCTTTAATTAACTCATAAGCCATACCTAAAAATACAATTAAAAGTAAAAAAGCTAACACAAAATACGCTGTATTGTCTTTAATAACTTTTTGTTTCTTCTGTTTTTCTAACTTTTGACCTTTAACTTTGTTGTTTTTATTAACCTTTATTAATACAGGTGTTGCGCCTTCTTTTAAGCTGGCTAATCCAAATCCTAATCTTGCTTTTTCTTGAAATTCTTTTAACTTAGTATTATAAGTTGTTGTTTTATATTTCTTTTCTAATTCATCTTGCAACTCTAAAAGATCTTTTATATTTTTTTCATTAGTTTTCCAATAATTTTTTCTATAAGCTTCTATCATTTTTTCTGTCATATCTGCTAAAGCTTGAGGGTTATTTTTTTTAAACCACTTTTGTACTTTTAAATTATATTTATCATCAACATAAATATTTTTAAACTCGTCCCATTGATCACTTCTAACCACTTCTGGTGAAACAACCTGCCAACCCCAAAAATTATTCATAACAGAAGATACTTCAACTGTTCCAGCATAATTTTCCAACATCATCTCTTTTAACCACTTCGGATGAAAATATCTGGTTCTTAATTCTGTAGACATAAATCTTGCTGTTGTTTGAATTTGGGCATTATCAGGATCTCTTAGATTTGAAATATACGTTTTCGGTGTTTTACCATCAATATAACGAATAGCCATTCCAATTGACCCAAAATGAGCATAAGGATCATCACTACTCAATAATCCATAAAGATTTGAAGTTCTTGAAAATACAATAGCATCAGTTCCACTTAAATTTTTACTATAAAGGTTTAATTCTATATTCTTTTCATTCCATCTTGACGTATCACTTCCAAAATAGTATCCAACATGTTCTAAATAATCTTTTGTTATTCTTTTATCATTACTCCATCTGCTAGTTTGTTCAATCGCATCAACACCACTACCATAATTTCCTGTTTTACTTGAGAATACTCGAATTGTAGATAAATATTGTGCTTCACTCTGATTTATATCACTATTTTTCACCAATTCTTTTTTTAATTGTAAACTATTTTGTCTTAAAAAATTATGTTTTTCTTTTAATTGAGCTATTTTTTTAACGCCATCAGAAATTAATTTTATAGTATGAGGATACATATCTCGATATAATCCTGTAGCACTTACTACAACATCTATTCTTGGTCTTTTAAGTTCTTTATATGGAATTATCTTTACACTAACTATTTTTCCTCTGTGATTTCGTACTGGTTCCACTCCCATGGCATACAAAAGTTGAGATTCTAAAACGCCATGATGCCTTACAGTTTCTAATCCCCAAAGATTAAATGTAATTTTATTTGGATATTTATTGTTTTTAGCATAATAATTTTTTATAAAATCATCCATCAAAATTTTACCAGTTTTAAAAGCTGCTTGTGTTGGTACTTTAGATGGATCAAAACTCACTAAATTTACACCCGTAGGGAGACTTTGTGGATTTCTAATTGGTCCTCCACCTGTTCCTGCTTCAATATGCTCTCCATTCAAAGCCCTAAAAAGATTTTTCTTCTCTTTTTGAGATACTAAAAGAGTGTAAAATTGTTTTGCATTTTTTAAAAATTGTTTTAAATCTTTGTTTTCTAGCCCTAACTTTTCTTTAGCTATTACATTGTTTTTAATAAACATATAAGCTCTTGATGTGTTAAAATCAGTATAGTTTTGTTTAGCATAATCATCACCATTTGCTTTTTGTAAAAATTCCTTACCTAACATTTGTGTTATTGTACTTATGAGATGGCGTTCTTCATAAACAACTCCAAATGTATGCATTCCCAAAGGATGAGCTATTGAAGTAAATTCTCTTCTATACTCTTCAAATTCATGCAAAAAATGTTCAAAATCTTTTAAAATATCTTCTTTGCTCATTTCTAAATCTTTATGAATATTCAAAGCTATTATTTTACCTATAATCTGTTCTTTGATTTTTTCTTGCATTAATCCTTTAGTTACAGTTTTGAACTGAGCAGTAAGCTCCATAAGTTCATTTATTTCATTATATGCACCAGCAAGCCCAAAAGGAGGAGTTTGATGAGAAATTGTAACGCCTCTTGCTCTTCGTCTTATTTGAATGGTTTCTGCTGTATTATTTACAATATACGGATAAAAATGAGGCATATCACTCAAAGCCATAATAGGACCATCATTAATGCTAAGTCCTCTTTGTTTTCCCATGCTCCACTCAACTGTTCCATGAGTTCCCAAATGTATAATGGCATTAGTTTTAAATTGATTTTTTACATAAAGATAAGTTGCAAAATACGAGTGATTAATGGGAGAGCTTGGATTGTGCCAATCTCTTTCATCTTTCTTTCCTACATCAAGATTTAATTTTCTAATGCTATCATCTCTCTCTAAAGGATGGGGCTGTGGCATGATTATAATATTGCCAATTTTTACTCTTGGAATTAAAAAATACCAGTTTTTATTTTTATAAATTAACATTTTAGACTCTAAAGGATACCCCCATACTCTAATCATATCAGTTCTTACATGTACAGGTAATTTATAGAACTCTTTCATATACTCTTTGTAAGGATATAAATCGGCTCTATTTTCATCTAACATTTTATTAGCATTTTCATATAAATTAACATCATATAAAACTTTTATAGTTTTTAAAATTTCTTCTTGTAAAAAACTTTCATTTACGTCTTTTATTTTATATCCATTTTCATTAAAACCTTTAAAAATCTCCTCTATACTTTGAGGAATATTTAAAAAAGATGCTCCTACTTTATTTCTTCCTAGAGCATAATACATTATGGTTATTTTTTTATCTGCATTTTTAAGGGTTTGTAATTTTGCCAAATTCATAGCTTTTGATACAAAAGATTCCAATTGGTAAGGTATGCTTTGAAACTCTTTTGTTTTTTTATTTTGTGCGGCTATAATAAAACTATCTGTAAAACCAAGACTTTCAGGAATTACATATCCTGATGCAATCGTACTAAATGGCATTCCAATATCATCTTTTTTCCATTTTTCTTGATCACCTTGCCTGTAATATAAACCATGCAAAATAGGAATGTTTAATTTAACAAAATTCTTCTTTTTTACTCCACCATCACGTACATAAGAAAAAAGGTAGAGTAAAACATTTGTTAATTTTTTACCATTTGGTTCTAAAAACTCTAAGCCAATATGATCACTTTTTGTTGGATCTTTAAAGAAAAAAGGAAGAGCAATACCCCCTTTTTCTTCAATCAACTTTATAGCACTATTAATAGGCTCAATAATATTTGAAACAATAGAGTTTCTACCAAAATATATAGCAATGAGCGGTTTTTTTATGTTATTTATATCATAATTTAAATATTTCAAATACTCTTTTGTTGAATTAAAAACTAAATTTTTATAACCAGGGTAATAGATACCATTTTGAGGAATTATCTTTGGTAATTCTATATTTTTATTCTTATTTTCTAAAATATTATATTTTATATACTTCAACATGTTTTGTGTATTTTTAACTCCACCATTAAACCAATAATCACAAACTACATCTCTTCTTTTTTTAGAAATATTTTTCAAATATATATTATCTGCTTTTATAATAGGCAAAACTTTAGTTTCTTCTATTGTATTAATTGTTTCACCAAAATCTTCTAACATTCGCTTAAGATTATTTGCCCCTGTTAGAGAATCGAATATCACTAACGTATACTTCTTTAAAAGTAGTTGTTTAGAAATATTTTTGCCAAATTCATTATGAAATTTATAATCAAGTTTTAGTCCAATTTTTTTTGCTTCTTTTTGAATGAACTCTAATTTTGCATATTGAGATGCTTTAGCACTGTCTGTTGAAACAATTAAAACTTTATTGTTAGCTATTAGTGAACTAAGCAATAAAACAAGAACTAAAAAGATTTTTTTCATATAATTGACCTCTTCAAATTTAATATTTATATATACTATAATTCCCACAAAATTTGTGGGAATTATCTATGTTATTTAAAACTTATAATTTAACCCCATATAAATAAGTCTTCCTTTAATGTCATAAGGATTGCTATCTAAATTTTTATCTGCAATATTATCTACTCCTAATCTAACGTTAAAATTTTTGATTACATCTTTTGAAAACTGCACTCCTGCTGTTGTAAAACCACCATATTTATCATCACCACTTACTTGAGAACCTATATAATTTACTCTTAATGTAGTACTAATATCATATGGCAATCTAGTAGACACATTAAAGTTAATTTTTTGTTTAGGTTTTAGTGTTAATTCTTCACCTGTTTCCACATCTTCTGTTTTTAAGTAGCTATAACCAATATTAACACTTGTAAAAGAGGTAAAATTGTGATTATATTCAAGCTCAACACCTTTCATTGTTGCTTTGTCAATATTTGAGTATAAATATATTTTTCTTGGTCCCATACTCCCTGTTTGTTTACTACCTATCAAATCATCTATTTTTGTGTAAAATAAAGTAGATTTAAATGTGTCATCGTCTCCATAATATTCATAACCTAACTCAAAACTTTTTGATTTTTCAGGTGTTAAATCATCATTTCCATTAAATATATGTCTTCCACTAAATTGATAACTAGATGAGTTTTGTGTAACCGTAGGAGCTTTAAATCCCTCTCCATATCCAGCCTTTAATCTACTATTTTCGCTTAATTTATATACTACATTTAATTTAGGACTAAATTCTCCTCCAAACTTTTCATGCTTATCATATCTAGCACCAAAGGTTAATAAAACTTTTTGATGAATATCTATCTCATCTTGTATAAAAATTGATTTATTATTTATATCTCCAGCAAAGCCTTTCTTAATGCTACTGTCATATCTTTTTACATATTTCTCATCTCTATTTTCAACCCCTATAACAATAAAGTTATTTTCAAACTTATCAATTGTCAACTCTGTATTAAACACATTAGTCTCTAATTCATGAGTATATTTAAAACGCTGAACATGCGAATCTGATTGCGTAGAATAGTAACCAATATCTAGTGCTATATCCTCAAACTGTTTTGAATAAGCCAATGAATAATGCAATTTATCTATGTCATAATATTTATCATATTTTGAAAATGTTTTTGATAGTGCTGAATATTGAGTATATTCTCTAACTTCTTTGCCTTTTTGTATTGTTGCATCTATTTGTTGAGTATCATCAATCTCATAACTCACGTTAAGACCAACATTTACAATATCGCTTCCCTCTATTTTTGATTCTGGTTTATTATTTTCTATAACAGCTGTTTCAAGATTTCTCTTTTCAGCAGTTAAAGATAACTTAAGTTTATCAGTTACCTTACCACCAATACTAAATGATATATCTTTAACATCACCACCATCATCTGAACTAACTCCACCTTTTAAATCTAATTCACCATAAAACTTTTTATCAGATTTTTTAGTAATTATATTTACAACACCACCAATTGCCTGTGAACCGTAAATGGAACTCATAGGACCTTTTATAACTTCGATTTTTTCTATTGAATTCATAGGAACCCAGTTATATTGAAAATTAGAATGCCCTATTTGGTCATCTGAGGCAGATACTTTTTTACCATCAATCAATATGAGCACCTTATTACTAGAAGTTCCTCTTATAGATATAGTTTGCCTACCACCAATTGAGCTATCATTTACACCTAAATTTATTCCTGGCACATTAATCAAAACATCTTTTATTGATGTAGCATTTACTTTTTTAATATCTTCTGCTGTTATAATTGATACGCTTCCTGCTGTATCCATTATAGATGTATTTGTTTTTGCTGTTACAACTACGCTATCTAAAATATCTGCACTAAAAACTGAAGTCACCAAAATAGAACTCGCTACCAAGCTAATTGCAATTTTATTTTTAAACATATTTTTCCTTTTATATTAGTATAATAATCATTATCGTTATTCTTGCAAAAAAATTATTTAATTTTCTTTACCTGAACCCAGATAACTGCCTCAATACTTAACTCCTTCTCCTTATAATCTTTTTTCAAACCTACATGTTTAGCATTAAAACCCCACCATCCTGCACGTGGTAAATAAAAAGTAAACTCTCCTCTCTCATTTGCTTTTATCTCTATTGTTTTAAAACTTTGTTGAGGTGCAACTGTTTTTGCCTTTCCCATTTTAAAATTTTTCATATCTATATCACTATTTAAATATTCAATCTCAATTTTGGCAAAAGGTACAGGAATTCCACTCGCCTTTACCATTCCACTAAAACTACTGCCTTCCCAAATTCCATAGGGTTTTGATAGTGGAATAATTTCAGCTTCAAGACCTAACTCTCTGTCCCAATCTGTGGGTTTACCTGCTATATTTACTACTGTTTTTGTAATTTGCTGAAGATAAATTCCTTCTAGCGTGCTGTAATATGGAGCAGGTTTTATTACAAAAAGATGGTCTCCCATTTTTTTAAGCTTATACTTAGATTTATACCCTCTTCCAACTCTTTTTTTACCTTGAAACTCTATAGGTTCAAGTGTTTTTATCAAGTCAGTTTTAATTCCTTTGTGTATTTCATAAAATTCTTCAACTTCTAAAAACTTCTTTTCCCCCTTGTGTTGTTTCCCCATATCCATAGTTTTTCTATCACTATATGGATGAATCATAGTATGAATCATTTTTATTGTTTTACCACTTTTTAAAGTTGTATCTGGGGTATACATTAGTTGAAAATGGTTAGCGAACAAGCCAATTGATCCCATTATTATCGTTAACAATATCTTCACTTATTTTCCTTTTATTCAAATATTTCAGAGCTTTTTAAATAAACTCTATGTTCGTTACCTGCATCAAATATCGCAACATAATCACCACTTGGTTTTTTAAAATTTATTTCACTAGTGCTATTTAATTTTGTCTCAATCAAGATTTTTTCACCTTGCTTTACTATAAAATTAACACCACCTGCACTACTTCCATCACTAAAACCACCCTCACAAGTGACAGTTCCATCACCTTCATCCATACAAGTCAAAAGTGGTGTATGTGCGAATAATCCACTTGATACAAGAATTACTAAAAAAACTTTTCTCATTTTATTGCTCCTTCTTTGTTAGCTCTCTTGCCATACCAGCAAACATAATCAAGAGTATAAGTACTAGCACAAAGTAATCAGTATTGTCTTTTTTACTCTTTTGCTTTTGTACTTTCTCCAATTTTTGCCCTTTTACTTTAGGTGGCTTATTTACTACTTGTTTTTTGATTTTTGGTAATGCTTTATTTACTATTTTTCCACTTACGCTCATCAAACCAAAACCTATAGCTTTATCGTTTACAAATTTTTTAAACTTTTCATTATAGTTTTTAGAAATAGAGTGTTTTGTCTCTAGTTCTTTATAAAGCTCAACTAATTTTTTTAGGGTCTCTTCATCAGTTTTAAAATAACCTTTTCTATTTGCTTCAAGCATCTTTTGTACAATTCTTGCATAAGCATCTGCATTTAAAGACTTAAACCACTCTTGAATATTTAAATCATACTTATCATTTACATATATTTCTACAAACTCTTGCCATTGATCATCTCGTACAACATTTGGATCAACCACTTGCCATCCCCAAAAATTGTTCATAATGTCTTGAATTGCTGTTGTACCACTATAGCCCTCAGCTTTCATCTCTTTGATCCATTTTGGATGAAAATATCTACCACGAAGTTCTTTACTTAAAAATTCTCCCGTAGACTCTATTTTTGCATCTTTTGGATCTCTTAGATTTGCTATATATGTCTTAGGTGCTTTCCCATCTATATTTCTTACTGCCATTGCAATTGAGCCAAAATACTCAAAAGGATCATCTGAAGTTAAAAGTCCATATAAATTTGAAGTTCTTGAAAATATTATCGCCTCTGTTCCACTTAGATTTTTAGAATATAAGTCAAGATTTACTCTTTTTTCACTCCATCTACTGCTATCACTTCCAAAGTAATATCCAAGTTTTTGAACATAATTTTGAGATATTCTTTTGTCATCTGTCCATCTTCCTGTATCATCAATATCATCAACTCCACTTCCATAATCTCCAGTTTTATTTGAAAAAATTCTAATTGTTGATAAATATTTTGCTTCACTTGCATTAATGTCTTTATTTTTTGACAATTTCTCTTCTAAAGCCAAAGAGTTATCTCTTAAATAGTTGTTTTTCTCTTTAAGTGCGCTTATTTTTTCTACTGCTTTTGCAATTAACTGCATTGCTTGAGGAAAGGTATCTCTATAAAGTCCCGTTGCACTTATAACAACATCAATACGAGGTCTTTTTAACTCACTATATGGGATTATCTCCACATCATCAACTTGACCTTTGTTAACAACATATGCATGATTTATCATTTTTTTAAGTTTTTCTAACCAGTCATCAGGGGTTAAATCTAAAACGAATCTTATTCTTCCTATGGTTACTATTTGAGCTAACCATTGAGCAATGCCACTTGGCATGAATCTCTCTAATTTTTGTTTTACTATATTTTGAATAAACTTATTTGATATCCCTGTTTCATTCCAAATAGGTTTTACTCCCATTGCATATAATATTTGAGATTCCAAAACACCATAATGACGCATTGTTTCAAGTGACCAAAGATTAAAAGTGAGTTTTTTAGGATACCTTTGATGTTGAGCATAATAATTTTGTATAAAATCTTTCATAAGCTTACTACCAGTTTTATAAGCGGCTTTTGTTGGAACTTTACTAGGGTCAAATCCATACATATTGACACCCGTAGGTAAACTTTGTGGATTTCTTATGCTGTCTCCACCAACGCCACCTTCTATATATTCGCCATTTAATGCTCTCATAAAGTTTTTCATCTCTTTGGTATTTATAAAACTATATTTATACTTCAAAGCAACTCTTAAATATGCTTTTATCTCTTCATCATTTACAGTTTTTAAATCTTTTTCATCTATCACATAATTTTTGATGAGTTTATATGTTTTAGAGCTATTAAAATCCTTGTAATTTTTAGCAAAATATTTTTCATCACCTTCTACCTTCGAGATAAACTCACTTCCAACCATCTGCATAACTGTTGAAATAAGATGTTCTTCTTTTGGGTATGTACCAAAAGTGTGCATTCCTAAAGGCATAGCTTGTTTGGAAGTACCAAGTATATAATCTTCAACTTTTGATAAATAGTTTTCAAAGTCATCTTTTATCATAATAGATGTGTACTGTACATCTTTATCTATATTTATCTTTGCAGTTATCTTTGTAATGCTAGTTTTAAGTTGAGTTTTAAGCATACCATCATCAACACTTTTATATTGATTGATTAAGTCCATGATTTCACTCAACTCTTTATAAGTTCCAGTCAATCCAAATGGAGGAGTTTGATGAGATATAAGAGTGGCTCTTCCTCTTCTTTTAGCTTGAATTGCTTCTGCAAGATTGTTTGTTATATATGGATAAATAATTGGCACATCTCCTAACACTGAAAGTGCATCATCCCCTACTCTTAACCCTCTTTCTTTGCCAGGACTCCACTCTTGAGTTCCATGAGTTCCAAGATGAACAATAGCATCTGCTTTAAATTGATTTCTAGCCCATAAATAACTTGCTAAATAAGAGTGTCCAATAGAAACTGTTGGGTTATGCCACAATGAAGCATCATCTCTATTTATATCAAGATTTTTAGCCCAAATACTATCTTCTCTCTCAGCTCGTCTTGGCTGTGGCATAACTACAATGTTGCCTATTTTCATTCTTGGAACTAAAAAGTACCACTTTTTGTCTTTATAAATTAACATTTTTGATTCAAGAGGATAACCCCAAAACTTAATCATATTTGTTCTTGTATCGACTGGAAGTTTATTAAACTCTTTAATATAATCTTCGTAAGGAAATAAAGCTGCACTATCTTCTTTTAACATCTTTTTAGACTCTTCATATAGATTTACACTATACATAACTTTTAAACCCTGAGTTGCCTTTTTTCTAATGTAAGTTGCATTATTTTCTTTTGTTGTATAACCATGTTTTACAAACTCTTTAAAAATTAACTCTAAACTCTCTGGAGTATTTAAAAAACTAGCTCCCATATTGTCTACACCTGAGGGATAGTTATAGTACATAATGGCTACATTTTTATCTGCATTATCCATTCTTTTTAATCTAGATATATTTAAAGCTTTATTTGCTATAGCCTCTAATTGTTTTTTTATTGGAAGCATCTCTTTTGTTTTGTTATCTTGAGTTGCTACTATTAAAGTGTCAGTAAATGCCAGTGTCTCAGGTATGATATACATCATAGGTATCATTGGAAAATCTATTCCATATGGATCTTTTTCCCAATCTTTTTGACTACCTTTTGCATAATATAAAGCATGCAATATAGGCACATTTAACTCTTCGTACTTCTTTTTTAAATGCTCATGGTCTATTATCATAACTTGAAAATTTATAACAGCGTCAACTATAGTTTTGTTGTTCTGTCTTAAAAAATTTAACCCAGCAGCATCTTTACCTGTAATATTGACATAAAAAGGTAATGCATAAGCACCATTTTCTTCAAGATATTTTATAATAGCGTTTATATGTCCTAATGCACCACTAACAACAGAACCCCTATGAAGTCCTATTCCAATTATTGGTTTTTTGTTATTAGCTAAATCGATATTAAAAAAATCTGTATACTCTTTTAAGTTCTTAAAAACTAAATTAGGGTTTTTGGGATGATATATGCCCTCTTTTGGTAAAATTATTGCCTTTTCAATATCTTCTTTTGAAATTTTTAAGACATTCATTTTTATATATTTTGACAAATTAATAAAATTTGATTTACCGCCATTTTTCCAATAGCTGTTTAAATCTATGTTTTTTTGTAACTCTATGTTTTTTCTATTTGAATTCTCTTCTTCTACAGATATTGGCAAAATAATAATTTTTTCATCACACTTTTTTATGGCTTCACTAAATCGTTCCAATAAAGAATTCACACTTCTTGCCCCAGCAAGAGAGTCAAACATAACTATTTTATAACTGTTTAGAGTATCAATATATTTAGTTTTATCTATTTGTGTTTCAAATTTTACATCTACTTCTAAACCATACTCTTTAGCTATTTTTTTAAACGCATATAATTTTGAACTTTGCGAAGGTTTTCCCATTGTAGTGCTTATAACAAGTATATCTTTTTTAATATTTGCAAAAAGAGACATTGACAGCAATAACATGAGCAAAAATATTTTTTTTATCATTATCACTCTCCTTTTTTATCTTCAGGAATATAAACCATACTTCCATCTTTCATCTTGTAGGCAACGCCCGCTTTTACACCTTCACCCTCACCTATTTTTCCATTTGATTTGTATTTGGTTAATTTTTTACCTTTTTTAATAATAACTTCCATATTTTTTTTTCCTGCATTTTTAACAACTGTTACATCCTCGCTGTTAAAAGGATTCAATGGATTTTGAGCAATAGATATCAAAAGCGCAGCAATAATTACTAAAAATACATCTATTAGATTAACTGCTGAGAGTATAGGATTTAAAGACTCATCATCATGAAGAAGTTTCATTTTTTAACTCTTGCTAAATAATCCGTTATCTCCGTTGCATACCATCTTTTTCTAACAGTAGTAATCCAGTATGTAATAGAAGCTGTAATTAAAGCAAATATAACCCCACCAAAAGCTATAATTAGATTTTCACTAATACCTTGAATATTCCCACTTGCAAGTGCTTTTAGAGCTGGTCCCATAGGAATCATAGTAGCAACAAGTCCTAACATAGGAGAAATTCTTGTCACAACAGAAGTGTTTTCTAGCTTTTTATATGCAAATATTTCCATAGCATCAATGCTATCAATACTCTTTTTTATTCCATAATTAAAAACTGGATAACCTTTTGCCTTTAACTCTATATTTTGTTTTCTAATATAAATCTGAGTAAAAAATACACCTAATTGAAAGATGGAATAGATAAACATAACAATAATCAATATCAATACAGGAACAAGAAAAACAACAGAAACCTCATATAGTATAGCTTCAATAAAACTTAACATTTAAATCCTTAAAAAAAATTTAGGATATTATAAATCAATTTCTTTTAAACTTTGCTGATATTGATAATTATTACTAAATGACTAAATGCTTGCTACTCCACAAAAACGTTCATTTGTTCCATCTCTACGAAACGAAAAATAATTTTTATCACAACAAGTACAGGTAGAGAAAACTTCCACATTTTTTAAGTTTTTTTTGTTTAATTCAATTAAGTCAAGATATATTTTGCCCTCTTCTTTACATGTAAACTCTTCAAAGCCTTTTACTACTTCTAATCCAACTTCATAACAACACTTTTTAATTGATGGACCAAAAATTATATGTATATCTTCTTGTTTACATGTAAACTCTTCTACCATCTTTTTTATTGTTTTTTTAACTATATCTTTATATGAACCAACTCTTCCTGCATGAGCCACCCCAACTGCTCCTCTAACTTCATCAATCAAGATGACAGGTATGCAATCAGCTACAACTACACATAAAGCTACGTCTTTGTCAGTAGTAATCAAAGCATCACACTCTTTAATTAAACTATTTTTATTCACAACTTCTATTCTATCACTATGAATTTGTTTCATAAAAATTAGTTTTTTACTCCCAACTTTTTTTTGCAATTTATCTCTATCAGTTCCAATAAATCTATCTGTAAAAAAGTAATTCATATTAGTAAAGAGACATTATTTTATCTACACTATCCCAGCTTATATCTTTTTTTTCTTTGAACATATGATATACATATCTAGCAAACATATCAGTCTCTATATTGACCTTGCGTCCAACGCTATATTCACTAAAAATAGTCTGTTTTAAAGTGTGGTTTATGATAGTCAGCCTGAACTCATTATCTTTGACATCATTGAGTGTAAAACTAACACCATCTATTGCTATGCTTCCTTTTGGAATAATAAACTTACTAAACTCTTTTGGTAAACTTATTACCATATCAGTAGCATTTTGATTTTTTTTAATTGATTTGATTATGCCTAAACAATCGACATGTCCTTGAACTATATGACCTTCAAGTCTATCACCTATTGCCATAGCTGGTTCTATATGAACCCTTTTTTTTAGATTTTCAACAGCTATTGTTTCTCGTGTTTCAGCTGAAAGCTCAACTGTAAAAGTACTATTCGATAATTTAACAACAGTTAAACACACACCATTTGTTGCTATACTATCACCTATCTTTGGCCTATAATCTGCCTTTAACGTCAAATAGCTATTTGAGTAGTCAACTACTTGAGCAAACTCTCTAATCAATCCCGTAAACATCAATATTCCTCTTTACATGTAAAACTTGATTATAACATCTTTAAGCTGATATAGCATACAATAAAGAAGTATAACTTTTACTTATAAGGATTAGTAATGAAAAATTTAAGTATTTCTAATAAAATTCATCTACCTCTAATATCTGCTATTGTTATTGGGATGTTTCTTATTTTAGTTTCTGCTTTTAATAGTTTGGATAAAATTGAAAAAGATGTCTATACTACGGAACAAGCAACTCTCAGCGTATACCTAAAAAATCAACTCGCTTCAAAATATGATATTGGGTTAACTAATGCGATAAATATATCTTCAAACTATAATGTTATAAAAGCTTTAGAGAGTAACAATAAAAAACTTGCCATATCAGGACTTGGAAAGCTAATTAAAACATATAAAGAGAGTACGCCATATAAAAATATCAAAATTCATATCCATACGAAAGATGTAAAAAGTTTTTTAAGGCAGTGGAAACCGAAAAAAAATGGAGATGATTTATCTGGATTTAGGCATACAATTAACAGAGTTAAAGCTACTCAAAAACCATTAGTTGCCATTGAACTTGGTCGTGCAGGAATGGTTATTCGTGGTATTGCTCCTATTATCAAAGAGAATAACTATTTAGGTTCTGTCGAATTTATGCAAGGTTTTAACTCTATTGTAAAAGCAGCAAAAAAAGATATTGATGCTGATGTATTAGTTCTTATGGATAAATCTCAATTAAAAACGGCAACACTATTAAACAAAGCACCTAGTGCAAAAAACTCTGTTTTAGCACAAAAAAAAGATATAACAAATATGAATCTTTTTAATGATATAAAAGATATAGACTTGTCCTTAATGGGTCAATCTTTTAAATCAGATCATTTCTTCATAATAAAAAAAGAATTAAAAGATTTTCAGGGTAATAGAGTTGGTGAAATTTTAATTGCCGATAATATCTCACATATAGAAATTGCTTTAAAAGAAGCAGAATCTGGAATGATTCAACAAATTATCATTATGGCTCTTATAGATATATTTATTGTTATTATGCTTATTATAGTGATGAGAAAAACTGTTAGTGCTCCACTTATAGAACTAAAAAGTAAAGCTGAAGAATTAGCTTCAGGAGAAGGAAATTTAACGCACCAAATAAAAGTAAAAAGTAATGATGAAATAGGTCAAACCTCGATGCAATTCAATAATTTTATTGATAAAGTTCGAGATATTATTTCTATAGCAAAATCTTCGAGTAATGAAAATGCTTCTGTTGCAGGAGAGTTATCAGCAACTGCTCTTGAAGTTGGCAAAAGAGCAGAAGCAACATCTACTTTAATGGACGAGACAAATTCAATGTCCCAAAGCATAAAAGAAGAGCTAAAATCCTCTTTAATTGAAGCAAAAAAATCAAAAGTTGAAATTGAAGACGCAAATAAAAAACTTGATGTAGCAAGAGAACAGATACTAAAAATGGCAAATGCCGTACAAAAAAGTGCAAATACAGAAATAGAATTAGCTCATAAAATAACTCAACTAAGTAGTGATACTGAACAAGTCAAAGATGTACTTACTGTTATATCAGATATTGCAGACCAAACAAACTTACTTGCACTAAATGCAGCCATAGAGGCAGCACGAGCAGGAGAACATGGTCGAGGATTTGCCGTTGTTGCTGATGAAGTAAGAAAACTTGCAGAGAGAACACAAAAAAGCTTAGCAGAAATTAATGCAACTATAAACGTAGTAGTTCAATCAATTTCAGATGCAAGTGAACAAATGAACGCAAACTCAAAAGATATGGAAAAACTAATAGGTTCAGCATCCCAAGTAGAAACAAATATCAATGAAACTTCACATATAATGAATGATGCTACCTTATCAAGTGAAAAAACTGTCCAAGACTACATTGCAACAGGTAAAAATATTGATGGTATAGTTAAAAAAATAGAAAATGCTACACAAAATACATCATCTAATTTAAGAAGTATTGAAGAGATAAGCAGCGCATCTGAACATTTAAATTCACTTACAGAAGAACTTAATAACGTTCTAGGTAAATTTAAAACTTAAAAACCTATAAAACAGCATTTATAGTATCTATGCTAGTGGTGTGTTTAATCACAACTAGTATGGGTTTTTTACTTTCATTTTTGGTTGATTAGAAGCATAAAAAGAGTATAATGATAGCATAATATATTTAAGGAATTTTATGAAATATGATGTTATCGTAGTTGGTGGCGGACATGCCGGCATAGAAGCAGCACTAACCTGTGCTAGAAGCGATAAAAAAACACTACTAATAACTATACTAGCAGAACAAATAGGAGCTACTAGCTGCAACCCTGCAGTTGGAGGACTTGCAAAAGGTCATCTTGTAAAAGAGCTTGATGCTCTTGGCGGTCAAATGGGACTTGCAACTGACATAAACGGAATCCAATACAGAATCCTAAACCAATCAAAAGGTCCAGCAGTAAGAGGAAGTCGAGCCCAGATTGATATGGACAAATACCGAGTCTATATGAGAAACCTAATATTAAATAGCGATAATCTTGACGTTGCCCAAGAGATAGCAGAAGAGATAACAACAAAAGATGGAGAAGTTACTGGAATAATTACTCATCTTAAAAATCATTATCATGCAAAAAAAGTCATCCTTACAACAGGTACATTTTTAAAAGGACTTATCCATATAGGCGAACAAAAACAAGAAGCTGGTCGTGTTGGTGAGTTCCCTGCAAACAAACTCTCAGACTCTATGTCTGCTTTGGGACTAGATATGGGAAGGCTAAAAACTGGAACGTGCGCAAGAGTAGATGCAAAAAGCATAGACTTTAGCAAAATGGAGATACAAGCTGGAGATAACGACCCTATACCATTTAGTTTTAGAACAGATAGAGAAAGTTTTAATCCAAAACAACTTCCATGTTATATTACATATACAAATGAAAATACCCATCAAATCATTGAAAATAACTTTCATAGAGCACCTTTATTTACTGGTCAAATAGAGGGAACTGGTCCTAGGTACTGCCCTAGTATTGAAGATAAAATAAATAGATTTAGAGACAAAGATAGGCATCATCTTTTTGTAGAACCTCAGACACTTGAAGCTACTGAATATTACGTAAATGGACTCTCAACTTCTCTTCCACCTGAAGCTCAATTAGATATGCTACACTCCATTGTAGGTTTTGAAAATGCAAAAATAGTCAGATATGGCTACGCCATAGAGTATGACTATGTAAACCCAACAGATTTAACTCATACGCTAGAGACTAAAAAAGTAAATGGTTTATATTGCGCCGGACAGATAAATGGAACAACAGGCTACGAAGAAGCAGCAGCACAAGGTTTAATGGCAGGGATTAATGCAGTATTGAGCATAAATGATGAAGAACCTTTTATACTTAGACGTGATGAAGCATATATTGGTGTTCTTATTGATGATTTAGTTACTAAAGGAACAAAAGAACCATACCGTATGTTTACAAGCCGTGCAGAATATAGATTGCTCCTTAGAGAAGATAATGCAGACCTCAGACTTAGTCCTTATGGGTATAAATTAGGTCTTATAGATGAAAAAGCTCATGCTAAAGTAATACTAAAAAAAGAGCAACTTAAATTAGGATTAGCGTATCTTGAAGAGACTTTTTTAACTCCTTCAAAAGAAAATATCGCATATTTAAAAGAACTTGGTGAAGAAAAAATAGTAGATAAAATGTCTTTGCAAAAAATAGTAGCAAGAAAAAACTTCACTATAGAAAAATTAGAAAAATTATCACAAATGATAAAAAACTTTACACCTGAAACAAAAGAACAGATTTTAGTAGAGGCAAAATACAAAAACTATATAGAAAAACAAAAAGCTCAAATAGACAAGATGAAAGAGATGCTAAACGTAAAAATCCCACCTATGATGGACTTTAGCTCTATTTCAGGACTAAGTAATGAAGTAGTAGAAAAACTACAAAAGTTCACTCCTCCTACTCTATTCGCCGCTAGTGAAATCTCAGGAATGACACCAGCTGCTATAGATATTCTTCATATATACATCAAAATGAGTCACAGAAAAAAATAAATTTTAACCTTTACATGTAAAGTATTTTCCTTTACATGTAGAGAACTTAAAGCGCTAATTTTATAGTAAAAAGTGCTCCTTTTTGAGTATTTGATGCATTGATATATCCATGCATGTTCTCTTCAATTATAATTTTACTCATATATAATCCTATACCTGTCCCTTGTTTCGCATGTTTTGTTGTAAAATATGGCTCAAAAACTCTATCTAGAATATCGTTTTTAATGCCTTTTGCATTGTCTTCTATCTTTATAAGTGCAAATTTACTGCCACGCTGAAGAGTAAGTTTTATATATGGTTTTTCTATGTTACGCTCTATTAAAACATCTTTTGCATTTGAGAGTATATTTAAAATAGCTTGAGCAAATTCTCTGGGATAACCCATTACTTTACTCTCCTGTTCAATATATATTTGCAAATCTATATTATTATATTTTAATGATGACTCTATAATAAAAGTTGCATTTTGACACTCTTGTTTTAAAGAAAATTTTGTTTTCTCCTTTGATGGTTGAAAAAAGTTTTGAAAATCACTTATTGTATTTGACATATGTGCAAGTATAACATCACACTCTTCGATGCTCTTTTCAAAAGTACTATTACTCAAATCATCATGCTCTTTTTTCACTTGCATATTCATCAAAACTGCATTTAATTCTGTTAGAGGCTGTCTCCATTGATGTGCTATATTTCCTATCATATTTCCCATGGAAGCGAGTTTACTTTGTTGGATTAGAAGTTGTTCTTGTCTTGTACGCTCTTTTATCTCAGAGACTATCCGTCCTTCAAGACGATCGAGCATTTTATTCATCACTAATTTAAGCCGATTGAGTTCCTCACTATTTGCACTCTTTTCTAACCTTCTCTCCAAATCTCCTTTTTTAAGGTCACCTACTATGCTAGTAGCATCTTCAATTAGCGTTATATCTTTTTTTAGATTTTTCCTTAGTACTTCAACATTTGTATTGATGATTTTTGCCATCTCTCCAAACTCATCTCTGTTGTTTAACTCTATGCTTATCTTTTCGTCTTTATCAATCTTACGTCCTAACAAATCAAAAAATCTGCCTAAACCACGCTGAACACTCTCTATAGAAAAAACAATGTTTCTGGCTATCAAAAAACCAAAAGCAAGAGTTAAAACGATAACAAAAAGTGCTCCAATTAAAATTAAATCTTGTTTCTTTTCATAATTTATTTGAGCTTTTTTATATGTATTGTAAGAGTTTTTTAACTGTTTTGCTTGGAGATTTTCAAGCTTCGATATAAGTATATAGAACTGCTCCCTCTCAACTGAGTTAGCATTTGTAAAAGCCCCCTCTTCAAAACCATTTTTTATATACATATCTGTTATAAAGACAAGTTTTTTGTAGTTTGCCCAAACAAAATTCATATCCTTGTGTTGATTAGAAAATGAGACATCAAGCTTTTTTATAAGTGGTAAAAAATCCATCTTTATCTCTTCTCGGTAGTCATCATTTGGAGCCATAACTAAAGAAAGTGTCATCTCCCTAAGTCTAAAAAGTGGATTTATAAAATCTTGTTGTATGTTTTGTACTTTTTTAGAATCCTTAAAAACATTTTCAACCCTTTGAAACCCATCTTCAGATATGTTTTGTGCAAGCAATGACATCAAAACTATAGCGACAACGCCCAAAGACGCCATCACAAAAAACTTATATCTAACTCTTAAATACTTAATCATTTTAATACCTTAGGATACATAGCTTGCATTCTTTCTTTTGGATAATCACCATCACGTACAGACCAATGATATTTGCTAATTTTTGCTTTCCACAAAGGCATAACTGCAACTTTAGAAGGAACATAATAGACCTCTTTGTTTACCGCTAAAACTATATTAGGTGAGGGAACAGCTAACATATAGGCTTTTTTGTACACTCTATAAACTATTTTTTTGACAACTTTATCAAACTTATCACTCTTACATGTAGATGAAAAGAGTTCGTCAATATATTGCTGTAACTCTTCATCTTTATCAATAGCAGACCATTTACTAGAAGTGCGATATGTAAAAAAAGTAGTCCAAGGATGATTCCCATACCAATCATCATTGCCCCAAGTAAGTATATCCCAGCCATTTCCAAACTCTCTATTTGTTAAAAGGTTGTGATATATATCTTTTTCACTTGAAGTTATAGAGTACTCTAAACTAACTCCAAACTGGGAAAGTTGATACTCTATACCTTTCCATAAAAACATAAATCTATCTTGTGTTAAAACTTTTAACTTTAGTCCATTTAATATTTTTTTTAAATATTTTTTATCTTCTACGGATAAATCTTTACCATAAGGCTTTAACTTCTGTGTTGCTTTTTTTATAGACATATAATTTACTGAAGATGATGTTGGAGCTACTATGCCCTCTTTCTTATAAACAAAATTAAGAAGTTTTTCTTGGTTAATAGCCATATTCAAAGCAACTCTGATTTCTTGATTTTTTAAAATTCCATCTTTTTTTAACATATTTAAATATATGGCTATATTATGTGTTGATGGTTTTGTTATAAGCTTTGCATACTTTGAAATAGTAGCTTCTGTTTTTTTATTAAATGGAATTGGAGTTATATCTAATTTTGATTCATAATTTAAGACCATATCTACCGCTTTAGAAGTCTTTAATTGTGTGTATATAGTTATATTTTCTATATAAGGCATACCTTTTTCATAGTAATATGGATTTGCTTTTAATTTTACTACATCAGTTTGGGCTCGTCCTGTAGCAAAACCTTTCACCAATATGTATGGTCCTAAACCATAAGCTCCTGCTTCCTCGGTATTATCTCCTGTTGACTTTCCTTTCCAAGAAAACTTTTTTATATACTCATCAGTATAAAGATTAATTCTAGCCAAGTCATTTAGAAACATTCCATAAGGTTGTTTTAAATAAAATCTTACTCTATATTTATCTAATTTTTTTATGCCTTTGAGTCTATTATGTATGTCAGTATAAGTAAATGGCTGTTTTATAAATGCTTTGATATTTTCTACAACTGAATCAGCAGTAAAGTCACTACCATCTTGAAATTTTACACCTTTTCTTAAAATGATATCATATGTTAATGAGTCTTGTTTTATATACGATGTTGCCATCATATACTCCCAACCACGAGGAGTATCACTCACTCTAAAGAGAGTTCCATTTATTAATTTTGATACATATGAATAAGGAATTGAAGGAATTGAAACTTTTATATGAGAGCCTTTTACTCTCTTATTAATTAAATCTTTTTGTATATTTGTAGTTATATATTTTATTGGTTCTATTATATCTTTTTGAGCAATTAAATGTGTACATGTAAAGAAAACTAAAAAAAGTTTAACAATCCACAAGACGATACCCAACACCTGAAAGATTTTTAATATACCCTTTTGGAAATTTCTGTCTAACGTTTCTTAGAAGTGACTTTAAAGCACAATCAGTCATAACATCATCTTGCCATATACAATGCTGCAGCTCTTCATACGTTACAACTCGATGTCTATTTTGTAAAAGCAATTCAAAAAAAGCAATCTCTTTTTTACTCATAACTATTTGTTCTTCATTATATGAAAGAAGTTTATTATCAAAATCATATCTATAACCACACGGTAACTCTTTTGAAACTGCATGATTTGCACTTATTACACTAACACATTTACTCAAAGATTCTTTCAAATTTTTTAAGTTTATTGGTTTAACAATATATTGTTCTAAATGAAGCTCTACTGCACCTAAAAGATACTCTTTATCAGTGTGAGCAGTTACCATTACTATAGGAGTTTTACTATCTTCTTTTCGTATCTCTTTCACAAATTCTATGCCATCCATTTGAGGCATTAAAATATCTGTAAAAATTATATCTGGTTTTTTTTCTTTGTATATCTTCAAACCAACTTTGCCATTAGAAGCTTCAAAAACCTCTTTGGCATAATATCTGAGGGAATCAGACATCTTAGTTCTAATTCCCTCTTCATCTTCAACATACAAAATACTCAACGTTTTTAGTTTTTCTAATAAAATCTTATCCATCTTGTACCTTTATTTATGTTTATGAAGATATATTACTCTTTTATTCTTTAAAATTTATATGCCAAAGTTGCATTTAATTGTGTCATATCTGTTGTAGTAACATCACTACTATCTTCATCAGTCATTGCAAAACCTACATTTAAGCTTAACTCTTTAGTGAACCCATACCCAGCCCAAACATTAAATTCACTCTTCTCATACTGACCATATTCAGTAATACCATATAAACCTGTTAAACTAACACCAGCAACTGATTTTGATACCATCAGGTATGTTGTTTGTGCATCAGCAACGTACATTTGGTCACCTTCTTCAAAAGGAACAACAGTATCACCAGCATTTGCCGCACTTCCCCAACCAGCTTTTTTATCAGTTTTAACAAAACCTAAGGTAGCTGTATATCCAGAAAATCCAACATAAGCTTTAAGTTCCATCATATCACCATCATTAACAAGTACATCTTCTTTAGTTTGCATATAATGTGCAAGTCCACCAAAAGTTACATCATTTGCATTTGAATCAAAATTCACTTTAGCACCATAGATATCATGGCTATCAGGAGCACTTAAAGCATAGAGTTTACCTTTAACTTGCTCATTGAGTTTATAACTAAAACCTAATTTATAAATACCTTTATTAGCATTTACATCAACCATTTGTCTTAAATCTCGTGAATAAACTCTACCTCTTCTATCTGTCCAAATCATTTCTAATTGAGCTTTTTCAAATGGAGTGATATATGCAGTAACAGCGTCATGGTATTTTGTTAACCACTCAGTTGATAAAATTTGTCTACCAGCTTTTACATGTAACATATTTGTATCATACGCTAAGTATGCATTTGAAACCATTGCTCTATAATCTCCATCTTGATAAAAACGTTCACTTGCATCACCTTCACCATGACTAGTTACAAATTTATCATCATCTTCCCATAAAGTTTTATATGCTCTAAAACCAATTGCAGCACTAAAGTTATTGTATTTTGCAGTCTCATAGTTTAACCCAACAGAACCAACGCTATAAGCAGTATCAGAATAATACGCATTTATCTCTTTATCTTGACTTCTACTCTCATATGTAACACTAACATCTCCAGAAACTTTACCATCTCTTAACGCATCACTTAAATCACCTGCGAACAAAGTAGTGCTTGCCCCAAGCACTACAACTGAAACTAATAAACTTAATCTACTTTTCATCTAAACTTCCTTTTAAAAATTTGTTTTTATTCTACTTCTTTAACAATTCCATCTTTTGCAAAACCTCTTAAGAAACGTAAAATATATGTCGTATCTTCTTTTGTAGGTTTTGCAAACTCTTTCATACTTCCATACAGTCCTTCCCACTCAAGCATTGTATGCTCTTCAACTACTTTTGCAGGATGACACTGTGTACACTTTTCATAAAAACGCTCAGAAGTTAACTCCCAAGCCTCTTCTGAGTCATCTGTAAAGTTATCTTCACTTAAAGTTACTTTTAAAAGCCCCTTTTCTCCTGAGACTTTTATAAGATTTTTATTTTTTACTGTTGCTAATAATAATTTAAAATTAGGTGTTGCATAAAGCTTACTCTGGTCATTTTTATCTACATAACCACTTAACGTTAGTACAGATAAATCACCATCTTTTGATAACTCTTGCATTGGTGAACCACTATAAAGAGTAACCTCATCAATATGAAGTTCTACTCCATCCTCTACATACACATACACTACTGCTTGTGCATTTGCGAATAATGCACTCAACAATAAAACTTTAATCAATAACTTTTTCATATCTATATTTTCCTTATCTACTTATATCTTTCTTGTTTTTGGCATTGAGTATGCTTGATTTGCACCAATCACACCTTGTGCTTTTTTAATTGCAACTAATGTTGTATTTGCTGTTGTTGCTTGTGCCATCTGAGACGTTGGTCTTGAAGATGTAAGAATATTACAATGTCCACTATTACATCTACTTCCAACTTCACTTATGTTTTCAGGGCTATACCAAGCACCCTCTTCAATTGCGATTACTCCTGAACGTATATCTTTTGTAACAACTGCACCAGCAAGTATCTTTCCACGTTCGTTATAAACTTCAACCAAATCACCATTTTTAATACCAAATTTTTTAGCATCACTAGGATTAATTCTTACAGGTTCTCTACCTTTTACTTTGTATAGGTTAGTTATCCATGTATTGTCTAATTGTGAGTGGAGTCTATAAGTTGGATGAGGAGAAACCATATGAAGTGGGTAATCTTTTACTTCTTTACTACCTAGGTATTCAGCTGGTTCAAACCAAGTCACATGTCCTTTAAACTCTTCATATTTAAAACTTGCAAACTTATTAGAAAAAATTTGAATTTTTCCACTACTCGTTTTAAGAGGGTTTTTAATAGGGTTTGCTCTAAAAGCACTATGTCTAACATATTTGTAAGCCTCTTTTGGAATTTCAAATTTAACAAATCCACTCTCCCAAAACTCATCAAAACTTTTTAATTTTGCAGCATCTGATTTTGAATAGAACTCTTTTAAGTGTTCCATCTTAGACTTTTTACCTGTAAATTTTTTGTATTTTTTACTACCAAATTTTTTAGCTAGTAATGAGTAAATTTCATAATCATCTTTTGCTTCATACGGAGTTTCAACTACTTTTCTCATAGCATACACATAATCACCAGAATAACTAGCACCCATGCCAATATCATCTCTTTCAAGAGTAGTTGTTGCAGGAAGAACTATATCTGCCATTTTTGCAGTTGGTGTCCACCATGGTTCTTGAACAACAAAAGTTTTTAGTGTTTTAAGTGCTTTAAGTAATTCATTTGTATCAGGATGATGACCAACAATATTTGCTCCACCAATATACATCATATCAATTTTAGGAAGTGTCATCTTATGACCTTTAAAATCAATCTTTCTGCCAGGATTTAAAAGAGTTTCTGAAATTCTTGAAGCTGGAATAGATACTTTTACCTTGTTTCTACCTTGAGAAAATCCACTAGGTCCAGTTTTACCGGCACTTGCTTGTCCACCACCAGAATAATGCATAGAAAAACCAAAACCTCCACCAGGAAGTCCAACTTGACCTATCATTGATGCTAGAGTAATAATACCCCAATCAGCTTGTTCTCCATGATGAGCTCTTTGCATAGCCCAGTTACCTGCAATGAATGTTCTTTTAGAAACAAATAAATCAGCTAATTCTTTAATTTTTGCAGCAGGAACTTCTGTAATTTTTTCTGCCCATTCAACTGTTTTAGGAATGCCATCTGATTTACCTAAAAGATAAGGTAAAAACTTATCAAATCCATCAGTATATTTAGCAATAAAATCTTTATCATATTTTTTGCTAGTATAAAGATAATTCATCATACCAAGCATAAAAGCAACATCAGTATTTGGACGGATATAAATACACTCGGCATCAAACATTTTTGCAGTTTCTGTTTTTATAGGGTCAATAGAAATAAATTTCATACCTGATTTTTTATATTTTAAAAAATACTCATCATTTTTTCTATTTGCAACACCATAATCAATTTTGTTTGTCTTAAATAAATCAGCTCCCCACATAACATATACTTCAGTATTTGCTAACATCTCTTCATGTGAAGTTTGAAGTGAGTAAACTTCCATATCACCCATTATTTCTGGGTTAGTTGGACCAGCTGCCCCATTACTATACTCACCAGAAGTTCCTACAGCTCCTTTTTTAACTACATTAAAAAATTTACCACCAAGAGTTGGACAACTATTAAGTCGACCAGGATGTGACCAACCACTATAAGAGCCATTATATATATTCTCTTTTGGAGTTGCTTTTATCTGTTTTGCTACAAGTTCTAAGGCTTTATCCCAGCTAACTCTTACAAACTCATCATTACCTCTAAACTCATTGTTATCAGCCTTACCTTCTAGGTATGATTTTCTTACATAAGGATATTTAATGCGTGAATTCGAGTAATTTCTATCTACTAGTGCTTGAGTAAAAGAACCTGGTCTCTTATCTGACTCATGAGGAACGATACCAACTATCTTACCATCTTGAACATCTGCATAAAATGCTCCAAAGTGGCTAGCATGTGGAATTCTTTTTACTTCTGAAAACAACTCTGTTGCTGTTGCTGTACTTGTCCCAACTGCAACTGAAGCAATCGCACTACCTTGTAAAAACTTCCTTCTTGAAATACTCATTTTATATCCTTTTCAAATTAATCTTGAAAGAATTATAAATCAAAAAAGTAGCAAAAAAGTTCCTAAATATAAATTTTTTATGTTAAAATAAATAAGATAAGATAAAGAAGATAAATGAACAGATATATTAGAATTTCTACTAAACGACACATTGGCATTATTGTACTCCTAGTATTTATACTATCTGCTTATATCTATATAGTCTATTCAAATTACACAAACAATAGGAACCTACTTTTAGAAACTGTTCGACAAAATCAAATTCAACTGGTAAAAGCATATAAACGAAAAATTGATGAAAAACTTTTTTCTCAAAAAAGAGTTATAAAAGCAACTGCAGACTATATAAAAACAAAAAACAGACATCGTGATTATTTTCTAATCAAAGAAATTTTAGCACTTACTATAAAAAATGGTAATTTCAGAAGTGTATACATTGGATACCATGATGATTTTTTTATAACAGGTATTAATTGGATTGCTCCAGATTGGTATAAGGTTACACAAAGAGAATGGTACATAAAAGTAAAAGAAAAAAATCAAATTGTTGTTACTAAACCATATCCTGATTCAGATTTAGATTCAAATGTTATCTCTATTGCTGCACCAATATATAAAAACAACAAATTATATGCTGTGTTATCAAGCGATCTTGTTATAGATGATTTTAGAAGAGATATCCTCTCTTTATTACCTGTAAAAGAAGGTTTTGCTTTAATGATGACAAAAGATGGTGATGTTCTTCTACGCCCAGAAAAATTTGGATTCAATATTAAAGAAGATTATTTCAAAAAAATAGCTAAAGATTTTTTTCTAAAACCATCAGGAGTAAATACTTATAATATCAATGGCAAAAATTATATTTTTACTTATGACTCTTTAAAGAATAGCGATTGGATTTTTATAACAGTTTTAGATGAAAGCAAAATATATGAAAAACTAAATGAGAAACTGTTTATTAATTTAATTATTGCTTCTATTCTTGCATTTATTGGTCTTTTTACTTTTTTTTATGTATCTTTTACACAAAGTAAACTTTACGAAAATAGACACTTATTAGAGCTCTTTGCCAAAAGTTCTACATGGGGCGTTCTTATGACTAATAAAAATGGCTCTATTGTATTTGTAAATAAAATTTATGAAAAAATATTCTCATTTAAAAACAAAAGCTTATACTCTAAAAATATTACTCAAATTTCTCATTTAATAGAGAATAAACAAATTTTTGATAATAAAAAACACTTTTTTCAATTAGCAAAAGATAACCCTTATAAAATAATCTCTTATAAAATAAAAACTAAAGAATTTGTTTACAATGTTCAAATAACACCTCTATTAAAAGCTCAACGAGAATTTGAAGGCATTATAGTTACTATCAATGATATATCGCATGAAGCAGAACTAGAAGAAAAAGAGAGTCAACAAGAACAAATTCTTATTCAAAATAGTAAAATGGCTGCACTAGGAGAGATGATAAGTGCGATATCACACCAATGGAGACAACCGCTTAGTACCTTACTTCTGCTTATCAGTAATTTAGAAGAGATGATAACTCCTGAAAAAATCCCATTAGGAGCAGAGTATTTAAAGCGTTCTCGTGCAAATATTGAACTTATGAATGAAACAATCAAAGCATTTCGTAATTTTTATAAGGAGAACCTTAATGAAAAAAAATTTAATTTAATACAAATAATAGATGAAATTCTTTTAATTGTAACACCTCAAATGAAGATAAATGGAATCAATATTAACTTTCATTATAATAAAAAAGATAGTTATGAATTAGTAGGTTATCCAACTTACTTAAAACAAGTTATACTAAATCTCATAGCCAATGCAAAAGATGAACTAACTCAAAAAAGTATCAAAGATATTTATTTTGAAGGTAAAATTCATATTAATCTTGAAAAAAAAGGGCATTTAATTCTTATAAAAGTAGAAGATAATGGAAATGGAATAGATGCATCTAAAATTGAAAAAATCTTTAAACCTCTTTTTACAACAAAAGGAGAAGAAGGAACAGGAACTGGTCTTCATCTATGTAAGCTACTAGTAGAAGAAAAAATGAGTGGTAAAATATACTTAGAAAATTTATTTAACCCAACACGTTTTATAATAGAATTAAGGATTAAGTAGTGGACAAAAGACTAAATGTATTGTTAAACAACCTCAATGTGCTTTTAGTAGAAGATGAAATAAACCTAAAACAGATTATTAGTGAATCTATTAACCCATACGTTAAACAGATATATGAAGATGTAAATGGATTAGATGGATTAGAAACTTTTCAATATCATGACATTGATTTGATAATCACCGATATAAATATGCTAAGAATGAATGGATTAAGAATGGTAAGTGAAATTAGAAAATTTAACCCAACTATACCAGTTATATTTTTAACAGCTTATGACACAGATGAAAATATTTTACAAGCAATTGAATTAAACAATAGTAATCTTTTAAAAAAACCTTTTGATAAAAAACAGTTACTAACCACTATGATGATGACTGTAGGACAAAATTGTGTTAATGACTGTGATATAGACCTTTTACATGGATATAAATATTGCAAAAAATCAAAAGAATTAACTTATAAAAAGAATCCTATTGAATTAACGAAGATAGAAAAACGCCTTCTTGAGTTACTTATCCATAATAAACAACACACTGTCTCTTTTGAAATAATAGAAAATTACGTTTGGCAAGAAAAAGGTGCAACACCAGAAACAATAAGATCATATATAAAAAAATTACGAAAAAAAATCCATCCTGAAATTATAAAAAATGTACAAGGCATAGGATATAAGCTGGACATATAAAAATTTTCAGCAAACTTCTTTATTTTAAAATTCATAGTTTAATCACACTTTACATATATCATTCATTAATATAAAAATTAAGGAATGAGATGAAAAAAATCTATTTAACTCTTTTGAGTATCATAATAACTACTTCAATGTATGCAAAACAAAATGAGGTATTTGCAAAAGTATCTTCACCAGTTTTTTTAAATTCAACACTAAGCAAAACAATTGGAACAGTTCAAACTGCAACTCCATTAAACATTATCAAAGAGAAAAACAATTCTCTATTAGTTAAAGTAGAGGGATGGAGTGCTGAAGGTTCTGAAACAATTATTTTTAAAAAAGTAGGGCAAAGAGTTATCTATGCAATTTTAGATGAAAACTCTATAAAAAATATAAAAACAATCAAAACTGTATTAGATGATTATGAAACACCATGGAATCAAGTAACTATAAATGTATGGATTAAAAAGGAGAATATAGTAAAAGATATTAATATTATTTGGGAAGAAGCATCTACCATATTTAATGGTAGATGTGGAGGATGCCATCCTGTACCTGAATTGCAACACTTTACAGCAAATCAATGGCCAGGGGTAATTAAATCTATGAAAGATAGAGCAGGATTAATACCAAATGAGTTTCAATCAGTTGTCAAATATGTACAAAACCATTCAAAATAAGGAAAAATGATGAAAAATATAAGTCGTAGAAGTTTTATAAAAGGAACTGGAGCATTAACATCAGTTGCCCTAACAGGACACTTAAGTGCTAATCCGTTAATTAGCAGAGCAATAGAAGATAAATCAAAACCAATAAGTGCTTCACACTTTGGTGCATTCAGAGCACATGTAAGAGGTGGACAATTCACAGGCGTTACTCCTTTTGAAGATGATGTAGCTCCTAGTCCTATGATTAATGCTTTGCCTAGTAGAACATATGCAAAAACGCGTGTAGAATACCCTATGGTAAGAGAAGGTTTTTTAAAACATGGACATAAAAGTGATACGTCTAAACGTGGTTCAGATAAATTTGTTCGTGTTAGTTGGGATAAAGCACTAGATTTAGTTACATCAGAGATAAAACGTGTACAAAAAGAGTATGGATATAAAAGTATTTATGCAGGAAGCTATGGTTGGTATTGTACTGGAAAACTACATAATCCTCAAAGGCTTATGAACAGAATGATGAAAATTTCTGGAGGTTATGTTGGAAGAACTGGCGATTATTCAACAGCTGCTGCACAAGTTATTATGCCTCATGTTGTTGGAAGTATAGAAGTTTATGAGCAACAAACTTCATGGCCACTTGTTTTAAAACATGCAAAAAATGTTGTTTTTTGGGGTGCTAATCCAATGGTTACATGCCAAATAGAGTGGGATGTTGCAGGGCATGGTGCATTCCCTTATTTAGCAGAGTTAAAAAAACTACATAAAAAAGGTAATGTACGCGTTTATTCTGTTGATCCTGTTACTACTGATACAGCAATGTATTTTAATGCAACACAAATTAAACCAAATCCAAATACAGATACAGCCATGATGCTCGGCATGATGCATTATCTATACAGTACAAAACAATATGATGAAAAATTTGTAAAAAAATATACTGTTGGTTTCAATAAATTTAAAAATTATCTTCTAGGTGAAACTGATAAAACTCCTAAAACTCCTAAATGGGCATCAAAAATTTGTGGTGTAAGTGCAAAAACAATTGAAAATTTTGCTCAAGAATTAAAAACAAATAAAACTATGCTAATGGCAGGCTGGGCAGTTCAAAGAGCTGATCATGGTGAACAATTTCACTGGATGCTTGTAACTCTAGCAACAATGTTAGGACAAATTGGAGTTCCTGGTTGTGGATTTGGTCTAAGTTATCACTACTCAAATGGTGGAACACCTACAGCATCAGCACCAGGGCTTGGTGGTATTTCAACTACTATTAATAGTGATAAAAAAGGACCATGGAAAGACTACAAAACGTTTAACATACCTTGTGCAAGAATGGTAGATATGATTTCAAATCCTGGTAAAAAAATTGATTTTAACGGTAAAGAGATTACGTATCCAGAAATAAAAATGGTTTACTGGACAAGTGGAAACCCTTTTCACCATCATCAAGATAGAAATACAATGATAGAAGCTTGGAAAAAACTGGAAACTTTTATTGTTCATGACCCATTTTGGACTCCAACTGCAAGAATGGCAGATATAGTTCTTCCTGCTACTACTGAAATAGAGAGAGATGATATTGAGGTAATTGGTGATTACAATAGCAGTCATATTATTGCTATGAAAAAAGCTATTCAACCAGTCAAAGAATCTAAAGACGATTATGAAATTTGTCGTCTTATTAGTAAACGTTTAGGTTATGAAACTGAGTTTACAGATGGTAAAGCAACTCAAATGGACTGGATAAAAGAGTTTTACAATAATGCAAAAGATCAAGCTAGTCAAAAAAATATATCTATGCCATCTTTTGATAAATTTTGGGAAAAAGGTTTTGTGAAGTTTGAAGTTAGTGAAAAAGCAAAAAACTTTACTCGATACGAAGATTTTAGAAAAAATCCAATGTTAAATCCACTAGGAACACCGTCTGGAAAAATTGAAATAACTTCTAGAACGATTGCTAAATTCAAATATGATGATTGTCCATCACACCCTTCTTGGATTGAACCAAAAGAGTGGTTAGGATCAAAAATAGCAAAAAAATATCCTTTACATGTACTCTCTCCTCATCCAAAGTATAGACTCCATTCTCAACTATCGAATACTTGGTTAAGAGACTTATATGAAATTCAAGGAAGAGAGCCTGTCTGGCTAAATCCTATTGATGCAAAAAAACGTGGTATCAAAAATGGTGATGTAGTTAAGATATTTAACACAAGAGGTGCAACTCTCGCTGGAGCTATTGTAACAAACAATGTAATGCAAGGTGTTATTATGATAGCAGAAGGTGGTTGGTATGATCCACAAGATCCAAGCCAAAAAGGTACAATATGTAAACATGGTGATGTTAATCAATTAACAATTGATAAAGGTACATCCAAATTAGCACAAGGAAATATTGCTAACACAGTTTTAGCTGATATAGAAAAATATACTGGTAAACTTCCAGATATTACTGTTTTCAACAAACCTAATATTATCTAGGTTTAATCTTATATAATGGTAAAAATTATTTTTACCATTATATCTCTGCAATTCTAAATTTATACCACTTTTTCAACACTTTTTTTTGATAAAATAAAATTTATAAAGAAATAATGTAACGTTTTTATGTTAAAATAGTGACTTAAAGGTTACATTTGACTTTAGTCAAGTGTTTTCTTTAACTAAAGAAGATAGAATAAATCAAACTAACGAAAGGAATATTAATGGCAGTTAAGCAAAGTAGAAGAGACTTTCTTGGCATGGCATTTGGTGGTGTCGCTGCTGTTGGTGGTATTATATCACTAGGAGCAATGAAAAAAACTTGGGATCCACTCCCAAGTGTACAAGCCGCTGGATTTACCACTGTCGATCTCTCACCATTAGAAGATGGAGAGCTCATGACAACACAATGGAGAGGTAAGCCAATTTTTGTCTTAAAAAAATCTGCAGATATAAAGAAAAATGTAAACAGAGATGTAATCGTAAATAACACTAACTATACTGTAATAGTTGGACTCTGTACACATCTTGGTTGTATTCCAACTTGGAAACCATCATCTAAGAAATTTAAATGTGCATGTCATGGTGGAGAATTTGATGCAAGTGGTGTAAACACTTTTGGTCCTCCTCCTCGTCCTATGGATATACCTCCATTTAAGATTGATGGTACGAAACTTGTTTTGGGCGAAGAAGGTCCAGAATACAAAAAACTTGTAGCTAAAGTGTAGGGGTAAAATATGGCAGAAATAACAAAGGCTAATGGCATTGGTGATTGGTTTGACCAACGTTTAGCAACAAAAAAATTAGCAAAAGTGATGATGACGGAGTATTGGATTCCAAAAAATATTAACTTTTTATGGGCAATGGGTGTTGTTTTAGTTGTTCTATTTACAGTTCTTATTGTAACTGGAATTTTTCTTTTAATGTACTATAAACCAGATGTAAACTTAGCGTTTGATAGTGTAAACTATACTATTATGCAAGAAGTTGAATATGGATGGTTATGGAGGCATATGCACGGTGTTGCTGCTTCTATGATATTTTTAGTTATCTATATACATATGTTTACTGGTCTTTATTACGGCTCTTATAAAAAAGGTCGTGAGATGATTTGGCTAACTGGAATGGCACTTTTTGGTATGTTCTCTGCTGAAGCATTTAGTGGATATATGTTACCTTGGGGACAGATGAGTTACTGGGCTGCACAGGTTATTACTAACCTATTTGGTGGAATTCCTGTAATTGGTGATGCTCTTGTTGTTTGGATTCGTGGTGACTTTACTGTTGCTGATCCTACTCTTACAAGATTTTTCATGCTTCATGTATTTTTACTTCCTTTAGTAATTATCATGCTTATCGTAGTTCACTTCTATTCTCTAAGAATACCTCACGTAAACAATCAAGAGGGTGAAGATTTAAATTTTGATAAAGAATCAGAAAAATACTTAGCAGGAAATAAAAAAGAGTCAAAAGTAGTACCTTTTTGGCCGGTCTTTTTATCTAAAGATTTCTTTGTTGTTGGTATAGCTATGACAGTTTTCTTTTATTTAGTATTCTATCATTTCAACTTTGCAATGGATCCAATTAACTTTGAACCAGCTAACTCTATGAAAACACCAGCTCATATCTATCCTGAATGGTATTTCTTATGGAGTTATGAAGTTCTTAGAGGTTTCTTTTTTGATATTGCTGGAATGGCAGCTATGGATATAGGACTTGCTGCATTTGGTTTTGCAAATATTGCTTTTATGCTTATTCCTTTCTTAGACAGAGATTCAAGTGTTAAACCAGCTCATAAACGTCCTCTTTTCAAGATTTGGTTCTGGGCACTTCTAATAGACATGATAGTCCTTACAGTCTATGGAAAGCTTCCTCCATTAGGAATTAATACTTATATAGGATTTGGTGCAGCTATAACATTCTTAATTCTATTCGCAGTTCTTCCATTTATAACGAAAAAAGATGCAGGGGGTGCTTCATGAGAGAATTAAAAATACTTGGTGTTGTGATATTTTTTACAGCATTAATATATATAGGTGTTGAACCTTTTGCTCACTCACAAATGCATCCTCATGTTGCTCCAGCTGATTTCGAGTTTAAAGATTTACCAAAACAAACAAAAACTGGAGATGCAATAAAAGGTGCTGAAAACTTTATGAATGCAGGTTGTATAGGCTGTCATGGACTAAAGTCACAAGGTATGCCTAGTCCTATGGACGATGCAACTGCATCAGCTTCATTTGGTGTTGTTCCACCAGATTTAAGTAGTGCAGGACTTATCTATGATAGTGATTTTCTTGCTGCACTTATAAAAAACCCTACTGTTGCTCTTAAAGTTGAACATAAATTTAGTGAAACAAAACTTCACCCTATGACTCAGTTTTATGGTTTAGGTGGTGATATTGACCAAGAGATAGCGGACATTGTTGCATATCTTAAATCAGTGGCTCCTAAATCTTTAAAAAATGATGAAGTATTTGCAGATGCTTGTCAAAGATGTCACGATATGAAGTACGCTAACAAATCTAGAAATAGTGATACTGCATTACTAACAAAATATATGGGAAGTACTCCTCCTGATCTCTCTATGATGATTAGATCTAAAGGTGATACTTTTCTAAAAACATTTATCAATAACCCTCAAAAGCAACTAAAAGGTACTGCTATGCCTAGAGTTGGTCTTACCAAAGATGCTCAAGAACAAGTTATTGCTTATATGCAAAACACTGGTGATAGAAAAAAGTCAGAACGTGAATCACTTGGGGTAAAAGTTATAGGTTTTATGTTTATCTTCACTATATTAGCTTACCTTTGGAAAGTTAAAATTTGGAGAGAAGTACACTAAAAAAGAGGTGGCATATAATTGCCACCTCTTTTTTAAAAAGGAGATTTATATGAAATTAAAAAATATTTTATTAGCATTGGCTATTCTTTGTACCGTCTCTTTTGCTGAAACTCCAAAAGAGTTAAATGCAAGAACAATGATAGGTATGGAGAGTGGACTTAACAATATACAAAAAGGATTTCTTTATAATAATCTTGATTTAGTCAAATATGGTGCTGATCAAATTATGAAAGAGAATACTGCATATCATGATAGAAAAGTGATCAAAGCAATCCTTCCAAAAGGAAAACAGCAGATGGAGAATATTGCAATGATTACTGCTTCACGCGTTGATAACTCTATTACTGAACTAAAAACATATATTGAACTAAAAGATGTCCGTAAAGCACAAGATTCATTTATAAATATAATTAAAGCCTGTACTGACTGTCATAATATTATAAGAGGTTGGTAGTATTTTAGGAGGGGAATTTCCCTCCTTCTTTTTATTCGCTAAAAGCTCCAATAGAACATATTCTATTGTATCTTTGTTCTAATCTATCTTCATCACTTAACTTATCCATCTCTTTAAGAGACTCAATAAAATAATCACCCAAAACTTTAGCAGCTGCAGCTTTATCTCTATGAGCACCTGTTATAGGTTCTTCAATCACATCATTAACTAAGTCCAATGAGTGTAAATCCTCAGCAGTAATTCTCATTGCTTTAGTTGCACTCTCTTGTTTTGCTGGATCATTCCAAAGAATTGCTGCACAGCCCTCCGGTGAAATTACTGAAAATACAGAGTATCTCATCATGGCAACACGATCAGCTACACCAATAGCCAAAGCTCCACCACTTCCACCCTCACCTATGACAATAGAAACACTCTTAGTATTAAGTTTACTCATTTCATAAAGGTTTCTTGCTATCGCTTCACTCTGTCCTCTCTCTTCAGCACCTATTCCAGGATATGCACCAGGAGTATCTATTAAGAAGAGAATTGGTATATCAAATTTTTCTGCCATTTTTGCCATACGAAGTGCTTTTCTATAACCTTCAGGATTTGGCATACCAAAGTTTCTTTTAAGTTTATTCTTTGTTCCTCGTCCTTTTTGTTCACCAATTACCATAACTTTACGTTCTGCAATATATCCTATATAACAAACTATAGCTAAGTCATCTTTAAAAGCACGATCTCCATGAAGTTCATAGCAATCTTTAAGTAATAGCCTTATGTAATCAATTGAATAAGGTCGATCTGGATGACGAGCAAGCTGAAGCTTTTGATAATCACTTAGATTTTTATAAGTTTTAGAAACCTCTTTCTCAAGTTGTTTCTCCAAAATCTCAACAGCATCAACATCTGCTTTTATACGTGCTGACGCTATATCTTCGTCAATCTGTTTTATACCATTTTCAAAATCTAAATAAGTTGCCAAAAAATATCCTTAAATGCGTTTGAATATAACTGAACCGTTAGTTCCACCAAAACCAAATGAGTTACTCATAACACAATTCAATTGTGCTTTTCTTGCACTATTTGGTGTATAATCCAAAGTACAATCTTCATCATAATTTTCTTGATTAATCGTTGGAGGGACTATAGAATCTCTCATTGCCATCAAACATACAACTGCTTCAATTGCACCTGCTGCTCCTAAGCAATGTCCTATTTGTCCTTTTATTGAACTTACGAGTGGTATATTCTCACCAAATGACTCTTTTATAGCTGCTGTTTCATTTTTATCATTTGCAGAAGTACTTGTTCCATGTGCATTGATATAATCAATTTTTACATCACCAGCCATTTTTAATGCTGCTTTCATTGCACGCAATGGACCATCAAGTGTTGGAGTTGTTATATGATGTGCATCACCACTCTCACCAAAACCAATTATCTCACCATAAATATGAGCACCACGTTTTAGCGCATCTTCATATACTTCAAGTACAAGAGAACCAGCACCCTCGCCCATAACAAAACCATCTCTATCTCTATCAAAAGGACGAGAGGCTTTTTTAGGTTCGTCATTTCTTGTTGAAAGTGCTTTCATAGCAGCAAAACCACCAATTCCAACTTCGCTTATAGCTGATTCTGCACCAACTACCAACATTTTATCAGCACCACCTAAAACTATAGTTTTATATGCTTCACTTATTGCATGAGTTCCTGCTGCACAAGCTGTAACTGAAGAAAGATTTGGTCCTTTTGTTCCATGTTCTATAGAAACCATACCGCCCAACATATTGATAAGTGCCGATGGAATAAAAAATGGAGATATTCTTCTTGGTCCTCTTGTATGATTTATTACTGAGTGTTTTTCTATTGTTGGTAATCCACCGATTCCAGAAGCCGAACTAATGCCAAAAGTTTCTGCATCAAAAGAGTCAAAATTTGCATCGCTCATAGCTTCTTTTGCTGCAAAAAGACCAAGCTGAATAAATCTATCAGCTTTTTTTACGTCTTTTGGATTCATTACTATTGTCGGATCAAAATCTGTAATTTCCCCTGCTATTTTTACAGAATGTTTTTCTGTATCAAATAAGGAAATGCTTTTAATGCCACACTGTCCATCTACTATAGCCTTAAAAGAACTCTCTTTTTCTAAGCCTAACGAATTTATCATGCCGATTCCAGTAACTACTACTCTTTTCAAACTTGCTCCTTAGCTTTTTTATACATATTTAAGTAAAAATCCCCTGAAGGGGAGGTTTTACTTACTTGTGGTCTTCTACGTATTTAATTGCATCGCCAACTGTAGCTATTTTTTCAGCATCTGCATCAGGAATTTCAATATCAAATTTTTCTTCAAGTGCCATTACTAATTCAACTACGTCAAGTGAATCTGCGCCTAAATCTTCAACAAACTTTGAATCTTCTTTTATCTCATCAGGATTAACATTTAGTTGCTCTACAACTACTTCTTTTACATCTTCTAATAGTGCCATTACAGCTCCTTCATTTAAAAATTTTTGTTATTTTATCTAAATTATCTTTAAAAATAGTTTGGAACACAAACTACATATACATTCCACCATTGACTTTAAGTACTTCTCCTGTAATATATGATGAACTGTCACTAAGCAAAAATGCCACCGCTTCAGCTATATCTTTTGGGTCACCAAATCTCTTAAGTGGTATCTTTGAAGTATAACTATCTTTTATCTCATCACTAAGTTTATCTGTCATTTCAGTAGCGATAAATCCAGGTGTTACAGCATTAAATCGAATGCCTCTTGAACTTCCCTCTTGTGCAAAGCTTTTTGTCATTGCAATAAGTCCACCTTTACTAGCACTGTAATTTACTTGTCCAGCATTACCAGTTTCACCAACTATGGAAGCTATATTAACAATAGCACCAAAACGTTTTTTATTCATAGATTTTAAAACTTCTCTGCACCCAACAAATGCTGATGTTAAATTTATATCAAGTACACTTGAAAAATCCTCTTTTTTCATTCTGATTGCTAATTTATCATTTGTAATTCCAGCATTATTTACTAAATATGAAAGCTCACCATCACTAGAAATAATCGTTTTTATACCTTCAACAAAAGCGACTTCGTCAGCTACATCAAAAGCTATAACAGCAGCTTCTCCACCATTTGCTTCTATCTGCTGTTTTACTTTATCAGCATCTTTGGGACGTGAACGATAATTTATCCATACTTTTAGTCCATAACTAGCCAAAGTTATAGCTAGTTGCTTTCCTATACCACTTGCTGCTCCAGTTATTAATACATTTTTGCCACTAAATTTCATCTTTATCCTTATTTATACATCAAATTAAAGTTTCATCCATCTCTTTAGGTATCTCTAATCCCATGAGTTTTAACACTGTTGGGGCAACATTATTTAACCCACCATCTTTAACCTCTTCTACTCCATCTGCTTTTATGAAACAATAAACATCATAAGTAGTATGGTTTGTCAAGATATTATCTTCATCATCAACCATCTCTTCACAATTACCATGATCACTAATCTGTACTATATTATACTCTTTACTCATTTCATAAATGCGACCAAGCTGACAATCAACTGCTTCAACAGCTTTAACAGCTGCTTTAAAGTCACCAGTATGTCCTACCATATCACCATTAGCAAAGTTTACTACGATGAAATCATACTCACTCTTCATAGCTCTTAAAACCTCATCACATACCTCTTTAGCACTCATTTCAGGTTTCATATCATAGGTTTGTACTTTTGGACTAGGAATTAAGACCCTACTTTCATTTGGATATGGTTCTTCTATTCCTCCGTTTAAGAAAAAAGTGACATGTGCATATTTTTCAGTCTCTGCAGTGTGTAGTTGAGATAATCCTGCATTTGCAATAACTTCAGCAAGTGTATTTTTTGGAGCTTCACTATCAAACATAATTTCAAAGTCATAAGAGCTATCATATTTTGTCATTGTTATCACTTTTGCAGGTATTACATCTCTACTGAATTCTTCAAAATTTTCACTACCAACAGCTCTTGAAATTTCTCTGACTCTATCATTTCTAAAATTAGCAAAAATTACACCATCTTCAACTTTAATAGGGTTTCCAAAACTAATTGGTTCACAAAATTCATCTGTTATATCTTGTGCGTACATTTTTCTTATATATTCACTTGGGAGTTCTTTACATGTAGAGGTTTTTCCAAAAAGTGAATTGTACCCACGTTCGATTCTTTCCCATCTATTATCTCTATCCATGGTATAAAAACGTCCACTAATTGATGCTATACTTATATTCTTTTCTTCTAAAGTTTTTATATATTTTATGCCACTAGTAGGAGACACATCACGACCATCCATAATAGCATGAACATAAACTTTTTTACCATGCTTTTGTGCAATTTCAGCTAAGCCAATAATATGATTTATATGAGAATGAACTCCACCATCACTAAGTAGTCCTACTATGTGAATATCACCTTTTACATGTAGAAGATTTTGTAGAGCTTTATTTGACTCTAATGAACCATTTTCCAAAGCCATAGAAATTTTAACTAGATTTTGATACAAAATTCTACCACTTCCTATGCTCATATGCCCTACTTCAGAATTTCCCATCTGACCTTCAGGCAAACCTACACTCAAACCTGAAGTTTTTATAAAAGAATTTGGTACCTCTTTAAAAAGTCTATCATATGTTGGAGTATTTGCACATTTAAATGCATTTAAGTTTTGTGTTTTACTATGACCGATGCCATCAGTTATTATTAGTAATGTTTTGCTATTTTTTATTGTCATATTTTGCCTTTATCATAATGCTATAAGGCTTATTTTACTAAAATGTACCTTTTATAAATATTTAAACAGGAAACTCATGCTTTATTGGTTATATCAACTAACATCTATCAACATTTTTCAATACATAACAGTTCGTGCTGGAATTGCATTTTTCGTAGCTTTTGTACTTAGTCTTTTTCTTATACCAAGATTTATCAAATGGGCAAAAAACAAAAATGCAAATCAACCAATATATGCACTAGCTCCTAAATCTCACCAGAAAAAATCAAATACTCCAACTATGGGTGGATTAGTTTTTTTATTTTCGACAATACTAGCAACGCTTTTATGTGTTAAATTAAACAATATTTTTGCCATAGGAGGAATCTTAACCATAATTCTTTTTGGGCTTATTGGAATAAAAGATGATCTCTCAAAAATATTTGGAGGAGATAATCAATCTGGACTAAGTAGAAAAGCAAAAATTATACTTCAAACTTTAGCTGCTTTTTTAGTTTGTGTTCTTATCTTCTTTGGTTCAGGTATCAATAGCGAACTTTTTATACCTTTTTTGAAAAACCCTATTATGCAAATGGAGTTTTTTGCCATAATTTTTTGGATACTTGTTATGGTTTCTGCTAGTAATGCCGTGAACTTAACTGATGGACTTGATGGTTTAGCAACTGTTCCATCTATCTTCTCTATGCTTACATTAAGTGTATTTGTATACATAGGTGGTCATGCAATTTTAAGTAGTTATCTATTTTTACCAAAGGTAAGTGGCTCAGGAGAAGTTGTTATTATCGCTTCAGCATTTATAGGTGCACTAACAGCATTTTTGTGGTACAACTGTTATCCTGCTGAGCTTTTTATGGGTGATAGTGGTAGTCTTAGTATTGGAGCATTTATAGCTTATATGGCGATTATATCTAAAAATGAGCTTCTTTTAATACTTGTTGGTTTTGTATTTGTTTTAGAAACAGTCTCAGTTATACTCCAAGTAGGAAGTTTCAAAACAAGAAAAAAACGGATTTTCCATATGGCCCCAATTCATCATCACTTTGAGATAAAAGGCTGGGCAGAAAACAAAATAATCGTTAGGTTTTGGATAATTGCACTTATGTCAAACCTACTTGCACTTATGGAGATAAAACTAAGATGATTGCTTTATTTGGACACGGGAAAACTACAAAGGCTATAGCAAAAAGGCTAGGTGGCTGTTTAATTTTTGATGACAAGTTTACAAAAGAGAGTTCAGATGAATATGGTAACAGACTTTTACCTCCGTCAATGTATTGTACATGTAAAAGTAAAATTCAAATTCCAAGTCCAGGTTTTCCACCAAATCATGAACTTACAAAACAAGCAAACAATCTCATTAGTGAATATGATTTTTATGACCAAAACATACCCTTTTCTATCTGGATAAGTGGAACAAACGGAAAAACTACTACAACTCAAATGATTGATTATATTCTAAAAAGCAGGGGAGCTGTAAGTGGTGGTAATATAGGTGAACCTCTTGCTAATCTTGATGATAAAAAAAACATATGGATACTAGAGAGTAGCTCATTTACTCTTCATTATACAAAAAATGCAACTCCAGATATATATCTACTTCTTCCTATAAAACCAGACCATCTAAGTTGGCATGGAAGCTTTGAAGAGTATGAAGAGGCAAAGCTAAGTCCTATTGGAAGAATGAAAGAAGGAAGCATAGCAGTAGTACCAAAGAAATATGAAAATTATCCAACAAAAGCAAAGCTTATAACTTATGTTAATGAGAATGATTTAGCACTTACTTTTGGTATAGACATTAAAAAAGTAAAATTTAAAACTCCATTTTTACAAGATGCTATTTTAGCCATGAGTACAGACAAAATACTTTTTGACACTATAAATTATGAAAAAATAAATTCTTTTAAAACTGACGCTCATAAGCTTGAAGAGTTCAAAGATTCTCGTGGTAGAGTTTGGGTCAATGATACAAAAGGTACTAACGTAGATGCAACCATAGAAGCATTAAAAAGGTATAAGAATGAAGAGATACTCATTATTCTTGGTGGTGATGATAAAGGTGTAAGTTTAGACCCACTTTTTGAGGTTATACTTCCTTTACATGTAAAGATATTTGCCATAGGTTCAAATACAGACAAAATCGTCAAACTATCAAAAAATATAGGTAAAAAAATTGAAGCTTGTTATGAGCTAGAAATTGCAATGAAGCTCATACAAAAAGAGCATTCAACAAAAACTGTAGCCATTTTATCGCCTGCAGCTGCAAGCTTAGACCAGTTTAACTCTTACGCTGAACGAGGAGAGTTATTTAAAAAACTAGCCCTATTATAATCTATATATATTGCTAGTTAAATTATCTATCTGATTTTTAAAATGAGAGATTATTACTATTGTCCTTTTTTCCTCTTTTAGCATACACTCTATCTTAAAAGCTAACTCTTCGTTTAAAGAGGCTGTTGGCTCATCTAAAAGGAGTACTCTAGGATTTAACAACAAAGCACGTGCTAAAATGAGTCTTTGCTGTTGACCACCAGAAAGAGATGAAGCATTCAAATCTAATCTGTCTCTGATTTCTTCAAAAAGGAAAACTTTTTTAAGTACCTCTTGTATATTTTTATCTAAGTTTTTTATCTTATGAACTCTGCCTATAAATGCTAGATTTTCATATATACTCATTGGCAATATATCAGGATGCTGAGACACATAAATAATCTCTTTTCTATACTTTGTTAAACTGTTCTCATTTTCTTTTGTCAAATCTATTCCAGAGTATAAAATCTTACCACTTAAATTATATGATTTTTCATATCTAATCATTTGATTAATACATAAAAAAAGAGAACTTTTTCCAATTCCACTTGGACCAATTATAGCTGTTATTTCATCTTTTTTTATATCTAAATTTAGATTATCAAAAATTTTTTTATCTCCAAAACCAAGAGATAGATTTTCTATTTTAATCATATTTTTTCCTAATTCTTTTTTGTAATAAATTTGTTAAAACAAATAATGATATAGCTATTATTAAAAGAATTAATGCTGCTCCAAAAGCACTGTTTAACTCACTTTGATCACTATACTCATTTGATATGTAATATATATAAAAAGGCAAAGCTTCATACTTTGAAAATATTGTTGTTGCAACTCCTGCACTTGCCACTGCTCCTGTAAGCATAATTACTGCTGTATCTTCACAGGCACGTCCTAATGCCAAAAAAAGACCACTAAGTAACTCTTTCGAACAATATGGCAAAAGAATAAAAATAAGATTTTGCATACTGTTAAAACCTAAATTCAAACCTAATAACCTTATATTTTTAGGAATTTGATCTAAACTAAGCTGAGTATTTTTCACTATATATGGCAAAATTAAAACACAAAGGGCTAAGCTAGAAAGCAAAAGTGATGGCAAAAAATTATCAAGATATCTTTTATGCAAATAAATACTAAGAAGAAGAAAAAATAGTCCTACAACTATGGAGGGAACTGTTGCTAAAAGTTCAAAACATATATTCAGAAAACTTTTTACCTTACCTCTTGCAAAGATGCTCAAATATATCCCAGAGCTAAGTCCAAAAATAATTGCAAAACTCATAGACAATACTATTAACATCAATGTTCCAACAATAGCTGGAAAAATTCCATCAAAAACTCTTTGTTTAAGTAAAATAGCATCTAATACATTAGTATCAGAGAAAATCATCTCTAAAGAAATACTACTTACTCCTTTAAAAATTACAAATAATAAAAGAAGATATACCAAACTCATAGCAAAAAAACTAAACACAAGAAATAGCAACTTAAAAAAAGTATATTTCACTATTTTACCTTAATTGATTTTATAATCATAATCAGTAAAAAGTTTGAACTTAGAAGTAAAAATGCACATAAAAATATTGCCTTAAAAGCCATAGAATCATAATCATTTGCAAAAATTAATGCTATATGTGAAGTCAAAGTTCTACCAGAGTCAAAAACTGAAATTGGAAAACTAAGTGCATTTCCAGCCAACATCAAGACTATCATAGTATCTCCAATGGCACGTGAAAGTGCTAAGATTACACCTTGTATTATATTTTTATATGCATTTTTAATGACAAATTTAAAGAAAAAATCCTCAGCACTCAATCCCAAATTCATGCAAACTCTTTGATATTTTTTTGCTAATGTTCTAAATATATTTAAAAAAATTAAACTCATGGTTGGAATCAATAAAAGGCTCAAAACAATAGAAGCTACCAAAATAGACAAAGTTGAACTAGGTTTGTAACTGCTTATAAAAGGTACTATCGTAAAAAGAGCTGCAAAAGCATATATGATAGTTGGAATGGCACTCATTAAAAGAACTGTCTTCTCTAAAAAGAGAATCAAAATTTTGCTTTTTGATAAAAATATCGTAGAACAGATACAAAATGAAAATATAAAAGTTAAGATAAGAGCCAAAAAACTTATTACAATCGTAGTAAAAAGCATAGTTAATATGCCATAATGATCTTTTTGAACATCCCAATCGAAAGACAAAAAGTTACTAATATCCAAAAGAGTAAATAAATCTAAGCATATATATCCCAAAAGAAAAAAGATACTAAAAACTAAACCACTACTAAAACTTGTAAAAAGTAGTAGTGATTTAGAAAATATTTTATTTATCAACTGCTATAAATCCATACTTACTTACTATTTTTGCACCTTCTATGCTTCTCAAATAATCAATATAAGTTTTTGCTAATACTTTTGGTTCCCCGCTACTCAAAAGGTACAAACCTCTTGCTACTGTATATGAACTATTTTTTACATTTTCAAGACTTGGATAAATACCATTAATGCTTACAGCTTTAACACTATCATCAATCATTCCTAATGATAAAATACCTATGGCATTTGGGTCATTTTTTATCGCTGTCTTCATAGCTGCATTTGACGAAATAACTCTAGCACTTTTTGCAATGTCAGATTTTTTTAATGCTTTCTTCCAAAATACTTTTCTTGTTGCACTTGATTCATCTCTTGTATATAAATTAATAGGAGCAGATTTTAAACCTAACTCTTTGTAATTTACAATCTTAGCAGAAAAAATATCTTGAAGTTGTTTTGTTGTTAGATTTGAAATAGGGTTTTTAGGATTCAAGACTATTCCAATGCCATCAACTGCAAATCTAAAAAGTTTTAAATCACCTTTTTTTATCTCTGAATCAGTAGGTTTTCTACCACTATTTGCTAAATTAATAAGACCTGAACTAACTTGTTTAATTCCAATGCCACTACCTCCACCTGCTATGGTGATTGATATATTAGAATGTTTTCTCATAATATTTTTAATAGCTTCTTTCTCACATTTTATATGTGCTGTTCCTCCTGCTATATTGAGACTACCCTCTAAACCAGAAAAACTCTCAACCGAACCAAAACTTAACGACACACTGCAAAGCAATGCTAATAACAATTTTTTCATAAACTGCCCTTTGTAAAAATTATACTGTTTGATTTTGTTACATGTAAAGAAAGCGAAGTTAAGTAAGATGCTTAATTCATGTGTGTCTAGACCCTAGACCTAACAGCATTAGCATGGATTATAAGATTTATAAACTAAAAACTAGTTTAAATAATTAAGAAATATTTAACAAACAAATAATTTCACTTATACTTAACCACTAAGTAGAGTGTGTATATTCTTCTAATTGTTTAACATTATGAATAATATATTTATTTTTTTCTATTTTTTCTATAGTATTGTTTTTAATTAACTCATGAAAAACAGTTGATACTGTTTGCCTTTTTGATCCAATAAAAGTTGATAATTCTTTTATTGAAAGATTTAAATTAATATAAATTTCATCATTTACATTTTTATTTTGGGCAATTGCAATTTCCAAAAGAAAAGATGCTATCCTATTTTTACAAGTTTTAAAAACTAAATTTTTTATAATTCTTCTTTCCATAACAGCACGTTGTTTTAATGAAGAGATAACGGCTGCTGAAAATTTTGCATTTTTAAAAAAATGACAAAAACTTTCTGCATCAATAGGATAGACTTCACTATCTTCAAGAAATTCAATAACACAAGATTCTTCAGGTATGATTATATTGTCTTTTTCAAGATAATACAAAATAAATTCTTCGTCATTTTCATAAATAACAGCTTTTGCTTTTCCACTTTTAAATATATACAAGGTTAATGATTGATTATCATATGCAATATTACCTTTTGTAAATTTTTTTATTGGTATAGAAGTAAACTCTTCTTCTGAAAGAATTTTAGAAAGATTTACAGAGTCTATTTTTATTCTACTGGATTCCAAAAAAAGCCTTTATTGATTTTAATATTATAGTAAATGATTGATAAGTTTTTCTAACAAAGAATTTTATCATAATTCCTAGCAGTTTAACTTAATTTATATATTACTTTTATTTTCTAAATAAATGTACGAGCACTAGTTTTAAAAAAATTAATACTTAATACACTCTACTTTATTGTTGACTTATATAGTCTACTTTAATTGTCGACAAAAGCCCAAATTATGGGTTTTTTAAAAAAAATAACGAATTGTCACATTCCTGACAGTAATTAATTTTTTTATATGTTAATATTTCGATAAATTTTAAAACTACTTTAATTATTAAGCTAAATTTAATAATACGCGCATAAAGTCTTTTTATAATTTAAGTTTAAAATTAATTATAAATATTAATTTATTTTTAATATTATCAAAGGATGCAATATGGAAAAGTTTCAAACTACCTGTCCTTATTGTGGAACTGGCTGCAATATAGATTTACTTGTGAAAAACAATAAAATCGTAAAAGCAGAACCCACAAAAGGTCATCATGTAAATGATGGTGAGTTATGTCTAAAGGGACTATATGGTTGGGAATATGTACATTCTCCAAGAAGATTAACAAAACCTCTTATTAGAAAGAAAGATGGTCAGTTTTCAAAAGAAGGTGAATTAGTTGAAGTTGACTTTGATGAAGCATATGATTTTGTAGCTTCAAAAATGAAAACAACAGTTGAAAAACATGGTAGTGATAGCATAATGGGTTTTTCATCTGCAAGATGCACAAACGAAGACAATTATGCTTTTCAAAAACTATTTAGAATGCAAGGAACTAATAATATAGATCATTGTGCTCGTCTTTGACATGGTCCTACAGTAGTCGGTCTGACTAAAACATTAGGAAATGGAACAATGACAAACGATTTAGTTGAATTTGCAACTGATTCAGAAGTGCTCTTCTTAATTGGTACAAATACAAGTGAATGTCATCCAATAATTGCAATGCAAATGCTACGTGGTATTGAACGTGGTGCAAAAATGATTGTAATTGACCCAAAAGAGACGGATATGGCTAAAAAAGCTGATATTTATATCCAAACTCCTGTTGGATATAACATCCCTCTACTTAACGCTATGATTAATCATATTATTAAAGAAGATCTTTTTGATAAAGAATTTGTAAATAATTATTCCAATGGTTTAGAGTATGTTAAATATGCTGTTGCTGATTTTACTCCACAAAGGGTTGAAAAAGAAACAGGGATTCCTGCTTCGTTAGTTATTGAAGCTGCTGAAATGTATGCAAAAGCTGGAGCTGCTGCTATATGTTACACAATGGGAATGACTCAATTTATTGATGGAACTTCAAATATATTTTCACTTTCAAACTTAGCTATTTTAACAGGTAATCTTGGTAAAAAAGGTGCAGGTGTTAATCCTCTACGTGGTCAAAATAACGTTCAAGGTGCTTGTGACATGGGTGCTTTACCTAATGTTACTTCAGCTGGATTAGTTACAGATGCAGGTGTTAGAGAACACATAAAAAGTATATGGGGAACTGAAATTAGTTCAAAACCTGGTTTTACTTTAACTCAAGTACCTCATAAAATTGAAGAGGGAAAAGTAAAATTTTTATATGTATTTGGTGAAAATCCTGTTATGAGTGATCCTTGGACAGAACATTTTATCGAAGCAGTAGAAAAACTAGACATTATGGTAGTTCAAGATATCTTTCTTACAGAAACAGCTCAAAAGGCAGATGTTGTTCTTCCTGCTGCTTCATGGGGTGAGAAAGACGGAACATTCCTAAATACATCTAGACGTGTAGCATATGTTTCAAAAGCAGTAGAACCAGCAGCAGGTGTAGTTCCAGATTGGAAAGTCATTTGTAATATTGCTCAAAGAATTGGACTTAAAGGATTTGATTATTACAAAGCTGAAGAAATTTGGGATGAAGTAAGAAAAATAAATCCTAAATTTTTTGGTGGTTTATCTTATGCTCGTATCATAAAAGAAAATGGTATTAGCTGGCCTTGTCCTGATGAAACTCATCCAGGAACTCCAGTTTTATATGAAGATAAAAAATCAATGTTACCAGATGGTAAATTTAAATTAGTTCCAGTTATTTATGCTGACGATAAAAAAGACAGAGCTTCTTTAGAAAAAAAATTAATTGACCATTTAAATATTCCTAGTGATTATCCAGTTGGTTCTGGCGCACTTAGTGAAAAAGTAAATGAACTATATCCTTGTCTTTTTACTACAGGACGTAAAGTATATCACTATCATACTGGAACTATGACAAGAGAGTGTAAACCTCTTGAAATGGGTGCAGATATCATGGGTCCTGCTATTGAAGTTAGTATAGATATAGCTGAAGCAAGAGACTTAGAAGAAAACTGTTATGCAGTAGTTGAAAATAAACGTGGGAAAATAGCAGCAAAAGTAAAAATAAACCCTGATCTTCGTCATGGAACTATTTTTACAACATTTCATTATGCAGAAGCAGATGGAAATGAACTCTCAAATGCAGAAGATACTGATCCTTTATCGGGTATGAATCCTTTAAAAATGACGATTGCAGCAATACGTAGAATTTCAGAAGAAGAATTTATTAAAGTACGTGAAGAGACTGATATGCATATGCATCCATCAGAACAATATCGTACAGTAAGGAGATAATTATGAGTTTACCTAAAAGAGTAAATAAATTTGTTGTTGCAGATCCAAACGTTTGTATTGGTTGTGCAACTTGTATGGCTGCGTGTTATGAATCATCACATAAAAGAGGGAAATTAGCAGTCCCTCGCCTAATAGTAACAAGAAGTAAAAGTGGAACTATGCCAAATCAGTGTCGTCAATGTGATGATGCGCCTTGTGCAAATGTTTGTCCTGTTGGAGCATTACGTTTTGCTGATGACAATATTGAACTATTTGAAGAAATCTGTATTGGTTGCAAGATGTGTACTCTTGCTTGTCCATTTGGAGCTATCAGAGCAGAAGCAGAGATTATGCCTTCTGTTAATTATGCAATGGAGCCAAAATATAATTTAGCAATTGAATCAGAAATAGGTGCAAAAAGCATCGCTGTTAAATGTGATTTATGTGCTGGTGATGACAATGGTCCTGCTTGTGTTCAGGTATGCCCTACTGGTGCATTATTATTTATTGATTCACAGAATATTGATTATAAATTAATTAATCAAAAAGCAGAAGGTGCTGTTGAGTCGTTTGTAAATACTGCACTTAGAACTATTTAAAACAAAAAAGGATTATTAATGACACACGTATATTTATTATACTTATTAGGTTGTGTTGTTTCACTATTATTATATAAACAAAATAAAATAGCGGCAAAGGTTGGATTTAGTATTTCAGCTATTGCATCAGGTTATGGTATTTTCTATTTTTTAATGAATCTCAGTGGAACAGATAGTTTTTCTCTAGGAGAAAATCTATTATACAACCCAACATTTTCTTTAGACCCATTAGGTAACTTCTTTTCTTTTGTTGTTACTTTAATAGCATTTGCCTCTTCTGTATATGCTATTCAATACACTGAAGAATATGAAAAAAAAGGTAGTTTAGCGGTTATGGCTGCTTTATTTAACTCTTTTATATTAGCAATGTTGCTAGTATTATCAGCTTCTGATGTTTTTTGGTTCATGATATGCTGGGAGTTAATGACTATTATCTCTGCATTTTTGATTTGTTATAATGATTCAAAAGCTTCTTTAAAAGCAATTATGATTTATTTAGGAATTGCTCATTTTGGTGGAATGTGTATTATGGCTGCATTTTTACTAATGGCCAATCAATCTGGTTCATTAGAATTTAGCTCATTTTCTTCTGTTTCATTAAGTCCTGTTATGGGAAGTATTATATTTTTACTTGCATTTATTGGTTTTGGTTCAAAAGCAGGAATGTTCCCATTTCATGTTTGGTTACCAAAAGCTCACCCAGCAGCTCCAACAAATGTATCAGCATTAATGAGTGGTGTTATGATTAAAGTAGCACTATTTGGAATTATTAAATTTTGTTTATGGTTACCTGTTATGGAATGGTGGGGATTATTAATTATTGTTATAGGAGCATTGTCTTCTCTTCTAGGTGTATTATATGCCTTGATTCAACATGATTATAAATCACTTCTAGCATACCATTCAGTTGAAAATATTGGAATTATTTTATTAGGTCTTGGAACTGGTGTATATGGAATTGCAATAAATTCTCCAACTCTAGCTACCATAGGTTTTCTAGCTGGACTTTATCACATAGTGAACCATGCAATCTTTAAAGGATTGTTATTTTTAGGTGCTGGTAGTGTTCTTCATGCAACTCATACAAGAGAAATAGAAGTTTTAGGTGGATTGGCTAAAAAAATGCCTTATACTGCTTTTGCTATGTTTATTGGTGTAATGGGTATTGCAGCGCTTCCTCCTTTAAATGGTTTTGTTAGTGAGTGGTTCACATATCAAGGAATGATGCAAGGTGCATTAGGCGAAGGTATTATCCCTAGATTTGTATTTACATTCTCTGTTGTTGCACTAGCAGTTACAGGAGTATTGGTTGTTATTCACTTAAAATTATATGCAATTATTTTTGCAGGTACTCCAAGAGATATGAAAATTTGGAATGCGGCTAAAGAAGTTCCATTTACAATGATTGCTGGAATGATGTTTTTAGTTGCTGGTTGTTTTGTTTTTGGTATAGGCGCAAGTGTTGTTACTGAAAATATTATGTCAGTAGTTACATCTTTTAGCGGTTCGTATAATGCAATTCCTGCAACTGGACAAATTGCTTCTCCTATTGGTTCAACTATTTCACTTCCTATTGTTGCAATGGTTATATCAGGTGCAATGACTCTACCATTTATAATCGCAGTTATGATGAAAGCAAATAGAACAAAACCAAGAGAGACTGATCCTTGGGCTTGTGGTTTTAAATACTCTAAACGTATGCAAATAACAGCAGGACCATTTACAGGTGATCTTAGACGTCTAATGGAATGGTTATTTAAAAGTAAACCAACAGTAGAAACTGATGGTTATTTTGGACCTGTAAAGTATACAGATCATCCAAAAGATATTTGGTGGAATATTTTTTATCAACCAATTATCAATGCTACTGAAAAAGCTGCTGATAAAATCGGTTGTCTACAAAACGGTAGTACTAATATGTATTCTGCATATATATTAGGAACTTTATGCCTTTTTCTTGGCATAAGTTATATTTTATAGAAAGGTTAAATGATGAGTAGTATATTTTTTATGATTTTACAAGTCATAGTTATTGTGCTTGTAGCACCTTTCTTTGATGGTGTAGCAAGAGTTTTAAGAGCAAGATTACAATCACGTAAAGGTCCTCCAGACTTTTTACAAACATATAGAGATATTATCAAGTTGTTCAAAAGATCAAGAACTATTCCAAAATGTTCTCATTGGGTTTTTCGTTATGGTCCATACACATTGTTTGGAACAGGAGCAGCACTTTTAGCTGTTATGCCAATAACTTACGGATCTGGAACATTAGCTAGTTATGCTTCTGATGTATTTGTTATTCTTTATATCTCTGCAATGTTGCGTTATATTTTTGGTATCGCTTCAATAGATTCAGGTAACCCTTTTGCCGGAGTTGGTGGTAGTCGTGAACAGATGATTGCAGTTTTTGTAGAACCAGTAATGATGACAAGTTTATTAGTAGTAATGCTTTTAGCACAAACAAGTAACTTAGCTGAAATTCAAGAGATGGTAAGAAATGGTGAAATTGGCTATCAAATGCCAGCATTCGCTGTTGCTTCAATTTCTTTTTTATGGGCTATGTATGTTGAAAGTGGTAGAAACCCTTATGATTTAGCAGAAGCTGAACAAGAGTTACAAGAAGGTGTTTTAGGCGAATATTGTGGAGCTGATTTTGGTCTTGCTCATGCAGGATTAATTCTTAAACAATTTGCCATGATAGGTATGTTTTTAAGTATTTTTGAGCCATGGAGTTTTGAAAATCCATTTTTAGCATTATTTTTATTTATATTGAAAGCAGGAATATTTTATGTTGCTGCAGTATTTATAGACAATTTTGGACCAAGATATAAACTATTAACTAGTTTCAGATCTAACGCTATTGCTGCATTTTGTGTATCGTTTGTAGCACTTGTTTTATATGTTGTAGGAGTTTAGAATGATTGATTTATTAAGTGTATTATCAATATTAATGATAATTACATCTTTATTAGTTTTTGGATTGAGAAATTATAAAATATCTATTTATGTTTACTCTCTTCAAACTTTTTTGTTGGTTGCAACATTTTTATTGTTATCTTCAACTCATTTAGCTGAACAGCTTTCTGTATGGGCAGGAGTAGCATTTTTAACAAAAGTAGTTTTCATACCATATATCTTACTTCGTTTAATAAAGAAGTTAGGAGTTGTTTATGAAGATGAACCAGTAGCTGGATTTTTTGTAAGTCCTATTATTGCTATGGGTTTTTCTTTAGCAATTGCTATGTCTATATATCCTATTTATTTAGAATTTTCATTAATCAAAGAGAGTATTCCTTTGATTGCTTCGATTACAGTTTTCATGATGGGAATATTTGGTTTTATTTTAAGAAATTCTGCAATCAAGCAAATTTTAGCTTATTGTATGTTTGAAAACGGGATTCATCTTTCTCTAGCATTAATGGCATATAATTCACCAGAAATTGCAGAGTTAGGTATATTAACAGATGCTATATTCGCTGTATTGATTATGTCTGTTTTAGCCCAGAGATTTTATAAATATTTTGGTTCTTTAGATATCTCTAAAGCAACAGAATTGAAAGGGTAAGAAATGGATATTCAACAATTATTAACATTATTATTGGTTGTACCTATTGTTTCATCAATAGTTCTTTGGTTAACACCAGCAAATTTTAAAGCATTGAGTACCATGCATATATTAGGCTCTATTGCCTCAACTTTAGTTGCAGTAAAAGCTGTAATGAGTGTAGTTAATGGTGAAACTCTTTTCGCTTATGATCAAATATTGTTTTTAGATTCTTTAGGTGGAGTATTTTTAGCTCTTATTGGTGTAACAGGATTATTAGTAAATTTATATTCTGTTAAATATATGCAATGGGAAGTAGATAAAGGTGAAATTACAGTAAAAGATGCAAAACTATTTTTTACACTTTCACATCTATTTGTTTTTACAATGACTTTTTCAGTTATTTCTAACAATATTGCACTTATGTGGGTTGCAATTGAAGCTACAACATTATCATCAGTATTTATGGTGGCATTACATAAAGGTAAAAAATCAACAGAGAGTGGTTGGAAGTATATAGTTATTTGTAGTATTGGTTTAGCTTTTGCACTTTATGCAACAGTTTTACTTTATAGTGCAGGATTTACTGTAATTAATGATAGCCATAGCACTATGCTTTGGACAACATTAATGACTCATGCAAAAGAAATCAATTCTGATGCATTAAAACTAATTTTTATCTTTGCATTAATTGGTTTTGGTACAAAAGCAGGACTAGCTCCAACTCATACTTGGTTACCAGATGTTCACTCAGAAGGACCCGCTCCAGCATCAGCAATGCTTTCAGGTATTTTATTGAAATGTGCAATATTAGGTCTAATTAGATATTACGCAATCATTGGTAATTCAATGGTTGGTTTTGAATATGTTCAAACTATAATGATAATTAGTGGATTAATAACTATATTTATCGCAGCACTATTTTTAATAAGACAACATGATGTTAAAAGAATGTTTGCTTACCACTCAATAGCACATATGGGTGTTATTGCATTTGGTCTTGGTGTTGGAGGTGTTCTTGGATTATTTGCAGCACTTTTCCACGCTTTAGCTCACTCAGTAACAAAAGCCTTAGCTTTTTGTGTAACAGGAAATATGGTTCAAATTTATGGAACAAGAGATATGACAAAAATGGGTGGCTTAATTAAAATAGCACCTATCACAGCTATTCTTTTTGGTATTGCTATTTGTTCTTTAGTTGGTGTTCCAGGATTTGCCATTTTCGTAAGTGAATTTTTAATGATTCAAGAATCAATAAATACAGGACTTATTATTCCTGTGATTTTATTTGTCATCGGATTGATAGTTATTTTTATTGCTGACTTTTCTCACTTTAATTTAGCAACTTTTGGTGAAAGTAGAACTAAAATATTAACCAATAAAATTGAATGGAGTGCAAATATACCGTTAATATTACTTGCATCATTGATAATTGGTTTTGGTATATTTTCTATTGAAGGCTGGGTAACATTACTTAATAATGCAGTCAAAATAATAATTGGGGTATAAGGAGGACATGATGAAAAAAGGTGACAATTTTATAAATAAAGTTAAAGAGAAAATAACTGTTCATGATATAGAGAGACAAACGGAAGATCAAGTTACTATTACAGTAGACAGAAATGACCTTCCTGAAGCAGTTAGAATGCTTTACTATGACATGGGTGGCTGGTTATCAAATATGATTCCAAATGATGAAAGACAATTAAATGGCAATTTTGCTCTTTATTATGTTATATCAATGGAAGGTGGAAAAATGACTCCTGAGGATGAACTTCCTCAAGAACAAAAATGCTGGATAACTGTTAAAACATATATCCCTGCAAATGACCCTACTTTCCCATCAGTAACATGTAAAGTTCCAGCAGCAGTTTGGTACGAACGTGAAGCTTTTGATATGTTTGGATTAAAAGCAGTTGGACTTCCAGATCCTAGACGTCTTGTTCTTTCTGATGATTGGCCTGAAGGATTACATCCTCTAAGAAAAGATGCTATGGATTATAGACATCGTCCTGACGCTGTTGATCACCAAGATGAACCTGATTATAAATTTTTAGAGCCCTCTGGATCTGGCGTGGTTGACGTTCCTTTAGGACCTCTTCATATCACTAGTGATGAACCAGGACATTTCAGATTATATTGTGATGGTGATACTATTATTGATGCTGATTTTAGACTATTTTATCAACATCGTGGTATGGAAAAATTAGCTGAAAACAGAATGAACTATGATCAAATGGGCTACTTAGCTGAGCGAGTTTGTGGTATTTGTGGTTATGCACATGCTATTGCTTGTATTGAAGCTGCTGAGAGAGCTGTTGGTATTGAAGTTCCTTTAAGAGCCCAAGCAATGAGAGTTATTTGTCTTGAAATAGAAAGACTACATTCTCACTTACTAAATATTGGTTTAGCTTGTGAAGTAACTGGAAATATAAATGCATTTATGCATATATTTAGAATTCGTGAATTTACAATGGAATTAGCTCAATTGGTTACTGGTGGTCGTAAGACATACGGTAACGTTGTAATGGGTGGTTTACGTAGAGATATGAGTTCAGCAGAAATCAAAAAAAGTTTAGATCTTTTAGTAACAATTGAACAACAACTCATAGAAGTTTGGGATGCTGTTATGGATGATAAAGCTCAAGTTGGTCGTTGGAAAGGTGTTGGTATCTTGGATCGTCAAGTTGCAAGAGATTTTTCACCAGTTGGACCAAATGTTAGAGGTTCTGGATTTGCTCGTGACTCACGTCATGATCATCCATATGACTTCATCGATCAATTAGAATTCAATGTTGCAGTAGAAAATGGTTGTGATGTTTATTCAAGAGAAAATGTTAGATATAAAGAACTTCTTGAATCAATCTCTATAATTCGTCAATGTTTTGAGATGATGCCTGGTGGTCAAACCATCATTAAACCTCAAACTATGATTAAACCAGGAGCTTTTGCAATTGGAAATGACGAAGCACCTCGTGGAGAAAATGTTCATTGGATTATGCATGGTAATGCACAAAAAGTATATAGATGGCGTTGTCGTGCGGCAACTTACAACAACTGGTCTTCTTTACGTTACCAATTCCGTGGTAATACCATTGCAGATGCTGCATTAATAGTTTGTTCTCTTGACCCTTGTTATTCTTGTACAGAAAGAGTAACAGTTGTAGATATCAATAGCCAAAAGTCTAAAGTATTAACACATAAGGATCTTAAAAGATATTCACAGACTTTAAAGAATCATCCTTTAAAAAATATGTAGGTAAAAGAAATGAAATTATTAGATATGACACGTAAATATGGAAATGCTACTTACAATTATCCTTTTGAACCTTATAAGGTTCCTGAGGGTTTTCGTGGCAAACCTGCTTACGATTATGAAAAATGTATAGGATGTACAGCTTGTGCGGTAGCTTGCCCGTCAAATGCAATTAACGTTAAACTAAATGAAGATAAATCTAAGTTAGTTTGGGAATTTAATTGTGCAAGATGTATATTTTGTGGCCGTTGTGACGAAGTTTGTCCTACAAATGCAGTTTTACTTTCAGATGAATTTGAAATGGCAGTTAGGTTTGATAAAGACAACTTAAAAGAGAGAGGTGAACTTGATGTTGAGTGTTGCCAAAAGTGTAAAAATCCTTTTACTACTAGCAAACTTATATCTTATGATATTGAACGCTTAAAAAAAGCTGGATGGGATGAAGCAACATTAGCTGAAAAAACCAAGTATATTCGTACTTGCCCTGAATGTAAGAAAAATATTGCTGTTGAAAATTCAACACAATATTTTGTAAGGAAAAGAAAATGAGTAAGACATATGTAGTACCAGAAGAGATTGCTAGTGCCAATTCACTCGAAGCTAAATTAGAACACCTTAAAAATATTAAGGGTAGTTTTAATGTATATAGGGTGGATTGTGGTTCTTGTAATGGTTGTGAAATAGAAATATTTGCAGCTATTACCCCTATGTGGGATCCTGAGCGATTTGGATTTAAACTAGTGGCGAGTCCAAGACATGCAGATATCTTATTGTGTTCAGGTCCTGTAACTCGTCAAATGTATTATCCTTTATTAAGAGCTTACGAAGCAACACCAGATCCAAAAGTTGTTGTTGCTATTGGCGCTTGTGGATCTAGTGGTGGAATTTTTCATGATGCATATAGTGTTTGGGGTGGAATAGATAAAATAATTCCAGTGGATGTTTATATCCCTGGTTGTCCTCCTCATCCAGCTACTATTATTCATGGACTAGCAACTGCTCTTGGAATTTTAGACCAAAAACTAGAATTAAAAGAGCATAAAAATGGATCAAATGAATCTCCTGAAATAAAAACATCAGTTTTTAACAACATTCTTTTTGAAAGAGATGTTCTTGCCGAAGCAAAACAGTTGATGGGTTATCTTTATGGAAGAAAGCTTTTCGATAAATACATAAAAGCTGTTAAAGAGTCTCCAAATATAAAAGATACTGTTCAAACAAAAATCACGATGGAAAGATTAAGTAGAGAAGAAGAAGATCCAAGATATAGAGAGTGTATGAAAGTTATACACAATAACGTATATTTAAATCATATAAAGCAATTTAAAGAGATAGATATAGCAGATAGAATTGATTTGTCAGATTAACTGAAAGAATTGGGAGGGGAATAAAGATGATAGAAATATGTAGGTTAAAAAAAAGATTAGTAAATCCTGAAGATAACAAACTACCAAATCAATTGGAACAAATAAAAGTATTTTCAATGGCTGTAGGACACGGTATAGGAACAGTGGATTTTGTTGAATGTATTGATAAGATTGAAGAAGATGAATATTTTGAACTTCTTGAATCATGTGGGAATTATGCTAATTTTAAATTGGGGAATTTAAGTAAGTATTTTGAGATAGAGATATTCCCTGAACATGCTTTAGAGTTAGTTGCACAAATGCCAGATTGCAAATTGAAAGAGCATTTCTTAGATTTAAAAGAAGGTTTTATAGTGATAAGGAAAAGCATATGAAAAAAGCAATACTAGCAATAGGAAATACTTTAAGAGGTGATGATGGAGTCACCTCTTATTTAGGAAAATTAATTGAAGCAGAAAACTTAGGTTGGAAAGTCTTTTATGGACAAGATACTCCTGAGAGTGAATTTCATAATATTAGAGCATATGAACCAGATGTAATGGTTGTTGCGGATGCCATGACAGGTATAAAAATAGGTACTGTAGAAGTAATTGATATTAGTGATGATAAAGATTATATGTATTCAACACATAATCTTCCTACGCCAATACTTCTTAGTTATTTAAAAGGGTTTTGTAAGGTTGTTCTTTTTTTAGGACTAAATGTGGATATTGAAAAAGTTCTGGAAATAAATCCAGAAATTTCTAAAGAGGCTGAAGAAACAGCTCATAAAGCTTTAGAAAAGCTTCTTGAAATAGATGCAATTTTCGATAATACTAATAAAAAAATCAATTAAAAGGAAAATATATGTTATCACCAGCGGAAACTGCACAAGCAGTATCAGGAGGACTCGGGCACAAGGCGAAAATGCCAATATTGAGTGTTATTATTTTATCAATCATGGCAGGTGGATCAATTGCCTTAGGTGATATTTTTTGGGCACATTCAACAGTAGGTATTACAACTCCAGGAATTGCAAACTTTATTGGAGGAATTGCATTCTCTGTAGGTTTGATGTTAGTTGTATTTTTTGGTGGACATTTGTTTACAAGTTCTGTTATGTCAGGAGTTACAACTTACAATGGTAAATTGCCTGTTAGTAAAATGGCCTTTTACTGGACTGTTGTATGGATTTTCAACTTTGTTGGTGCTGCAACACTTGCTTATTTATATTATAAATCAGCTCTACCTATGAAGTATGATGGATCAATATTAAAGCATTTTGTTGCAATGGGTGCAGGAAAAGTAAGTTTATCTTTTGAGCAAGCTTTTATTAGAGGAATCTTTTGTAATATTTTTGTTTGTATGGCAGTTTGGTCAGCAATGGCAGCTAAAGACACAGCAGGCAAAATTTTAGCAATGGTATTTCTTGTTGGTGCATTTGTTGGTTCTGGTTATGAACACTGCGTGGCAAATATGTTCATCATCACTGAAGCACTTATTGCAAAAGCTCATTATTTAGCTCAAGTAGGTGGTGATATTCATGCTCTTTCTGAATTATTACACCATTTGCCTGTTGAAAAACTAGAGGCTTTAAATATAGAAAACTTTTTTGTTAAAAACTTACTTCCTGTTACATTAGGAAATATAGTTGGTGGAGTTTTCTTTGTAGGAATTATAGGATTTATGTCACATAAAGTAGACATGAAGTAGAAATAGAAACCTCCTTAAATGGAGGTTTTTTTTGTTAACTAATATGCAAAATTTGCATATTTATTTTTTGAAAGGAAAAATGTATGGATAAAAAAAGAGTTGTGTGCCCATATTGTGGCACAGGTTGTAATATAGACTTGTTAGTAGAAAATAACAAGATAGTTAAAGCGGAGGGCACAAAAGATCATCCAGTAAATGATTCTCAATTGTGTCTTAAAGGCTTATATGGTTTTGATTATGTTAGTGGAACTGATAGACTAGTTAGTCCTCTAATTAGAAAAAAAGATGGAAAGTTTTCTAAAGATGGAGAATTTGTTAAAGCATCTTGGGATGAAGCTCTTAATTTAATAGCTTCAAAAATAAAAGATGCAAAAGATAATTTTGGACCTGATTCAATTGTAGGAAATTTTTCTGCAAGATCAAACTTAGAAGAAAATTATGTAGCACAAAAGCTCATGAGAGCAGTTATAGGAACTAACAACGTAGATCATTGCGCACGCGTTTGACATGCACCAACAGTAGCCGGTCTGGCTAAAACAATTGGTAATGGCGCAGCGACAAATAGTTTTACAGAAATTGGTATTCACAGTAATTGTGTTTTAATGATTGGTTCAAATCCTGAAAATGGACATCCAATTGCAGCAATGCATATTCAAAGAGCACTAGATCGTGGTGCAAAATTAATTGTAATTGATCCGATTAAAACAGAGATGGCTCAAAAAGCAGATGTTCATATTCAACTGCCACCAGAGCATAACATCCCTGTTATCAACGCATTATTGAATTACATTATTGCTAATGATTTATGTGATGATGAGTTTATAGCGAATTATACAACGGGAATTGAATATGTTAAAGAAGCAGTTAAAGAGTATACTCCTGCGTATGTTTCTGAATTAACAGGAGTTCCTCAAGAGTTACTAGAAAAAGCAGCTCATTTATATGCAACTGTTAAACCAGCAGCACTTACTCATGGTATGGGTGTAACTCATTTTAATCATGGTGTAGGTAATGTTTTCTCAGTATCTAACTTGTTTTTAATAACAGGAAATATTGGTAAATTAGGATCAGGAAATTATCCTCTTCGTGGACAACAAAATGTACAAGGTGCTTGTGACATGGGAGTATTACCTAATCTTTTCCCAAATAACAAACCACTCACTGATGTTAAAGCACAAAAACATTTAGAAAACTTATGGAACTGTAAGCTTGATACTAAAATTGGTATTCATAAAACTGAAGTTCCAGATGAAATTATCAGTGGTAAAGTAAAGATATTTTATACTGTTGGTGAAAACCCAGTTATTTCTGAGCCAAATACGAACCACTTTTTAAAAGGTATAGCACATGTTGATTTATATATTGTTCAAGATATATATTTAACTGAAACAGCAATAAAGGCAGATATTGTATTACCTGCTGCTTGTGGTCCTGAGAAAACTGGACTCTATGCAAATGCAGAGAGAAGAGTTCAAATGAATAACAAAGCAGTTGAAGCTCCAGGTGAGGCGAAAGAAGATTGGCAAATTACTTGTGAAATTGCAAAAAGACTTGGTGCTGAAGGATTTGACTATACGTCTACTGAAGATATTTGGGAAGAAGTTAGATTAGCTGATCCTGATAGATACGGTGGAATGAGTTACAAAAGAATAGTAAGTGAAAATGGTATAAATTGGCCTTGTCCAACACTTGATCATCCAGGAACACCTGCTATGTATATGGACAAAAAGTTTTATACACCAGATGAAAAGGCACACTTTGTTCCTGTTGTTTTTGTAAAAAACAAAGAAGATATTCCTATGGCTGAAAAGAAATTAGCTCAGAAATTAAATCTTCCTAAAGATTACCCTCTTATGGCTGGTTCAGTTGATGAACATACAAATGAGGAATATCCAATTGAGCTTTTAACAACAAGAAAAGCATGTCATTATACAGTTGGAACTATGACAAGAAGATCATTAGCTTTAGAAAATGGAGCTGATCATAATGGTTCTGCTATAGAAATAAGCCCTATTACTGCTAAAGAATATGGACTTGAAGAAGGCGACTTTGTTCAAGTTGATAGTAGATATGGTTCTGTTGCTATTAGTATTGTTGTTACAAAAGTTGTTCCAAAAAATGTAATACAAATGTATTTTCATTATTGGGAAGGACATTCAAACGAACTTACTAGTAGTGGTATGGATCCAATTTCTAAAACACCTACATATAAAGCAGCGGTTAAAATGAAGAAAATTACTGAAAAAGAATTTTTGGCTATTCGCGAAGAGAAAAAAGAAAAATTTTATTCTCAAAAAATAATTTATACTGATCATCATTAGTATAAACTAAAGTTTAAACGGTAAATTATTTACCGTTTAAACTCATTTATTTTACTCACTATTGTTTTAAAATCTTCACTATAAGCGAAACAAGCTATTACACTACAAGCCTGATACTGTTTATCCTTAGTCACCTTTTTCACAATAAAAGGGTAAAATGTTAACTCTTTATCACTTAACATCTCTTTTGTTCCTTTAAGGCTTATATAACCTTCTTTATATGCCATGTAAGTTCTTAGTAACCATGCTGTATTACTAGGGTTATTTGAAAGACTAGAAGAGTTTACATGTAGAGTATCTTTGGCTATATTTTGCAGTTCCAAATCCTCATTCAAAATCGCAAGTTTCAAAAGGTTATCTGTCATATTTGAAAGCGCACTTTTGTATGAACTATCATATATGCCTGCTTCGCTTAAAAACTCATCATCACTCATATACCAATTTCCATCTCTATAAAACTTTGTAATAGCTTGTGTATTTAGTTTTGTAGCAAGATCCAAATATTTTTCATCTAAGGCATAATCATATGCCTTAAGTAAAGTTGTAATTAAAAATGAATAATCCTCAAAAAGTGCTTTTACTTTTGGCTCTTTATCTATTAGCCTTTGATGATACAGCTCATCACCTATGTAAAGTTTTTCTACTAAAAAATCAAGATGTTTTATGGCTTTTTTGTTTAAAGATGCTTCAAAAAGAGCTGAGATATATATGGCATTCCAAGATGTCAAGATTTTATAATCTACAAATGGATACTCTTTTTTTTCTCTTAGATTTTTAAGTGTCTTTTTAATCTCACTTAGATTTTGAGGCTTTTTTTTATCTGTTAGGTAAGGATTGTTTTGATTATGTTCAAAATTACCCTCTTTTGTGATATTAAAATAATCTAAAATATCTTTTGTATTTTTGTATCCATTTTGCTCTAAATACTCTTTTGTCTCATCATATTCAAAAACAAAATAAGCACCCTCTTCTTTTTGTTTCCCAATTTTTGAATCTGCATCACTAGCACTATAAAAAAGTGAATCTTTTTCAAATCTTATTTTTGAGAAATTTACTATCTCATCTATTTTTAGCTTATAAAATTTATCTTTAGTTATATTGTACGCTTTTGCATAGGCACTTAACATCTCTGCATTTGTGTAAAGCATCTTTTCAAAGTGAGGAATCATCCAAGCTTCATCAACACTATATCTATAAAAACCACCCTCAATTTGGTCATAAATTCCACCATTTCCCATGGCTCTGAGCATACTTGTTGCCATATTTAAAGCTTTTTCATTTTTGTAAATAATATATATGTCCAAAAGTGTGTCTATCGTTGAAGCATGAGGGAATTTAGGAGCCAAACCAATGCCAGCATTTTCTTTGTCAAAAGAGATTTCAACTTCGTTAACGAACTTATCTACTAATTCTAAGCTTAGAGGAACTTGCTTTTTATTTGATGAATTTTTAGAGTCTCTCAAAATTCGTTCAATCTCTAATGAACTTTGAACTACTTGTTTTGTATCTTGAATAAAAACACTCTGTAGCTTAAGTAATAACTCTTTAATGCTACTTCTACCATATTTTGCTTCGTTTGGTATATACGTTGCAGCAAAAAAAGCTTTTGCATCTGGTGTTAATATAATAGTAAGTGGCCAACCACCTCCACGTTTGTTTAGTAAGTTATGCACATCTTGATAGTATTTATCTATATGAGGTTTTTCTTCTCTATCTACCTTTATAGATACATAATATTTATTGATAATTTCTGCTACTTCTTCATTTTCAAAAGATTCTTCTTCCATAACATGACACCAATGACAAGTACTGTAACCAATAGAGAGAAAGATAAGCTTATTCTCTTTTTTAGCTTTTTTAAAAGCTTCATCTCCCCAAGCAAACCAATTTACAGGATTGTGAGCATGTTGTTGCAAATAAGGAGAATCCTCGTTTATCAAAGAGTTTGTATATTTTTCGTTTGCATTTGTGTTTGTAATCATAATAGTGAATAATAATATAATTTTTATTTCTAACAAATAAAAATTATTGATTAATTCTTTTAGCGTGCTCTCTCCTAATTAAATATTTGTTTAGAACTCTTTTAGCATTTTTATTTTACAAATGGGAAGTTATTATTCAATTAATTAACTTATCTTCAGCTTTACCAAATAGATATCCTTGAAATTGATCAATTCCAAGTTCTTTTAACGTATCAAATATCTCTTTATCTGAAACATACTCTGCAATAGTTTTAATATTGAACTCTTTTGCATAAACAATGATAGTTTTTACGAGTGAATGGTTTTCATGATTTGTCACAATGTTTTTGACTAAAGATCCATCAATCTTTAGATAATCAGGTTTTAACTCCAATATATGAGAGTAGTTTGAATATCCACTTCCAAAATCATCTATAGCAATTTTTACACCATATTTTTTCACCATATCTATAAATGAACCTACATATTCTAAATTTGAAATTTGTTCATTTTCTGTAATTTCAAAAATGATATTTTGAGGTGATTTACAAGACATAAGAGCTTCTTCTATAAATATTCGTGTATCTTCATTGACTATATCTTCTGGTGATAAGTTTATAGAAATATCTATATCAAGGTTTTCAAATGTTTTTAGACTCTTTTGTATAACTATTTTTGTAATCGAACTATATAAATTAAATTTTTGAGAAGCTTCCAAAAAATCATTAGGAGTAACTACTATTACTTTACCATCAACTACTTTTATCATTCTCACTAAGGCTTCATACTTAATAATTTTACCATTTGTATCGACTATTGGCTGATAATAAGGAACTATATTGTTATTTTCAATTGCATTACTTATATCTTTTTTCAAGACCAATAACTTTTGTGTATCTTTTTTGCTATCTATTTTACTGCTATATACTAAAAACTGTTTTTTTTGCATTCTTGCTGATTTTAGTGCCATATCTGCTTTTTCTAAACTTGCATGTTCCCCATATGCAATACCTGCACTAACTTCTAAATTTAATTTTTGATCATGATTTGAAAGTAAAAAATCATATTTTTGTATGGCAAATAAAAAACCTTTAACGACATTATCAAGATTCGTTGGTTCAACTTCCTTATATTTACTAAGCAAAATAAACTCATCTGAAGATACTCTATAAACAGAAAACTTTAACTTTTTACCCCATACTACTAAAAGATTTGCAAATTCAATCAACACATTACTACCACAAGTTACACCATATATCTCATTTATATTTTTAAAGTCGTTGATATCTAACAATATAAGAATCTTGTCATTTTTATTATTCATATCATCCATTAAGGCTTTTCTATTACGTAATTTTGTTAAATCATCTGTATAAATCTGCTTTTTGATTTTATTAATAAAATAGTCAAAGTTATAATTCAAAATTAAGATCAATAAAAGTATCACAATCCCATACACTACCAATATTTCAATAAGTGCACTATTTTTCTCACTCATGATATCCGTTATATCTTCAATAACAAGTAAAAATGCTTTTAGATTTCCTTTATGGCTATTAAGATTAATACCAGTTTCAATACTATAATATCTACCTTTAAAGTCAATGAATTTTCTACTTTTTAAATTAATATTTTTAAAAATAAACTGCGTTAATTCATCTTGTGAAAATAGAGAAAACCCATTTTTAGAAATCATCTTAGACTTATCTAAAAGAGCTGAATTAATACCATCTTTGACAACTAAAGCATAATTTAAATTATATATATTAGCAACATCTTCTATGAAGTAAGCAGGTTCTACACCAAACTCTAGTAAGCCTAAATACTCTTTATGTAAAAATATAGGTATAACTATTCTATATGTCATCTGTAGCTTGCCAATTTCAAAGCCATGATTTATTTTTTTATCTATATTAGTATCTATTATAATTTTACGTTTTTTATTTATTGCATCTCCAAACATAGAGGGCTTATGAACCCTCAAAAATGCACTTCCATCACTAAGTCTAAAAGTCATTATTTTAATATATTTGTTTTCTGAGACAAGTTGCTTAAAATCCATTTTTATTAATTTATATAATTCATCTCTTTTTCGTTCTTTAAAAGCTTTTTTTATTCCATCTTCATTTATGATTCTTGTTAAAAGCTTTTCGTAAATAATTGTATGTGTTTTTAATCTTTTATTGAAGAGTCTATGTGTAAACTCTGTTTTTTTTTGAAGATTTGTGAGCAACTGCTTATCAAACTGTCTATTTTCATAAATGTATCCCCACAATACTATTATAAACATCAATATTAGGGAAATAAAAAGTGTTTTAAATTTTATATTATTTAGTTTTTTTTCCAAACATATGCCCTTTAAACTACTTTTGCCTTAATTGTACCAGAAAAAACTCTTATATTAAAGATATAAGCAAAATTTAAAGTTATTTAGATATAATTTCAACTCTTCAACAGTGGCCTGATAGCTCAGTCGGTAGAGCAGATGACTGAAAATCATCGTGTCCTTGGTTCGATTCCGAGTCAGGCCACCACTCCTTTTGAACATATAAAAACAAATTCATTATAAACAAGACTTCAAACAGATAACTTTTAATAACCTACTACCGAACTAAGCTTTTGTCTGTTTGAACCTCTTTAAAGCCTGAATTCAAATCACAAGTGCAACAAACCTGAATCCTGAATTCAAATCACCTGAATTCAAATCACAAGTGCAACAAACACCTTTTTCATAACGCTAAATTTTTCAGCAATTATACCAAAACAAATCCACCAATAACACTAATCTTAACTTTATATTAATTTAAAAAATAAATATAAAAATTAAAGTAATACTTTTAGAAATTAAATATTAAGCAATATTTAATTGATTTTATAATACTATTTCAAAATCAGTAACACAATTACATATGAATATTGTTTTAGTGTTACTAACATTACAAAAAAGGTTACTTATGAAAAAAATTTCTATTCTTTTGGCAAGTCTATTTCTTGCTAATTCACTTTACGCTCACCAAATTGTTGCACAAAAAGAGGGCAATCACTATAAAGCTGCTTTTTGGGCACATGGCAAGTTTATCGATTATGACAAGCATCAACTCAAAGGAGCAAAATCTTATGATAAATCTGCAAAAGAGTTAAATACTGGTATTGATTTTAGTGGAAAATCAGCTAAGGTACTAATTGATGGTATACCAAACATGATTACATTCTCTTTTGATTCAGGTTACTGGACAAAAACTATGGAAGGTTATAAAAATGTTTCTCCATTAGACGTAAAAGGCGTCGTATTTGATTCTGTTAAAAGTATCAAATTTAGTAAAACTATTTTTGCTTGGAATCAAGAATTTACTAAACCAAAAGGAATGAAAATGGAGGTTACACCTCTTGTGAATCCTTTAGCACTTAAACCAGGAGAGACTTTACCAGTTTTAGTAACACTTGATGGTAATGCACTTATTGGAGCAGGTTTTGAGACAAGCGATAATGATGAGCCAACTTTTAAAACAGATAAATACGGTATTGCATATATTCCTCTTCAGAAAAAAGGTCTTACAATCATAGCTGCAAAATACTATACACCACAAGTTGAAGATAGTGTAGTTGAAAATTTAATTTTACAAAGTGCATTGGTATTTAATATAAAATGATTAAGTTAATCTTAGGAACTTTGATATTAACAAGTTCTCTTTTAGCTCATATAGTCCAATACAATGTTGGACAAAAAGCAACTTATGTATCTGTCTTTTTTGACAGCACACATCCTGCTGCTTGGTCTAGTTATGAGATATTTGCTCCAGACGCATCACTTGCTTATCAAAAAGGAAGAACTGATGCCTCTGGTGTCTTATCTTTTCTTCCTAATAGAGCGGGAAAATGGAAAGTTTCTATTCACGCAGGTAGTGATCATGGAGAACATTTTCAAGAAATTTATATTTCAATAGATCCCAAAATGGTCATAAAAAAAATCAATAAACCTCTATATGCTACATTTGGAGCACTTATTAGTGGTATTAGTATAATAGTTGGTATTTTTGGTTTATGGTTTGGTCTAAGCCAGAGAAAAAGGAAAAATCAACCTAATTAATCTTATACTTACATAAAGGATTAGTTATAAGTGCTTTCATTCAAGGATTTTTTATCAGTATTGGTCTTATTGTTGCTATTGGTGCTCAAAATATCTATGTACTAAAACGTGGGTTACTTAAAGAGTCTGTTTTTGCAGTTGCTTTAAGTTGCTCACTTATAGATGCTCTTCTTATAGTTGCAGGAGTAAAAGGTTTAGGCAAATTTCTAGAAACTTTTCCATCTTTTATCACATATATAACTTGGTTCGGAATCACTTTTTTAATAGCTTATGGATTTTTAGCATTCAAATCAACTTTTAGTAAACATACTATGAGCGTAGAAACTTCTTCAAGCAAAAAACCAACTCTTATGATAATTCTAACACTACTTTCACTCTCTTTTTTAAACCCTCATGTATATCTTGATACAGTTGTACTCATAGGAACTATTGGGAGTAAATATATAGGCAATGAACAAAATCTTTTCACTTTAGGAGCTATTACTTCATCATTTGTGTGGTTTTTCTCTTTAACTTATGGAAGTAGAGTTCTAATACCCCTGTTTAAGAAGCCTATAACTTGGAAGTTTTTAGACCTCTTTACTGCTTGTATTATGTTTTTTGTAGCATATAATCTATATAAAAGTTTATGATTTTTTATTACCCATATGTTTAATTTGCCATTTCATGCTTTTGTATCGTAGTTTACTTCTTATGTGTTTTATCTTCTCTATATCTTTCATATTAACACTTATTGGGGTGTGTTCTATATCATCACCCTCTCCTATCTCTATGTTTTCCGCTTTGGAAAACTTCTCTATACGTTGAGATGGGAAAACACTTCTATGCCCAGTTATTAAAAAGGCAATTACAACACTAATAGCAGCATAATGAGATATTTGTGTACCAAAAAGCTCCACCGCCATAATGATTGAAGCAATTGGAGAATTTGTAGTTCCTGCAAGGACACTTACAAATCCCAAAGCAGCAAAAAGAGCAACATGATCTCCAATAATATGTCCAAAAGCAACTCCGCTAGTAGCTCCTACATAAAATACTGGTGTTATAATTCCTCCGCTTCCTCCACAACCTAGAGAGAGTGAGGTAAACAAAGTTTTTAAAATAAAATCATACCAACTTATATTGTCTGAGAGTACAGTTTGAGAATGAAATGCATTAGATATTACATCTAAACCAAGTCCTAGATATTTATCTGATAATATTAGCGTTATAATCACCATAATACAACCAGCAACAAATGCTTTTAAATATACATTCCAAGGAATTCTGTTTATAAAAGCTTCCATTTTATGTACAACTGTTATAAAACTATCTGATATCACACCAAAAAATATACCAGCAAGAACAACTTCTCCTATTAGAACCAAATTAAGATCTAAACTTCTAAAGAAATCTATATCGTAATAAGTATACTCAATACCTAAAAATTGTGATGTTGTAAATGCAGCAAATCCAGCTATAAAAGAAGGAAGAAGGACATCATACATAATCACGCCTATAATAAGAACTTCTATACCAAATATAGCTCCAGCTATTGGTGTTCCAAAAACTGAAGCAAAACCAGCGCTAATTCCACAAATAACAAGCTTTCTTCTATCTTTTTTTGAAAAATGAAGTATGGTAGAAGCAAAAGAAGCGGCTCCAGCTCCTATTTGTGCTCCTGGTCCCTCTTTACCAACTGAACCACCTGCAAATATAGTAATAATAGTAGCAATTAGTTTAACAGGAACAACTTTTAGATTTACATGTCCATCTTTTTTATGAACTGCTTCAATAACTTTTTCAGTTCCATGTCCTGTTGCACTTGGATCAAAAGTTTTCACAATCCAAATAGTCAACATTAAAGCAAAGGGTAAAAGATAATAGTAATCAAAAGGAAGTAAGCTTCTACTGTCTTCAGCAGAATGTAAAAGCTTCAAGAAGATTGACATCAATGCACCAATCATAATTCCAACAGCAGAGGATAGTATAAGCCATTTGGAAACACTAAAGAAGATAACGGTTTGTTCGGCAATATGTTTTTTCACATCTGATCTTTAATTAAAGTAATATAAATGAATTATAACCCTTTTATTACATAAAGTAAATGATAAAAAGCACTTTTTTCAAAAATATTGATAATTACCTAAAATAATTGCTCATTATTAATCATTTTGATATTTTTTTTATTTTTAAAACTCTCTAGTCACAATTCTTAACACAAAATCTATATGGAATTACTTCTCCTCCACAATTGACATAACATATATCAAAATTTTTTGAACAGCTATTATCAAATCTGCATAAATTTTGTTGTGCTTTTAAAATGCCATTAAATGATGGTCGTTTTGGTTCTCTTGGTTGTTTAATCATATCTTTTTGCATCAAAAGGAGGCTCCCTCTTAACTCATCTTTTCTTCTACATGTAAAACTATCTTTTTTACTATAACACTCTTTTAAAAAATAGTTATAATCAGACTCTATGTTTCTATAATCTTTATCAAAAATATATTTGTAATTTTTAAAATCTTGAAACTCTAATAAAAAATCTTCATAATCTCTATCATACTTTAAAAACTCTTCATCAGAAATCTCTTTAGCTCTTAAATAGGCTTTGTTAAGACAAGTTTTATACTCTTTTTTTGCTTCTTTTAGACACTCTATTTTCTTAATTTCACACTTTCTGGCACACTGTGAAAAGTTTTTCTCTTTTGGTGCAATATACTGGTTTTTTGTTACATACTTTGGTGAACAACCAACTAAAAACAAAGATATAAAAATTAAAATATACTTGTACATGTAAACTCCTTCAAAAATATTACACCAAAAAAGTGAAACTACTGTGAATTAAATCCAATCTTCCCTATTCTCATCTTTATCTATCTCTCTTCCTATATCTTGATGAAGAGTCCAATAAAAATCTACAAATGCTTTTACTTTTGCCTGAACTGGCATATAAAAGTTATCTTGTTTTACGGCATAATTCGACAAAAACTCATTAGCATCTTTTTTTGCAAGATAATGAACAGCTAAAGTTTCATAAGTTTTTGTGTACCAAGTTTTTAATCTTTCATAAGCTTCAACACTCGTATCTATTTCCAATTTATCTGAAAAATCCAAAACTTTTGTCTCAAATAATCCTTGAAGATGTATAAGTCCTTCACAATAATATGGCTGAACCTCATCAGTTCTCATCCAAGCTATTAAGCCAACCGAACGCTTAATAAGATCTGCTAAAACATGAGATTTACAACTCTCATCTTCGTTCATAAAAAATGCCATCAAACCACCAGTTGTTGCTTTAAACTCTTCTATGTTTTTAAAAACTCCACTTTTATTCATATTTGTTTCAGTGTCATTATCTAACCATAAGATATGCCCATACTCATGTCCTATAGTAGTTATTTCATAAACCTTATGCCAAAGAGCAGGTTTTTTGAAAACTAACTCTCTTTCTGTGTCCATAAACTCTTTTCCAAAAATTTTGTTTTGAATTTTCAAGAATGGTTTTGCTCTTAATGAATCAAGTATATTGTCACTAAAAGCGTATATTTTTTTACCCTCTTCTTTACTTACTATCTCATCATTTGGTACAACTTGAGCGGAAAACAAACCATTAAATTCTGCTGCATAAAACAGGGCTGGACGACCAATATAAAGACCAACTCTTTCTAGGTTTGATATAGTTAATTCTTGAACTCTTCTTTTTTGTGTTCCTAGTTTATTAAAAAGCGTGTTATACATGTAAAGAATATTTTTATATGTTTTATCTGCTCCAAGGTTACTTGGATTTGAAATTCTAACATCCCACTCTAAGGCAACAGCTTTTCTAAAATGGTCTTCATAATATTCCAAAGGATGACCTACTTGAATAGGACTAGTAACTCTCATCCAAGCACTATCAACATCTTGCCATCTCTTTATAAGCTTAGTCTGGTCTGTTTCTCCAAATGCTTCTTTTAGAGCTTTAAAGTAAGCGATGTACTCATCTTTTTGTTTTGTATCATTGTCTTCTAAAGAACTCAAGTTTTCGCACATCTCTTCAAAAGCTTTTACAACTTCTTTTACTTCATCTTTGAAAAAACTAGCATAAGATAAAACTCTATAACCTTCTTCTTCTTTTTGTAAAACAGAGTATGCTCTATCGGATTTAACACCATGCTCATCTATATCATAAAGTTTTTGCTCATCTAAATAAGCCATTGTTTTATCTCCAAATTCTTTTTGGAGCTGAGGGTTTATAGTGTTTATAATATGTTTTGTCCAAGAACTCTGCCACTCACTTAAAGCTATACCAACTAAATTAACCCCTTTTAGAAGAGTTCTATAGAACTCATTTAAAAGTTCCTTTTCATCTATTACATGTAAAAGCTCTTTGTGGCGTTTAAGGTAGAACTTTTTTACCCAAAGATATGCTATCTCTTTGACTTCATCAATTCTTTTGATGCTGAAGTTCTCTTTTGTAAGTGATTGAACTAACTGTTCATCACGAAGTGATATAAGTCTTGTAAGAGCAGAAAGCCTATTTTCATTGTTCAGATTTAAACCAATATCTTGTAAAAAAATATCTATAAAAACTCTCATATCTTTAAACCCAGAACTTTCATCTTCAACTATCTTAAAATACTCGCCTAACTCTTTTTGTTTACTTCCAACCAACTCATAAAATTCTTTTAAATCATTTGTAAAATTTTTGCTCATTTTATTCTCTCTTTTGTTATAATTAAAACATTATACCAAAGGAAAACTATGAATATACTCATTCCCATAAATGATGAAAAAAACTTATGTTCTATGGAAGAGAACAACTCTTGGGCTGTAGCAACTCTAGATGAAGGGCAAATCAAAAATATATCTTTTTATACATCTAAAAATGACATAATTGAATTTACTGAGTATATTGTAGTCATCTCTAAAGAGGAATTCATAAGTGATTTTTTCTTGGAAGGAATTGGAATTTTGATAGCACCAACGCAAAGAAGTATTGAAGATATAATTGAAGCTTATATGTTTAAAGAACTGCATGAAGTAACATCATGATATCACCTTTATTTGCTCTTATACCAAATCATCCTGGAATTTTTATATCTATTATCGAAGATGAAAGTTTTGAATGTATTGACCAGTTAGTTAAATATACTACTTCAATAGAAGCTACTTTACATGTAAAGAGTTTAAGCGACAAAAAGTATCTTGAGTGTTTACATGTAGAAGAGTTTAGGTTTGAGCAAAATAGGTATAACAATCATGCAATTCAATATGACTTTATCTTTGTATGTGCCAATATGGAGAACAGAAGTGATACTCTTGACATAGCCAATAAACTCTATAGAGTATTAAAAAATGCAGGGCATGTTTTTATATTAAGCAAAAAAGAGTCTACATGTAAACTAACTCAAGTTTTAGAAGAGTCTAACTTTGTAGCTTTAAATACTATTGATTTAAACTCACAATTTGACGTTGTGTCGGCTAAAAAGATGCATGGCTGGATGAGAGTATGATATAATGTTTTTTTGTGCTGGGAGGACATATGGAAAATAGAGAATTTAAAATAAACAATTTTATAAGTAGGGGCATCATCGAGTCAAACATAGAATTTGCTCAAAACCATCATGCACCTCTAAGCATAGTCAAATTTGGTTATAATGTTGATCTTGAAGATGGTTTTTTCTTTAAAGACCTTATATCTTTTATTCACTCTTACTCTGATTTTAATTCCATTTTACAACAGCCAAACGACACTTTTATCATTTTTCTAAGAGATTGTAAAATACATGAAGCAAAGTCCATAGTTACACAAATGGTACAAAAAATAAAATACAAATTTAAAAAAGAAATTGAACACATAGGGATAACTCTATTAGATGAAAGCGACTCATATAAAACTCTACTAGATAGACTAGACAAATACTATGTTATGTCAAAGCTTTCAACAAGAAAAAAAACCTTTTATGGAACTTTAGATTTTGATTTTTATGAAACTCAAAGTGATAAAAAAGTCCTAAATAATATATTTAAAAAACGCAATGGTATTAAATTATTCAACTTTTATCAAGGTCTTCCAATCACAGAAAAAGTTGAAATTTTAAAGTTTACCCAAGGACTAATACAAGTCAAAATAGACCCTATAAAGTTTCCTTTTTATGAAAATGAAAAATTTACTTTTATACAACATGACCTCATTCCAACTGTGATAAAAGCTTCTATAATGAAAGTAGAACCAAATAAATCATTAATGGTTTTAGGAAATTTGGATTTCCTAGACTCTTCTCCTGTTGAGCGAAGTGGTATTAGAGTTGAACCAGAGCGTGACATCTACTCTTCACTCTCACTAGAAAACAAAAAATTGACAGATGGAAACATAGTTTCACTATCTGAAAATTCTGTAGTTCTAAATGTAAAAGCAAAAAACATAAAGTCACTTACAGAACAAGAACTTTGGAATACTGAATTAACTTTACAATTCCAAATACCAACAAAAAAAAGCTTCTTAGCTATGGTAAAAACAAAGGCTATGATATATAGTATAGTCAATGAGAAAGTTGTCCTAAACATCACACCAAATAGACTTATAAAATCAAAACTCAGAACCTACATCTCATTAAGACAAAGCAATGTTCTACTCAATTTAAAACACGAATTAAAAAAGTTTAGTTAAATCTATATCAGTATTTGCTCTAATAATTTAAATTTTCCATCCTTCGTTTTTTTCTTGATATTCTAGCATCTCTTTGAATATTCCCTTTTGTTTTATTAATTCACTATATGTTCCTTCTTGTGCAACTTTCTTATTTGCTATAACATATATTTTATTTGCAATTTTAATATTTGCAATTTTGTGAGCAATTATGATAACTGTTTTATTTTTCATTAATTCTTTCATTGCTTGATGAATATAAAACTCATTTTGTGGGTCTAATGCTGATGTGGCTTCATCAAATAAAACAATAGGAGCATCTTTTAATAAGGCTCTTGCAATTGAAATTCTTTGTTTTTGTCCACCGCTTAATTTTACTCCACCTTCACCTACTTTAGTGTTTATTCCTTCTTGTAAATTATTTATAAAACTAATACATTGGGCTTTTTCGCAAGCTAAAAGTATCTCGTTTTTTGTAGCTTTTGGTTTTGCAATTTTAATATTATTGTAAATACTATCATTAAATAAATAAGTTTCTTGAAAAATCATACTAATTTGTGTATATAAATCATGAAGAGACATATCTCTTAATAAAACATTTCCTATTTTAATTTCTCCCTTATTTACATTCCAAAATTTTGCTAATAAACTCATGATTGTACTTTTACCTTCACCACTGTAGCCAACTAAAGCAGTAATAGAATTTTCTTTAAATAGTAAATTTAAATTTTCAAATACCTTATTATTATCGTAAGAAAAAAATACTTTATTAAATTTTATATCATAAGATGCTGGCATAATTCCACTGTGATCATTGTCAATGGTTTCATAACTTAATAATTTAAGAATTCTTGTTAGCCCACTATTCATATGTTGCATTTGTAAGAAATCTGCCATTAGAAGTTTAATAGGGTCATATACTCTGTATCCAATAACTAAAAATGAAATTAAAATAGGTAGTAGCAATTCATTGTTAGCATAATATTCTAGGGCATTATAAACCATAAAAAGAAAAGCTAACTCACAAAAAATTAATGATACTAAAATAATAGGACTAGGAAGTATCTCTACAAAAAAACTTAGTTTTTTATATTCTTTAAAAATATTATCTAATTTATTATATTTTAAATCAACAACATTAAAAGATTTCAAATATTTCATTCCATCAAAATATTCTAAAAACCTCAAAGAAATTTGCCCTCTTTTTTCAATTAACTTACTTCCAACTTTAACTATTATCAATTTTGCTAAAAATACAAAAGGGATAATACAAATAATTCCTAATAAAAGAAAAAAAGCTAATTTATAATTTAAAGCAAAAAGAAATAAAAACAAAATGATTACACTAAAAAAACCTGATATTAAATTTGGTATTCCATGAGAAAAATGATTTTCAAAAGAACGAACATCTTCTAATAATAAGGAAGAAAAATAAGAAGGATTTTTTTTAGAAAAAACTCCTAAACCTAGTTTATACAAATGATTTCCTAATTTCATTCTTAAGTTTTTTGAAATTTTATAAGTAATAGTAGATGCTTTCGTATAGGCTTTTGCCGATAACCATAATTGCAAAGCTAAAAGAAGTACTAACAAAATAATTAAATTCCAAATAAAACCTTGATTAGGATTTTTTTTAAATAGTTCAAATATGATAACAACAAGAAGTCCTGTTGGAATTGACATTAAAATAGAATGACAAAAATGAAAAATCAACATATTGAAAAACTCTTTTTTATTATCTTTAAGAATAAATTTTAAATTATATATTAACCCCATTAACTTACCCTCTTTTCCAACATATTTTGGTACTTACTGCAATTTTTTAATAAATTTTCATGTGTTCCCATAGCAATTATTTTTCCATTATCCCAAAGAACGATATTATCACAATTAACAATAGTTGATAACCTATGAGCAACAACAATAACGGTTTTATTTACAATTAACTTATTGATTGATTTTTGAATTTCATACTCATTTTTAGCATCAAAAAAAGATGTTGCTTCATCTAAAATAAAAATAGAAGCATCTTTTAAAATTATTCTAGCTAATTGTATTTTTTGTTTTTGACCACCACTTAAGACTACCCCATCTTCTCCATATTTAGTATCATACCCTGCACTTAAAGAGTTTATATAACTGTCTATATTGGCAATTTTTGCTGCATTTATAACCTTTTGTTTTGTAATATTCCTTCCCATTGTAATATTATTTAAAAGGCTATCGTTAAACATGAAATTATCTTGAAAAACATACGAAACGGTATTCATTAGTTGACTAAAATCTATATCTTTTATATTATGTTCACCTATTTCTATCTTCCCTTGAGAAACATCATAAAATCTTGCCAATAATTCACAAGCCGTTGATTTTCCAGCACCACTTACTCCAATAAAAGCTGTTATTTTTCCCTGAGGAATATCTAAATTAATATTTTTTAAAACTTCTTGTTTATCATATGCAAAACTAACATTAGTAAATTTTATATTATAATTTTTTAAATTAACTTTTTTCTTTGAATCTAGAATTTGATTTTTATCCTCTAAAATTGTGTCAACCCTTTTTATTCCTTCCATTACACTGTACATATTATTTGCTAAAGTAGAAAGAGAAAGTATGGGTTTTAAATAAGAAACACCAAGAATTAAAAACAATAAAAAAGTAGATAAACTAACTTGCTGAGTAAAATATAGGTATAAACCTATTGCCAATATTGGCAAAAGTGCATTAGAAATAAAAGATATTAAAATTGCAAAAAAAGGTGTATTTTTTTTAATAAAGTAAATTACCTGCAATGTATAGGAGTCTATAGCACTTTTATAATTCTCAAAAGTTTTTGCTTCTTGATTAAAAACTTTCATTATATTTATAGCCTTGACATATTCAACAATAACACCATCCATATGCTCAGAACTATCATAATATTTTTTAACAATCTCTTTCATATGTGATGATTTAATCATAAAAGTAATCCAAATTAAAAATACAAAAAGAGGAATTAAACTAGCAAAAGCTAAACGATAATCTAAATAAAACATAAAGCATAAGATAATTAAGGGCATCATTATAGATTTAACTACATCAGGCAAATTATGAGCAATAAAACCTTCTAATTTTTCAATATCGTCTATTAGAATTTTTTTTATAGAACCTGATTGTTTGTTATGCAAATAACCCAAAGATAATTTTCCCAGTTTTTGTGCAATTGCTTTTCTAAAATCATAAATTATATCAAAAGCAGCCAAGTGCGATGAAACCAAGGAGACATAAAACAATAAATAAGAACATATCATGACACCAACACCGTAAATAACATATGATTGCAACTTAGCTAGAGAAAATATTTGTTCTGTTATATCAAATAGAATTGCATAAATAATTAAATATGGAGTTAAATTTAATATGCCATGAAGAATAGATAATAATGAAGAAAAAATTAGTAATTTTTTCTTATAACCAGCAATTTGAAGTAATCTAGCTACTCCTTCTTTATTATTTTTATTCATAAATATTCTTCCTTATTAAGTAAAGTGAAAAAACAAAAATTATAGCAATACATATAAAAACTGTTCTAAAATTATAAAAATCAACTAGCATAAATATGACTTTAGTTGAAAGAAGTGAGGCAAATAACAATAAACTATGCTGAACATTAACATGAGTGCCTGCATATTCTTTTGAGCTATTAGCCATTATATATGTATAATATATTGTTACAAAAGAGCCTAAACATAGGGAGTTAAAAGACAAAACAAAAATTACAAATAAATGATTATGTGTAAAATATGTAAACAAATAAAGTAAACAAATATCTACAAAAATAAAAAACAACAAATATATGAAACATTTTCTTTTTCCAAATTTGTTTATTAAACTACCTGTAATAATTGCCGCTATTATTCCAACAATAGATCCAATAATATTTTGAGCTATAACAATATCGATTAGGAACCAATTATTTTGAATAAGTATTTGTTGAATTAAAGGAAAACTTCTTTCAACAATTAAATAAGCAGGAAAAAGCATTAATAATATTTTAAATCCATTTTTTTCTTTTAAAAAAAGATATATTTCCTTAAAAGAAATTCTTTTAATATTTTTTTTAAAACTATTTTCTTTATAATTAAATAAAAAAAATGTTGGAATTAGAACTAATAGAGATAAAATAATTAAGCTTACTTTCCAATTATAGATTTCATAAGAATACAAAGGTAAGGCAAGTCCAACGAGTGTTCCTAAGAATGTCCCTGTTGCTTGCATAGAATTAGCATATTCTAATTGATTTTTCTTTAACGAATTAATGGCTAAACCATCAACACAAATGTCTTGAGTTGATGATAAAAAATTTATAATTCCAATTAAAATCATTGCCATATAAAAAGATGTTATAAGAGGAAAATATGCACAAATAAACATAGTACAAGCCATCAAAACTTGTACTATAATTATCCATGACCTATAATGTCCTTCTATAAAAGGGATTTTAAATTTATCTATATAAGGTGCCCAAATAAATTTGAACACCCAAATTAAACCCAACATATAAAAAGATCCTATTGTTTCCAATGAAACATTTTGACTCCCTAAAATTGCTGGAATAGCCCCATAAAAAAAGCCTAATGGTAAATACTGCGAAGTATATATTAAAAGTAAAAGTAAATACTTTTTATTTAAAATTTTAATCATTTTTAAAATCTATACTTAAAAGCCACTCCTATTTTTCTAGGCTCTCCAGCTCTCGCATACCATGTATTAGAAACTTCAACAGCTCTTGTCTTATATGATTCGTCAAATACATTATTTGAATAAAGGTAAACATCGAAATCATTTTTTTCATATCCAATTTTAATATTTGCAACGCCGTAACTTTGAGATTTTGTATTTTCATTATCAAAATATAAATCTTTAAAATATGCATAGTTTACTCCTGCATAGAATCCATTTACATTTCTATAGGTAGTTCCAATATTAAAAGTAATTTTGGGTACATCTATTACATATTTACCACTATAATCCCTACTCCCTTGTTTATAAGAATCATACTTAGCATCAACATATGATGCTCCTGAAAATATATTTAATCCTTCCATTGCAAGATAGCTCAACTCTACTTCCATACCTTTACTTGTTGCTGTAGAAGCATTATCTACATATACAGAAGTTCCTGAATCACTTAAAATTTCAACTTGCATATCATCCCAACTAATATAAAATGCAGATGTATTTAAACTTAGATTATTGACAATTAATGATTTAAAACCTATTTCATAATTAATTGTAAATTCTGGAGCATAACTACTACCTATATCTTCTTTATCATTAAAACCACCACTTTTAAAACCTCTTGATATAGATAAATAAGGAACAAAATTATCATATTTATTATATGAAATAGCCAATTTTGGTAACCAAGCATCATAAGTAGCACTTTTATTCCCAGATAAATCAGGATATCCCATAACAGCAAGCATTCCTACTCCACCTATACCTTCTTGAGAATAACTGAAGTCCTTTTTTTCTCTATCATATCTTAAACCTAAAGTTACTTTAGTATTAGAAAAAGTTTTACTAACTTCTCCAAAAACAGCTGTTTCTAAAGTTTTTGTTTCACTTTTTTGATTTAATGTTTCAGGCGGTACACCCATGCCCATATTTGTTAAATTCATGATTGCGTTATAGTCTCTTTTGTCTTTTTCAGAAAGTAAAAATAAGCCCCCAATCCATTGAATATCATTTTTAGTGTTAGATATAAATCTTAATTCTTGTGATAGATTTGAAACTTCTTTATTTAATTCTAAACTCATTAAATCTAAGGAAGTAAAATCAATATCATTACTCATGGCATAATCTTCCAATCTATAAGATGTAACAGACACAACTTCTATATCTTTAAAATTGTAATTTACCTTTAGATTTACTCCATCTGCATCTTTCGTTGAGCCTCCTAAGTAATCTACGTTTATATCATCTTTTAAATCCTCTGAATCATAAAGAGCAAATTGGGCATAATATGGAGAATCATTTACTTGTTTATCGTAACTTAATGTTAAATCTAAGTCATCATTAATTTTATTAAATAAAGTAATTTTAAAATCTTTATTTTCTTCTTTTCCTATCTTGTCATCGTCATTATATTTATTTGTAAAATACCCATCAGTTTTACTATATTTCATAGCAGCTCTTAATATTGTTTTATCATTAATCACTTTATTAACCATAATATTTACATTTTTTGTATTAAAAGAAGAATAATCTAATCCAACTTCTGCTAGGTCATATTTTTCTGGTTTTTTAGTGATGATATTTACTATACCAGCTTCAGAATTTCTACCATAAAGTGTACCTTGAGGTCCTTTTAAAACTTCAATTCTTTGAACATCCAATAAATTTAAATCGAGTCCATTATAATAAATATCATCTACATAAAAACCTACAGAAGGTATGCCCGTCATTGAACCAGTAATTCCACGCATTGAAGCAAATGTAGTCATTGCAGCTGGACCTGTTTTTGTAATATAGAAATTTGTTATAACATTTTGTAAATCTATACTACTATTAATTAGCAAATCATTTAATTTTACATCATCTATTACACTTATTGTAGATGCTATTTGAGTTATATCTTTAACACCTTGTTTATCTGCTGTAACTGTTAACTTCTCAAGCGTAATATCTTGTGCGAATAAAGATAGCGATACCAAAGCCACCAAACTGATAATCCCTTTACTTTTCATTTAAATCTCCTTAATTTCTTTGACAAATATATTTTTTATAGTATAATTATATTGAGAATAAATATCAATATGATTTTCATCATAGAACACTTACTTTTTATGAAAGAGACCTCATGTCATTAAAATTTAATTTAAATCAATTGGAAATGTTTAATAAACAATCCATGAATATGAAATTACCTGAAAACATAGGATATGGAGAAATTAGCCAACTTAATATAGAAGATGGATTAATTTTTCATAAATTTGATATCACACCAAAAGAAGATTTGGTAATAGAAAATAAATTTGAGAACCAACCATTATTGTCTTGCAACGCTTTTTTAAAAGGTGAAATTATTTACCATAATAAGCAATTTAAATTTGACAAAAAATTTAAAGAAAATCATTTAACCATTTCTGCCATAAATGCAGATGATGGTCTTAGTTATTATAAAAAGAATATACATATAAAAACTTTTAATTTAATTCTTACTTCAAAATTTATTGAAAACAATATTTTAAAACATACAAAAGAGGATAAACTTTATGAAATCATGGATAAACTGCATAAAAAACCTATTTTTGATATTTTAAAAGAAAATTGCTTCAATTATAATACTTTATTAAATTTAAACAATATTGACAAAACACCATTTAATGGTGGGTTAGAAAAATTTTATATTCAAAGTAAGGTTTATGAATTATTATATAATTGTTTAAATATTTTAGAAGAAGATACTCAATATCTTTCAAAAGAAGACATATATTATCTTGAGAAAGTAAAAAAATATATTATTATTAATTTTAACAAAAATTTAAATTTATTAGACTTAGCTAAGATAGGAAAAACTAATAAGAATAAACTTCAAAAAAATTTCAAGAACTATTATAAAAAAACTATTTTTGATTTTATCATAGACTGCAAAATGCATAAAGCTAGAGATTTACTTAAAAATAGCGACTATAATATAAATGAAATTTCTAATATTGTTGGTTACAAGTATCAGGGTAATTTTTCTTTAGCATTTGTTAAAAAATTTGGTATACGTCCTAAAGATATGTTAAAAAGTAGAAGCTATCATTTAATGTAACTCCTAAAAATATGGCTATTTTTACTCACACTCGAGTAGGAAAACTCAGATAAAAAGTAGTTCCAATTTTTAGTGTTGATTCTATTTTTATTTTAATCTCATATGCATAACAAACTGTTTTTACTATATCTAACCCTATTCCAAAACCGCCTATATCTTTACTCTTCCTCTCATATCTATCAAATATGGCTTTTTGATCATCTTTTGCTATACCTATGCCTTTATCTTCTATGCTAAAAATACGATTTTTTAGAGTTATCTTAACTTCTGTTTTTGCATACGAATATTTTAAAGCATTTGATATAAGATTATTTATAACTTTTTGTATGCGTGAGCGATCCATATTAACCAAAGTTTTTTCTAAATAACACACTATAATATTGCCCTTACTTCCTGCAATTTCATCAAAAAATCTTACACTTTCTTTGACTAGTTCACATAAATCAAACTCTTCATCTATGATTTCATCTTTGTCATTAAAGGCTATAAAAGAGAGTGAATTATATATTTGCGATATAAGCTTTGCACTAATTGAAATGTGATTTACTACTCTTTTATCTATCTCTTTTTTATTTTTTAAAGTTGAAACACTCATCATTAATGCTGAAACTGGAGTATTTATATCATGTGCACTATCTTTAATAAAACAGTTTAGCTTTTCCATCCTAGCTTTAATTGGTGCTATTAGGAGTCTACTTAAAAAGTAACCAATAAAACCTATAAAAACAAGAGAGCAAAGTACAACCAGCCCAATAATTAAAATGAGTTTAAACCTTTGTTTAGCTCCTTCACTACCTTCTATAACTATATAACTAACACCTAAAAGAGGACTTTCAAGTTTATCTACATGATATTCATGTACATTATTTTTATACGCTTTTTGAGCTAAATATATTTTTTTTGTATCGAGATTTGAGTACAAAATATTGCCATCTTTATCAAAAAGCCCAACACTAAGAGTTTGAGAATTTGTATTAAACTTGTACTCTTGTTTTTCCATTTGAGCATGCATAAGCTCTTTTTCTATCCACATCGCTTCACTTGACATCTCAATGGAACATTGATTTTCTATGGCAACTATCTCTTTATTGTAGTAAAAAAAACCTATTATAGAAACTAGAACCATTGCTGAGAGTATATATATGGCTAAAAAACTAATAAGTGCTTTTTTCTCTTCACTATTCAAAGTAGTACCCGCTTCCTCTTATGGTTTGAATTCTCTCTTTGCCAAGTATATTTCTTAGGTTTTTTATATAGACTCGTATCGTAGCATCACTTGGCATTGATTCATACTCCCAAAGATTTTGCATAAGCTCTTCTGCTGAAACGACTCTTTTTTTGTGGCTGCTTAAGTACAAAAGTATCTCACACTCTTTATGAGCTATTTGATGCTCAATATTTCCAATAATAAGCTTATTTTTTGTTGGAATCAAAGTTATCTTAGAATCAAGTTGGACTATCTCTTCACTCTCTATAAAAAATCTTTTTTTAATATTATTTATTCGCAAATCCAACTCTTCTAAATCAAAAGGTTTCTTTATGTAATCATCACAACCACTTTCAAAACCATTTTTCATATGACTTGTATCTTGATAGGCTGTTATGACTATTGCAGGTGTTGTATTGTTGTATTCGCGCAGAGTTTTTACTACATCAAGTCCACTTTTTTTTGGAACATTAATATCAAATAGAAGTAAGTCAAACTTAGTGTCAACCGCCTCATCTAAAGCACGTTCTCCATCTTCAACATGAACAACATCATATCCACTCTCACGTAAATGGTGAGTAAGTATATCAGATAAAATTGGGTCATCTTCTAAGAGTAAAATTCTCATACTATTTCCTTTGAAGATATTATATACTTTTTGTGTGTAGTTTGCGTTTACATGTAGACTATAAAGTTCTTAAAATTTGTAAATTATTTAACTCTGTTAATGTATCTAAGAAAAATGTTTCAACCTCTTCTTTACTCTGTTCGCTCATCTTTGCAATTGATTTAATAGCCTTTTCCAAGCCTTTTTTATCCATCTTTTTTAAAAGAAAATACAAGGGTAATGAAACCTCTCTAAATATAACTCGATAATTAACAAAATCATAAAAACCAAGAAGGTAGTACTCACTATTTTTATCAAAACTGCCTTTTTCAAAAATCTTATACTTCAACTTTTTTAAGACACAACTTTGGCTCAATCTATATTTATTTGCATATGAAAATTTTTCTACTTCTTGCTCACTATAGTTTTTCATCATCAGTTCAATTTCAATCCACTCAAACCATAAAAGCTCATTTACATAAGGTATCTCTTCAAATAATTTTTTCTTTTTTACAAAAGTTCTAAACTCATTTGGCATTTTCCAAATTTTGATATTTTTTGCCCCATATTGCATAAACTCATAAACTATTTTTTCAAATTTTTTCTTATCTACATCTTTATAAAACAGAGGATAAGCCTTACTCAAAACATCGAAAAATACCTTATAAACTAAATGTCTATATACCTTTTGTCCATTTTTCTCAGATTTCTTTTTTCCAAAAGCTATTTCTATTAGGCTTTTTTGTTCATCAAACATTTCGTACAACCTCTTGCATAACTTTATACTCTGTTTGCATCGCTTTATATGAAGGTATATTGTTATCCCTTTCTATCATAACTGGAATATCTATTTTTTTTAGAGTCTCTTTTAAAAAGTCCCAAACCTCATCTGCAACTTTCATCCCATGAGAATCTATAAGCATTCCTAGTTCTTTGTTTCTATAATGCCCAGCCACATGAATATAAGCTGCCTTGCTTAAATCAAGTTCATTTAAAAAAACGTGTGCATCAAAACCATGATTTTGTGAATTTACATAAATGTTATTTACGTCCAAAAGTAACTTTGCTCCAGATTTTTCCATAAGCTCATTAATAAAATCAACTTCTCGCATATCTGAGGGGGGAAGGCAATAGTAAGTTGCATTTTCCAACATTAACGGACGTTGTAAAAAATCTTCAACTCTTTTTATCTTTTCGCTCATAAATATTATGCTTTTTTTTGTCATATTTAAAGGAAGTAAATCATAAGTTTGCATACCCTCTAAGGAGCTAAAACTTATATGATCTGAATAGTGTTCAATGTTATATCTATCTAAAAAAGTTTTCATTTTTTTTAGAAATTTTTTATCAACTGGCTCATCTGAGCCAATTGATAAGGCAACGCCATGGGCGACTGTTGGTCTTAGAGATATCATTTGCTCAAACTTCTCTCTATGATGATATGGAATATCAAACCAATTTTCAGGAGTAATCTCCCACCAATCTGGAAAAAATCCATTCTCATCTATATCTTGCAAAAACTCTTTTCTAAGACCTAGTCCTAATCCTTTTATGTTGTTCAAAACTTGAACCTTTAGATTAGCCGCACTTGCTTGTTGCATGTTTTCCATCAGCTGCTTTTGCATGCTCTTTCATCATCTTTTTCTTTTTCATCATCTCTTCAGATGTCATCTTTACATCTTTGTCTTTAGTCATCATTTTTTCTGACTTACTCATATCTTTATCGCTCTTCATCTCAGCTGCCACACCAGCAGTCGCTGTGATAAGAGTTGCACCCAAAAGTGCCCCAGCTAACTTTAGTTTAGTGTTCATAACAATCCTTTATATAAATTACATAATTGTAACAATTTAATGTGTAGTGAATATTTAGTCCCTTATCTAACATAAACCATTTCGGCATTTGCTTCTTTGTTATGAGTAAAGACTAAATCATTACCTGACGCTGAAACATGACATGCTATGCACCCTATTGGACTTCCTTTAGCAACTTTTCCTGCTAAAAACATCTTTTTTGGGTTCATCATTATCTCACCATTTGGCTTGTACTTTACCCAAAACCAATGCGACAACACTAGAAACCATCAATGCCAATGCAATTACGATTGCAGATATGAACTTAATTTCCATCATATTCTCATTAAATTTTCCAAATTGTACCTGCCTAGTGTGTAGTAATGATTTAGCTAACGTGTAGGTTTCGTGTAGTCTGATTTTATGCTATACTTCCGCACCATGATTAGAAAACTATTTAAAAGAAATAATAAAAAAACAAAACTAGATGCATTTATAAAAAAATACAAGATTCCACGTGAATACTTGTCAGTTAACAGAAAGTCCATAACACGTGGACTTATGGTAGGTATATTTTGGGGCTTTATCCCTATGCCTATGCAGATGTTAGCAGTTGTTTTTACTACACCTTTTTTCAGATTTAACGTTCCTATTGCTATAGCAACTGTTTGGCTAAGCAACCCTGTAACTATGCCTTTTATGTACTATATGGAGTATCTAACTGGTACATTTTTACTTGGGCATGACTCTTTACATGTAGAACTAACCATGCATTGGTTTTCAACTCATCTTGGTGATATTTTTATACCACTTTATGTTGGTACATTTTTCTATGCTATTACTGTTTCTATTATTGTTTACTACAGCATCAACTGGCTCTGGATAAAATCTGTCCGCCAAGAAAAACGTCACCAAAAAAGAAAAGACAATAAAAAGAAACAAAACAAGTAACCAAATCGTAATAAACTTTCAATAAAGTTCTAGTATATAAATACCAAGGACAGATATGTTAGATAGATATGAAAAACAACTTCAAGAGTTACATGAGCTTTTAAAAACATTAGGACAGAGCATTATAGATGCTGCCAATGAAGCTGAGAATGGGGTAAATACCCTTACATGTAAAAACTTTGACAACGCAAAAAATACATTAAAAAATACAGAAAATAGTGCCAACCAAATTGACCAAAGCATACTCAAAACCTTTGCTCTATTTGAACCAGAAGCTCTAGAGCTTAGAGAATTAGTTGCTTACTTAAAAATTACAAGTGAAATTGTAAGAATGAGTGATAACATAAAAAGTTTTAGCAGACGTATGAAAGGTCACATTAATTCAGAAGTAGATTTTTCAATTCTTCAAGAGTACTCAAACCTCCTTGCAAAAAGTGCTTTTAGCTCAATAGATTTTGCGATAGAGTCTTTACATGTAAAGGACAAAGAAGATATAACTGACCTTTATAGAAAAGTATGTGTTGAAGAGAGTAAAACAGATGATTTATACTCTATTTTAGAAAAAAATATCATGGCTAATTTATGCAAAGATATAGAAAAATCAGCCCAATCTATAGAGATTTTAAGTACAATGAGAAAACTAGAACGCATGGCTGATAGGTCTGTGAACATCACCAAGCTAATGCTATTTGCAAGAAATGGAGGAGAGATAAAACACTTTGGATAAACCTACAATAGTTATCATCGAAGATGAAGAAGATCTCTTAGAACTCTTAGAATACAACCTGAACAGAGTTGGGTTTGAGACTATAGGGTTTTTATCTACTAAAAATGTAAAAAAACTCTTAAAAGAAGAGAAAATAGATTTAATGATAGTAGATAGAAATTTACCTCACATTGAAGGAAGTGAATTTGTAAAACAGCTTAGAGATAGTGGCATAAATATTCCAACCATCTTCGCAACTGCAAAAAACGCTGATGAAGATATTGAACTTGGCTTTGAGCGTGGAGGAGATGACTATCTGACTAAACCATACAATATGAAAGAGCTTATTCTTCGCATACGAGCTATTTTAAAAAGAACAAATCCAACTTGTTTAGCTAAGGTAGAATTTAAAGACATAGTTCTAAATATGCAAACTAGAAAAGTCTATGTTGCCAAAGACGAAATAGATTTAACTAAACTAGAATTTGACTTACTAACAACACTTATACAAAACAAAAATAGTGTTTTAAACCGTGAATACTTACTAACTCATGTTTGGAAAGATGAGACATACTTTCAAGACAAAACAGTAAATGTCGCAATAAATCGCCTTAAGAAAAAAATAGACCCACAAGGAACAAAAGAGTATATAAAATCAGTTTGGGGTATTGGATACACCATACAATGAAACTTCATCAACACTTTATAGTCAACTTTTTACTTATCTTTATCTCTACACTTTTTCTTAGCACAGTAGTAAGTTACTTTGCCATCAAAGAGATAAACCTAAATCAATACAAAAGTTTTATAAAAAACCAAATTGAGCTTATAAAAGTGCAACTCCATACAGTAAAAAACATAGATGAGTTTGTTCTACATGTAAAACAAAAAACGGGCAATAGACTAACAGTCATAGATGATGATGGAGTGGTTATTGCTGAGAGCGATTTTAACAAAAATAAGATGGAAAACCATGGTGATAGAAAAGAGATACAAATAGCACGTGCCCAAGTTGATGGTTACGCAGTTCGTCACTCTCACACCCTTAATAGCGACTTTTTATATATAGCTAGTCAAACTTATTTTAATGATAAACCAATTTTCATAAGACTTTCAATGCAACTAAACTCTATAACAAAAGAGTTTTACAACATATGGATAAAACTCTCGCTAATCTTTGCTTTTTCTATCTCTCTTTGTCTCTATATTATCTATCGTCTTAGTCAAAAAATAGAAAAAGAGATAACAAAAGTGACCAGTACATTAGATGATATTTCAAACAAAAACTACCACTCAGTAGTAAATGCCTCTTTTGCACAAGAGTTCTTCAAAATAGAATCACATATAGAAAATCTAGCCCGTATACTAGAAAAAAGAGCAAAACAGAAGAGAAAATATACAGCAAAAATCAGACTCATAAGCAAACAAAGAAGCGACATCATCTCAGCAATAAGTCATGAGTTTAAAAACCCTATAGCTTCTGTAATTGGTTATGCTCAAACACTGTTAGATGACCCAAATGCAAATGAAAAAATAAGAGAACGTTTTTTAGAAAAAATAGTAAAAAACTCTCATAAAATTTCAAATATGATAGACAGACTCTCCCTAGCGACCAAATTTGAAAATGGAGACTTAGTTCCAAAAGTAATTGAGTTTAACCTTTATGCTTTAGCAAAAGATATTACAAACACATTTCAAGACAAACATAAAGATAGAATCTTTACATGTAAAGGTGAAAACTTAAACGTCTTAGCCGATAAGACCATGATTGAATTAGTCATAACAAACCTAATAGACAACGCAGTCAAATACTCTCAAAACGATATTGAAATTTTCTTAGAAAATGCCTCTTTACATGTAAAAGACAAAGGAATTGGAATAAATCCAAAAGAGATAGAAAAAGTAACAAACAAATTCTACCGTTCAAACACACACTCTTGGGACAACTCCATAGGACTAGGACTCGCCTTAGTGAAATACATACTCAATCTTCACAATACAAATTTGAATATAAAAAGCGAGTTTGGAATTGGCTCTGATTTCTCCTTTAGGCTAAAAAACTACGCTGATACATAACGATTTTTACCACTATTCTTTGCTTCATAGAGACATTTATCAGCTCTGCTAACAACGTCTTTAAAAGATTCATCAGCACTCAAACTAACAACTCCAATACTAGCTGTAATATGCCCTACTTCACGAAACACTTCCTTGTTTATAGTCATCAACAACCTCTTTGCAGTCATATTTGCCTCTTTAAGATTTGTTTCTGGACATATAATAAGAAACTCTTCACCACCCCATCTTGAAGCAGTGTCTATTTTTCTTACTGTAGATTGAATGATTTTAGAAAATCTAAGCAGTACTGCATCTCCAATATTGTGACCATAACTATCATTAATAATTTTAAAATTATCTATATCAATAATTAATATAGAGAGCTGTTTTTTTCCTCTTTTGAATCGTTCGTTTTCAAAATGAAACATATTTTCAGCATATCTTCGATTATATAGTTCTGTAAGTGGGTCACGTATTGCTAATTCTTCACTTTTAAAATATAGTTTTTTAGTCTCATAATACCTTCTTACTATAAAAAAACTCAAAGAGAGTGCCACAGTAAAAGATAAGGGAATAATTTCATCAATTTCAAATGATTCAAAATGTTTTACATAATCGAATATCTTTTCACTCATGTCTACTTGCATAAAAATAAACAGCATCACTGCGTTAAAAACTATTATTAGCATAATCTCAAGTTTTATAGTCTTACTGTAACTCATTGTTAACTTCTCCGTCTTACAAAATGTCTTTAAACTCATCTCTAATCAGCAAAAATTTATCTAAATTTTCTAAAAAGACATCTACAAGTTTGGGATCAAAATGTTTGCCTTTTTCATTTTTCATATAGTCCAAGATTTTGTCTAATTCCCATGCTTCTTTATATACTCTTTGACTTCCAAGAGCATCAAAGACATCTGCTACAGCAGTAATCCTACCAAATATATGGATTTTTTCACCTACTGTTCCATTGGGATATCCTGAACCATCATATTTCTCATGATGAGTATAAGATACAACAGCGGCTGCTTTAAGTATCTTTCTCTTGGAGTCTTTTAATATCTCAAACCCTATTACTGAATGTGTTTTCATAATTTCCCACTCTTCAGCATTTAATTTCCCAGGTTTTTTTAATATACTATCAGGAATACCTACTTTACCAATATCGTGCATAGGTGAAGCTGTATATATTAAATTGATATTTTTTTCGTCCAAACCTATCAAGCTAGCCAATAATTTTGAGTATTGGGCTACCCTCTTTACATGAAAACCTGTCTCTTTAGAGCGACTTTCACCGACTTCTCCCATCTTATATATAATCTCTTTTTGTGTATCTTCTAACTCTTGATGTAGATTTACAATATCAGTTATATCATGCCTTATGATGAAAATTTCTACGAGTTTATTATCATCATCAAAAATAGGGAATATTGTACTTTCAAAGTGACATAGACTTCCACTTTTTGTCCTATTTTGAATCTGTCCATTCCAGATTTTACCTTGCTTAACCGTTGCATAGATTAATTCATACTCTTCTTTAGACCATGTAGGATCTTTCAATGCACTATAATTTTGACCTACTAGTTCCTCTTTTTCGTATTCCAATACTTCACAAAACTGATTATTTACATACGTTATAACACCATCTGTATTAAGCCTTACTAAAATATTAGTCATCTCAATTGCTTTTTGATACTCTTGTGAAATTTTATATGCTTCAAGAAAATTTTTATTTGATACGTTTAAGTTATCTTCTAACTCTTGTTTTATGTACTCTAATTCTGTTATATCTGTTCTCATACCTATAAATTCTACGATATTTCCATCATAATCAATAATAGGACTTATTGTACTTTTTACCCAATAAGAACCACCATCTTTTTTAAGATTTTTTATCTTTCCATTCCATGATTTTTTACTATTTAAAACCTTCCACATATCTTTAAAAATTGATGTGGGCATATCTGGATGCCTTACTATGTTATGAGACTGACCTATAAGCTCCTCTCTAGTGAAACCAGATATTTCACAAAATCTATCATTTACAAATGTTATATTACCTTTAACATCTGTTTTTGAGACAATAGCGCTATCATCAACTGCATCTTTATATTCATCTAATATCTTTTGCCTATGAAGAATCTCTATATCTTTACGATTAATATTTATACAAAGATCAACTTTAAGTGTAAACTCTTCAACGTTAAAAGGCTTTTTAATAAAGTATGAGACTCCTAACTTAAAAGATTCCCTTACTATTTCTGGATTGTCATTAGAAGATATAACAATGACTGGTATATGAGAAAATCTTGAATCTCTTTTGATTTCTCTAAGAACTTCTAGTCCATGCCTATCAGGAAGTTCCATATCTAAGATAATTGTATTTATATTGTTTTTTTTAAGCGTATCCATTCCACTACATGCTGTTTTAGATATCTTCGTATTATAGTTTCTAATATTCAAGATACTTTGCATCTGTTTGCATATAAATGTAGAGTCATCAATAATAAGAATTGTATTACTTCTATTTTTACCAACCGATTTTATAACTTTATCTATAGATTTTATAGAGTAAACAAAATTTTTATCTTTTATCAGATAATCTAAAACCCCATTTTTAAAAAGACTTTCTCGCATTTGAACATCTGCTTCGGAGGTCAAAACAATAATCTTAGATTTACTAAGACTTTTTATATTTTTAACTAACTCTTCACCATAAGCATCAGGTAAATTTAAATCTAATATGATGAAATCATAGATATTTTTTTCCAACGCTAATTTTGCTTGCTTAAAATCAAAAGTAGTATCTAATTTATAACAACCAAACTCTCTTAACATATTACAAATAGTTTTATTCATTAATTCAGAATCTTCAACAACCAAAATTTTATATATTTCTTTTTCTGCTAAAGTACTCTCACAATTATAAAGCATAAAATACACCTCCATCACTGATATCCGCTAAGAAACCAATACATTATTATAACGAAAAAAAATTAAAAAAGAGTTTTTTTATCTTGTTTATACTATTATAAACCATAAATTTAATAGGAATTATCAAATGAAAAACATGGGTGAACCTCGTATCAAAATTTTAGCAATGCCAAAAGACACAAACCCAGCTGGAAATATCTTTGGTGGTTGGATAATGTCACAAATAGATATAGCAGGAGCATTAGCAGCTCGTGATGCCAATGTGCATAGAGTTGTAACAGTAGCAGTAAATGGAATGGAATTTCATGAACCCATCTTCGTAGGTGATACTGTAAGTTATTATGCAAAAGTTGTTAAAATAGGAAAAACATCTATAAAAACTGTTGTAGAAGTAACAGCAGAGAGAATTTTTGAAGGAACTAAACGCTGTGTACATGTAACAAGTGCCATAATTACTTACGTAGCTGTCAATGCTGAGGGAAAAAAACAAAAAATTGAGTGCTGTAAAAAACATAAACTTGCATTGGGAATTACAGATGATTAACAAATTTTCTTTACATGTAAAGATATTTCAACACTGGTTAGATAACTTTGATAAAGTCGCTTTTGACGTAGAAAATGAAGATAGAGACGAAACTAAAACACTACTTCAAAAACTCATAAATTCTAAGAATATAGACCCAAAAGAGATAGAACTTCTTTATGCCCTTAGCTTAGATAACGCAACTTCGCAAAAGAGTGATTTCATAAAATTTCAAGCAAAAACAGTAGTAAATTTTCTTAACTCTGATATACTTCAAAATGTGATAAGAGAGTAGTTACTTATAAAACTTAGCTAATTTGTCTGGATTCACACCCACAAAATAGAGTCCTAATAGAACCCAGTTTTTAAGAAGATTAAAAAAGATTCCATTCTCCTCATATCTTCTTGGGCTTGTGATAACTTTGTGATTTATAATTTTTATTTTTAAGCTCTTTTTCTTGAGTTTTTGCATCAAATTCAGATCTTCCATCAAAGCTATGTCTTCATAAGCTCCAACTTTTTCAAAAATCTCTTTTTTTATAAAAATTGCTTGATCCCCATAAGGTAATCTAGTTTTTCTTGAACGCCAACTTGCCACCTTTGCAATAAACTTTAAACTTCTTTTTTTAGTATCAAAATCCAAATCAAATGCCCCAGCCACTACACCTTTTTGCTTCAAAACTTCCCTTACATGTAAGAGTGCATTTTTAGGTAAAACTGTGTCTACATGTAAAAAAAGCAAAACTTCACAACTGGCATGTTTTGCCCCCTCGTTCATCTGATGTGCTCTACCTTTTTTAGAAGAAATTTTCTTTACATGTAAAGACTCTATCAAATCTAGTGATGAAGTTCCATTACCATCAACAACAATAATCTCATCTGCCCCTACTACTGTTTTTATACATTCATTAATGTGTGTTTCATTATAGACTGGAATTATGACAGATATTTTAATTGTCCTCTCCTCTAAACGTAAAATAAACGAAGTTATTATATCATTTAAAAAAGATAGGAGAATTTATATGAGTTTTTGGCAAGTAAGAGAAATACTAAAAGATAAACTTGATTTAATACAGATAAATGTAGGCGACATGTGCAACCTAACGTGTAGCCATTGTCATATTGGGGCTAGTCCTAAGGGCAGTAAAAACATGAACGAAGAGACGGCAAAAAAAGTTATAGAAAAACTAATACAGCTTGACATAAAAACCATAGAATTCACAGGTGGAACGCCTGAGATGAATCCTAATTTTGAGACTTTTTTAAAGCAACTTCATAAGGCTGGTAAAAACCTTGTTGTAAGGACTAGTCTAACCATTCTTGAAGATAAAAAATATAGTCATTTTTTGGAACTATATAAAAAATTTAAGGTAAAAGTCATAGCTTCACTACCTTCTGTTTTTGAAGATGCAACCACTGAGCAAAGGGGTGAAGGTACCTATGACGCAACTATAAAAATACTAAAAAAACTAAACTCTATGGGTTATGCAAAAGGAGATTTAAAACTTGACTTGGTTTATAATCCCGTTGGAACTTACCTACCAGCGCCTCAAATACAACTTGAAAATGAGTACAAAGATATACTAAAAAAGAAATTCGATATAAGTTTTAATTCACTTGCAACCATAGTTAATATTCCCATCAAAAGATTTAAATTTGATTTGAAAAAACATAATCGTTTAGATGATTATATGAAACTTTTAAAAGACAATTTTAATGAAGCTACACTCTCAAACGTAATGTGTAAAAGAGTTTTGTCTATTGGTTATGATGGTTTTGTTTATGATTGTGATTTTAACTTAGCACTTGGAATTAGAGTAAAAGAGTATGAAAAAACTGCTTTTTGGGAGATAGATTTTGATAATTTTGCTCCTGCAATTAGTTTTGATTCTCACTGTTATGCTTGCACTGTAAATAGTGGAAGTTCATGTCATGGAGAAGTAATACAAGATTTTGATGCCGCGCAAAATGCAAAAGAGTATTATGGTGAAGTTCTAAATTCAAGTAGTGATTTAAAAACAACGGCATGTTGTACGCTTGACATGATTCCCCAACGTGTTAAAGATACTCTGCCATACATAATTGATGAAATAAAAGATAAGTATTATGGCTGTGGCTCACCTATGCCCCTAGTCTTAGAAAATCAAACTATGTTAGATTTGGGTTGTGGAAGCGGTAGAGATGTCTATATTCTCTCTAAACTATGTGGTCAAAATGGGTTTATCCACGGCATAGACATGACAGCAAATCAAATCAATGTAGCTATAAAAAACCAAAAAGCCCAAACAAAAAGATTTGAATACGAGAAAATAAATACTAATTTTATTCATGATTATATAGAAAATATTGATAAACATTTCAAAAAAAATTCAATTGACATTGTTACCTCAAACTGTGTTATAAATCTACTTGAAGACAAAAGAGACATATTAAAAAAAGTTCATAAAATTTTAAAAGAGGGAGGTGAATTTTATTTTAGTGATGTTTATTCAAGCAGACGACTTCCAAAGCATATAAGAGAAAACAAAATACTTCATGGAGAGTGCTTAGGTGGAGCATTGTACGCCAATGACTTTACACGTTTTGCTAAAGAAGCTGGATTTGTAGAGCCTAGGATGTTTAGTTCCAAAGAGATTGAAATCACAGATAAACAGATACAAAAACTTGTAGGAAAAACAAAATTCTACTCTATAACTTACAGACTTTGGAAAATAGAGGGACTAGACTCCGTTTGCGAAGACTATGGACAGTTTGCTATTTATAAAGGTGGCATTGAAACTAGCGAAGATGACTTTCAACTAGACTCTAACCACCTCTTTGAAATCAACAGAGCTGAACATGTTTGCAAAAATACAGCAGACATGCTGAGTAAAACCAGATACAAAAAATACTTTGAAATTACAGGCAATACGAAAATACACTTTGGAGAGTTTACAGGCTGTTCAACCTTAGCATCAGCC
>JADGDR010000030.1 GCA_016744795.1 Sulfurospirillum sp.
TAACCGTACCGTCACTTAGTTTTACTGTTGCTCTTACTGTTGGATTACCTCTACTGTCTAGTACTTCGTCTGCAAAAATATCGTCTATGAATATCATTTATATTCTCCTATAATTGTTTTACATGTAAAGAAAATCATTCAGCTTCTTCTGCCTCAACTTCCTCACCTATTCCCATTTGTGCCTTAATTTTATTTTCTATTTCTAAAGCAACTTCAGGATTCTCTTTTAAAAGTGCCTTGACATTTTCACGCCCTTGCCCTAGTCTCATTTCACCATAACTAAACCAAGCGCCACTTTTATCTACGATATCAAGTTTAACGCCATAATCTACAAGTTCACCCTCTTTAGATATGCCTTCACCGAACATTATATCAAATTCTGCCTGACGAAAAGGTGGCGCCACTTTGTTCTTTATAACTTTTGCTCGTGTTCTATTCCCTATAACTTCTTCACCCTGTTTTAAAGTTGCTATTTTTCTTACATCTATTCTAACAGAAGAGTAAAATTTTAGTGCATTTCCTCCTGTTGTAGTTTCTGGTGAGCCATAACCCATAGTTCCTATTTTCATACGAATTTGATTAATAAATATAATAGTTGTGTTCATCTTATGAACTATACCAGTTAATTTTCTTAGAGCCTGACTCATAAGTCTTGCTTGAAGTCCAACGTGTGTATCCCCCATGTCACCTTCAATTTCAGTTTTTGGAGTAAGAGCCGCAACGGAATCTACAACAATTAAGTCCACTGCACCACTGCGAGTAAGAGTCTCAACAACATCTAAGGCTTGTTCTCCAAAGTCTGGTTGTGAAACCAAAAGGTTGTCTGTATCTACTCCAAGATTGCCAGCATACTTAACATCAAGGGCATGCTCAGCATCTACAAAAGCGCAAATACTTCCCTCTGCTTGAGCTTGAGCTGTAATTTGAAGTGCTAAAGTAGTTTTTCCTGAACTCTCTGGTCCATAGATTTCTACAATTCTACCACGAGGAACACCATCAATTCCCAAAGCCATATCAAGCCCAAGTGAACCAGTACTAATAGAAGCTATTGGTTCTATATTTCGTTCACCTAAACGTACTAAAGTACCCTTACCAAAAGCCTTATCTATCTGCTTTATTGCTAAATCTAATGCCTTCTTTTTCTTATCATCAATTTCCATTTAGTATCCCTTGTTTTGTATTATTATTTTATCATTTTGTGCTTGAAAAAGTTCTTTAAAAATCTAAAGGACTTAAAACTTTGCTTTTATTTATCTGTGAAACAACGTGAGTATATATCATCGTAGTTTCAACACTTCTGTGTCCCAACAGTTCTTGTATGGTTCTTAAATCTATACCCGCTTGTAAAAGATGTGTGGCATACGAATGCCTAAATATATG
>JADGDR010000002.1:0-176547 GCA_016744795.1 Sulfurospirillum sp.
TGTATTATTTGCAAAAAAAGGATACACAAGTGAGCTCAAAGCATTAAAAAGTGAAAGTGTTTTACTCTTTACATGTAGGAATTTTAAAGTTTTGATTTAGATAAATAATCCTTAGAACACCATCCATGTTTTGTTTTAATCCAAGCAAAATTTTGTTGCATGGCACATATAACTTGGCCTTTATTATATCTGTGTATAATTTTACTTTTTGATGAGGGTCTTTTTCTAACATTTAATATGTCAGTTTTTACATAGAAGCATGAGAATATTTTTTTAGGTTTAAAATGTTTTTTGATGGTATTTTTTTTGATCTTTTCTACAAAAAAGAGTTCCATAATGTTATCTTCTTTTTCACCTATTAAAAATTTATGAGTAGGTTGATATATGCTTTTTTTTAAAATTAAATTGATAAAAGAGTTATTTGTTGCCAAGAGTTTGTATTTCTCAAGGGCATAATTGTAACTAATTTTTATTATCTCTCTTTTGTCTTTATTCTTTTTTGCTATAGCAAGGCTATTTTTAACATTTATATAGTTTTTCCATTGGGTATTTACATCTTCTTTAGTAGATTCAATTTTATCTATTGTTTGATTTATATCTTGAAATTTGAGTGCTATTTTCAAGACTTTTTCTTGTGTAGTTGCTACTTTTGGAATAAGAGGAAGCTTAACGTCATATATCTTTACATGTAATAAATTTGAAAGCTCAATTTTACTTTTATTATAATTGTTTTCATCTATAATTTGTCTATTCTTAATGCTATAAAACATTTTATATGTTTTTTTTAGAGAACTTTTTTTATTAGAATTTATCTCTGTTTCTATTTCTGCTTTAGTTAGGTTATGAATGTTATTTTTTACTTGATTAGTACTGAGTTCTAAAAGTTCTTTATATTGAAGTGTTTTAAAATATAGTTCAATATATTCTAACGTAATGTTTTTTGGGTTTTTATCCAAGTCTTTTTTAATGAAGTTGTTTAGATGGATTCTTAAACCATCTTCGAGGCTTATTGCAAATAAAGAAGTAGAGAATAGAAGTATTATACTTAATAAAACTATTCTCATAACATTTTTCCTAACCAAGCATATTTATGATATATCTGATTGGTGCAAAAAAGTATTGTGAAGCTGGTGTTGCTATGATAAGTAATAAAATAACCATACCATACCTTTCTATAGAACTATAAAAGTTTACAACTTTATCCCACCTATTCCATGATGCAAAGTAAGACAAGGCATGGGAACCATCTAGTGGTGGAATTGGCATAAGGTTAAAGAAACCTAAAACCACGTTGTATATTAGTGATTGGAATATAAATAAAACTAAAAAATATTCAAATAGAGAATTAATTGAAGCAAGATCTGTATACTTTAGCAAAACAGAAGCTAAAATAGCAAGTGCAAAGTTATAGTATATACCTGCAAGTGAAACGTGTATTGCACCTTTATACCCTCCATTTTTTATTACTTCTCTAATATAGATTGGAACTGGTTTTGCCCATCCAAACAAAAAAGGAGCACCTGTAAAAAATAGAACTGCTGGAACAATTATTGTTCCCATGAGGTCTATATGCACAAGTGGGTTTATACTAAGACGTCCTGCATTTTTTGCTGTATTATCACCATATTTGTAAGCCATATAACCATGCATAATTTCATGGCCTATGATGGCTACTGCTAAAGCTAAAACGGTAGCTACTATTTTAACTATTTCACTATTTTCCATCTAGAAATTCTTTGTTATGTTCAATAGTGTCTATAAAACGTCCAACTCGATTCCATCTGATTTTATAATTATCATCCCAACTAAAGTAGATAAACCAAGGTTTACCAACTATAAGTTTATATGGAACGCTACCCCAAAATCTGCTATCATTTGAATGGTCGCGGTTATCTCCCATCATATAGAATTCACCCATTGGTACTTTTTTATAAAAAGCATTATACTCAGAGTTGAAATTTTTTGGTAGTTCATCAACTACAATTGGTTCCATAGCAAAATCATTTGCAGATAAGAACATATTCATTTGAGCAAAAAGATTTACGTCTTCATCGTAATGAATTCCTGGAAATTTTTCTTTGTAAGGGTTTAGTACCCAAGTTTTTCCAGCTATTACATGTAATTTATTTTGTGGGTAATTATCTTTCATCCACTTTTCACCCTCGTGAAAACTGATATAGAGATGTTTGTCTTGGAAAAGTATCTCATCTCCACCAACAGCAACCATTCTTTTTACATAATGAACTTTAGTTTGTTTTGGATATCTAAATACTACTATGTCCCCACGTTCTGGTTTGTCACCTTCAATAAGATGTCCATTTCCAAAGAAGTCTGGAAGAACTTTAATTTCTAACCAAGGTAAATGGGGAGTTGGTATTCCATATGAGAATTTTTTAACAAAAAGATGATCTCCTATAAGAAGAGTTTTTTTCATACTTCCACTAGGAATTACAAAAGCTTGTGCTACAAAAAAGATAACTAAAAGAACTATAACAATAGTACCAGTCCAAGAATTTGACCAAGTTAATAGTTTACCTAAAAAGCTTTTCATTATTGTCTGCTCATTTTTGCGGCATTTAGAGTATTTTTTAGTAGCATAGCAATAGTCATAGGACCAACTCCACCGGGAACTGGTGTAATATAACTACATTTATTTGCTACATTTTCATAGTCAATATCTCCAACAAGTTTACCTTCGTATTTACCCCATGTCATTCTGTTGATTCCAACATCTATAACAACTGCTCCATCTTTTACCATATCTTCTTTAATCATATGAGGAATTCCAACACCTACGATTAGAAGATCAGCTTTTGAGGTATGAGCTTTAAGGTCTTTTGTTTTTGAGTGACATACTGTAACGGTTGCTCTGGCATTTATTAGCAGATTCATCATTGGTTTTCCAACTATGTTACTAACACCTACGATACAAGCATCCATTCCTGTTGGATTGATTCCATACTCTTTTAAAATTCTCATAACACCAAGAGGAGTACAAGGAACTAAGTTAGGATTTCCAGTTACTAGTTGTCCTACATTAGAAACATGAAAACCATCAACATCTTTTTTAGGGTCAATTGTTTCTAAAATTTTATTGGTATCTATGTGGTCTGGAAGTGGTAGTTGTACTAAAATACCATGTATGCTATCATCTGCATTTAGTTTTGCAATTCTATCTAATACTCTCTCTTGTGTTGCATCTTTGTTCATAGTGATTTTTTCTGAAAAAATACCTGCTGCAATACAAGACTTTTCTTTAGATGCAACATATGTTTTACTAGCAGGGTCATCACCTACTAATATAACCGCTAAACCAGGAATTATTCCCTCTTTTTTTAATTCTGCTGTTTCTAATTTAATCTCTTCTTTTACCTTATTTGATAATGCTTTTCCATCTAAAACTGTCATATTTTAGTGTCCTTAAATGTAATTTTAGCTATTATATCTTTTTTCAATTAAAGAGAGGATAAATGAAGATTTTTGTTTGTGTTTTTATGATATTTTTGTCTTTAAAAGCTGAAGATTTCATAACAAAGATGGAGTATGCAAAGATGCTTTACTCAAATCCAAGAGGCATAGGTTGTATAGCTTGTCATGGTGCTAGAGGTGAGGGTTCAGTTATAGCGAAGTATAAACATAAGGGCAAACAACTAGAACTCGTAGCTCCGGCTATAAATGAACTCTCTAAAGATAGGTTTTTTAAGGCATTAAAAGGTACCGACTCAGTTATGCCAAAGTATTTTTTAACAAATAATGAGATAGAAGCACTCTATTTTTATGTAACTAGTGAAGTAAATAGATAAAGGAATATGATGAATACAGCAAATAGTAAAAAAGCATTTGAATTAGCACAAAATGTAATTCCTGGTGGAGTTGATTCTCCTGTAAGAGCATTTAAAAGTGTTGGAGGAACTCCTATTTTTATTGAAAAAGGAGAGGGTGCCTATCTCGTTGATATAGATGGTAATCGTTATGTGGATTTTGTTCAGAGTTGGGGACCACTTATCTTTGGGCATTGTGATAAAACAATAGAGCTTGCAGTTGTGGATGCTGTTACAAAAGGACTTAGTTTTGGTGCGCCTACCCAAGTTGAAACGAAACTAGCAAGTAAAATTTGTGATATGTTTGATAGTATAGATAAAATTCGTTTTGTAAGTAGTGGAACAGAAGCTGTGATGAGTGCAATACGTCTTGCTCGTGGATATACTGGACGTGATGATATTCTAAAGTTTGAGGGTTGTTATCATGGGCATAGTGATTCTTTACTTGTTCAAGCAGGAAGTGGTGCTGTTACTTTTGGAACTCCAAGTAGTCCAGGTGTTCCTGCAGATTTAACTAAACATACACTTTTAGCAAAGTACAATGATATAGACAGTGTTAAAAAGTGTTTTGAAAACTCTAAAAATATAGCTTGTATAATCCTTGAACCAATTGCTGGAAATATGGGACTTGTTCCTGCTGATGAAAAGTTTTTGCAAGAACTACGCTCCATTTGTGATGAGCATGAGACTTTATTAATTTTTGATGAGGTAATGAGTGGTTTTAGAGCTTCACTTAAAGGCTCTCAGGGTATTTCAAATGTAGTACCTGATATGGTAACTTTTGGTAAAGTTATCGGTGGTGGTATGCCTGTTGGTGCTTTTGGTGCTAGACTAGAGATTATGAATAAGCTTAGTCCAGATGGTCCAGTATATCAAGCAGGAACACTTAGTGGAAATCCAGTAGCAATGTTTGCTGGTCTTGCTTCATTAGAGAAGATTTTAGAAACCAAGGACTTGTATAGTGAATTTGAGCAAAAAGCAAAACGTTTAGTTGAGGGTTTTAAAAAAGCAGCTAATAAAAATGGAATTGAGCTTCAAATAAATGTTAGAGGAAGTATGTTTGGCTTTTTCTTTAATGATATGCCTGTTAAAAATTTTGATGATGCACTTAAAAGTGATACCGATATGTTTGCTAAATTTCATCAAGCTATGTTAAAAGAAGGTTTTTACTTTGCTTGTAGCCAATTTGAAACAGGATTTATATGTGCTGCTATAACTGATGAAATGATAAATGATTGTATAGAATCTGCACAAAAAGTTTTGAGTGAAATAAAATGAGTAAAGAGGAAACTCCAAAGTATGCCAAACTAGTTGAGGGTGCTGATGGACTCTCTTTAGGTATATCTATTGTAGTTGCAATTCTTATTGGTGTTGGTGCTGGTATACTTATGAAAAACTCATTTGGTTATGACTGGTTGCTTTGGGTTGGTGTTTTTTGGGGTATAGGTGGAGCTATTTTGAACGTCTATAAAGCTTATAAAAAACAAGTAGAGTCATATGCTGAGTTCAAAGATGATGTACGTTATAAAAAATATGAAGAACAAGATGACGATGAAGATTAAAATCTCTTTCGTATATCTTGGTGCTAGTGTGTTTTTGATAATTCTTTCAATGTTTATGGGAGGAAAGTGGCTTATTAATACACAAGTCGCTTTTATCTGTTCGATGCTTATTATTTTCGCTTCTTTTTTATCATATAAAGGTTTGATTGAAAAACGTCTTGAAAGTGGTGAAATTCCTGAAACAAAAGATGAATTAGATAAGATAGATGATAAGTATGGACTTTTTAATGAGGATGAGAATATTGAAGAAATGGAATTGAGTAAAGAAGAATTTGTAAAGTTATATAAACAAGAGAGAAAAAAAAGCTCAGGAATAAAACAGACTTTTTCAAATCTTTTTAAAAGTGGACGTGGTGTTTTTAATCCTTTTAGACTTATTGCTTATGCTCTTCTTTGTATCTCTATGCTTTTTCTTATGCGCCAAGAGCTATTTTCAGCTATACCATTTTTAGTTGGCGTAAGTGCAGTTCCTGTCTCTAGTATTGTTTTAGGTTTTTTTATTAGGAATTAAGAAGAAACCATTGCAGCACTTATGACTGTCTTGTTTTCGTGGAATCTTACTATAGTATTACTTTTTGTTGCAATGAATTCTATATCTTTTTCAAAACTACTATCTCTATAATCAGTTGTAATACTAATAGAAAAAATAGGGTATTTTTTACCATCAAACTTTATATGTTCACCTGTTAGTAATGATAACTTTGTTTTAATAAAAGTTGCAGCCAAATGTGATTGGTATATTTTATCTAGTAGTTTTGTAAAATTGTTTATTTGCAATCTTACATCTGGAAAAGTTGGATCAAACTCTTTTTTAAATTTTGCTTTAGATCTTGTACTTGATGTACTAATACAAAGATCCAACAAAGTGTATATATTTACACTGTCTCCATACTCTTCTATGCTTGTAAACTTTTTTGCAGCTTGTTTATATAGTTTTATTCCTATCTTTTTTTCATCTAGATAACCAACTGTGATAGCATAAAATTTGTATGAACCAAATGAGAGGTCAAGCGCTGTTGTTTTAAAGCCATAAGTATGACTTGCATAAGCCTGAGTTAATTCAAAAATTTCTCTGTTTTTAACTTCTCCTAAAAGATATTGAGCCTCTTGGTTAAGTGATTTAACCCTTCCATCTTCATTAAAAACGATAAAAGGATTATAATCATATTCAATCCAAGATTGCTCAAATGTCATATTAGCTCTCTATGTAGTTCTTTAGTTTACGTCCTACTTTTGGGTGTTTAAGTTTTTTGATAGCCGAACTTTCTATTTGACGTACTCTTTCTCTTGTTACGTTAAGTTCTTTTCCTATCTCTTCTAGTGTTCTATCACTCTCATCAAACATAAGCCCAAATCTCATGCGAATTACAGCCTTTTCTCTATCATTTAATTGGTCTAGTACATCGTCTATCTGGTCTTTAAGGTCATTTTTAAGCATAAAGTCCATAGGTGAAATAGAGTTTTTGTCTTCAACGAAGTCACCAAACTTTCCATCATCTTCATTTCCGATTGGAGCTTCAAGGCTGATAGGCTCTTTTGTAATTTTTATAACGTTTTTAACCTTATCAACACTTAATCCAACTTCTTCTGCAATTGTATCGATATCTGGTTCTCTTCCTTCTTCTTGAAGGTACTTACGGATTATTTTATTAATTCGGTTTATAGTCTCAATCATATGAATAGGAATACGTATAGTTCTTGCTTGGTCTGCAATAGCACGACTAATAGCTTGACGAATCCACCATGTAGCATAAGTTGAAAACTTATAACCTTTTTTGTATTCAAATTTATCTACAGCTTTCATAAGACCTATGTTACCCTCTTGAATAAGATCAAGGAAAGGTAAACCTCTATTTGTATAACGCTTAGCGATAGAAACAACAAGACGTAGGTTAGATTTTGCCATACGAGTTTTTGATTCATCTGCTATCTTTTTACCACGCTTTATCTGTTCAACTATCTCTTTGAGTACTTCAGGATCTAGATTGAAATTTTCTTTACTAGCTTCTTTTGTTTGAAAAAGCTTTTTTATTTCAACATAAGTAGAAACCATGGTAGCTTCAGGAACTAAAGCCGTAATTTCATCTTTGGTTAGATCTATAATTTTCTCTAAAAGTTTATCATGATTTTTCTTTAGTGTGTCATTAAAAAGAGGAAGTCTATACTCAAGTCTTCTTAACTCTTTATCAAACTCATCATCGCTTTTAAGTGAAGTTTCCATAGATCTTACAAGTTCATTTATAAGTTTACTAGTAGGCCCTAATTCAAGAAGATTTTCTTTAAGAATTTTTTTCTTAAAAGCTACTGTTATATCATATATGGCTTTAGACTCTTCATCATCCATATCTTCTGGAACTTTTGCAATAGATTTTAACCAATCTTTTTTTGCTTTTTCTAATGCTTTAAAACTTGTTAATACTTTTTCCGTTCTTTTGTTGTCTTTTTTACTAACTTTCTTTTGACCATCTTCATTCTCTTCGCCATTGTCATCATCATCTTCAAAGTTTCTAAATAGCTCTTTTACACGACGTTCTCTATTTATAAGAGCTTCTTTATAGTCTATTATAAAATCTATAAGATAAGGAACAGAACAAAAAGCATCGATTATGATGTCTTCACCAAATTCGATTTTTTTACTGATGTCTATCTCTTCTTCTTTTGTTAAAAGGGAGATAAGTCCCATCTCTCTTAGGTACATTCTTACAGGAGAATCACTTCTAGACCACTCTAAAAGCTCTTTTTCATTTGCTAGGTCAAACTCTTTTTCTAATGCTTCATCTTGCAATTTTTGAGCTTCTTCAGCTCTTTTTAGTGCTTCTTCTAAGTTTCTTAGTTTTGCTAATTCTGCTGAAGTAATCAGCGTAATTTTGTACTTATTTATTAGTGTTGTCATTTTCTTGACATTTGATGCAGTTGGTTGTTTTACAAAGAGTGCCATAACCTTTTCATAGGTTACATTACTCTTTTCATTCTCTTTAAATAGCTCTTCTAAGTTTGTATAAAGCTCTTTTGTTGACATTTATATTGCTCCTAAATCTGTGTGTGAAAAAGGTATATAGTATACTGAAATAAGTTTAAAATACAATTAAGCTAGTTTTTTTGTATTATGGTAAATTATTTGTTATTTTTAACTGACAATATAGCACCTTTAAAATATTTTGCAAATATAAAATCATATGTTGAAGGATTATCTCCTCTTTTTTCTTTTAATTTGTCTAGTCCATTTTGCAATATTTTTATCATGTTTTTTGGCATACTTTTATGAGCTGCAATGTAGTAATCGGTTTTTTTGAGAATATATACAATTTCATAATCATTGACATTTTTTCCGTGTTTAACTAAATCGTAAACGAATGGAAGATCTGTGCATATAAGTGCATCAACCCTACCATACTCAAGCATTCTGTAACCTTGTTTTGGTGTGGAAAGTCTGCTAACATTAGAGACATCTCCTCCTAAATCAATATAAGCTCTTTCTGCTGAAGTATTTTTGCTACTAGCTAAATCAAATTTTTGAATATCTTTTAAATCTTTAATTGAAATTGTATTTTTTTTTGCGACAATAACAAGTCTTACATTAGCAATAGGTCCTACCCATTGGAATAATTCTTCTCTTTCTGGTATTCTAGAAGCTGTTATAAGTAAAGAGTTTGGAGTAACTATCGCTTGACTAAATACTGAGCTCCAACTATTAAGTTCAATCTCTTTTGCATTAAAATAAAAATTTTCTTTTTTAAATATTTCTTCCAATATTTTTACAGTAATACCAGAAGGAGAACCTTTATGCATAAAATTAAAAGGTGCATTTTTCCCAGCAAATATAGGAATATTTTTCGCCTCAATGGTGGTTGTTGAAAAAGACAATAAAGTGATGAGTATAAAACAGTAATATTTGTACATGTATATTCCTAAATTTTTCACATATTCTACCATATAAAAAGATTTATTTACAACTTTTTTAAAAAAAATAAAAATTTAATATTAATTACTCTAACTTACATGTAATAAAATTAGTTGGAACATTAGTTGCTTAAGTTTACATGTAACAAAAGGATGATTAATGCAAAATGGATATTATACTACTACAGGAGCTATGGTTACACAGTTTAATAGACTTGATGTTATATCAAATAACTTAGCTAACTTAAATACAACTGCATTTAAACGTGATGATGTTGTTATAGGTGATTTTAAGAGAATTTTTCAAGAATACCAAGAAGAGATGCCAATAAAAAATCATACTAAAGAAGCAGCAAAATATCTTAATGCCTCAATCGATAGAGTTCCTCAAGTAAGTGAACAGTATATTGAGTTTAAACAAGGTGGACTTAAATCAACTGGAAATTCACTTGATTTTGCACTAAAAAGAGAAGATGCTTTTTTTATGGTCGATACTCCTGATGGAATTAGACTTACACAAAATGGTTCATTTGTAATAGATAATGAAGGAACACTTACAACTAAAGAGGGTTATCCTGTTTTGTCCTCAACTTTTTTTCAAAATGGTAAATATATTAAAGTAGAACCAAATAGTACTTTTACAGTAGATAAAACAGGAAATATATACTCAGCGAATCTTGCGGAAGGATTTGCTCAGGGAGAGATTCCTTTAGGAAAACTTTTTATAGCACAAAGTGATGACATTAAATCATTGACAAAAGAGGGAACGAGCCTTTATAAGTATAAAAATATAGAAGATATAAGAGATTTAAAAAATGCAGATGTTGTTGCTCAAGGTTTTTTAGAAACTAGTAACATCAATCCTGTCCGTGAAATGGTTGGGCTTATAGAAGCTCACAGAATGGTTGAGATGTATCAAAAAGTGATGACTTCACATATGAATGATCTCAATAGCGAAGCAATAAATAAACTAGCACAAACAAGAGCATAGGAGATTAAATGATACGTTCACTTTACACTGCAGCAACAGGAATGATTGCTCAACAAACACAAATAGATGTAACTTCAAATAACATTGCCAATGTAAATACTATTGGTTATAAAAAACAACGTGCAGAATTTGCTGATTTGATGTACCAAACTATGGAATACGCAGGAACTTCTACAAGTTCTACAACAGTATCTCCAACAGGGATAGAAGTAGGTCTTGGTGCTCGTCCAACTGCCATAGCAAAACAGTTTACACAAGGTAATTTTAAAGAGACTGGAAATGATTTGGATATGGCTATAACAGGAAAAGGTTTTTTTCAAATACAACTTCCTGATGGAACAACAGCTTATACAAGAAATGGTTCGTTTAAACTAGACAATGAAGGTAGTATAGTAAATTCAGATGGTTATAGAATGCTTCCTGAGGTGACTGTTCCTGAAGATGCAACGCAAATATCTATTGGAACAGATGGAACTATTTCAGTTCTTCAAGCTGGTCAAACGGAGATGACTGACATTGGTCAGATTGAACTTGCAAATTTTATAAATCCAGCAGGTCTTCACTCATTGGGTGATAATAACTTTTTAAATACTTCAGCTTCAGGTGACGTAATTACAGGAACTCCTGGACTTGAAGGCATGGGACAAACCAGACAGCAGTTTGTTGAAATGAGTAATGTTCAGCTTGTTGAAGAGATGACAGATCTTATCACTGGTCAACGTGCGTATGAAGCAAATTCAAAAGCCATTGTTACTAGTGACGAGATGTTACAAACTGTAAATCAACTAAAGAGATAAATAGATTAAAAATGCTGATTTTAGTACCTATTATTTTAATTATATTTGTTATATTTGTTGTTGATTCTGTATATTATGATGACGTGAAACCAAAAGATACTTTTGAAAAAAAAGTAATAGAAAAAAAAGACAATAGAAAAAATTATATAAATAAGTATTTGAAAAACTGATGAATTTTTTATCTATTTTTAAAATGACCATTCCAGTTTTGATGGGATATATCCCACTAGGAATGGCATTTGGTCTTTTGCTTTCAAAACTACTTATACCTTGGTATTATGCTTTTTTTATGTCACTTTTTATTTTTGCAGGGGCTGGACAGTTCTTAGTTCTTGGTCTGTTTGCTTCTCAAGCTACTATTCTTGAGATTGGTGTTGCTACATTTCTTTTGAATTTAAGACATACTTTTTATGGTCTTTCCATGCTTAGTGCTTTAAAAAACTTTAGTTGGAAAAAACATTATGTAATTTTTGGTCTTACTGATGAGACCTTTGCTTTACTAAAAACAAATGAAGTTAAAGAAGACGAGAGGGAAAGAGTATATCTTATTATCACGGCTTTAAATCACAGTTATTGGTTAATTGGGAGTGTAATAGGAGCATTATTAGGTAATATAGTTCCGTTTGATTATCGTGGTATTGAGTTCTCTTTGACTGCTCTTTTTGTTGTTTTATCTATAGATTTATATGGTAAAAGTAGACAGCATAAGGCCTTTTTGCTTTCTATTGTAATTGGTTTTATTGGTATGTTGGCTTTTCCAAGTGATAAGATGCTTATACTCTCTTTAAGTCTTGCAGCTATTGTTTTGATACTCTTTAAAAAGGCATTAGAAGATGGATAGTAGTTATATAATTTCTGGAATAGTTATAGCTTCTATTTTGACCTATATAACTAGGATAATACCCTTTGTTTTTTTTAGAAAAAAAGAGCCTTCAGCAATTATAAGGTATATTGAGTGGAATATGCCAGTTATGATTATGGTAATACTTGTTTTTTACGCACTTAAAGATGTGTCTTGGGGTGATTATCCTTATGGTATTGCAGAAATGGTTGGTATTGTTATTGCAGGAACTCTACATGTAAAGTATAAAAATGCACTTTTGAGTATTTTTGTGGCGACTGCGGCATATATGTTTTTGATTCAAAAAATCTTTATATAAATAAAGGAAAAAATTGAAATTTGATATAATAAATAGACAAAAAATTTCTAAAAATTGTTTTGTATGTGGTATTGAGAATGATTTGGGATTAAAAACCAAATTTTATGAAACAAGTAATGACGAAGTTATAGGTATTTTTATGCCAAATGAGAAATTGCAAAGTTATCCAAAAATACTGCATGGTGGTATTAGCGCAACCATACTTGATGAAACAATTGGACGTGCTATGATGATAAAGGACGATAAAGATACTTTTGGTGTAACAATTGAGCTTACAATAAGGTACAGAAAACCTGTTCCTTTAAATCAAGAGTTAAAAGTTATAGCAAAAATTACAAATGATAGAGGAAAATTGGTTGAAGGAACTGGTAAATTAATTTTGCCTAATGGTGATGTAGCAGTTACTGCAAAGGGTAAGTACATGAGAAAAAATATAAAAGATATAGTTGATGACAAGTTCGCTACTGAAGAGTGGATAGAGTCTGATGCAAAAGATTTAAAAACAATACAAATAGGAAATAAAGATGACGAATAATTATATATTAACAAGCATAATGGCTTCACTTAAATTAAATAAAGTAGATATACTAAAATCATATAAATTAGTAGATAAGAAGATAACACAAGATGATGTAGATGACATTTTAAGAGAACCAAACGATGAAAAGTTTATACTTTTGAGTGATGAGGGTTTTGAACTATTTTTAAATGGTTTCATAGTCTATAAAAGAGGTCCAAGTGATAAAAAAACAAAAAAACAGAAAATTTATTTTTCAAATAATATCATATTAAAAAAGTTAAAAATTGCATTAGATTTAAAAGATGAAGATATTATAGAAATTTTTAAAAATGATAGTCTAGATATAACAAAATCACAATTGTCAGCTTATTTTAGAAGAGATGGGCACATTAACTACAGAAAATGCAGTGACTCACTACTAAAGAGATTTATTAAAGGTATGAATTAATAATATATTTATATATCAACATAATTTTGTTTACTATATCTTTAGAAAAAAGGATTTGTTTTGAATATAAATTTTAGGACTTATTTTGTTAAAAGTAGAGAATAAAACCAAATGAATAAATTAACAACCCAAGAAAAACACGTTATACAAGATAAAGGAACAGAAGCACCATATAGCGGTAAATACAATGATTTTTATGAAGAGGGAATCTTTACATGTAAACGTTGTAATGCTCGGTTATATAGTTCAAAAGACAAATTTGATTCAGGATGCGGATGGCCTAGTTTTGATGATGAGCTTAATGAAGCAATACAACATACAATAGATGCCGATGGTAGACGTGTAGAGATTACATGTAAAGCTTGTGGAGGACACCTAGGACATGTTTTTAAAGGTGAACATATAACTGCAAAAAACACAAGGCATTGTGTAAACTCTCTTAGTTTAAACTTTTTGAAAAAGTAAAATGAAAAAATATTTAATATTCATATTTATAGGGCTTGTTTTTAGTGGTTGTATATCTTTGAATGTGACAGAAAAAAATAAAGAACAACAAACACATTTTTATGGAATGTATAGTTATACGTCAAATACTGCTGTGTTTAGAGAGTGTGCAACAAACAAAAAATTCTCAGTTTCTTTTGAAAAAGACTACATATCACTTCAAAAAGCTTATTTAAATACAAAAAAAGAACCAGCAGAGTATGTTAAAGTAGAATTAGTTGGTCATATAGTCTTAAGAGATGGTAATGTTCCTACTTTGATAGTAAAAAAGTTTATAAATATAATTCCAAAAGAGTTATGTCAAAACCAAAATTCAAAAGCAAGTTTAGAAAATACCTATTGGAAACTAACCATGCTTAATGGCAAACCACTAGCAAATACCAAAGCCCACTCAACAGAAGCTTATATGATTTTAGACCAAGGCAAAATCAAAGGTAATTCAGGTTGCAATGTAATGGGCGGAAAATATAACCTTAATAACGATAAAATCTCACTTTCAAACAAAGGTATGATGATGACAAGAATGTTTTGTAAAGGGAGTGAAGAAGTCGAGTTTATAAAAGTCTTAAAAAAGATGTACAGGTATAAAGTAAAAGGTGAATACTTAGAAATATTTGACAAAAATAGTTCGACATTAGCTCGTTTTGAGTCAGTGTATCTCTACTAATAAAACAATCTTTACATGTAAAGTATGATAAAATAACCCGTATAAAACATAAGGGTAAATTTTGTTCCAAAAATCAGTTCTTAAAAGCATAAAACAAGATGAAAGAAACTTCAAAATACTTACATTTAACCTAAAAAACCAAATCAACCAAACAGATAAAGAGATAGACAAAATGGTTTATAAGTTGTATGGACTTAGTGAGAAAGAAATTAAAATAGTGGAAGATAACTAATGGTAAAAATATCAGTATTGTATGGACATATAATAGCATTGTTTAAAAATTTAAAGTTTCAATGCTCTGAAAATACAATAGAAGAATCGATTAGTATTTTAAGTATTTCCGTAGTAGGTCTATTTAATAATGGAAGGATTCAAGCAAGAGAGATTTATTTTACTTTGGAAACAAATGACTGTTTAAAAAAAATTGTTATACATCTTAAAAAATTGGAAAAAACAAAAGTAATTTGTCAAAATATTACAAACAAAGAATTGGAAAAGTTTATATTAGTTTTGATAGAGGAAGAAGCACTTAGGTGTAGCTATTTAGATAGTGATAAGATTATGACTTTGGATCAAAATTCTTTGTTTGATTGTAGAAGTGATAAGAATCCACAAATTTTTGCTAAATTATTTTATATTGATTTAGTGAAGCTTTTACATGAAAAAAAAGTTAATTGGCTTAATATTGTTCCTATTATGAAGGTTAGATTAGATTCTTTTAATTTAGGATATGATGATATATCAATAATAAATAGACATGATAAGAACTTTTGGAGCCAATCTTCTAATCATTTTAAAAATGGTATGGATTATGATATTTATAATTTTGCTATGAAAGATTGTCATTTTAATAGACCCTCACTCGAAAACAACATTTTAATTATTTGTAAAAATAAAGGCTCACAAGAATTTTCCAAGATAGATGCATTATTAAAAATAAAAAAAATTATTTCAATTTTATTTTCTTTTATTTCGGTAAATAATGAATATATGCTTACAAAATCATCGCATACAGAAAAGTCTGTATTTACTCAATTTCCTTCACTAACGTCTAACAATCATACAACAGAATCAATGTTATCAGAAATTTCACCTTGTTATATAAAAGAGTATTTTGATAGTGATTTCAATGTACAAAATATTAAAGACTATTATTGTCAATTATCAAAAAAAAATGACGAGATAAAGAATAGAGTTTTTGTAGCTACGAACTATATTAATCATGCTATGAATGGATTAAATGAAAATGATATTTTTTTAAATTATTATATATCTTTAGATGCTCTATTTGGTATAAAACATCAAGTTGGAAAAAGTATTGAAAGAGGAATAAATTTTATTATAAATGATGAGATATTAAAAAGTAAATCTAAATACCTTTATGAATTGAGAAATGATTTGGTACATGGGGGAATAAGATATATTGAAGAATGGGATAAGTACGAAAAGTATTATAATGAATTTAAGAGCGACATATTAACTGATATTGAAAAATTAGCTTTTGAGTGTCTAAATAAGTATCCTTTTAAAATAGAAAATAATTTTTTCAATTCAGAAATAAAAGAAATTGATTATATGATTTAAATCATGAAACATAGAAATAATAGAGGAAAGATAGATGAATTTTAAAATATTTTGTGATGAAAGTAATCACCTTTATAGTGATAAATCAGACATTATGGTCATAGGTGGGATTATTTGTCCATATGATAGAGTAATAAATATAAATAAACATATAAAATATTTAAAACATAAATACAATGCAAACTGTGAATTAAAATGGACTAAATTAAACAATCAAAAAAAAGATTTTTATAAAGAGCTTTTGGAATTCTTTTTTGCGAGTATAGATTTAAGATTTAACTCACAAGTAGTGATGAATAAATCAAACTTAAATCATGTTGAATTTAATGGTGGAGAAGCAGATAAGTTTTATTATAAGATGTATTACTATGCACTTTTACCGTTTTTTTGTATAGACAAAAAATATAATGTTTTTATGGATTATAAAGATACAAAAGGTGGACAAAGAGCTAAAAAACTTAGAGAAGTTATTGAAAATAAATTTTATGGAAATATTGACTTAAACTTTTCGATAATTCATTCTCATGAATCACAGATTATGCAGTTAACAGATATATTTATAGGAGCTATTGGTTATAAGAACAGACAAGATATAGAAAAATCTAGTGAAATAAAAAATTATATTATTGAGTTGATTGAAAAATACAATGGATTTTCACTCGATACAAATACTCCTGAGTGGGAAGAAAAATTTAGAGTATATAGATTTCAACCAAGGAATTCAGGTTATGTTTAGTGATATGATAGATTTTTCAACTTTAGATGATGAAACTAAAAAAATAGATTTTTTATATGATATTTTTAAATCAGATTTTATAGATAATCAAACACTTTTAGCCAATACTATTTATATTGACCCCAAGATAAGTGATAAGGAAGATGGAAAAGAAAAAATATTTTGGCATGTTATTACTAGAAAAGAAAAAGGTAAAAGAAGTTTTGATACTGAGCGTGCATGTAGAATAAAATGGATAAAACCAATTATTTTAGATTACAATAATGTTAAGTTAAAGTATTTCTATTACTATGAATACTCTAAAAAAATACGATTATATTTGTGGGCATATGAAAAAGATTTTGTTGTGATTTTACAAAAACTAGGGAAAAGTAGTTCGTATTTGGTTACAAGTTTTTATGTTGATAATCAAAAAAAGAGAGATATTTTTAATAACAAACATGAAAGCTACATAAATAGTAACGATTCTAAGTTAGTAGGATGTGAATGGTTTTGAAAGGGTTTGTTCGCCTATAGGCTAGACGAAAGCCACCTCTTGATACCAAATGGTATCTGAGCACCATAATTATCTCTTATCTAGTATTAAAAAGTGCTTAAATTGATTTTTAAATATATTTACATGTAGGAAGGTAATGATGGATATGAAGGACACGTTGGTTTTCTGTTTTCAATTGAGAAGGAGTCTAACCCAAACTATGAACTTTGATAATTCTAAAAAATATTATAAAAGTTTTTCAATTGTATTTTTAAAAATTGGCAAGTTGTATCTTATGATATCTTCTATAATCAAATCATCAGTACTATTGATTAATAGGGTCGTGTATTTACTTTTAAGGGAAAAGGCTACTTTAACATAGGAAATTATAAACCAACTGCGGGACTGGCTGTTTTACGTAGTAAAAATGCCTGTCCCAGTTTTGCCAACCAGAGAGAATTTGTAGCAATTTGGATTTATAGATTGTTTGTGTAAAACAATTATGCTAAGAAAAACTTTGGCTAACTTTCCATGGGTACAAGCATTTTTTTGCTGTGCAAAAAACAGCATGTTCCGCAGATTTATTGTGATTAAAGATTGTCTCAGAAGATGGCAAGGAGCTAGACCCTAACTATAAACTTTTTATAAAACCACTAAATGTAAAGAAATTAGATTGTATAGTTTGACTTATAAAACAATTATTGTGTATAATTACACAAAGGATTTAAAAGTGCCTACAGTACTAAGATTAGACGGTTATAGATTTTTCTTTTTTAGTGATGAACATACGCCAGAGCATATACATGTTGAAAAAGCTGATAGTTATGCAAGGATTGAGATAGAGAGTTTAAAAGTGACAGATAGTTACAATCTAACTTCAAAAGAATTAAAAAGGATTGTTGAAATAGTCAAAAAAAATGAAATAGAACTAAAGGGGAGCTGGGATGAGTACTTTAAAAAATAGAACATTGATACAATCAATTGGATTTAGTGATGAAAAGATGTACATAGAACTCAATTCAAAAAGAGTTTTAACAGTTCCTTTTACTTACACTAAAAGACTTAAAAATGCCACATTAGAAGAGTTAAAAGACTATAGACTTATTGCTGGTGGTATTGGCATACACTTTGAAAGCATAGATGAAGACATCTCTGTAGAAGGAATCATAAGAGATTTTGGAGATGAAAACAAACGGATAAATATCTCAGTATCGGCAAGCTTTTTAGATAAAGCAGATTTTTATGCAAAAGAGCATCATCTTAGTCGGTCAGCATTACTTCAAAAGGCAACTTTAAAATACATTGCTTAAGTTTTTAGAAGATTTATTGGTGATTAAAGATTGTCTAAGAAGATGACAATGAGCTATCCCCTAATAATAAACTTTTTCTAAAAACCACTACATGTAAATCAAATTTATAGCTAAATGTTGCGTTATTACACAATTAACAATTTTTTTTTCAAGAAATTGTTAATTAATACAAAAAGTACCTTTTAAGTCATTTTGTCTACTTATAATAAATAAATTTAATAACAGGAGATTAAATGATTTTAGTTTGGAAGAAAATGCCACTTTGGCAAAAGATATTTATTGGGCTTTGTTTAGGGTTAGTTGCAGGACTTACCTTGGGACAAACTGCTCTTATGTTTAAACCTATTGGTACATTGTTTATTAATCTAATCAAAATGTTGATTGTGCCATTAATTTTTGTTACATTAATAACAGGAATTACATCAATGGAAGATATGCAAAAGATGAAGCGTATTGGGCTTAAAACATTTGCGATATATCTTTTGACTACTGCTATTGCTATTACTATAGGGCTTGGACTTGGTATTCTTATAGAACCAGGAGCTGGGGTTTCTTTAGACGCAGCTACCGCTGTGAGCGCAAAAGAAGCACCTGATTTGGTGAACACTTTTTTAAATATAGTTTCAAAAAATCCAGTTGCTAGTTTGGCTGAGGGGCATATTTTACAGATTATCTTTTTTGCTATCATGCTTGGAATTTCTATTAACCTTGCAGGTGAAAATGGTAAACCAGTTGCTAAGTTTTTTCAATCTTTTTCTGAGGTGATGTTTAAGATGACTGATATAGTTATATCTTTTGCACCATTTGGAGTATTTGGTTTGATGGCATGGGTATCTGCCTCATATGGTTTAGATGTATTATATAGTCTTGGTGAAGTTATTTTAGGTGTATATGTTGGTTCTGTTATACATATGGCTTTGACAATGGGTGGAAGTCTTGCTTTTTTTACCAAACTCAATCCTTTAACATTTTTCAAAGGTATAATTTCTGCTCAGACAGTAGCATTTACTACTACTAGTAGTTCTGGAACTTTACCTGTAACTACACAAAACGTGGTAAACAATCTTGGAGTTTCTAAACCAATAGCTAGTTTTGTATTGCCTCTTGGTGCAACTATCAATATGGATGGTACAGCGTTGTATCAAGGTGTATGTGTTGTTTTTATTGCACAAGCTTTTAATGTAGATTTGAGCTTTGCTAACTATATGACTATCATTTTAACTTCTACTTTGGCTTCAATCGGTACTGCTGGTGTTCCTGGAGCTGGACTTATCATGCTCTCTTTGGTACTTAGCTCTGTTGGACTTCCTATGGAAGGCATTGCGATTATAGCTGGGATTGATCGTATCTTGGATATGGCTAGAACTACAGTTAATGTCACAGGTGATGCAATGGTAGCTGTCCTTGTGGCAAAAAGTGAGGGTGAGCTTGACGAAACTGTTTATAACAATACTCAAGAAAAAGTAAAATAAGTGGTATAATGCCTTTACATATGCGCTAAAGGCAAATCATGAAAATTAAAAAAGCATACTTTGCAGGAGGTTGTTTTTGGGGAGTTGAATACTACTTTAACAAAGAAGATGGAGTTTTAGATGCCCTCTCTGGTTTTATGGGAGGGCATACTTTAAATCCTACTTATCAAGATATTTGTTATAAAGATACAGGTCATCTTGAAGTTGTAGAAGTTAAGTATAATGCCGATAGGCTTAGTTATGAAAGTTTAGCAAAACTATTTTTTGAGATACATAATCCCACTCAAACTAATGGGCAAGGACCTGACATTGGTCCTCAGTATCTTTCGGCTGTTTTTGTTAGTAATGAAGAAGAAAAAGAAGTAGTAGAAGAGTTGATAAAAAAGTTAGAAAAAAAAGGCCTACATGTAGCTACTAAAATTTTGGAAAAACAAGAGTTTTATGTGGCAGAAGATTACCATCAATACTACTACCAAAAAACTGGTAAAATTCCATATTGCCATAGTTATACAAGGAGATTTTAGATGTCAGTACTTTTAGAGTTTAGTATGTTTCCTACTAGTGACAATGGTCGCGAAGGATCGTCAGTATCAAAACAAGTTTCAAAGATAATAGGTGCTATAGATAAAAGCGGAGTTTCTTATAAATTAACACCTATGGGTACAGTTGTAGAGACTGATACTTTAAGGGAAGCATTAGATATAATAGAACTTGCTTACGAGCAGGTAAGTGCTTGTGATAGGGTCTATAGCTCTTTAAAATTTGATATTAGAAAAGCAAAAAAAAATAGGCTTGTAACCAAAATAGAGTCTATAGAAGAAAAATTAGGCAAATCAGTTTCAACATAAATAAGAGATAATATTTTTGTCCTTTATTAGAACTATTACATAAGTAAATTTTATCATTTTATGCCTCTTAAAAAGTGCTTTTTATGTATTTAATCTTTTTCATACACCTTTTTCGATAAAATAGCATAAATTTAAAGAAAATTCTCAAGGACTTTTATGAATACAATAGATGGGAAAGTTTGGACCTTTGGTGACAATATAGATACAGACTTGATAATTGCAGCACGTTATCTTAATACTTCTGAGCCAAAAGAGTTAGCAAAACATGTTATGGAAGATGCTGATCCAGAGTTTAGTACAAAAGTAAAAGCAGGAGATATTATAGTTGCAGGTGAAAACTTTGGCTGTGGTTCATCTCGTGAACATGCTCCAATAGCACTTAAAGCGGCTGGTGTTAGTGCAGTTATAGCAAAAAGCTTTGCAAGAATTTTTTATAGAAATGCTTTTAATATGGGGCTTACTATCTTAGAGTTAGAAGAGAGTAGCAATATAAAACAAGGCGATACATTAAGACTAGATTTAGACAACGGAACGATTAAAAATAATGAGAGTGGCAAAACATATAAATTTGCACCAATTCCACCCTTTATGCAAGAGCTTGTGAGCTGTGGTGGTCTTATGAATTATGCTAAGAAAATAAAATAAAAACACTTTTTGCAAGCGAAAGCTTTAGTGAGAGTAATTTAACTTGGGCTTTGCTCAAGTTTAAGGAGAAAGTAAATGAAGCGTTATAATATTGCTATTATAAAAGGTGATGGAATAGGACCTGAAATTGTAGATGAGGCAATCAAAGTTTTAGATGCAGTTTGTTCTAAAGAAGATATTGAATTGAACTATGAAGAGTATCTTATGGGTGGTAATGCCTATGATGTTACAGGTAACCCACTTCCTAATGAGACAGTTGAAGGATGTAAAAAAAGTGATGCCATACTTTTTGGTGCTATTGGTGGAGAAAAATGGGATAATTTAGAACGTCACCTTCGTCCTGAAAGTGGGCTTTTAAGGCTCAGAAGTGAACTTGGAGTTTACGCTAACCTAAGACCAACTAATGTTTTTGATGAGCTTGTTGATGCTAGTACTATTAAAGCAGAAGTTTTAAAAGGTGTTGATCTTTTTGTTGTTCGTGAGCTTACTGGTGGTATCTATTTTGGTCAGCCTCGTGAGAAAACTGAAACAAAAGCTTTTAATACTATGGTATACAGCAAAGAAGAGATAAAAAGAATCGCAATTGTAGCATTTGATAGTGCTATGAAAAGACGTAAACAAGTTTGTTCAATTGACAAGGCAAATGTGCTTGAAGTGAGTCAGCTTTGGCGTGAAACTGTTGAAGAAGTAGCAAAAGATTATCCTGAAGTGGTTTTATCTCATATGTATGTTGACAACGCTGCAATGCAACTTGTGCGTAATCCAAGACAATTTGATGTAATGCTTACAGGTAATATTTTTGGAGATATACTAAGTGATGAAGCAAGTATGATTAGTGGTTCTATTGGACTTTTACCATCTGCTTCAGTTGGTGGAAAAGTTGGACTTTTTGAGCCAATTCATGGTTCAGCTCCCGATATAGCTGGACAGGGAATTTCAAATCCAATAGCTACTATAATGAGTGCAGCTATGATGTTACGTTTTGCCCTAGGTGAAGAAAAAGCAGCAGATAAAATAGAAAAAGCAGTTGCATTAGTACTTAAAGATGGTTATAGAACAAAAGATTTGTCAGATTTTGGAGCTAAAGAAGTTTGTTCAACAACAGAAATAGGCTCAATAATAGCGGACTATGTAGCTAAAATATGAAGACCCTAACACTTGCTTCTATTTATGAACTCCAAGGTCTTAAAAGTGAGGCTTTGGAAATATATAAAGAGTTACTAAAAAAAGACTCAAACAATAAAGAAGCAAAAATAGCAATAAAAAGACTTTCTGGGTTACGCAAAAAGTATTTACATGTAAATGAAGATATGAAAAAGTTTTTTGTAGATATGGATAGTGAAGTAGAGTTTTTAGAATTTGAAAGGTGGTTGATAAAGTGGAATTAAAAGACATGATACTCTCAACATTGGCAGAACTTGAAGATATTAAAGAAGATGTTGAAGTAAAAGTAAAAATTGAAGAACAGATAGAAACAAAAGAGAAAGTTATAGAAGAGGTAAAAGAAGAAGATATACTTTGTGAAAAAACCTTAGATGATGAGAAATACTTTTGTGAGAGTATGAGAGAACGTATCCTTGTTCTTTTTGAAGGTTTTCAATCTCCAAATAACAAAAGTATTGAGTCAAAAGTTGATTTGACTTTAAACTTTTTAGAGTACTCTTTGGCTGTTTTAGATGAACGTTTAGAAAGATTAGATGCTAGATAGGTTTTCTGTAGATTTACAAAAAGATATTAATAAAATAGTAAATCTACTCTCTTCATATACCAAACGAGTATACCTTGTAGGTGGTTGTGTTCGTGACTTGCTTTTACATAACAAAATCAAAGATTTAGATATAGAAGTTTATGATATAAACCCAGATGAATTTGATAAGCTTATGAAAAAATGTGGAGCGTTGGGAGTTGGAAAGAGTTTTTTTGTATATAAGTTAGGTGATATAGACCTAGCACTCCCAAGAGTAGAGAAAAAAGTGGGAGTAGGGCATAAAGCTTTTGAAGTAGAAATAACAGATGATGAAAAAGTAGCTTCAAAAAGACGAGATTTTACGATGAATGCGCTGATGTTAAACATTTTTTCAGGAGAGCTTTTAGACTTCTGGAATGGGCAAAAAAGTATAGAAAAAAAGCAAATTTCACTTATAGATGAAAAAGCTTTTACAGAAGATAGTTTAAGGGTTTTAAGAGCGGTCCAGTTTAGCGCTAGATTTGGTTTTGAAATAGAAGATAAGACTTTAAAAGTTATGCAAGATATTGATTTAAGTGACTTAACAAAACCAAGGATTCTATGGGAGTTTGAAAAGCTGTTTAAAGCAGAGTATTTAGAGCTTGGATTTGTTTACATGTACAGACTTAATTTGTTTGAAAAACTCTTTACATGTAAGCTAAATTATCAAGACGTAGACAAAGTTACAAAAGAGTTAAAAGAAGCAAGTTTTGTGGAAGAGTTAAGACCATATTATTTTTTATATATAGTAGCAAATATATGTGGATTTAACCCTTATAAGTGGGCTAAAAAGATAGAAACTCCCAATCACTACCTAAGGGTTTTTAAAAATCAGCCTTTTTTTAAAAACGAGATTAGCGATAAAGAGTTGTTCGTCTTAGCAATAGATATGCCAATATGTGAATGGTTAGGTAACTATAAAAAGGGCATAATAAAACGTGCAAAAGACCTTGGAATTTATGATGATGTTTTTAGTGGTGGGGTTAGCATAGCAAAAGTAATAGAAGATGGTTTTGTAAAAGAAGATATAAAGATAGAATATAGGAAAAGAGTAATGGAGAAAATTGGTGAATAATTATATATTGAAAATAGATTGTGTTGATGCAAAAGGACTTATTTATAGTATTTCTGATGTTTTGTATAAAAGTGATTTAAACATAGTTAAAAATGATGAGTTTGTTGATAGTGAAAATAGTAGGTTTTTCTTTCGTGCTATAGTTAGTGGTGATATTGAAAATGGTAATTTGGTATCTAGGCTTAAAGTTGTTATGCCTAAAGATGCAAAAATAACTTTAACTAAAAAAAGAAGAAAAAAAATAATTATAATGGCTACAAAAGAGTCTCACTGTTTGGGTGATTTACTTTTGAAAGAGTATAGCGATGATTTAAATGCTGAAATTGTGGCAGTTGTATCAAACTATGATTATTTGAAAAAGCTTGTAGATAAGTTTGATATACCTTTTCACCATGTATGTCACGAGGGTTTAAAAAGACAAGAACATGAAGAAAAAGTTTTTGAAGTTTTAAAAAACTATGAGTGTGATTACATGGTTTTAGCTAAATATATGAGAATTCTTTCAAGTGATTTTGTAAGATATTTTGATGGGAAAATGGTCAATATTCACCACTCTTTTTTACCAGCTTTTATTGGGGCTAATCCATATAAGCAAGCTTATGAGAGAGGAGTTAAGACAATTGGTGCTACTGCTCATTTTGTGACAAATGATTTAGATGAAGGACCAATTATATCTCAGGATGTTATTAATGTCACTCATGAATTTTCTTGGAGAGATATGCAAAAAGCGGGGCGAAATGTAGAAAAAGTTGTTCTCTCAAATGCGCTTGATTTAGTACTTGAAGATAGAGTCTTTATTTCACAAAACAAAACGGTGATTTTCTAATGTTTAATGTAGTACTTGTTCACCCACAAATCCCTCAAAATACCGGAAGTATAGGTCGTTTATGTGTAAATTGTGATTGTAAACTTCATATTGTTAAGCCAACTTGTTTTGAGATAAATGATAAAAACGTAAAAAGAGCTGGTTTAGATTATTGGGATTTGCTCGATGTTACTGTTTGGGAAAGTTTAGATGATTTTTTAGCAGCTAAAGGCGACAAAAAAGATAGTTTTTACTTTGCAACAACTAATAGTGATAAACCTTATTTTGAGGCTGAGTTTAAAAAAGATGATTTTATTTTTTTTGGTGGAGAGTCAACTGGGCTTCCAATGGAGCTTATGAAAATAAAATGGGAAAACGCTATTACAATTCCTATGGGTAAAAATGGAAGAAGTCTAAACCAAGCCGTATCAGTTGGAATAGTGCTTTATGATGCTATTCGTCAAAACTACTCAGAATTTTCATGATATATGACATAGCAATTATCGGAGCAGGAGCTAGTGGGCTTATGTCTGCTTCGATGTTGCCAAGTAAAAATATAGCTATCATAGATTCAAACTCAAAAATTGCTTTGAAAATTCTTGCAAGTGGTGGAGGCAAGTGTAATATTACAAACAAAAATGTATCGGTTGAAAATTACTTAGCTAACAAAGAATTTATTAAAAAAGCACTTGATGAGTTTACTCCAAAAGAACTATTGAAGTTTTTAGATAAGTTTAAGTTAGAACTTGAAGTTAGAAAATACGGACAGTACTTTTGTAAAAAATCGGCTAAAGATGTAGTAAGTATATTTGAAAAACTTACCAAACATTGTCATTTTTTTATGAATACTAAGGTTTTACATGTAGAGTTTAAAAATCATTTTATAATTAAAACTCAAGGTAAAACAATAGAAGCAAAAAAGCTTATAGTAGCAAGTGGTGGCATAAGCTATACTAGCATAGGAGCTAGTCCTATAGGCTATGAGATAGCAAAAAGCTTTGGTCATAGTGTTGTAACTCCTGCTCCTGCTCTTGTTGGATTAACAGTTCAAAAAGATCAGTTTTGGATGAAAAACCTTAGTGGTATTTCTTTTAATACTAAATTAAGTATTGAAGATAAAACTTTGGAGAGTGATTTGCTTTTTACGCATAAAGGTATAAGTGGTCCTGTAGTCTTAAGTGGTTCACTTTATTGGAAAAAAGGTAAAATCGAATTAGATTTTTTACCAAAAAGTAATTTAAAAAAACTTTTAGATAAAAAATCAAAAAAACAGATTAGCTCACAACTGCCTTTGCCAAAAAGATTTATTTTAGAGTTTTTGAAATCTATACATGTTGAAGACAAAGCAATATGTAAATTAAATAATAGTGAGATTGAAAAACTTCAAGTTTTAAAAAAATATGAGTTTGCACCAGCTGGAAACTTTGGTTTTACAAAAGCAGAGGTGACAAAAGGTGGAATTTGCACAGATGAGATTAATTCTCTTACTTTTGAAAGTAAATTGCAAAAAAACTTACATTTTGTTGGAGAAGTCTTAGATGTCACAGGAGAACTTGGAGGATATAATTTCCAATGGGCATTTGCCTCAGCAGTTTCATTAGCTAAATACATTTAACATTATTACTACCTATTAATAGCAAAATTATACATAATTAAAAAAATATTTTATAACAACTAAAACATCACTTTTAGTTCATTTTAGCATTATAGAATTCCTTAGTTTGAAATTGGAACAAAGGATTTTTAATGAGAATAGAACATGATTTAATAGGGAACAAAGAGATTCCTAAAGATGTTTATTATGGTGTGCAAACAGCAAGAGCACAAGAAAACTTTCATATTACAGGAGTGACTTTATCACAGTTTTCTACCTTTATTAGCTCTTTAGCAAAAGTAAAAAAAGCTGCTGCATTAGCTAACTATGAGTTAGAATTATTAGATGAGAATAAAAAAAATGCGATTTGTGAAGCTTGTGATGACATTATAGGTGGTGAGTACCACAATGAATTTGTAGTAGATATGATTCAAGGTGGTGCAGGTACTTCAATTAATATGAATGCAAATGAAGTTATTGCAAATCGTGGTTTAGAAATTTTAGGTCATGAAAAAGGAGACTATAAACATCTTCATCCAAATAACCATGTAAATCTTTCTCAATCTACAAATGATGCATATCCTACAGCATTTCGTATAACTTTATATGAAAAAATATATGAACTAATCGATTCAATGAAGGTATTACGTAAATGTTTTCTAAAAAAATCAATAGAGTTTAAAGATATTATAAAAATGGGAAGAACTCAACTTCAAGATGCTGTTCCTATGACTTTAGGACAAGAATTCCATGCTTACATGACTATGATAGATGAAGATATTGAACGTTTAAAAGAGTCTCAACAGTTAGTTCGTGAGATGAATCTTGGTGCTACTGCCATTGGAACAGGTATTAACTCACATCCTGATTATGCAAAATTAGTAGAATCAAAACTTCAAGAAGTAACAGGACGTCCTTTTGTAACTGCAAAAGATTTGGTTGAAGCGACACAAGATACCGGTGCTTATGTTCAAATATCTGGTGTTCTAAAACGTGTTGCAACAAAAATATCAAAAGTTTGTAATGATTTAAGATTGTTAAGTTCAGGTCCACGTGCAGGTTTTAATGAAATAAATCTTCCAGCTGTTCAACCTGGTAGCTCAATCATGCCAGGAAAAGTAAATCCAGTTATTCCTGAAGTAGTAAATCAAGTAGCATTTCAAGTTATAGGTGCTGATGTTACTATTACAATGGCAAGTGAAAGTGGACAATTACAACTTAATGTATTTGAACCAGTTATTGCATATAACCTTTTTAATTCAATCAATATGATGAAAAATGCTTTTGAAACTTTGGCAGAAAAGTGTGTATGCGGAATTACTGCAAATGAAGAACATTGTAAAGAGTTAGTTCTTAATAGTATTGGTTTGATAACTGCATTAAATCCATTTATTGGGTATGAAAACTCTACAGCTGTTGCTCAAGAGGCTCTTAAAAGTGGACGTTCAGTTTATGAGCTTGTTTTGGAGCAGAAGTTATTGAGTAAAGATGAACTTGATGAAATCATAAAACCAGAAAATATGATTAAACCGAGATTAACTAAATAAAAAGTCTATATTAAAAGGAGGTTGTTATGATTGTAGGAGTAGAATTATTAGTTGTATTTGGAGCCATTTTTCTTGGGGCAAGAATGGGTGGTATTGGTATCGGTTATGCCGGTGGTTTAGGTGTTGTTGCTTTGACACTAGGGTTAGGCATGAGTCCAGGAAGTATTCCAATAGATGTTATACTTATTATTATGGCAGTTATTTCTGCAATAGCGGCAATGCAAGTTGCTGGTGGACTTGATTATATGGTTAAAATTGGTGAAAGTATTTTAAGAAAAAATCCAAAGCAAATTACATATTTAGCACCAACTGTTACTTATTTTATGACTCTGCTTGCAGGAACTGGACACACAGCATATTCAACTCTTCCAGTTATTGCTGAAATTGCAAAAGAGCAGGGAATTCGTCCTTCTCGTCCTTTGGGTATTGCCGTTGTTGCTTCTCAAATAGCCATTACTGCATCTCCTATTTCAGCAGCAGTTGTAGTAATGAGTGGTTTGCTCGATCCTTTAGGTGTTGGTTACTTACAACTACTGGCTATTTGTATTCCTACAACATTTACAGCTTGTATGATTGCTGCTTTTGTTAGTAATTTTCTTGGAAAAGATTTAAAAGATGATAAAATTTATAAAGATCGTCTTGAAAAAGGTTTAGTAAAAGTTCATGGTGCAACTCAGTATGATATTAAACCAGGAGCTAAACTTTCAGTTGGTATTTTTATTGCTACGATTATAGCAGTAGTTGCTTATGCTACAGCAATTAGTGGTACAGTTGGACTTATACAACATCCCATAGTTCCTAGAAATGAAGCTATTATGTTGTTTATGTTAGTTGCGGCAACATTTATCGTTCTTGCAACTAAGATTGATACAAGTGAAATCATAAGTGCATCAACATTCAAATCAGGTATGAGTGCTTGTATATGTGTTCTTGGTGTTGCTTGGCTTGGTGATACATTTGTTTCTGGTCATATTAATGAGATAAAAGACCTTGCTGGTTCAGTGTTAGAGCAGTATCCTTGGATGTTAGCAATAACACTTTTCTTTGGAAGTATGTTGCTTTATTCTCAAGCAGCAACTACAAGAGCTTTACTTCCTGCTGCTCTACTTCTTGGAGTAGACCCAGTTACAGCAATAGCATCTTTTGCAGCTGTTAGTGCACTGTTTGTATTGCCTACTTACCCAACTCTCATAGCGGCAGTTGAAATGGATGATACAGGTTCAACACGTATAGGTAAATATGTGCTTAACCATCCATTTGTAATTCCTGGACTTATAGCTATATCTTGTAGTGTTGCTTTAGGATTTGTTCTAGGACCAATAATTTTACACTAAATTTTTAAAAAACTTATGGCTAGGTATTTTTATCTAGCCATTTAATATTTTGTAGAGTATTAACCTAAAATTTGTTAAAATAACAAAAAGTTTATAGGATGTCATTATGAAAAATAGGGGATTTTTATGGATAATCATCTTTTTATTACTTAGTAATGGTATTTTACTTGCTCAAACTAATAAAAAAGTTCTCATAATAAACTCATACCACAGAGGATTTCAGTGGAGTGATGATGTTATACGTGGAATTGAAAAAGTATTATACAATACAAATATTGATACAAATTTTCTCTATATGGATTCAAAGCGTATCTCTTCTAAAAAATATTATCAAAAATTACAAGAGCTTTATAAACTACAATTAAAAAAAGAAAAATATGATTTAATTTTAGCTATCGATAAATTTGCATATGAATTTTCTTTAGAAAATTATTCAGAACTTTTTACAGATGAGCCTATTTTTTTTACAGGAATAGAACAGTTCTCTTTGAAAGATGTAAAAAAATATAATTTAGAAAAAAAAGTATCCGGATTATTAGAAAAACGAGCTATTAATGATATTATAAACATAATTTATAAGCTTATGCCAAATATAAAAAAGCTATATATCATTAATGACAAAAGTGCAAATGGAGATGATTCTGAGCCATTTGTTAGAGCAGCTATCAAAAAAATAGGTAAAAAATTTACAGTAGAATATATTAGGAAATCTACACTAAATGATTTAAGAAAAAAGTTTTCTGTTTATAAAAAAGAACAAGCTGTCTTTTTTATACGTTTTTATAATGATAAATATGGAAAACTGTATAAAAATAGTGAAATAGCATCTATGATAGACTCTAGTGCATTACCTGTATTTGTAACAGATACCCTATTCATAGGAAAAGGAGCAGTTGGAGGTAAACTAGTATTGATTAAAGAGTTAGGAAAAAATACAGGAAAAAATATTATATCTATCTTAAATAAAGATATTCCAACTCCTTTCATTAAGAAAGATAGCTCATATAAATATATATTTGATTATGAAAAAAGTAAAAAATTCAAATTCAAATTAAATAAATTAAACATGCCAATTTCTTATGTACATTCACCTGTTTCATTTTTTGACAAACATAGACAATTAATTGATTTAGTATTTTTAATATCACCTTTTTTACTCTTTTTAATAGTTTGTTTGATACATAATATTTATTTGAGAATAAAGAGTGTCAAGTTGCTCAAAGAACGTATGGAATTTGATAAAGTACTTCTTAATGCGATTCAAAGTCCTATTGTCTGGCAAGATAAGGTTGGTAAAATTGTTGATTCAAATTCAAAATTTCGTGATTTAATGTATTTGTCATGTCCAAAAACTAATGGAAAAATATTAAAAGATTATATAAAAAAGAGCAAGTCAAGTTCTTTGCTCAAAGCCTTAGATGCGTTTATAAATAACTCTCAAGAGCACAACGAAATTACTTTAAAAGGTCATGATAACAATGAATACATTTATATAGTCAATCAAACAGATTATAGCGAAGATGTATATAAAAGCTGTGGTACAGTAACAATTTTTACGGATATTACTAAAGAAAAAAATGCACAAATAGAAAAAATTAAACATCAAGAGTTTATAATCCAACAATCAAAACTTGCAGAAATAGGAGAAATATTCTCTTCTATTGCCCATCAATGGAAAAGTCCTTTAGTGGAGATAGCCACAATAGCACAAGAACAACTTTATGATGGCAGTGAACAAGTAGATGAAAAAAATTCTAAATATGTCAATGAAATCATGATGCAAGTACGTTATATGACCGAAACAATAAATGATTTTCAACAATTCATTATGCCTTCACGTAAAAAAACGGTTTTTGATATCAACAAAGCTGTTGTTAAGATGATGGAAATAATAAGACACAATATGAAGTATAATTACATAGATGTAAATATTACTATTGTAGAAAATACAAATTTGTTGATTTGTGGTTATCGTAATGAGTTAATGCAAACCTTACTCAATGTTGTCAATAATGCAAAAGATGCGATACTAAAATTAAGAGAGAAAAAAATTATTAAAAGAGGGATAATAGACATAAAAATTAGCAATATAGATAACAGTGTTCAAATCGAGATTGAAGACAATGGTGGAGGAATCTCATTAACTGATATTGATAAGGTATTTGAGCCTTATTATACTACGAAAAAAGAGGGACATGGCATAGGCTTGTATATGGCAAAACTTATAATTGAAGATAAAATCGGTGGTGTTATTGGTGTGTCAAACACTCTAACTGGTGCAAAATTTACTATTAAATTGGAATTAAGTAATGAAAATTTTAGTTCTTGAAGATAACGAGCGTTTGTGCAAGCTTATTGCAAGTGCTTTAGAAAAAGAAAATTATAAAGTAGATATGTTTTTTGATGGTGAAGAAGCCCTTGCTGTGTTGGCAAATGGTTATCATTGTTTTATTTTGGATATAAATGTTCCTTCTATTGATGGAATTTCAATTTTAGAGACAATTCGTATGTATCACTCAATTATACCTGTTATCATCATAAGCTCCAATCACGAACTCGACAAGATTCAAGCATCTTATGAGGTAGGATGTGATGATTACCTGAAAAAGCCATTTTTTATGTATGAACTTATTCAAAAAGTAAAAAAACTTTGTAATTTTGGGTTTAAAACTTTGGATTTAGGAGATAGTTTTATATATAATTATACGAGTAAATATCTCTCTAGTTTAGATGGAGAAGTGAAATTAGCTAAAAAAGAGATACTTTTTCTTGAACTTCTTGCAAGAGATATTCATAGAGTTGTTAGTTTTGAAGAGATAGAAGAGTATGTGTGGGAGGGAGAAGCAACAACACTTATAAATATAAGAGCACTTGTTAAAAGACTTCGTAAAAAAATTCCAGAAAAAGCTATCACAATTGTAAAAGGGATGGGATACTCTTTAAACTCCAATCAATGTAAGTTACAAAAATAAATTATTTTTTATAGAATAATGTTTTTTTATGAGTTTTGTACTATAATTTAATAATTAAAATTTTTTAATAGGCGATAATAATGAAAATACAAGATTTAATAGACGGTCATGAGAGTTTTAAAGACAAAAAGTTTAAAAAATATGAAAATAAATTTTTAGATTTAGTGGAAAATGGACAGAAAGCAAAAGTACTATTTATAGCCTGTAGTGATTCTAGAGTTGATCCTGTTCTTATCACAGACTCAGATCCAGGGGATCTTTTTGTTCTTAGGAATATAGGAAACTTTATTCCTCCATTTTCCCCAGATAACGACTATCATGCAACTGCTGCAGGAATCGAATATGCAGTCAATGTTTTAAAAGTAACCGACATCATAGTGTGTGGACATTCTCATTGTGGTGCAATTGAAAGTCTTTATAAAGACATAAATAGTATAAACCTTTTACATGTAAAGAGGTGGTTAGACTTAGGTGTAGCTGCAAAAAAACATGTTGAAGATAATATTGCAAATAACGCATCGCAAAGAGAGAAATTAGTATTGACAGAAAAAGTATCTATTATTTTTCAGATGAAAAATCTTCTAACGTACCCAGAAGTCAAAAGTAGAGTAGATGCTGGAAAACTAGCTCTTCGTGGATGGTATTATAAGATAAGAACAGGAGAATTAGAGTACTTTAATGATAAAGATAGAGAGTTTTTACCTATGTCATGAAAAGGCTTTTAGCACTATTCTTTGTTCCGATATTTTTATATGCGAAACAATTTAGTGTAGCGACATATAATGTAGAAAACCTTTTTGACATGAAAATAAGTGGTTATGAATACAAAGAGTACATTCCAAATAACAGAAGTGTTTGGAATGAAAAAATGCTCACAAAAAAAATTAAAAATCTTGCACGAGTTATTAAGGATGTAAACGCAGACATAATTTCTCTTCAGGAGCTTGAAAACAAAGAAGTGTTAAAAAGACTAAATCAAGCTCTTGGAAAACAAAAATACCCTTACATGTACAGCTCTTTTAAAACTAAGGGATTAGACATTGTTCTGCTCTCTAGGTACCCCATAAAAGAGCATAATTCATATAATATTCTTAAAAGATTTAGACCAATCCATAGAGTTGTTGTAGATATTGAAGGTTTACATGTAAGCCTTTTTATGAATCATTGGCCTTCATACAGACACCCAGTAAAAATTCGTATAAAATTTGCAAAAAAACTAAAGTCATTATACGAAAAAGAGAAAAACTATATACTTCTAGGTGATTTTAACTCTCCATTAAAAAAAGACAAAAGAGGCTGGGGTAAAGAGGTAGAATTAGTTTCAAAAAACAATTATAATCTCTGGTACGATACTCCTTATAGTAATAGATACTCATACAAGTTCTATAAAATAAAAAATGCAATAGACCATATAATAGTCTCAAAATCTCTATATGAAAGATATGTAGTAGGTTCGTTCCAAGTCCATAGATTTGATTATGTAATAGACAAATATGGCAATGCAAAAAGATGGCAAATTTCAAACAAAGGTAGAGGTAAACACTTAGGCATTGGCTATAGCGATCATTTTGCTATCTCGGCAATGTTCACAACAACCAAACAAAAAGTAAATTACCCACAAAAGATAAGCGTAAAAGAGTTACTAACAAAAGAGGGAAGGGTAAATTACTTTTTAGAAGATATTATGGTTATAAACAAAAGTAAGTATGGAGTTGTCGTTGAAGATAAAAATAGAGATACAATTTACATATACAGACCAGATTGCAGTTTGAAAATTGCAGAAATTTACTCTTTACATGTAAAGGCATTAGCAACATATAAAGGCAAAAAAGAGATTGTATTGTTGGATTCTAATTCTTGTTTAAATTATTCTACTATTGATGTGAAATGATTTGCATCTATTTTAAAAATACTATTCGGACACTTATGCTGAAATACTCTTACAGAAAATATCTCTTCCTAAACTCTCTAAACTAAAACCGTAGAGCTGTCAGAATACTTCAATAAATGCAAATATTTTGTCCTATTATCTACATGTAAAGCAATAAATTGACATAAAATATTAAAGAATAATAGTAAATAAAATCAATATTCTTCAAAATATTGAAATTTACAATATTTTTAATAAATTTAGTCAAATACAAAGATACATATATGAACTTGTAATTTTATTATTTAAGCCCATTAGATATATAATAAGAATTAGTGTTAGCAAATTCTAAATTTGGAGGCATTTTGAAAAAATCTAATCAGGTTTCACCATACTTTCTAATTGTTTTAGATAAATTTCGTGTATTCATTGAATTATCTGATAGTCATTGGAAAGAGGAATCTATCAAGTATAATGAGTCCGATTTAGAAACTGATGAAGCAACATGTTGGAATAGGTATAAATACAGCACTGACCTTGGTGCTCATTTTGATACTATATTCCCTCAATATCAAAAACAGTCATATTTGGTGATGTTAGTATCTCTTTTCGAGGATTACCTGAATCAGTTTTGTCAAAGTTTGTACCTTGAAAAAAGGCTTTGTTGTAAATTGAAAGATTACAACGGGTTAGGAATTGAACGTGCTAAACAATACCTAACAAAAATTGCACTCGTAAATGTACCGACAGGAACAGAGTTTTGGAAAAAAATCATTGAATCTCGAGATATAAGAAATATAGTTACTCATAATGCAGGGCATCTAGATGAAGAAATTCACAAAAAACATTTCCAAATTGTAGCTAGGAACGAACACTTAGATTATGAAAAATTTGCAAGGGTGCACCTTAATATTAAACAGGGCTACTTGTCTGAAGTTATTAATGCAATGAAAGCTTTTGCAAAAGAAATAAGTTTGAATTTTAAAAATGAAGAAGTAATCATCAAAGATATTTAGCTAATAAAGACATATACATAGAGTGATTTTAAATAGTACAGTAGAAGCTAAAACTAATAAATCATTTTTTAGATTAACAATAGATTCATTTGAACTAAAAGATTTACAAACTGTTTTAACAAAGATATACACAATAGTATTTTTATTTAAGAGAAAAACTAAGTTAAAAGCATTAAATGATGGAGATAAAAAATATAATAAAATATTTGCCTGAGGTTTAAAAAATTTAAGTGAATTTTTGAGAAGTTAGTTATATAAATGCTGATTTGAAAGTAGGGTGAAGAGCAATTGAGATACAATTTATATATAGACCAGCTTGTAATTTTAAAATTATAGAAATTTACTCTTTACATGTAAAGGCACTAGCAAAGTACAAAGGCAAAAAAGAGATTGTATTGTTAGGGCTTGAGCACTGTTTATTAAAAAAGGATAAGTATTGAATTTTATGCGAATAGTAGTTTGGGGATTGCTTGTAATTATCTGTTTTATTGTGTATCAAAGTGTTCAAGAAAATAGTTTTGAATCATCTGAAATCATACATAATGAAGTTCCTGTCATTGATGAAGAGTCATCGAACTATGAAAGTTTTTCTTATTTAAATAGGCTCAGAGAAGCAGCGGGTTTAGTCTACCTTAGCAATGATGATATTTTAAGTTCTTCAGCAAAAAATCACGCAAAATATCTTATACAAAATGACATAATGGTTCATGAAGAGTCCCCTTCAAATCTTGGATTTACAGGAGTTCATCCAAAAGATAGGGCTAAAAAAGTAGGATACAAGTCAGCATTTGTGGTTGAAAATATTTCAAATGGAACTAAGAGTGCAAAAGAGTCAATAGATAGTCTATTCTCAGCAATATATCATCGTTTTGGTTTTTTAGATTTTAAAATTGACAGCGTTGGAATTGGCATAGAACAAAATACTAAAGACAGATTAAAAACATCATTTGTTTACAATATGGGCAGTAGTAGAATAAATTATTTATGTAGTCAAAAAAGTTTTGATAGCGTAGGAGAGTATATTTATGGTGTTTGTCTAGATAAAGATTTTAAAATTGAACAACATGATTTTAAAGATGCCTCATATTCAAATAAAACTCAAAATAAGAGAGTAATTATATATCCTTATGATGGTCAAGAAGATGTTCCACCCGCTTTTTTTACTGAAGTGCCAGATCCATTACCAAGTTACAAGGTGAGTGGTTTTCCAATTAGCATTAGTTTTGATGAGAATTACGCAAAACAGATTGATGTAACAAGTTTTAAGCTTTTTGATAGTGAGTATAATCTTATAGAAAATACTATAGAATATGATTACAATACAGATCCAAATGGAAAGTTTAGAAAATTTGATTTTGCTCTGTTCCCTCTTACTAGGTTAAAATGGAATGCTCAGTATAGTGTTGAAGTTGTTTATAATTTAGATGGCATAGCCCATCAAAAAAATTGGAGTTTTCATACCAGAACTTTTGATGAAGCTTTTTTTAATGTTAATTCAGAAAATTATGAATTCACAGTCAAAAAAAATAGCTCTACAGTTTTTTATTTTGAACCAACATCTAAAACAGATGTTTCATATGCTCTTAATTATCCAAGTTCAGTTTACTTAGAAATAATAGATGCAAATACCATCATGCTTTTTACTTATGATGATGATTTTGATGAAATTAAGATAATGTTTGGAACTCATAAACTAATTGTTAGCAGTGAAGATTAGTAAAAGTATCTATTTTATTGGATTTTAACTAGACGTTGGCTAAAATAGATGATTAATTATGATTTAGGATATATTTATGATCAAACCACTTTTGATAGAGATAGGTGTTGAGGAACTCCCCGCAGTTCCATTTTTAAAAGAGTTACCAAATATAGAGAAAAAATGGCTTACTATTCTTGAAAATAATGCTTTAGCATGTGAATTCAAGTTTTACTATACTCCAAGAAGATTAGTCTTGTGGCACAATAAGTTCCCGACTTCTCAAGAAAATAGAGTAGAAGAACTTTTTGGTGCTCCAGTTGCCGTTGCATATAAGAATGGTGAACCAACACCTGCTGCAAATGGATTTGCTAAAAAGTGTGGAGTATCACTTGAAGAAATAGGACGTGCAACTAAGAACGGCAAAGAAGTTTTATATTTCAAAAAAGAGATAGAAGGTAAAAACTCAAAAGCACTTATAGGTGATATGATTGAAGAGTTTATTTCAAAGCTAAACTTTGGAAAGTCTATGAGATGGGGAAGTTACGAAAAGAGTTTTATTCGTCCCATTAGATGGATTGGAGCTATGCTTGGTGATGAACATGTTCCTTTTAAAGTATATAATGTAGAATCAAAGTATTTTTCATATCCTCATCGTACAATTTCTTATGAACCTTTTGCTTATGATTTCGCTGGAGATTATTTTGAGAAGTTAGAAAATGGTGGCGTTGTTCTTTATCAAAGTAAACGTAAAGAGCTGGTTTTAGAGCAGTTTAAAGTAATTGAAAAAGATAATAATATAGAAATTGACATTGATGCTGAGTTACTCGCAGAGATAGTTGCTATCACAGAGTCTCCTAAAGCTTTGATAGGAACTTTTGATGAGGAGTTTTTAAGACTTCCTCCTGAGGTTATCATAACTTCAATGAAAGAGCATCAAAGATATTTTCCTGTTTTTAAAGATGGTAAGATTACTAACAAATTTATTGTTGTTTCAAATGCTATTAGTGATGATTATACTCTAATAGTAAAAGGAAACGAAAAAGTACTTCGTGCTAGACTTAGTGATGGACTCTTTTTCTATGACAATGACCTTAGGGATGGATTAAGTTTTTCAGGGCTAAAAGATGTAGTTTATCTTGATGGTCTTGGTTCAGTTTTTGACAAAGTTATTAGAGAAAAAGCTGTAATTGAGTATTTGGAAAAGAAGTATGAGAAAAATTTAAGCATTGAAATTGATGATAAAAACAAAAAAGAGATCAATGATATTTTAAACCGTTCTATTATGCTAAGTAAGGCAGATCTTCTTAGTGAAATGGTTTATGAGTTTACTGAGCTTCAAGGACTTATGGGTTACTACTATGCCAAAGCAGCCGGTGAAGATGATCTTGTTAGTCTTGCACTTAAGGAGCAGTATCTACCAAAAAGTGAAGATAGTGAGCTTCCTAGTAATTTATGTAGCTCTTTAGTTGCACTTTCAAGTAAAATTGATTCTTTACTTGCTTTATTTAGTATAGGTAAGATTCCAACAGGAACAAAAGACCCATTTGCCTTGCGTCGTGCTGTTAATGGTATTATCAAAATAGTATTAAATCAAAATTTAAATTTTGACATAAAAGAAGATTTGAAAAATTTGAGTAGTGAATATGTTAACTTTGATATGCAGATTTTAGAAAACTTTTTCCTAGAGAGAATCAATCAGTTTTTTGATGCAAATCCTTCTATCATCAAAGCCGTAGTTAGTAGTGGTGAAAGAGATATAGTAAAACTTTCTAAGAAGATAGAAGCACTAAAAAGCATAGCTAGTGGAAGTGGTTTTAAAGAGGTGTTTTCTACGTTTAAAAGAGTTGCAAATATCATCAAAGATGTTGATTTTGGCAAAGAGTTACACGTAGATGAAAAGCTTTTTGAAGTAGAAGAGGAAAAAGCTTTACATGTAGAGTTTACAAAGAGAGCTACAACAGATTATAAAACATATGAAGAGAAGTTAGATGCACTATTTGGTTTAAAACCTCAAATAGATAACTTTTTTGATAATGTTATGGTTAATGTTGATGATTTAAAAGTAAAAACAAATAGACAAAACCTTATTGCCACTATATATAAAGAGTTTAAATTAATAGCAGATATTAAAGAAATTACTGTTTAATATAAACTCTAAGATACTATTTTAAAAAATTAGTTATTTGCTATGTCCTTTATAAGGAGGCATCTGTAGAGAGACTTTATGTTTTCTACTTGGACTTGAAGTCTGTCTCCTTCAACACAAACATAGCCTGTGAGTGCATCTATCTCACTTCTGTGTTTATTTCTAAAATCAAGTAACATAGACGTTGTTGCATTGTAAGGTATTTTGCTTTTTGCTTGTGATATGGAATCTTCTAGGTTTTTAGAAGTTAAGTTAATACCTTTTTTGTTTGCAAGAGCTATAATTTCACCTAAAATTTTTCTTAATTCATTCTCGTGTTTTTTTACGATTTCACCTATGCTTGCATCGTAAAAACTTGTCATTGTGGCAAATGCACTTATGAAAAGATATTTTCTCCAACATTGAAGTGTTATATTTTTTGAAAGTTTTGTTTGTAGGTTTGCATCATTAAATATATTATAAATTTTTTCTAGTTTATTTGGATGAATTTCATCTGAACCAATATAAAGTTTAAAAACACCTCCATATTTTTTTATAATGCCTGGTTTTGCTATGTTTGAAAGTATATAGATACAAGCTTCACAAATGGGATTTTTAGGGAAGAATTTTTTTATCTTTTTTTTGTATCCAACTCCATTAGTTGTTGTCATAAGTATGGTTGTATCTGTTATAGAATTTTTTATGCTTTCACACACTTCGGCCAAATCATATGATTTTGTTGTTATTAAAACCAAGTCATAAGGCTCATTTTGAGTGATATTGTCAGTGATATGATAGCTTTTTATATTAAACTTGTCATCTTCATCTAAAATTGTAAGACCATTTTGTTTGATAGCTTCAAAGTGTTTGCCTCGAGCAACAATTGTAACATCTAAATATCCACTTTTTATAAGTTTTGCACCTATATATCCACCAACTCCACCTGCACCAATAATAGCTATTTTCATATGTAACCTTCATAATAATTCTTAGTATTATTACACAAGCATTATTCATACCAAAGGTGTTTATTTCAAGTTTTAACATCAATTATTGGTTGATTAAAATTCGTTTACAATTTTTTTTGTATAATGGTACATATAAAATATGAGGAATGAAATATGAAATACCTATTAAGTCTTTTAGTGCTAGCACTTAGTTTAAATGCGAGTGTGTATTATGCCAAAGTTGACCCTTATGAGTCATTTTCAATAAAGGCAATTGCTAGTGGTGAAGTAGTCTCTTTGTTTAAAGAAGCAGAAGGTAAAATCTCAAATGGTGGGATTTTAATACAAATAGATGATGTATTAAATGAAAAAGAGTTAGTAACTTCAGAAACTAAACTTAAATCTTTAAAAAGAACTTTAGCATTGACTGAAAAAAATGTAAAAAACTCTAGAGAAGTGGAACATATAAGAGGAGAGAATTATAAAAAAATAAAAAATTTAAAAACAAAATCAAGAACAAGTAAAGATGCAGAACTAATAAACTTTATAAATGCAAGTAATCAAGTTCTATCTTTAGAAAATTCTTTAGAAAATCTCAAAGTATCCATAAGTGATCTAGAATATAAGATAGCAACTCTTAAAGACATTATTAACCATAAAAGTGTAAAAATAAAATCTGGATTATTGATTTATAAAACCTATGTAAATGAAGGAGACTTTGTAAACATAGGAGCTCCTTTAGTTGATGCCTATGATATTTCAAAAGGAAAATTGACAATCTTCTTGTCAAAAGAAGATGTTGAAAAAGCACCATCTAGCGTTATGTACATAAACGACAAAGCTACTACACTAAAAGTAGATAAAGTTTGGAAGGTAGTTGATACTCAAAATATCTCTTCGTATAGAACAGAGATAATAGTACCAGCACCAAAACGCTTTTCAGAACTTTTAAAAATAGAGTTTAAAGTTAAGTAATGCTAACAACTTGTCCTCTTGATTGTTTTGATAGTTGCTCTATTGAAGTTGATGAAAAACTAAAACTTAAAGGTGAAAAATCTCATCCAATAACGCAAGGTTATCTTTGCCATCATATGAATAATTTCCATAAATTTGCACGCATAGAAAAATCAACACTTCATGGCAAAGAGATCAGCATAGATGAAGCAATAGATATTGTAAAACAGAAGATGCAAGAAAAAACACTCTACTTTAAAGGTAGTGGAAATTTAGGAGTTATGCAAGGTATAACAAAAATAGCTTTTAAAGATGGAGATATAGCCAAAGGTTCTTTATGCGAAAGTGCAGGAGCATATGGCATAGAAGAGGGAAGAGGGGCAAATTTGACTTGGAGTCCTGTTCAAGTTGAAAAAAGTGAAGTAGTTGTTATCTGGGGAAGAAATCTTAGTGTCACTAACTCTCATATGCTTCCTGCCCTAAAGGGTAAAACCATCATAGTTATTGATCCATACAAAACAGATTTCACAAAAAGAGCAGATTTGCATATAAATATTAAACCACGTGGAGATATATATTTAGCAATGCTTCTTTCTCGCATGGCATATATGGAAGAGATGGAAGATGAAGAGTTTGTAGAACAAAGAGGTAAAAACTTTGATTATTTTATAGACTTTGTAAATTCTAAACCTGTAGTAATGTTAGAAAATAGAAGTGGCGTATGTATGCTTGAAGTAGATAAAATGCTTTGCATGATAAAAGGTAAAAAAGTCTCATTTTTAGTTGGTTTAGGTGTTCAAAAGTATACATTTGGGCATAGTGTGCTTCGAGCAATAGACTCTTTTGTAGCAATGCTTGGTTTGTTTGGGAAAGATGGTTGTGGCGTTGGTTACATAAGTAATAGCTCTTTTGGGTTTGCTTCCCCTTTTAGTATGAAGACAAATAGAGTTTATAAGCCAATAGTAGATTTTGGTGCTTATGATTTTGTTTTCATTCAAGGTGGAAACCCTGTAAACCAAATGCCTTGTACTCCAAAAGTAAAAGAGGGATTAAAAAAAGCTAAATTTGTGGTTTATTTTGGTTTACATGTAAACGAAACTTCAAAGATGGCTGATCTTATTATTCCTGCTAAAACGTTTTTAGAAAAAGATGATTTAAAACTCTCTTATGGTCATGAGTATTTGGGAGAGATGCCAAAGATAAGTGATACTGACATTGGTATAAGTGAGTATGATTTGTGTAAGAGATTAGGAGTAGAGCTTAGAAGTGAGAAAGAGTATATAAAAGAGATAAGAGATTCAAATACTACTAAAAGAGATGGACGACTCATATCAAAGACTTATGAGAATGTACCATATGAAAAAGAGTTTTACACTGACAGTGGTAAGTTTGAATTTTTTGATGATTTCTATGATGATTTTACCCAAGAAGATTTAGATGAGGGTTTTTATCTTTTGAGTGCAAAGTATAATAAATCACTTAATTCTCAGTTCAAAACTGAACAATACCTACATGTTCCTATTTCTTTGGGTTTAAAAGACGAGCAGAGATTAACTCTAACAAACGGAACTTATGAGTGTGAGTACATAGTAAAAAATGATGAGAACCTAAGAGATGACTGTATGCTTTTGCACTCAGGTCATAAAGACGCAAACATGCTAACTCCTCATATTATGAGTGAAGAGGGCAAGTGTGCAATATATCAGGAGTTGAAATGTCAAATAGTGTCCTCTTAGATGATGCCTTACTACTAATTGAGCAAAACTTTTACTTCTTACATGTAGGAGAATTTTTTGGAAGTTTATCTAAAAAAGAGAAGTTAAGCAATAGAGATTTAAAAGTGAAGAGAGTATTTAGTGAAAGTCAAAATTATAGTTTTAATCCAGCAATTATAAAAGAGTTATTAAACGATGCAAAAACAAATAAAACCGAAAATATAACACTTTTTGAATACTTTGTAGAGTTCAATTCTTTTCGAGGTATCTGTATGGCTACAGTAGAAGCTTTAAGAATTGAGGGTTCGTTTAGAGAATTTATGCAGGCACGTCTTGGTCAGCAGTTTGAGAACTTTTTTGATTTGGTTTCTTTTGTTAGAAATGTTTTGTCGCATAATATTCATGCTCAAATCATGCTCAGTGAAAAAGATTATGCAGGAACTTTAAAAAGAATCCGCCGTCATAGAAGAGATACAAATATTTTTTTTACACTCATATATGCAAGTGACTTACCTGAAATAGGTTCTCCTGATATGAATTATGGCTTTACATGTAACGTAGATTTTGAAGCCTTAAAAGAGGGAATGCCATTTTTAGACATTATCTCTCATTGGGAACTTATGATGTTAAGTGAATTGTGTTTTAATCTTGTAATGGCTTATAAAATGGTAGAAGCAAAATCTAATATCCTTTAAGAGCAACTCCAAAAAATATTGCCATCAATCCTAAAACTATGTTTATGGGAAGTAAAGTTGTAGGTAAGATGAAAATAGCTTTTTTAGCAGAGGCTAAGTTGCCTTCTTTAAATAGTTTCACTGCTTTGTATCTTTTAATATACATATAGATAAAATTTAAAGTCATAAGAGTCCAAATACTCTCTTTTAGATGAATAATCCAACCACTAAAACCAGCACCAATTATAAGGATAAGCGCAGTAATAAGGCTTATAAATATAAATGGTAATACTATATGAAAAAGCTTTCCAACTATTTGTAATGTTATACCAAGTTTTATTTTAGGATCATCAATACTTTGAAGGCTTGGGTGAACTGCAAATCTAATGACAATCATTCCTGCAACCCAAATCACAGCGGATAAAATGTGCAAAAATATAATTATTGTTGCATAGTTTTCAAAAAGCTCTTTCATTGTTTTTCCTAAATTTTCTATAATTGTAGTTAACAAAGGCATAAAATTTGCTTTAGTCTACATGTAAGGAGTTTAACATGCAAACAAATCTTTTTATGATAGACCCAATGGCAGCAAGTAGTTATGGTTTATACAATTCTATTAAAAAAGAAAATGGAAGTTTTGTAGATTTTCTTCTTAGCTATGATTCAAAAGCTGCAAATGAAAATGACAATACTTGGTTTAATGATTTAGTAAATAAAGATAATATTAGCAAGATAACTTCACCAGAAGTTTTAAAAAGTTTAAATCTTAGTGGAACTAGTACAATTGATTTTTTGTCTCAAAGAAGTTATTTTGATACCCAAGTGGAGGGAAATAAAATGATACTTATAAAAGAGATGACTAAGAGAAATATACCTATACCAAAAGAGTATCAAGGAGTAGATATCTACTCCAAGTTATTAAACCTATAAAGCGTCGTCGTCAGTTTCACCAGTTCTGATGCGAACTGATTTTTCAACATCACTTACAAAGATTTTGCCATCTCCAATTTTACCTGTTTTAGCATTTTGACTAATGACTTTTATGACTTGATCAACGGCATCATCTTTTACGACAAGTTCAATTTTTATTTTTGGTAAAAAATCAACTACATACTCAGCTCCACGGTAGAGTTCTGAATGTCCTTGTTGACGTCCGTAACCTCTTACTTCACTTACTGTCATACCTGTGAGTTCTAGTGAACTTAGGGCATCTTTTACATCATCAAGTTTGAAAGGTTTAATTATTGTTTCTATTTTTTTCATCATTTATTCCTTATAAGTTAAAAGATTTTTCACCATGTAATGATTCGTCAAGACCTACACTCTCTGCCTCTTCATCAACTCTAGCACCATTTGTTAATGCTGAAGCAATATAGTAAACAACAACAGTTCCAATAAGTGTAAAGATTCCAACAACTATGACTGATTCGACTTGCACTATAAATTGTCCCATTCTATCACCTGAATCTTTAAGTGGTCCGTCCCATAAAAGTTCTTTATCATCTAATGCTAAGAAACCAGTTGCTAAAGCACCCCATAATCCAACTAAAAAGTGAATACCAAAAGCATCTAGACTATCATCGTAACCTAGTTTCTTTTTAAGAGCCGTTACTCCAAAGAAACCTATAACAGAACCAATTGAACCTAAGATTATAGCTCCACTCACATCTACAAATCCAGCAGCTGGAGTTATAGCAACTAAACCAGAAACCACACCTGAAGCAGCGCCTAATAAGGTTGTTTTCTTGTAAACTATATACTCAATTATGACCCAAGTAAGTCCAGCGACTGCAGGAGCTAAAGCAGTTGTAAAAAAAGCTAAACCAGCAATAGCATTTGCACCAAATGCACTTCCTCCATTGAATCCAAACCAACCAAACCATAAAAGAGTAGCACCAAGAGCTGTTAACATAACACTTATAGGTTTCATTGCTATTTTTGGATAACCCTTTCTTTCACCAACAAGATAAGCAAGAACAAGACCAGCGAGTCCTCCATTCATGTGAACAACAGTACCACCAGCAAAATCAAGTGCTCCAGCATCGAACAAGAACCCTCCACCCCATACCATGTGGGCTATTGGTGCATAAACAACTACCACCCAAATGGCAGAAAATACTAACCATGTTGAAAATTTCATTCTCTCTATGACAGAACCACTTGCAATTGCAATTGTAATGGCAGCAAATGTTCCTTGAAAAACAACAAAAACATAAGTAGGATACGTTCCACTCAAATCTTTCCAGTTTATACCGCTTAAAAATATGTTAGACAAACCACCAATGACTTTGTTTAATCCACCATCAGCTGTACCAAAAGCAATTGAGTAACCAAATGCTATCCAAATAACCATGCCAACTAAGAATGCTGAAAAAACCATCATATAGGTATTTAGTAGGTTTTTACTTCTCGTCATACCACCATAAAATAGTGCAAGACCAGCTGGAGTCATTAGTAGAACAAGTGCTGCTGAAACCATCATCCATGCTGTGTCACCAGTATCTAATTTATCTTCAGCAAAAGCCAAAGAAGGTAAAAGAGTCAACCATAGCCAATTTTTCATTTTCCATCCTTTTTAGTTTAATTGCTTAAATTGTATCATTAAAAAGTAGATAAAATATACTGTTCAATGATTAAAAAATAACCAGTTACAGTCATTAAATTTTATTTTTGCTTAAACTAGTACTAAAATAGCATTATATGATATAATTGATTATAATTAAAATAGCTATTTATAATAATAAGGAGGATGATTATGAAGGGTAAAATTGTTTTATTAGTACTGTTCTTACCATTGCTATATCTTTTTGCAGGAGAAAAAGTTTTAATGGATCAGGTTGTAAATAGAGTTGAAAAAAATGCAATTTATATATATGATTATTGTACAGGTGAGTATATGAAAATTGAATTAAATCAAGAAGAAGAGATTGAATGCAGAGATGTTCAGCAGGTAAAACTTGAAGATTTAAAAGGAGAACCAAAAGTTGCATCTAATGAAGAGTGCAACGAAGATAATGTCCAAGTTATCAATATAACTGATAAAAATCAAGTTTTTGAAATCTATGATCGCAGTAGAGGTAAGCATATGCTTGTAGAAATTGGTGATGACGGTATATTAAGATGCAAAGATATAAAAATTATTAAAAAAATAAAAAAATAATTTATATTTTCTTTAAGTCAAATTTTTTGCATATCGCTTTTATCTAGTTTGCTTAACAAGTTATTTTACTGTTAAGCATTCAGAAGATATGATTAAATATACAACAGTGTCTCTTATAGAGCCATCTTTCATAACCTGATGGCTTCTTAATTAAAAGGACTGGAAAATATAAACTGTTTCCTTTTGTTCTTTTACAAAAAGAATAATAAGCTCATATTAAACATCAGTTATTAACTTATTAACAAAACTTTTCCATAACAAAATTAATAAACTTTTGTTCTCTAAGTTCTACTTCTTGTTTTTTAAAGACATTAAAACCAAAGTGCTCGTAAAATGGACGAGCAGTGATACTTACTTCAGAATGGTAACGCTTCACGTCACGTTCTTTACCTACAGATAAAACATGAGTCATTAATGCTCTGCCTATACCTATTCCTTGATACTTATGATGACAAAAGAAATGATTGATTAGACCATTTGCTTGTAGATCTGTATAACCAACTATTACACCATTAATTTGTGCAATAAATGGAGATAAATTATTCATGCATCTTTCCCAATCTTTTTTATCTTTTTTATCTTTTTTAAATGAATTAGGAGCCCAAGCTTCAACTTGCTTTTGAGAATAGTCTTGAATATTGATAGTGCGAATTGTATTAAAATGGATAGCCCACAATGCTTCGGCATCAGTTTCTTGATAATTTCGAATCGTTAGCAACGTAAATCCTTTGTGATTAGATAATTTCTTTTAACTTACATAAGATAGTAGTTTATTATATTTTTTCTTTATTGGTAATTATGTCTTTCCAAGTTTTATTTGGTTTAAATCCTTTTGGCAAAATCAATAAAGCAAAAGGCATATAAGTATTAAATAGTTAGTTATAAAACAGTGCTGAAGCTATCATTATTAGACAATTAAAAAAAATGATTATAAATTTTATTCTCTAAAAGCCTAAAGTATGTTAAAATATTATTAGTAAGTCACGATTAAAAGCATATTTATAAGAATGGAAAAAAATTGAAAAACTTAAAAGACCTAATAAAACAAAGAGTAATGATTATTGATGGTGCTATGGGTACGCAGATACAAAATGCAGATATACCTGATTTGGCATGGAGTGGTTTAGAAGGTTGTAATGAGCTCTTAAACACTACATGTAAAGAAGTTATTTCAAATATACATAGGGGTTATTTGGAAGCTGGGGCTGACATTATTAAAACCAATACTTTTGGAGCTTTGCCTTGGGTTTTAGATGACTATGAGATTGGAAGCCGCACTTATGAATTGGCTTTAAATGGTGCAAAAATAGTAAAAGAAGTTTGTGAAGAGTTTAGTTCACCTGAAAAACCTCGTTTTGTTGCTGGGGCAATGGGACCAGGAACCAAGTTACCATCTTTAGGACACATTACTTATGATGAGATGTATGAGGGTTATTGTGAGGCTGTAAAGGGTTTGATTGATGGGGGAGTTGATGTCTTTTTAATAGAGACTGCTCAAGACCCACTTCAAATAAAAGCAGCACTTCATGCAATGCAAGATATGAATAAAGAAAAAAATGTAAATATTCCCATAATGGTATCTGTTACGATTGAGCTAAGTGGAACAATGCTTATTGGGACTGATGCTATTACTATTTCAACTATTATGGAACCATTTGATATTCTTAGCCTTGGGTTTAACTGCGGAACAGGACCAGAGCAAGTTAAAAAGCACGTTAAAACATTAAGTGAGGTTTGTAAGTTTCCCCTTAGTGTTCATGCAAATGCGGGTCTTCCTCAAAACAGAGGAGGGGTTACGTTTTACCCAATGCAACCCAAAGAGTTTACAGACTTACAAGAGAGCTTTTTGCAATTTGATGGGGTTTGTATATTAGGGGGTTGTTGTGGAACTACACCTGAGCATATAAAAATGCTTACATGCAGAGTAAAAGACATAACTCCAAAAGCTCCAATAGGACAATCACCTATGGCAATTGCTTCTTTGTTTGAAACAAGAGCCTTAAAACAAGACCCAGCACCATTTTTAATTGGTGAGCGTTCAAATGCAACTGGTTCAAAAGCTTTTCGAGAGTTAATTTTGGCAGAAGATTACGATACATCTTTATCAGTTGCACAACAACAAGTAAGAAGTGGTGCTCATGGAATTGATGTTAGTGTAGGTTTTGCAGGGCGTGATGAGAACAGAGATACCATAGAAGTTGTTGGAAGATATGTGCAAAAAATACTACTTCCTCTTATGCCAGATACAACGCAAATTCCTGCACTAAAAACTGCACTTAAACTCATAGGTGGAAAGCCTATTATTAACTCTGTAAACCTTGAAGATGGTGAAGAAAAGTTTGACAAGGTATGTGCTTTAGCAAAAAGATTTGGTTGTGCTTTAGTTTGTCTAACCATAGATGAAGTAGGTATGGCTAAAACAAAAGATGACAAAATAAGAATTGCACAGAGAATTTACGACCTTGCTACTAAACGTCATGGAATCAACCCTGAAAACTTGGTTTTTGATTTACTTACTTTTACTGTGGGAAGTGGTGATGCCCAGTATCATAGAGCTGCAATAGAAGTCATAGAAGCTATTGGGGAGTTTAGTAAGATGCACCCTGAGGTTGGTTTTGTTCTTGGGGTTTCAAATATATCTTTTGGATTAGCTAAAAATGCTCGTGAATACTTAAACTCTGTATTTTTGAATCATTGTGTTGAAGCTGGATTAAGTATGGCAATAGTAAATGTAAAAAACACACTTCCAATGCACAAGATAAGCGAAGAACAGCTAAAAGTTTGTGATGACTTACTTTTAAATCGTCGAGAAGAGGGTGATCCACTTTTTAAGTTTATAGATTATTTTTCAGATGTAAGTGAGCAAAAAGAGGAAGACGATGAGGTATATAATGCACTTAGTACCGAGGAAAAACTTGCTCATCTTCTCATAGATGGTGACAAAGAACGAATTATGATACTTTTAGTGAGTGCAAAAGACGAAATTGCACCTGAAAAAATTGTAAATGAGATTTTGATAAATGCCATGAAAGTAGTAGGTGAGCTTTTTGGAAGTGGAAAGATGCAACTCCCTTTTGTACTTCAAAGTGCAGAGGTAATGAAAGCTAGTGTGGATTACTTGAATCCATTTTTGCCTAAAAAAAGCAAAGAAACAGAAACAACACTTATAATAGGAACTGTAAAAGGTGATGTGCATGATGTTGGTAAAAACCTTGTGGACATTATTCTTTCAAATAATGGTTTTAAAGTCATAAACATAGGCATAAAAGCAGATTTACAAGATTTTTTAACTGCTATGAAAGAGCATAAAGCAGATGCTCTTGGCATGAGTGGGCTTTTGGTCAAATCAACAGCAGTTATGAAAGAGAACTTAGAAATGATGAGGTCAATGGGAATTGATATTCCAGTCATACTTGGCGGTGCTGCACTTAATGACAAGTTTGTTAATGAGTTTTGTAGAGTCAATTATGATGGTCCAGTATTTTATTGTAAAGATGCTTTTGAAGGCATAACAGCCATGAGTCGCATTGAAGCTGGGGATTTTAATACAGATTTTGGAAGAGTAATTGTAGATGAAGAGATAGTTCAACTTAAAGAGAAAAAGAGAAAAATACCTCCTTATGAAGAGATAGAAATACCTGTTAGTGCCAATTCTATTCCTACACCTCCATTTTGGGGAAGAAAAAAACTTGAAGCTAATGTAAAAAGCATAGCTTATGAGTGGATAAATCACAAAATAATGTTTTCTCGTGCTTGGGGTTATAGTGGTAAAGGTATGAGTAAAGAGGAGAAGCAAAAACAAAGAGATAATGTCCTTTGGCCTCTTTATGAAAGACTTAAACGTGATATTGAAAAAATGGACTTGTTTGATCCTACAATCATATATGGTTATTATCCTTGTAGAAGTGAGCAAAACAGACTTCATATTCTTGATGAAAAAAGAGGGTACTTTAGTGAAAGTGAAGTTAATCGTGAACCTTTACATGTAGACGATATAACCCATACCTTAGATTTTCCAAGACAAGGACGAAAGCCTTATCGATGTTTGAGTGATTACATACAAAGTGACAGAGATGATGTTGTTGCGTTTACTTGTGTGAGTGCTGGGGCTAAGTTTAGTGAGTATGAAAAAAAACTTTATTCTGAGGGGAATTTTCAAGAGTATCATCTGATTCACGGTATTAGCATAGAAATTGCAGAAGCATTAGCAGAGGTGGCACATAAACAAATAAGACTTGACCTTGGTATTGCTGAAAAAGAAAAGCACGCATTAAAAGATGTACAGATGAGAGCATATACAGGGTGCAGATACTCGTTTGGATATGCAAGTTGCCCTGAACTTTCGGATACAAAAGTTATATTTGATTTACTTAAACCTGAAGAGTTCGGAATTGAGCTTAGTGAGACTTTTCAAATTCATCCAGAACAAAGTACAACAGCCATAGTTATGCACCACAGTAAAGCACTATATTTTAATGTAGATTAATCTTTACATGTAAGGATTTTCCTTACATGTAAAGAAGTTATTAAAAGTTAAAACAGCTTAATGTATGTTTGTCATTTATGGTAGTAATCTCAGGTTTACTAATTGAGCATTTATCTATTACTTTAGGGCATCTTGTCCTAAAAACACAGCCGCTTGGTGGGTTTATAGGAGAAGGTAAATCACCATCTAAGAAATCAATTTTTTTGTTTTTTTCTCTTTTGGGATCAGCTACCGGAACTGCTGAGATAAGAGCTTTATTGTATGGATGAAGTGGGTTATTAAATAACTCATTTTTCTCTGCCATTTCAACAAAATTTCCTAGGTAAATTACAAGAATTTTGTGAGAAATATGTTTTACAACTGAAAGGTCATGAGAGATAAAGATAAGTGTTAAATTCATCTCTTTTTGAAGTTCCATAAGCAAGTTTGTAACTTGAGCTTGAATTGAAACATCTAATGCACTAACAGGTTCATCACAGATTATAAGCTTTGGTTCAGTTATGAGCGCACGAGCAATTCCTATTCTTTGACATTGACCACCAGAAAACTCATGAGGGTATCTGTTGATTACATTTGGAAGTAGTCCAACTTTTGTCATTGTCTGTAAAACTTTTTCTTTTCTCTGTTTTTTATTCATTTTTGGGAAAAAAGATAAAAGAGGCTCAGCAATAATATCACCAACGTTCATTCTAGGATCAAGTGAAGCTAAAGGATCTTGAAAAATCATCTGCATGTCTTTTTTCAGAAGCCATTTCTCTTCTTTACTTATGTTGGTTAAATTTTTTCCTTCAAAAAAGATTTTACCACTTGTAGTAGGAACAAGGTCTATGATAGCTCGAGCAAGAGTTGATTTTCCACATCCAGATTCACCAACTATACCGAGAGTCTCTCCTTGTTTAATTTCAAAACTAATGTCATCTACTGCTTTTAGTTTATCATATCCAAAATCAAATAGATGTTTGTTTGATTTTATGTTGAATTGTACCTTTAGATTTTCTACTTTTAATATAATTTCACTCATATCTGACCTTTTCAAAATAACATGCTCTTTGTCTACTATTTTCAAAGTTTACTAAATCAGGGCGGCTAAGTTTACACTCAGTCATCGCGGCGTAGCATCTTTCTTCAAAAGGGCAACCAATAGGCAAGTTTAGTATGTTTGGAGGATTCCCAGGAATAGTTTCAAGTATCTCAATATTTTCCGTTAGTTTGGGAATTGATTTTAGTAGAGACGTTGTATATGGGTGAGCTGGTTCATAAAATATATTCTCTACACTTCCATATTCCATAGTTTGACCTGCATACATAACCATTACATTGTCACACAATCCTGCAACAACACCTAAATCATGAGTGATAAGGATAATAGCTGTATTGAAATCATTTTTTAATTCATGCATAAGTTGTAGTATTTGTGCTTGTACCGTAACATCAAGTGCAGTTGTTGGCTCATCAGCTATAAGTAGTTTTGGACGACACAGAAGTGACATAGCTATCATAAGACGTTGTCTCATACCACCTGAGAATTCATGAGGGTACATATTCATTCTCTTTTTTGCTTCAGGAATTTTAACAGCATCAAGCATTTGTAGCGATTGAGCATAAGCTTCTTCTTTACTGCTTCCCTTGTGTTTAATTAAAACTTCCATAAGTTGTTTTTCAACTTTCATATATGGGTTTAATGAAGTCATTGGATCTTGAAAAATCATTGCAATCTGTTCTGCTCTGATGTGGTTTAACTCTTTTTCAGGGAGGTTGAGTATTTCATTGCCATCAAATTTTACACTACCTCTTGCGTGACCATTTTTGGCAAGTAGCCCCATAATAGAAAAAACACTTTGGCTTTTTCCACTTCCACTTTCACCAACTATGCCAAGCGTTTGCCCAGCATCTACTGAAAAATTCAGCTCATTTACTGCTCTAACTACTCCATCATGAGTGTCAAAGTCTACACTTAAATTTTTTACTTCTAATAGACTCATGACATCTCCTATCTATCTTTTGGATCAAGAGCATCTCTTAATCCATCACCAATGAAGTTAAAACAAAATAGCGTTATAACCAAGAAAAGACCTGGGAACGCTAACTGCCAAACAGCTATATCCATTACTTTTGAACCCTCATTTACCAAAGCACCCCATGAAGTATCTGGTTCTTGGACACCAAGACCTAAGAAACTTAAGAATGATTCAAAAATTATCATATTTGGTATAAGCAGGGTTGCATATACAATAACAATGCCAATTACATTTGGAATGATATGTTTTTGTACTATTTTGAAGTTTGAAGTACCACTTACTCTGGCGGCTTCAATAAACTCTTTTTCTTTTAAACTTAAGGTTTGTCCACGAACAATCCTAGCAACATCAAGCCATGAAACCATACCAATGGCTACAAATATAAAACCTATATTTCGACCAAAAAACGTAACTAAAAGAATGATGAAGAACATAAATGGGAAAGAAGCTAGTATGTCAACGATTCTCATCATAAGTCCATCAATTTTTCCACCAATAAATCCAGCAGTTGCTCCATAAAAAACACCTATAACAACCGCTACACATGCACCCATAAGACCCACCATAAGTGAAATTTTACCACCTTGAAGAGTTCTTACAAAAATATCACGTCCTAAATCATCTGTCCCAAAAAAGTGACCTGTTAAAAAACTAGGAGCCACTTGCATCAAATCCCAATCTGTATCTTCATATGCAAATTGTGATAAGTTTTGCCCAAATAGAACAAAAAGCACAATAATACAGATAATAACTAAACTTAAAACTGCCGCTTTATTTTTGAAAAATCTTATTTTCGCATCTTGAAAAAGACTTCTACTCTCTAACTCTAATTTTTCTAATACTTCTTTTTTATCATTACTAATCATATTAATACTTTATCTTTGGATCAATTACTGCGTAGAGGATATCTACGATAGTGTTAAATAAAATCATAAGACCACCAATAATGATAGTCAAAGTAAGAACCATATTGTAGTCACGGTTAAGTGCCCCATTTACAAATAGCTGACCAATTCCTGGAAGTCCAAAAATAGTTTCTATAACAACAGAACCAGTAATTATACCAACAAAAGCAGGTCCAAGATATGATACAACAGGTAAGATTGCTGGTCGAAGTGCATGGTGAATGATAACATAAGAGTTACTCATTCCTTTTGCACGAGCTGTGCGTATGAAGTTTGAATTTAAGACTTCAATCATACTCGCTCTCATGATTCTTGCAATGGAAGCAATATATCTAAAACTCATGGCAAATACAGGTAATAATAGGTATTTCCATTCTCCTCCATTCCAACCACCAGCGGGTAGTATTTTCATATAAATTGCAAAAAACAGAACTAAAGCAGGAGCTAAAACAAAGTTTGGAATTGCTGCTCCAATCATGGCAAAGGTCATAACACTATAGTCAATTTTTGAGTTTTGGTTAAGTGAAGCAATGACTCCAGCAGCAACACCCACAATTAAAGCAAATAAAAAGGCTAAAAAACCTATTTTGATTGAAACAGGAAATGACTTATTAACTAAGTCATTGATGCTATAGTCTTTAAATTTAAATGATGGACCAAAGTCCCAAGTAACAACATCTTTAAGATAGTAACAGTATTGGACTATAAGAGGTCTATCTAAATGGTATTTTGCTTCTATATTTTTCATTATTGCAGGTGGAATATCTCTGTCATCAGTAAAAGGTGAACCTGGAGCTGAGTGAACTAATACAAACGAGATGCTTATGAGAACCAATAGGGTTGGAATCGCAATAAGAACTCTTCTAATTATAAATTTTAACATTTTCTCTCTTTTTTTGTGCATAAAAAAAGGCTACATGTAAGGAATGTAACCTTTTAAATTTTTTATTTTTTTATATATAAATATTTTGTATAGATATCACCAAGAGGATTAACTTTTGGATAACCGCCAACGCGTGGTTTAATCAATCTTGCATTTGAGTATTGAAAAAGTGGGATGATTGGCATATCTCTAGCAATCATAGCATCTGCTTCTTGATATAGCTTATTTCTTTGCACATCATCAGTAGTTACACGAGCTTTGTTCATAAGAGCATCATACTCAGGATTATCATAAAAAGAGTTGTTTGAAGAGTGTCCTTTTGTAAGAAGGTCTAACATAGTTGAAGCTTCATTATAATCACCAATCCAACCAGCACGTGCTACTTGAAAGTTTCCAGCTCTTTTATCAGAAAGGTAAGTTTTCCACTCCTGATTTTTAAGAGTTACAATTACAGCACCATGGAATACTCTTTTCCACATAGAAGCAATAGCAAGTGCATTTCTTTTATGTTGTTCACTAGTGTTATAAAGAAGTTCAAATTTAAGTGGATGTGATTTGTTAAAACCAGCATCATTTAACATTTTTCTTGCTTGTTCATCTCTTTGTTTTTGAGTAAGTTTTGCATACGGAGGTAATTTTAGAGTATAGCCAGAAACAATCTCAGGCACTAAAGTATAAGCTGGTTTTTCGCCAGTTCCTAAAACTTTGTTTGCTAAAACATCTCTGTTAACTGCATATGAAAGAGCTTTTCTTATTCTAATGTCATCAAATGGTTTTTTCTTCATATTTAAGTAGTAGTAGTAAGTTCCAACTCTTCCTAAAACTTTTACTTCATTAGGTATTGTTTTCATTAAATGTTTATATTGATTTTTTGGTAACTCATATAAATAATCAATTTCACCAGCTTTATATCTGTTTAACTCAGTTGATTGTTCTGGAATTGGTAAATAGGTTACTTTCTCAATTTTTACTTTATCTGCACCATAGTATTTATCATTTTTAACAAGAACTATTCTTTCATTTACAATCCACTCACCTAGCTTGTATGCTCCATTGCTTACTATGTGTTCTATTTTTGTCCAGTTTTGACCATATTTTTGTACTATTTCTTTTGGGACAGGGGCCATTATTATATTAGAAAGTCCTATTAAAAAGTAGGGTATTGGTTTACCTAAAGTAATTTCAAGTGTTTTAGAATCGAGAGCTTTTACACCTAAAGACTCAACAGGTTTTTTACCATTTAAAATTGCAGCAGTATTTTTAATACCTAGAATCTTTAAATACCAAGAATATTTTGCTGCAATTTTGGGGTCAACAATTCTTTTAAATGCATATTCAAAATCATCAGCAGTTACATGATTTCCATTTGACCATTTTGCACTTTTTTTAATTTTAAAAGTATATATTAATTTGTTGTCACTTATAGTGTAAGACTCAGCTTGTCCAAGTATTACATTTCCTTGATTATCTTCAGTCATAAGAGTTTCAAACAAATCTCTATCTATATTTGAACCTGGTATTCCTTCTCCTAGGTTTGGATCAAGAGTAACTGGTTCACTACCATTTCCTCTAACTAATTCTTGTTTAGCTACAAGCGAGGTTGTAGTTAAAAGAAATGCAGTTAAAACTGCTGCCGTAAACTTAAAAAACTTCATACATTATTTCCTTTTATTTTTTAAAAATTCATCGTAACATAATTATTATTATTATTATATTTGTATATATAATTAATTTTAAAATCTGTTTTTTTGTTTCTAAAAGTATCATTATTTTTAATAAAAATTAAATAAGTATAAAGTTATGATAAAATCACGTGTAAACAGGAGTTCTAATGGTGAAAAAAATACTTCTTATAAATTGTGCTCATCATACTAAAAGTATAACAGACCAGATGATGTGTGAAATTTCTATGCATATAGCAAATAGTGGCTGTAATTACGAGATGCTTAATATACGGGAGCAGGAGTTTACTGCTTGTATAAAATGCAGAGTATGTACACAATGTGATGGTGAATTACCAGGAGAATGTATCAACAAAGACAGAATGAACGATATAGTAAATAAGATAGAAGAGAGCGATGGTTATATCATAGCAAGTCCAGCAAAATTTCAAGCAACAGCTACTTTTTTTAAATGTTTTATGGAAAGGCTCATAGTTTATTCGTATTGGCCCTATGGTGCAAAAAAAGCCCAACACATAAAAAAAGATACTACAAAAAAAGCAATTTTAATTAGTGCTTTTCCCATACCAGATATGATTGCTAAAATATATTCAAAAACAATGGATCAGTTAAAAGTTTGTGCAAGACTTATAGGTGCACAAACTATAGATACAATTTATGTCGGTATGGCTCCAATTAGTGCAAAAAGAAAACTAACACAAAAAGAGAAAAAACAAGCAAAAGAGGTAAGTGAAAAAATTTTAGATAGTTTGTAGTTTACATGTAGAGGAAAACCTCTACATGTAAAGAGAGTATTACTTTAAAAGTAATGCGTTTAAATCACTCTCATAATCTTTCATATTTGAAAGATGAAGGTTAAAGTTTTCATCTAAAAAGTTAAATATATCTTCATTTACAAATTCTGGAGGTTTTGGTCCAAGATAGATATCTTTTATGCCTAAACTAAATAGTCCAAGTAAAATAATAACAGCTTTTTGCTCCATCCATGAAAGAACAATAGCAATAGGAAGGTCATTTACAGGAACATTTAAAGCGTTACTAATAGCAGATGCAATATGAACAGCACCATTACTATCGTTACATTGTCCTAGGTCTAAATAACGAGGAATTCCAGTTCCTTCAATTTCACCAAAATCAATATCATTGAATCTAAATTTACCACAACTTGAAGTTACTATAATACAGTCTTTAGGAAGATTTTCTGCAATATGTCTGTAGTATTCTCCCGCTTTTCCAGGTGCATCACAACCAGCAATTACAAAAAATTGTTTAATTTTACCTGCTTTAACTGCGTCAAGAATTTGAGGTGCAAGGGTTAAAATGGTTTTGTAATGATGACCAGTTTGAAGAGTTTCATTAGAGTTAAAAGCATCTACATTTGGAAGAGCTAGAGTTTGAGCTATTATTTCATCAAAATTATCATTAACTATTTTTTTACCTTCTTCAATACCAACAATATCGTAAGTATAAAGTCTATCTACATAAGTAGAACTTTTTTTAGGTGGGACAATACAGTTTGTATTTACAATAATGCTTCCTGGCCACTCTTCAAATAGTTTAGTTTGGTCAAACCAAGCTTTACCAATGTTACCTTTAAGGTGTTTAAATTTTCTTAGTTCTGGGTAACCATGAGCTGGTAACATCTCTGAGTGAGTATAGATATTAATACCTTTTCCCTCAGTATCTTTAAGCAGTTTATAGAACATATCTAAGTTATGACCACTTACTAATATAGCTTTTCCTTCTGCTTTGTTTTGAGAAACAGTTACAGGTGTTGGAATACCAAGCTTTGAAGTGTGAGTATCGCTTAGAGTATTCATCATAGTTACTCCTGCATTACCTATTTTCATAAGTTGAGCTATATGGTCATCAAAATTAAAGTTTGAGTTTGTAAGTGTGAAATAAAGAGTTTTAGCTATAACATCATCTACTTCTTTTGTATTTGCACCAAATTGATTTGCATGAGTTCTGTAAGCACTAAGACCTTTTAAACCGTAAATCATCATATCTTGTAGATTAGCAAGATTTTTATCTTTACCACATGTTCCTACTTCTTGACCTTTTGAACCACATCCACCTGCCATGCTCATTGAGCATTGATTACATAACATACTTAAAGTTGTATTTTCTGACATATTATCTCCGATTTTTAAATTATGAGTGAAATTATATATGAGAATTTTAAGCAAAGCCTTGATTGTCCTCAAGGAAAAGCACTAAAAAATAGTTTACCTGAAATTAAGTTTAAATTTTGTACACTTTCACAAACTCATGTATTGGCTTAAGGTTTAAGCATACATCAAAGGGTATGAGTGACTTCTTTGATTCTTCCAAAATTTTCTTATGTACATGTAGTTATTAAGGATTAAGTGTGAAAAAAATATTTTTATTTTTAACTGTTATTGGTTTAGTGTTTGTTGGTTGTGGTAAGGCTGAAAAGAAGCCTGAATATAATTATATGGATGCAAAGCAGAGTGCTGAAGCTATAAGAAATAGTGAAAAAGTTGTTTTTGTTGATATTCAAGAAAAAGATGATTTTAAAAAAGAGCATTTAAGAGGTGCAATAGCTACTTATTCTTATCCTGTTAAGACGCAAGAAGAAAAAGCAAAACTTCTAAAATCATTAGATCAGATTGTAGCGGAAGATAAAGTTGTAATTATTTGCCCAAGAGGAGCAGGAGGAGCAGAACGTGCTTATACTGTTTTTGCAAAAAATGGTATTGAAAAATCAAGACTTTATATACTTACAAATGGACAACATGGTTGGCCAAGAGATGAGATAAGTGACGTTTTAGTTCAAGAGTAATAATATGAGAAACGTGCTTTTAGATTATGATAGATGTCTAGATTGCAATAAGTGCATGAAAGGTTGTTTACTTTTAGATGAGTTTACAACCTCACCTAAATCACTTTTAAAAGAATTTAAAGGCACAAGAAGTAAAGCAAACATCTCTTTTTCTTGTGCTAGTTGTAACTATTGTGAGAGTGTTTGTCCTGAGGGCATTAGTTTTAAAACACACTTTATGAATGCAAAACAAGAGTATGCAAAGAGTGATAGTATCCTAAAAAGTTTTGGTTATAAATCTATACTTTTTCATCAAAAAAATAGTTTTTCAAAATTCTTTACATGTAAAACAAAATTTACAACTGGAGAGTTTAAAAATATGGCATTTATGCCAGGTTGTGCTCTTAGTTCTTACTCTCCACAAATGCTAAAAAAAATATATACACACCTTCAAAAAGAGTTACCAGGGATTGGTATGATTCAACAATGTTGCGGATTACCTACAAGAGTTGTTGGTGATATGAAGCGTTTTGACAAACTATATTCTTATTTTGAAGCAGATTTAGCAAATATGAATTGTGACACAGTCGTAACAGCGTGTGAAAATTGCTATATGAGCATAAAAGAGTTTTCACCGCATATTAAGATAAAATCTCTTTATGAAGTACTTGATAATATAAGTTTACCAAAGTCTACATGTAAAGCTTATGTTAATAGTCCTAAAGTAGCCTTACATGACCCTTGCCCTACAAGAAATGAAACTCATTTACATGTAAGTGTTAGAAATCTTATGAATAAACTAGGATTAGAGTATGAAGAGTTTAAAAATTGCCGAGAAAAAACAGAGTGTTGTGGAAGTGGTGGCATGCTTGAACTTACCAATTCAAAACTTGCATTAAAGCAGATAAATTCAAGAGCAAATCAAACCAAGTGCGATGTTATTGTTAGTTATTGTCAATCTTGTTCAGAGTCCATGAGCAGAGGTGGCAAAAAAGGCGTTCATATACTTGACCTGATTTATGATCAGAATATGAAAGAAAATATGAAACAAAAGAAAAAAGGAACTGCCAAAAAGTGGCTCAATAGGTACTATTCTAAAAAAATGATAGAAAGATTAAAGATTATTTGAGTAAAATAGACAAATGATTGGATTAGAGATAGCAGATATTGTTGGTACTATTGCTTTTGGACTTAGTGGTTTCATGGTTGCAACTAGAGACAGACTAGATTTACTAGGCATCTTTATAGCTTCATTTTTAACTGCTCTTGGTGGTGGAATATTACGTGATACTGTAGCTAATAGAGTTCCTTTTGTTTTTTCGCATCATATACCTACCTTATTGGTTATATTAGTTATATTGGTTGCAATTATATTTAAATTATATAAAAAGAGTGAAATAGAAAATACAAAGATTTTTGTCATAAGTGACTCTATAGGCTTAATCTCTTTCTCTATTACAGGATCTTTAGTTGGGCTTATGGTAGATTTCAATATATTTGGAGTAATTATGTTAGCACTTGCAACTGCTGTTGGTGGAGGTATTATGCGTGACACTCTTCTTAATAGAGTTCCTGTAGTGTTAACGAGTGAGCTTTATGGAACGGTCTCAATTCTTATAGCAATTATAATTTTTGTTTTAGATTATTTTGAGCAGGTAAACAGTATCTCCCTATTACTGGTGTTTTGTTTTGGTTTAACTCTTCGTTTAGTAGCTTATTATAAGAGATGGCACCTTCCAAAACTTGATTAACAAAAAAACGATATAATTTTAAAAATAAATTCTTTACAAAGTGAAAGTTCAAGTATTTTAGAATTAGATAGAAAAGGCATTATATGTACAAAGAGATGGATAAAAAGTATGTTCTAAATACATACCCAAGAAATTATGTAAATTTTAAACAAGGAAGCAATGCAACTTTGTTTGACGATAAAGGCAGAGATTATATAGACTTTACAGCGGGCATTGGTGTAACTAGTGTTGGTCATGGTAATGCTAGATTAGCAAATGCCATTGCAGAACAAGCGAGTAATCTTATTCATACTTCAAACCTATATTTAATAGAACCACAGGCAAAATTAGCAAAAAAAATAGCAGAACTTTATGGTGAAGATGTAGGTACTTTTTTTGCAAATAGTGGAGCAGAAGCAAATGAAGGTGCGATAAAATTAGCAAGAAAATATGGTGAAAAGAATTTTGAAAATAAACGCTATAAAGTAATAACCCTAGCACACTCTTTTCATGGACGTACAATTACTACAGTAAAAGCAACAGGGCAAAAGAGTTTTCATAAACCTGATTTTTCTCCATATCCTGATGGATTCTCATACGAACAAAATATTAAAGATATCTATGGTTCTGTAAATGATGAGACTGTAGCCGTCATGATTGAATTGGTTCAAGGAGAGGGCGGAGTCCAACCTTTTGATAAAAAAGATGTTCAAAAATTGGCAGCATTTTTAAAAGAAAAAGATGTACTTTTTATAGTAGACGAAGTTCAAACAGGAGTTTATAGAAGTGGAGAGTTTTTAGCTACAAATCTATATGGTATTAAACCAGATATTATAACTCTTGCAAAAGGACTTGCTGGAGGAGTTCCTATTGGTGCAGTTTTAACAACTCATAAAGATTTATTTGAAGTTGGCGATCATGGTAGTACTTTTGGAGGAAATTTTCTCTCAACAAGAGCTGGTCTTGAAGTTTTGAATATTTTAGAGAGTTATAAAAATAGCGGTGAACTTGATGAGTCTTTTATCTATTTTGATTCAAAGTTAAAAGAGTTTGCTTTAGCTTATCCAAAGATGTTTGATGAAGTTGTAGGGCTTGGTCTTATGCGAGGACTTAGATGTTTTGATTGCGTTGATTTATCCAAATTAATAGATAGTGCTTTTAAAGAAGGTGTTTTGGTTTTAAAAGCAGGAAGAAATACTCTAAGATTTTTGCCACCACTTACAATAACAAAAAATGAGATAAATGAAGGTTTTAAAAGGTTGAAAAATGCGTTTAACAAAGTTAATTAGTCTATGCTTATTGGTTAGTTTTTTGAGTGCTAGTGACAACAGTTCTCTTCTTTCAAAATTTAAACAAGAAAAACTAGATATTGATAAACAAAAAATAGAACTTGAAAGTGATAATCTAAAATATGATTGGATAAAACAAGTAATGGGTTCTTATTCAACTTCAAAAACTAGTGGTAAAAGAATGGGAGATAACAAATTAGATACATTTTCTATTACATTTGACCAACCAGTTTTCAAAAGTGGAGGAATTTATTATGCCATTAAGTATTCTGGAGCAAATAGAGAGTTTTTAAGATTAAGTACAAAACTCAATGAACAAAATCTTATAAAAAACGTTATTTCTTCATGGTTAAGCATGAAAAAATACGATTTACAGATACAAAGACAAAAGTTTTTGATTCAAAATGCAAAGATAGATATTATAAGAAAAAAAGAGCAGTATGAGAGTGGATTTTTAGATAGTAGTTTTTTAGATAAATCTATACTTTCAAAAACTACATTTGAAAAAAACCTAATAGATATGGAATCTTTGAGATACTCTCAACTTATGATTTTTAAATCTTTAAGTGATTCAAATTACATGGACATAACTCCTCCAACGTTTGTTATGATAGACAGAGATAAGTACATAAATAATTCATTAATTCTTCAACAACAACTTGCACAACAAAAAAGAGCAGAGTATCTTAAAAAGATGACTATTTCTAACTATCTTCCTACTTTTTCAATATATGCAGGGTATTATGACTCAACCAATAGTATAAATCCAGATGACACTTACAATCAAGTAGGTTTAAAAGTATCAATGCCCCTAATAGATGTAAATAGAGGACGTACTATTGAGCTACGACAACTTGAATATCTAAAATCAAAGATAGAGTTACAAGATAGTGAACTTGAAGAGTGTAATATGTATCAAGATTCAGTTAAAAAAATAGAATTACTAGATAAAAAGATGAAAATTGTAGTTCATGATGCAAAATTATATGACTCATTACTTGTATCTACAAAAGAGCTTTTTGAAGCTGGTGAGAAGACAAGTTATGATGTAGATACATTAAACAATTCAAAACAAACCATGCTTTTAGATAGACAAATATATGAAATAGATGCTCAAAAAATTCTATTAAATCTTTATGCAAAGATGCATGGTGAGATTTAATGAATATATGCATGAATGGCTATATGCAAAAAATGGTTATTATGCTACACATAAAGAAATAGGTAAAAGTGGTGATTTCTATACTGCTGTAAGTTCAAGTATGTTTTTTGGTGGAAGTATTGCCAAAAAGTTTTTAAGTTCTATTGAAGAGGGCTTTTTACCCAAAAACTCTACCATAATTGAAGTTGGTGCTCATAAGGGTTACCTTTTAGCTGACATAGTCCAGTTTATATATACATTAAAACCAGAGCTACTAAAGAGTTTAGAGTTTGTTATAGTTGAGCCTTTTGAAGAGAATCAAAAAGCCCAATTAAAATACTTTGAAGAGAGCTTTGGTGATGCTGTAAAACTTTTACATGTAAAGAGTCCAAAAGAGCTTACATGTAAAGCTGCTTTTATAGTTGCAAATGAAATATTTGATGCTTTTACATGTAATGTTATTTACAATAACCAAATGCTTTATATGCACAATAATAAAGCTCAATTTAAAGAGTTAGATTCAGATGTAAAGTCCATTGCCGATAAGTACAACATAACTAAAGGTGAAGTTGCAGTTGGTTATGAAGAGTTTGCAGAAGATTTGGCTTTACATGTAAAGAAGTATGAGTTTGTTACATTTGATTATGGTGATAATAAATCAAGAGAGGATTTTTCTCTAAGAATTTATGATAAGCATAAAGTATATCCATTTTTTGCACTAACAGATTTGATAGAAGATGAAGAGTTAAGAGAAAAAATAACTTTGAATGAATTATTTGCAAAAAGTGACATAACTTATGATGTAAATTTTGAACATCTCATAGGTGCATTTGAGCAAAGTGGAGCTACCTTACATTCATATTCACCACAGATGAAGGCTTTAATAGAGTTTGGTTTAATAGATTTACTTGAAATGATGCAAAAAAATGCAAATGATGAGAGTTACAAAAATGAATTAAACAGAGTAAAAACGCTAATAGACCCAGCCTTTTTAGGAGAAAGATTTAAAATGGCATGTTTTAGAAAGGAAGAAAATGAAGTTAATAGTTAATGGTGAAGAAAAAATAACGCAGTTAAAAACAGTGCAAGATTTACTTGATGAATTAGATATAAATGATAAAGTAATGGCAGCAGCTGTTAATATGAATGTGGTAAAAAAAGAGAATTGGAGTAGCTTTGAGCTTAGTGAAAATGATAAAGTAGAGTTTTTACAGTTTGTCGGTGGTGGGTGATATGAGAGTAAGGTTAAGTGAAAATATAAAAATTTGTAAACAAATCTTTGCAAATTGTGACATAGATTATAAAGATTTAATTTCAAAAAAAATTGATGAGGTTTTTTTTGAGGAGTATCAAAATACGAGGATAGTAAACAGTTTTTTGTTTAATTTTTCCAAGCTTCAAGATAAGATAGGAGCAAAACTTTTTAAAGATGTTTTGTATGAACTTAAAGAGATAGATGATGTATCAATGCCTATGATTGATATACTCAATAGGTTAGAAACTCTAAGTATCTTAGACGTTGTTAGTGATTGGGATAGTTTAAGAGAAATACGCAATGCTTTATCACATGAATACCCATTTGATATCATTGAAAGAGTTGAAAATATTTCTTTAGCATTAGATGGGTATATAAAATTAAAAGTCATATTTGAAAAGTTAATTAATGAGATTAAATAAAAAACAACATCAGGCTATTAAAGATACTTTTTTAGAAGTCTTTGAAGTAGGAAATATATATTTGTTTGGAAGTCGTGTTGATGATTCTAAAAAAGGGGGAGATATAGATCTCTATATTGTCTCTACATGTAAGAATAATTTTACTTCAAAAAAGATAGATTTTTTAGTAAAACTAAAAAATATTATTGGAGAGCAAAAGATAGATATAGTACTAAGTAGAGATAAAACAAGACCTATAGAGCAAGAAGCTATTAAAAATGGAATTTTACTTTAATGAAAAAGAGGTTTCTCTCTTTTTAAGTCAGATTCTATAACTGCAACAGCAACTGCATACTCTCCATCGTGGGTTATGCTTAAAGCTGTGTCAGTTATTTTAAACTCCTCAATGAGATGTTTTGAAAGTGTAAAGTAGGGTGCTTTTTTTTCATCTTTATGAAGTTTTATATCAAAAAATCCACATTTTGCACTTATGCCAACACCCAAAGCTTTACTTATTGCTTCTTTTGCAGCCCAATAACCTGCGTGTGAAGTTGATGAAGATGCAAGATTTATCTCATCATCATTTAAAAATCTTTTGAGCGCCTTGTCTCCAAAACGCTCTTTCATTCTTTGTATTCTTGCTATTTTGACAGTATCAATTCCTATCATTACTGGACAACAAAATCCGTAAAGAAGATGTTATTTATCTGTCCATCGGCTAAGACATCATTTATGCTATTTACTATTTCATCTTTTAGGCGGTCTTTACCTTTCATAGTACTAACTTCTTCGAAAGTTTTTGAAGATAAAGCACGGATTATTATATCTCTGATAAGAGATTTTTTCATATCCAATTCAGAAGCTAATTCTGCACTATCTAATTCTATATCAAGGGCTACTTTTAAATACTTTCCACCACCTTCACTAAGTAAGTTAACTACAAACTGACTCATTGGGTACATAGGACCTATTGTGAGGTAACTGCTTGAACGTTTACTAGATTTTCTTTTCATTGAAGATGATTTAGCCATTTGCTGTGGTTGTGATGTCATTGCCTCATCGTCACTTCCTAGTAAAAAGAAAGCAGCTAATCCGCCACCAGCCAAAAGAACAACTAAAAGTACTACTATTAAGATTAGTACCATGTTCCCACCAGATTTTTTTTCTACTACTTCTTCGTCTGTAATTTCTTCAGCCATGACCATTCCTTTGGTTTATTGTCAACAATCTATATATCGTTAAATTATATGAAAAGTTTAATAAAGATGTCATAAATCACATCCATTCTATTAGCTTTGAGACTTCATCTATCTTAAAGCACTTGATTCCACTCATTTTCTCTGTTGGTATTGAAGGCACTATCGCTTTTGTAAAGTGTTGCGACTTTGCCTCTTTTAGTCTTTGATCTAGGCTAAATATATCTCTAATATCTCCAATTAAACTAACTTCACCTATGAAAATAGTATCTTTGCTAATAGGTCTATTTCTAAAGCTACTAATAATTGCTGCTATTATTGCTAAATCTGCAGATGGTTCTGTTATTTTTATTCCACCAGTTATATTGATAAAAACATCATACTGATTAAATGGCAAATCAAGTTTTCTCTCTAAAAGGGCAAGAAGCATAGTTAATCGGTTTAGTTCATACCCAGTTGAACTTCTTTTTGGGTTTGCATAACTACTATCGCTTACTAATGCTTGAACTTCGATGACAATTGGGCGACTTCCCTCCATGATAACGGTAATAGCAGAGCCTGCTTGGGCATTTCCTCTGGTAAAAAACTTTTTTGATACATCTTTTGCACTCATAAGTCCTGCATTTGTCATCTCAAAGATACCAACTTCACTTGTACTTCCAAAGCGATTTTTAAAACCTCTAAGTATTCTAAGTTCTCGTGAAGAATCACCCTCAAAGTACAAAACAGTATCAACCATATGTTCTAAAACTTTTGGTCCTGCGATTGAGCCTTCTTTAGTTATATGCCCTATTATGAAAATAGCGATTTTATTTTCTTTTCCCCATCTCATTAGCTCAAATGTAATCTCTCTTACTTGTGAAACACTTCCTGGGGCTGCTGTTAGTTTTTCACTATACATTGTTTGTATAGAGTCAATTACAACTGTATCGTAGTTGTTTTTTGATAGTTCTCCTAACACTGCATCTAATCTTATTTCGCTCATTAAAAAAAGATTATCATAATTACTTCCAAGTCTATCGCTTCGGAGTTTTATCTGTCCTGCTGATTCTTCACCACTAACATAGAGTACTTTTTTATCATCTTTTGCTAAATTTCCTGCTATTTTTAGTAGTAAAGTTGACTTTCCAACTCCAGGACTTCCTCCTATGAGAGTCAAACTTCCACTTACAATGCCTCCACCCATAACTAAATCAAGTTCACTATCACCAGAACTAAAGCGTGATATTTTATCTTGTTCTACTTTTGTTATAGATATTACCTGATTTGAAGAAGTTGTAGTTGTTGTATTTTTTATCTCTTTTAAGACTTCAATTTGTTTTGCATTGAGTTCTAGAAATTCTTCCCATGCACCACAGCTTGGACATTTACCAAGCCATCTAGCACTTTGATAACCACAAGCTTGGCATTCAAACAAAGTTTTCTTTTTAGCCATTATCTCTCACAAATATAGTATCTAGTATAACCTCTATAAACTCATCAGGATTAAATGGAATTAAATCATCTTTACTCTCTCCAACACCAACATAAATGATAGGAAGTTTAAGTTCGCGTGCAACTCCAAAAAGTGCTCCACCTTTTGCAGTACCATCAAGTTTGGTGATGATGATAGCATCAATTCCAACTATTTCGTTAAAAGATTTTGCTTGATTTATTGCTGAGTTTCCTTGCGTTCCGTCTAAGACCAAGATTTTTCTATGAGGTGCTCCCTCTTTTGCTTTGCCACAAATTCTTACTATCTTTTTTAACTCATTTGAGAGATTAGCATGGTTGTGTAGACGACCAGCAGTGTCTATAATGACATTGTCAAAACCTTTTGCATTTGCTGAACTAATGGTGTCATATGCAACTGCAGAAGGGTCATGGTCTTGTGCAGTATATACTATTGGAACTTCAATTTTATCTGCCCAACGTTTTAGTTGTTCAATTGCAGCTGCTCTAAAAGTATCACTTGCTCCAAGCATGACTTTTTTACCACTATTTTTATAGTTATTTGCCATTTTTGCTATGGTTGTTGTTTTGCCTGCACCATTTACGCCTATAACTAAGTCAACAAAAGGTTTTTGTTCTTCTACTTCATCAGTTTTGTATATAAAATATGCTTTCATTACATGTTTTACATCTGCTCTTTTTACTGTATCTTGTGGTGGTAGATAGTAAATCATCTCTTCGACTATTTCATAAGGGACATCTGATTCTAAAAGTATCTCTTCAAGGGTTTCTTTATCAATTTTTAGTACTTTTTCTGGTAGTATCTCTTTAATAGCATCAGCAGTTTTGCTGAAACCTTTTTTTATAAATCCAAACATCTATAATACCTTCTTTATATCTGCTTCTATCATCTCTTCAGGAACAGCTCCTATATAATGTTGAGAGTATTTCCCTTTTCTATCGTAGATTAGCATTAATGGTATACTTTTAACTCCTCCAACGGCTTTTGCTAGTGAGTAGTTACCTTTTGAGTTTGTTATTGTAAATTCTATATCGTTTTTGTTTATAAAGTCAATAACACTTTCGTTTGATTTATTTTCTTCAAGAAGTACACTAATTATTTTTAGATCACCTTTATATTTTTCTTGTAACTTATTTAGGTGAGGAATTTCTGCTTTACAAGGAGGACACCAAGTAGCAAAAAAGTTTACTAAAACTACTTTGTTTTCATAACCTTTAAATATAAAACCATCTTTTAGAGTGGTGACTTTTATCTCTTTACCTGTTGTGTCTTTTAATGTAATACCTTCTGATGTATTTTTAGATGATTTCTCATCTATTGTTTTGTTTGTCTCTTTTTGTGTATCTTTACTACATCCCGTAAAGATAAGCATTGCCAAAATAGCAGTTAATAAAATTTTCATTTGATTCCTTATACAATTGAGATGCGATTATACCAAAAAGGTTTTAATAAATGGATAAAAAAAAGATATTTAGAGAAGAAGCAAAATTAAAATTAAAAAAATATATGAATATAGGAAGAATAAAAAGAGATAAGTCTGTTGTTAATAAGCTAGAAAAACTAATAGGAGAAGGTAAGTACAAAAATATTTTACTATATATACCACTTCATAGTGAAGTTGATAGTATGCAACTTATAAAGAGAATTAGGGGCAAAGTTAATATTTATGTCCCATTTATGGAAGGTGTCAGTTTTAAGATGGTAAAATTTAGAATGCCTCTATTTAGGAAAAGGTTCAAAATAAGAGAGCCAAAAAACTCTTATGCTAGAGTTCCTAAAATAGATTTGGCAATTGTACCAGTCCTAGGGGTGGATGGTGCATATAAACGTATTGGTTTTGGAAAAGGGATGTATGATAGATTTTTTGAATCCCTCAATACTTCTCCTAAGATTGTTTTTGTACAACTTGGAGAGTGCTTTACAGAAGAATTTATATGTGAAAGTCACGATATACGAGCAGATATTTATATTACCCCATACAAAATTATGATAAAAAAGAGGAAACCATGATAATAGAGTTAAGCGCGGCTGTTGTGGCTAGTGGGGCAGTGGGATTTTTTGTGTCTAACAAACTAAATGCAGCAAACTACGATGTGTACGTTGCTCAAGCAAAAGCAAAAGCAAAAGCTATAGAACATGAAGCAGAATTGGTTCTTAAAAATTCAGAAGTAAAAGTAAAAGAAGCTGAGCATAATGCAAAAAGAAAATATGAAGATAAAACTTTTACGTACAAAAAAGAACATACTGATAAGATGTCAGAGTTAGATAAAAAAGATAAGAGTGTTAAAGATGACTTTAAAAAGTTAAATAAAGAAAAAAGTGAGTTAGGTAGTTTAAAAAAAGAGGCACAGAATCTTTATGATGAAGGTTCTAGTTTAAAAAATACTTATGAAATTAAGGTTGAAGAGTCTATACGTCTATTAGAGAGTTCAGCAGGACTAACTGAGAGAGAAGCTAAAGATATAGTTCTTAAAAAAGTAGAAGAAAAATCTCGTGCAGATATAGCTCATATAGTAAGAAAAGCTGAAGAAGAAGCAAAACAAGATGCTAAAAGAAGAGTAAACTATATTTTAGCACAAGCAACCTCTAGATTTGCAGGAGACTTTGCAGCTGAGAGACTTATAAATGTTGTAAATATCAAAGATGATGAATTAAAAGGTCGTATCATTGGTAAAGAGGGAAGAAATATAAAAACACTTGAGATGTTATTGGGTGTTGATATCATAATAGATGACACTCCAAATGCAATTATACTTAGTAGTTTTAACCTTTATAGAAGAGCAGTTGCTACGAAAGTAATTGAGCTTTTAGTAGAAGATGGAAGAATCCAACCAGCTCGAATTGAAGGAATTTATGAAAAAGTAAAAGCTGAGTTTGACACAAGCTTAGTTGAAGAGGGTGAAAATATTTTAGTTGACTTAGGTGTGAGCAAAGTACATCCAGAGATAGTTAAACTTATTGGTAGACTAAAATTTCGTGCTAGTTATGGACAAAATGCTCTTGGACACTCACTTGAAGTTGCTCATCTTGCAGGAATCATAGCAGCAGAATGTGGTGGTGATGAAGTCTTAGCAAAAAGAGCAGGAATACTTCATGATATTGGAAAAGCATTGACTCACGATTTTGCAGGAAGTCATGTTGATTTAGGTGCAGATGTATGTAAAAGATATAAAGAAGATCCTGTAGTTATAAATGCAATTTATGCTCACCATGGACATGAAGAGGCTACAAGCGTAGAATCAGCAGCAGTATGTGCAGCCGATACTCTTTCAGCTGCTCGTCCAGGAGCAAGAAGAGAAGTTCTTGAAAGCTTCTTGAAACGTGTTACTGACATAGAAGAGATAGCGAAATCAAAACATGGAATAAAACAAGCATATGCAATAAATGCAGGACGCGAGATAAGAGTAATAGCAAATGCAAAATTAGTGAATGATGATGAAGCAGTACTTTTATCTAAAGAGATAGCAGAAGAGATAGAAGATAAAGTGCAATATCCAGGTGAGATAAAAGTACATGTTATAAGAGAGATGCGTGCAGTTGGTTTTGCACGATAATTTATGGTAGGGATTATTGCTTTAGTTAATATTGAGTCGAACAGTGCAGTTCTTGTTGATGAAAATAAAAAGCAGTACTCCTTTAGTCTTGAAGATTGTATTGGTTTTGAAGTTATACCAGCAATTGGGGAAAAAGTAGAATTTGATCTTAATGGTGATGAAATATTTTTTGTAGAATCACTAAAAAAAGAAAAACCATTAGATATTATTGAGACTAAAATTCAAAACAAAGAGAGTATTGCTACTCAAAAAAAAACAAATATAGAATTAGATTGCGACATACCTCTAGATAAAGATGTTTCTGATTGTTTAAGTAATTATTTTGAAGAGGTTATTTCTACTATTTATGAATATGAGGCAGAGTTTGGGGAAGGTGAAACTCTTGATTTTATACTTATGAAAAGATTTTTACACACTGCATATAATAATTTAAGAGATATGGATAGCACTTTTATGGATGAGTATCTTTTAGAACTCAAAGGTGATTTAAAAGTCTTAGAGAGTGTTTATCAGAAGTTTCACAAAAAAAATAGTGTTCCTGAGGTAGCCTACGAGAGTATTTTTTTAGAACAACAATCTACTTATAAGAATTATAAAAAGAAGATGGATTTGAATTTATCTGAACTTTATACTCTAAAATCAACGATTAAATCTTTAGAATTTCAGATGAAAGATGTTCAAAAAGAGATAAGAAACTCCAAGGTTACAAAACATATTGAACTTAAAGAAATGGATTTTAAACGCTATAACAGTTACTATGTAGACTCTATTCATCGATCAGGTAATCTCAAAGACGAGAATTTACAAATAAAAGATGCATTAGAAAAATTTTCAAAAAAATATGTAGATGAGTTTGTATCTTTGTATGCACAAGAAGCAAAAAAATATGATGAGTATATAAGAGAACAACTTGATGGATATGCTTATGAATTCGATAAAAAAATGTGGGAAAGTGCAGAGACATCATCAGCAATTAGGTCTTTTTTTAAAAGAGCAAATATTGATGATGATTTTTCAAGTAAAACTTTCCTTAAATATTTTATAAAAGGACTTGATGAAACCAAGTTTAGTAAAGAACACAAACGACTATATTCACTTTTAGAGTATCTTGAAGGTAGAGCTAAAATTCGTATGCTAATAGTTAGTGAAAATCTAAAAGAGGCTGATTATATAAAACACCTTATAAGAAGTTTTGATAAAGAATATAGTGTAGAAGTTAGTGATAAACCAAGGTCAAGTTATTATCGAAGAGATTTATCTAGATTGGATATTATATTTGCTAATTTGTATATGAAAAATCCAAGTATTTATGAATATATTGATATGATAAAAAAGAGATTTGTTCAAGCAAATAGTCATGCAATTTTATGTATCACTTCAAACTCGTTTACAAAAGATAATTTAGCAAAACTAAAAGAAAAAAAGGTTGATTATCTACTTGAAACAAACTTAGCAGAGTCAGAGATACAGATGCATATAAAAGAGATAATAGATTCAATAGATGAGTAAATATAGCTTTAAAAATATTTTTAATGATATAAAAAAATATAAAAAAGAGTTAATTTTAGCTAATTTAGTAGCTTTTTTAGCTGTTCTTATTAGTACACCAGTTCCACTTTTGATGCCTCTTTTGGTTGATGAAGTTCTTTTAAATAAACCTGGAATTGTGGTTAATACACTTGATATTTTATTTCAAAGAGATAACGAACCTTATGTTTATGTGATTTGTATGCTTTTAAGTGTATTGGTTTTGAGATTTTTGTTTTTTATTCTAAATTTTTATCAAACAAAACTTTTTACGATTATTTCAAAGAATATAACATATAAGATAAGAGTAGATTTGTTGAGGCATCTTTCGAGAGTCTCATTAAAAGAGTTTGAGTTTATAGGAAGTGGTAGTATAACTTCAAAATTACTAATAGATGTAGATACCGTTGACAGCTTTTTAGGTACTGCCATAAGTAGATTGGTTATTTCAATATTGACTATTATTGGTGTTGGCATAGTTTTGATGATAATACATTGGCAGTTGGCTCTTTTTATACTTCTATTGAACCCTTTTGTTATTATAGTTACTACAAAAATAGCAAGAAAAGTTTCAGTTTTAAAAAAGAAACAAAATAAAACATATGAAATATTTACACAAAGTCTTAGTGAGACATTGGAACTTTTTGTTCAGATAAAGTCTTTAAATAAAGAGGGTAAGTTTTTTGGTAATGTAATTAAAAATGCAGCAATAATGAGAGATAATTCTATAAAATTTAGTTATAAAAGTGATGGAGCAAGTAGATTTTCATTTTTGGTATTTCTTTCTGGTTTTGAAGTTTTTAGAGCTGCTAGTATATTAGTTGTTGCTTATTCTGATTTAACCATTGGTCTTATGTTGGCAATATTTGGTTATCTTTGGGTTATGATGAGTCCAATTCAAGAAGTATTAAATATACAGTATGCTTATCATAATGCATTAAGTGCACTTAAACGTATAAATGATATTTTTGCTTTAAAAACGGAAGAAGTATCTAAAAATGGGACAAATCCTTTTGAAAAGAGTTTTACTAACTCAATAGAAATAAAAAATCTAAGTTTTTCTTATGAAGAAAATACAGAAGTATTGAAATCAATAAATATGAAAATTGAGCAAGGACAAAAAATAGCAATTATTGGTGCAAGTGGTAGCGGAAAGACAACGTTGGCACAGCTTTTAGTGGGTCTTTATCCTATTCAAAAAGGAGATATATTATATGAAAATATATCTGTTAAAACAATAGGTTTAAATAGAGTTAGAGAAAATATATTTTTAGTTTTACAAAACCCTCAACTATTTAATGATACAATCGCGAAAAATTTAACTTTTGGAGATAATATTGAAAAAGAGAGGTTAGATTTTGCTATAGAAATAGCACAGTTAAGAAGTTTTATAAACTCTTTGGAATATGGATTAGAGACAAAGATAGGAAGAGATGGAATAAAACTTTCAGGTGGACAAAGACAGAGATTATCTATTGCTAGAATGGTGATACAAAATCCAAATATAGTGATTTTAGATGAATCAACATCTGCACTAGATGTACATACGGAATCAAGGCTTTTTGAAGCATTGGAAAAATATTTACAAAATAAGACTACAATAATCATAGCACATAGGCTTAGTACTATACGAAAAGCTGATTTTATTTATGTGCTTGAAGATGGTGAGATTGTAGAAGAGGGTCATAGTACAGATTTGATGGAAAAAGAAGGGCTATTTTATAGCTATGTAAAAGAGAAAGAAGGAAAAAAATGAAACGTATTTTAATTATATTTATATTAATTTTTAGCATAACAAATTTATTTGCAGATTCAGTAGAAGAGAAAGTTCTAGAAGCAAGCAATACTATGGAAAAACTTGTTAGGAGTCAAAGTGGCATACCAATGTCAATTATACAAAAAGCACAGGCAATAGTAGTAATTCCTGGTTCGGTTAAGTTTGGTTTTTTTGTTGGAGGTAAGTTTGGAGAAGGTGTTGCAACTATAAGAAAAGCAGATGGTAGTTGGAGTTATCCTTTTTTTATAAAATTAGGTGGCGGAAGTTTTGGTTTTCAAATTGGTCTTGAAGTAGTAGATAGTATATTAGTTTTTAGAACAAAAAATAGTGTAGATGAATTACTAAGTGATAAATTTACATTAGGAGTAGAAGCTTCTGCATCAGCAGGACCTATGAGTGCAAATGTAGACAAAAGTAGTGAGGTGGATATGAGTGCAGAAATATTTACATATTCACAAAATAGTGGTTTTTTTGCAGGAGCAATATTAAATGGAGCAGTTATTTCGAATGATAATGAAAAGAATAGAGCACTTTATGGAAACAATGCAAATGTTAAAATGATTGTGACTTCAAAAAATCTTAGTGATGCGTATAGTGTACAAGAATTTTTGAAAAACGTAAATAGTTTGACAAAGAGATAATATGGAAGGTATCATTGACTCATTATCTACATACGGATACATAATACTTTTTTTATACTCACTTGGTGGAGGTATGGTAGCAATCATAGCTGCAGGTATTTTGTCATATGCTGGTAAGATGGATTTAAGTACATCAATTGCAGTTGCATTTATAGCTAATGCTCTTGGAGACTCACTACTGTTTTATATGAGTAGATACAATAAGGCACAAATGATGCCGTATCTTAAAAAGCATAAAAGAAAATTAGCACTTAGTCATGTTTTAATGAAAAAATATGGAGATAAAATCATATTTTTACAAAAATTTATATATGGTGTAAAAACTTTGGTACCTATTGGTATTGGTATGACAAAATATCCTATTGTTAAATTTAATATTTTGAATTTTATATCTGCATTTTTATGGGCTGTTATATTGGGTTATTCTAGTTATTCAGCAGGAGAAACTCTCTCTAATGCATCTAGTTATTTGACAACTCATCCTTGGATTGCACCACTTATATTGGCTTCTTTACTTGGAGGTCTTTGGTACTATTTTAAAGTAATGACTACTAAAAAATTAAAGTAATTCATTAGCACTTCTTAGTATATCTATACCATATTTGCTTCTAAGTTCTTGATTTTTTTTCATCAATAAGTTTAGTTTAATATCCCTTTGTATATCTAAAACAGAGGGATTTAATTTTTCTTTTTTTATAAAATTTGTCAAAGATAGAGATAGTTTTATAACACTACTGTTAGAATTATTATCTAATTTTTCAAATATTTCTATGATAGTTTCTATAAGAAATTGTTCATTCAAAAGTCTATTAAATGTTATCTGTTTTCTTTTTGAATTGTATTCATATTGTATAGATAAACTAAGTGTTGTAGGAACTAATTCTAAGCGTGATACCATAAATATAAGATGACGATTGAGTATATAAAATCTTCTTTTTAACTCATTTCTATCTCTTATGGCATCAAAAGTTCTTGAAATACCTACAGATTTTCTGCCTACTCTTTCAATAACAGATTCATCGTCACATCCACATACTCTATCGTATATTGTTTTTCCATTATTCCCCCATGAGTACAGAAGTGTTTTAGATTCTTGGACATCACCTAGAGTAAACTTTTTGTATTTATGTAGTTTTGCTTGATAAGCTCTGCCAATGCCTGGAAATTTTTCTATGGGTATATCTTTTATAAACTCAGCCACATTATCTATTTTTTTAACACCAAAAGGTTTTGCATACTCAGTAGCGAGTTTTGAAGTCCATTTTGAATGAGCAATACCAATAGAACAAGGAAGTTTAAATTTTTTATATATATCATTTTTGAGGTTTTCTAAAAAAGAGTAGATTTTATTATCTTCTATCCAACCACTTAAATCTCCGAAAAATTCATCTATACTAAATTGCTCTATAGTAGGTATATGTGTTTGCATATACTCCCTAAGTTGTTTCGATAATTCGTGATATAAAACATGATTTGGCTTTATAACTATAAGGTCTTTACATCTGTTTTTAGCTTCAGCTATGCTCATGCCAGTTTTTATTCCATAACTTCTTGCTTCATAGCTTGATGTTGTAACTATACCGCGTATTTTATTCTCATCTTTAAAGTAATCAGGTAAATTTGATTGGTTTTTGTCTACAAATACAGCTGATACAAAAGCTCCACTGTTTTGAAAAATTATATCTCTATTTAATCTCTCTTTTGAGAATATATAAGGATCACTTCTTCCTCCTATGGCTACAGGTTTTCCATTTAGCGTATGGTTATTGATTCTTTCTGCTGAAACGTAAAAAGCATCTAAGTCAAGATGAAAGTTCATTAAAAAAGTAAATTGCTAACTTTTAACATAACTTGTTCAAATTTCTGTAAATATGTTTCGATTTGTTGCATTTGAAATCCTTTTTTATATTTTATTTTTAAAAGTATACAAAAAATATAAATTATGGTACAATTATATTACAAAATGAAATATTTTTTGTAAAAAGGATTTTAAAATGCCAGATTTAAAAGAAATTTTGAATAGAATTAAAGATATACTTTCAAATGAAATTAAGGATAGAAAGATTTTTGACAAAGATGTTGCCCAAGCACTTAAAATAAATCAAGTTACTTTAGCAACAATGAAAAGTAGAAAAAAAATACCTTATAAAGAGATATTGGAGTTTTGTGCTCTAAGAAAGATTTCTATAAATTGGCTTATGTTTAATCAAATGGTACAAAGCATAGCAAATGAGAGTGAGAAATTTGAGAAAATTCATTATTTTAAGGATATTTACGTAAGTGCTGGTGGTGGGGCATTGAATTATGATGAACAGAGTGAATTTTTAAGCTTAGATGAAGAGATAGTAAATCATCTTGGTGGAAAAGGTGCTATTAAAAACATTCATGCATTAAATGTTTTGGGAGATTCTATGGAACCTACTCTAAATGACGGTGATATAGTTTTCATGAACAGAGACAGTACTAACCCAAACAGAAATGGTGTCTATATTGTATCGACTCTAGTTGGTATTTTTGTAAAAAGATTACAGTTAAAGTCAGATGGAACAGTAGCTTTGGTTTCAGATAATGAAGCATATTCAGATGAAATTGTAAATGCAGAAGATATAAAAGTATTAGGGAAAGTTGTTGGAGCTATGTCCAACAACTTTTAGAATTAGTCTATAAAGACTCTTTGATTTGAATACTTACTATAGTATCATTTTGGTCTATTGCATCAAGTGTTTTCATACTCTCTTCATCACTTGGCTTAATTCCACCAAAAACAGTGTGAAGACCATCGAGGTGAGGAAGTGCATCATAACATACGAAAAATTGACTTCCGCCTGTATTTGGACCAGCGTGAGCCATTGAAAGAGCACCTTTAGCATGTAAGCTTGTATTTGTTGAAGCTTCACACTCAATAGCCCAACCAGGACCGCCTGTTCCAGTGCCAGTAGGACAACCACCTTGTGCAACAAAACCAGGGATTACACGATGGAAATTAAGTCCATTATAAAATCCGTCAATTGAAAGGTGTGCAAAATTTGCAACTGTATTTGGAGTCTCTTCAACAAATAGTTTTACATTCATAGTTCCATTGTCTGTAGTTATTACAGCGTATTGGAATTTTGCTAATTCCTCTTTTGAATAGTCATATACTTTTAAATTACCCATCTCATATCCTATATATTAATTTGAATCAGATTATAACACAAATAACTTATTTACATGTAAAGGCATTTTAGAGTTCTTTTAATTCTTTAGATTCTTTTATATCTTCTAAAAACTCTACCCAATATGTTATTTTTTTATCTTCTTCTAAAATATGATTTACAAGAGAGTCTTCTATAAAGTTTGATAAGATATCTTCTAAATCTTCTATACTCATTTTAGGCGATTTTTTGATAATGTTAGTTAATTTATTCATGATATCAGTATGGATATCTTTGTGCTCTTCAGTCTTATCGTATTTTATACTTACCATATACTCTTCTTCATTTTCAAAATGATTTTGGAAATATTTAAAAAGTTTATTTAATGTTTTTCTGATTTTGTTTTTTCTCTCATCATTATGAACTTCTTTAAATGCTTCACTTGCTATTTCAAAAAGTTCTTGATGTTCAGCATCAATAGTTGTATTTCCTATTTTATACGAATTTATCCAGCAAAAAGAAAACTCAGGAATATCATTTTGGTTAATCCATTGTGTAATCTTTTTATCTTCATATACTATATGAGAGATAAACCATATTTGTACAAAATGTGCAAGCTCTTTTTCAATATCTAGTATTTTCATTTTTGGTAATTTTTTTATGAAAAGATTCATAGAGCTTATTATTTTTTTATGTTCAATTTCTTGTGTTTTTAACTCAGGATATTTAATTGACTGCATAAAACTCTCTTCATGCTTAAAATGGCTTTTTGTATATATCAAAAGTTTTTCAAGAACATTTTTTACTTTTTTTGCTTTTTTACTTGGTTCAACTACTCTAAATGCTTCTGCTGCAATTTTAAAAAGATTTTTATGTTCTTTATCTATTCTTTTGTTTCCTAGACTATAACTGTCATTCCAACTTAAATCTACTATAATATACTCCTTTAATATTAGTATTTTATCTTATTAATGTTTCATAGGACATTTAAAATTCAACAAATAAATACAATTTATTAAAATATAGAAAAGTTTGATACAATAATTAAAAAATAGGAGGAAATTATGTCAAAAGTAGTTTTAGTAACAGGAGCAACATCTGGATTTGGTAGAGAAACTGTAAAAATATTTGCAAATGATGGGTGCAAAATTATTGCTATAGGAAGACGTGAAAAAAAATTAGAAGAACTTAAATCTGAGTTAAAAGGCTGCGATATACATACAATTACTCTTGATGTAAGAGATAAAATAAAGGTCTTTAAAGAGATAAAAAATCTTCCTTCTATGTATAAAAATATAGACATACTTGTAAATAGTGCAGGTCTCGCTTTAGGATTAGAAAAAGCACCAGATGCACTTTTAGATGATTGGGAAGTAATGATAGATACCAATATTAAAGGGCTTCTTTATATAACAAAAGCAGTAATGCCTATAATGATAGAAAGAAAAAGTGGATATATATTTAACCTTGGTTCCATTGCCGGAAATTGGCCTTATGAGGGGGCAAATGTATATGGAAGTACAAAGGCATTTGTTCAACAATTTTCTTTAAATTTACGAAATGATTTAAAAGGGACAAATATTAGAGTTTCTAATATAGAACCAGGTTTTTCTAAAACAGAGTTTTCTAATGTAAGATTCAAAGGTGACGATAAAAAAGCAGATGCTATCTATGATGGTCTTCAGCCTCTAGTAGGGAAAGACATAGCAAATCTTATATTTACCCTTTCAAAATTGCCTCTACATGTAAACGTTAATACTTTAGAAGTTATGCCTACAGCTCAAACATGGGCAGGGTTTGCTCTAGAAAAAGATTGTTAATAATCTGTTTACGAAATGTTTATATAATTCAAAAAACAAAAAGGCAAACATATGACGAAAGAAATTGAGCCAAATTTTAGTTGGACGCTTCTATTTTTTGCTTGGATAATAGCAACTATAGCGATGCTAGGAAGTCTCTTTTTCAGTGAAGTGATGGCGTTTCCACCATGTACCTTATGTTGGTATCAAAGAATTGCAATGTATCCTTTGGTCATCATCCTTTTAGCAGGAATGATTCCCTTTGATAAAAGTGTTTTTAGATATGCTGTTCCTTTTGTTGCTATTGGTTGGTTTATGAGTTTGTATCACAATTTGATTCACTATGGTATCATTCCTCAGAGTGCTAGCCCTTGTTCACAAGGTGTTCCATGTTCGGCTAAATACATAGAGATATTTGGTTTCATAACAATTCCGATGCTCTCATTTACAGCATTTTCTATGATAGCAGTTTTATTTTATATGATTAAAAAAAGAGGTTAATATGAAAAAACAAAAATTAATAATTTTTACAGCAATAGGTTTAATAGTATTTTTTATGATAGCAGGTGTGCTTTATAAAAATTATAAAACAAATGAGTTTACATCAATGTCAAAAGAAAAAGCAGAACTTTTTGAGAGACCTTACTCTTGGAGTGTTGGAAATAAAGATGCTAAAGTTCATTTAGTTGAGTTTTTTGATCCAGCTTGTGAAACTTGCGCACAATTTCACCCTCTTGTAAAAGAAATTATGAAAAAAAATGAAGGGAAAATAAGACTTACTCTTCGTTATGCTCCTTATCATCAAGGTTCAGATCAAGTAGTGAAAATGCTTGAAGCAGCAAGGAAACAAGGTAAGTTTACTCAAACATTAGAGATGATGTTTGCTACTCAAAAGTATTGGGCAAGTCATCATAAACCAAATCCACAAATACTTTGGCAGTTTTTACCAAAATTGGGTCTCGATATAGATAAACTAGTAAAAGATATGAAAGATCCTTCAATGGATAAACTTATAGCACAAGAGTTAGCAGATGCAAAAGCATTAGGAGCCACTAAAACACCATCTTACTTTGTGAATGGAAAACCACTTCAAAAATTTGGTTATCAGCACTTAAAAGATTTGATTTACTCAGAACTTTAATCGAATAAAAGGGTGTTTACATGTAGACACCCTTTTAAAATTATCTAAATTCAATCACTTCATCAAAGTCAAGTCTAAGTTGTTTTGCTTGTTCATTTACTCTATATCCAAACGGAACAATAACCGCAAGTTGGTATTTCGATGTATCAAGACCTAGAACTTCTTCCACCTTTTCTTTTTCAAAACCTTCAATAGGGCAAGAATCTATACCTTTTGTAGCTGCGGCTGTCATCATATTAGCCATTGCAATATAGCATTGTCTTGCTGTCCAACTTAGTATGTTTTCATCGCTACTTAGGGTTTTACTAAGGTGCTTATCGTATATATTTAGATAAAAATCAAGTTTATCTTGAGGCATATTTCTTCTTGCAAATCTTTTTGCAGGTACTCCTGAACTAGATTTTACATCTTGTATTTTTGCTAAGAAAATAATTAAATCACTACAAGTTGTTACTTGAGGTTGATCCCAACAATATGGTCTAAGTTTTGCTTTTAGTTTTTCATCTTGAACAACAATAAACTTCCATGGTTCCATTCCAAATGATGATGGAGATTTTATTCCAACTTCTAAAATAAATTTTAAATCATCTTTTGAGATTTTTTTTGTATCGTCGAAGAGTTTACACGCGTGTCTAAAGTCCATAGCTTGCATAAATGTTTTTTCCATATGTTTATCCTTTAATTTTTTGTTTCTAGTTCATTTTAGTGTAATAGATGGAATCAATCAATGTGAATTGAAGTGATTTTCTTTACATGTAAATAAATATCGTCCTTGTTTTGCTTTGGCAAAGACAGTTACTTTTGTTCTATATTTTTTTGCCAATGACTTTATTTTGGCTAAGTTTTTTGGTGCAAATGAAAAAAGCATCTCATACTCTTCGCCACTGCAAAGTTCATTTTTAGAAAACTTCTTAATAAAATTTACTCCTAAGTTACCACTACTCTTACATAGTCGTGAGAGGTCTTTTGAAAGACCATCAGATATGTCTAGTCCTGCACTAACATATTTTGAAGATGCATAAAAAAAGTCTGCTTTTAATATTGGAGTTATAAATCTACTTTGTGAATTTAATTTTCCACCTCTAAGCAATGTAGTTAATCCTTTTTTGGAATTTCCTAGAGATCCAGTATATGCTATGAAATCACCTTTTCTCATACTATGTCGATAAATTGCTTTTTTTGTATGAGAAATTATTGTGATTGATATCATAAGTTTTTTACCAGCAGTAGTATCTCCACCTATGATTTCTATGTTATATTGATTGGCTATTTTTACAAAACCAGAGGTTAGTTCTTTTATTTGTGATAGAGAAAAAGTTGAAGGAACTACTAGCCCTATAAGAGCTTGTTTAGGTTTAGAATTCATAGCAATTGCATCAGAAATGTTTACTAACATGCTTTTTATTGCAATTTGACTTAGACTCATCCATGAAAGTTTAAAATGTATGTCTTCACAAAAAAGATCTTTTGAATAGACTAAATTGCCTATGACAGCGCCATCATCACCTATTTTATTGCTTTTAAAGTTTGAAATGAGATATTCTTCTTTATTCATTATGTCATCTTTTTTTTATTTAATTTTTGTATTATATCTTAAGTAAATAAAGAGTAGAATTTAAGCTACCAATTTTGAGGAGAATTTATTATGGAGTGCAAACTCGTTCTTGAAGTATTTAGATTTGATTGTAAAACTGACTATCTTCCGTATTATAAAAAAATAGTATTGAAAATAGATACGCAAAAGACTGTTGCCGATTTGTTGGCTGTTATAAAAGATGATGAAAAATCATTTGAGTACCCAACAGGTAAAAATGCGGCTATCAAGATAAACGGTAAGTTACTTTTTACCACTCAAAAGATAGAAGATATAAAAGAAGTTTTTGGAAAAGAGTTACAGTTGGATCCACTTAATTCTAAAAGAGCAGAAAAAGATTTGCGTATAAATGAAGAAGATTTTGATGCTAGATTTGATTTACTTGATGCCTTTGTAGATGCAAATGATAAAAAACTATACAAATCTTATATAAGAGAACATTATGCATCACCTATAATAAATATGGAAGATGATTTTATTGGAGATGGACTTTTTGCTTTTGCATATGATATGGTTATAAAATATCCCCAAAGAAAAACAAAAATATTAGAAACAATATCTAAAAGAGATAGCGGAATTTGGTTACATGTAAACACTTCAAACAAACTATATCCCCAAGATACACAACTTGAGAGCAAAATGGTTTATCTTAAAAATGCTATATTAAATGATGAAAGTATCACAGATGATTTCGTAGACGCTCAAAGAAACTTAAGTAGGGGTATGTAATGGCACAATATAGACTGTTTGATAACATCATAGAAAAAGATGGAGCTAACTCTTTTGTTGTTGCTGCAACACAATTACTTAGTCAACTTAAAATTGAAGCACCTGTTTTGAAAAACTCAAAGCCTGATATTGCTACAGAAGGCAAAGCACTAAATGAAGAGGCTTTTTTATATAACTGTGCATATAACTTAGCACTTGCAAAAGGTGAGGGTGCAGATATTATCTGTGTTGAAGATAGCTCGTACACTTCATTAAATGTTGCTAAAATTATGCTTTTAGAAAATTGTGATTTAAAAGATGCTGTTATAGCTAGATTAAAAAAAGATAATTTAGAGTTATGTTTAGGAACAAAAGTTCTACATGTAAACGAAGTTTTAAGAGATATTGTAGGCTTTGATAAACTTCAAAAAATGATTAAAAAGCCTTTTGATAATTTTAACATAGCTATTTTCAATGGCAATAAAACACAAAATCTAGAAACGAATGATACTATATTGACTCTATTAGGAGCAAAGATAGTTTCATTTGAAACACAAAATGATAGTGATGGATATGAGATAGTTAAAATTTCAAAAACATTTGCAGAAAAATTTGCAGGAAAGATTATGCTAGATGCATTTGATAATGCTGCTGATTTTGTTGTAACAAATGATGCTAGAAGTTTTGTGATGTTTGAACCATGTCAAAAGAGTTTGGAACGTTGTGTTGGAAGAGATATAGCCTTAAGTGTATTTTCAACCGCACAAGTTGTTCTTATGGCTTTAGGTTGTGATGATAAATCAAAATTAGGTTTAAATTCTCATAAAGTAGCAACAACATTAATCTAGGTATTTTAAATAAGAGTATTTTAATCCTATTTAGTGTAGAATAAATTTATATTATTTAAGGAGCAGTAATGCCAAAGATTAACAAGTACGTAGATATAGATACTATAGAGCGTGAAGCTAAAAAAGATTTGATTGACCGTCACTCACCATTTATTAGAGTTGAAGGTGAAGCTAAAAAAGGTGAAATGCTTTGTGTTAATGTAAAAATGGGTAATGAATATACTCATCCAGACGATTTTGATCATTATATAGAGAGTATAACTCTTTTTAATGGAGAGACTAAATTAGCTATGGCTACTTTTGTTCCAGGAACTCTTGGTAATGAAAAGTCACATGCTGAAGTTACATTTAACATACGCCCAATGGGTAAAAAACTAAACTTAATTGCTCACGGATACTGTACAAAGCACGGTATTTGGGAGTCAACTCCAGTAGTAGTGGAAGTTAACTAATATTTCTTATACCAATAAGCCCCATACGTGGGGCTTTTCTTTTAAAATTTATCTCTTTTTAACCCCTCTTTAGATACTATTTCCTTTATGACACAAGTAGAAAAAGCAAGACTATTAAAACTGTTGTACCAGTATAGAGCTATGGGTTTTGAGTACTTTAAAGAGTATAAACCAGTAGAGAGTAACAATACCATGTTGCCTTCTGATTTTAACTCTTTAAAAAGTTCTGCAAGTGATTGTCACTTGTGTAATTTAAGCAAAACAAGAAATAATGTTGTTTTTGGTGATGGCAATCAAGATGCCAAGCTTATGTTTATTGGTGAGAGTCCACGTGCTGGTGAAGATGAGAGTGGGAAAGTTTTTGTAGGACGTGCTGGGGATATAGTAACAAATATCATAGAAAAAGTATTAGGACTAAGAAGAGAAGATGTTTACATAAGCAATATAGTCAAGTGTAGAACTCCGGAAAATAGAGTGCCAACTATGGAAGAGGCGAGTGCTTGTAAATCTTATCTTATGCAACAAATTGAGATGGTTAAACCACAAATTATAGTGGCTTTAGGTTCAACAAGTTTTCATCATTTGACTGGTGAGTATGATACTCCTATCTCAAAAGTTAGAGGAGAAGTACTTAACTTAGGTAATGCAAAGTTAATTCCTACTTTTTGTCCATATTTTCTGCTTAGAAATCCGTCATCAAAAAAAGAAGTCTTTCAAGATATGTTAAAGGTTAAAAGTCTATTATGAGAATAATTTTATTTGTATTTATTACAGTTTCATTAATGTTTGCTAAGAGTGATAAACTTTCGCATATTCCTCCTACAAAAAGTATTTTTATAAACTTAGATGACTCTACATGTAATACTGAATGTATGAAAAAACTCTTAGAAGATAATCAAATATTTTCTTTTATAAGTCATTACAATAGCTCTATGGATGAACTAGATACCATGCGAAGTGAATTTGCATATTATCAGAGAATTTTTAGAATTTATGAAGATGAAGAGTTTTCTATTAGAGTGGCTATGCTTGTTCCTAAAAAAAGTATAAGAAGATATGCTTCGACTACAGTTAACTCAGTATTGGCATATTTGGTTTCAAAACAAAATAGCTTTGAAGTAAAAGTTTTTAATTCAAATGATGAAAAAGAAGAATCTATTTTACAAGAGTTAGATAAAATAAAAAAAGAAAAATTTAGATACGTCATAGCTCCTGTTACTAAAAAAGGCGCTAATATCATTATGAAAAATGCAAGTGATTTAATAGTTTACATACCAACAGTACATAAAAATACAATTCAAAGTAACAATTCAAATATTATGTTTGGTGGAATTGATTATGATAAACAAATAGATAAACTTTTAAAATATTCAAATAGTAAAGTTGCTTATTTTTCTGATGGAAGTGCTTTGAGTAACTATTTAAACAAATCACTTAGTAAAAAAAGTCCACAAATTATATATAGTAAAAGTTTACATAGTTCACGAGTAAGTTTTAAGAGAATGTTTAAAAACAATAAAAAATTAATTGATAGTTCTATTTTTATGAATACACCATTAGTAAAAACTAGCCTTATCTCTTCTCAACTTAGAGTTTATGATATAAAACCATATGTATTGCTTTCCACTCAAATAAATTATAATCCAATGCTATTGACACTAACTCAATACAACGATAGAAAAGATTTTTATATAGCAAATTCTATAGGAGACATAACAGTTAGAATGCAAGAGATAAATTCACTTTTAGGACACGATATAGTATATGACTGGGTAAACTATTCAACTTCTGTTGGAATTGACTACTTTTATACACACTATTTTGTACCAACTGCTAGTAGTGATTTTAATGAAAAAATAGTTGAAAATCAAGTTGAGTATAATATATCTATAGTAAAGCCAAAACGATACAAATTTCAAAAAGAGATTTTTTAAAATATATTTTTAAAAAACTCTTTTGTCTCTTCGCTAACTTTGCTTGGTCTGCCATCTATAACAAATACCAAAACAGATATCATCTCAAATAACATGATATCTTCTAACCAAACATTTTGTTTTAGTGTTAAAGATGCATTTTTCATACTAATTATTTCATGTTTTATTTCAAGCATATCACCTAGTTTTCCAGGTTTTTTAAAATCTGCTTCGATGTGTTTGACTACAAAATGCCCACCATCCATAGCTGGTGATTTACCTCTTTCAAAAAAAAGCTCACTTCTAGCTCTCTCACAGAATTTTAAATAGTTTGCATGATAAACTATGCCACCTGCATCAGTATCGTCATAATATACTCTTATCTTCATTGAAATCCTTATATGTTATAATGCTATATGAAAACAACATATTACTATAATTCACCTATTGGGACTATAAAGTTAGTCTGTTCTGAAGATTTTTTGGAACAGCTACACTTTACAGATGAAGTAGCAAATAATCCTTCAAAGTATCCTAGAATTATCTCTACATGTAAAGAGCAATTAGATGAGTATTTTGATGGAAAGTTAGAAAAATTCACTATTCCTTTAGAGTTTACTAAAGGAACTGACTTTCAAAGAAGTGTTTGGAAGGTTTTAGAGCGCATACCTTATGGTGAGACTAGAAGCTATAAAGATATTGCGATGCAAATTGGGAACCAAAAAGCTGTTAGAGCAGTTGGTGGAGCTAATAATAAAAACCCAATAGGCATAGTTGTCCCTTGTCATAGAGTCATAGGCAGTAGTGGTAAGCTTGTAGGATATGCAGGTGGATTAGATAAAAAAGAGATGTTGTTAAAATTAGAGGAAAAAAAATGATAAAACCAAATCACATGGAAAAAGAGAAGATATATAAAACAAAAGATATCATACCTGCGTTGAAATACTACGGAAGTAGTTTTGAAAAGATAAAAACAAAATACCCAGAACGTGCAAAAGCACTAATTCTAGGATATAGAGTATATAAATCAGGTTTAAATGAAGAGCAAATTCGTTTACATGTAAAGAAAAAAATAACAGATAGAGAGATGGTAAATTTACTAGAATATAAAGAAATAAAAGGAATTTGTTCTTGGAATGTATCATCACAGCTCAAAAAAGAAGAAAAAGAGTTAGAGAGTCTTAGAATTTGGTGCATGAGACTTGGTTCGATTGCCCTTTTAGGTGAACTTTCTCAAAAAGACATCATAACTATAGCAGCCCAAACCCAAGAGTTGGACTGCACAGTGCCAAAAGAGTTTTAAACTCTTTTGCTTATAACTCTTCGGCTATATCGAGTCCAAAACCACTAAGTCCTATAAACTCTTTACCTTTTGAAGAAGTAAGGAGTTTAATTTTTTCAACACCTAGTTGTTTAAGTATTTGGGCACCTATACCGTACTCTTTAACTTCTTTTTTAGGAGAGTTTTCATCATCTAAAAATATTAAAACACCACCGTGTTTTTTTAAATACTCTACTGCACACATCATACCGTTGAATTTTTTTGTATTTGAAAATAGTTCAATGTCTGGTACTACATTATGAAATTTTACTGCTGATTCTTTTTTGATTTTTCCAAAAGTATATACAATGTGATGGTTGTCTTCATGGTCTACCATATCAATACGTCTTGCATCTGCACCTAAAAATTTGGTAGCTGACTCTGCAATTTCACGTACTAATGATTCATGTTGCATTCTGTACTCTACTATATCTGATATATATACCATGTTTAAATTATGTTTTTCACAAAAAATATCTAAATCATCACGTCTAGCCATTGTTCCATCTTCTTTCATGACTTCACATATTACAGCAGACTCTGCAAGACCTGCAAGACGACATATGTCTATAGAACCCTCAGTATGACCAGTACGTACTAATGAACCACCTTTTTTTGCTATAAGTGGAAATATATGACCAGGACGCACAAGTTCATTAGCACTACTAGCACAATCAGCTAGTATCTTAATAGTCATATCTCTTTCAACTGCAGAAATACCAGTCGTACAAAGCCTAGCATCAACAGAGACAGTAAAAGCAGTCTCATGCTGTGAATCATTGTTTGTGACCATAGGAGAGAGTTTTAGCCTATCTGCTATGGCTTTAGAAACAGAGACACATATAAGTCCTTTTGCTTGACTTGCCATAAAGTTTACTTTCTCTGGTGTTGAAAATGTAGCAGGGTATACTAAATCACCCTCATTTTCACGATCTTCATCATCGCACATTACTATCATTTTGCCTTGTTTCATATCTTCAATTGCTTGTTTTACTCTATTGATTGCTGACATAATTTTCCTAACATTTTATTTATTTTCAATATTGTACTCAAAAGCCCTTGACAAACAAATAAAAATCGACTATAATTTCACCTCACTTGCATGAGAGCAAGTATTTAAATGTCGCGGGATAGAGCAGTTTGGTAGCTCGTCGGGCTCATAACCCGAAGGTCGCTGGTTCAAATCCGGCTCCCGCAACCAATTTTTAATTACAAATGTTGGGGATTCGCCAAGTGGTAAGGCACTAGCTTTTGGTGCTAGCATTCATAGGTTCGAATCCTATATCCCCATCCACCTTCACAATAAACATTTAAAAGAAACTATAATGATGAAAAGACTATTTTATTTAAACCACTCCCCCATTGATGTATTATTTACAAAAAACTCAACTGACTTTGTTGTCAACGAGATTCCCTTATATGAATTTAGCGGAGAAGGCGAACACCTCATTTTACATGTAAGGAAAAAAGATCTAACAACTTGGCAGATGGTTCAACGCCTTAGCGAAGCTTGTGGGGCTAAAACACGCGATTTTGGATATGCAGGTCTAAAAGACAAAGACGGCATGACTACGCAGTATGTATCGGTTCATAAAAGCTATGAAGCAAAACTAGAAAACTTCAAAGACGATAAAATAAAAATACTCTCTAAAACATATCATAACAATAAAATCAGAGTAGGGCACTTAAAAGGTAATAGATTTTTTATAAGACTCAAACGTGTCAATAAAGTAAATGGTCAAAAACTTGGTAATGCACTTAAAACTCTAAAAAAAGAGGGTTTCCCTAACTACTTTGGTTATCAAAGATTTGGACGTGAGGGAGATAACTACATATTAGGTCGTGAAATACTAGAAGGAAAAAGAAAAGAACGCAAAAGAAAAATGAAAATGTTTTTCATAAGTTCTTATCAGAGTTACCTTTTTAACAATTGGCTCTCTTCTCGTCTTGAAATTGGTCACATACTTGATAGTTTTGATGACGCACAAGCTGCAACAGCTCTTGGTTTCTCAAAAGATTTGGTAAAAAGTATAAGAAAACAGAAAAAATTCTTTAAAGTTTTTGAAGGTGATGTTGCTCATCATTATCCCAATGGAAAACCTTTTATTGTTGAAGACTTGGAAACTGAAATAGCAAGATTTGAAGAAGAAGACACAACCATTACAGGTTGGCTTCCAGGACATAGAAGTATGCAAAGCGAGGGCTTTGTTAAAGAATTAGATGAAAAAATATACGCTGAAAGTGAAGAATTTTTAAAGCAAATGGACGGTACTCGTAGATTTGCTTGGGCATTTCTAAAAGATGTTGAATATAAGTATATAGATGAAGAAAATTGGTTTGAAATGCACTTTTCTTTACCAAAAGGCTCTTATGCAACAGTAATTTTGGAAGAACTTACACATAAACTAAAATAATATGCTATAATCACGCCCTTAAAGGTACGTCAGGTGACTGCTTGAGCTTTGTCTTAAGAGGAAAGTCTGGGCTGCAATGAGGCGTGGTTCCGTCTAACGGACGGCTGGGGTAACCCAAGGGACAGTGCAACAGAGAATAAACTACCCTTTACATGTAAAGGGAAAAGGTGAAACGGCGGGGTAAGAGCCCACCAGAGTTTTGAGTAATCATAACTGCTTTGTAAACCCAACCTGCAGCAAGAATGGATTGGTCAGCCTCATAATGTTACCATTCGCTAGAGTGTTATCGTAAGATAACAAGTAGATAAATTGTCACCCAACGACATGACCCAGCTTATCGATGTGCCTTTATACTTCAATTTAAAATAAAATTTTATTCCTAATAATTTTAAGAATTAAGGTAGAAAATGACCCTTGATTTTCTTAGTTTTGAAGTAAGTTTGTTTTTACAATTTCTAGATTTAGAGATAATTAATGTATAGCAAATATAGTATTTTGATATAAGAATCAATGAATATGTTAAATAGTAAATTTAGTAAAATTTTAGAATTAATTCAGGTTAGCATAAAGACGTTTAAATATTAAAAATAATAAAGGATAAAAATGTTTATTGTATCATTAACTTATATATCAAATTTAGAAGAGGTGGACAAGATACTACCTCTACATGTAGAATATTTAAAAACTCAATATGAAAAAGGTAATTTTATTGCTTCAGGAAGAAGAATACCAAGAGTAGGGGGAATTATCCTGTCTAAATTAGATAAGATAGAAAAATTGAAAAAAGTTTTAAATGATGACCCTTTTAAAATAAACAACTTAGCAAAATATGAAATTGAAGAATTTATACCGAGTATGACAAGTGAAGAGTTTAAAAATTTAAAAGAAGAATAGAGAGAAAATTAAAAAATTAAGAATCTGGACATAACCCACTACTTTTAAATTAAATAAGTTAACATACTTCAAATAAAATAAATGTAATATTTTATGGCAAGAAGAACAAGATTTGGACTACTTATGAAATATAGTCAATTAAACCTATAGACACTACAAGTTGAATAAAAAAAGATAATTTTACGTAAAAAAATAGAATCATTTAAGTAAAAAACTGAATATTACAAGAGCATTTTACAGATACTCAAGATTTAGCACAAAGAAATAAAGATATAATAACTGCGATAGAAGGTGGATACAAACAATCAGAAATTGCAAGATATTTAAAAATATTCCCTGTTATGATTTCTAAAATATCTATAGGTAGTGGGTTGTGTCCAGACTCTTATTTTTTGAAAATTAAGAAAATTAAGGGTCTGGACACAGCTCACTACTTTTAAATGAAATTAAGATACCATACTTCAAATAAAATAAATGTAATGTTTTATGGCAAGAAGACCAAGATTTGGAGTAATTATTAAATATGACAATTAAACCTATAGACACTACAAGTTGAATAAAAAAATAGAATATTACAAGAGTTTTTTACAGATACTCAAGATTTATCACAAAGAAATAAAGATATAATAACTGCGATAGAAGATGGATACAGACAATTAGAAATTGCAAGATATTTAAAAATATTCCTTGCTATGATTTCTAAAGTATCTAGAGCTAGTGGGTTTTGTCCTTATTTTCCAATAAGTCAAAGAAAGGAATATAAAATGTCTGAATTTAAACTAACTAAAGAAATAATATCTCTTTCAGATTCAAATATTTGGTATAAAGCAAAAAAAGAATGGAAATTAAATGAAATTTATGAAGCAGATATTCCAGAAAGATGTCTTTGTGGACATTTTCCAATAAAAGAAATATGTGTATTACAGAACGCAATAAACCAAAAGCAAGCTATTGTTGGAAACTGTTGTGTTAAGAAATTTATTGGATTACCATCTGATAAAATTTTTACTGCAATAAAACGTGTTCGTAAAGAAAATGAAAAATCTTTAAATTCGGAAGCAATAGAATATTCTTATGAAAAAGGATGGATAAATGATTGGGAGAAAAACTTTTATTTAGACATAATGAACAAAAGAAAATTAAAGGAAAAACAATTACAAAAAAAAGTTGAAATAAATAAAAAGTTAGTAAAAAACATGAAGAGATAAGATGTAATCTAATACTATGCCAATACGAAATTGGAGTCTAACTATCTCTCCGCTTAATATTCATTTCCTGCATTCAACCAATAAGTGCAACAAATCAAAGAAAATGGATAGAGGTTAATTGTAGTAAAATACCTGAAAATCAAGAAATCAAGGGTCTGGAAATCAAGGATCTGGACACAACTCACTACTTTTAAATGGAATTAAGCTACCATACTTCAAATAAAATAAATGTAATATTTTATGCTAAGAGACCAAGATTTTGACTAATTATGAAATATAGACAATTAAACCTACAGACACTACAAGTTGAATAAAAAAAGATAATTTTTCATAAAAAAACAGAATATTACAAGAGCATTTTACAAAGCTAATGACTAAAAATATGCCTTTTTAATAGTTAAAAAAACAACACAGTAATACTCATAGAGAGGTAACTACTCCCCTCTACTTACTCCTAATACAATCTAATTGCAAAGCAAAAAGAAATAATTAAAAGAATGAGTATTACTGCTTTTAATGACATAAAAGCACCTTTGAAGTGGCACTCCCACCCGCTCCACACCTATTTTGAATAAACAAAAAAAAAGGACTAAAGCTGTTAAGCCCTAGTCCTATGCCACATTCGGGTAGTTAATCCGAAAAAGTGTCTATGTCATTAATGATGAAAGTATACAATAAAAAGATAAATAATTCAAATATGCTAAAAACTATCAAATTATAAGGCTAGTTTTAAAAAATCAAGGGTCTGAACACAACCCACTATTTTGAATGAAATTAAGTTGCTATGCTTCAAATAAAACAAATGTAACCTGAATTCAGGAAGCTAAACTATACAAAATTATGACCGTAAAAGTCATAAAATTCCCTAACTATTACAGCAAATTACGAAAGTATATCAAGAATCTAAAACTATAAATTTTAACTTTACATGTAATTATAAAGTGCTTCACAAATTAATTGAATAAATAAAATCATCTGTAACTTATTGTTTTGTGATAAAATTAATATATTTTAATATATTAGGGGTTTTATATGAATGTTTATCAATATGCAATGCGTATGGAAAATGAGGCGGAGAGGTATTATAGGGAGTTGGCTGATGGTATATCTGACACTTCTATCAAAAATATGTTTACAATGTTAGCCGATGAAGAGGTTAAGCATTTTAAAATTTTTGAAAAAATGTCACAAGATATAGAATTACCAAATATTCAGAGCATAGATATGGAAGCCAAAGTTAAGGAGATATTTTCTAATATTAAAGCATGTAATAGAAGATATAGTTTTACTGATGAGCAAGTTTCATTTTATGAAAAAGCTGCAAAGATTGAAGATGTTGCTGTTAAGTTTTATGAAGAAAAAGCAGAAGAGATGACAGATATTTCTCAAAAAGAGGCTTTTTTAAAGATAGCAAAAGAGGAGAAAAAGCATAAAGTTCTTATGCAAAACTTAGCAAATTTTGTTGCTTCTCCTGATTCATGGCTAGAGAGTGCAGAATTTTATAGCATAGTCAAAGAAATATAATCACCAAACTATAAGATTAAAATGATTTATAGTAGTTTCTGTGACAAAGTTGTCTTTGTCGCAGAAATCTTTTAGTACAGTTTCTATTCTGTTTTTATTGGGTTTTACACCTCTAACTTCTAAATGCCACTCAAAATTTTCTACAGCCTCGCTGAACTCTCTTGTTCTTACTTTCTCTTCTTCAAATGGAATTACTTGATAAAACTTGTTTTGTCTATTTAACCAATCTTTTACTTTTTTTGCACCATTTGGTGGAGTATATATTGAACCATGTGCTTCAAAAAGTGCTTCCATTATGCGAGTTTCTCTTTTTCCTGCCCAACCAAGGTAAATCTTGGTTTTAGCACAATTGTTCATTTTCTTCAAGTCCTCATCATCGTGTATGGCTGGTGACATAGTACAAAATGCATAGTCATAATTATTTTTACATGTAAAGCTATTCCAGTTTACATGTAGAGTGTTTATATTGTTTAGATTTAGTTTTTTGGCATCTTGTTTTAGGAATTCTAACATCTCTTTAGATGAGTCCATAGCATCTACATGTAAACACTTTTTTGCCAAATGAAGAGTGTATACTCCCGTACCACAACCTATGTCTAAAAGTGTTTTGTTTTTAAACTCTACATGTAAAGAAGTTAGAGCATCAAATATTCTGTTTTCAAATCTATCTTTGTCTTCACTATATCTTGAATAGTTTTTTGCTTTTTTATCCCATTTGTTCATGTTCTGTCCTTTGTTTTATTATGTGCTGTAAGTGTGATGAATGCTGTCTAAGTTAAAATGCTCTTATACAGAGATTTCTCCATCAATATAATACCAGCTCTTTTCCTCTTTTAAAAACCTACTTTTTTCTATAAAAGAGTTGTCTTTTCCTTCACAAATAAGAGAAGCTTTAAATGTGACATATGCTTCTTTTTCACCATCTATAAACTCAATTATTTTAAGATTTTGAAAAGTTGTCTGTTTTGAAAAATCTTCTATACTCTTTATATTGTCATCTCTTGTTGTCTTGTGAGTTGTTTGTATGATGTATTTATGCTTTGCTAAAGCATAAGCTGAGTAACGTGAACGCATAAGAAGAAGAGCATTTTGTGCTACTCTTCCATCATGATATGTTTTACAACACTTTTTGTATTTTAAGTTACTTCCACAAGGGCATTTGTCGTTTATACTCATTACTATCCCATAGGATACAAAATGTCTGAATGAACAGCATCTAGTTTTTGCATAAGTTCATTGTCAATTTTGTAATCAAGTCCAGCCAAGGTGTCATCAAGTTGCTCTGCACTGCTTGCCCCTATAATAGTAGAGGCAATAAATTCAAATTGCATACTCCACGCAGTTGCTAGAGTTGTTAAGTTTACTCCATACTCTTTTGCTATTTTTAAGTACTTTTCTACCGACGAGATTGTCTTATCATTAACAAATCTTTTTGCTTGATTTTGTACACGTGGATTTGGATCGTTTAAATATTTTGCAAATCTTGCATTTGGTGGATAGATTTTTTGATTATATTTACCTGTTAATACACCACCTGCTAGTGGTGAATAAGGTAACAAAGATATATCTTCTTTAGAACATACAGTTGCTATTTCATCTAAAAATCTTCTATTTAACATAGAAAAATTGTTTTGAATAGATTGGAATCTAGCTAAGTTTTTGAATTTTGATGTTTCATTCGCTTTAGTAAGTCCATAAGCACTATCATTTGATGTTCCTAGGTATCTTATTTTGCCTTGTTTTACTAGTTCATCAAGAACATATAGGCTCTCTTCAATAGGAACTGACATATCAGGCCAATGAATTTGATATAGATCTATATAATCAGTTTTTAGTCTTTTAAGAGTATCTTCTAGTGCTTTTGTTATGTGAAATCTATCTATTGCTGTTAATCCATGTCTTATGGGTGGAACAAACCAGCCGTTTGCTGCTCCTGCTACTTTTGAAGCCATAATGATGGAATCTCTTGGTTTAGTTTGTAACCACTCTCCTACTATTTCTTCTGTAAGTCCCGCATATTTTTTTGAAGGAGGAACAGGGTAAAGTTCAGCCGTATCAAAAAAATTAATTCCCATATCATAAGCTTTGTCCATGATTCTAAATGATTCTTTTTTATCAGCGGCTGTTCCAAATGTCATTGTTCCAAGACAAATTGGGGTAACTCTTAATCCACTTTTTCCAATATATCTATATTCCATTTTAAAACCTTTTGAATTTTTGTATATTATAGTATATTTAATTTAAATGCTTTACATGTAAAGGTATTTATTCTCTTTTGTCTATAACACGTATAGCTTTTCCATTTGAGCGTATTAGAGATTTTGGTGCTACAAGTTTTACTGTTACATTTATATATAGAGCATTTAGTAGCTCTTCTTGTATGTGTTTTTGTAAGCGTGTTAAATCTCCTACATCATCACTCATGACATTTTCACTTAGTTCTACGTCTATTTCAAGTTTATCTAGGTGACCTTTTTTGTTAGCTATGATTTGGTAGTTTAATGTTATGTCATCTACTTTCGCAAGGACATGTTCTATCTGAGAAGGAAAAACATTTACACCATTTATTACAAGCATATCATCACTACGTCCTACAATACTTTCAATTCTACAAAGTGTTCTACCACAACGACAAGGCACTCTTGTAATAGATGTTATATCACCTGTTTTGTATCTGATTATAGGAAGACCTTGTTTTGTTAGAGTGGTAACTACAAGTTCACCTCTATTGCCATCTTCTAAAACTTCCTCAGTTTTTGGGTCTATGATTTCAGGATAAAAATGATCTTCATTAAAGTGAAGTAGGTGAGAGTGTTTACAGCTTGAAGCGACTCCTGGTCCTATGATTTCTGAGAGTCCATATACTTCATGATAATCAATACCCCAAATATTGGATATTTCATCTTTAAGCCCATCACTAGCAGGTTCTGCTCCAAAAAAACCAACTTTAAGTGAAAAATCTTTTTTAATGTCATAACCTTCTGCTTCTGCTTTTTCAGCTAAGTGGAGGGCAAAAGATGGAGTTCCTGTGATTGCAGTTGCTTTAAAGTCTTTTAGTAGAAGAAGTTGACGAGAGGTAAACCCAGTTGAACTGGGAATTACAGCAATTTTCATACGCTCAGCAGCTGTGTGAAATCCAAGCCCACCAGTAAAAAGACCATATCCAGTAGCATTATGCAAAATATCTTTACATGTAAGCCCACCCATAGTGAAAACTCTGCCCATAACTTCTGCCCAGATGTCCATATCGTGTTCTGTATAACCAACTACTGTTGGTTTTCCACTGGTTCCACTAGAACTATGAACTCTTACAATTTGATCCATTTCAACTGAAAACATTCCAAAAGGATAGTTATTTCTTAAATCTTGTTTTTTCGTAAAAGGAAGTTTAGCTATATCTTTTAGTGTTCTTATATCTTCAGGGCGAATACCCATCTCTTCAAATCTTTTTTTGTAAAAAGGAACAAGATGAAAAACTCTTACAAGAGTCTCTTTTAGATGGCTTAGTTGCCAGTTTTCAAGTTCATTTTTTGTAAAGCTTTCGTTTTTGCTAAATGTCATTGTTTTTACTTGTAAAAATGACTGGCACTAACTACTTCAAGGTTGGCATCAAGAAGTGATTTTACTGCTTCATTAAACTTGTCTTTTTCAACATTAAATATAAAAATACCTATATCTGATTCATAAAAACTGTATGTATATTGGATATTAATATTGTTTTTTGAAAGAGCAGTTACAACTTTGTCAAAACTTCCAACTACATCATCAATTTTAACACCAAAAACATTGGTAAATCTTACACTAAATCCATTATCTTCTAATATAGCTTTTGCTTTTTCTGGGTTGTCTACAATAGTTCTAACCAAACCAAAGTCAGTAGAGTCTGCTAAAAGAATAGATTTTATAGATATTTCATTTTTACTAAGTACGTTAGTAAAATCATTAAGTTCACCAGTCTTGTTTTCGATAAAAACTGAAAGTTGTTTAATAGTATACATTATAGACTCCTTTTGTCAATTACACGTATGGCTTTACCCATACTTCTTTCTATGCTTCTAGGTTCTACTAGTTTAATCTTTGCATTTATATAAAGATTGTTTAAAAGCGCACTTTGTATGTTCTTTTTGATTTTTTCTAAGCCACCAATGCTATCCATTGGCATCTCCTCGGTAACTTCAACCATTATTTCTAAGCTATCAAGATAGCCTTTTTTGTCCGCTATTATTTGATAATTTAGTGTTATACCAGCTATGTTTGATAAAATATGCTCTACTTGTGATGGAAATACATTTACACCATTTACAATAAGCATATCATCAACTCTTCCCATAATGCTTTTCATTCGAACATGGGTTCTTCCACATTTACAAGGTGTCAAATCAAGACTTGTTATATCACCTGTTCTATATCTTATGACAGGAAGCGCTTGTTTTGTCAATGAGGTGATTACAAGTTCACCTTTTTCACCATAAGGAAGAACTTCACCCGTTTTATGGTCAACTATTTCAGGGTAAAAATGATCTTCAAATATATGCAAATCTCTACTTTCGCAACAGCTATTTGATACTCCTGGTCCGATTATTTCAGAAAGTCCATAAATTTCAAAATAGTCTATACCCCAAATACGTGAGACTTCTTCTTTAAGTCCTTCACTTGTTGGTTCTGCTCCAAAGATTCCACATTTTAGTTTAAAGTCTTTTTTAACATCATAACCCTCTTTTTTAGCAGTTTCTGCCATGTGTAGAGCGAATGATGGAGTTGAAGTAAGAACAGTTGAGTTAAAATCTTTCATTAGTAAAAGTTGTCGAGAAGTAAAACCACCACTACTTGGCACAACAGTAGCACCAACTGTTTCTGCTCCATTGTGAACACCAAGGCCGCCAGTAAAAAGACCATAACCATAGGTATTGTGAACAGTGTCTTCAGAGTTTACACCACTCATAGTAAATACCCTTGCCATAACTTCGTTCCAAACATCCATATCAGATTTTGTGTAACCTACAACGGTAGGTTTTCCTGTTGTTCCACTAGAACTATGAATTCTAACAACCGCATCTTGATTAACAGCAAACATGCCAAAAGGGTAGTTGTCTCTTAAATCTTGTTTTTTTGTAAATGGAAGTTTTGCTATATCTTTAATAGATTTTATATCTGTAGGAATAATTCCCAATTCTTTAAACTTTTTTTGATAAAAAGGAACAACACCATATACTCTAGCTACGGTCTCTTTTAGTCTTGCAGATTGCAGTTTTTCTAATTCTAAACGAGGTAAAGTTTCATTTTTTGACCATATCATTAAATATTCCTTGCATCTTCAATAGCTTGATGAAGAACCTCAATGTTTTTAGCTGCCATTTTGGCATTCATTTGTTTAATAGCTTTCTCAATATCATTAAGAGAAAAAGGAAAATTAGGGTCACGAGCGAGAGTGATACCTAGCATATACACATTAAGAGCTTGGATTGGAAACTCTTTGTTTCTTGCTTTAGAAAAGGCATCTATTTTTATGGTTTTATACTCTATTTTAGGAAATTTACTATCAGCATTAACAATGATAGTTCCTTTTGTTTTTTCAAGATATTGGATGTTTCTAAGTCCTTCATTACCTTCAAGTGCTATTAGTAAATCAGCCTGTCCTTCGTCTATTGCAGGGGAGTGGAAATCACCAACTTTTACATAACAAGAAACAGAACCACCACGTTGACTCATTCCATGGTTTTCAGTTCCTAAACACTTTTGGTCTTTTAATGAAGCAGCAATACTAAGAACTTTTACTAAAAAAACTGCACCTTGACCACCAATACCCGCTATAACTACTTGATATTTCATTTTTCAACCTTTATAAAAGCATCTGTTGGACATACGTCATCTAAACATGCCGAACAACCAATGCATAAAAATGGGTCAATTTCTATTTTATGATTCTCGTTGTAGTTCATGGGCGGACACTTATACAGAGTCGTACAGATATCACATTCTACGCATTTGTCTTCATCTACCTCTGCAAAAACTTGAGGTAATTTTTCAGGAGCTCTCTCTTTATCTAAAATACAGAATTCTCTTATAACTGCCACAACTGGTCCCGTTGCATTTTCATATTTTGTTTTTAGGAATTTCATAAAATCTATGGTTTTATCTACATTTGGAGTGTATTCATACTCGTGACATTCGACACCACAACCTTCAACTATTTTTTTAATATCTATTTTACTAGGATTTATACGCTCAGGAGTCTTTTGACGTCCAGTCATAGCTGTAGTTGAATTATCTAAAATAAGTAAAACAAATTTATGGTTTTGGTACACGGCATTTATGAGAGGTGAAACTCCAGAGTGCATAAATGTACTATCTCCTAAGGTTGCTACGACTGTTTTTGATGGATCAGCTATAGAAAAACCACTTGCCATAGAAATAGAACCTCCCATACATAAAACAGTATCAATAGCTCCTTGATTTAGTCCAAGTGTATAACAACCAATATCTGATGGATAGATTGATTTTTTCTTTTTAAATACTTTCATAACTGAGTAGTATACATCTCTATGTGGACAGCCTGGACAGAGGTTTGGAGGACGAACAGGAAGTTCATCTGCATATTTTGCACTTTTGTAAAATTGATTTTTTTCTATAAGTCCTACATTTGAGAAAGCGGCAAGAACCTTGTCTTTTGTAAATTCATCTATTTTGTGTACGTCATTTGTAAGTTTTCCATGAAGTTTTGGAGAACTAAGTTGTTCTTCAATGCAAGGATAAGTCTCTTCAAATACAATAACTTGTTCATAGTTAACAAAAAGAGCTTCAATTTTTTCTTTAGGAAGAGGGTATGGCATATCAAGTTTAAGAACATCAGCTTCAATTTTCATCTCTTCAAGTGCTTCAATTACATAACCATTTCCAGTACCACTTGTAAGACAGAGTGTTTTAGCACCCTGAAGTTTTTTTATTTTGGGCTCAATTAATTCATTCCAGTTGTACTCTTTAATAGCTTCAATTCTTTCAAATTGCTCCAAGCCTTGTCTAAAACGACCAGCTGGAGGAACAGCGGCCCATCTTTTGATTTCTCTTTTAAATTCACCTTTTTGAGGATTAAAATCTAGTTTTTCATCAACTTCACAAATTTCTCTAGCATGACATACTCTCATAACAGGGCGGAGCATAGTAACAGTTTCAAATTTTTTTGAAATCTCAATACCAAGCTTAACCATATTGTACGCTTCATCAGGAGTAGCAGGGTCAAGAACTGGTATTTTCGCAAACTTTGCAAAACTTCGGCTGTCTTGTTCTGTTTGAGATGAGTGAAATCCTGGGTCATCAGCAACTATTAACAGCATGGCACCTTTAAGACCAATATATGAAGCACTCATCAAAGCATCACTAGCTACATTTAAGCCAACTTGCTTCATGGTCGCACATGTTGTTCTTCCAGCAATCGCTCCTGCATATGCTACTTCAAAACCAACTTTTTCATTAGTTGCCCATTGGGCATATGCATCAACTCCAAACTTATCTTTAAATTTTTGAAAATTTCCTAAAATTTCACTCGATGGAGTTCCTGGATAACCAGAAATCATATCTACATTTGCATGAATTAGTGCTAAAGCAATAGCATCATTTCCCATTAAAATATCTTTCATTATCTACCTACTTTCGTTGATGTAGCCTTTAGAGTATAAAATAAATGTTTATAAAATCCTTATTTTGTTTAATATTGAGAAGATTACTCCACATTTGTAACAAATATCTAACTTTAATTAAGAGTCATATTCTCTTATTTATATGTTAAGTTTTGTTAATACTTGTTGGGTTTTGTTTAAACTTTTAATCTAAAAAGCAAAATTAAAGATAAAATTTACTACCTTAATTAGATATCAGGATGATAATGGATAGATGCCATGGATTTTTGTAAAACTTTAAGGAAAATTCAATATGTTAAAAAGGTTTACTTTAAGAGTCCTAGCTCTTCTACTCATTTCATCTTTTGCAGTGCTTAATGCAAAAGATACAATAAAAATAGGTGCCTTAGTTGCTACAACTGGATCAGCTTCATTTTTAGGAGATCCTGAACTCAAAACTTTACAACACTATGTTACTAAGATAAATGCACAAGGTGGTGTAAATGGGCAAAAAATAGAGTTGATTCACTACGACACAGCTGCTAATCCTAAAAAAGCAGTTACTTTTACAAAAAGATTGATAAATCAAGATAAAGTTGTTGCAATTATTGGTCCATCAACTACTGGTGAAACTATGGCTATTATCAAGTTTGTTGAAAAAGCTGGTATTCCTTTGATGTCTATGTCAGCTGGAGTATCTATTATAGATCCTATAAAAAAATATGTATTTAAGGTAGCAGCAACAGATAGAATGGCTTGTATGAAAATAATGCAAGATTTAAATAGAAGAAATCTTACAAATTTGGCACTTATTTCAGGTAATGGTGGATTTGGTAAATCTATGAGAAAAGAGTGTAAAGCAATAGCACCTAATTTTGGAATCAAAATAGTTGCAGATGAAACTTATGGAAAAAAAGATTCAGATATGACTGCCCAACTTTTGAAAATAAAAAACAATAAAGATGTGCAAGTTGTATTAAACCCAGGTTTTGGTCAAGGTCCAGCAATAGTTACAAAAAATTATGCACAATTAAAAATAAAATATCCATTTTACCAGTCACATGGTGTAGCTTCAAAGAAGTTTATACAAATTGCAGGAGCTGCTGCTGAAAGTGTTAGGGTTGTTTCTCCTCCAGTTATAGTTGCCAATAAACTTGATGATTCAATAGCAAACAAAAAAGTAGCTTTAGCGTATAAAAATGAGTATGAAAAAACATTTAATTCCGATGTTTCAAGTTTTGGTGGACACGCTTATGATGCTATCTATATCATAGTTGACGCAATTAAACGTGCAGGTTCAACTGAACCCAGTAAAATTAGAGATGCAATACAAAACACTAAAAACTTTGAAGGTGTTGATGGAATTGTAAATTTAAGTGAAACTGATCATTTAGGATTAAATACCAAGACTGGCATGATTATGTTAGAAATCAAAAATGGTGATTGGACGATAGTAAAATAAATCATGATAGAACTATTTGCTTACTTACTCTCAGGAGTTACGGTAGGGTTTATATATACACTTGTAGGACTTGGTTTTACAGTTATATATAACTCCAGTGGTATTATAAACTTTTCACAAGGGGAGTTTGTAATGGCTGGTGGTATGTCCACAGTATTTCTTTTATATGCTGGTTTACCACTTGGTGTTGCCTTTGTTTTGGCTATTTTGATAACTTCTATGATAGGGATAGTCTTATATAAGCTTATATCTCTTTCTCGTGATAGTTCTCCAATATCGCTTATTATATTGACCTTAGGCTTTGCTATTTTTTTACGAGGTTTAGCACAAGTCATATTTGATAAACAACTTCATACTATGCCATCTTTTGTTGGTGATGGTGCTTTTGAAATATTTGATACAACACTCACATATCAAGCTTTGTTAATTATGGTTGTTGCTAGTGCTATAGTAGTTTTATTGTACCTATTTTTTAAAAAAACAAAAACAGGTCAAGCAATGGTAGCTGCTTCAAATAATGTTGATGCTGCAAAACTAATGGGAATAAATATAAAAAAGATACTTATGTTGAATTTTGCTATTTCCGCAGTTATTGCTTCCATAGGAGGTATTTTACTTACTCCTATTACTTCAACTAACTATGAAGTTGGTATTATGTTGGGGCTTAAAGGTTTTTGTGCTGCTATTATTGGAGGGCTTGGAAATCCTTTTGGAGCAGTTGCAGGTGGATTGATTTTAGGTGTGTTAGAGTCATTAGTTGCTGGGTATGTTTCTAGTGAGTATAAAGATGCAGTAGCATTTGTAGTTTTACTTGCAATTTTATTTTTTATGCCAGGTGGGATTTTTGGCAACTTAAAATCTCAAAGGGTATGATATGTTGAAAAAATATAATATAAATAATCAAATCATTTTACTTACAGGCATTTTAATTATAATTCCTTTCTTTTTTCAAAATGATTTTTACTTTGAAATAGCAATTTTGTCTATATTAAATGCGCTTATTTGTATAGGTCTAAATCTTCTTATGGGTTACGCAGGGCAAGTGAGTTTAGGTCATGGAGCTTTTGCAGGGCTTGGAGCATATATAGCAGTGGTACTTAGTTCTAACTATGGATTAACACCTTTGTTAAGTATTTTTATCGCAGTTGTAATTATGGGTATTTTTGCTTTTATAGTTTCTAAACCAATTTTAAAACTAAAGGGTCATTATCTTGCTATGGCAACTCTGGGTATTGGTATTATCATTAATATTGTTTTAGAAGTGGAAGATGAGTTTACCGGTGGCGTTGATGGTATGAGTGTTGATAGTTTTGTAGTTTTTGGATATGAATTTAGTGAAAGTATCTCATGGTATATCTTATGTGCCTCATTATTGGTTTTCACTATTTGGGCATTTGATAATCTTATAAAATCACCTTTTGGAAGGCTTCTTCGCTCTATCCATGATAGTGAAAAAGCAGCAAAAAGTGTTGGTATTGATGTATCTTACTTTAAAAGTATAGTATTTGTTATTTCGGTTGTAATTGCTACTGTTGCTGGTAGTTTGTATGCTTTTTTCTCTGGTTTTATATCACCTCAGGAGGCTTCATTTACTCACTCAATTGAATTAGTTGTTATGGTAGTACTTGGTGGTTTAGGTCGTGTTTATGGTGCTGTATTTGGTGCAGTTATTTTGACAGTATTACCTCAACTATTGAATTCCTTTGAAGATTATGAGACTTTAATATTTGGTAGTATTATTATACTTGTAATGATATTTATGCCTAAGGGTATTGTTTCTCTTTTTGATAAAGTAGTTAAGAAGGAGTCTAATCATGCTTCAAATTAGTAACTTAACAAAAAAATTTGGTGGAGTAAAAGCTGTAGATGATTTGAGTTTTAGTGTTAAAAAAGGAACTATTCACTCTATTATAGGACCAAATGGTGCAGGAAAAACAACGCTAGTTAATATGATTACAGGTGTTTATAAAGTTGATTCGGGGACAGTTTTCTTAGATGGTGGAGATATCACAAATCTTGCTACAAACAAACTAGTTCATCGGGGAGTATGTCGTACTTTTCAACATTTAGAGATATGTGGAAATTTAACTGTTATAGAAAATGTAATGTTGGGTTTCGATAAATATATGGATAAAAACATAATTAGATCATGCTTTAGGGCTAAATCAATTCTTGAAGATGAAAAAAGATATTTTGATAGAGGTATGCACCTATTAGAACTCATTGGATTGGAAAACTTTGCCCATAATGAAGCAAAAAATTTATCTTATGGGATACTAAAAAAACTTGAAATCATAAGGGCTTTAGCAACAACTCCTGAGCTTATTCTTTTAGATGAACCAGTTGCAGGACTTAACCCAAAAGAGACACATGAAGTTTCAGAGCTTATAAAAACTGTAGTTGCTGATGAGGTGACCATTATTTTAGTTGAGCATGATATGAAAATGATAATGAAAATTTCAGATTATATTACAGTTATGAATTTTGGTAAGAAGTTAGCACAAGGAACACCAACCCAAATAGTAAATAATGAAGAAGTTATAAAAGCTTATTTAGGAAGTGGAGCTTTGCATGGAAAATAATATATTAAAGATAAGCAATTTAAGTTGTAATTATGGTCAAATAATAGCCTTAGAAGATATAAGTTTAGAGATAAACAGAGGTGAAATTGTATCACTTATAGGTGCCAATGGTGTAGGTAAAACTACACTATTGCGAACTATAAGTGCGTTGAGCAAAGAAAAGAGTGGTAAGATACTTTTTTGTGGAGTTGATATAACAAAATATGACTCAGATAAAAGAGTGCGTATGGGGATTGCCCAAGTTCCTGAGGGAAGAGGGCTTTTTACAATTTTAAGTGTTGAAGAAAATCTAAAGTTAGGGGCATATTGTAGAAAAGATGATAAAATAATCGAAGATTTAGATTATGTATATGAAAAATTTCCAATTTTAAGAGAAAAAAAAGATGATTATGCAGGAACACTCTCAGGTGGACAGCAACAGATGATTGCTGTGGGACGTGCTTTAATGAGTAAACCAAAACTGCTTCTACTAGATGAGCTTAGTATGGGATTAGCTCCTATTGTAGTTGAAGAAATTTTTAATGTTATTACAACGCTAAGAGATATGGGCACAACAATATTTCTTGTAGAACAAAATGCATTTTTGGCCTTAAGTATATCTGATAGAGCATACGTTCTTGAAAATGGGCGTGTTGCCATTAGTGGAAAATCAGAAGATATGCTAAGTGATACTAGAGTAAAAGAGGCATACTTAGGAGTATAAGTATGCTAATGAGACTCTAAAAAAGCTTTTGTTTGCTTGATTTTATTTAATGCATTAAGTGTATTTTGTTTTTCTGCATCAACAATAGAAATTGCCTCATTTATTAAGGCTAAAGCTTCTCCTGCTTTAGCCAAATTTGTTATTTTGGGTATTTTACTTATTAATTTCCCTATATTGACTATATCTTTGTTTATAATTGCTAATTTTAAATCATTCAACCACTTCATAAGCAGTCTCCTCATTCCATGCACTTAAAAGTACTCTTGTTACTTTTATTACTTCATCTAAATTTGATGTATCGCTATTTATATTACACTGCGATAATAGTTTTATTTGTTGAGCGTAGATACCACCTAAATAGTGGGCTATACTTCCACCATCATAATTTAATGAATTTATTAATTCAGAAAAAATAGCTGTTGTTCTATTGATCCAATATACTTTTTTCTCTACGTCATTAATCTCAATTGCTCTTTTTGCTTGTGAAGCAAATTTAAGAATACCTTCATAAAGCATTTTTATTAATTTTTCTGAAGATTCTATTGATACATTATTTTGTGAATATGCTGAATAAGCTAAATTTGATCTCATTGGTTTTCCTTTATTTACTTGTTACTGATTGTTGAATCATTAGTGATAGTGACTGAAATTGTGCATTCAATTTACCAATTATACTATCATATGCAGCAAATTTAGTTGCCATAATTGCATATTTTTTATCTAATGTTTCAATTGTTCTTTCTTTTTCTGTGAATAGTGAACTGCTATTTGTTTGAAGTTGTGATTCATACAACTCAAGAATAGAGTCATTACCTGATATATAACTAGATAATAGAGAATTAAATTTAGTAAAATATCCATCAGTTGACTCACTTTTTCCATAAGTTGTACCAGTGTTTAATCCTATATTTGTGAGTTTTGCTGTATCTCCTGATACAGTTATATCATAACCTGCGTTACTTGTTAGATTTATTCCAGTTCCATCACTATTTAAAACAGCAGTTACTCCTAGTATATTTGCACTATTGATAGCACTTTTAAGTGACTCTGCATTTTCTGATGGTGTTCCAGTAAGGTTTACTACGATATTTGTATCGTTGATTACTAAGTCTCCATTAGCTACATCTACAAGTCCATTAATTGCTGTACCTTTTATTTTGGTTTCAAATGTTTTGGTTGAACCTTTAAAAAATTCTTTTACATCGGTTGGATTATCTGCTAGCCTTTCATTAAGCTTTGAACTATCAAATTCAAGTATACCAGCAGAATTTAGAGAAACCCCATAATCTGTAATAGTTCTCATTCTTGTTTTGCCTATATCCTCTCTAGTAATTCCGTCTGCTTTACCTTTATCAAGAATTTTTTGTATTTCTTTTTCAGTTCTTGGTACAGTGTCAGAATATAGAAGTTGTCTATTTATATTTGATTTGAGTGTTTTAATTTCACTTACACTTTGAAAATTACCTGCTACTTTTGTATCAGCATTATATTTTGTTGATGCATTGAGATTACTTATAAGTTCATTATATTTGCTTACGAAGGCTTCAATATTTGTTGATATTTCTTTTGTATCTTGAGTAATAGATACATTGCTGACACCTACTTCATTTAGTGTCATATTAATACCTACTACTAAGTCACTAAAGCTGTTACTATCCCTTTTGATTTCAACACCATTAAACTTAAAAGTGGCATCTGTAGCAGTTTGTATATGATTATTTTGAGTTGGTGAAGCCATTGCATTGATCCCAAAAGTGACATCTGAGCCATTTGCAGATGAAACAGTCATATTATTGCTTTGAGATTGAAGTGCTAATTTCCCATCTACTATGGAGGCAGTAAGTAGTTTTCCTAATGCTGGATCTATGTTGATTTTGTTCTGTATCTCAGTAATAGTATCTCCATCTTCAACACTTATATTGTAATTAGTACCACCAACGTTAAAAGTCAAAGTATCTGTTCCTGAGTGAGCCCCAGTTGGCGCATTTGCTGAGTATTGGTAATTTGTTAAACCCAAATTTAAAGCTGCCCCATTTGCAGATGTGATAGACATAGTATTATCTGCACCTGTTTTAGTTGATTGAATTACAAGTTTATAGGGATCTGTACCACCTACATTTAAAATAGAGGCACTTACTTTTCCCTCAGTAGCATCAAAAACTTTATCTTTAAATTGGCTAATAGTAGTTGTTGAATCTACTTCTATATCGTATGTTTTTCCATCTATACTTATTTTTATTGTATCGGCTTGTGATATAAATTTACTATTTTTTTCAGTAAAAGCTCTACTCTCATAAACATCTTTCATAGCTAAAGTTTTTACATCTATACTAAATTCTTGTATAGTAGTTCCAGATGCTGCCGTAACTGTTGCTGCGTCACCAGAGACAGAAGTACTTCTTTTTAGATAAGAATTTTCATTTGAGAGTGAACTTGTCATTGATTTTAGAGCTGCAGTAAAAGTAGTCAATATAGATAAGTCTGATTGTAAAACTTTATTTTGAGATAGCTTAGACTTTAATGGATCTACTTGTGTTTTATCATCCACTGCTCTTAGTTTATCAATAATATCGTAGTTTAATGCTCCTTGGCTTCCTAGTCCTAATGAGGTTAATGAAGATGCCATTATTTATCCTTTTTTATCAAAAATTGTTCCTATTATTTCTTGCATTTTTTCAGAGAGTAGCATAGCTTCTTCTGTGGGAATTTTTCTAATCATTTTTCCCGTACTTCTCTCCATTACATTAACAAACATAACGTTAATTTCATCATTAAAACCAAATTTTACATTAGTATCTAATGCTTTCATGTTGTCATTTAGTTTTTCTACAGTTGCATTTAGTTTTTCTGTAACATCTTGTTTATTTTGCACATTTTCTTTATCACTTTTTGTCATTTGATGAGAATTTTCAACTTCTCTTGTTGGCATAGGAGCTTGTGTCTTTGGCGTGCTTACCATCGACTCCACTTGTTTACTTGTTGAGCTAAAAATATCCATTTTGTCCCCCTTGACAATACTGTTTCATATTAACTATATATTATATCGGACATAAAGAATTTTTTTTTATACTTTTATATGGTTATTATTTGAATTACTATAGAATTGCTTAAATTAATTAGGAGATAATCTGTGAAAATTGCTTTAGCATGTCAGTCTATTTTGTTGGAAAAGTCTTTAGATATATTTTTAAAAAGTTATATTGTACCTTATAAGCAGTGTGATTTTGTTATTGGTGATAAAAAAATAGAGATAGATAAACCTCTTTTTTGTATAGCTACTGAGAATTCTGATTTATGTGTGCCTTTTTCTAAAAGTGCTTTAATGTTAAAGCTAGAGAAGTTTTATGGCACTTTACTAGTTGCAAAACCAGTAGAAATTACAAAACAGGTTGATGTTAAAGAATTAGAAAAAAAGATAACAAAATTAACCGATTCATTTAGAAAGAATTTAGTTAAAGTAATAAAAGAGCATTATGATAACTAAAAAAATTGTGGCTGGAAAATATAAAAACAAAGTTATAAATTTACCCCCTTTAGATAGTACAAGAAGTACAAAATCAATTATGAAAGAGTCACTTTTTAATACTTTGCAATTTGATATAGTAGGTGAAGTTTTTGTAGAAGTCTTTGGTGGTAGTGGTTCAATGGGACTTGAGGCTTTAAGTAGAGGTTCTAATCATGCCTATTTTTTTGAAAAAGACAAAAAAGCTTATGCTATTTTAAAAGATAATTGTGCAAGAATAGCAAAAAATGATACTACATGTATAAACGCAAATAGTTTTGAAGAGTTTCCCAAGTTTCTTAAAAAACAAAAAGAAAAAATATTTTTTTACTTTGATCCACCTTTTTCTATACGAGAGGGAATGGAAGATATATATATAAATACTATCAATCTTATTGAGATGATACCAAAAGAGTTGTCACATTTAATCATAGTAGAACATATGAGTAAGCAAAAAATGCCAGAAATTATTGGAAATTACACTATTAAAAAAACAAAAAAATTCGGAAATAGTAGTTTAACTTATTACATGTAAAGGTGGAACACCAATTGCTTTAACTTTATATAACAATGAGTTAAAGGAAAATTATGAAATTTGTAAGTGCTTTTTTCTTACTACTACTTACTATTACATCATTAAATGCTGAAAAGGTAAGAGAAATTGCTAATATCATTGGTGTTAGAGAAAACCAAGTTATAGGTTATGGTTTGGTTGTTGGTCTTAATGGAACTGGTGATGGCTCTTCTTCAAAATTTACAGTACAGTCTATGTCAAATCTTCTTCAAACAGTTGGTGTTAAAATAGATCCAGCTGATATAAAATCAAAAAATGTTGCAGCAGTAATGGTAACAACTTCACTTCCATCTTTTGCTCGACAAGGTGATAAACTCAATGTTACTATATCATCTATAGGTGATGCAAAATCATTAGAGGGTGGTACACTTTTAATGACAGCATTAAAAGGAGTTGATGGTCAAATTTATGCACTTTCACAAGGCTCAGTTACTATAGGTGGAAGAAATGGTAAAGGTGGCGGAACTAAGAATCATACAACAGCAGGAACAATTTTTGATGGTGCTGTCGTTGAAAAAGAAATTTTGTATGATATTTATAATCAAAATTTTGCAAATCTAAGTTTAAAAAATTCAAATTTTAAAACAGCAGTTTCCGTTCAAAAAGGAATTAATGAATTTTTTCAAGAGGATATTGCCGTAGCTATTGATTCAAGAACAATAAGACTTATGAAACCTTCTGATGTATCTATGATTGAATTTTTAGCAAGTACTTTAGAAGTAGATGTTGATTATCAAAAAGAACAAAAAATTGTTGTTGATGAGAGAACAGGAACTATTGTATCTGGGATAAATATAAAAGTTGACCCAGTTGTTATAACACACGGAGATATCACAATAAAAATTACACCTCAAAAAGAGATTTTAGAAAATACATTAAAAGATGGAATTAATATGAAAAATGGTGTTCACATTAGTGCTGATGAAAACCTTTTGAACATGGAAAATGAGCAAATAACAGTTGCTAATCTTACAAGGGCTTTACATAAACTTGGTGCAAAACCTAAAGATATAATTTCAATTTTAGAAGGCATAAAAAGAGCAGGTGCAATAAGAGCAAAGTTGGAGGTAATCTAATGCAAAATATAGATAATTCTATGGCACTTATGAATACAACATATACGCCACAAAGCATAAAAGTTGAAAATAGTACAGATGCAAGGTTAAAAGAACAAACAGATAAGTTTGAAGCTTTTTTTATTAAAAAGGTTTTAGACATTTCACTAAAAAATGACAATAAACTTTTCGAAAAAGATGCTGGTGACAAGATATATAATTCAATGTATAACGATGCTATGAGTGACTCTTTGACTGGTAAGTTTGGTTTTAGTGAGATGTTATTTAACTTTTTAAAAGAGGGACGTTAAGGTTTTTTATTTTTAACCGATATAAGTGTATAACTTATACAAGGAAGGTTAAGATGATTTCAAATGTACAGGCTGGAAATACAGCCTATTTGCAACAGATAAACTCTAAAGATAAAAAAGAGACAACATCTGTAAGCGAAGTAAAAGAGATGGACAAAGTCGAATCTTTAAAAGAGCAGATTCAAAATGGTGACTATAAAATAGACACTAGAAAAACTGCAGAGGCGATAGCCAAAGATCTGATTTAGTCCTGAAACAAGGATGAATTATGTTATCACACTATCTTACAATTTCAATAGAAGATATAGAAAATTTGATTGAATTAACTTCAAAAGATATTTTAGATATAAAAGAAGCAAAACATGATGATATTTTTAAAAGAACTAAAATAAAAAGTGATTTAGTAAAATCTTTTGAAAATAAAAAAAGTATGCTTGATAATGAACTGATAAAATTGGTTAAAAGTAGTGATAATAAGCCTCTTGAAGAGATACTTGATAATTCACAACAACAGATGTTAGAAGATATGAAAGATAGACTCCTTACTCTTAAACAAAAAAATAAAGAGTATGCTCGTTTCGTTGTAACAGTGAGTGAGTTTTATAATAATCTTTTAGATAGTGTTTTTCCAAGAGATATGGATGGCTATCAAAAAGTAAATCATAAACCAGCATCATTACTCAAAGTAAGGGCTTAGCTATGAGTCTTTTTAGTACTTTAGGAACTGGTACTTCTGGTTTAAAAGCGGCAGAACTTGCTATTAGCGTTGCTGGACACAATATTTCAAATGCAAATAATGAGTACTATACTAGACAACGTATGGTCACAGAAGCAAATATTCCTTTTCATACTAGCCCTGGTGATATTGGCACAGGAGTAAGTGTTACGACTATAATCAGAATTCATGATGAGTTTGTATATACTAGATTAAAAGATAGTTCAAATACTTTTTCATACGATACTTTTAATAAAAAAACACTAGAAGAGGTAGCAAGATATTTTCCAGATTTAAAAAAATCTGGTTTAGGAACTGACATAGAGAAGTATTTTAAATCATGGAATGATTTAGCTTCTAATTCAGATGATGCTGCCCAAAAAATTGCGTTAGTTCAAAATTCTTTAACATTATCTACGAATTTAAAAAAGACTAGAGATAATGTTAGAGCTTTACAAGACTCTGTTAATGGACAGTTGAAAACCAACATAGATGAAGTAAATAGCATTGGTGCAAAAATAGTAGAGTTAAATAAGTCAATAAGCAGTGTTGAAGTTATTGAGCCAAATCGTGCTAATGATTTAAGAGATAAAAGAGATAAACTCGAACTTACTCTTTCAGAACTTTTAAATAATTCAGTTTTTAAAGGTGACATGATTTCTGAAAATCATTTAGATGCAAACTTGACAGATAGAGGTACAGGATATCATCTAAATATAGCTGGACACTCTTTTGTAGATGGAACAACTTTTCATCCATTAGAAATTTCAAATACAGGAAATGAAAGTAGTTATTACTCAATATATTCAAAATCTCAAGATGGCTCAAAAATAGATATAACAGAGAAAATTTTTGGTGGAAAAGTTGGAGCAATGCTTGATCTTAGAGGTAGAAATATAGATCCAGCAACAAATTCATCTTTCCCTACAGATGGTAAACTTCAAGGTTATATAGATGATTTAGATACTTTTTCAAAAACTCTTGTAGAACGGACAAATAACATATATGCAAGAAGTGCACAAGAGAGAATGTCCTCTTTTTCTAATAAAGATTTAAAAGATAATACCTCATTGGTTAATCATAGTGAATCTTTAAAAAAAGGAACATTTGATGTTGTTATGTATGACAAACAAGGTAAAGAAGTAGGAAGAAAAACTATTAATATTAACTCTTTAACAACTATGAATGATAGTACGGCAAGTCCAAGTATTGTAAGTCAATTTAATGCCAATGCAGATGATAATGGTGATAATAATTCACTTAACGATATTGATGATCATTTTAATGCAGTTTATAGTTTTGATAAGTTAACAAATTCTGGTTCTTTAGCCTTTGATGCAAAAGATAATTTGTCAGGATATACGATAGCAATAGAAGATCACGGAACAAATTTTGCAGGTGCAATAGGATTAAGTCCATTTTTGCAAGGTGATAAGGCTTCTAATATAGATGTAGTTTTAAAATATAAAGAAGATCCTGCAAAAGTAAATGCATATGATGCACCAATAGCTGGAAATAATAAAGTAGCAAATGCTATGGTTCAAATGCAGTATGATAAATTTGATTTTCATAGATCAGGAACTTCAACCGTTACAGAAACGGTAGAAGGTTTTTATAGATTTGTTACAACTGAGATTGGAACTGATGGTGAAAATGCAGGAAGAAGCTATGAAACAAGTAAGGCTTTATTTAATACAATAAATGCAGAATTTCAGTCAATAAGTGGTGTAAATGAAGATGAAGAGTTAGCTGATCTTATAAGATTTCAAGCCTCTTATGGTGCAAATGCAAAGGTGATTTCAACAATAAATCAGATGTTAGATACTTTACTAGGTATAAAGCAGTAGTGAAATTTCCACTTATTAGTGTTATTACACTAGTATTTATAATAGTTATTAGTTTTTTCGGTTTACATGTATATTCTGGATCAGCGTATGAATTAAATCCAGAAGCAATACTATTGCCACCTTCATGGGCTAATTTATTAGGAACAGATAGGCTTGGTAGAGATTTGTTAGCTAGACTTATGGAAGGTGGAAGAATATCTTTAACAATAGGTCTTTTTAGTGCTGTTGTGACTAGTTTAGCTGGTCTTATTATTGGTGTTAGTGCTGGTTTTTTTAAAGGCAATACAGATAAATTTATTATTGTTTTGATTGATTTGTTTTTAACATTTCCAACATTTTTTTTACTTTTAGCACTTATAAGTTACGTTAATGCCTCAGTTTGGGTTATTATAGTTGTTATCTCTATTACAGGTTGGATGGGTATGGCAAGAATGATAAGAAGTGAAAGTTTTGCTATATCTAATGCTCCTTTTATTAAAATTTTAAAAATTGCAAATGTAAATTCTTTTAAAATTATATTGAAATATTTTGCTCCTATACTTGCTCCAATATTTTTTATCAGTTTTACTTTTGGCATAAGTGGGGCTATCTTAGCTGAGAGTGGTCTTAGTTTTTTAGGTATTGGCATAAACCCTCCACAGATAAGCTGGGGAACAATTCTTAGTGAAGGTAAAGAGGTTATAGACATTGCTTGGTGGCTTAGTTTTTTTCCTGGTCTTATGATTTTTATAGTTACTTACTCTTTGATTAATATCTCTGATTATTTACAAACAAAAACTGATTCAAAAGAGCAACATGAACAATAATATAGCCCAATTATTGAAAAAAGAGGCTAAAGCAAGAGATAGTTTTGATGAACTTAGTTTGGAACGACCAGACCCTCTTATGGTTGCAAAGAAGTATAAGGATGAATATATATCATTGATATGTGCTCTTTTTTCGTATGGAAAGGCAAGATTGATTGTGAAATTTTTAAGTAGTCTTGATTTTTCCCTTTTAGATAACAACAAAGATATATCGCAAGAATATTACTATAGATTTCAGTCAAATCAAGATGTAATAGAGTTTTTTAAGACTATGAGACTGCTTAAGAGTTCAATTTCTATAGAAAATAAATTTAATGAAGGCTATTGTAAAAGCAACAATGTAATGGAGGGCTTAAACTCTATTATCTCTTACATATATGATTTAAATCCTTATCGCTCGAGAGGATATGAATTTCTAATAGGAAAAATACCTACAAAAAAAATAAACTCACCATATAAAAGATGGCATATGTATCTTCGTTGGATGGTAAGACATGATAACTTAGATATGGGACTTTGGTCAAAAATTGATAAAAAAGACTTATTAGTACCTCTTGATACTCATACCTTTAAAGTTGGACAAAAATTTGGATTAATAAAAAGAAAAAGCTATGATTTTAATGCTGTTTTAGAATTGACAGAATCATTTAAAGAGCTAGATTTGCAAGACCCTATTAAATTCGATTTTGCACTATATCGCATAGGGCAGGAGAAAAAGTTATGAGCTATGTACTAAATTAACCTTTGATTAATGCCAACAAAGGTATAATCACAGAAATTTACGTGAAGGAAAAATGTAATGGGTGAAATATTTACATTTATAGGACTTATTAATAATGATCATGAGTTTCTAATTGGTGCTCATATTGTGTTAGTAGGTATTATAGTTTTAGTTCTTGCAAAGTTAGCTACTAAATCTATGCAATTAGTTCCAAGTGGTGTACAAAACCTAATGGAAGCTTATTTAGAGGGTGTTATCTCTATGGGTAAAGACGTTATAGGTGTTGAGTTAGCAAGAAAGTATTTGCCTCTAGTTGCTACAATTGGATTATTGGTATTTTTTAGTAACTTTATTGGAATTATTCCAGGTTTTGAATCTCCAACAAGTAATGCTAGTATGACAATAGTTTTGGCTTTAATTGTGTTTATTTATTATAATTACGAAGGTATCAGAGTTAATGGAGTTATAAAGTATTTTGCTCATTTTATGGGACCTTTAAAAATCTTAGCACCCTTAATGTTCCCAATTGAGATAGTATCTCATTTTTCAAGAATCGTCTCTCTATCGTTTCGTCTTATGGGTAATATAAAAGGTGATGATATGTTCTTGATGGTTATTTTAATGCTTGCCCCTTGGGTAGCACCTATGGTACCTTTTGGACTTCTAACTTTTATGGCTTTTTTACAAGCATTTATATTTATGATTTTAACTTATGTTTATCTTTCAAGTGCAGTTCAGATAAGTGATCATTAACGCATAATTATGTTAAAAAAACGTAGCGTTTACGAACGACTAATAAGTTTATTGCAAGGGGCCTCTTGGGCCCTTGTCGTCGTAGGTGCTACAACTTTCTTTTTAATTCTTTATCCTTTTGGTTTTTTTACTGCACTTATTGGTGCTTTTTTAGGAAGTCTAGGAGGATTCTTTTTTGTTGTAGTCTTTGAAATGGCTCATCAACAGAGTGAAAAGCTTGAAGAGATTAAAAAACAAACAAAACTATTAGAGAAACTTGTAGATGAAAAGTTATCTGATAACTGATCCGTCTTTTTACACTTCAAATCCAAAAAAACTTTCAAAAAAACTTCTACATGTAATAGATAATTTGTCTCCAGATTTTATCTGTATAAGAGATAAAAAAACAGATAATTATAAAGATATAGCTTTAGAAGTTAAGAATGTTATTAAGCATAATAAGATACTACTTCATAGCAACTATGAGCTTGCATATGAGCTAGGTTTTTATGGAGTTCATTTGCCTTCAACTCGCTTTGAAGATATAAAAAAAGCAAAAAAACTTGGTTTACATGTAGTTGTATCAACGCATACGTTAGAAGAAGCTTTACATGTAGAGAAACTTGGGAGTGATTTCATAACTTTTAGCCCCATATTTTATACCCCAAACAAAGGTAAACCAAAGGGTTTAGAGAAGTTAAAAGAAATAAATGGTAAAATAGATATAGATTGTTTCGCTCTTGGCGGAATTTTAGAAGATGAGCAGATTCAAGCTTGTAAACAAACAGGTGTTTATGGATTTGCCTCTATTCGATATTTTGTAAAATAAGGTAAATTAATATGAAATTTGAAGTTGTCATAGGATTAGAAGTACACACGCAACTTAACACTAAAACAAAGATATTTTGTTCTTGTCCTACAAGTTTTGGTGATGAGCCAAATACTAATGTATGTCCAGTATGTTTAGCTCTTCCTGGAGCTTTACCAGTTTTAAATGTTGAGACTGTTAAAAAATCTATTGCATTTGGAACAGCAATTGGTGCAACTGTACATAAAAAATCAATTTTTAATAGAAAAAACTACTTTTATCCAGATCTTCCAAAAGGTTATCAGATAAGCCAATTTGAAATTCCTATTGTTGAGGGTGGTACGATTGTAATAGATTTTGATGATGGTACTCAAAAGACTATAGGCGTTACTAGAGCTCATCTTGAAGAAGATGCTGGAAAAAACACTCACTATGGAACTGAGAGTCATGTTGATTTGAACCGTGCAGGAACGCCTTTACTTGAAATAGTAAGTGAACCTGATATGAGAAGTGCTGATGAAGTGATAAGATACCTAAAAAAAGTTCATGCGATTTTAAGATACTTAGACATAAGTGATGCAAATATGCAAGAGGGTAGTTTTAGATGTGATGTTAACATCTCTATTCGTCCTTTTGGTGATGAGAAGCTTTATACAAGAGCAGAGATAAAAAACTTAAACTCATTTAAATTTATTCAAAAAGCTATTGAGTATGAGGTAGCTAGACAGATAGAAGCTTGGGAAGATGGGGTTTATGAAACAGAGGTAGTTCAAGAGACTCGTCTTTATGATGCAGATAAAGATGAAACAAGAAGTATGAGGGGTAAAGAAGATAGTGCAGAGTATCGTTACTTTCCAGACCCAGACTTGCTTCCTGTAATCATCCCTGATGAGATGATGGCAGAGTTCATAAAAATACCAGAACTTCCAGATGCAAAAAAGAAAAGATTTGTTGATGAGTATGGCATAAAAGAGTATGACGCAAGCGTTATTACAGCTTCTGTTGAGATGGCTCATTTTTATGAGGCTATGATAAAAGAGGGGGCGGGAGCTAAAATGAGTGTCACATGGCTCACTGTAGAACTTTTTGCTCGTCTTGGTGGTGGTGTAACGGTTTTAACTTCACCTGTAGATGCATCTAAGCTTGGAGCTTTGGTAAAACGTATTGAAGATGGAACTATCAGTGGTAAAGCAGCCAAAGAAGTTTTAGATTTTCTAATGGAAAACAATATAAGTGTTGACGATGTTATAGAAAAACTTGGACTTAAGCAAGTAAGTGATGATGGAGCTATTTTGGAACTTATAGATACAATTATTGCTGCAAATGGGGATAAAGTAGAACAGTATAAGAGTGGAAAAGATAAATTATTTGGTTTCTTTGTAGGTCAAACTATGAAAGCCAGTAAGGGTACGGCAAATCCTGCAAAAGTAAATGAGTTATTAAAACAGAGACTAGGATAAACAAGTGCTAGCAAGGCTGATTATCTCTTTTGCATATTTTTTGGATTCATCAAAAAATTATTGCAGAGCAAAAAGCCTTGCTTATGATATCCTAGAAAATCCGAAGTCTAGAATAAAACCATATTTTGATACTTTTATTATTTTTTTAGTTCTTGTTACAGTCTCAATTCTTATATATGACATTGCTCATAAGCTAACATATCATTTTGTTCTATTTGAAAATATGGCAGTAGTTATTTTTATTCTTGAGTGGCTTGGACGGTTTTGGATTAGTTCTAGTTCTCATAATATGATTATAGAATATCATAAAAAATCTATTGATAATGATGAAAAAATCAGTGCCTATAAAATTCTTAAAATGATTTTCCTTAAAAAAATAAAATATGTTTTTTCTCCAATGTCTATTATTGATTTATTGGCAATACTTCCAACATATAGACCTCTTAGAGTGCTTAGAGTTTTTCTCATATTTAGATTGTTAAAGATTTTTAGATATACCAAAAGCTTAAATACATTTTTTAAGATTTTAAGTGATAAAAAATTTGAATTTAACTTTTTACTATTAATTGGAATATTCGCTGTTTTTATGTCAGCAACTATTATGTATGTTTTTGAAGGAATAGGGAATAATCCAAACATAAAATCATATTTAGATGCTGTATATTGGTCAATAATCACTATAACAACTGTTGGTTATGGTGATATTACACCAGTAACATATACTGGTAAAGTTATAACTTTTTTTCTGGTTGGAGGTGGTTTTTTAATACTCGTTCTTGCTACTTCTGTTGTTACAAATGCACTTTCAGAAAAAATAGACTTAGTGAGAGAAAATAAATTATTATCTCAGGCAAATAAACTTGAACAACTTATTGTTGTTTTTGGATTTGGAAGAATGGGGCGTACTCTTGCTGGAGAATTATATCAGCACAAAAAGGACTTTATTGTCGTTGATAGGGATGAAGAAAATATAAGTAAAGCAAAAGAGTTAGGTTATTTGTATATGAAAGCTGATGTATCACAATATGAAGTAATAAATAACTTAGTTTTTCAAAATGATGTTAAAAAAGTAGTAGTTACTACTGATAATGATGCTTTAAATTTATCTGTTTTACTTACCATAAAAGCTGAAAGAAAAGATATAGAAGTGATTATAAGGGCAAATAACTATAATAATATTAAAAAATTTAAAATTGCACAGGCTGATTTTGTTATATTTCCTTATGAAACAGTGGCTGAAGTTGCAGTTGAATATATAGGGAATTCTGTAAAATTTGATGCAATTGAGAATATTCTTTTGCAAAAAAATTCTATTACACTTGATGAAATCAATATTCAAGAAGGTAATGAAATGATAGGTAAAAGTATATCTGAAATACTTATGAATGATACTAACATAACGTCTATTGCAATTTTGAAAAATGGAGATGATAAACATTTTATATTTAATCCAAGTATCGATAACTATAAACTTGAGGCAAATGATACTCTTGTAGTAATTGGTGATATTAAAAATATAGATAAGATTAAAAAATGTATATCAAGGCAATTTGCATGAAAAAAATTGTACTATTTGGTTATTCAAAAACAGGACGTGAAATAGCTAAGTTGTTAAATAAAGATGAGTATAACTTAAGTATAATAGATGAAAATCCAATGCAAGTAGCTGAGGCAAATAAAGATGGTTATTTTGCTAGGCATTCAACTTTTAATGATGATACAATTTTAATTGAGATGTGCATAGATAGTGATGTTGATGTTCTTTTTTGTACATCAAATGAAGATAGTTTAAACCTTTTTATTACACTTTCTGCAAGAAATCTAAATAAGAATTTAAAGATTTTAACTTTAATTTATAAAAAAGAAGATGAGAAAAAAATGCTTCTTGCTGGTGCAAATCGTACTATTAGCCCTTATGATGTAGGAGCATTAAAGGCATTTAGAATTATTGATAAACCTAAGGTTTCAAAAGTATTGAACCTTTTTTCATTAAATAGTAATAAGCTCTCAATTAGTGAGATTGAAATTAAAAAAGACTCTTTTTTAGATGGGGTATATTTTAGTGATATAACTATTTTAAAAGAGAATAATCTGATTTTTTTAGGAATTATGGACAGGGAGTTAGGCGATAAGTTTATCTTTTTTTCTCAGGGGATAAATCATAAGATTGATTATGGGGATGTAGTTGTTGTTTTGGGTAGTAAAGCAGATATAGAAAAAGTCAAAATAGAATTGGATAAAAAATGAATATAGCAGTAATTGGTGCAGGAAAATGGGGACAAGCAATACATTTTGCAATAAGTAAAAACTTTACATGTAAAATAAGTTCACGAACTAAAAAAAATATTAAAAACTTCGTTTCTCTTACAGAAGCGTTGGAATGTGAATATTTAATTATTGCACTTCCTGCACAAATAGTGAGGGCTTGGTTAAAAGAGAATTTTAAATATAAAAATCAAAAAATCTTAGTAGCTGCAAAAGGTATTGAAAAAGGAACAGGTTCTTTTTTAAATGATATATATAAAGAGTTTGTACCTGAGCAAAATTTAGCTTTTCTTTCAGGACCATCTTTTGCTGCAGAGGTTATAAAATCTCTTCCTACTTGTGTAGTTATAAATTCAAGAAACAGTGATGTTGCAGATAAATTTGCATCTTTTTTTCCAGATTTTATAAAAACATATACTTCTGATGATGTGATAGGAGCTGAAATATGTGGAGCCTATAAAAATGTTTTAGCAATAGCAAGTGGAATATGTGATGGGCTAGAGCTTGGTAACAATGCTAGGGCAAGTTTGATTTCACGTGGTTTGATTGAGATGAGACGCTTTGGTAAGTTCTTTGGAGCCGAGGATGAAACATTTTTAGGACTTAGTGGAGCAGGGGACTTGTTTTTAACAGCTTCAAGTGTGCTTTCTCGTAACTATAGAGTAGGCTTTGGACTAGCAAAAGGCAAAAGTCTTTCTGAAATTTTAGATGAACTTGGTGAAGTTGCAGAGGGAGTTTTTACTACTGATGCAATTTTAGAGTTATCAAAAAAGTATAAGATTTATACCCCAATAGTAAGTGAAGTTGCACTTGTTTTAAAAGGAAAGCAACCAAAATTAAGCTTGAAAGATTTGTTAGCATGATTAAAAAAATTTTAATTTTTTCTCTTATATTCTCTTTTTCATTTGCAAAGGCTCCCTCTTTAGAAGAGATGGTAGGACAGATGCTTATGGTAGGAGTGGGAGGGAGTAAACCTAGTGATAAATGGGTAAAACACCTAGGGACTGATATAAAAGAGGGAAGAGTTGGTGGTGTGATTTTATTTGGTAATAATATAGAAAGTCCAAAAAAACTAAAAAAACTTACTAGTTATTTATCAACAATCAAAACAAAATTGCCTCTTTTTATTGCTATTGACCAAGAGGGTGGCAAAGTTCAAAGACTAAATGAAAAAAAAGGCTTTCATAAATACCCATCAGCTTATGAAATCTCAAGAAGTAAAACCCTTTTAGAGAGTTATGATATATATAAAAAATTGGCAGATGAGTTAAAAGAGTATGGGTTTAATTTAAACTTTGCTCCTGTTGTTGATCTTAATATTAACTCAAAATCACCTGCAATAGGTGCAAAAAAAAGAAGTTATTCAGCAGAGGAAGAGATTGTTATAGCTTATAGTGGGGAGTTTATACGAGCTCAAAAAGATGCTGGTATCATTAGTGTGCTTAAACATTTTCCTGGACATGGAAGTGCCTTAAATGATTCCCATAAACGCTTAACAGATGTAAGTGCAACATGGCAGTATAGAGAGTTAAAGCCATATTATAATTTTATTAAATATGAAAAAGCAGATGCTATTATGGTTGCGCATATAAATTTACAAAAATTTGATAAAATATATCCAGCATCTTTATCGAGTAAAATAATTAAAGGGCTTTTAAAAACTAAATTAAAATTTAATGGAGTCGTTTTTAGTGATGATATGCAGATGAAGGCCATAAGTGATATATATGGTCTTAAACAAAGTGTGATTTTAGCTATAAATGCAGGAGTTGATGTGCTAGTTTATTCAAGCTATTTTACTAAAAAATCAAGCGTGATTAAAGAAGTTACCAAGATTATAGTTGAAGCTGTAAAAAATGGTCAGATTAAAATACAAGAGATTGAAAACTCTTATAAAGCAATTGTGAGGTTGAAAAATGGTATTAATTAAAAATGCAAAATTAGCAAATTTAGAGATAAAAGATATTTTAATAAAAGATGGGAAAATAGAGTCAATACAAGACAGTATAAAAGTATTAGAGAATATAAGAATTATAGATGCAAAAGAGTGTTTTTTACTACCTGGTTTAGTTGATTTAAATGTAAGATTGGCAAATTCGGTATTAAATCGTAATTCTCTTAAAAAACTAACAAAAACAGCTTTAAAAGGAGGAGTTACTACGAGTTTAATTATGCCTGATTTTACTCCGAGATTAGATAACTCAACTCTTTTAGACCATTTTAAAATTAAAGCTCAAAAACAGGAGTGTGATTTTCACGTAGCAGCTCCACTCTCTAATGAAGAGAATAGATTAAATAATATAGCAACACTTTTAAATAATGGAACAACTGCAATATGGACAACTTCATCATGCAATGCAAACATATTAAAACGTGGTTTTCAGTATGCTAGGATGAAACAAGCTCCTATATTTTGTAGATGTTATGATGAAAACTTGGATGATAGTGGAGTTATGAATGAGAGTGAACTCTCTTTTAAACTTGGACTTCCTGGTATTACAAAAGTATCAGAACATTCAGAAGTAGCAAAAATTGCTGAGCTTTCACTTATAAACAATACAAAAATCATCTTTCAATCGCTCTCTACAAAACGTTCAATTAACATAGTAAGAGATATTAAAAAAATAAATAAAAATATATTTAGTGAACTCTCTATTCATCATCTTTGTAAAACCGAAGATGCTTGTGATGGTTTTAATACTTATGCAAAAATTTTACCACCATTGAGAGAGGAAAGTGAGAGAGTAGCCATGGTTAGTGAATTTGCTCTTGGTAATGTAGATATTCTTACAAGTGCTCATTCTCCAAAATCAGTGAGTTATAAAGATGTGGCTTTTGAAAATGCTGAGTTTGGTATAGGCTCTATTGAAGAGTACCTCTCTTTGTGTTATACATACCTTGTTAAGAGCGAAATTATAAATATGCAAAGGCTTACAGAAGTGTGTTCGCTTAATCCTTCACTTATAATAGAACAAAATGACATAGGTAAGATAGAGGTTGGATATAGAGCAGATATGGTTATTTTTGATGAAAAAATATCTAAGGTCATTGATGATAAAACATCTTTATATGATGGTGATACTCTTTATGGTGAAGTTAAAAAAGTATTTAAAGATGGTGAAGTCGTTGAATCGTAAAATGAGTGTAGCGGGGTCTTTTTACCCTGATAACGTAGATGAAATTTTGTCTTCATTTGAGTATTTTAACTCTATAATTTCAACACACTCTAGTGATGCTGTCTATAATGAAAATGTTAAAGCTCTTATAGTCCCTCATGCTGGTTATGTGTATAGTGGTTTTAGTGGAAATCTTGGCTTTAGAAATGTAAAAAAAATTCCCAAAAAAGTAGTTGTTATTGGTCCTAGTCATAGTGTAGCTTTTAATGGAGTAAGTATGAAAGAGTATGACTCATATGAAACTCCTTTAGGAAATATAAAAGCTGATAAAACTTATATGAACTTTTTAAAATCTAAATTTGAGTTTCTCTCATTAGAACATACTGAACATAGTACGGAAGTTCAGTTTCCTTTTATAAAACACTATTTTCCTGATGCAACTTTAGTGGAACTTGTATATGGACATAATGCAAATTTAGATGGAATTATAGAAGAGGTGTTAAAAACAAAAGATACTCTTCTTCTGATTAGTACAGATTTAAGTCATTTTTACACTCAAGAAGAGGCAAACAAATTAGATAATAATTGCATAAAAGGGATAGAAAACCTAGATATAAATTTACTTAAACGTGGTGAAGCATGTGGTATGCAAGGTGTAATTTCTCTTTTACATGTAAACAAAAAATTAGCTCTACATGTAAAGAGTGTGGACTATAGAACAAGTGGCGATATAACTGGCAAGCTGAATAGTGTTGTTGGTTATTATAGTGCAATAGTATATTAGGTAGAAAATGAAAAAAACAGTATCAACTTCAGTGGTCATATTAGTGACATCAATATTTTTAGTTGTTTTTAATAATATAACATTTTATAAAAACGTCTTAGAGGTTTATCCTCTTAACTTGCAAAATAGTATATTTTTGTTTTCTTTAGGTGTAGTTTTAGCTAGTGTTTTAACTCTTCTTTTTTCTTTAGTAAACTCTAAATATACATTAAAACCAGTTATTATAACGGCCCTTTTAACATCTGCATTTTTAAACTACTTTATGGTAACTTATAATTTAGTTATTGATGACGATATGATACGAAATTCAATTCAAACAGACACTGCTGAAGCGTTTGACTTAATAACAACAAATATGTTTTTGTATCTTTTGTTTTTAGGAGTTCTTCCTTCGTTTGTGGTTTATAAACTCAATATTGAACATAAAAGTTTTAAAGCAGAAATGCTTTCAAAAATAAAATTCTTCGTATCTGTTTTACTTATAATCGTAGTAGTGTTTTTCTCTTTAAGTAAGTTTTATACTTCATTTTTTAGAGAGCATAAACCTCTTCGTTATTATACGAATCCTACTTATTTTATTTACTCAATAGGAAAGTATATATCTAAAACTTTTGATACGCAAATGGTTTTTAAAACCATAGGAAATGATGCTAAACAAGTCTCAACAGATGAAAAAAGAAAACTTGTTATTATGGTTGTTGGTGAAGCAGCAAGAAGTGATAGGATGTCACTTAATGGTTACAAAAAAGATACAAATCCACTTTTGAAAAATGAAGATGTAATAAGCTTTACTGCGATGTATTCATGTGGGACAAGTACTGCTCATAGTGTACCTTGTATGTTTTCAATGTATGATAGAGAAGAGTATAGCTACAAAAAAGGAATCTCGACAGAGAATGTTTTGGATATTTTGGCAAAAACTAATAAGGTAGATGTGTTTTGGCGAGACAATAACTCTGACTCTAAGGGTGTTGCTTTAAGAGTAGATTATGAGGATTTTAAAAGAAAAAATTGTGATGGTGAGTGCAGAGATATGAGTATGCTCGTTGGACTTCAAAAGCGCATTGAAAAATACCCAAATAAAGATGTTTTTATAGTACTTCATCAAATGGGTAATCATGGTCCAGCTTACTATAAACGATATCCAAAAAAGTTTGAAAAATTCACTCCAATATGCGAAACAAATCAGCTAGAAAATTGTACACAAGAAGAGATAAGCAATGCTTACGATAATACAATTATTTATACAGATTATTTTTTAACTAAAACTATTGATTTCCTAAAAAAGAATCAAAACGAATTTGAAACAGCTCTTTTTTACATGAGTGATCATGGTGAGTCTTTAGGTGAGGGTGGAGTTTACCTTCATGGTATGCCTTATTTCATAGCTCCAGATGCTCAAAAACATATAGCATCTTTTGTTTGGTTTGGAAAAGGTGAGATGAGAAAAAGAGTAGATTTTGAAAAATTAAGAGCTAAAAAAGGAAACAGTTTTTCCCAAGATAATCTATTTCATTCCATTCTTGGACTTATGGAAGTTCAAACAAAAGTTTATGATACTAGCAAGGATATTTTTAAATGAGAAATCAACCAAAATACAACTTTATAAAAAATACAATTTATGCACTAAAAGGGCTCAAAGACATAGTTAAACACGAAAGCTCTTTTAAAATTGAACTTCTCATTTGCATAGCTCTATTACCTTTTATATTCGTTATAGAGATATCTTTAGTAGAAAAGTTATTGCTTTTTATAACCATGATGGGAGTTTTAATTGCAGAGACTATAAACAGTGCAATAGAACGCGTTGTAGACCTCGTAACACTAGAACATCACGATATGGCAGGACGTGCTAAAGATGTTGGAAGTACGATTGTATTTTTGAGTATATGTATGAGTGTTTTTGTTTGGGGGGTTGTTCTTTTTCAAAATTTCATCTAATAGTGTTAATATAAGTTAATATTTTCATTTTCATTTCATTTTCGCTTCATATAATCCTAAAATTTTTTTGTTGGGGATTATATGAGTCTTTTTAAAAATAGTCGTTTTTCTTTATTAATGTTATTAATGTTTTTGTTTATTGGAATGAGTTTTGTGAGTAGAACTGTACTTTTGGGTACAGAACTTAGTAATATTGATTTTAGTTTTTCGCCTCTATTAAAATTATACTCTTCTGGTTTGCTATATGACCTGATAGCTTTTTTTTACTATATTGCTCCTTTTGCTTTTTATCTTATATTGGTTTCTAATAAAATTTTTAATAGTAAAATTCATAAAATTTTTATTTTATTTTTTATTTTTACTCAGATTTATGCTTTTATCTTTAATGTAGTTGCAGAATTTGTTTTTTGGGATGAATTTGGAAAAAGATTTAATTTTATTGCTGTTGATTATCTTGTTTATACTCATGAAGTGATTAAAAATATTTTAGAATCTTACCCCGTAACGCTTATTGTTTGCATGGTTTTTTTACTTAGCGTTATTATATTTTATTTAATATATGTAAAATTTTCAGTATTAAAAACAGCTTTTACATGTAAACAAAATTTTACTCAAAGATTGAAAATTGGGTTAATATTTGTGATTCTTCCATTTATACTTTTTAATGTTTTCAATAAGCAAGGATTATCACAAATTTCAGACAATACCTATAACAATGAATTAGCAAAAAATGGGTTCTATTCACTTTTTTCAGCATTTAGAAATAACTCTTTAGATTATGATGAGTTTTATAAAAAAGATAATATTAAAAAAGTTATGAGCAAGTTGAATGATTTGGAAGGATTTAATGGAGATAAAACAAAAATTATAAAAAGAGTTGGTATTGAAAAAAAACCTAATATAATTTTAATTATGGTTGAGAGCTTAAGTGCTGAATATATGGGCATATTTGGAGATAATCGAGGGCTTACACCAGAACTTGATAAATTAGCTAAACAATCTATGTTTTTTGAAAATTTTTATGCAACAGGAACTAGAACGGTAAGGGGAATGGAAGCTGTAGTTTTAAGCTTACCTCCAACTCCTGGGAGAAGTATAGTAAAACGCCCAGATAATTTTAATATGTTTTCACCTGGATTTATTTTTAAAAATAAAGGTTATGACAATAAGTTTATCTATGCAGGTCATGGTTATTTTGATAATATGAATAGTTTTTTTTCTCACAATGGATTTAATACCATTGATAGAACAGATATGGATGATAGTGAAATAACTTTTTCAAATGTCTGGGGAGTTTGTGATGAAGATTTACTTAACCGTGTTTTAAAGGAGTCTGATAAATCTTATAAGAATAAAAAGCCATTTTTTAGTTTTGTAATGACAACATCAAATCATAGACCCTATACTTATCCTAATGGGAAGATTGATATTCCTTCTCACACAGGACGAAATGGTGGAGTTAAATATACAGATTTTGCTATAGCAAAGTTTATAAAAGAAGCAAAAAAGAAACCTTGGTTTAATAATACAATTTTCATAATAGTAGCTGATCACAACGGAGGAAGTGCAGGAAAAACTCAATTACCAATTTGGAGATATAAGATACCGCTTATTATTTATGCACCAAAATTAATAGAGCCAAAGGTAGTAAAAAAAGTTTCGTCTCAAGTTGATTTAATGCCAACTCTATTCTCTATGTTAAATTGGAGTTATAAAAGTAAATTTTACGGTAATGATATATTTAGCAATAAATTTATACAACGAGCATTTATAGGTAATTACCAGAAACTTGGATACTTTAAAGATAAAAAACTTCTTATTTTAGAACCAAATAAAAGTACAACTGAGTATGAAATAGTAGATCAAACATTAAAAAGCAATAAATATAAAAATATAAAAATATATCCACAAGATGAACAAGAGGCTATTACTTATTATCAAAGTGCAAGTTATATGTATAAATATAATCTTAATAGGTGGTATAAATGATATAATTATAATGTTTTTATGAAAGTAACTATGGAGCAAAGTTGAAAATATTAATTATTGAAGATGATGAGCATATACTCTCTTTATTACAAAGAGGTTTTAAGGAATACCAATATACCGTAGAAGTAGCAAGAGATGGTGCTGATGGTGAATATATGGCAACATACAATACATATGATGTAATAGTTCTTGATTGGATGCTACCTAGTAAAAATGGACTTAAAGTGCTTCGTGAATTAAGAGCTAAAAAGATAAAAACTCCTATCATCATGCTTACTGCAAAATCAGATGTAGACGATATGATTTGTGGTCTTGAAAATGGGGCAGATGATTATCTACCAAAGCCTTTTAGTTTTAAAGAGCTAAGAGCAAGAGTTAAAGCACTTTATAGAAGATCCGTTTCAGATGGAAGAAATACTTTAGCCATTAAAAATATAATTATTGATTTAGATAGTAAAATAGTAAAAAAGGGAGTTATTGAATTAACTTTAAGTTTTAAAGAGTATGAGCTTTTACTCTTTTTGGTAAAAAATAAAAATGCATTGGTTTCAAATAACATGATTCAAGAGCAACTTTGGAGTGAAGAAGAGTATATAAATAGCAATGTAATACAAGTAACTATATATCAATTACGAAAAAAAATAGGAAAAGAGTTTATAAAAAGTTTTAGGGGATTGGGGTATAAGGTTGAGTGTTGAAGCATTTAGAAAAAAGACTATAGTAGTTTTAGAACAAAGTCTATCTTTATGTATGCTTATTTATGAAAATATATTTGAGTATTTTTTTATACCAAGTATAAAAAATAGAGTACTTATTTGGTTTGGTTTAATGAGTGCTTTTATATTGTTTCTTTTTAGTACAGCTTTTTATTACTTTTTAGAGCAAAATATAAATTTGAAAATTCAAGAATCTTTATATAATAAAGCAATAATAGTAAAAGATGGTCTAATATTAGGTTTTTCAACAAAAGAAATTTTTAGAGATTCTAGTTTAAATCAATTTGACATTGAAATACATAAAAATGGTGAAATTGTAGGCATAAAAGGTAATACAAGATTTGACTACATAAGTACTAAAATAAATCTAAAGGGACCTTTTTCTACGTACAAAAATGGTGAAAATATAAATGCCATTTATATTCTAAATATAAAAAAACCTTTTGTGGGAAAGATTTATATATTGAGAAAAAATTTAGACAATAAAGCCGAAAATATTGAAGATACTCTTTTAATTCTTATTCCTATTTTACTTTTACTTCTGATATTTTTAGCAAGTAGATCAATAGACAAGATTTTAATCCCCATAAAAAATATTACAAAAACTGCTAACGAAATAACTGTAAGTGATTTTTCAAAAAGTATAAAACGACCAAAAGATAATGATGAAATACGAGCTTTAGTAGACTCTTTTAACAAAATGATAAAAAGATTAAAAAATGGAGTCGAAAAAATTGAAAGATTCAATAATGACGTTTCACATGAACTAAAAACACCTCTTACTATCATTAAAGGAGAAGTTGAAATTACATTAGATAGATTAAGAGATACAAATGAATATATAAAAAGTATGAAAATTATAGATGAAGAAGCTGAACAGATTAAAAAAATTGTAGATGGGTTATTATTGCTCACCAAATATTCAAAAATAAATATACAAAATTCTTATGAGATTTTTAGTCTAGAAACTATACTATTAAAAGTAGTAAAAAAGTATAACAAAGCATTAAAAGAGAAAAATATCTCTCTATATATAGATAAACTAGAAAATATAACAATAAAAGCAAATTCAATTTTAATTGAAACAATTTTTTCAAATCTTATAGACAATGCTATAAAATATACTTTAGACAATAAAAATATTAATATCTCATTATATCAAGATAGTAAAATACACTTTATTATTAAAGATGAAGGCATAGGTATAGCAAAAGAAAAACTTTGTTTTATAACTGATAGATTCTATAGAGCAGATGAATCAAGAAACAAAAAAATCAAAGGTTTTGGATTAGGACTTAGCATAGTAAAAAATTCTGTTGAGCTTCATGGTGGAATTTTACATGTAGACTCACAAATTGGAGTCGGTAGTTCTTTTCATGTAGAGATATAATTTGTGATTTCATATTAAAAATAAAAGATTATACAGAATTACAGTAGTAAAATGTTTCTAAATTTGATAAAATAGCTAAGTTGCCTTTTAGTAATTACTTTACATGTAAAGATTCCCTAAGACAATAAAAACTAAAGTTGTTAACTTATAAATAGGATTTTTATGTTTAGAGCACTTTTTTCCATCTTTTTATTTTTTTTGCACCTAAATGCAAATGTACTTCAAAAAAGTATTGACAATGCACCTGCGGGAGCTACTATAAAACTTTGGGCAGGAACATATAGTGGTAACATTGTTATAAATAAGCCAATAACTCTTTTAGGTCAAGGCGAAAAAACTTTAATAAAAGGTGAGAGTAGAGGCAATGTTATAAGCATAAATAGTTCTCATGTAACTCTTAAAAATCTAAAAATTATTAAAAGTGGTAATAGATTAGAAAACTTAGATTCTGCTGTTTTTATAAAAGATGCAAAATTTATTAGCATAGAAAATTGTATTATTGATGAGTCTCTTTTTGGGATATTTATGGATAACGTTAATGATTCAAGCATAGTAAAAAACAAAATTTCTTCTAATGGTGAAAGTATTGGTTTAAGAGGTGATGGTATTAGATTGTGGTTTAGTCATAACAATTTAATTAAGAATAATAATGTTAAAAAATCTCGTGATGTTGTGCTAATGCGTTCACATAACAATACAATTGAAGAGAATCAGATAGAAGATGGTAGATATGCCATCTATAATTATCACTCAAAAAATAATAAAATAACAAATAATAGAATTAAAAATAGTGCTGTTGGTGTTTTTATCGAAGGTAGTTTAGATGTTGAAATAATTAACAATATCATCAAAGGACATCATGGTGCAGCTACAAGTATGGGTATTTTACTTATGGGGGCTTCAAGTACAAAAGTAAAAGACAATATTCTAGCTCAATGTAATCAAGCACTTTATATCGATAACTCTCCTATGCAAATTGATACTAAAAATTGGATTTTAGATAATCAAATTATGTATAGTACAAGAGGTCTTGACTTTAGGGGAAAAAGTCTAGGTAATGTCATAAAAAGAAATATACTTTTAGGAAATATGGACAATATTATGTCAGATAGTTATAAAGGTAGAACCAATGAAAATGAGATAACAGGTAATTATTGGGATGACTATGAAGGTTTTGATTTGAATAAAGATAACATAGGAGACAGTTCATATAAAAAGTACCTATATCTTGACCAGCTTTGGGTTAAAAATCCTGAACTGAGATTTTTTTACGGTTCACCTCTTTATTCTATGCTAAACTTTTTATTAAAACTTGCCCCTTTTATGGAACCCATTTTTGTGATAGAAGATAAAAAGCCTATTTTTAATAATAGATTTTAGCCAAATATAATCCGCTTGAAGGAATGACTCCTGTTGAGTGTTTTTCTTTGTTTTCAAGTTGTTCTTTTAATTGTTTACATGTAAGCTTATTATTCATAACTTCAAGTGAAAAACTGCACATCATTCTTACTTGGCTTCTTAAAAAAGAGTTACCTAAAAAGTAGATGATGGTCATGCCTTTGTGAGTGTAAGCTCCTGCTTTTAAAATCTCTCTGATGTCTGAGGAAGTATCACTTCCTTGTTTTTTAAAGTTTTTAAAGTCATGAATTCCTATGAAGTTTTTTAGGGTACTGTTTAGTTTTTGTGTGTCGATACTCTTTACATGTAAAGCATAGTCTGATAAAAAAGGTTGATATTCTTCACTGTATAATATGTATCTATAAAGTCTTTTTTTAGCACTAAATCTTGCATGAAAATCTGCATCAACTAAGTCTATAGTTTTAATATATATATTTGGAGCTATTACTTTGTTTAGACCTTTTTTAAGTTTTTTTAAATCACTCCAAAATTCTGGAATTTCACAGTGTATGTCTTGGGCTGTTGCATGAACTCCTGTGTCTGTCCTTCCACTGCCTACTAGATTTGTCTTTATATTTAAGTTTTTAAGTGCCTTTGTAAGTACCCCAGCTACTGTAGTAACTCTTTGTCCATTGTTTTGGATTTGAAACCCATTAAATTTACTTCCATCGTAACTAAGTGTTATTTTTACTCTCATCAATATCTCAAAAGTATCTTTTTTCTGTAGTATAGGTAAGACAGAACTATACTAATCATAAAAACACCCAATACAGCAGGTAGATTTGCAATTTGAACTAAGATGATACCAGGGGCAAGATAACCAAAGATAACAGCTATTAGTGGTAAGTATATTCCATCTTTTTCATATCGGTAGGTAACTATACCTATGCTTACGGCAAATAAAACAGTTCCAATTGGAAAGAGTGCTATGAGTAAGAAAAATGCCAAATCATAAGCACGTTTTTTATTTTTAAGTGCTTGTTCCCAGTAGCTTACAATGTCTTGAACACTACTTACTGAATTTTTTTGTACACTCATTAGGTATAGCTTTTTGAAATTTATTTGTTCTATTTTTTCTTTTGAGATTTCAAATGCTTTCCCATTATCTAGTTTTAGCTTTAAAATTCCATCTTTATTGTTTATGTTAGCATTTTGTGCAGAAATTATTTTTTCTGTACGTTCAGATGTTTTTTCTTGGTACATTACCACACCACTATACTTGTCTTTTTTATCATTTTTATCTATATAAACTAGCCAATCCGAAAACTTTTGCCCAAATTCTGTTGCTTTGATATTGAACTTTGCTTCTGCTCTTTTATAGTCTAAAAAATTTGCATTTAGTTGTTTTGCTATGGGGATTAGAACTAATATATTGATTATAAGTAGCGTTGAGAGTATTGAAGCAACTATTACAAAAAGTCTTGTTATTTTTTTAGGTGTGTATCCAAGAGTAAAAAGAACTATGGTTTCATTCTCTTTTGAAAGGTTAAACAAAGATATACTTAAAGCTATAAAGAAGGTGATGGGAAGAGTATATATAAGTATGTTTGGTAAAAGATAGACATAAAGAAGTCCTAACTCATAAAAGCTGATCTTGATTACAGAAGTTATGCTTGCTATTTTGATAAAAAATACAACTGAAGTTATAAAAAAGAGTGTAAAAAATAGTGAAGAGAAGAGTGCACTAAAGTGTTTTAGCAAATAGTGATTTACTCTACCCATAAATCATCTCTAATATTTGACTTACTTGTGGTGAAAATACCCAAGTGATATATAATCCAAGTGCCAAAAATGGGATAAATGGAAGTTCATATCCTTTTTTCTTTACAATCATAAAAACAGGAAGTGCAATAAGCGCAGATATATAGATAGCAGCTAAGCCAAGCTTAACTCCAACAACAGCGCCAATAATACCTGCTATAATTATGTCAGCTTCTCCCATTGCCTCTTTTTTGATAACCCAAGAGATAATGATACGAAGTAGTGCAAATCCACCCGCTAGCAGTAAAGCATCATTTAATGAAACAAGAAAATCATTTACAAAAAGAGATACAAAAAGTGCAGGTATGCTAATACAATCAGGAACAGCTTTGTATTTTAAGTCAATTACACTCAGTGCTAAAAGCATTGTGAAGAGTATTGAATATATAAATGCTTTTAGTAAAGAATCAACGTTAAGTGCAGTAGAGACAAATATAAAAGTAGTCAATAGCTCAATAATAGGGTATTGTATAGAGATTTTTTCTTTGCAAAATGCACATTTTCCACCAAGGAAAACCCAGGAAAATAGAGGTATATTGTGATACCACTTTAGTGGATGTTTACATGTAACACAGTGTGATGCAGGTAGAGATATACTCTCATCTTTTGGAACTCTTATGATGACTACATTTAAAAATGAGCCAACGCTCAGACCAATAAAACCAAATAAAATAATTAATGCTAAAGTAGATGTAATCATAATGCTCCAAATCTCCTAGATGTTGTTCTGTATTTTGAAAGTATAGTTTCGAGTTCCCCGTTGCTAAAATCTGGCCATAGAGTATTGGTAAATAATAGTTCTGCATAAGCACTTTGCCAAAGAAGAAAGTTTGATAGTCTTTGATCACCACCAGTGCGTATAAGCAGGTCAATATCAGGAAAATTTGAAGTATCTAAAAGTTTACTAATATCTTCTTCTTCTACTTTAGTTCCTTTTTCTATAGCTTTGTTTACTGCCCTTGTTATTTCATCACGTGAACCATAGTTTATCGCCAAGATTTGAGTCATACCACTACAATGAGAAGTTTGATTCTTTACATGTAAAATAGTTTTTTGCAAAGAGCTTGAAAACTTACTTATATCACCTATGACATTAAATTTTATATTGTTTTCTTTTAGTGTCTGTAACTCTTTTTTTAAAAATTTACTCAAGAGTTTCATTAAAAAATCTATTTCTGTTTTTGGACGTTTCCAGTTTTCAGTACTAAATGCATAAAGAGTTAGGTATTCAATTCCAATTTTTGCACAATATTCTGTAATAACATGTACTTTTTTAGCACCTTGTTCATGCCCAGTTGAGCGTTTTTTGTTTTGACGTTCTGCCCAGCGGCCATTGCCATCCATAATAATAGCTAAGTGCTTTAAATCATTTACCAAAATTATCCTTTGAGATCTAGTATCAGCTTATCTGAATTGTATAAAGGTTCAATAAGCTTATTGATACTGATATTTGTTGCTATATTTGATTTTTTTAGAAAATATTGTGTTTTGTTAAAGAGTACTTCTAAGTTAAATACTCCTTCGTGTATATACCCTCTCATGGGTCCTAGATTTTCATAAGCACAATAAAATTCCATATAACCAGATCCTAGTTTTACCTGAAGTAGAGTGGTTTTGTTGTTGTGTTTTAGAGGTAGATGGATGATGTCTTCTTTTAAGGCTAAAAGCATTTCACTAAAAAGTCTAAAACTATTTTTTTTTATTTCATTATTTGCTAGATTTTCTATAATCCACTCTTTAAATGTACTTATTGGAGAAGGTACTTCGGCTATTTGGGCTAAAAACTCACTAAGCTCTATATCTAAAAAACCTTCATCATTTTGTAAAAAGTTTGGTTTTTCGATTAGATTTGATATAGTGATTATACCAGCTTTTCCTTCTCCAAAACTACCCCAATACCTAGTGCCTTCTTCCAGTTTCTTTTGAGATTTTGTAGTAAACTCTTTTGTTCCAAGAAGTAGTTTATATCTATCTAAACCAAGAGATTTCAAAACTTCAATACTGATTGGCAAAGAACCATTAAACCTCATAGGGTTTTTGGCATTTGCCTTAGCATCAATTTTAGAAAGTTTTGAAATAGTATTCATCATAATTGTTTTGATAACTCCACTATTTGCTTTGCTATATTTTGTTTCGAAGAGAGTTCTAGTTTTCTATTAGCCTTTTTGGTTATAAAAGTAACTTCATTCTCATTACTGCCAAAAGCATTTTTTTCTCCAAGTATATTTAGACATACTGCATCAAGTGATTTTTTTTCTAACATATTTTTTGCACTTTTAATTGCTGTTTTTTCATTCATTTCAGCTTTAAAACCTATGGTTTTGATATCTTTTTTGTCGATACCAAGTAAGATATCTTCATTTTTAATAAGTTCTAGATTCCACTTTTCGCCTAACTCATCTTTTTTGAGTTTTCCACTGTTTACATGTAAGGGTATAAAGTCACTAATCGCAGCACACATTACCAGATATGAACCTTTACATGTAGAAGTTTGGATAGCTTTTTTATATTCATCTGAACTATTTACATGTAGAGTCTTGAACACTAACATATTCTCAGGTTTTGAAGTGATGAGTGTTACATCAGCTCCAGCAACATAGTAAGCATATGCCAAGGCATTTGCTTGTTTTCCGCTAGAGAAGTTTGTAAGACATCTTACATCGTCTATTTTTTCAATGCTTCCCCCACCAGTAACAATTACTTTTTTACCTGCCCAAAATTCATCTTTTAAAAGTTCACGTGCAGTCATGTCAAATATAGTTTTAGGTTCAGCCAAAGCTCCTGTTCCAACATCATTACAGGCTAGAAGTTTATCTTGTGGTTCACATACTATAAAACCTAGTTTTTCAAGCTTTTTTTGGCTCTGTTTTGTGATTGGATTGAGTATCATATTTGTATTTGCTGAAGGTGCTATGATAACTTGTTTATCAAAAGCCAATATGGTTTGTGTTAGTAGATTATCGGCAATTCCATTAGCGAGTTTATTCATTGTATTGGCAGTTATGGGAGCAATTACAAAAATATCTGCCCATTTTCCTATATGAATATGATTGAGGTCATTTGCCCAGCTTTCACTTTGTACATGTAAGACCTCATGTTGGCTGATTGCTTCAAAGGTAAGAGGGGTAACAAAGCGTTTTGCCTCTTCGCTCATGATAACTCTTACATTAGCTCCTGCTTTAACATATAAGCGTATAATTTCTAGTGTCTTATATATTGCTATGCTTCCAGTAACCCCAATGAGTATGTTTTTGTTTTTAAGCATCATTTTTACCAAAGAATTTATAGAAAAAACCATCTAAGATTTTTATTTTTGTTCTGGCAATTGCTAGAGAGCCTTTTTTAATATTTTTTGTAACAGTTGTTCCACTTGCTATGATGACATCATCTTCAATGGTAACTGGTGCAATTAGTTGTGAATCACTTCCAACGAAAACATTTTTGCCTATGATTGTTTTGTATTTTGTTTTTCCGTCGTAGTTACATGTAATAGTTCCGCAACCAATGTTTGTGCCAGTGTCTATCTCGCTATCACCAAGGTAGCTTAGATGCCCAGCTTTTACGCCATTTAAAGTTGATTTTTTGATTTCGACAAAGTTTCCTATTTTAGAATCTATTAAAACAGATTTTGGTCTAACTCTTGCCATAGGTCCTATTTCAGAGTTTTTAAGCATACTATCTTCTACCACAGAGTTTGTTTTGATAATAGAGTTTATGATTCTTGCACCTTTTAAAAGTGACACTCCACTTTCTAGGAGACACTCTCCCTCTATTTCTACATCACTATGAATAAAAATAGTCTCAGGAAGTCTCATTGTAACTCCCTTTTCCATAAAACGTTTTTTTATTCTTTTTTGCATAAGCTCTTCTGCAATGCTTAGATGGTATTTTGAGTTAACTCCCATAAACGTCTCTTCATTAATTTGCACTGCTTTTACTTCAATATTTTGCTCATTTGCTAGACTTACTAGGTCTGTTATATAGTACTCTTTTTGTGAATTATCATTTGAGAGTTTAGGAAGATTGTTTTTTAGAAATTCTGTGCTAAATAGATATACACCTGCATTAACATTATTTATTTTTAGTTCTTTATCATTTGCATCTTTATGTTCTACGATTTTTGATACCTGATGTGAATTATTCATAACAACTCTTCCATAACCAGTTGGGTTACTACATGTAAAAGTGCTCATAACTACTTGTGCATTTTCATTAAAAAAAGCTTTCATATCATTTGCTTCAAGTAGAGGCATATCTCCATTAAGAACTAAAACTTTTTCATATTTTGGATTAATAGACATAATAGATCCACCAGTGCCTGGGAAGTTTTTATGGTCTTGAATTACATAAGTTATGTTTTTAAAATGAGAATTCATCAGTTCTTTGATTAAATCTGCTTGATGGTGAAGAATTACGTGTATATCATCGGAGATATTTTGTGCCTCTTTGATGATATGATAAAGCATAGGAAATCCGCTGATTTCATGTAAAACTTTTGGTTTTTTTGATTTCATTCTTGTTCCAAATCCAGCAGCCATAATGGCAATAGATGTACGCATTGATAACTTTCCTCTAAATTGTTTATATAAATAGTCGATATTTTAACTAAATTATGTTTTAATCGTTATAAAATGGCTCTTTTAAACACTTTTTAACATAAAAACAATTAAACTATATAAAAATTATAGATACATAAGGTAGATAAACATGGATTTAGGAACCGTTGTTGGTTTAGTACTTACGTTAGCACTTCTTTTTGGTGCGATGGCGATGGGTGTTGGTATCGGTCCTTATATTGATATACCATCAGTTTTGATTGTTTTTGGCGGTACAACAGGTGTTCTTTTAGTTGGCTTTAAAATGGAACAGATGAAGAGTTTATCTAAGATTTTTATGATTGCAATAAAACCTCCGCAAGAAGACGTTCCTGCTCTTATTACAAAAATGGTTGATTACTCTACGAAAGCAAGACGTGATGGTATCCTTGCTCTTGAAGCAGATGCAAATAGTGAAGAGAATGCATTTTTAAAAAAGGGACTATCCATGGCGGTAGATGGCAATGAACCTGATACTATAAGAGATTTGCTTGAAATAGATATGGATCAAACTAGTGAACGTCATAAAGGTAATGCACAAATATTTGCTCAAATGGGTGGTTTTTCTGGTGCTATGGGTATGATTGGTACTCTTATTGGACTTGTTGCAATGCTTTTAAATATGGCCGACCCTTCAGCAATTGGTCCAGCAATGGCAGTTGCTTTACTTACTACAATGTATGGTGCTATGATAGGGAATATTGTTGGTGCTCCAGTTGCAAATATACTTGAGATTAGAGATGGTGATGAAACTTTAGCTAAAACTCTTATACTTGAAGGTATTATGGCAATACAAGCAGGAGATAATCCAAGAACTTTAGAGGGTAAATTGTTATCATTCTTACCACCTAAAGAGAGAAATTCTCAGTTTGACTAGGATAAATCATGGCTAAGAAAAAATGTCCAGATTGTCCAAAATGTATGCCTGCCTGGCTAGCTGCTTTTGGAGATTTGATGTCACTTCTTTTATGTTTTTTCGTACTTCTTTTATCTATGTCAACTATGGATGCAAAAAAGATTCAAGAAGCTATTGGTTCACTTGCAGGTGCTTTAAGCGTACTTGAGGGTGGGACAAAAACTGAGATAAGTCGTGAACGTCAACAACAAGCAACTCCAATTGAAACAAGCGAAGAGACTTCAAATAGAGTTGTAACAACTCAACTTAAAAAAGCAATAACAGAAATAAATGAAATGTTAAAAACATCTGGTGGACCTGAGATACAAGTAGAAGAGGCTGAAGATGGTTTTATTATTAGACTTCCTGGTGGACTTCTTTTTAAATCAGGATCTGCAGTTATACAAAATGATGATGCTATTTTATTTTTAAAACGCATAGCTCTTATAGTGAAAAAACTACCTGAAAATCTGCATTTAAAAGCAAGAGGTCATACTGATATAAATCCCCCTGATAGTTCTAGCCCTTTTAAAGATAATTGGGAACTTTCAACTGCAAGAGCAGTTAGTGTTGTAAAAGAGTTGATAAAAAATAGAATTGATCCAAGAAAGATATCTGCTTCTGGTAAGGCAGAGTTTGATCCAATTGCGTCAAATGCTACTGAAGAAGGAAGAGCAAAGAATAGAAGAGTAGAACTCCACTTTTTCTCAATAGATAGTAGCACAAAAGATAAAGCACAACAAAGTGTACTTGATACTTCATCAAAGGCTGAGTAATTGAAGAAATTTTTAGTACTGTTTCTACTTCTTAGTACCAACTTATTAGTTGGTGCTGATGCTATTCCAACAGTTAATTTAAGCCTTAGTGCTCCTGCGTCTCCAGAACAGTTAGTAACTAGCCTTAACTTATTGGTTGTCCTTACAATACTTGTTTTAGCACCTTCTATGATATTTATTGGAACTAGTTTTTTAAGACTTATAGTTGTGTTTTCATTTTTAAGACAAGCTCTTGGAACTCAACAGATGCCTCCAAATCAAGTTTTAGTTTCTCTTGCACTTGTATTGACATTTTTCATAATGGAACCTATAGCAAGAAATTCTTATGATATAGCAGTAAAACCATATCTTGCACAAGAGATAGGTTATCAAGAAGCATTTGAAAAAGGTGTTCAGCCTTTTAAAGCTTTTATGGTGAGAAACACAAGAGAAAAAGACTTGGCTCTTTTTTTTAGGATAAGAAAGCTAGATAACCCACAAAATATAGAAGATGTACCTTTGACAGTAGCAGTTCCTGCATTTATAATTAGTGAGCTTAAAACTGCCTTTCAAATAGGGTTTTTACTATTTCTTCCTTTTTTAGTTATTGATATGGTTGTTGCCTCAGTGTTAATGAGTATGGGGATGATGATGTTACCCCCAGTTATGATCTCTTTACCATTTAAGTTATTAGTTTTTGTATTAGTTGATGGATGGAACTTACTTATTGGTAGTTTAGTCTCTAGTTTTCATTAAATTTACATTTTTAAAGGAGATATTAACAACATAATTCCTAAAGAAAGTATAAAAATAATAGCAAAATATTCTATTATATTAAGAAGATTTTTATATTTATTTGTTATATTTACATGTAAATACTGAGCAAAAACAGAACTAATAAAAATAACACTCCCCATTCCTAATGCCATAGCAAAAGCACTGAGAAAACCAATTATATAATTGCCTAATGTGAAGGTGAGAATAAAAATAACAACAGTTCCAGCACAAGGAACAATGCCAGCAGCAATTGCAATTCCCCAATCTTTTTTTGTTGAAGAACAAGCATGACAAGAACAGCAATGGGTATGTTTATTATTGGAGTATTTTTTATATAGCATAAAAAGAGCTATTCCTATAATAATAGTAGCACTAATATAGCTTGTATATATACTTATGTCGCTAAGAACTTTACTAATAAATGTTTTAATTATATACATACTTGTCATAACTAATACAAAAGCACTAAGCACATGAATTATGCCTATACGAAAAGAGAATATTAGAGCTTTATACCAATTTCCACCATTTGCTAAAAAGTAACTACTAACAAGTGTTTTTCCATGTCCTGGTCCTAAGGCATGAAAGAAACCGTAAAGAAAAGAGAAACCAAGTAAAACAAACATTTTTTTAAATGAGTTTTCATTTTTCATACTTTGGAGTGAAGTTTTTATGCTATTAGTATATTTTGATAATATTTTTTTTAGTGAATTAAAGTAACTGTTTTCTTCAACTTTTTGCTGAGAATCCATTTTTGGTGTGATATCTAAGAGCTTTTTTTTATGCACTATAGCTTCTTTTGAAATCTTGTAAAAAGCAACTTGGGTATTTATATTTGGAATTAAATATAAAGAGTTATATAGTGTTAATTTTTTTGCTTGTAAAATTCTGAAATCGAAAAAGCCTTCATTATCTTTTAAGGATATTTTAATTGTTCTATTTTCAATTAGTTCTAATAAACAATCTATATGAAAATTGAAAATGAATTGTCTGTTTTTGTAATGAATTTCATGTTTTTTTACTTTAAATTTTAAACTTATTTCTTTTGAATTATCATAAAATGAAATTTTAGTAAGAAATTTTTTTGGTTTTATATACTCTACAAGAGTTTTTTCTATCTCTTGAATTTCTAAATTATCAAATCTATCATTTGCATTTTCGTCATAACTAGCTAAGAGTTGTTTTGTAAATTCTTTAGAAAAAATCCACTCAATATCTAAACCTTGTAGATTTTTATCTTTAATATTAAAGTCTATTTTTGAGTGTATTTTAGGTGTATATAAAGAACATAAAGCACAAGCATTTAAAAAAATAGGGAGAAAAATCAATAATATAATTTTTCTCAATTTTTAATCTTTTTTATTAGCAATAGCTTTTGCAAAAGTTTCTAAATTTTGACTCCAGTTTTTATTTAAAGGGCTTATTTTTATTACAGGAATTTTTAATTCATTTGCTAATTGTAAAGCTAAGGCATCAGAAAATTCTGGTGAAGTAAAAATGACATTTACTTTTTCCTCTTTAGCTTCTTCTACAAGGTGTTTTAACTCTTTAGGTTTTGGATTTTTACCCTCAACTTCTATGGCAACTTGGATTAGATTATAATCTTTTGCAAAGTAGCCCCAAGATGGATGAAAAACCATAAATTTTCTATTTTTTTGATTTAAAATAGTTTTAATTTTTTTATCTGTAGCATCTATATGTTGTAAAAATTTATCTAGATTTGTTTTATAGTAATTTTCATTTGCAATATCTAATTTTATTAATGAATTATATATATTTTTAGCTATTATTCTTACATTTTTTGGGCTTGTCCAAATATGTGGATCTTTGTTTTCATGGTCCTCATCATGGTTACTATGATTATGTCCATGTTCCACCATATCTATTTTTTTTATACCTTTGCTTATATCAATAACTTTCATATTTTGATTTTGATTTTTAAATTTTTCTAACCAAACTTTTTCAAATTCAACCCCAATACTAAAATACACATCAGCTTTGGATATATCTTTCATTTGTGAAGGTTTAGGTTCATAAGTATGTGGAGAATTGCCTGGTTTTATCATAAGCGTAACATCTACCTTATCTCCACCTATTGCTTCTAAAAATGTTTGTTGAGGTAGTATACTAACTACACCATTTATTTTTGCATCTAATATTGAGCATACAAATAATAAAACTAAAATAATTTTTTTCATAATTTCCCTTTTGCGACTAAGTTGCATATAATTTGTGAAATGATATAATATATAAACTTTAATGCAACTTAGTCGCATTAAATAATGGAGAACATATGGATATTGAAAACTTGGTAAAAAGAAAAAACTTAAAACTAACAACAGCAAGAATGGAAATATTGGAAAAATTACTTCATGCAAGTAGGCCACTTTGTTACGATGAGTTAAAAAATGGTATATCTATGGATAAAGCGACTTTTTATAGAAACATAACTAAATTTGAAGATAAAATGATAGTTAATAGCTTTGAGTCAAATGATAAAAAAAGATATTTTGAGCTTAATCAGCCATTACACGCACATTTTATCTGTGTAATATGTGATAAAATCGAGTGCATAAAAGAGCCTTTAGATTTTAATTTAAAAGGCTATAGTATTGAAAATATCATTTTAAAAGGCAAATGTAAAAAATGCAATCAGATATAAAGCTCAAACCTATCCATCTGTTTTAAAAGTGAATCAAACAGTTTTTTTGCATGTTCTAAAATCTTTTCATTTTGATTTTCTGCTTTTTCTAAAATTTGATCTATTGTTTTTAAGGTTCTATCATTTAGGTAGTTTTTGTTATCTTGAATATCGTTATCATCATTATCAAATTTTGGTAAATATGAATTTATATCAAAAGCTCTATTAGTTATTTCAGTCATTGAAAAATCTTCTTCACTTTCATTGACGTTTTCAAAGTATTCCTCAATCATAGGTTTTATGGTTTCCATTGCTTTTTGAATCTCTTTTTTGTCTTGTGCATCTATGCCATTACCTTCATAATGAAAGTTATATCCATAAGAGTGTGATAAACTCATCATTAGAGTTGTTGAGTTTCCGTTTTTTTCATAAGCAACTTTTGAAGATTTTTCATCATATAGTTTCAAGTCAATCTTATCACCACTACTTGTATTCATTGAAAAACTGAAATTATTATAGTCATAACTACTTGTGTTAACATTTAGCATTGTATTCTCCTGCTTATTTTATATCTATAATAAGCATATCGGCAAAAGAGTATTTACATGTAGACTTAATCTTTCATATTCTTTTCTAATCTTTTAGCATAGAAAGATATAGGGTAAGTAAGAGCCAAGTAACCTAGTGCTAAAGGGATATAACTTTCTAGTGTAGAGTAAGTATATGCATTTACCTCTTGAGCATTCATAGTGAACTCACTTATCGATATAATAGAGAGTAAAGATGAGTCTTTTATAATCGAAGCGAACTGACCTGTAAGTGGTGGTAAAATTCTCTTATATGCTTGTGGAAATATGATGTATATATAAGATTGTGTTGGAGTAAATCCAAGTGACTTTGCAGATTCATACTGTCCTTTATCTATGCTATTTACTCCTGCTCTTATAATTTCACTGACATATGCTCCTGCAAACATAGAGAGAATTACAGTTCCAACTATATAGCGGTTGTCAAAGCCAAGGTTGTTTGCAAATACATAAAAAAAGATGAGTATTTGAACTAAAAGAGGAGTTCCTCGAATAATTTCTATGTAAAAACGTGAAAAAAATCTAAGCAGTATAATCTTTGAATTTTGACCATAAGCAAATATAACACCAAGAATAAGACTAAGTATAAGAGCAAAAAATGAGATATATATTGTTACAATAAAACCATCAATAAATTTTTGTCTATATTCGTAGATACTTTCCCAATAAAAGTCATATGAGATTGTAGTAAACATGATATAAAATAGAGTTCCAATAATGGCACACAACAGTAGAAAGTTGAAGATGTAAACACTTTTTTGAGTCTTTACATCTTTTTTTTGGTCAATTTCTTGAACGAAGAAGTCTTTTAAAATAAGTTATCCCTAGAAAAAGAATTTTATGCCAAGCTTGTCAAACGTTGCTCTAGCTTTACTTAGGTATTTTTGTGAGAGCTTATCAAAAGTGCCATCACTTTTTGCTTTTTTTATAAAAGCATCAACTTGGGTTTTAAGTTTAGTATTGCCTTTTTTTATTGCCATACCCCAATGCTCAGGTGAACTTTGAAATGGTTCTAGTAGAGCTACCGTTGTTTCTTTATGTTTATTCCAGTTTTTATAAATGGTAAGTTGGTCATATAAAAAAGCATCTGCTTTTTTTTGTATAACTTCTAAAACAGCAGCATTTTCTTTATCGAACACAAGAACAGTTGCTTTATTTAGGTATTTACCTGCATAAATATGACCAGTAGTACCTTTTTTGACTGCTATAACTTTACCTTTTTGATTTAAATCATTTATGTTTTTAACGCCACTTGTAGGGTTTGTTAGTATAGCTAGATTTGATTGAGCATAAGGTATAGAAAAGTCTATAGTTTTTGCACGTTGGGCAGTGATAGTCATAGAAGAGATTATTAAATCCACTTTTTTTGTTTTTAGTGAAGGTATTAGCCCATCCCAAGTTATATTTTCTATTCTAACTTCACGACCTAAATTTTTACCTAAAGCATAAGCTAAATCAACGCTGACACCAGTTGGATTACCTTGTTTGTCACTCATCTCAAATGGGGGATATTGAAGTTCCATCCCAACTACCAATGGTTTATCGACAGCAAGTAAATGTGTCATAGTTAAAAAAAGCGTAACTAAAAGAGCGCTTATTTGTTTTAACATACTGTTCTCCTTGAAAAGTTTCATTATTGTATAGTTACTTCTCTTAGGTTAAAGTAAATTATTCTATTTCTTCCACTCATTTTAGCTTTATATAGAGATTCATCACATTTTTACATTAATTGATGATTACTATTCATAGTTATTAGAAATTTTATATTTAAACTACTAGATAGTATATATTGTAGAAAAATATTTTTATTTTTAATAGAGTTCCTTTTACGAGTCAAGTCCACTTACAAACTTATTATGCCTTTTTTTTATTATAATATCCTTTTGTTTGCCCTTTTTATGCATATCTTTTTCTACAAATAGAGGTTTTCTTGTTATTGGATCCAATTCTGTATAGTACATCAAAGTTGAGTATGTTGAAGGAGTGGGTGTAAAAATTTGGGCTTGTTCTGGACTCATTTTTAAAACGTTTGTTGCAAAGTCTTTGAGGTTGTACATATTTTGCTCCGTACAACCAGGGTGAGCAGCTATGAGATAGTAGGTAAGAAATTGTTTTTTTCCTGATTCTTTATTTAGTTTGTCAAAAAGTCTTTTAAAATCAACCAATGACTGTTTTCCTGGTTTTTTCATATAGGCTAAAACTTCATCATCAATGTGTTCAGGTGCAACTTTCATCTGCCCACTAATATGGTTGTTTACTATCTCTTTTAGGTAAGTATAACCATTTAATTTATCATCACTGATAAGATCATACCTAATACCACTTGCTATAAAAGCCTTTTTAATGCCTTTAATGGCTCGTATTTTTCTTAACATTTTAATTTGAGTTGAATGGTCTGTTTTCATGCTTTTGCACATAGTTGGAGTCATACAAGATTTGTGTTCACAGGTTCCTTTTTTTATTTTTTTATCACACTCAAAACCATACATATTGGCTGTTGGTCCTCCTACATCTGAAATGATACCTTTGAAGTCTTTATATGTAGTGAATTTTTTTGCTTCTTTTAGTATGGACTCTTCACTTCTGCTTCGTATGGTTCTTCCTTGATGAACACCAATAGCACAGAAGTTACACTCACCATAACAGCCTTGATGTGTAGTTATGGAAAACTTGATAGTATCAAGAGCTTTTACTTTTCCATCAGGTTGATGATATGGGTGTAACTCTCGCTCATACTCTAATTCACTGACACTATCTAACTCTTGTGTTGTAAGATTAAGTGAGGGCGGATTTTGTATTAAGTATCTAGTATCTACTTTTTGACATAGACCTTTTGCACTAACAGGGTCATTGTTTTTATAAAAATCATCAAACATATCTATGAATCTGTTTTTATCTTTTAGGCACTCATCGTGACTAGGGAGTGTTATGTATTCATCTTTTGGTTCTTTAGAAATATAACTAAGACCTCTTACATGTAAAGGACTTTCACTATTTTTTAAAGCCCTTGCAAATTCAATAATGCTTTTTTCAGACATACCATATATAAGATAATCAGCTTTTGCATCAAAAATAAGTGGTTTTTTAAGTTTATTTGACCAAAAATCATAATGAGTTACACGTCTAAGACTAGCTTCAATGCCACCAATCATAATAGGAACAGTATCTTTATAGTATTGTCTTATGAGATTGCAATACTTTAGAGTTGCTCTATCTGGACGTTTGTTGTTTTTCCCTCCAGGGGTATAGTCGTCATCACTTCTAAATTTTTTAGTTGCAGTGTAGTTTGAGACCATAGAATCAACACTACCACCACTAACACCCCAAAATAGTTTAGGCTCACCTAGTCGTTTTATGTCTACATCACTTTTTATATCAGGTTGACCGATAATTCCAACACGAAATCCTGCATTTTCTAAAACACGACCTACAACAGAAATGCCCATATATGGAGAATCAATGTACGCATCACTTGTAATTAAGATAATATCAAGTTTTTTCCAACCTCTCTTTTTCATCTCAGCTCTTGTGGTTGGTAAAAACATTTTTTCTTTTCCTCTTAATATTAATATTAATTATTATACAATAATTAGATGAATAAAAAAGCATTAGCAGTCATCATATATAATATAATTATAGTTTTGTCGGTCATGTATGCCACGCAACCACTACAGCCTTTACTGGCAAAAGAGTTTGATATTTCTATTGTACAGTCTTCACTATTTACTGCAATTATAATGTTTTGGTTGGCCATTGCTCCTATTATATACGGATATATTCTTGGTAGTGTCAGCTCTAAAAAAATGCTAATAGTCGCTACTGTACTTTTGTTTTTTACAAATTTGGCTTTAGGCTTTAGTAACAGTTTTGAATCATTTTTGTTGGCTCGTTGTGTTGAAGGTTTAGTTGTTCCAGCTATTTTAACATCTTCGATGACAATTTTAGCAAATATAGATAAAAAAAATATACAGTTCAATATGTCTATTTATGTAGCAGCAACGGTATTTGGTGGACTTATAGGAAGAGTTATGTCTGGATTCATTGCTACTGAATTTGGTTGGAGAGTAGTTTTTTTCTCATTGAGTTTTGCTCTTTTACTTTCACTTTTCTTTATAAAAAATTTAACACTTAATATAGAGGCAAAACTAACAAAAGCAACATTAAATGATGTACTTAGCATTTTAGAAGATAAAAGATTTGTTCTTATATATTTTACAATGTTTAGTGTATTTTTTGTTTTTGCTGGTCTTTTAAATTTAATGCCATTTCGAATGAAAGAGTTATTTGGAGATGTTTCTGAAGCTACCATAGGTCTTTTGTACTTGGGTTATGGAAGTGGTGTTATTGTTGCTTTACTTTCAAGAAAAATAGTGAAATTTTTTGGTAGTGAGATAAAAGGCATATTTGCTGGTGGAGTATTCTATACAATAATGACCCTATTTTTTGTGAGTGATAATTTGAGTGTTATATTTGCAATGATGTTTTTAGTATGTATTGGTATGTTTACGGTTCACTCAATAGCAACAGGCATGGCAAACTCTATGAAAGAGTCACAAAAAGGACTTACAAGTGGAATGTATCTTACTTTTTATTATATAGGTGGAGCTATTGGTTCAGTTGTACCTTCTATGATATATAGGAGTTATGGATGGACTAGTGTGATAGCTATTTTTATAATTTTGCTTGTTATCGTTTTTAGTCTATTATTTTTAAATAGGAGAGTTTTTATATAGATTTGTTATAGTTTGTAATAATTTATATTATATGTAAAGGATTAAAATGGGCAAAATTAAGAAGTTAACCATCAAAAAAATAAAAATAAAACATTATTTTTCACTATTGCTTATTGGCGTAATATTTGCTGGTTGTGTTAGAACTGTTAACTATAACGAATTAGAAAATAGAGATGGTGTTTATTATACTAAATCTACTCAACATCCATATAGTGGAGAGGCAATCTTTACAAAAGATGGGAAAATGGCTTTAAAAAATGGCTTTAAAAAAGGTTTAAAAGATGGAGAGGGCATAAGATACCATGAAAATGGACAAATTCACACTGTAATGAACTTTAAAAAAGATAAAGCAGATGGGAAAATAATTAGTTATAAAAAAAATGGAAACATTTCGTTTCAAGGAAATTTAAAAAACAATGAAAAAGATGGCTTATGGTTTTCTTATTATGAGACAGGAGAACTTTTTAAAAAAGGGTTTTATATAAATGGGCAAAAAGATGGACAATTTATAATTTACAATAAAGATGGAAGCCTCCATTCTACTGTAAATTATAAGAACAATAAAAAACATGGAATAACAACTCGTTATAAAAATAATGGCGAAGTTAAAGAGAGAGTTTATTACGAAAATGGAGTTTTTAAGTGGATCAAATGAAAAAAATATTTTTATTAGTTATTGTGGGCATTAGTTTTATAGGTTGTGTAAAAACTGTTGATTTTAACACTTTACAAAACAGAAATAGAGTGATGTATGAAAAAGGTAAAAAAACACCATACACTGGAGAAACGATTAGACATCACCGAAATGGAAAAGTTAGTTTAAAAGGTACTTTAGTAGATGGAAAATTTGATAAAACAGTGACTATGTACCATAAAAATGGAAAAGTTTATTCAGTTGCTCATTATAAAAACGGTAAACCAAATGGAGAATATACAAGTTACCATGATAACGGTAAACTTGAGACTAAAGGTTATATGCTAGAAGGAAAACCAGAGGGTCAGAGAACTGATTATTATGAAAATGGACAAATTAAATTAAAAATGTTTTATGTAAATGGTGAAAAAGATGGAGAGAGCCTTATTTACATGAAAAATGGAAATTTAGATTCAAATACAACATACAAAAATGGGCTAACACAAATTAGTATTAACTATAGAGATGATGGAACTCTTTGGCATAAAGATTATTATAAAGATGGCAAACAAGATGGGCCTAGTACTTGGTACCATGAAAATGGCAATTTATCTACAAAATCAAACTATAAAGATGGCAAACAAGATGATGAGTATCTTTCTTACAGTTTAAATGGAAAATTAGAGTTCAAATCTAACTATAAAAATGGAAAAAAAGATGGCAAATTTGTTTGGTACACCAAAAAAGGTGATATATCTTCAATAGCTAACTATAAAAATGGAAAGAGAGATGGGGAATTCCTCTGGAATTACGAAAATGGTAAAGTAAAAGAAATTGATCACTATAAAGATGGTAAAAAACATGGTAAATTTACTTGGTACAATAAAAATGGGGAACTTAAAAATATAAATCATTATAAAGATGGCAAAAGAGATGGTGAATTTGTCTGGTTTTATACTAATAACAGAATAAAAGAAATAAATACTTATAAAAATAATATATCGCATGGTAAATTTTTAGTATATTATGAAAATGGGAAACTTAAAGAAACAGGCAATTATATAAAAGGTGAAAGAGACGGTAAGTTTGTTAGTTATTATGATAACAATAAAATAGAAGAAATATATAACTATAAAGATGGTAAATGGAATGGCAAATATTCTTTATATTACAAAAATGGAAAACTTTATAAAAAATGGAATTATAAAAATGGAGAAAGAGATGGTTGGGTTCTGGTTTACACAAAAAATGGAAAACTTAAAGATAAGTTTTATTATGTAGATGGAGTTATGAAATGAAAAAAATATTTTTATTAGTTATTGTGGGCATAATTTTTACAGGTTGCTCAAGAATTGTTGATTTTAATACTTTAGAAAATAAAAATGAAATATTTTATAAAAAAAATCAAAAAACACCATATAGTGGAGAAACGATTAGATATTATAAAAATGGAGGAATTAATTTTAAAGGTACTTTACTCAACGGACAATTCAATAAAACTATGACTACTTATTATGTGAAGGGTCAAGTTTATTCAATTAGTTACTACAAAAATGGAAAACAAAATGGTATATACACAATCTATTCTCCTGACGGTGTATTGGAGTCAAAAGGGAATAAAAAAGAAGGAGAACTAGATGGCGATATATTTGAGTATTCTAGCAATGGAAATTTATTTTCAAAGACAACATATAAAAATGGGAAAAAACTAATAAATCTTATTTATAGAAAGAATGGAAAGCTTCGGTTTGAAGATTACTATAAAGATGAAAAATTAAGTGGATCTTGTATTATGTATCATAAAAATGGAAATATAGATTTAAATACAACGTATAAAAATGGGAAAAAACAAATAAGTTTTGATTATGACGAGGACGGAACACTTCGGTATGAGACAAATTATAAAGACGGTATGAGAAATGGATTGGATTTTATATACCATAATAATGGAAATGTGTATACAAGATCAATTTACAAAAATGATAAAATAGATGGAGTACAAGTAAGTTATCGTTTTAATGGGACGATTGATAACATATCTAATTATGAGAATGGAAAATTAGAAGGAGATTCAATTTTCTATGATGAAGATGGTACACTCTCAGCTAGATTTAGTTATAAAAATGGAAAACAAGATGGTTTAACGATAATATATACAAAAAATGGAAAAGTTAAAGATAAAATTTATTATGTAGATGGATTTATGAAATGAAAAAAATATTTTTATTCATTATTGCAAGCATAATTTTTACAGGTTGCTCAAGTACTGTTGATTTTAATACTTTAGAAAAGAAAAATGAAATATTTATAAAAAAAATCAAAAAACACCATATAGTGGAGAAGCATTTACTTATTTTGAAAATGGAAAAATAGATAAAAAGTTTAGTTTCAAAGATGGCAAAAAAATTGAGTTTAATGCCTATTTTGCTGAAGGGGGTATTTGGTATACAAAGCAATATAAAGAGGGTATAGAATATAAGCAAATAAGTTTTTACCATAAAAATAGAAATATTTCTTCAATAGGGAACTATATAAATGGTAAATTGAATGGTAGGATGATTATGTACCATGATACTGGTGAAGTTGCATCAATAACTCATTATGAAGAGGGCAAACAAGTTGGTAAAATTATTTACTATCCACAAAATGATAAAAAAGTAATTCAAGTTAAAAACTCACGTGATGTAAATGTAAAAGATCTTATTGAAACTAAAGATGGGATATTGTTAAACAAAAGCAATAAAAAACCATATACTGGTAATATAGTAGAGTTTTATAAAAGTGGAGAACTTAATTCAAAAGGGTATGTAAAAAATGGAGAACCAGAAGGTTATCAGGTTACATATAATAAAAATGGTCAAGTAAGGCTAATATCGAGTTTTAAAGATGGAAAAGTTGACTTAAAAAATATCTTATTCTATAAAAATGGAAAATTTATAAAAAATTAGTATTTGATATTAAGTAATAAAACTTACTGATTTTGCCAAATATCAACTACTTTTAAGCAGAATCTTGTTTTCTTTTCCAGCCCTTTTGCAAGTCCATTTTCAAGTATACCCCAGTTATATATGCCTTTTTGCATGTATGCTTTACTTGCATAACATCCAGCCATTATATTTCCGAATTTATAAGCAAATTCAAAATAGTCTATAGCTTTGTCTATATTTACGGCGACGCCATTGCCATTTAGATACATTTTACCTAACATATGGCTAGCATTAAACACTTTGTCTTTTTCAAGGGCCATTTCAAAAAGAATCTTTGCTTTATGGTAATTACCTTTTCTATATGCATGCATACCATCACCAAAATTATTTGCTTGAACTAAAACTGAACAAAAAACAAAAAAAAGTATAAAATATTTCAACTGCAATCTCCAAAATATAATTAAGCTGTGATTATATCATATTAAAATAAATAATTACATATATATATATTAAGATAGAAAATTAAAGTATAATATAATATATGAAAAATTTACCAATAAACAAAGTCTTACCTCAGATAAAAAAGATACTAAACAATGAATCTAAGCTTATACTCCAAGCACCTCCTGGTGCTGGAAAGAGCACAGTAGTTCCTATCTCTCTTCTAGACGAGCTTTGGCTAAAAGACAAAACTATTATTATGCTAGAACCAAGAAGAGTTGCAGCACGTACAGTAGCTGCTCGCATGGCTAAATCCTTAGGAGAAGAGCTAGGAGAAAGAGTTGGTTATCAGGTAAAAATGGATAGTAAGTATTCAATAAAAACGAAAATATTGGTTGTTACTGAGGCTATTTTAGTAAAAAAACTTCAAAATAATCCAGATTTGCAAAATGTAGCTTTAATAATTTTTGATGAATTCCATGAAAGAAGTATACATACAGATCTCTCGCTTGCTCTGTCCTTACAAGTTCAAGAGTTATTACGAGAAGATTTAAAGATTTTGATTATGTCTGCTACTTTAAACTCTTCTTCTTTATCTGTTTTATTAAAAAATACGCCTGTTGTAAGCTCGAAAGGCAAATCTTTTGAGATAGAATATTGTTATCTTAACACCCATCTATCACAACCAAATTATAAGACAATAAATAACATACTTTTAAATACAATCTTGAAGTCATACAGCGAAGAAGATGGGGATATATTAGTATTTTTACCAGGTGTAAAAGAGATAAATACATTGCAAAAAGGACTAGTAGAAAATTTAAAAGAGAGTGAAGTATTGATTTTACCTTTTTATTCAGGACTTTCAAAAGAACAGCAAGATAGAGTATTGAGTAAATCTAATAAAACAAAAATAATCCTTTCAACCAATATAGCTCAAACCTCCTTAACCATCGAAGGTGTAAAAATAGTAATAGATAGTGGTTTTGAAAAACTTGCCCGCTATAACTATGCTACTGGTATGAACCATTTGGAACTTAGTTTTATTTCTCAAGATTCAGCCACACAAAGGGCAGGGCGGGCAGGAAGACTTTGTGATGGAAAGTGTTATAGACTATGGCATAAAAACAAAATCTTACAACAAGAGACAAAACCAGAGATATTAAGAAGTGACTTAAGTTCTGTTGTGTTGGATTTGGCTTTGTGGGGTGTTGAAGAGTTTAACGAGTTAATATGGTTAGATATTCCTGATGAAAAAGTTATTTTAAGGACAAAGAATGTTTTAAAAGAACTTTATATGCTCAATAATTCATACAAGATAACACAATTTGGAAAAGATGCTATTAGTTTAGGACTTCATCCTAGGCTTTCATACATGATACTAAAAGCCAATGAGTTTGGTTATGTGCATGAAGCGACTTTGCTTGCTTCACTTCTGAGCGAAAAGGATATTTTAAAAAATTCGTATTTAGATAGTGATATAAAAACAAGATTTGCACCTTTATATGAAAAAAGTTTTGATAGTGCATTCATACATAAACATCTGTGTAAAGACATATTGCTTCAAACCAGTCTGTTTTATGCAAAATTTAAATCAATAAAAAAGATAAGAAAAAAAATAGTAAAGTTTGATTTAGATATGCTTGCGGTTTTATTGTTATTAGCATATCCAGATAGATTAGCAAAAAGAAGAACTACGAGAGATTTTAGATATAAGTTGAGTAATGGCAAGGGGGCTATATTGAATTCTGGTGATAGTCTACTTAACGATGAATTTTTAGTAGTTGCTAGTTTACATGTAAAGCAATTAGACTCTTTTATTAATCTAGCATGCAGTATAGATATGAAAGCTATTCAAGAGTATTTTAAACCATTTATTACTAAAAAAGAGTCTGTTACTTACAACAGAGAAACTAAAAAATTCGACATAAGAGAAGAGAGTTGGTTTTTAAAGTTAAAACTCTCTTCAATGCCAATTAAAAATAGTGCTAAAATAGATTTTAAAGAGTTGCTATTGAATCTAATCAAAGAAGAAGGACTAGAACTTTTAACATGGAGTAAACAAGCAAGCTCTTTGAGGTGTAGGGTGAATTTTGTTAATACGCATATGAAAACAGATATAAAAGACTTTAGCGATAAAAACCTACTTGGTAGCTTAGATTTGTGGTTAGCGCCTTTTATGTGTAATATAGATAGTGTAAAAGAGTTAGAAAATTTAGATTTATATACTGCACTTGTTTCTCTTATCTCGTGGAAAAATCAAAAACTTTTAGATAAATTAGCCCCAATTAGCATAAAAGTTCCAAGTGGTTCAAATATAAACATAGATTATTCTAATAAAGAAGTTCCATCTTTACATGTAAAGATTCAAGAGATGTTTGGTCTTGACTATACTCCTAAAATTTTAAACAACAGATTTGATTTGCAATTACATCTTCTTAGTCCAGCTAAAAGACCTATACAGATAACTTATGATTTAAAAAGTTTTTGGGATAATTCATATAGTGAGGTAAGAAAAGAGTTAAGAGGAAAATATAAAAAACATTATTGGCCTGAAAATCCATATGATGCAGTTGCTACAAAAAAAGTAAAAAAGTACATGTAGTAAAAACATAAGATGGTACCTGAGAGCGGAATCGAACCGCTACTGCCGTAAGGCAACCAGATTTTGAGTCTAGCGTGTCTACCAGTTTCACCACTCAGGCTTTTGTTTTGAAAGAGAATAATACAAAAAAAAAGCTTAAAGACAAGTTACCTCATCTTTAAGCCTACTATTTGTGAAAATTAAGATTTAGCTACAGCTTCTTTTAATTTTTTACCCACTTTAAATTTAACTGCTGTAGTTGCAGGAACATCAACAATTCTATCTGTACCAGGAACTCTAGCTTTTCTAGCAGCTCTAGGAGCTGTTGAAAATGTACCAAAACCTATAAAGCTTACGCTCTTACCTGCTACAAGTGCATCATTGATAGTCTCTAATGCTGCATCAACGGCTTTTTGTGAATCTTTCTTTGAAAGACCTGCTTTCTCAGCTACCGCTTGGATGAAGTCTGCTTTTTTCATATTGAAATCCTTTAAAAGTATTGTGTTGCGGTCATTGTACACTTTTTTTTTGTAAAAAACAATAATTTTTGAAAAAAAATTAAATAAAAGTAATAAAAAGTCGATTTTTTACCATATGGAATTGTATTTGCTTATAAACTTATAAAATATGCAAGAACATAAGATAGATTAAAAGAGGTAATCATGAGAATAACAAATTCACTTATCTATACAAATAGTATAAATAACTATCAAAGAAGTATGCAAGAGATATATAGAACCAATGAGCAAATATCGTCAAAACTTAAAATACAAAATAGTTTTGAAGATAGTGGTGTTTATGTTGATACCATGAGGTTAAATTACGAAATAGCAACATTAGAACAAGTTAAAGAGAGTAGTTCAAAAGCACAAGCCTACACAAATAATGCAGATAAAGTTTTAAGTCAATTTAATGCTGCGTTAATTACTTTTAAAACAAAAATGATACAAGCTTCTAGTCAGGTGCACTCTTCTACAAGTTTAAATGCAATAGCTAATGAGTTAGAATCTTTGAGAACTAGTCTGATAACATTAGGTAATACATCCATAAATGGAGAGTTTTTATTTTCAGGTAGTGCAACATCAGTAAAGCCAATTTCAATTGATGGTACTTATAATGGTAATAATCAAAAACGTGAAGCAATTATAGGTTCAAATATTAAACTTCCATACAACATAACAGGAAAAGATTTGTTTTTAGGAGTTGATAGTGATTATCATAGAGTAGTCTCTACAAATGTTCAGATGTTTAATCAATCAAAATTGCATCCTGATATTATGGTCGAAAATAGCGGTACCGTTGCAAGTAAAAAAGTCTATATTACACAAGATGATACTATAAGAGATTTAGTAGGTGATTTTGATAATAAAACAACAAATGATCCAAAAGCTATGTTTTATGTATCTGGTAGAAAATCAAATGGAGATACTTTTTCTTCAAAGATTGAGATGAAAAGTGATGAAAAAGTATCAGAACTTTTAGAAAAAGTAGGGCAAAAATTTGGGAATTCACCTACAAATGAACTTGTTAAAGTTAGCATGAATGAACATGGACAGATTGAGGTTAAAGACTTGAAAACTGGTGGTCAACTTTTAGAAATGAATATTTTTGGAGCAGTTGATAGAAATGCAGAAGCAGGTTCAGTTGGTGCTGCTGATAAAAACAGCGTTAATGATCTTATGAAAGAGAAAAATGTCCAAATTGTTGAGTTTCAAACATCAAATTTTAAATCAGCAAACACAGTTTCACAAATATCAACAAAACAAAATATATTTAGACCTGGTGAGTTTCTATTGGGTGGAAAAATGGCAAAAGGTGATGGCACCGCAGTAAATGCTAAGGATACCTTACAAAGTTTCATGGGTACGGCAGTAAATGAGATAAAATTAACAGGTTTAGATAATGGCGGCAGTCTTATAAAAGTTCCTGTTGCACCAAATGATGTTTTGAAAGTTGATAGTACTACAACGGTGCAAGATTTATTAACACAAATTGAGAGAGTTTATGGAGTATCCGCACGTGTAGAAGATGGACAAATATATGTTGAAGGTGGTAGTAACACAGATTTTGAAGTAAATAAATTAGATGTACAGTTAACGGCAATAAGTGGAGCAGGAGAAGGTGAAGTACACTCTTTTGATATAACTGCACCAGTAACTACAAATGGTAATATAACTGTTACTTTACCTAATGCTAGTACTGTTAATGTTGCTGTTTTAATTGGTGATACCAAAGATGATGTTGCGGGGAAGATTGCAGCTGCGTCAGCAGCGCTTATGGGGGCAGATGGAAGTATATCTTCAGTAAGAGCAGATGGTAATAAAGTAGTTTTTGATTATAAAATCTCAGCTGGAGATGTAGCAGGAGTTGTCGCAGTAAATCCAAATGCAACAGGAACTACTATGAGTACACCAAGTATAGATGCCTCATATAGAGCACCTGGCACTTCAGAGGTTCAATCTTTTAAAATTAAAGAAGATGCAACTGTGTCAAATACTTTAGTAGTTGCTGGACAAAATGTTGCAGTTACGGCTGGACAAACACCAACGGTAATTGCTAATAATATAGTTGCAGCATTAGTAGGAGCCCCATTACCACTTGTTGATGGAAATGGTAATACAATAACAGCAGTAAGTTCAAGTGGTGGAAAAGTAAACATTACTTATGATAGTTTAGATGGTGATGTGGCTGATGTTGATATAAATAATGCTGCAACTTTACTAAATATGGGAGCAGTGATAACAGAAGCAAGTTATGCAACGACAAAAACACAAGAGGCATTTTCAACATTAGATGGTATGAATTATGAAAGACGTGGTTTTAAAAAAGATGGGAACACTCTAAGTAATAATGTATCTCAAATGATTAAAAAAACAAATACCTTTGCTATACCTTCAACAAAATTGAATGAAGTTTCAGGAGTTCAACCATTAGATGGAACTACTTTTGATTTTAATTTTACAAATAAAAATGGAGAAATAAGCAAAGGAGAAATCGTTCTTCAAGATACTGGTTCTTATTTTCGTATAGATTTTGATAATTCTGGTAGTTATGAACCAAATGAAAATATACCACTTTTTAATGCACAAGGTACAGCAACAAGAGCCAATGATGTTACTTATCAACAAGTTTCAGATGTTTTATCTTTGGCTTTAAGTGGAAAACATCCAGTCGATAAGGATGAATTTGATCCAACTACAGGAGCAAATCTTGGTCCTGATGGTAATTTATTCTCTGAGTATGAACAATCTTTAAATAGTGCAAAATTTAGTGTAAAAGTAACATTAGATGATAGAGGTAGATTTGAAATTACAGACAAGAGTGAGAGCGATACAAAAATGGAGTTAGCTTTGTTTGATAAACGTTCTGATTCTTATGCTAATTCTGATACAGCTGCTTTTTCATTTATGGCAAATGATGCGGTAAAGATAGCAGATCCTACAGTGAATTTTTATAAAGATTTAAATTCAATTATAGATGCTGTGAGAAAAGGTGACTTTCAGATGAGTGCAAAGAATGATGACCCTAGAAGTTTGGGATTAAATAACTCTCTTACTAAAATTAATCATTTAATGGACCATGTGAATAAATCTCAAACAAAGATAGGTTCGTATTCAAATGCACTTTCTCAGACCAATGATCGTTCACAATTACTTAGTGTTAATATTAAAACAGTTCGCTCTTCAGTAATAGATGTTGATCTAGGTGAGGCATATATGAAATTTAAGCAACTTACAAACTCATATCAGGCAATGCTTTCTACTGTTGCAAAGATAAATTCCATGAGTTTATTGAACTACATGTAAAAGATGGGTATAATTCATCTCTACATGTAAAGGATATGATATTTTAAAAGAGACTATGTTTATAATTTCGGTTGCATTTTTACTGTTTTTTGGAGTGGCTACATTGCTTCCAGAAACAGGTTTTGTTGGTAGTTTTGGGGCAAGCATAGGTGTTTGGAATCAAGCATGGTTTGGTTATGTGTCTTATGTATATCCTTTTTTATTGATAATTCCTTCACTGTATTTTTATAGAAATAGTGAAATAAATGCACGTAAGATAGAAATAATACTCTCTACAATTCTTTTTAGCTTTGCTATTTTGATTTTTCAAGCAGTTGTAGTTGATTCAAACCTTAATGGTCATCTAGGGTATTCCATAGTTGATATTTTAGAATCATTTATAGGTATATTAGGAGTTTGGCTTTTTATAGTGGCAATTGCTAGTTTGTCTTTAAGTATACTTTTAAATACTACAGCAGATGATATGTTTTCTTTTGTAAATACAAAAATTCCTAAAAAAGATGAATTCACTATTGTTGAAGAAGATGAAGTTATAAAAGAGCCTAAAAAAATTACAATTAAAGAAGAAATTGCTCAAAATGGTACAGTTCAAAACGATATCGTTGAAGAAGATGTTAATCCCGAAGATTATAAAGATAGTATAAAATTAATAAAAAAAGAAGAATCAAAAGAAGAGCCCAAGGAAGAGGAATTAAAAAAAGAAGAAGAACATCATAATGTTGAAATCATAAGTGAAGTTGCTGAAAATAAAAAATTACTCGATGAGATTGAAACAGGTGAACAGTCTAAACCTAAAGATTATAAGCTTCCACCACTTAATATTTTGTCAACACCTCCTAAAAAAAGTAAAAATATAAATGAGAGTGAAATCGATAGAAAAATCTCTGATTTATTGGAAAAATTAAGAAGATTCAAAATAGACGGAGACGTTGTTAGAACATATTCTGGTCCTGTTGTAACTACTTTTGAATTCAAACCAGCTCCTCATGTAAAAGTATCAAAAATTCTAACTCTTCAAGATGATTTAGCAATGGCATTAAGAGCAAAAACCATTCGTATTCAAGCTCCAGTCCCCGGAAAAGATGTTGTGGGTATTGAAGTACCCAACGCCAAAATTGAAACTATATATCTTAAAGAGATTTTAGAGAGTGAAATTTTTACAAAAGCTTCATCTCCTTTGACTATTGCTTTGGGTAAAGATATAGTAGGAAACCCTTTTGTAACAGATTTAAAAAAACTTCCGCATTTACTTATAGCAGGAACAACAGGTAGTGGTAAAAGTGTAGGGATTAACTCTATGTTACTTTCACTTCTCTATAGAAATTCGCCAGATACTTTAAAACTTCTTATGATTGATCCTAAAATGCTAGAATTTTCTGTATATAATGACATTCCTCATCTGCTTACTCCAGTTATTACAAAACCAAAACAAGCGATTATAGCTTTGGCTAATATGGTTTCAGAGATGGAGAGGCGTTATCAAATTATGAGTCAATCAAAGACAAAAAATATTGAAAATTATAATGAAAAATCAAAGAGACTTGGATTAGAACCTTTTCCTTATATTGTTATTATAATTGATGAATTGGCAGATTTAATGATGACTAGTGGAAAAGAAGTTGAGTTTTATATAGCACGTCTTGCTCAGATGGCAAGAGCTAGTGGAATTCATCTTTTAGTAGCAACTCAGCGTCCTTCAGTTGATGTTGTAACTGGGCTTATTAAAGCAAATTTACCTTCAAGAATTAGCTATAAAGTTGGTCAGAAGATAGATAGTAAAATTATACTTGATTCTATGGGGGCAGAGTCTCTTTTAGGTCGTGGAGATATGCTTTTTACTCCTCCAGGTAGCTCTGGATTAATTAGACTTCATGCTCCATTTGCTAGTGAAGAAGAAATTGAGGAAGTTGTAGAGTATCTTAAAAAACAAAGACCAGTCTCTTATGATGAAAACTTTTTAAAACAGAGTGATTCTGAACTTGTAAATACTAATGAAAATACCAATAGTAGTGATATCGATGAATTGTTTGAAGAAGCAAAAGCAATAGTTCAAAATGAAAAAAAATGTTCAATTAGTTACATACAAAGACGCCTACAAATTGGATACAATAGGGCTTCACGCATAGTAGAACAACTTGAACTTATGGGAATACTTTCATCTCAAAATTCAAAAGGTCAAAGAGAGATACTTTAACCTTTACATGTAAAGGAGTGATCTATCTTTATTTGGTAGCCAACTCCATTTATGTTTTCCAATAAATCAGTCTTACAAACTTCTCGTATACGGTAAATTACCATTTGAAGTTTTTTTAGATTTAGTTCACCTTTCCAGCTATTTTGGTATAGTTCTTTGTAATTTACATAGCTATCTCTACGTGTGCAGAGCATTTTAAGTATTTGTATTGCTTTAGGACCTAGTTTTACCACTTCATCATTTTTATAAATTAAATTGTTTTCATGATTAAAATAAAATCCACCTTTTAATCTTGTGATTCTAAAACCATTGTTATTTGAATTTTGTTTTGCACTTAAAAGAGATATAGTTGCTATTATCTCTCTTTCGTTATAAGGTTTTACTATATAACCATCTGCTTGTACTTGCATTGCGTAACCAATCATTTCATCATCAGTATAAGCAGTTATAAAAACTATAGCACAATTACTGATTTTTCTGACATTTATTGCGGCTTCGCAGCCACTTTTAGCACCATGTATCATAATATCCATAAGAATTAAATCAGGATTATACTTGTTAATACTTTTTATAACATCAACACCATTATCAACTATATCAATAACATTCCAACCTCGTGATTCTAATATACTTTTGAGGTACTCAGCTGCTATGACTTCATCTTCAACAATAAGAATTTTATACATTTAATCCCCTTTTGTAGACTATTTTATAGCCTAATCCATTGTGTTCTCTTATTTTTAGAGACCCTTTTAATTGTTTAACATTTAACTCTACTAGTTTTAAGCCCATATTATCTACTTTTTCAGAACTATATCCTGAACCATTGTCATGGTAAGTTAAAAATGCATTTCCTTTATATGTTTTAAATACAAGGGTTATTTTAGGATTATGAGTGTTTTGAAATGCATATTTAAAACTGTTTGTTAGTAACTCATTTATGATAAGTCCAATTGGTATTATTTCATTTAAAGGAAGTTCTAATTCTTTAATTTTTAGTTTTATATCTATATTTTCATTAGAAGTTTTTTTTAGATTCTGTGATAAGTTTTCCAAAAAAGCTTTTACATCTACTCTTTCTATATTGTCACTAACGTAGAGCATTGAGTGAACCATAGCCATAGAATCAATTCTTTTTTTACTAATTTCAATAATCTCTTTAATCTCTTTGCTTTCGCGTTGAGCTTGCATAGCTAGCATAGAAGAAACAATATTTAGATTGTTTTTTACTCTATGTTGAAGTTCTCTATATAGAAGCTCTTTTTTATAGTTTAAATCAATAAGTAGTTTGTAGGCATCGACTCTGGTGGTTTCATAATAGTATGCGAATACAAATATAATAATAATAATAACTAATAAATTTCCTATTGCAGTATAATTTTGAAGAAAAGTACTTTCAATAAAATTGTCTTTCATATTAATTGCTACAAAAAACAGAGATACAAAAAATATTATATTTATAATAATTCCTCTTTTCCAACTAAATAGAAAAAAAGCACCCAATAAAAAAGGAATACAATAGACTGGAAGATAGTTATTGAACTCATTTACTACTAAACCAGCAATGATTCCAATTCCCAATATAGAGATTATTGAATATGAGGCCATATCATATTGATTATGTTTATAAAATAAAAAAAAAGATGAAGTAATTAGAATTAGGGAAATAACTTCAAGTATTACTGTAATTATATTGTTACGACATAAATCAACAATTATTAAAGCAATAAACATTATTATACAAAGCCTATACATAGTTAAAAGAAGTCGTATTCTTCTATTTTTTATAAAAGTTTTAATCTCTTTATTAAATTTTACACTCGATTTTAACATAATGATTCTTTATTATAATATTTTTATATATAGTACAGTATTTTACTTAGAATTTAAATTAATTATAATATTACATCATCATTAAAGTATGACGTGGTTAAAACGTGGTTTATCATTTGTATAATTAAATATGAGCTTGTATAAACTTTAAACAAGCTTTAAATACAAAAGGGGCTTATTATGAAAATTAGAATTATATTAGCAGCGTGTGTTGTTGTTTTTCCTTTGGTTGGTGTTGCCGTTACACTTGATGAGACAGTAAAAGAAGTACTAAACAGCAATCCTCAAGTTCAAAAACGAATTAATTATTTTCGTTCAGTAAAACAAGATGTGGGCATAGCAGAGTCTGGGTACTATCCAAGATTAGATTTTGTTGCTGGTGTTGGTAGAGAAAAAACCAATAATAGAGGTACATTTTTTGTTGATAAAACACTAGATAGGGAAGAGGCAGGTGTTGTTTTAACTCAAAATATTTTTGAAGGTTTTGGTACTAAGAATGATGTTAATAAACAACTTTTTAGAGTAAGTTCAGCAGCATATAGCGTAATAGAACAAGCTAATCAAACTTCGTTAGCTATGGTTCAAGCTTATACTGAGCTTTTTAAACAAAAAGAGTTATTAAGTTCGGCTGAAGTAAATTTGGAAACTCATAAAAAGATAAATGGTAAAATTCAAGAGAGAATTGACTCTGGAGTTGGTGCAAACTCAGAGTTAGAACAAAGTTCAAGTCGTTTAGCACTTGCAGAGTCAAATTTAGTAGTACAGATGAATAACTATGAAGATGCAATAAGTAATTTTATAAAAGTATATGGTTCTTTTATACACCCAGATGATTTAGATGAACCAATTGCACTTTCAAATTTACCTACTTCAAAAAGTCAAGCAATTGCAGAAGCTAGTAAAATGAATCCATCATTAAAAGTACAAATAGCTAATATAAAAGTTGCAAAAAGTAATTACAATATTACTGAAAAAGAGTTTTATCCTAGATTTGATATAGAAGCGAGACAAGATTGGAACAGAAATATAGGTGGAGTGAGGGGTAGCGATGACTCTTCTTCAATTATGTTAAAACTTAGATACAATCTTTACAATGGAAATGCAGATACTGCGAATAAACAAAAAAGAGTTAGTGAACTCCATCAAGAGATGAGAGTTTTAGAAGATCTTCAAAGAAGAGTGGAAGAGAGCATAAGACTCTCTTGGATGGCATATACAACTTTAGATAAGCAAATGGTCTACTTAAAAACTCATAAAGAACTAAGTGAAAAAACACTTTCATCTTATGTTGAAGAGTTCAATTTAGGTAGAAGAACTCTATTAGATATCTTAGATACTGAAGAAGAGATGTATTCAGCTGACAGAGAACTTGTTATTGCTAAATATGATTTCATATTAGCACAATATAGAATTATTGAAAGTATAGGTACTTTATCGTCTCAAATGGATGCAGGTTTTGCTGATGTTGTAGGATTGGGTGAAGATGGAAACTCTAAAGCAGAAGTACTTGATGGTATGCCAAGCAAGGAGAAAAAATAGTATATGAGAGATACTTTACACGTTGATCCGTTACTACAGTGTTTGGTTATCATAACCAAATTAAATAATAAACCTTTTACAGCGGAGTCTCTCATTGAGGGGCTCCCCACTGAAAAAGGAGAGGCTGCTCCTGAACTGTTTTCACTAGAGAAACCAAAATCTGGTTTTTCACGTGCTGCAAAACGTGCTGGATTCACATCAAAACTAGTGAAAAGAGAAATTATAGAAATTTCTTCGTTAGTACTTCCTTGCATACTTATGCTAAAAGACAATAAAGCTTGCATACTTGATGAGTTTGATGTAGGAAAAGAACATGCAAAAATAATTCTACCAGATTATGAAGAGGGTGAGATATGGGTACATGTAAAAGAGTTAAATGAAGAGTATTTAGGTCATGCATTTTATCTAAAAAAAGAGTATAGACACGAAGATAAAGAGGATTTTGTTTTAGAAAGCTCAAAATTACATTGGTTTTGGGGAACTCTATGGAAATCAAAGAAAATTTATACAGATGTAGTTTTTGCTTCACTTATTATAAATGTTTTTGTATTAGCTAGTCCTTTGTTTGTGATGAATGTTTACGACAGAGTTGTTCCAAATAATGCTATAGAAACCCTTTGGGTTTTAGCCATTGGTGTTGTTGTTGTGTATATGCTTGATACGATTTTAAAATTTATTCGAGCATATTTTTTAGAGGTTGCTGGTAAAAAGAGTGATATTATTATGTCCTCTATTATCTTTGAGCGTGTCATGGGATTAAATATGGCAGTGCGACCAAAATCAGTAGGGTCATTTGCAAATAATTTAAAAGAGTTTGAAAGTGTAAGAGGTTTTTTTACCTCTACTACTGTTGCAACTATTATTGATTTGCCTTTTATATTTATTTTTTTATTAGTTATAAAACTTATTGCTGGAGATATAGTATGGGCTCCTATAGGTATTATGATGGCTATTATAATATACACATTTTTTGTAAAAGGTCCATTAAATAGAAGTATTGAGAGTTCATACGAAGCTGCATCTCATAAAAATTCAGTTTTAATTGAATCACTTAGTAATATAGAAACTATAAAAACCATGGGTGCGAGTGGAAGTGCACAGTATCAATGGGAAGAGGCTTCTGGTGAGATAGCAAATAGAGGTTTGAAAACTAGGATTTTATCAAATTCTGTTTCAACTATGACAGCTTTTTTCATACAACTTAACTCTGTTGCTGTAATAGTTTATGGTGTATATCTTATTCAAAATATGGAGCTTACCATGGGTGGTTTAATTGCCACAGTTATTCTCTCTTCAAGAGCTATATCTCCACTTGGTCAAGTAGCTTCACTGTTAGCAAACTATGAACATACAAAAACAGCATATAGAAATTTAAATGATATTATGAAAATGCCAGTTGATAGACCAGAAGGGAAAGAGTTTATAAGAAGAGATGAATTCAATGGATTTATTGAATTTCAAAATGTTACATTTTCTTATCCTGATGAAGAAAAAAAGGCTTTAGATGATGTTTCATTTAAAATTGTTCCAGGAGAAAGGGTTGGCATTGTTGGAAAGATTGGTTCTGGTAAAACGACACTTGAAAAGCTTGTTTTAGGACTTTACAAACCAAACAGTGGAACTATTCTAATTGATGGAATAGATATAAGTCAAATAGACCCAGCAGATTTGAGAAAAAATATAGGGTATGTTCCTCAAGAAGTGAATTTATTTAGAGGTAGTGTTAAAAATAATATTATTTACAAAGCACCATATGTGAATGATGACCAAATGTTAAGAGCTTCAAAACTTGCAGGTGTTGATGACTTTGTTAAGCTTCATCCAAAGGGTTATGATATGCCTGTAGGCGAACGAGGCGATGGGCTTAGTGGTGGACAAAAACAAGCCATAGCAATTGCACGTGCATTTTTGTTAGACGCTCCCATATGTTTATTGGATGAACCAACAAATTCGGTTGATAATGTTATGGAAGTTCAAATAAAAAATAATCTTTCAAAAAATTTAACTGGGAAAACAACACTATTGATTACTCATAAAAGTTCTTTATTATCTCTTGTTGAGCGACTTATAATTTTAGATAATGGAAAGTTAATAATAGATGGGAAAAGAGATGAAGTGCTTAAAAAATTAAATGCACCAACAAATATGGTAAGAAAAACAGATGGAAAATAGTACTAAATTTACAAAAGTTCCTTCAAAAGAGATAAAAAAAGGTAAGCATTATAAGTCAGAAGATTTAGAATATATGAAATCTTTGAGTTCTGCAGTTTTAGAAAAATCTACAGTAAGCTCAAGATTGATTTTATGGGTTATAATTATAGCTATAGCTTGGTTGATTTTGTGGGCAAATTATGCTGAGATAGATGAGATAGCAAGAGGAAGTGGAAAAGTTATACCAACTCACAAAATACAAGTTGTTCAAAATCTTGAAGGTGGTATAGTCTCTGATGTTTTTGTAAAAGAGGGTGACGTAGTGAAGATAGACCAACCTCTATTAAAATTACAAGATATTCGTTTTTCAAGCTCTTTTGAAGAAAATCAAATTAAGATAAACGAACTTCAAGCAAAACTGACAAGGCTTGAAGCAGAATCTCTTGATAAACCTTTTAAAGTACCGAGACATGTTAATAAAAAGTTTCAATTTCTTTTAGAGGATGAACAGAGTCTATATTACTCAGATATGTCACAACTACAAAGTTCATTAAATGTTATACTTTCCCAACTTACTCAACGAAAAAATGAGTTAATAGAAGCAAAAGCAAAAAATAGACAGTTAAAAAGAAGTTTGGATTTGATTGAAGAAGAGATAAGCATGAAAAAACCGCTTGTAAAAAGAGGAGTTGTTCCTAGTATCGATTTTTTAACACTAAAAAGAGAAGAGAATAATATTGAAGGGAATTTAGAAGCTACTACACTTTCAATTCCTAGAATAAAATCAACCATAATAGAATCTAAAAGGAAGTATGAAGAAGTTAAGCTTATATTTCAAAACAAAGCAAAAAGAGAGTTTAACGAAGTAAAAGCAGAACTTTCACGCATAAAAGAATCTTTGAATGCATTAGGTGATAGAGTATATAGAACAGTAGTTCGCTCCCCAGTATCTGGTACTATTAAACAACTTTTTGTAAATACAAGAGGTGGTGTTATAAAACCAGGCATGGATATAGTTGAAATTGTACCAAATGAAGATAGTTTAGTTATTGAAGCAAAAATGAAACCTTCAGATATAGCTTTTTTGCATGTTGGACAAAAAGCTATTATTAAACTAACTGCGTATGATTTTTCCATATATGGTGGACTTAATGGTGAAGTGATTCATATTAGTGCAGATACAATAACAGATGAAGAGGACAATACTTTTTATATTGTTAATGTAAAAGCACATAAAGATTATTTAGATTTTAAAAATCAAAAACTTTATGTTAAAGTTGGTATGGTTACAAGTGTAGACATATTGACTGGAAAAAAGACAGTGCTAGATTACTTACTAAAACCAATATTAAAGGCTAAAAATGAAGCCTTGAGGGAACGATAATATGAAAACAATATTGCTTTGTTCGGAATCAAAAACTCTATTAAAACATTGGGAAGCATCTTTGTTTGACACTTATTCAACACTTATAAAAATAAATAATGAGTGTAATTTAAAAAAATCTTTAGATGATAAAAGTGATGTTATACTGCTTTTAGATTCTAATTTTTTTGTAAATGTAAAAGAGTATTTAAACTCTTTAAAACAGAGTTATTCAAAGACAAAAGTATTTTTTATGGATGATTGTCCAACATTTAGAGTAGGTAAGTCTCTTTTACCATTTGGCATAAATGGTTATGGCAATAGTAGACTTTCATCGGGGCATCTTCTACAAGCCATCACAATTATAACTAGTGGAAAGGTTTGGTTATATCCAGAGTTTATTCAACAACTCATAAAAGAAACTTCACTTATAAAAACAGATGATCACTCAAATAAACTTGAAATCCTTACATGTAAAGAAAAAGGCATAGCAAAATTAGTTGCCGATGGATGTAGTAACAAAATAATAGCTATGAGATGTAAAATAGCAGAATCAACAGTAAAGGTTCATCTTCGTAAAATTTACAATAAATTACATGTATCGGATAGACTCTCTTTAGCTCTTTTAATAAGATAGACTTAGGTAGTAGTGTAATAAACTCCCGTAAAAAGGGAGTTCCTTTTTAAAATATTGTTGAAACGTTACTAAAATGTGGTTTTTTCTATTTTTAGCTCAAAATCTACTCACAAAGTACTATATAAAACTTTTTTAATACTTGATACTATATAAAAAGTGCAATACAAAAAGGAGTTTATCATGGCAGCAGTAGGAACAGTAAAAGAGTTATCGGGTGAGGCTCAAGCAGTGGGAATAGATGGAAGTACAAGGGCATTGGTTTTAGGTGATGTTATAAATGAAGGTGAAGTCATTTCTACAATAGGTGCAAACAGTAGTGTAAAAATAAGCTTTAATAACGGTAAAGAACTTGCTCTTGGTGGTGATGAAAAAAGTCTTATGGATGACTCAGTAGTTTCAAGTGAAGTTGTAGCAGATAGTGATGTAACTGCAATCCAAGAAGCACTTCTTGCTGGAGAATCTCTTCCCGATGAAGCAACAGCCACTGGTCAAGATTCTCCTGATGGAACAGGTGGTATTAATGAAGCATATACGGCTGAAAGAACTGATGGAAGAGGTGATGTAAATTCTTACAACCTTGGAACTGAACGTGGTGTGGCTGGAAATCTAGATGGAAATCAAAATGACCAGACAAATCAAGCTCCAGAAGCTGTTGATGATGTGGGTGTCGCTGATGAAGATGTATCTTTTAGAGGAAATATATTAGCTAATGATGTTGATGATGGATTGCCAAATCCAGATGGAGATTTGGATGTAGTTTCAGTAAACGGTACAACTCCAGATGCTTTTGGCAATATAGTAATAACAACAGAGTTTGGTGTATTGACACTAAATGCAGAGACAGGGGCTTATGAATATTTGTCTTTTAATGACTCTTTGGCTATAAACGAAAGTACTATAGAGAATTTTGAATATGTAGTCACAGATGGAGATAAAACAGATACTGCAACATTAAATATAACTTTAAATGGAACTAATGATAAACCACTTGTTGCAGATATTAATATGGGTGACGGTCATTTAGACAGATTTACATTTGATGGTGTAAATCCTACTTTTTATAATAATGGGAGTAATAGTTATGGTGGGATGGCAACCGTAGATAATAATAGAATTCAAAGAATCAATAATACTACTGCAGAAGTTACTTTGCAAACAAAACTACCAAGTGGTTCAGAAGATTGGGATGGAGTAAAGATTTATTTGTACAAAGGAGAAGTGTTAACACTTACTTCAGACTCTGGTTTAAATGACTATTATCTAGGTATTGATGATAGTGATCATAGTAATGGCACATCAGATCCAGTCACTGGAGCATTTAAATGGGATACACTAGCTTTGACAACAGAAGCTGGGCAATCTGTATCTGTAACTGCCAATAGTGATGGTTGGTATTATATAGGAACAGGAGCTATTAGTGGAGATAATTCACCTTATGCTTTATATAACACTACCATTACAATAAATGGAAAAAAAGTTATTTATGAAACACGAGATGCAGATAGTACAGATGGAGATACGATAGATGATGGAATTAATGTTATATCTGGAACACTAAGTGCAACAGATTTAGATACAACAGATACACATCTTTTCCGCCTAATAGATTTAGAAGAATCAGAAATTGCAATAAATATAAAATATATAGATGCAGATAATGCTACACTTGATGAAGATAGTACTATACAAGTAGAAATTATACAAAGTGATGTAGATGTAAGTAAATTAGATATACAAAGCATAACATTAAAAGATAATGATGCGCAAGATAGAACAAGTGACTTTGATATTCGTGGAGATTTTAGTGCCTTAGGTGCTGGAGAAACTGTAACATTAAGGCTTCAATACATAGCAGATGATACTCATGGTTTTGGTGAAGGTGAATTACCAAATGAGTCTTCAGTAAGCAAACCAGCTTTTATTACAGTAACAATCACAGGAACAAATGACCAACCAGTTGTAAGTGATGTAACTGATACTCAAGATGAAGCACTAAACGGTATCAATACATTTACAGGAACACTTGTAGCTGCAGATGAAGATGTAAATGATACACACACATATGAATTAGTATCAGGTACTATAGAAGAAAATTCAGGAATTGTTACAGGTCTTACCATAGTAGTAAATTCAGATGGAACATATAGTGTTGATGGTAACTTTAATGCTTTAGCAGTAGGAGAAACCTCAACCGTTACATTTGATTACATAGCAAATGATGGAACAAGGGACGCTAATGGGGAGTCAAATGTTTCTAAACCAGCAACAGTTACTCTTACTATAGTGGGAACAAATGATGCACCAATCTTAACAGTAGCAGATATGAATGCAATTGAAGATGGTCAAGTTGTAATAGGAAATGCTAGCTTTACAGATGTAGATTTAAGTGATACTCATACTTATAGTGTAAGTGATATGCCAGAGGGAGAAGGAAGTGTAAGTATAGATCCTAAAACAGGAGAGTATAGTTACAACCCAGGTTCAGATTTCCAAAGTTTAGCACAAGGAGAGAAAACAGAAGTAAGTTTTAAAGTTACAGTAACAGATAATAATGGTGCAAGTGATACACAGACAGTAAAAGTAACAGTTACAGGTACAAATGATGCTCCAAATGCACAATCAGATACTATAACTAATATTGCAGATGTTGTTGTAAACACCTACACTTACGATAATCAAGAAGGTGTTACTGTAAGTGCAGATAAAGGAGATGTTGTAAATAAAGATGGTTCTTGGGGAATAGATAGTACTTGGCATGATACTTCTAAGCAAATAGATGGTTTTGGTCATGATGAAACAATACGATTTGATTTTGCTAATGCAGTTAAACAAGCCACTGTTAATTTAACCAAGTTTAATGCATGGGGTACAGATGACACGGCTCATTGGGAAGCATTTAATGCCGCTGGAGTGAAAATAGGAGAGGGAGATTATAATGAACATGGCAAAGATGTTTCTTTTTTAGTAAATGCTTCAGAACCTATAACAAGAATAGAGATTACGGCGGTTGGTGTGGCGTCTGATTTTCTAGTAAAATCTATAGATACAGTAGCATTTGAAGCTAATCCTTTTGTAATTAAAGCAGGTACTCTATTAGCCAATGATACAGATGTTGATAATGGAGCAGTTCTTACTATAATTAGTGCAACCGATGGTGCTCACGGTACTGTTAGTGTAAATAGTGATGGGAATATTGTGTATACACCAAACACAAGTGAGATAACTGAAAATGTTGTTGATGTTATTACCTATACAATATCAGATGAGCATGGAGCTACATCTACACAGAGTGTTGCTATAAATATCAACACAGGTGACACACTAAATACTTATAATCACCTAGGGGGACATACCTCTATTTCTACTGGTGAAGCAGATGATGCTGTTGTTGTTATTGATGATATCAAAGAAAATGCAAATGTTGATATGGGAGCAGGCAATGATATTTTGTTTGTTGGAGATGACATCAAAGAACACGCAGATGTAAAAATGGGAGAAGGAGACGATACTTTAATCCTTGGGGGTGAAATTAAAGGAGATGCCAGTGTAGATTTTGGCTTTGGAGAAGATACTCTTATTTTTAATAGTGCTGTTGATTCACTAAATCTTTCTCATATAGATAGTATTGAAATTATAAAGATTGATGGTGCAAATGTAACTGATACTATAAATATTGATGATGTTTTTGGAGCAACTGATGGAAATAATTCACTTAGTATCACTGGCAACGGAGATATAGATATAGAAGCTGCTTGGGGTAGTGGTACTGTTCACGGTGATGTAACAGTATTTGAAGCAACTTATGGTACTCAAACAGTACTTTTAGAGATAGACAATACTATAAATATAGATATTATCTAAAATCAATGACCCCTTTACATGTAGAGGGGTCATTTTTATGTAAGGTATTAGTACTTTTACATGTAAACCTATATGCTCACAAAGTACTATATAAAACTTTTTTAATACTTGATACTATATAAAAAGTGCAATACAAAAAGGAGTTTATCATGGCAGCAGTAGGAACAGTAAAAGAGTTATCGGGTGAGGCTCAAGCAGTGGGAATAGATGGAAGTACAAGGGCATTGGTTTTAGGTGATGTTATAAATGAAGGTGAAGTCATTTCTACAATAGGTGCAAACAGTAGTGTAAAAATAAGCTTTAATAACGGTAAAGAACTTGCTCTTGGTGGTGATGAAAAAAGTCTTATGGATGACTCAGTAGTTTCAAGTGAAGTTGTAGCAGATAGTGATGTAACTGCAATCCAAGAAGCACTTCTTGCTGGAGAATCTCTTCCCGATGAAGCAACAGCCACTGGTCAAGATTCTCCTGATGGAACAGGTGGTATTAATGAAGCATATACGGCTGAAAGAACTGATGGAAGAGGTGATGTAAATTCTTACAACCTTGGAACTGAACGTGGTGTGGCTGGAAATCTAGATGGAAATCAAAATGACCAGACAAATCAAGCTCCAGAAGCTGTTGATGATGTGGGTGTCGCAGTAGAAGAGGGAGCTGGTGGTGAGGGTCAATATAATGCACCAGTAGTAGCTGTTGGAAATGTATTGGCAAACGATGCAGATGATGGTTTACCAAATCCTGCTGGTGATTTAGATGTTGTGAATGTGATTTCAAGTAATACAACAAATACGTATACAGTAGATGTAGATGGAAACTTTGTTCTTGTTGGAGAATACGGAACACTTATTCTAAATCCAGAAACAGGAGCGTATACATATACTGTAGATGATAATAATCCAATAGTAGATGAATTAAATATAAATGATACACTACCAGAAATCTTTACATATACTGTAAGTGATGGAGATAAAACAGATACTGCAAATTTAAAAATAACTATAAATGGTTCTAATGACGCTCCTGTCGCGGTTGATGATAGAACAGGAAGCAGCGTAGCTGTGTTTGATAATGGCTCTTATGTAGATACAAGTGGAGGACATGGTGCTGAATCAGATAATGTACAAGCAACACTCACTTCACAAGGACACTCCGTTTCAACATTTATAGATGATAGTGCTAGTGGTTTTGATACTGCTTTATCAAATGTTAGTGTACTTGTAATGCCAGAAACCGAATATGGTAGTTATGCTGGTTTACCAACAGGGGCTAAAGGAAGTATTATAGACTTTGTAAATGATGGCGGAACATTAGTTATCAATAGTTCATATGATGATTATGATACTTCATTTTTAAATGAGCTATTTGGTTGGTCATTGACTAATGGTGATACTTTTTATTCAAATGGTGGACATCCTTTTAGCCAAACTTCTGACGCTATTGGCACTCAATACGAAGGTGCTTCAAGTACATTACCAGACAATGATGGAACATATACAATTGATACAAATTCACTACCAGCAGGAGCATTAAACTTATACGCAGATGATAGCGGAAATACTGCTATGTTTAGCGTAGAAGTTGGTGGAGGAACAGTTGTTTTCTTAGCATATGATTGGTTCGACGCAGCACCAGTTGGATCTTTAGATGGAGGTTGGTTAGAAATTCTTGATATGGCAGTTTTAACTGAGGCAGCTTCTGGTAATAACGCAGTAGAAGAAGGAACAGCTGGAGATGAAGGTATATATGACGTATCAGTAGCAGCAGTAGGAAATGTTTTAAATAATGATACAGATGTAGATAATGACCAACTTAGTGTCGTTAATGTAGATGGAACAGTGGTTTCAGGAGAATACACAAGTATAGTTGGAAAATATGGAATATTGACAATGCACTCTGATGGTAGTTTTTCTTATAGTGCAAATGATGATAATCTTGATGTAGATGGGTTAGATATAGGTGAGCAATTGACTGATAGTTTTATTTACACGGTAAGTGACAACGAAGAGTTTGGAGCAAAAACAGATACTGCTAATTTAACTATTACTATTGAAGGTACAAATGATGCACCAACCTTATCAATAAATACTGGAAGTGACTCAAATGATGTAGTTTACGAATCAGGTTTGGATAATAATGAGTATACAGGAACTCAAATAGCTCCAACACAAACAACAGCAGAAGGAACATTTACTATAGGTGATGTAGATGGTTTAGATGATATCTCTTCTATCACTATAGCTAATGATACTTTTGCAGTAACTATTGATGATAATTTTGATGGACTAGTTGGTAAAACTATTGATACAAATTATGGAACAGTGACTATAAATAATTACGAAAATGGTGTGTTTAGTTATACTTATCAACTAACAACTCCAGTATCAAATGTGGCTCCAATAGATGGAGAAATTGGTCAAGATAGTTTTCTTATAAAAGTTAGTGATGAAAGTAAATATGCTGAAGCAACAGTAACTATAAATATTGATGATGATGTTCCAGTAGTAGATTCAACACAAAACGATACTGTTTACTTAGACGATGATACTTTAGCTACAGATAGTGACAATAATGTTCTAGCTGTAGACTTTGGAGCAGATGGAGCAGGAAGTGTTGCATTAACAGGAATTACAGGAGTAGCTGATGGTTTAGGATTAACTTCTAGCGTTGATGCAAATACTGGAGTAATGACAGTTTCTCAAAATGGTTCAGCTGTTATGACAGTAACAATAGTTACACAGACTGATGGAACATATACATATGATGTTGACCAAACAGCAGCAATCAAACATCCAGATGGAACAACAGAAGATAATATAGATTTCAAAGTTAACTATAAAGTAACAGATGGTGATGGTGATAGCGCAACTGGTTCATTTAAAGTTGATGTTGATGATTCATTACCAACAGCAGGAACTGAGAACGATACTGTTTACTTAGACGATGATACTTTAGCTACAGATAGTGACAATAATGTTCTAGCTGTAGACTTTGGAGCAGATGGAGCAGGAAGTGTTGCA
>JADGDR010000002.1:176647-334265 GCA_016744795.1 Sulfurospirillum sp.
ATATAGATTTCAAAGTTAACTATAAAGTAACAGATGGTGATGGTGATAGCGCAACTGGTTCATTTAAAGTTGATGTTGATGATTCATTACCAACAGCAGATATAGCACTAGCAAATGGTGAAAATATACCAACATTAACCACACAAGATGCACAAACAATTGATACACAGACTGATACAGATAGTGCTTCATTTGCAAATCTATTTACTCTTATTCAAGATATGGGTGCTGATGATGGTGGAACAGCCGCTGTTAAAAGTTATGCTCTATCTGTAAACGAAGCTGATAGTGGATTGACAAGTGATGGTGAAGCAATTACTCTAGAAATGAATGGTTTAGTCCTTGAAGGTTCAACATCAAATGGAGTAGTTATATTTACAGTAGCAGTAGATGTTTCAACAGGTGAAGTAACTCTAACCCAAAACGCTGAGATTGACCATAATACCTTGAATAATAGCGTAAGCAATTTAGGATTAGCAACAGGAAATGTAGTCTTAACAGCAAGTGCAACTATCACAGATGGAGATGGAGATAGTGCCAAAGATTCCCAATCATTAGATATTAGTAAATCATTTAGCTTTGATGATGATGTTCCAAAAGCTTATGACAATGAAGTATCTTTAGCAGAAGGAACTGCAAGTAGCAGCGAAACAAATCTACTATTTGTACTTGATTTTTCAGGCAGTATGCATGATGACAATAATAAAAATATGGATATGATGAGAGAAGGTATAACATCTCTTCTTAATGCCTATAAAGACAATGGTGGATTTAATCTTAAAATTGTAACTTTTGGTGGTAATGATATAAATGGATCAACTTTAATATTTCATTCTGTAGAGGATGTGGATTCATATCTAAATAGTGTCAATATAGGTGGTGGAACATATTATGATGATGCTATAGATAAGGCTATGACAGTTTGGAATGATTCAGTAAATGGTCTTGGTGCAAATTCAACGAATTCAGTTGCCTATTTTATGTCAGATGGTGAACCTACGAGGGGTAGTAGCCTTTCAGCTCATGAAATAAGCACCTGGGAAACATATGTAAATAATAATTTTACTAAATCAATAGCCCTTGGTATGGGTGATAATGCTCCTAGTGACAATGATTTAAAAACCGTTGCTCATACTCCTGGAGGAGTTGATGAGATATATATAGCTAATGATGTTACAGAGATAACAGATGCCCTTGTTGGTACTGTTGTTACTCAAAATAGTACAACAGGAAATGTAATTACAGATACAAATTCTAGTGGTGAAGTTGACAAGGCTGGAGCAGACGGTTTTGCAACACCAGTTTTAGTTTCTGTGACTTATGATGATGGTGATCCAAGTACTTCAGATACCTATACTTTTAATGCGACTAATACTTCATTTACAATCCAAACAAACGCTGGTGAAGTAGTTATAAAAAATGATGGTAGTTACACCTTTACTGCAAAAGCAAGTGTTGATGCTGATATAACAGATAGTATTACTTATACTGTGATAGATACTGATGGCTCAACATCAAGTGCAAATCTTCTTTTAAAAGTTACAAATAGTGTACCAGTAGCAAATGTTGATACAAACAGTGCTCAAGAAGGTTACTGGATGACAGGTTCTGATACTGTGGTGCCAATGAGCCAAATTACACCAGAGCATTGGGATAATAGTTCTTCTGAAGAAGAAGTAGATGGTACATGGAATATAAATCCAAGCTATACTTGGGGTACTGACAGTGATAATACATCATCATTTAGCATATCCGCTGACAATGCTCATCAAGCAAGTGTTTCAGTTGATGTAGATTTAAGTGGGTATAGAAGTGGAGATATAGTAAAAGTTACACTTATTAAGGATGGTAATCCTGTTAATGGACAATCGTATACTGTTTCAAGTGATGGAACAGTGACTTTTAGTGGCATATCTGAAAGTGGTAATTATGAAGTACATGTATATGGAAACGATAATAGTTTCTGGGGTAATTTAAAAGTTGAACTTAGTGATTTAGAAGTTACTGCATATGACTATACACCAGAAACAGTAACAAAGGTAGATGTCACAACTCCTGATGCAGAGTGGGTAGCTGCAACTTTAGCTACTGGTAACGTTTTAGAAAACGATGATGAAGGTGGAGCTGGAGGCTTAACCGTGACATTGGTAAATGGTACAGATGTTACTGGTGGAGCAGATATAGTTGGTGCAAATGGTGTTTTACATATAGATGAAACAGGGAAGTATACATATACTCCAAATGATACAGATATGTCAAGTGCAGATTTAGCTAATGATGATGTATTTAATTACACCATTAAAGATACAGAGGATGTAACTTCCAATTCTACTCTTACGATTAATGTTCAAGATTATGATTATAGTTCTGGTTCAACAGTTGTAATTGGAACAGATGGTAACGATGTTATGTATGGAGGAGAAATAACCAATACACTATCTGGTGGAATGGGCAATGACACAATCATTGCTGATTTTGGAGATACAGTTGATGGCGGAGATGGAGTAGATACACTCTTTCTCACTACAGGTAGTGTTATTGATTTATCTGGAGTTGGTGAAATCACAAATATTGATAATATTGAGATTGTTAGGTTATCAGAAAATACTGAATTAAATGGGCTTTCAGCTCAGAATGTATTTGATATGACAGATAGTACTAATGATCTTACTGTTACTGGTGATGGAGATGTAACACTTGATTCTAGTTGGTCTGAAGTAGGTAGTACTAACATATTTACTTCTGTTTATACTGATTTAAATAATAATACTTATGAAGTCCAAGTAGACTTATCAGCTATTATTTAAACTACTAAACCCCTTTACATGTAAAGGGGTTTTTTCATTCCATAGTATTAGCAGGAACGTATACACAACCTTTCATAAGAATTCTTGCACTTCTACTCATACTTGCTTTTTCAACTACATTGTTTTTACCAATGACCGCACCAACTTTCAAAGTACCTGAGGGGTGTCCAAAAGTCACACTCTTTTTTTCTCCACCACCACTAGCCATATTTACTAAAGTACCTTCAATACAAGCCGCACAACCAATAGCAACCGAAGCAGTTCCCATCATGGCATGGTGAAGTTGCCCCATTGATAAGGCTCTGACATTTAAATCAATATCAGCAGTAGTTATTTTTTTACCACTTGAAGCAGTATAGTTTTTAGCTTTAGAAACAAAGGCAACTTTTGGTGTATGGGCTCTTGTTTGGGCTTCTTTTATGTCTTTTATAAGACCCATCTTTATAGCACCATAAGCCCTGATAAGCTCAAATTTTTTAAGAGCTTTTTCATCTGAGTTTATATCACCTTGAAGTTCACACCCAGTGTATCCCAAGTCTTCAGCATTTAAAAATATAGTAGGAATTCCAGCCATAATCATAGTTGCTTTAAATGTTCCAACTCCTGGAACTTCAAGCTCATCAATTAAATTGCCTGTTGGAAACAGTGCTTCACTTGGGTCAACAGGAGCAACAAATTCAAGACCAATTTCAGCAGCTGGAAATGCAACTCCGTCAATTTCATAATCACCTATCTCTTGAACTACACCATTTTTCATAGGTATATGACAAAGAATAGTTTTTTTAATGTTTGCCTGCCAAACTCTAACAGTTTGGATACCGTTTTGAACTAGATTCTCAATATAATTACAATTGATTGCAAATGGTCCAACAGCAGAAGAAAGATTTCCACAATTTCCACTCCAATCCATAAAAGGTTTATTGATTGAGACTTGTCCAAAATAGTAGTCTATATCATGATTTGCTTGTGAACTTTTTTCAATCAAAACGGTTTTACTAGTACTTGAAGTTGCTCCACCCATGCCATCAATTTGTTTTGAATAAGGATCAGGACTACCAACAACTCTTAAGAGTAGTTTATCTCTTGCTGTTCCAGCAACTTGAGCCTCTTTTGGTAAATCTTCTATACGAAAAAAAGTTCCCTTACTTGTCCCTCCACGCATATACGTAGCAGGTACTGTTATTTGAGGTTTATAACTCATCTAATCTCCTTTTACAAAATCTTTAGCGAATTTTTGTAAGATTCCACCAGCATTGTAGATTTCTACTTCTGCACTAGTGTCAAGTCTACATGTAACGGGAATTTTCACTACCTTATCATTGGCTCTTGTCATAATAACTGTAAGAGTAGTTCTTGGTTCAATTTCACCAATAACTTCATATGTCTCACTCCCATCAATATTATAAGTATTTTTGTTGTCGCCATCTTTAAACTGCAATGGTAAAACGCCCATACCTACTAAGTTAGTTCTATGAATCCTTTCTATGCTTTCAGCAATAAGTACTTCAACACCAGCAAGCCTAACACCTTTAGCTGCCCAGTCACGGGAGCTTCCTTGTCCATAGTTAATACCTGCAATGATAATAAGAGGCTGTTTTCTACTCATATAAGTCTCAATAGCTTCCCACATTCTACTTACTGTACCCTCTGGTTCAATTCTAGTAAGTGAGCCTTGAATAACTTTCCCATTCTCATCCTTTACCATTTCATTAAATAGCTTAGGATTTGCCAATGTCGCTCGTTGAGCTGTATTGTGGTCACCTCTATGCGTTGCATAAGAGTTAAAATCAATCACAGGCAGTCCCATTTTGGCGCAGTATTCACCTGCCGCACTTTCAGGTAAAATGGCATTTGAAGGCGATAAATGATCAGTAGTAATATTGTCACCAAATACACCTAGTGGACGCATGTTTTTAAGAGCTGGTTTGCCCATAAATTCATCTTCCCAATATGGAGGTTTATTTATGTAGGTACTTTTTTTATTCCAGTTATAAAATGGAGATATTTTTATATCACTCAATGCACTTTTTGCAAACATAGGGTCATAAATCTTGCCAAACATTTCTGGTTTTACTGAAGCCTTTACAACTTCATCAATCTCTGAATCGCTTGGCCAAATATCTTTTAAAGTTATAGGATTACCATTTGCATCAGTTCCTAAAGAGTCTTTTTCAATATCAAAGCGAATTGTTCCAGCAAGGGCATAGGCAATGACTAATGGTGGTGAAGCCAAAAATGCCTCTTTTACATAGGGGTGAATTCTGCCATCAAAATTTCTATTTCCTGAAAGTACGGCAGTTGTATATATATTATTTTTAATTACCTCCTCTTGAATCTTAGGGTCGAGTGCTCCACTCATACCATTACATGTAGTACATGCAAATCCTACAATTCCAAAACCTAAGTTTTCAAGTTCACCTAGAAGATTAGCATCTTTTAAGTACTCTTCAACAACTTTAGAACCAGGTGCTAAAGATGATTTAACCCATGTTTTTCTCTTTAGTCCTAACTTGTTTGCATTACGTGCTATCAAAGCAGCGGCAATTACATTTCTTGGATTTGAAGTGTTTGTACAACTTGTGATTGCAGCTATTAAAACAGCACCATCAGGTATTTTGTCACTCTTGCTAACAAAGTCTTTGATGATTCCTTCTTCTTTAAGTTTGTTTGTAGGAACTAGTTTATGAGGTTTTGAAGGACCTGCAAGACTTCTTGTAACGCTTGATAAATCAAATGTCAATTCTCTTGCATAAGTGGCATTAGCCAATGAATCTGCCCATAAACCATTTGCTTTAGCATAAGCTTCAACAAGTTTTACTTGATTTGCTTCTCGTCCCGTTAGTGTTAGGTACTCTAATGTTTGCTTATCTATACCAAACATAGCTGCACTTGCTCCATACTCAGGAGTCATGTTAGAAATTGTAGCTCTATCACCTAAGGTTAGGTATATTAAACCTTTACCATAGAATTCTAAGTAAGAAGAGATAACTTTTTGTTCTCTTAAAAAACAAGTCATTGCCAAAGCAATATCTGTTGCAGTAATTCCTTCTTTTCTTACTCCTACTATATTTACCCCAATAATCTCAGGAACTCTCATAAATGAAGGGTTACCAAGCATTACATTTTCAGCTTCTAATCCACCAACACCAAGAGCAAGTACACCAAGTGCATCAACGTGAGGAGTATGAGAATCAGTCCCTACAAGTGTATCAGGGTAAGCAATACCATCAATATTATGAATTACAGGAGACATTTTTTCTAGGTTTATTTGATGCATAATTCCATTTCCTGGAGGAATGACATCTACATTATCAAATGCCTCTTTTGTCCAGTTAATAAAGTGGAAACGATCAGCATTTCTTCTGTCTTCTATGACTCTATTTTTACTAAATGCTTCTGGGTCAAATCCACCACACTCTACAGCTAAAGAGTGATCAACTATAAGTTGAGTAGGAACAACAGGATTGACTTTTTTTGGGTCTCCTCCCTCTTTTGCTATGGCTTCTCTTAGTCCAGCCAAATCAACTAAAGCAGTAAGACCAAGTATATCATGTGTTACAACACGACTAGGATACCAAGGGAAATCCTTGTCATCTCTTTTTTCTATAAGTTGAATTAGTGAATCTTTTAAATCTTCACTTGGACATTTTCTGATTAAGTTTTCACATAATACTCTTGAAGTATAGTTCATTTTCTCAAATGAACCTACTTGAAGCTCTTCAATAGCTGCTTTTACATCATAAAAGCTTGTATCAAAACCTTCTAACTTTTTAAGATACTTTTGTTTATCCATGATTAATTTCTTTCATCTAGTAGTGTAAATTTTAAATCATGAGGACCTACATATTGAGCAGAAGGACGAATAATCTTTCCATCTTCACGTTGCTCAATTACATGAGCTCCCCATCCTGTTGTACGAGCAATGACAAATAAAGGTGTAAACATATCAGTTGGAACTCCCATTTGGTGGTATGAAGCAGCTGAAAACCAATCTAGATTAGGAAACATTTTTTTAGAATCCCACATTACAGATTCTATGCCTTGGGCAACATCATACATAAGCGTATTATTGTTCTCTTCTGAAAGCTCTTTTGCAATTTTTTTGATTACAATATTTCTTGGGTCACTAATAGTATATACAGGATGTCCAAAACCAATTATTATTTCTTTTTTTTCCATTCTTTCTCTTATGTCAGTTTGTGCCTCATCGACTGAACTATAACGCTCTTGAATTTTAAAAGATGCTTCATTGGCTCCACCATGTTTAGGTCCTCTTAAAGCTCCAATTGCCCCAGTGATAGCAGAGTGCATATCTGAAGATGTTCCAGCAATTACACGAGCCGCAAAAGTTGAAGCGTTAAATTCATGTTCAGCGTAAAGAATTAAAGATATATGCATGGCTTTTACCCACGATTTTTTTGGTTTTTTACCATGAAGAAGATGTAAAAAATGCTCTGCAATAGTATCGTCATCTGTTTGAAGTTCTATTTTTTTATTGTTATGAGAATAGTGATACCAGTAAAGAAGTATTGAGCCAAACGATGCAATAAGTCTATCAACAATATCTTGTGCTTTGTCTTTTAGATGAGCTTCATCTTCAGGTTCAATGCACCCTAAAGCTGAACATCCTGTTCTCATTACGTCCATAGGGTGAGTAGATTTAGGTAGTTGTTCTAAGATTGTTTTTACCGTATCTGGTATATTTCTATATGATTTCAATTTTGTCTTATATGCAATTAATTCAGCTTTATTTGGCAGTTTTTCATGAACGATTAAGTAAGCAATCTCTTCAAATTCTGCTTTAGTTGCAAATTCTAAAATATCATAACCACGATAGTGTAAATCATTACCTGTAAGACCGACTGTACAAATGGCGGTATTCCCTGCTGTTGTGCCTGAAAGTGCTACTGATTTTTTAGGTTTAAAGTTCATATTTTATCCTTTGAAAAAAGTGCATCTAGTTTATCTTCATATGCGTGATAATCTAGCATGTCATATAGTTCCATTCTTGTTTGCATAATATCAAGTGTACTATTTTGTGTACCTTTGTTTAAGATAGACTCAAAAACATTTAGTGCGGCTTTGTTCATAGCACGAAAGCCTGAAAGTGGGTAAAGAACCATACTTATACCAACACTTGCTAACTCATCAACTGTAAACATAGGAGTTGCACCAAATTCAGTAATATTTGCTAAAACTGGTACTTTTATCTCGTTTGTAAAGTCTTCATACTCTTTTAGTGTATGAATAGCCTCTGCAAATATCATGTCTGCACCAGCTTCTACATAAGCATGAGCGCGCTTAAGAGCTGCGGCTTGACCTTCACTTGCATGGGCATCTGTTCTAGCCATAACTACGAAATCAGGGTCGCTTTTGGCATCAACTGCTGCTCGGATTCTATCACTCATTTCTTCAATACTAACTAACTCTTTATTTGGTCTATGACCACATCTCTTTTGAGCTACTTGGTCTTCTATATGACATCCTGCTGCTCCTGCTTTTGTCATCTCTTTTATGGTACGAGCAATATTAAAAGCTCCACCCCAACCAGTGTCAGCGTCAACTAATAGTGGAAGATCTGAGCGCCCTGTAATACGTCTTATATCTATACAAACATCTTCTAGCATAGTCATTCCAAGATCTGGTAAACCATAACTTGCATTTGCAACTCCAGCACCTGAAAGATATAGTGCTTTTGCACCAGTACGCTCTGCTTGAATTGCACTATATGCGTTTATTACACCAATTATTTGTAATGGACTCTGTTCTTTTAAAGCTTCTCTAAATTTTTTTCCTGCACTTTGTATCATGATAATTCCTTCTTTTTTGGGTAACCCAATTTTTTTATTGATTTTTCTATTTCTGGTAATACACTCTCATCTTCTATTGTTGAAGGCATATTCCATTCTTTGCCATCTGCAATACTACGCATAGTTCCTCTTAATATCTTTCCACTTCTTGTTTTTGGAAGTCTATTTACAACAGTTGCTATTCTAAAACTCGCAACAGCTCCTATCTCATCACGAACAAGTTGGACAATTCCCTCTGCAATTGATTGAGAATCTCTCTCAATGCCCTCTTTAAGTACTACAAATCCCATAGGAACTTCGCCTTTGAGTTCATCGTTAACACCTATTACAGCACATTCAGCAACGTCAGGATGTTTTGCTACAACTTCTTCCATCTCTCCAGTTGAAAGACGATGACCTGCAACATTGATAACACCATCCATTCGTCCCATAACCCAAACATAACCATCTTTATCTATGTATCCTGAATCTCCTGTAAGATAGTATCCATCATAAAAGTTTAAATAAGAGCGTTTATATCTTGCATCATCTTCCCAAATTCCCATCAAACAACTTGGTGGAAGAGGGAGTTTAATAACAAGATTTCCAAGTTTTCCAGCTTTACACTGCTTCCCTTCTTCGTCAAGTACTTGAAGATTAAATCCTGGCATTGGTTTGGTTGGACTTCCTGCTTTTACTTTCATAGGATCAAGTCCTACCGGATTGGAGGCAATTGCCCAGCCGGTTTCTGTTTGCCACCAGTGATCTATAACTTTTTTACCTGTTACTTTCTCAGTCCATTTAAGAGTAGGAGAGTCACATCTCTCTCCTGCCATAAATATATTGTTTAGGCTGCTAAGGTCGTACTTTTTAGCCCATTTGCCTTCAGAATCCTCTTTTCTTATGGCTCTAAAAGCAGTTGGAGCCGAAAATAGTACATTAACCTTATACTCTTCACAAATTCTCCAAAATGCTCCAGGATTTGGAGTACGAACTGGTTTGCCTTCATAAACAATTGTTGTACAGCCGTTCATCAAAGGTGCATAAACTATGTAAGAGTGACCCACAACCCAACCTACATCACTTGCCGCCCAAAAAACATCACCAGGTTTTGCATTGTAGACATTGTCCATAGACCATTTCATAGCCACAGAGTGTCCACCATTACTTCGTATAACACCCTTTGGTTTTCCTGTTGTTCCTGATGTATAGAGTATATAAAGAGGGTCTATAGAGTCTACAGGTACACAATCAACTCCATTTGTTTTTTCTTCTTCTTCAGCCCAATCAACATCTCTCCAAGGAAGCATATTTGCTCTTTCTTGCGGTCTTTGGTAAACAAAACAAGTTGTTGGTTTATGGCTTGATTTTTTTATAGCTTCATCAAGCAATGGTTTGTAATGAATTACTCGATTAACTTCTATACCACAACTAGCAGTCATGATGACTCTTGGTTTTGCATCTTCAATTCTAGTTGCAAGTTCATGTGCTGCAAATCCACCAAAAACAACAGAATGAATTGCTCCAATTCTTGCACAAGCAAGCATAGCAATAACAGCTTCAGGAATCATAGGCATATATATGACTACTCTATCACCTTTATTGACTCCTTTATTTACAAGCATACCAGCAGTTTTTGCTACACGCTCTCGAAGTTCTCTATATGTATAAGTTTTTTTAGTATCAGTAACAGGAGAGTCATAGATAAGTGCCGCTTGTTCACCTCGTCCATGGTCTACATGTAAATCTAAAGCATTGTAGCAAGTGTTCATGCAGCCACCTACAAACCATCTATAGTGTCCATCAACAACATCTAAAACTTTGTCCCACTGATGATACCAGTGAACTTTAGTAGCAGCTTCTGCCCAAAACTTTTCAGGATCTTTGATAGATTCTGCGTAAACTTTATTGTAAATTTCACTCATATAAATCTCCTTAATAAACGTTTACATGTAGTATACAATTTGATGAAAACTATTGATTGTACAAAAGTGATATTTGAATTACAATTTTTGTACAATTTGTTTTTTTTGTACAAAAATTGTACAATTAGAGTATGAAAACTATTGAAAAGATTATAGAGATATATAAACGCTCAGAACTCAGCATATCTAAATTTTCAGCTATCATTGGAAAAGATAGAAGAACAGTTACATCTTGGATAGATAAGATTGTAGATAAAGAACCAAACAGTGAAGTATTGGAAAAAATCTCATCTTTTTTTAGATACCCTACTAGTATATGGGATGAAGATTGTCAAAGTGACGATTTTTTAGAGTTGCTTTGTGCCGTTCCCAAAGAAGAAGTAAAGATTATAGACGAGGGTTATCTTGGAGGGTTGAAGTATATACTTGAACATGAAGATAAAGAGAGATTTGTTATTCATCCTCAGTTCCCTGGTCCAATGTATAGAGATACGACAGTTCCTAGAGTATATAGAACCAAAAGTAGCTCAGAGATAGAAAGCTTTAAAAAAAAGCGTACTTCTAGAATGCTTTCATACTCATTTGAAACAACAGAATGGTACAGCATAAAGTCACTTTTAAGTTTTTGTTTTTCTCAGATTGGTAATTTTTATACTAAAGAGCAGAAGTTACAAATACTAGATTTGATGATTGAAAATTTTCATGAAAACTACAATAAACGTATGTATCTTTTTGATTCATATTCAAGAAAAATATACGGATTAGATACTACATACACCTCTATAAACATAAAAAATGGTGTTATGTTTTTTAAAGCTCCATTAGAATCAGTTTTTATAGAAGTAAGAAATAAAAAACTCATAGAAAGAATACACAGACATTTTACCTTTGAAAGTGAAGCTCCAACACATGTAAATCCAAATGATGCGACATTTATACTAAAAATCTTAAAAAATGCAGTAGAGTTTGAGTTAGGATTGTGTAATTCCTATGAAGAGATAAATAAAAAAACGTTATATGGTGAATTATTTAAGAATAACATCAGTATTTCTACTCAAGAGAAACTATCTTATCCAAGAGATGGACAAAAAACCAATTAGAAAAGAGAAAACATGAATGAATTAACAAAAAAGTTTGCATTTTATGGAGCTATATTAATGGCATTGGCAGTAGGATTTGGTGCATTTGGTGCACATGGATTAAAAAATATAGTTACTAAAGAGATGCTAGTTATTTACCATACAGGGGTAGAATATCAGTTTTATCATGCGCTTGGTCTTTTTTGTGTTGCTTTTGTAGCTAATTTTACTGACTCAAAACAAGTAAAAATAGCTGGATATAGTATGTTAATAGGTATTTTAATTTTTTGTGGCAGTCTTTATGCTATTGCTTTTACAGGTATTAAAATACTAGGAGCTATTACTCCTATTGGAGGAGTTGCTTTTATATTTGCTTGGGTATTGTTGGCATTAGCAATAAAAAAGATTTAATCTAAATATATTACTCAAACTCCCATTCCCCCATTATTATGTGCTTATGATATAAATAAGATTATTTAATAATACAACTAAAAATAATATATATTAGTCATTATAAAATAAAATAAAGCTTTACTTAATCATTATGTAAATATAATTTATCTATATCATAATATAATTAATAAAAGGAGAATGAATGAATAATAAATTATCTATTATCGTGGCGTCTTTAGTGTTGACATCTTCTGTTTTGTTTTCATCAGATAAAAAAGATGAACAAATAGAGTTATTAATGAAAAGACTTGATAGGGTTGAGTCAGAGTTGTCTAAGTTTAAAAACAATACAGATGAGCAAATTGATGAACTTCATATTAGGGCTGATGATAATGAGTTCCAAGCTGCTCTTAGTAAAATCAAATTTGGTTTGGAATTTGAAACTAATGCTCATTCTTTTGATGGTGAATTAGATGGTAAAAATGTAGATTCATCGAATAAATGGAATAGTTTTTTACATTTAAATATGGATGCAGATATTAATGATAAAACGACTTTTACTGGTCGCTTTTCTGTTGGAAAGAATTGGGGAAGCACTGATGTTGGATTTCCTCTTGATTCAACAGCGGGTATAACATCTTATGGTGGTTCAATAGTTTTTCTTGAAAGAGCTTATGTAGATTACAAATTTACAGATAATTTTATTGGAACAATAGGTCGTCAACCTGGAACTGATGGACCTGGAGCAAATTTAAAAAATAATGCAAAAAGACAATCAACTTATGCTTCTTTACTTTTTAATGCTGCAGGAGATGGCATAGTTTTTACCTATAAACCTGAAATATCTGGATTAAAAGATACGGCATTTAGATTGGGTTATGCAAAAGCATATCAATGGAGTAATGATAATATCAAGGGTTCTGAATTAGTTGGAGATGCAATTATTGATGATACAAATGTCATTATTGCTATTGGTGAAACTAAGCTTCCTTTGGGTTCTATAGGAAATAATTTTTTAATGTTTTCCTTAGTTAAAGCATTAGACTTTAACGTTCCCACATCAATAGGAAATTATGATGTAGGAGATATGAATTTAGGAAATCTTTATTTCGAAAATAATAATGCCTTTGGTTCTTCTTTTAGTTGGTTTAGCTCTTTTGGATACACAAAAGGAAGTGGTGGAGTCGATAACAGTGCAGCAGTAAAAACTGCTATTTACAATCAAGCATTTGCAGCATCTAATAGTGCAGCAATTGCAAATGGTGCAGTTGCAGCGAAAGCACCGGGTGCAATATCAGAAATAGCATTAAATGAAAAATCAGGATGGGCTGTTCACCTTGGTGGACGTTATGATTTTAATAAAAAGTATAAATTAGGATACGAATTTTTTCATGGTAGCAGATATTGGTATTCGTTTACAACAAGCAAAGTTTCAGATCCTATAAATATTTTAAATACAAGAGGAAATGTTCATAATATTTATGGAATATATCAAATAGATATAAATCAATTTTTACGTTTAAGTTATGCACGTATACATTATGATTATACTAATAGCGGTTTTCCAGTTGGTGGGGCAGAAAAAACTGATGATACAATCAATCATTGGGTATTAACATATAATGTTAAATTCTAAAAGGAAAAGTTATGAGAAAAATTATTTATATAATCATTATGATTTCACTAGGATACTCTTTTAGCTTTGCAGATTGTGGAACTCTTATGAGTAAATATAGTGCTCCTAATCCAAGTGCGAAAACTATGAAACAGATTAAACGATGGATTAAGCGTAAAGTTAAAGATGCTGATGACGCAAGTAAATTAAGTGAATGCATGATAGCAGGAGCAGCAGATAATCCAAACCAAGAACAAGTGGCTGGAAAATAACTTTTAACAAAAAGGAATATAATGCGTAAAATTTTCAATATGAGTCTATTTTTAAAATTAATTTTAGGGAGCTAAATGAACTTTCTGAAAGCAGTAATAAAAAACTTTTAGCAATGCAAAAATATTCAGGTAGTCATTAGGTAAGACATTACTTGATGATTCCATAGACGGCATAGTGCAATCTCAGGATAAAATGTCAAAAAATAAAGCTGAATTGAATAATACTTCATAAACAGTGAGAAATGCTGATATATCCGATCAGACTAATTTACTTGCATTAAATGCTGCCATTGAAGCGGCGCGTGCAGGTGAACATGGGCGAGGATTTGCTGTTGTTGCTGATGAGGTTAGAAACTTGGCTGAAAGAACTCAGAAAAGCTTAGTCGAAATTGAAGCAACAATTAATGTTGTTGTTCAAGGTATAACAGATGCAAGTGAAGAGATGAATAGAACAGCTAATAAAATGCAAACTTTATCTGATGAAGGTAAGAAATCTCAGGAAAATATTATGTAAGTTACAAATTCTATGGATGAGGTAGTAATGTTAACACAAAAATCTTCCGATGTATCTATAAAATTGGCTGAAGAGACAAAACATATTATTAGTAGTATGGATGTAGTTTCCTCACTCTTGGATGAAAATGTAAATAGTACGGAAAAAGTTACTAATAGTTCGGAAAATTTAAGCAAGGTAGACCAACAAATGAATGATACATTGACGTGTTTTAAAACAAGCTAAAATTTGCCTGTATTGAGATTAAATTCAAATTAAAGGTTTGTTTTTAGTGGGCAGATTAAAGAGAATAGCCTTAGTAAAACTAAGGTCTATATACTTTAATATTTTTGCAGTTGTGTTCATCTTGAAGAAATTGTCCGTGCAATTGGCTTAGAATTCCTTTTTCGCAGTACAGAAGGTACTCTTTATCTTGCGGTAGTTTCATAAACTCACTTTTTAGTTTATAAAAAGGTATTTTAATGCTTGGGCATTGTGTTTGGATATAATCTTCATCAGCTCTTATATCTATGACTGTGTAATCTCCACTTAAAACATCACTTACAACTTCAAGCTGACCAATATCTTCTATGTCTGTTATGATTTCGTCTACATTTACCTGAGTTGCATTTTCTACGGCTTTATCTAAAACACTATAATCAAACTTTTTATCCTCTTTTTCTATGCGAATAAAAGAACCATGTATAATTGGGTTTTTAGAAATGACACCACAATACTCTGGCATACTTTCAGCAAAATTGCGTGTGCCTATTTTGTTGGCAATTGAGATAATATCTGGTTTGTTCATGGTAGCAAGTGGTCTTATTACAAGCATATCTATGGCTTTGTCTATAATAGCAAGGTTTCTAAGAGTTTGGCTTGAAACTTGCGCGATGCTCTCTCCTGTTAGAAGTGCGTCTATGCCTAAATCGTTTGCTATGCGTTGAGAAGCTTTTAGCATAAGTCTTTTAAGTGTCACTCCCATGTATGTCTCTCCTGTGGAGCGAAATATTTCGGTTATAACATCATCAAAAGGAACAGAAGTAAAAGTTACTCTATTTGAAGAACCAAATTTACTCCAAAGGTACATTGCCACTTGTTTTACACCAATTTCGTGTGCTACTCCTCCTAAGTTAAAGAAAACAAAGTGGGTTTTTATGCCTCTTTTCATAGTAAGGTAACTAGCAACCGTTGAGTCAAAACCACCTGACATCAAAGATAAAATTTCGCCTTGAGAACCAAGAGGGTAGCCACCTAATCCTCTGTATTTATTAGTAATGATATTAAGTTGGTTATGAACAATCTCAATTCGTATGGTTTTTTCTGGGTTATGTAAATCCACACTACTTGTTTTATTTTTATCTAACATGTAACCACCAACTGTTTGTTCAATCAAAGGAGATTTAAAGTCATGTGTACCAGTACGTTTTGCTCTTACAACAAACGATTTGTTTTGTATAGTATGTTTCATATTCTCATTCACAATAGTTTTAATTGCAACAAGTGAGTCAACATCGTCAAATTGTAAGGCTTCAAGCACAAGCTCAATACCAGGAGTATCTAAAAGCTTTTGTCTCGTTTCAACCACAAGTTCAATCGGACAAACAACCTCTATTTTGTCAGAAAACTTTTTAAACTGCATATCTTTAGACATAACTGTCAAAATGTTTATGATGTTGTTGTAAAGATGCCCCGTAATGAGTTTCCTCGCGGCATTTCCTTTTACCATAATTTCTGGGAAAAATTTTATTATAAATTTTTGTGTAGTACTTTTTATTGTTTGCATAATAGTGTATAAACCTTCTTTTTAATAGACGCAATTATATCTAAAATTGATTATTTAAAATAGGTGGCTTATAATCTTGAATAAATGCTTTACATGTAAAGGTTAGAATGTCCTCAGAATTGTCTTGTTTTTAAGATAAATATTTCTCCTTGCTTGCTTAAATTTCATATACTCTTATTAAATTCAAAAACTTTATTTTTTAGTTCATCTAATTCTAGTTTTGTTAAGTCCCAAACTATTCTTGTATCAATTCCAAAGTATTCATGTACTATAATATTTCTAAAATCTTTTATCATTCTCCAAGAAAATTCAGGATACTCCTTTTCTAGTAAATGCATAGTTTTTGAGATAGCTTCACCTATAATAATATATTCTCGTATCGTAGCACTATAAGTTTTTCTATCATTTAAAAAATCTTCATAGGTTAAATCTTTTGTATACTCTTCAATAGCATTGATTGATTCAAGTATATCTTCTATATAAAGCTTAACATCTCTTTTAAACATATATAATTTCTTTTTTTATATATGTTTTAGCTATAGGTTTTAATGTACTTTCTATACCTAAATCAACACTTTTTTTTAGATTTTTTTCAAGATAGTATTTTAAAGAGAAAAAACTTCTAAATTTATTTTTACTTTCTATCTCTACAGCTATGTCAATATCACTATTATTTCTTTCTTCTCCTCTTATATAACTTCCAAAAAGACCAATTTTAGTTACTCCATAGTTTTTAAGCATCTCTTGTTTATGATTTTTTAAAAAGTTTAGAATCTCATCTTTTTTCATTGTAGAGTACCTTTTATTTAATTTATACACATTTATTATATCACATAAAATATTATACAAAGAAGATTAATAGAGATGCTACTGCTGCTTTTTCTTTGTATTTATTAAATCACTGTGTCTATATGCTCGTAATTCTATTTCACAATAGCCGATGTCTCTTTTAACTCTTCTTGACATATTTTGTTATCCATGATTGTTAGATGTTGTCTACCAACAATAAATCCCATATTAATCTCTCCTTTTATGCAGTACATAGTGTTTGATTTCATATCTAAGGTTACTGAACTTGTAGATTCAGTTTTTGCCCAGAATTCTACTTTTTCAGGTTTAGTTATGTATTTTATGTAACCACCATTACTTAAAGAACCTATAACCTTATCTGAACCATCTTTTATCTTTAACATGAATATCATAAGACATAGCAGCTCCCATAAAAGCTGAAGGGCGATAAACATAAACTAAACTTTCATTTTTTTGAGGTATTTCTATGGCAGTAAACTTTGGACCAGTTGCTCCACAACCTGCCAAGGTTAGTGCAATCACAACTCCTACTAATGTTACGATTGTTGATTTTAAAGTAATTCTCATTTTTCCTTTTTGATTTTAGTTTGTATTGTGTGTCGATTATATATAACAATTATGGTTTCATTGGTTTTTCCTTGAGTGATTTGTATTTAAAGTAGTAGTGTCAGTTAATGGTTTAAGTTTATTGTCTATATATTTTAATAACTTTAATACTGTTTTTTGCTTTTTTTCGTCTTCTATTTCAATTTTCATCATAGCTTTTGTGAAGGCAAGATAGTTTTTATTTGTTGCTATTTCTATTAGCCAAGTATTTTGTCCATAGTATTCTTTATTCCAAGTACTATCTATGGTTTTTATCTCTTTTATAGTTTTTAAAAAAGATTCTTTTTCTTTGTTTGTAAGAGCAAATACATGAGTTTTTTTGGTTTCTATATTTATAAATTCTATTTTATCTTTTATGATTATTTGCCACTGATGTAACCATCTATCTTCTTCTCTATCTTCTACATATGCTTTTGAGATATCTATTTTTAGTTCGTTTATATTTATATTTTTTATGTGGGTTTGGATGGTTTCTTGGCGGGTGGATTCGTAATTTGATATAAAAAATACAAAGAAAAATAAAATTAGAAATGTTCCAATGCTCATAAATTTTTCTGTTAAAGTATACTTTCTACAATATTTTTGTATAAAATATACTTTTGTTAATATTGTTAGCATACGTCCAATACATATTGCCAATCCTAAATTTAAATCAAATTTAATATTTGAAAATGAAAATTTATCAACAAGAATAAAATATACTACAAATATTATTAATATTTCAAGAATATAATTTCCTAGATTTGAGCAATAAATTTTTTTAATGTGTTTATTTAATTCCATTAATTTCTCGTTTTAGCATATCAAGTTCATTTTCTTGATTCTTTTTTGAATTATTTTTTAATTGTTCATATATGTTATATACACTAAATACAGGACTTATTCTTTTTCCTAGTATGTTCCTCTCGTCTGGTATACCAGTCAAGTCAGGAATTGTACTCTGCAACACATTCCCACTTTCAACACCACTCCAGTATATTAAGACCATTGTCTTCATATTGTTCTTTTGTTGAAGTAAAATAATCTTGAAGTTTATTTTTTGACATATCTAGTGAATTTACTGATTGAAACTGCATTCCTTTACTCTCTTGTTTTAAAAATAAAAAAGCATTTTTTATATCTTGTTGAGTATATTTACTGTTTTCATTTGTATCACTATTAAATTCAATGATTTTATCAGCTAAATTTTTACTAGCTTTATTATTGTAATACATAGCACCTAGATATAAAATCTTTTGAGCTTCTTGCACAGTTATTCCTTTTTCATCAGCATACTTTTGTGCTTTTACTTTTATTAATTGTATCTCTTTCTTGTGCAATTGTCTATTATTGAGTTCAGCACTAGTAGTTATATGTAGCTGGTAAAAGTAGAAACCCACTAGTTGTATTTACTAAAAGACTATCACTTATTAAATATGTTTTATAACCAATATTTTCATAATTCCAACTAGATAAAAAGTTATGAAGTCCTGCAAAATATTTCATTATAGTAGCCATTTCATTGAATTAGTGTCGTTGCTTGTCGTTCTTTGCAGTACTCTTTTCCTGATATTATAACCCAGTCTATTCTAATTCTTTTTTTGTCATTTTTTTTGACTAAATATCCAAATATACAATTTTTAGGATATTCGATAATATAAATATAGTGATTTTTATCATATACTTTTTTTTTGCCTTCAGTTACATATAATGTCTCTTCTTTATATAATTTCATACCAAGACTTATATCATTGTTACTTTTCCATACTTCATAAGTTGCAGGTCCTCTATAGCATCCATTAAATAAAGTTGCTAATAAAATAGTTAATAGTAGTTTACTACTTTTCATTTTTAAATTCTTTATAATTATTGTAAAGCTCAGTGAAAGACTCAATTCTTTGCTTTTCTGCTTTCATATTGATATTTAAGGTATTAATAAGTCCAATGTTGTTTTGCAACACTGTTGAAGTGGCAAGAGGAGCGGCAGGTAGAAGTAACAATCCACTTGCAATATTTTCTATGATACCATCCTTTACTAAGTATGTAGTGCCATCTATATTCTCATAATTCAAACTAGATAAAAAGTCATGAGGTCCTGCAAAATATTTCATTATAGTAGCCTTTTTCATTGAATTAGTGTTGTTGCTTGCCTTTGTTTACAATACTCTTTTCCTGAGATTATAATCCAATCTTGTATTATTTTTTATCATCATTTTTATTAACTAATATCCATAAAACAATTCTTTGGGTGTTCTAACATATAAATATAGTGCTTTTTATTATAAGCTTTTCTGTCTTTATTTGTATATCCTCTATGTAATAATGAATCTCCTATATTTATATTTCTATTTTCTTTAAATACTTTATAAGTAGAAGAACCAACATAACATCCATTTAAGATAAATAATATAATTGAAATTAATAATATGTTTTTAATTTGCATCTTTAAATCCTTTATTATCATAATATAAATCAGTAAAAGATTTAACTTCTTGTTTTTCTGCTTTCATATTGATATTTAAAGTATTGATAAGTCCAATATTATTTTTTATATAATTGATCCGCCACCTACTAGAATTTGCTCTTTACAATATTTTTTTTCTGATATTATGGTCCAATTTAATATTATTTGTTTTTTATCATTTTTATTTGTTATATATCCAAAAATACATTTTTTTGAATATTTTACTATATATATATAGTTATTTTGGTCATATATTTTTTTGTAATTATATTTAATAATATATTTCTTATTTTCTACTGAAAAGCCGATATCAAAGTCTCTATTTTTTTTAAATATATCATAAGTTTTAGGCCCCATTTTCATTGTACATCCACTAAATATTATTGAAACTAATAAGATATTATTAATCTTCATTTTTTAATCCTTGACTGTAATATAACTCTGTAAGAGATTTAGCTTTTTGTTTATCTTCTTTCATATTGATATTTATAGTATTAATAAGTCCAATATTATTTTGTATTGCTGTTGAAGTTGCAAGAGGTGTGGCTGGTAAGAGTAGTAATCCACTTGCAATATTCTCTAAAATACCATCCTTTACTAAGTATGTAGTGCCATCTATATTCTCATAATTCCAACTAGATAAAAAGTCATGAGGTCCTCCGAAATGTTCTATAGCATTATCTATTAATCCATCTTCGTCATAAGGAATACCAAATATAAGTCTATCTCCTGTTTGATTTCCTCCAAATGGGGCAATAACCTCTTTACCAACAATTTCCTCATTCTTGATTATTTTCTTAAAATGACTTCCACCAATCTTGGCTTTATCTCCATTAACTCCTGCACTCTGAGCATTTGGATTAACAGCTTCACCATTCTTTCCACCATAATCAAAGTTTTCTTTTACATATTGTCTCATCTGTAACGAACCATCATTAAGTACCGATAATATTGCTCCTGTTTTAAAACCATCTTCAAACTTACCTCCACTTAGTTCTGATATTGCACCTTGTGTTGTTCCTCTTATTGCTGCATTTTTTGCGTATTTAGTTATATTCATATTACTATTTAATGCATCTGTAGTAAAAGCACTATTTACATAGCTTAGTACACCTGCACTTACAGCTCCCTTTATAATTGACCCAACATCAATTTTAAGACTTTCTCCTGTAATGGCAGCTGTTGCTACTTGTGTTGCTACTCCTGCAACTACTGCATTAGTTACAGCAGCTGTTATGGTTGCTGTTGTTAATGCACTTGTAGCTGAAACGGCTGCTGCTTCAGCTACCATAGTTCCAGATGTAGTAACTGCTAATTCAGCTGCAGTTGCAGTTGCTTGAGCTGCACTAAGTCCTGCTACTGCTTCTCCAGTTCCAATTCCTGCTGTACAAACTGTAACCACTATAGCAACTATAATAGCTCCAACAGCAGTTAAACTTGTATGTGACTCATCCCACTCTTTACTCTTAGCATAAGCTTTTACTAGTTCTATCTGTTCATGCGTTAGATCATATTGACTTGATAGTGTTTTTATGATGTTATTGGTTTGTAGTTCTTGGCTTATTCTAGTTTGTATCTTTTTATCATTTATTTCTGAATGTTTTAGTTTATTGGTTATATCTTTGTTGTTTAGCATGAGTTGTTTAGTAACTTCTATTCCAGCAGCTACTACTTTTTCTTTTATATGTCCTTTAGTTGCAATAGTTCTTGTCATAAGACCACTGCTATCTTTAAAGTGACTCTCATATGAACTATCTTTTTTACTTATGAGTCTTAGTACTTCTGTTGTTATTTTTACTTCATCTGCTTTTATTTGTGAGGCTATTAGGTTTATTTGATTTGCAGTTAGATTTATGTTTTTTGCTTTTAGGGTTGATTTTATTAGAGTAGTGTTATCTATGGTGTCTTGTTGGTCTAATTTACCTCCTAAGAAGCTTCCTTTTATTTTATGTTTTAAATCACTATATTCTCTAGTCTCTCCTGCTTCTATGGTTATACTCTTTTTTACATTTACGTTTATATTTTCTTTTGCACTTAGGTTTGAAGCTTTTACATGTAAAGAGTTTGAAGTTATGTTTATATTCGCAGCTTCTAGGTTGGAATTTGTTTGATTTGTTTGGCTTGTTTTTAAGTAGCCTGAGGCTGTTTTGTTATCAAAGTCGTTATTGCTTTGTTTTGAGAGAATATTTACATTGCCTTTAGTACTTACTAAGTTTATATCTCCTTTTGCTTTTACATCTGTTCCTATTAGGTTCAAATTAGCAATAGTATTTATATCTATATCTTTATTCGCTTGTATGGTTGAGCTGTTTGAAACTAACTCATTTACCTCTTCACCAAGGTCAAGTTCTTTTTTTAGTTTAGTTATTCCAATATCACTATGGAAGGTTTTAGTAGCTACATGTAAAGAATCTGCTTTTATATCTGCACTTATGTTTACTATGCTCTCGTTGGCTATAAGAACTGTATCTGCTTGTGAGCTTAGTTTGCCTCCTAGGTTGGCTAGAGTATTTGTAAATATTAGTGATAAACTTAATAAAATTACTATTAGTTTTTTTATCAAGTTTTTCCTTTACATGTGGAGGTTGGGTTTAGTTTTTAGTTCTTGACCCTAATTATTAAAAGTAGTGGGTTGTGTCCAGACCCTTAATTTTTATCTTCAAACAGTTAAACATCTTTTTCGAAAAAATTTGATAAATTTCTTGCATTTTAAATGTTGGTCTTAAATACAAAATGGGTCGTTAGTTAAAATGAGTTGGAGTTACACTTTTAACTAAATTCTTTAAAAGTAAATACTTAACCTTGATTACTCCCTATTTTACGAAACTCTTACCACGGACGACCTCCATCAGGAGTTACTGTACCATCTGCTATATTTAGATAGTATCCTCCTCCCCAAAATGATCCAACTTTCACTCTTCCACTACCATCTTCAGCCATAGCAACATAACTATAAGAACTAGTAGAGAGAGTCTCTTGTGGTTTTATTTGCCATAGTTGCTCTCCTTTGCGATTGTATGCAAAAACATTTCTCATTTCTACTTTATCCATATCTGTACTATCAGAATAAAGAACAACTATTACCATGTTTTTTAGTTCTAACAGACTATATATATCAGTAGCTAGTGATATATCTTCACAATCATCTATTATTAAATTACTTCCCGTAAACCAAATCATTTTATAGACCTTTTGTTTTTAAATGCAGCTTTTGGTAACTTCTTATTTGACACCCATTCATACTGCGTAGCACCTTGGCCTCCACCACCTTGATTTTCAAAGTTTGAGGCAACTTTTCCTGTTCTTATTTTGCTTCCAGCTGGTACATGTACATCAGATATAAATGTAGGTGTACTAGGCAAGGAGTATTTTTTTTGTATCTGTTTTGCAGTTAATCCTTCTATTGCTTCTTTCTTCATTATCCAAGAGCCAGTTCTATTTTTATTACCATGCACCCTTACAAAAACGTCATCTTTTTTAGTTGTATATTCTACTACTTGGGTTCCTTTTTTATATGGTGGTTTATAGTTAGCATCATTAAAATGTTTAGTGTTTATTTCTTCAGCAGAATATTTTTTAACATCAGTCCTATTGCTATGTTTTTCAGGTAGCTTATTATTCTGTACATTTACAGGAGTTTTATTTCCTTTTAACTCTTTACCAACATTTTTAGTACCAACACCTTTAATAATCATACCACCAATTAACTTTGTAGTTAATAATTCAGTTAAAGTAGCTACGGGGTCATCTGCATTTTTAGCCAAGTCTATAAAAGAACCTACTGCACTATTTCCTCCAAGAGAGTATGCAGAAGCTAAAGCATCTAGGTAATCTCTTCCTTCTTCTTTATCTCCATTTTTATATGCTGATATAGCAGCATTTACTAAGGCTTTTGCTCCTTCTTGTGCATTGTTCCCTTTTGCAATTTCCAAGATAGTTTTTATATTCGCACCTTCTATTGCATTCGTTTTACCAATAGTAATACCTAATATTGTTTTATCTTTTTCAATAGTTTTATAAAGGTCAGCATTTTTGTAAAATGTACCTATATTTTGCATAAAATTATCTTTTTCTATTTGTGTTGCTTGAAATAAAGAACTATCAGCATTTTCTTCAATAAATGCTTTTGCTTCTTTATCTTCTTCATAATTATTTGACCAAAAAGTATCTGTTCGTCTCATTCCTGTTTGAGTTAGTGATTGTTTTGCTAGTTGTATCTGTTTCTCACTAGGATTGTCAGTACCAAACTTCTCTTTTGCATAATTCTTAGCATTCTCTTTTATAAACTTTATCTCATCCTCATGTAATTGTCTATTATTGAGTTCAGCACTAGTAGCTATATGGTAACCTGTAGTTGCTCCTTTATCTCCATTTAAAGCAGCTCCAACGAGGGTTCCGCTTAGTTGTGAGATTGCTAATTGTATTGTTTTTGATTGGTCTGAGGTTAGTGGTGAAATGAGTTCTCTTACTGCTGCACTTGCGGCTCCTACTTCAAAGTCCCCTCCAACTAGTTCTGCTCCTATGCCACCTGCTAGTCCATGAAGTGCTACTTTTCCTATGGCACCTTCACTAAAGTATTCATTATTTTCATATAGTTGTTTAAACATTGAAGTATCGCCTATATATTCAAAGCCTAGGTTTATTGCCCCAGTTGCTAACCCATATTTTAGGCTATCTTCAAAGTCTATACCATATACTACTGAGTTTACTCCACTTCTTATAGTTGTATTTACTACACCTTTTGTTACTTTTTGAAGATTAGATAAATTTTTATATTCTACTTTTTCTATTCCCATAGTTTGGTCTACTATTCCACCTACATAGCTTAATGCTCCTGCTGTCACAGCTCCCTTTACGAGAGACCCAACATCAATCTTAAGACTCTCTCCTGTAAAAAGGGGTCTGAGTTAAACTTTTAACTCTTTTGGTGTTCTTTTCTTTTTTATTGTAAAAAGCAACAAAAGCTCACCAACGGTTGAAATTTCTTGCATTTCAAATGTTGGTCTTAAATACAAATGGGGCGAGTTAAACTTTTTTATAAATACTTTACATGTAAAGGTTAGTTCTCATCTTCATCTTTAAAAGGATTGTCTTTATAATATTGTTCTATCTCTATGGTATTAGTATCTTTACATGTAGGGCATTTTCCATCTTTTAAATCTTTGAAATTGTAGGTTTGTTTACAGTTGGGGCAGATGGTGTATTTTGTTATGGATTGTTTGTTTTTAAAATATAATCTTGTTCCAATTAAAAATATACTTCCAAGAATAATCATTAATATTGAATAATCAATTGATGGGTGCACCCATCCTTTCCCTTTAAAAGATGTTTTTCCACCAAATAAAGCCCACATACCATCTAATAACAAAATAATTCCCAATAAATACCATCCAAAACTATTCATTTGGAATTACTTTATTAAAAATATATTTTGTGTTTTTCCATTCAGAATTAAGTTCATCATATATGTTTTTAATTGTTGCACCATATGTACCTTTAATAGTATTTGGTATTGGAGAACCATCATTAATAATATCATTTATAATTTCAATACCACCTGTTATTTTCACAACATTTTCAGGAGTATAAACAAAATTCTTTCCTTCATAATACCCATCCTTAACACTAGGAATGACTTTGTTTTGTATGTAAGCATCTGTTTTTATTCCAGTTTTTAAGTACAATTTATCTGCTTGTTTTATTCCCTCTTTGCTTAGAAGTATTGAAGTTTTTGTTGATGTTTTTAGTATAGGTGCACCTGGAATTAATATCTCTGATGCCTCTTGCATACCACCTGTTGATATAGGAAGATTAAGACCAATGATTTTATCAGCATATTTTATAATGTTTTCCAACAATAACAAAGGAAACATACAAACACTAATACATAAATGAAACTTCAAAAAAAACCTTTGATTATAATATAAGATAAAAATAAGTTTATCTAAGGTTCTAATAATATAATATTAAACTACTTAAAAATCCTAAAAGGTGTTTCTATTGTTCTTTTTATAACTCCAATTGGAGATAAAACAGTATCTTTTATAACACTTGTTTTCATTTTTGGTTTTGATATAGGACCTGTTACTTTTACATTTGTGTACATTTTACCATCTTCACCTAATAGAATGTAATTTACTACAGGTATAGCCTTTACAATAGCACTTAGGTTTTTGAAAACACTTATTTGTAGATTTATATCAAGTTTATTAGTTTTTAAATTAATGGTACCATTTCCTGTTATGTCAGCACTTTTACCATTTATTTTTATTTCATCTATGCTTAGAATATCTCCATTTCGTTTAAAGTTGATAAAAGCATTATTTATTGCATAACCATCATCATTAAAGCCTGGATTTTTAAAGGTGACCAAAGAAGGAATAGTATGCATAAATGCCATTAAATTGTTGTAAAAGCTCATACCTTTTATTGTTGTATTCTTAGCAATAAAAGTACCATTTAGATTTTTACTATTATTCCCATCTACATGTAATTTAAATAATCCTTTTTCAAAAACATTTTTTCCTAGGGCACTGTTTACGAACACATCAGTTAGATTTTTACTTTCAATATATATAGTTTTATCAGTTTGTTCTATTAAAATAGTTTGAGCTAAAAGTTTACTATTAAAAGACATTTTTTTACCATTTAATTTAAATACATAGTGCTCACTTGGGATTTTAAGTGTTGAGTTTGTGTCAATGACATTTGAGTTTATACCTATGACTGTCATTTGTCCTAAATCAATAGGTTTTTTATCTGCTGACGAGTCAAAAGTGACATCTAAATCTTTTATGAGAATTTTGAATTTATCTTTTTTAGTAATTTTAATATTATTGTCTTGTGAATTTATCTCAACATTTTTTCCATCAGTTTTTATATTTAAGTCTATATTTTTAATCTGTTTTTTATTTTTCATGAGTGGTAAATTCATATTTTTTAAATGTGCTTTTATATCATAGTTTTTAAAACCTATAGTATTTATCTTTAAATTACCATTTTTTATGCCTATATCTTGCATTAATTTTGAGTAAGGGTAAAGAAGGTTTAGTTTTTTTACGATTATTTTATTGTCCTCAGTAAGAAATTCAAGATTTGTTTTAAAACTATCTATATATATTGAAGTCCCATTTTCTTTAACTTGCATTCTTGCAGTTGTGTTAAAATCTTCTACATGTAAAAGATCTAGTTTTCCAAAGTTTACATGTAAAGAGTTGATTTTGTTTTTGCTTTTATAAATTCCTGTACTAAGATTAAGATCACCAGAGGTATAAATATCAAAAACAGTATCATATTTTAGATTTACATCGTGCAGATAAATCATGCCATTATCTAATTCTATATAACCACTTTTAGAATATATGGGAAGACCAGAAAGAGAGATGTTAGCATCATTTATTTTAAAATACCCACTGTAACTTTTAACGCCAAATGGTAAAAATTTTATATCAATTTTGACACTTGCTTCTGTTTTGCCAGAAGTTTGTGTAATAGGTACATTTATGTCAAAAGCATGAAGGACTGCATGGATGGAATTATCTAAAATAGTATTTGCATTTATCTCTACAATTATGCCAGCTCCAAGTGTCATAAGGTTATAGATATGTACTTTAGTATTGCTAACATTTTTACCTTGATACTCTGCTTTTTTTACATCAAATATAAGTTGATTATTTTTTAGAATAACATCGAGTTCATTGACTAGTGCTGAGGGTGCATTTTTATCAAATTTGACCACAGCATTTTTTCCCGTTGCTCTTGCTTTCATAAAGTTTGGATAAAAATTGAATGTATCTAAGTTGAATTTTCCTTCTAAGTTATGAAGTTGGTATTCGTCAGCTACTATTTTTTTGTATATCCAAGCAGATATGAGAGGTTCTAGTTCTATTTTTTTTGATAAAAAGTCCATAAAAGGTTTTAGTGAGTTAAATTTTTGAGAATTAAGCCTGTAATATAGGTCCTTATTTTCCATTCTAAGCTCAACTCCTCCATGAATATTAAAAGTATTAAAACTTCCCATAAAATCAAATATTTGTTTTTTTATATTTGCTTGAAGAGTTCCTTTGAGTTTTAGGTGAAAATCTTTTAAAAGCATCTGTTTTATATTGATTTCAATGGATTCTTTACAAGGTTTTATTCTAGCATCAATTGTAAGAAAGTCACTATCTATATAAAAAACTTCATCTTTATATAAAAAGTGAATTGTTTTATTTTTAAAAATAATGTTTTGTATTAAGATAGATTTAAAAATACTGTGTAAGTAAGGCAGTTTTTTTGCTATATCATGAAGTTCTTCGAGTGAGGTATTTTTTTTACTTTCAAGGTTTACATTTAAAGTATCTATATTTACAATTAGTTTTTTATCTAATTTTATGTACAATTGAGAAATTTTAATTTTTGGAAGATTTAAGTTCTCAATTCTTATTCCATTTGTTAGAATAACAAAAAAAAGAGTGATTAGAAGAAAAATGAATAGAAAAAATTTCCAAATATTTTTCATAGTATGTGATGTTGCGTTTATTATCATGTATTCTCTTATATTTCACTTATCAAAACCTATAAATACGACAAAAGCTGCATATATTCCACAAGGCTCAATTAGTCAGATTATATCATATTTAGAACAAAAAAAGTTCTATTTATCGCCTAGTATTGATAAATACATGCTTTTTTTTATTGGTAGACCTCAATCTGGTTGGATTGATATTGGACAAACTAGATTAAGTCGTGGAGATTTTTTGTATAAACTCTCAAATTCAAAAGCAGCTATGAATACTATTATTTTAGTTCCTGGTGAAACTATAGATGTTTTTTTATATCAAATTTCACAAGAGTATAATCTTTCCTATAATAAATTAATGAAATACTATTTAAAATTTACCCCCATTAGAGATGGGTTTATTATCCCTGAAACATATCATATTCCTATGGGTATAGGAGAGCGACATCTTATTCTTTATCTTCTAAACTATGCACAGGAAAAACATCAAAAAACAGCAACAAAAATTTTTGGAGAATTCGATAAAAATAGTTGGTATAGATATCTTATTATCGCTTCAATTATACAAAAAGAGTCTGCAAATAAAAAAGAGATGTCTTTGGTCTCTTCAGTAATCTATAATCGTTTAAAAAAAGGGATGAGACTTCAAATGGATGGAACTTTAAACTATGGAAAATTTTCTCATATAAAAGTAACTCCTCAAAGGATAAAAGAAGATAAGAGTGAGTATAATACCTACAAGAGCAGAGGTTTGCCCCCATATCCTGTAAGTAGTATTTCCAATGAAGCTATTTTTGCTGCGATATTTCCAAAGAAAACAAGTTATCTTTATTTTGTAAAATCAAAAAAAGGTGTTCATGTTTTTTCAAAAACATATAAAGAACATCTTAGAAATATAAAAAGAAATAAACAATAAATATAACTTAGTAATTTTAAACTGTTTAATTAACAAAGTGATAATAAAAAATCATAAATTTAAGGAGATTTAATGGCGTCAGTATCTAAGATAATATATACAAAAGTTGATGAGGCACCCGCCCTTGCAACTTATTCTTTTTTGCCTATTATAAAGGCATTTACTAAAAGCAGTGGAATCGAGATGGTTACTAAAAACATCTCATTAGCAGGTAGAGTTATAGCTAATTTTCCAGAAAACTTAACAGATGTACAAAAAATAAATGATGATTTGGCTGAGTTAGGTGAATTAACGCAAGACCCAAATGCAAACATAATAAAACTTCCAAATGTTTCAGCTTCAATACCTCAATTAAAAGCGGTAATTGCAGAGTTACAAAGTAAGGGTTATAATGTACCTAATTACGAAGATGCAGCCCAGAGATATGCAAAAGTCACTGGTTCAGCAGTAAATCCAGTTCTAAGAGAAGGTAATTCTGATAGACGTGCTCCAAGTGCTGTTAAAAATTATGCAAAAAATAATCCTCATCGTATGGGTGAATGGAAAAAAGACTCTAAAACAGATGTTGTTCATATGAATGAAGATGATTTTTACGGAGCTGAGCTTTCAACTACTATGAATAGTGTAAATGACGTAAAAATTTCATTTTTTGATAAAAATGGTAAAGAGACTGTGCTAAAAGCTTCAACTCCATTAGAAGTTGGAGAGATTATTGATGGAACTCGTATGAGAGTGAAATCTCTTCAAAAATTTGTTCAAGAATCTATCGATGAAGCAAAGAAGAGAGATATTCTTCTTTCACTTCATTTAAAAGCAACTATGATGAAAGTAAGTGATCCTATTATGTTTGGTTATGCTGTTAAAGTATACTTCAAAGATTTAATCGCTAAACATGGTGATTTCTTTGATAAAATAGGCGTTAATTTCAACAATGGTTTAGGTGATTTATACACTAAACTTGAATCAGTAGAGGCTAGTAAAAAAGCAGAGATAGAAAAAGATATAGAAGCAGTTTATGCATCTCAGCCAAAACTTGCCATGGTTAATTCCGACAAAGGTATAACAAATCTTCATGTTCCAAGTGATGTTATTATTGATGCTTCAATGCCAGCCATGATTAAAGGTGGTGGTAAGATGTGGAATAAAGATAATAAAGAAGAAGATACTCTTGCTATGATTCCTGATCGTTGTTATGCTACAACCTATCAAGCTATGATTGATGATTGTAAGCAAAATGGAGCATTAGACCCAACAACTATGGGAACAGTACCAAATGTAGGGCTTATGGCTAAAAAAGCAGAAGAGTATGGTTCACATGACAAAACTTTCCAATCATCTGGAGAAGGTACTATAAAAGTTATAGATAAAGATAATAAAGAGATTTTTAGTTTTGATGTACAAGAAGGTGATATTTTTAGAATGTGTCAAGCAAAAGATGCACCTATTCAAGATTGGGTAAAACTAGCAGTGACTCGTGCAAGACTTTCGAATACTCCTGCAATTTTTTGGTTAGATGAAAATAGAGCACATGATGCATTAATGATTAAAAAAGTAGAAACTTATCTAAAAAATCATGATACAAAGGGATTAGACATCTCTATAATGAATCCACTTGAAGCTACAAAAGTATCTGTAAGAAGAATGAGAGAAGGCAAAGATACTATCTCTGTTACAGGAAATGTACTAAGAGATTACAATACGGACCTTTTTCCTATTCTTGAAGTTGGAACAAGTGCAAAGATGTTATCTATAGTTCCACTAATGAAAGGTGGAGGACTATTTGAAACTGGAGCTGGCGGAAGTGCTCCTAAACATGTTCAGCAATTCAATGATGAGGGTTATTTAAGATGGGATTCTCTTGGAGAGTTTATGGCTCTTTCAGCTTCATTTGAACATTTAGCAAACACACAAAACAATGCAAAAGCTTCAGTTTTAGCAAAAACATTAGATACTGCAACAGGTACCTTTTTGCTAAATGATAAATCACCTGCAAGAAAAATTGGACAAATAGATAACAGAGGAAGCCATTTTTACTTAGCAATGTATTGGGCTCAAGAACTAGCAAAACAAAATGACGATAATGAACTTAAAGCACAATTCGAACCAATTGCAAAAAGTTTGAGTGCTAGTGAAGGTGCTATAATGTCAGAATTAAATGGTTCTCAAGGAAGTAAAGTCGATACTGGTGGTTACTATTTATTAGATGATGAAATAGTAGCAAAAGCAATGAGACCAAGTAGTACTTTAAATAGTATTATTGACAATATATAAAGTTAGAGGAGATTTTCTCCTCTACATGTAAAGAAGGAGCATTATTTGTTACAAGCTAAAAAAGTCTCAATAATAGGGGCTGGAAATGTCGGAGCAACTGTTTGTTATTGGCTTGCGATGAGAAAAAGTTGTCGTGAGATAGTTATGATTGATTTGGTTGAGGGCTTAGCTAAGGGTAAAGCTTTAGATATCGCTCAAGCAACTTCTCCCGAAGGTAGTCATACCCTTATAAATGCTTCAAGTGATTACGTTGATATAGAAAATAGCGATATAGTTGTTATAACTGCAGGAGTTCCAAGAAAACCTGGTATGAGTCGAGATGACTTACTTATGATAAATGCAAAGATAGTAAAACAGATTGTAGAAAAGATAAAAGAGTATGCTCCTGATGCTATCTTAATAACAGTAACAAATCCACTAGATGCCACTACATATACTGCTCTAAAAGTTGGAGATTATCCAAGAAATCAAGTTATTGGTATGGCTGGAATTTTGGATAGTTCAAGAATGGAAACTTTAATATCTGGAAAACTAGGTTTTGGACATGGTCAAGTTACAGCAAGTGTTATGGGTGGACATGGTGATGATATGGTGCCACTTCCGAGATACTCATCTGTTAATGGTGTTGCTTTAACAGATTTATTAAATGATTTAGAGATAGAAGATATTATAGAAAAAACCAGACATGGTGGTGCTGAGATTGTTGGATTTATGGGAACATCTGCTTATTATGCTCCTGCAAATAGTACAGTAAAAATGATAGAAGCTATTCTAGGAGATAAACATGCTATTTTTCCATGCGCAACACTCTTAGATGGTGAATATGGTTATAAAGATACAGTAAATGGAGTTCCTGTAGTTTTGGGAGCTAATGGTATAGAAAAAATAGTTGAATTACCATTGAATTTAAGTGAACAAAGACTTTTTGAAAATAGTGTAAATTCGGTTAATAATTTGTTGGATACATTGCATAAAAATAATTTTTTTGAGGAGAAATAATGCGAGAAATAAAATACGAAGATATAGTCAAATCTATTAGAGATTCTATCATGTACAGTGGTACAAATCTTCCAAAAGATGCATTAGAAAAGATGAATGAAGCTTACGAAAAAGAAAAAAGCCCAGTAGCACGTGAAGTATTAAAACAGCTTTTAGAAAATGCAGATATAGCTTCAAGTGAAGATAAACCACTATGTCAAGACACTGGTTTAGCTGTATTTTTTGTAAAAGTTGGTGAAGATGTAAAAGTAGTTGGTGGAACTCTAAAAGCGGCCATTAACGAGGGGACAGAAAAAGGTTACAAAGATGGTTATCTAAGAGCATCAACCTGTCATTGGGATACAAGAGCAAATCTAAAAGATGAAATAGGATATAACTTACCTGCTATTATACACTTTGACCTAGTTGAGGGTGATGAACTGGAGATAGAATATGCCGCAAAAGGTGGTGGAAGTGAAAATGTAAGTCGTGCTACAGTAATTCCACCAGCTGCAGGAAGACAAGGTGTAATTGATTATGTTAAAGAGGTTGTAAGTAACGCTGGACCAAATCCATGTCCTCCACTTACCGTTGGAGTTGGAATTGGTGGGACTTTTGAAAAAGCTGTTATTTCCAGTAAACATGCACTTTTCAGAAAATTAGGTTCAGTTAATGAAAACTCAACTCTTGAATCGATGGAAAAAGAGTTAGTTGAAGAGTTAAATAAACTTGGAATTGGAGCTATGGGAATGGGAGGGACTCAAACAGTATTCGGTGTTCATATTGAGAAAAATCCATGTCATATAGCAAGCCTTCCTGTCTCAGTTAATGTTCAATGTCATAGCAGTAGACACACTGTTATTAAGCTGTAGGAGTTATAAGATGAGTAAAACATATAATTTAACAACACCTTTAAGCGAAGCAGATGTAATTCAATTAAAAGCAGGTGATATAGTCTATCTTAGTGGTATTATTTATACAGCACGTGATGCAGCACATAAGAAACTTATAGATTTGATGGATGCTAAAGAAGAGTTACCTTTTGATGTGAAAGGCTCTGTTATATATTTTGTTGGACCAACTCCTCCAAAGCCAGGCGATCCAATTGGAAGTGCAGGACCTACAACTTCTTACCGTATGGATTCTTACTCTCCAAGACTTATTAATGAAAAAGGTCTTAGGGGTATGATTGGTAAAGGTAAAAGAAATAAAGAGGTAACAGATGCATGTAGCAAATCAAAAGCTATCTATTTTGGTGCGACTGGAGGTGCAGGAGCACTTTTAGCTAGACAGATAAAAAGTGCAGAAGTGATTGCTTATCCAGAACTTGGACCAGAAGCTATTCGAAAACTTGAAGTAGTTGATTTTCCATTAACGGTGATAAATGATACTTACGATCAAGATTTATACAAAATAGGAAGAGCGCAATACGAAATAAAGTAATTGTGAGACATTTAGGGAAGATAAGTTTATTTGAAACTTAAACTATAAGAAAATAATATATATAGTTGAGTATTTTATCATGATGATAGAAAAAAGACTATAGAATTTTGACAAAATTACCCAGGAGGCTCTATGAACGTTCATGAATATCAAGCAAAACAGATATTTGCTAAGTATGGTGTGCCAGTACCAAAAGGCTATATAGCAACTACAGTTGAAGAAGCAGTAGAAAATGCAAAAAAATTAGGTGGAAAAGTATGGGTTGTAAAAGCTCAAATTCACGCAGGTGGTCGTGGACTAGGTGGTGGTGTTAAAGTTGCTACTAGTTTAGATAAAGTAAAAGAGTATGCTGAGGCTATACTTGGTATGACTTTAGTTACACATCAAACAGGACCTGAAGGTAAACTTGTTCAAAAAGTTTATATTGAAGAAGGTGCTGACATAGCTGAAGAACTTTATCTTGGTGTTGTTCTAGATCGTGCTCGTGAGATGCCAGTTATCATGGCTTCTACTGAAGGTGGTATGGCTATTGAAGATGTAGCTGCTAATACTCCTGAAAAAATCATTAAAGTAGCTGTTGATCCTGCTATTGGCTTTAAAGGTTTTCACGGACGTGAGTTAGCTTTTGGTTTGAATCTTCCAAAAGAAGAGATTGGTAAGTTTATTAAATTTGCTGCAGCTTTATATAAAGTATATATGGAAAATGATGCAGAAATGATTGAAATCAATCCTCTTGTCAAAACCGGTGCTGGTGAGTTTATTGCACTTGATGGAAAGATGGGTTTTGATGATAGTGCTTTAGGACGTCATCCTGACATTGAAGAGATGAGAGATTTAAGTGAAGAAGATGCTGATGAGAGAGAAGCTAGTGAGTATGGTTTAAGCTATATTGCACTTGATGGTGAAATAGGTTGTATGGTAAACGGAGCAGGACTTGCAATGGGTACTATGGATACAATTAACTATATGGGTGGAACTCCTGCAAACTTTTTGGATGTTGGTGGTCAAGCAAATGCACAAACTGTTGCAAAAGGTTTTGAAATCATTCTTAAAAACCCAAATGTAAAAGCTATATTTGTTAATATTTTTGGTGGAATTGTAAGATGTGATAGAATTGCAAATGGTATACTTGAAGCTACAAAACTTGTAGATGTGCATGTTCCTGTTGTTGTTAGACTTGATGGTACTAATGCATCAGAAGCGGCAGTTATATTGAAAAATGCAGGAATAGCAAATGTTATTGCAGCAACTGACTTAGGTGACGGTGCTAAAAAAGCAGTTGCAGCAGCTAAAGGAGAGTTATAATGAGCATATTAGTAAACAAAGATACAAAAGTAATCGTTCAAGGTTTTACTGGTAAAGAGGGAACTTTCCATGCAGAGCAGTGTTTAGCATATGGTACTAAAATTGTTGGTGGAGTTACACCAAACAAAGGTGGACAAACTCATCTTGGTCAGCCAGTATTTAATACAGTAAAAGAAGCAGTTAATACAACTGGTGCAACAGTGAGTATGATTTTTGTTCCACCTGCATTTGTTAGTGATGCCGTTTTAGAAGCAGCTGATGCTGGAATAGAGCTTGCAGTTATTATTACTGAGGGAGCTCCTGTTAGAGATATGCAAGAAGCAAAAGCTTATGCAACTAAAAAAGATATGCTTACTATTGGACCAAATTGTCCTGGAATTATAACGGCAGAGGAGTGCAAAATAGGTATTATGCCTGGAGCAGTTTTCAAAAAAGGTAATGTTGGACTTATCTCAAAGTCAGGAACACTGACGTATGAAGGTGCTAACCAAGTTTGTAATGAAGGTTTTGGAATCACAACAGCAGTTGGTATTGGTGGAGATCCAATTATTGGGCTTAGTTATAAACAATTATTACCACTTTTTGAAGCAGATCCTGAAACTGAAGCTATTGTTATGATAGGTGAAATTGGTGGTGACTTAGAGATTCAAGCAGCAGCATATATAAAAGAAAATATTACAAAACCTGTTGTTGCTTTTATTGCAGGTCAAACAGCACCTGCAGGAAAAAGAATGGGACACGCAGGGGCTATCATCAGTGGAAGTGCTGGAACAGCAGCTGAAAAAATGGCTGCACTAGAAGCTGCAGGTGTTGCAGTTGTAAGATCACCAGCTGATATAGGTAAAAAAGTAGCAGAAGTTTTAAAGAAATAGAGTTTTTATGTCAAGAATAGGTGTTTCTACCTAATTCTTGACATTTTGATTGTTAATCAAAATGTATGCCTTTAAAGGCAAACTTTAGATGATAAGAAGTAAAATAATATGAAGGAGACTTAGTATGAGTTTAGTTACGGCACCGCAAGATACTCCTGTTTGGGTAAATACAAACAGATGTAAAGCATGTGATGTATGTGTTAGTATGTGTCCTGCTGGAGTGCTAGCTATGATAGCAGCTCCAAGTTCAACACTTGGATCAATGATAGAAGTTGTTAATCCTGAAGCATGTATTGGATGTAAAGATTGTGAATTACATTGTCCTGATTTCGCTATTTACGTAGCAGATAGAAAAGAGTACAAATTTGCAAAGATAACTGATGAAGCAAAAGATCGCTCAGAGGCTATAAAAAATAATAAATTTAGAAAATTAAGTGCATAGGGAGCTATGAATGTCTAGAGAAGTAATTTCAAGTGGTAATGCACTTGCGGCAAAAGCAGCTATAGATTGTGGTTGTGAATTTTTTGGTGGTTATCCTATCACTCCTTCTTCTGAAGTTGCACACGATTTAAGTGTAAGCTTACCAAAAGTTGGCGGTAAATTTATCCAAATGGAAGATGAGATAGCAGGAATTTGTGTAGCTCTTGGAGCTTCAATGAGTGGTAAAAAGGCTATGACTGCAACTAGTGGTCCTGGTATATCACTAAAATCAGAGCAAATTGGACTTAGTTTTATAGCTGAAGTTCCTCTTGTTATTGTTAATGTTATGCGTGGTGGTCCATCAACTGGTCTTCCAACTCGTGTAAGTCAGGCAGATATTGGTCAAGCAAAGTATCCAACTCATGGTGATTTTGCTTCTATTACACTCTGTCCAGGTTCATTAGAAGAATCTTATACAGAGACTATTAGAGCATTTAATTTAGCTGAGAAATATATGACTCCTGTATTTGTTCTTTTGGATGAAACCTTAGGTCATATGCATGGTAAAGCCATACTTCCTGATCTTGAAGATGTAAAAAAAAGTGTTATAACTCGTGCTAAGTTTACTGGTGATAGAAAAGATTATAAACCTTATGATGTTCCTATGGACGAGCCAGCAGTATTGAATCCTTTCTTTGAAGGGTATCATTACCATGTAACTGGACTTCATCATGGACCAACAGGTCATCCAACAGAAGATGAGAATGCATGTCAGTTTAACATTGAGAGATTGATGGGAAAAATTAATAATAAAGCTGAAGAAATGGTTGAGTATGAAGAGTTTATGCTTGATGATGCTGAAGTTTGCATAATTGCTTATGGTAGTATCTCTCGTGGAGCTAAAGAAGCTGTTATGAAACTTAGAAATGATGGTATTAAAGCTGGACTTTTTAGACCTATAACACTTTGGCCAAGTCCTGCAAAAAAACTAAAAGAGATTGGTGAGAGATTTGATAAAATTTTTGTAACTGAGCTTAATATGGGTCAGTACTTAGAAGAGATTCAAAGAGTTATGAAAAGAGATGATTTTGCAACACTTCACAAAGCAAATGGTAGACCAGTACCACCACTTGAGATGGTAGCAAAAGTTAAGGAGATGTTCTAATGGCTTTTAATTACGATAAATATCTTAGAGTTGATAAGATGCCAACACTGTGGTGTTGGGGTTGTGGTGATGGTGTTATACTAAAATCCGTTATTCGTGCTATTGATAAGATGGGTTGGGATATGAAAGACGTTTGTGTTGTTTCTGGTATTGGTTGTAGTGGGCGTTTTAGTTCATATATTGACTGTAATACAGTTCACACGACTCATGGGCGTGCTGTTGCTTATGCTACTGGTATTAAACTTGCAAATCCTGAAAAACATGTTATTGTTGTAACTGGTGATGGAGATGGTCTTGCAATTGGTGGTAACCATACAATTCATGCTTGTAGAAGAAATATAGATTTAAATCATATTTTGATTAATAACTTTATTTATGGTTTGACTAACTCTCAAACAAGTCCTACTACACCTCAAGGAATGTGGACTGTTACAGCTCAATTTGGAAACGTTGATCCAACTTTTAATGCAGCAAAACTTGCATTTGGTGCAGGGGCAACATTTGTTTCTCGTGAGACCGTACTTGAACCACAGAAAATGGAAAAAGTATTTGTTGCAGGTTTTAAACACAAAGGATACTCTTTTATGGAGACACTCTCTAATTGTCACATAAATCTTGGTAGAAAAAACAAAATGGGTGAAGCCGTTCAAAACCTACAATGGATTGATGATATGACAATACCAAAGAAAAAGTACGATGCTCTTCCTGATGAAGAAAAACATGCATTTTTTCCAACTGGTATTTTGAAACAATATGAGAATCCTGAGTATTGTGAGAGTTACGATAAAGTTATTGAAGCTGCACAAAATAACACAAAAGTAAAGATGTAAGGGGCGCTTGATGAGAAGACAATTAAGATTCGTTGGTGTTGGAGGTCAAGGTGTAATTCTAGCAGGTGAGATTTTAGCAGCTGCAAAGATAAAAGAAGGTGGTTATGGTGTAAAAGCTTCAACTTATACTTCTCAAGTAAGAGGTGGACCAACTAAGGTTGATATCCTTCTTGATGAGAGTGAAATCCTTTTTCCTTATGCAAATGTTGGTGAAATAGAGTTTATGATTGCAACTGCACAAATCAGTTTTGATCAGTTTAAAGATGCTGTTAAACCAGGAGCTATTATAGTTGTTGAACCAAACCTTGTAACGGCTACTGAAGAAGATAGAAAAAAGTGGAGAATCATTGAAATTCCAATTATTACTATTGCTAAAGAAGAGGTTGGTAATGTTATTACTCAATCTGTTGTAGCACTTTCTATCACTGTAGAGATGACAAAAGTACTTGATGCGGAGCTTGTAAAAGAAGTTATGCTTTCTAAAGTACCACCAAAAGTACATGAAGCAAATAAAGTTGCTTTTGCACTAGGTGCAAAGTATGCTAAAGAAGCATTAGTTTAATAAAAGGGTAGAGAGATTTATTCTCTCTACCCTTGAATTTAGCTAAGAAATAAAGTTGCTGGAACATAGAGTGGTTAGTAAATCCTACAAAAAGTTTAATAAAGCTTATAATATTTTCAAATAATATAATTATCTAATTTTATTGTATATTTAATAATCAAATAAACTACTAACCAAATCATTGTATATAATTTATAATTTGCAAGCATTTTGAGAGAATAATTGGTTAATATCTAAATATTAGCCAACGTAGTATCAAAAGGAAAATTATGAATAAACATATTATTGATTTAGCACAAACTTGTCTTGGTTGTAAGAAACCTAAGTGTCAAGTTGGATGTCCTATTAATACACCAATACCTGAAATGGTTCATCTTTTTTTACATGGTGATATTGTCAAAGCTGGTCAAATGTTATTTAAAAATAATCCTCTTTCAATAATTTGTTCAGTAATATGTCCTCATGAAAAACATTGTGAAGGGCATTGTGTACTTAATAAAAAATCATCCCCTGTAAGTATTGGAAGTATTGAACACTATATTTCAAGTCGTTTCATGGATACTGTACATTTTGAAAAGCCTCTATATAATGGGCATGATATTGCTATTGTTGGAGGAGGTCCAGCAGGAATAGCCTTGGCTTTTATTCTTGCAATAAAAGGTTATGGTGTGACAATATTTGATGCACAGGACAAAATAGGAGGTGTCTTACAATATGGAATTCCAGATTTTCGTTTAGATAAACGTCTCTTGGATAAATTAGTAGAAAAGCTTAATGAATTAGGTGTAAGTATTCGTTCAAATACTTATATTGGAACTAATATCACTATATGTGATTTATTTAGAGATGATTATAAAGCTGTCTTTTTAAGTACTGGTGCATGGGCTCCAAAAAAATTAAATATTAAAGGTGAATCTTTTGGTCATGTTCATTTTGCAACTAATTATTTAAAAAATCCTTCTGCATATTTGGTTGGAAAAAAAATTATTGTTATAGGTGCTGGTAATGTCGCAATAGATGTTGCTCGTACTGCACTAAGAAATGGAGCTCAAGAAGCTTGTATTATGTATCATCGTGGTGAAAGTGATATGTCAGCAGAAAAACATGAGATACAATGTTCAAAAATTGATGGGGTAAAGTTTGATTTTTTTAGAACTCCTCAAGAAATAACAAAAGAAGGAGTTAAATTTGTAACCAATAATGAGGAGCGATTAGTTGGATTTGAAAGTGCCGACAATATTTTTGTTTCAATTGGCCAATCTCCTACTGATACTATTATAAAGAATAATACAAAAATTGATGCTGATTATAAAGGTTTTTATATAACTGATGAGTATGGACGAACAACAAGAGAAGGTGTCTTTGCTGCTGGTGATGCTGTAACTGGGGCACGAACAGTTGTTGAGGCAGTTGCATTTTCAAAAAGAACAGCGGAAGCTATTGAAGAGTATATTAACTCATTAGATGTAGAAATTCTATAATTTTATTTGTGGTTTATTAATGTAATACAATTAATTGTTTTATGTGTCTTATAAACAAGTAACCAAGCTATTTAAATAAGCATATTTTAATAGAAATATGAACTATCATGTTATTATTTCATATGAAACATGTACCCTAGACCTGAAAATGTTTTTATATTAATATTAGTCCCTAATTTTTTACGAAGTCTTGAAATATATGTTTCAACAGCATGAGAACTAAATTCATCATTAAAATTTCCAACATGTTCAGATATATTTTCTTTACTAAAAATTACATTAACTTGTGATATTAGATATTCAAAAACACCTAGTTCTCTTTTATTTAAGTGAATTCGTTTACCATTTTGGCTTAATTCTCTAGTGGTTGTATTAAAAATAAGCTTACCTAATTTTATGGTTGTTTGCTCTTTTTGCAGTGAACGACGAAGTAGAGAATGAACTCTAGCAACCACTTCTTTAAGATCAAAAGGTTTAGATATATAATCATCTGCACCAGTTTCAAGTCCAAGTATTTTTTGATCTAGTTTATGACGAGCTGAGATAATAATAACAGGAATATTTTTATTGCTTTTTCTGATTTTTTTTAGTATATCAATGCCATCAATCCCTGGCAACCCTAAATCTAAAAGAAGCAGACTATAATCTTGATTGTTTAAAACGCGGTATCCATCTTCACCATTATGGAAAACATCGACTGCATAGCCATCTTTAATAAGTATTTTTTTCAATCCAGAAGCTAATCGCATATTGTCTTCAATAAGTAAAATTCGCATAATCATCCTTTTCTAATGATAAGTTCTACTATTCTAACTTTTTTGAAAATAAATCTTACTTAATTTATACCTTATATTTATTATTAAATTATGTTAATAACATTTTAAAATTGAAATATTTTGCCAGAACTAACAATATAACTTGAGTATTTGGATATGTATAGGTGCTTTATGGTGGAAAGTTTTGGGTTATTGGTAGTTTAAAATTTGTATAATAGAGTATAACTGTAGGATATACTCTACAGTTATATTAGTATTCTATTCTTTGTATACTATACCGTCTATGCTTTTGATGCCTAACCCTGGCTCATTATTTAATGTTATTTTAGATTCATTAAATATAGCACCACCATGAATTGGATCTTGACTACATAATACAGGACCATCAAGGTCGATTTTAGTGATGATACTTTTTGCAGCGGCTAAGTGAACAGCAGCGTTAACACTAATTTTAGCTTCAAGCATACAACCTATCATGCATTCAACGCCATAAACTTCTGCAATAGAAGTTATTTTAAGAGCATTATATATACCACCTGTTTTCATTAGTTTTATATTGATAATATCAGCAGCTCTGAGTTGCAATATTTGTAGTGCATCATAAGCTCCAAAAACACTCTCATCTGCTAAAGTAGGGATGTCAATGTTGTCTGTAACATGTTTAAAGCCTACTAAATCATGGGCTAAAACGGGTTGCTCAACAAACTCTATATTAAGTCCAGCATCCTCCATTTTTCTTAGTGCCTTTACAGCTTCTTTTGGAGTCCAACCTTGGTTTGCATCTATTCTTAAATCAATGTCATTACCAATGGCTGTGCGAATAGCTTTCATTCTTAGAATATCTTGTTTAGCGTCTTTTCCAACTTTTATTTTAAGAGTTTTATAGCCTAAATTTATTGCTCTTATACTATCTCTTGCCATCTCTTCAGGTTCATTTACACTAATAGTGATATCTGTAGTGAGCTCTTTTGTGTAACCCCCAAGTAATTTGTATAGAGGTGCTTTGTATAGTTGACCAAAAAGATCATATATTGCAATATCAACTGCAGCTTTGGCACTATAGTTACTTACAACACAATTATTTAGTTTAGCCATGATTGTTTCTATATTTTCAATTTCTAAACCAACAAGAGCTTTTTTTATATGGTCTTCAATTGCCCCAATTATTGCTCCTTTTGTATCACCAGTTATAACTCCCGTTGGAGCGGCTTCTCCGTAGCCTATATTGCCCATATCTGTATGTACCTCAACAATAACATCATTTACACTATGAACAGTTCTAATAGCTGTTTTAAATGGTGTTGTTAAGGGTACAGATATAAAGCCTATTTTTATGTCTGTTATTTTCATTATAATTTCCTATAATTAAAAAAGTAAATCCAAATTAACCATTTAGTTATATTGGATTTACTATTATTAGTAATGCTTAGTTTTTATATTTTCATATTTTTTAATAGCATCTTTATATGCAGTAATAATGGCTTTTTGAGAACTTCCAAAATACCTTTTAGATATCTCTTTTGATATTTCTTGATTGTAACCATTAAAAGTTTTTCCAATGAACATGCTTTTAATGAAATCTGAAGTTACACTAACAGTGGTTGAACTACCAAGGTCAATTATCTTATCGGTTTTAGTATCTATTACAAAGCCAATAAAAAATATTTTGTACTGAGCGGTGATAGCGTTATCACTGCTTGTTTTGCCATGTCCAACGACATATATTGTATTTCTGTTATATAAATTTACCATTACTAAGCCTTTTTTATTACATAATTGATAAAATACTACCAACTAATAATCCACCACCAGTTCCTACAATATATCCTAACATTGCCATAAGTACACCAATAGGAATCAACGATTCGCCATAAGATGCTGCAAGAATTGGAGCAGATGCTACACCACCTATATTTGCAAGACTTGCGATACCACAGCTAAATAAATCTAGTTTAAATATTTTTGCAATTATTATCATAAGTACAATATGTACTGCTAAAATAACAAATCCAGAGAAAATATAAAGTGGGGCTTCTGTAAGTTCAGAAAATTTTGCTCCTGAAGCTATAAGTCCAACTAATGAGTATAGCATAACATTGGCAACTTGGTTAGATCCTGGAAGTTTACCAAACTTAGTCATTCCAAGAATAATACCAGCAGTTGAAGCAATAATAACTGTCCAAGTAGTTCCACTTAGAAAACTAGTATGAGGTAGTAAATCAGCAAAAAACCAAGCAAGTGCAGAGACAAGAAGACTAGTTCCTGTAAGCATTATCATATCAGAAAATTCTATATTTTGTCTATGTTTTTTATTTTCATTTTCTAAATTTTTGGCAACTTCATTAAGTGTACTAGATTCTGCTTTTGTAAATTTATCAAAGATTTTTGAAAATGGGACAAGTGCTAAGAGAACCATAATCCAAATAGCATAATCAATAGAATCTATAAGAAGGGTGTAACCCATATCTGAATCAGATATTTGTAATGCACCTTGAATAGCAACCATATTTGCAGTACCACCCATCCAGCTTCCTGCTAATGCAGCAAATGCTTTCCAAGCGTCTGGGGCATACATGTTTTTGAATAACCAATAAGTAACTACAAAACCAAAACCAATTGTAATAGAAGCAGAGAAAAATGCTATAAGCATTTTTGGACCAAGTTTTACTATTTGCCTTAAATCTGCTTTAAGTAGCATTAAAAAAATCATTGCTGGAAGAATAGCGTGTTTAATTGATTTATAATAATCTTTAATCTCACCTGCTCTTTCCCAAATACCCATTGATGACATAATCATAATTCCAAAGTAAATAACAACGATAGCTGGAATATACTTAAAAAACTTCAAATTTGTATTTTTTTCTGTGAAGATAACTAAACCTGCAAAAAATACGATAATTGCAACATATGAAAAACCACTTGTAATCATATAAATCCTTTCAAATTAACTATTGTGATAATTTGCCAGGTCTCTCTTATGACGTTTAGATATACATAACTGAGTAAGCGAGGTGACTTGCTAATTATTATATTAAATGATTATAAAAGTCAATAATTGAGTGCAATAGATACAAAATAAATCATATATGTAACTTTTAGAAACAAAATAAAATTTAATTTTTTATAAATTCAAAAAATTCTTTATACCTGTAAAGATTAGTTGAGCAGAAAGTGCAGAGACTATTAGTCCTGTAATCTTACTAAGTACTATAAGCCCTGTTCCTTTTGCAAACTTTTTCATATGAACTGATAAATAAAGAAGGGCACCTACACTTAAAATTGAACATAAAAGAGCAATTGAACCCATAGTCATTGTAGTAATGTCTTTCATCTCAGCACCCATAACCATAAGAACTCCTATACTTCCAGGTCCAACAGTAATTGGAATTGCTAAGGGAACTACCGTATTTTTTGATATGTCTGTAGGACAGCTTATACTTTCGTTTACATCTTTTTTAATAAGATCAACAGCAGTTAAAAACAAAAGTGCCCCAGCCCCAATTCTAAAAGCATCTAGTGTAATGCCAAACAAATCAAATATATACTTCCCAAAATGTAAAATAATCATGGAGGATACTATAACAGCTAGTGTAACTTTTATAGCTATTGCTTTTCTATGAGAATCTTCTAAATCTTTAGTCATAGATAAAAACATACTTAAAACAAAAAATGGTGTCATTATAAAAAAGAATTTTATATAAACTGAGATAAAAAATGCCATATTTACTCCTTAAAAGCAAAATTATAACACTTTTTTAGTAGAATTACTTTATGAATAAAAATATTAATTACCTAATCGAATTTTTGGCAAAGAGTGATGACAACAAAAATGTAAATTTTTATTGTCATATATTGGAATTTTTAAAAAAACAGTATATATATACAGCTTCTAAATATGATGTTAAAACTTTAAATATTTTAGCAACTAGAAATAAGCTAGAAGTTGCTTTAAATTTTGAAGACGGCGTTAATCAGTTAGATCAAATACTCCTTAAAAGTATTAATAGTGAAATAAAAGAGGCAAAAGAGCAATTTTTAAAAACCATAATTACAACAAACTTTAAAAAGAAAAAAGAGAATTTTGATAAGGTTGAAACTAGTATATATAAATGTATAACTTCTTATGTATTTGGTCTTACAAGAGCGATAGAAATTTTTTATATGTACACAAAAGATGATTTAAAAGAGCCTGAAGTTTTTGTTGAATTTGCAAGTGAAGTACATGTAAAGCTTATTGAGATGATTTTTAATAAAGAAGAAAAAGAGTTATTAGAAGATAAATTAAAAGAAATAATGGGTGTATACCTTTCTCTATATGCACGATATTTGTATGTATGATGTCATAATTATTGGAGCTGGAGCAGCTGGCATGATGTGTGCTATTAGCTCTGCAAGAAATGATAAAAAAGTTTTATTGTTAGAAAAACTTCCAAAAATAGGAGCAAAACTAAAAGCAACAGGTGGAGGAAAATGTAATCTAACAAATACGCTTAAGATTGAAGAGTTTATGGATGGTTTTGGTAGAAATGGACGTTTTATGAGCGATGCTTTATCTGTTTTTGACAACAAAAAAACAGTTGAGTTTTTTAAAAGCATTGGCGTAAAAACAGATTGCTTAGATGGTTTTAGAGTATTTCCTGATTCTCATAATTCTGGAAGTGTTTTGAGTGCTTTAGAAGATGAAATGAAACGTTTACATGTAAAGATAATTTGCGCTTATGAGATAAAAAAAATTGAAGTTAAAGATAACAAAATTGTTGGAGTAGATGATTTTAAAAGCAAAAATGTTGTTATTGCAACAGGAGGACTTGGTTATCCAACTCTTGGTGCCCATGGTGATGGTTATAGGCTTGCTAAAATTTATGGACATAAAATTACCCAACTTAATCCTGCTATGATGCCTTTACATGTAAAAGAGACTTGGGTGACAAATTGTAGAGCTGATACAATTCCAAAAGCTATTGTGCAAGTTAATTTGCCAAAACATAAAAAATTAAAAGCCACAGGTGATTTGATATTTACTAAAACTGGAATTAGAGGTCCAGTGGTATTAGATTTTTCTCGGGAGATAACACCACTACTAAAAAAGTATAATGAAGTACCACTGTCAGTAAACATGATAAATGGCAAAAATGAGGAAGATATACGTTTACATGTAAAGAAAAATAGTGATAAAAACATCTTAGAGATTATAGTTATGCTTTTACCTAAATCTGTTGCACTAGAGCTTCTAAAACTATGCCAAATTGAGTCTACATGTAAATATAAAAATATAGATGGAATTAAACGAGATAGGCTAATAAGAACTATGGCAAAAACTCCTTTAACAGTTACTGGTCATGATGGTTTTAGTAAAGCCATGATAACAAGAGGAGGGGTGAGTTTAAAACAGATAAACCCAAAAACGATGCAAAGTAAACTCGTAAAAGGTCTCTACTTTTGCGGAGAAGTTGTTGATTTAGATGGAAAATGTGGTGGATATAACCTTCAATGGAGTTTTTCAAGTGGTTATTTGGCGGGAGAATTGATAAAATAAGCATAATATTTGTAAATAAAATACAAAAATTGTGTTTATTATGCTATTATACGTCAAAATAACTACAAGGAAATTATTTTGTTACTACAATTTAGTGCAAATAACTATAAATCAATTAAAGATACTGTTACATTTAGTATGGCAACATCCTCAAAAGATGAAGGTAATTCTTTTAAGAAAAGAAAATATGAACTTTTAAAATGTGCTATCATTTATGGTGCAAATGCAAGTGGGAAAAGCAATTTACTAAAAGCAATGGCATTCATGGGAGAGTTAGTGCTTAATAAAATGAAAGTAATTCAATCAACCGATAAATTACCTCATTTCCCATATAGATTGAGCACGCAAACTCAAGATAGTTCAAGTACTTTTGAAATTGTATGTTTTATTGAAAATATTAAATACAGATATGGCTTTGAAGTAGATAATCACACAGTATATTCTGAGTGGTTATATGCAGATGAAAAAGGGAAAGAATCAAAACTTTTTTATCGAGAACTTGATGAAGAAGATTATGTAAATCAAAACAAATTTAAAGAGGGTTATAGCTTTTTTGATAAGAAAAAATTAAAAATAAATATTTCTAAGAATCAGCTTTTTATTTGGAAATGTGATCAAAATGAAGGTGTTATTTCAAAAAGTATTTTAAATTGGTTTAATAATTTTAATTTTATTGATGGTATGAATAATGACGACTATATTAAATATACTTTGGATCAAATGAAAAATAAAGAATTTAAAGAAACAATGGTTAATTTAGTTAAAACAGCTGATATTGGAATTGAAGATGTTATATTGGAAGAAGAGGAAGTTCCTTTAGATGTAATTGAAGCAATGCCATTGCCAGAAGAGTTAAAACAAGAAATGCTAAAAAATGGAGGAGTAAAATCTTTTTCCTTAAATACTTATCATAAACAGTATGATGAAAAAAATAATGAAATTGAAAATGTAATTTTTAATTTAAATAATGAGGAATCAAAAGGGACAAGAAAGTTTTTTAAAATGTCGGCTCCAATTTTAAATACATTAAGAGAAGGTACAATTTTAATAATTGATGAATTAGATGCTAGTTTACATTCATCTTTAACGAAGTATTTAATCAAACTATTTCATGATGAAAAGATTAATACAAAAAATGCCCAATTAATTTTTGCAACACATGATACAAACTTATTAACTAGCACAATGTTTAGACGAGATCAAATTTGGTTAACTCAAAAAGATAAATATGGAGCTACTGATATTTATTCATTGGCACAGTTTAAAGATGTTAGAAAAAATGAAGATTTTGAAAAACAGTATATTCAAGGTAAATATGGAGCTATTCCTTATCTTGGAAAGTTTGAGTTTTAATTATGGCAAGAAGGGGACAAAATTCATCTGATAAATTATTTAATAGACGAAAAAAAGAGCGTGAAGATAATGATTTTAAAAGAAATAAAAATGATAAAAGTAAAGTTCCTGATGTAATTATATCTTGTGAAGATTCTATATCTGCCCCTACTTATTTTCAAATAATAGTTGATAAACTTATAAAAGAGAAAAAAATAACACAAGATTCTTTTGTTATTGTACCTCATGATGGAATTACCCATCCATCAGGAGTTTTAGCAAAGTTAAAGGATTATAAAGATGATAATGGCAAAATATATAAGAACTTTGAACATAAATGGATAGTTATAGATAGAGATAAAGAACGTGTTAATGGTGGTGGACATAAGGCAGAAGACTTTAATTTAGCTATTCAAAAGGCAAAGAGTAAAAAAGCTATTTATAATGTTGAAGTTGCATATGCAAATGATTCTTTTGAATTATGGTATTTACTTCATTTTGATTATCGATGTACAGCTATTCTTAGAGACGATATTAATAAAGAGCTGATTAAAAAGTTAAAAGAAAAAAATTCTCATAAATTTTCAAAATTAACTAAACAAAATATAAAAAATAATAATTATACAAAGTATGTTTTTGATGAGATACTAGAAAATCAAGAAAATGCTATAAATAATGCAGAAAGATTATTAGAAACTTATGGAGAAAATGATAATCCGTCTACTACGGTACATAAACTTGTAAAAGTGCTAAATAGTCTGTCTAAAAATGGCTGAATTATTTAAAAACTTATATAATGAAGATTATATAGATTTACTCTGTTCAAATCTTTTACATGTAAACAAAAAAGAGTTTACATGTAGAGTATTTGATGAGTTATGGGAAAGTCGTGAACTTAAAGAGAGGATGAGACATATCTCTATTGTGTTGGGAGAGTTTTTACCTGTAAATTATGAAGAAGCTATAGATATACTTAAAACTACTTTTTTAAATATGCCATCAAATATGGGCTTGGAAAATATGATATTTCAAGATTTTGTAGAAGTTTATGGAATGGATGATTTTGAAAAGTCTATGGAGGCTTTGGAGTGTTTTACTAAAGGTTCAAGCTCTGAATTTGCTGTGCGTAGGTTCATAATCAAGTACCCAAAAAAGTCTATGGCTCGTATGAAAATTTGGGCTAATTGGGATAATGAACATGTAAGAAGATTAGCAAGTGAGGGTTGTCGTCCTCGCCTACCTTGGGCTATTTCGTTGCCAGAGTTTAAGAAAAATCCCAAAAAAGTTTTAGAAATACTAGATATTTTAAAAGATGATGAGAGTGAATATGTTCGAAGAAGTGTTGCTAACAATCTAAATGATATTTCAAAAGATAATCCAAAAGTAGTTAAAAAAATTACCAAAAATTGGTTAGGTAAAAATAAAAATAGAGACAAACTTTTAAAACATGGCTGTAGAACTCTTTTAAAAATAAGTGACAAAGATACATTAGCAATGTTTGGTTTTAAAAAAGTCAAAGATATAAATATAGAAGATTTTACTATAACAAAAGATGTAGAGTTTGAAAAAGAGTTGTTATTCTCTTTTATTCTTAATTCAACTGAAACTCTAGGAAAACTAAGAATAGAATATGCTTTGCATTTTGTAAGACAAAACAGTAAATACTCAAAAAAAGTTTTTAAAATTTCAGAAGGATTTTACAATCAAACGAGCAAAAAAATCCAAAAATCATACTCATTTAGAGCCATCTCAACAAGAAAATATTATAATGGCTTACATAAGATTCAAATCATAATTAATGGAGAAATTTTACATGAAGATGAATTTATCTATAGTTAATATATTTGTAGTGTTTTTGGTATCATTGCTTTTTTCTGCCTGTTCTGTTAAAGAATTAGAACCTGTTCTGGTGAAAAATACATATAAAAAAATAGATTATACTAAAGATATAAAACCAGTATTAGATAGTAGATGTGTAGTGTGTCACTCTTGTTATAATTCTCCTTGTCAAGCTAAGTTTAGTTCATATGAAGGGATACAAAGAGGTGGAAGTAAGATAAAAGTTTACGATGCTACAAGATTTAGAGCTATTGACCCTACTAGACTTTTTATAGATGCACAAAGTACGAAGGAGTGGAGAACAAAAGGCTTCTACTCTTTGACTGATAGTTTAGATGGAAACATAAGTACTAACGACTCTATTATGATTCATATGCTTAACCAAAAGATGAAAAATCCTGATATTATAGGTGAGTATTCTCCTGAAACAGATGACTTAATGTGTCCAAGAGATAAAGATGAAGTGAATGAGTATTTTGATGATAAACCAAATCATGGTATGCCTTATGGTATGCCTGCTTTAAAACAAATAGAGTATGATACTCTAGCTCAATGGTTATTTCAAGGAGCAAATGGACCTTTAAAAAGAACTGCTAAGGCAGATATAAAGATAAAAAAACAGATAAATAAATGGGAAAACTTTTTTAATACCAATAAAGCAAAATACTCAGTAACAGCAAGATATCTTTATGAGCATCTATATCTTGCACATATCAATTTTTCAAAATCTTCAAATGAGTTTTATGAGTTAGTACGTTCATATACCCCATCTCCACAAGAAATAAAGATTATTCCTTCAATTCGCCCTTTTGATGATCCAAAAACAGATAAGTTTTACTATCGTTTTAGAAAGATAGATTCTACCATAGTTCACAAAACACATATGGTTATGAAATTTGACGAAGAAAAATTTAAAAGAATTAATAAACTTTTTATTGAACAAAAGTGGGATATTAAACCTCATTATGTAGATTATGAGGTGAAGTCAAGTGCAAATCCTTTTATAAAATTTGCACAAATTCCTGTGCGTTCTCGTTACCAGTTTTTACTTGATAATGCTCATTATATAATTATGACGTTTATACGTGGTCCAGTTTGTCGTGGTCAGATGGCTCTTAATGTTATACATGACCATTTTTGGATTATGTTTATGGATCCAGATTATGATTTGACTGTAAAATATCCAGCTTTTTTACAAAAACATGCTGAGAATCTTAGCATGCCAATAGAGACTAATAATAAAAGTATTTTTAGAACATTCAGTGATGAATATAGAGATAAATATGAAAATTATTTTAAAGCAAAACATAACTTTTATGATATTATTCATCCTGAGGGAGTTAACTTGGACTCAATATGGAAGGGTGAGCAAGCCGAGGATGCCCCACTTCTTACGGTATATAGACACTATGATAGTGCATCAGTTCATAAAGGAGTTTTAGGAGGAATGCCGAGAACTGCTTGGGTTATAGACTATCCTCATCTTGAAAGGATTTATTATACGCTTGTTGCTGGTTATGATGTGTTTGGTAACTTATCTCATCAAACAAATATAAGAAGATATATGGATTTTTTACGTATTGAAGGTGAAGCTAACTTTTTGGCTTTTGTGCCTGCAAATATACGTTTAGATATGTTTAAGTCCTGGTATATTCAAGATAAAGGTGTTCAAAATCTTAAAGAATTCAATATATGGAGAGAGAGTGGGGTGGAGTATAAAACTAAAAACTATAAAAGTGAATTTTTTGAAAAAGTTGTAAATACTCATATCCTGAAATCTACAAATATAAATTTTGATAATATAAATTACTTTAAAGCAGAAGAAAAAGCACCTCAAATGCCTAAGCATTTTAAATCATTGAAAAATATAAAAGATGGATTTCGTTCTTTAACAAAACCAGGAACAAAATTTTTAAAGTATGTAAGTGACAATGGTATAAATACTGTTTTATTGAGAATAAAAGGCAAAGACAATAAGAATTATGTTGGAACAATAGTTGTAAATAGATGGCACGATAATGTGAATTCTATTTTTGCAGAAGAAAATAGACTTAATTCCGATAAAGATACTTTAGACTTTATATCTGGTTCAGTTGGTTCATATCCAAATATGTTTTGTGTTTTAAAATATGAAGATTTACCAGACTTTTTTGATTTGCTAGAAAATTTTGAGCCAAATGAAATTTATTTTTCAAAAATGAAAAAATACTTCATTAGTCGTGATAGTGAGAAATTTTGGAAAACATATGATTGGTTTCAAGATCACTTTAACAAATCAAATCCAACCGAAGCTGGACTTTATGATTTGAATAGATATTATAGACGTACTTTCTAAAGTACGTTTTATTTAAAAAGTGTACTTCCTATACGAAGCATGTTTGAGCCACACTCTACTGCTAGGCAATAATCTGAACTCATACCCATAGAACAGTATTTTGCTCCTTTGGATTCAAGTTTTTTAAAGATAGCATGAGTTATTTGAAAACTTTTCTTTACTAGGCTTTCATCATCTGAATGAGCCCCTATGCTCATAACGCCTTTGAGTTTTATGTTCTTACATGTAGAGATGATTTTTTCATAAACATTAAAAGCATCTTCAGGCAATACACCAGCTTTTTGTTCTTCATAAGCACTATTTATTTGAAGTAAAACGTTCATAGTTTTACCCTTTACATGTAGACGTTTATTTATCTCTTGAGCCATTTCCAAAGAGCTACAACTATGCATTAGAGTAGGATTTAAATCTATGAGTGCATTTATTTTGTTTGTTTGAAGTCGTCCTATAAAGTGCCATTCTAAAGGAAGTTCATTTAAAAGTTCTGTTTTTATTTTGTAGTCTTGAACTCTATTTTCGCCAAAAGCACGTTGTCCTATGTTATACATATTTTGTATTGCATCAGAGTCTACATTTTTACTTACAGCGATTATTTTTATGATCTGATGCTGATTAACTTCAAGTCTAACTTTTTCTATATTTATTAAAATTTCATCAAACCTCTCTTCGTATAAACTCACCATCAATAGCCTCCAAAAATTCTATATATATCATTAAAAATAGTAAATGCCATAAGCGTTAGTAAAAATACCCAGCCAAAAACAGTCATGCGGTAGAGTGTCTTTTCGCTAGGGGCTTTTTTTGTTATCATTTCATATATGTTAAACATAATATGTCCACCATCAAGTGCAGGGATTGGAAGTAAATTTAGAACACCAAGATTAACAGAAATAAGAGCAGTCAAGGCAAAAAGAGCGATAATACCTGCTTCACTAGCTTGTGCTGTAACTTGCACTATGGAAACAACTCCACCTAAGTCTTTTGCAGGAATTACACCTTGGACAAGTTTTTGTAAACTTGTTACTATCATTGTTGTGGCTTTTATAGTTTCATCATAAGCAAAGACGAGAGTTTCTACTGGAGTTAAGTCTAGAACAAAAGTTTCACCTATAGGAGATATTCCTAATATTCTTTTTTTAACTGGTTCTCCAAACATGGTTTTTAGCTCTTTTATCTCTGGAGTTGCCATTAGGGTTTTTATCTTATTTTCTCTTTGAATACTTACCAAAAGAGGACCATTACTGTGTTTTATAAGTCTACTTAAATCATTCCATGTTTTTACATGTTCCCCATTGATTTCTATGACTCTATCTTTTGTCATAAGACCCATTTTATGAGCAGGAGTATTTTCTCCCACATTTCCAATGATAGGAGATAATTTAGTTACACCAATATTTGCAATAGCAAGATAGAGAAAAAAAGCTAAAATAAAGTTTGCAAATGGACCTGCAAGAAGTATAATAACTCTTTTCCAAGGTTTTTTTGTGTTATAACTGTCCGAATCACTACTTATTTTTGTGGGATCTTTATCGTCTTGACCTTTCATCTGAACATATCCACCAAGTGGTATCATAGCCAAACAGTATTCAGTTTTGCCAATAACTTTGCTAAATACTTTTTTCCCAAATCCTATACTAAATACTTCTACATGAACACCAAAAAAACGTGCAGCTAAAAAGTGCCCTAATTCATGAAAAAATATTAAGAAGGATAGGACTAGTAGTGAAGTTAATATTCCCATTATTTATCTACCTTTTTTGAATAACTCATTACATACTCAAAACCTGAGTATAGAGTCATGCCAACTGCTAACCACAAAAGAAACTCAGCATAAGGCCAGTTCATGGTAGCAAATCCTATAGCAAACATTTGAAGTAAAGTTTTAATTTTACCCCAAACGGAAGCTTGTATATCTAAACCTTTACTTGCCGCCACAACTCTTATTCCAGTTATGAAAAATTCACGAGTAAGTATAAGATATACTGCCCATACATTCGCTCTGTCTATAAGCATAAGACCCAAAAAAGCACTAAGCATAAGCATTTTATCTGCTAAAGGGTCTAGTATAGCACCAAGTGTTGTTTGTTGATTCCACGCACGAGCTATAAATCCATCAAATCCATCAGTTACACTTGCAATTACAAATACTAAAGCAGCAGCATAATCCAGCCAACTGACATGAATACCATCAAATATAGCACCATTTCTACCTACAAGAAGCCATAACATAAGAGGCGCAAGTAAAATTCTACTAAACGCTAAAAAATTTGGTAAATTTAACATGTTTGAAATGTAGTTCCCCCATCAATTAGAAGAGTATGACCTGTCATCCAACTTGCTTTTTCTGAACATACAAAAAGGCAGGCCCCAGCAATATCTTGAGGTTGTCCCATACGGTTAAGTGGAGAAAGTTTAGCCGTTGTGTCTCTCACCTCTTCATAGTTTGTAAATGCTCTTAGTGCATCAGTCTCAATTGGACCACCACTAACAATGTTTACTCTTATGTTCATTTCTCCAAGCTCAGCAGCCGCATATCTAGCCATAGCTTCAACTGCTGCTTTTGCTGTTCCATGACCAGCATAATGTTTTATGTATTGTAAATTTCCAGTTGAAGATATAGAAATGATACTTCCACCACCAACTTTTTCCATACGTTTTGCTGCTTCTTGAGAACCAACTACAAAAGCATTTACAGTTGCAGTAAATATATTATTGATTCCTTTTGGCTTTAATTTCATATATTTGGTATATCCACCAACAACAGGACGACCAGATATAATTGCATTTGATATAAAGTAATTAATCTCATCAAAATCTTCATCTATAAGTTTAAATAGGTCCTTATATGTTTCAGGCTCTAAAATGTTTAGAGGGTATGTTTTTGCTTTTATGCCATAATTTTTTTCTAAATCTTTGACTTGTTCGTTTGCCATCTCTTCGTTTGAATTGTATGTAAAGGCAATATTTACACCTTGTTTTGCAAAATCATAAACGATAGCTTTTCCTATGCCTCTAGTTCCCCCACTTATGACAAGTGTTTTACCCTTCATTTCACTATAACCCATCTCTAAAATCCCTTTATATCGTATTGTTTTATGACTTCTTCTATTTTTTTCATATTTTCTTTACTTGGATGTGTTAGAGGAAGTCTATACTCTAATGTATCAAGTAGACCAGCAATATACATTGCTGCTTTTATTGGTATTGGATTGCTTTCACAAAAGAGTATTTTGTTCATTGTATAAAGCTTGTCATTAATTTTTTTTGCTTCATGATAATCACCATTTACTGCTGCATGAGTTAAATCAGCAATTTTATTTGGAATTAAGTTTGATGTAACAGAAATTACACCACTTCCTCCATTTGAAAGAATAGGGTAGTTGATGGCATCATCACCACTAATTACACTAAGCTTTGGTTCATGTGCTAGTAAATCAACACATCTTTCAATAGAACCAGTTGCTTCTTTAACTCCATAAATATTTGAGCACTCACTAAATAATCTATATATAGTTTTAGGAAGTAAATCACATGCAGTGCGTCCCGGTACATTGTATAAAAGTACAGGTATCTCAACTGCATTTGCTAATGCTTTGTAGTGTTGATACAGTCCTTCTTGCATAGGTTTGTTATAGTATGGTGTTACTGAAAGGATTCCATCAGCTCCATGTTTTTGCGCAAATTCTGCAATGCCAACAGCTTCCCATGTAGAATTACTACCTGCTCCTGCCATAACTTTTACGTTAGTTCCTTTACAAACATCGACTGCTATTTCTATACAACGACGATGTTCTTCATGACTTAGAGTGGCACTCTCTCCTGTTGTACCAACAGGAACAACAACGTCAATTTTATTATCTATTTGCCTTTTTACAAGTTTTGCGTAAGTCTCTTCATTTAATTTTCCATTTTTAAATGGTGTTATAAGGGCTGTCATAGCTCCTTGTAATTTTGCGCTCATTCATAATCCTTTCGTAGTATCACAGTGGTTGATTTTTCTTTAACTAGATATTTTTTTGCAACGTTAATTATATCTTCTTTTTTGAGGTTATTAATGTTTTTTTCATAATTTAATAGAGGATTGATATTACCTTTTGCATAGTAACTTCCAAAAAGATTTGTCATATTTGATGAACTCTCTAAACTAAATATAAAATCTGTTTTTGTATTTGTTTTTATTTTATTAACATCTTCTATATTTACTTTTCCATCTTTTACACTTTTGATGATTTTAAGAATTTCTTTTTCTATATCTTCTGCTTTTACTCCAGGGTTTCCAACTGCTAAAAACATAAATATAGATGGATCACGATTTTCCATATTGTAACCATAAATTTGATTTACCATTTTCTTTTCATCAACAAGGACCTTTTGAAGGAGTGAGCTTTTCCCACTACTTAGTAACTCACTTAAGGCTGAAAGTGCTGTTTGGTCTATATGTAAAAAATTAGGAATTTTATAAGCGATAGCCACCATTTCTATTTCACTATCTTTTTTAATGTAGATTCTTTTTGCACCATCTTGTTCAGGTTCAACCTGATGTGCACTTGGATAAGTGACTTTTTTACCTTTTATATGTTTGAAATATTTTTCAGTATTTTTGAACACTTCATCAGCACTTATGTCACCTGCAACCACTACAATAGCGTTTGATGGTTGATAATAATTTGCATGGAACTCTTTTATATCTTCAATGCTCCAGTGTTTTATATCTTCTATAAAGCCTATTGGAGTCCAGTGATATGGATGATATGTAAATGCATTGTTAAAAAGTCTAAAATAAAGATAACCTATAGGAGAGTTATCTGTTCTCCAACGTCTCTCTTCAAGTACTACATCACGTTCTGGTTGAAACTCTTCATCTTTTAGTTTTAAGTTTTCCATCAAATCCGCAAAAAGTTCAAGTGATTTACCTAAGTTTTTTGATGAGCTTTTTATGAAATAGTGAGTAAAATCAAATCCAGTTGAAGCGTTGTTAACTCCACCAAAGCCTTTTACTATTTCATCAAATTCTCCAGCTTTTAAGTTTTTCGTTGATTTGAAGTTCAGGTGTTCAAGCATATGTGCAATTCCGCTTTTCCCCATAACTTCATTTCCACTTCCGACTTTATAAAATATATCTGTTGATATTACATTACTCTCATTATCCATGGGGATAACTACAATTTGAAGTCCATTTTCTAGTGTTTTTGTTTTATACTCAGGTAGTGAGTTTGCCATAAGGCCTCCTAAAATCATACATATTGTTATTAAATATTTCATTATTTTCTATCCACACCGATTGCTTCACTTATATGAGCAAATCCATCTTTATCCATAAAGTTTAATATACCTTTTGATATATCATGGTTTATTTTTGGTCCTTTGAATATAAAAGAGCTATAAATCTGAACTAAATTAGCACCCATTTTTATGCGTTTGTATGCTATTTCTGCACTATCAATTCCACCAGCACTAATAAGTGTTGTTTTGCCATAAAACTCTTTTGCCAATTCTTCAAATAGGGCAGAACTTTTTGCTTCTAGCACTTTACCACTGATTCCACCAAAGCTTTGAGGATTTGGAAGAAGTGAGTAGTCTATCGTAGTGTTAGTGGCTACTATGCCAGCAGCTCCATTTTCTAAAGCTACACTACAAATATTAATAGCATCTTTTACTTCTAAATCAGGTGCAATTTTCAAAAGTACTGCTTTATCAGTTTTGTTTTTAGCCATAGTAAAAAGTTCTTTTATAAACTCTTCATTTTGTAAATCTCGAAGACCTGGAGTATTTGGTGAAGAGATATTGATGACAATATAGTCACTTATATCTTTAAAAGTTTCTATTAATTTCTCGTAATCACCAAGAGCATCTTTAGCACTTGTTATCTTGTTTTTACCTATATTTGCTGCAAGAGGAGTAGCAAAAGGGTAGAGTTTTTCAACTGCTTTTTTGATTTTATCCATACCGTCATTGTTAAAACCCATGGCATTTTGTAGACTCTGTTGTTCTATATGACGAAATAGTCTAGGCTTTGGATTACCATCTTGTGGTTTTGGTGTTATGGTTCCAAACTCTATATGCCCAAAACCAAGAGCGGTAAGCATTTTAATCATAGTTGCATTTTTATCGAAACCAGCGGCAAGTCCAACAGGGTTTAAAAAAGTGCTTCCAAAGAGTTTTTGTTCTAGTCTAGGGTCTGTTACAAAGTATCTTTTTGCAAGTTCACTTTCTAAAAAGGGACAAAACCTAGTTCCATTTTTGAATGCAAATTCCGCAAGATTATGAGCATTTTCAGGACTTAGTTGAAAAAATATTTTTTTAATGAGGTCATAAGTCAACATGGTATATTGTATCCTTTTTATTAAATATCCGCGATTATACTCAAAAATTGCTAAAAAGGTGCTTTTTTGGAAATAGTTTTAAATTTATCTGTTTTGGTTGTATTTATTCCAACATTTTTTTTCGTATCATTAACACCTGGTATGTGTATGACTTTAGCTATGAGTTTAGGCATGAGTATAGGATTAAAAAGAACATTTTATATGATGTCTGGAGAACTTGTTGGTGTTGGTATTGTTGCTCTCTCTTCTGTGATTGGTGTGGCGACTATTATGTTGAAATACCCAGATATATTTACAATTTTCAAGTATATTGGTGGAGCATATTTAACTTATTTGGGTGTTCAAATGTGGTTAAGTCGTGGTAAAATGGCAGTCTCTACATGTAAAACACAAAAAAGCTTTAGTATTTCAAACAAAGCTTTAGTAATTCAAGGTTTTGTAACAGCCATTGCTAACCCAAAAGGATGGGCATTTTTTATATCTTTATTACCACCATTTATTAATCAAACACAACCTTTAGTCCCTCAAATATCAATTTTATTATTTATAATTCTATCTTTAGAGTTTATCTGTCTTATTATTTATGCAAGTGGAGGAAGCACTTTAAGAAAGTTTCTTCAAAAAAGTGATAATGTAAAGTTAATGAACAAGATAGCAGGAACTCTTATGATTTGTGTCGGAATTTGGTTAGCTTTTGGATAGTTACATGTAAAGAAAATATCTTTACATGTAAAGATGTTTACGCCTGTAAACCTTTTAGTTTTATATACTCTTGACTATTTTCTCTTAACTCTTTATCTGTACCAATAGCAGTTACTTTTCCGTGCTGTAGTACGGCTATTTTATCTGCTTTTTGAACAGTGCTAAGACGATGAGCTATAACAAATGTAATTTTGTCTTTAATTAGATTTTCCATAGCTTGAGTTATCTTCTTTTCACTTTTACTATCCAATGCACTCGTTGCTTCGTCCATAATAAGGATTTTTGGGTTTACATAGATGGCACGTGCAATGGCAATACGTTGTCTTTGCCCTCCTGAAAGGTTTGTTCCTGATTCATCTAGTTTAGTGTGAATTCCTTGGGCAAGTTCTTCAATAAACTCATAGGCATTTGCTTTTTTAAGGGCATCAATTACTCTGTTTTCATCTATTTTTTGACCATAAGCTACATTTGCTGCAACACTTTCATGAAATATATATACTCTTTGAGTTACTATGGCTATAGAGTCTCTTAAGCTTTTAAGTGAGAACTCTTTTATATTCGTTCCATTTATTTTGATGCAACCACTACTTGGATCATAAAATCTTATTATCATATTGACAAGTGAGCTTTTTCCACCACCACTATCGCCAACAAGTGCTACAAATTCACCTTTATTTGCTTGTAGATTTATGCCATTTAGTGCTTTTTTCTCACCATATTTTAGCTCTACATTTTCAAATTCAACACTTTGAATTACTTCTGGTATGATTTTATCACCACCAAGTATAGTTGGTTTTTGATCAAGCAAAAAGAATATTCTTTCACTCGCAGCAATAGCTTCTTGAAGTTTATTATATAGACCAGAAAGTTTTTTTATTGGTGTATAAAGCATAAAAAGAGCAGTTAAAAATGAGAAAAATGCTCCCATACTCATATTGTCATTTATGACTTCGCCACCACCAACTATAATAACAGTAGAGACTCCAATAGCACCAAGTGTTTCCATCATGGGACTTACTAATTGTGAAACCTTTACAGACTTCATAGTTAGGTCAAAGTATTTTTGATTTTCTTCTTTAAATAGGTTTTGTTCATGCTTTTGTGAATTACCTGCTTGAATTACTTCAACATTACTGAATATCTCACTTAATTTTGAAGTCAAATCAGATACTTTTTCTTGTGATTGTCTTGAAATTCTCTTCATCTTTTTAGCTAGTCTACTTAGAGGTATAACAGCCAATGGCATAATTATAAGTGCATAAAAAGCCAGAGTAGGGCTTTGGTAAATTACAACTCCTACAAGCCCAACTATAGTCAAAATCTCTCTTAGAAACTCTGGAATCATATTTGAAACAACTGTTCTTACTTTTTCGACATCATTTGTATTCCTACTTATAAGCTCACCAGTTCTGTATTTATGAAAAAATGAAATATCTTGAATAAGCAGATTTTCTAAAACTCTATCTCTGAATCTTCTTATGATGTCATGACCTATAAGAGCCGTAAAGTAAGATTGCATATATCTACCAGACTCTTTTGCTAGGTATACTGCTATGATAGCTAAAGGAAGAAGTTTTAACATCTGTGAATCTTTTGCTATAAAGATATCATCTAAGAGAGGTTTTACTAAGTATGCTGATGCTGCAGTTCCAGCTGAAGCTAAAATCATACCAATAACAGCAAATACAAAATAAGGAACATAATCTTTAAAATATGGACTGAAACGTTTTAATACTAATTTTACACCTTCCATTATTCAGCCTTTTCCCATTGAGTTCCATTAGCAGTATCCATTAGCTGAATACCTTTACATGTAAGGGTCTCTCTTATTTCATCTGCAAGTGCAAAATTTTTCTCTTTTTTTGCTTCTATTCTTTGGTTTATTAGTTTTTCTATTTGCATTTTTTCTTTTTTATTAACTCCAATTTGAAAGTACATATAAGGATTTTTGTACGAAATACCCAATATGCTCTCAATCCACTCTAGGTTTGCATTTGTTTCAAATTTAGTAATTTTGTCTTTGGGATTAGCATCTAACTTTTCATTTGCATTTGCCATCATTTCATCTAAGAGTGCTAAGGTTTTTGATATATTTAAATCTTCACTAAGAGCTTCTAATATTCCTTTTTTAAACTCTTTACATGTAGAAGATTTTTTGCCTTCAAAAACTCTTTTTTTAAGGCGATATAGTTTATCTAAACGCTTTTTACTTACAAGTAAGTCAACTTCAGAAAAGTTAAAGTTTGCTCTGTAGTGTGAACTAAGAAGATAAAAACGTAGTATTTCACCATCGTACTCTTTTAATGCGTCTTTTAGAAAAAAACTATTTCCTAGAGATTTACTCATTTTTTCACCATTAATAGTCACAAAACCATTGTGCATCCAGTATTTTGCTAACTCTTGTCCACTTTTACATCTTGTTTGGCATGCTTCATTTTCGTGATGAGGAAAAAGCAAGTCAGCGCCACCTGCGTGAATGTCTATTTGAAAATCACCTTTATAGGCTAAATGTTTTTCTATCATGGCTGAACATTCAATATGCCATCCAGGACGACCATCTCCAAAAGAGGCTGGGTATGTTGGCTCTCCTTTTTTAGAAAATTTCCATAAGGCAAAATCTTTTTGGTCTCTTTTTTCTTTATTCGCTTCAACCCTTGCTCTTGAGTCATCCATTTTCATATGAGAAAGGCTAAGATATTTGTCATCTTTAGAAGTATCAAAGTAGATACTATCACTTGTTTTATATGCTTTGTCCTCTTTTAAAAGAGCCTCTATAAATCTAACAATTTCTTCTATACTCTCAGTCGCTTTTGGTTCAATATCTGCGTCAGTAATGCCAAGAGCATTCATTTCGTTTTTATATCTGCCTATGTAAAAAGTTGTAATTTCTTCAAGAGATTTTCCTGTTTCATTCATCTTTTTGATGATTTTATCATCTATGTCTGTAAAGTTTTTTACAAAAGTAACTTTGTAATTGAGCTCTTTAAATGTTCTTCTAAGTAAATCAAATGCTAAGGCACTTCTTGCATGCCCTAGGTGAGCATCATCATAAACCGTTGGTCCACAAACATAAATCTTTACTTTATTCTCTTTGATTGGTATAAATTCTACTTTTTTTCTTTGAACGGAATCATAAATATTCACTGATTATTTCCTTGATATATAGAAGAGTTGGAATGTAAATTATGAGCATTCCAACAAATATAACTAATTTTTTATCGCGTATTATATCTAAAAACTCTTTTATACCAAATGCCCTGATGGTAAAACTAAGTAAAACTATGCCAGCACAAGAGCTTGCTAGTGCTAATCCTTCGACTCCTAGAGGTTTTACTAAAATTGTATAGAGTAATAGATTTGTACCTAGTGCAAATAGTGCAATTTTTGCCGCCTCTTTTTGTCTATGGTTGGCATAGAGCCATAGTGAAAAAAGTTTGGAAAGACCATAAGGAATAAGTCCTACTAAATACATCTGTAGAACTCCTGCACTTTTTATGGTATCTTCGCTGCTAAAAGCACCTCTTTGGAAGAGAATTTTTACTATCTCTTCGCTGAGTATAAAACCACCAATAGCTGAGAGAGTGAGTAAAAATAGTAAAAACCAAAATCCATTTTTAAAAAGAAGTAAGGCTTTTTGAGTCTCGCTATTTTTAACCAAACGTGCTATTTTTGGAAAAATTCCAACACTAAGAGCAATGGCAAAAAGTGCAAGTGGTAGTTGAAATATTCTGTTTGCATAGTAGAGATAACTTATGCTTCCTGTGAGTAAAAAACTCGCTATCCAGGTATCTAAAAAAGCAGATATTTGTGGTGTAGAATTGCCTAAAATAGCGTGAGAAAAAGAGAAAAAAAATCTTTTTTCTTCATCTTTAGTTTTGTCTTTTTTTCTGTTTTGAAATCCAAATTTAAAAAGTTTTAAAAGATTTCTATTTTTTATAGCTAAAATGTGAGTTAAAAGTTGTAAAACTCCGCCAATAATAACTGCATAACTCATGGCATAAATGATGCTTTTTTTATCCATTCCATCAGTAAGTAAAAGTGAACTAATTAAGGCAATATTAAGAAGTGCAGTTGAAAAAGCAGTTGTTGCAAAATGGTTTTTGTATTGTAAAAGTGAGCCCATAAATGTAACTGCAAAAATGAGTGGAAGATAGTAAAAATTAATAGCAACTAAAGGAGAGGCTATTTCTATAGTTTTTTCATCAAAACCTAGGGCAATAAGTTTTGCAAAAAAACCACTAAAAATTGTGACAATAAATGAGGCAAATATTAGAAAAATGAAAAATCTTACAAATATTTTATAAGTAAATATAGATTTATTTTTAGAGTTTATAAATGCTGGAATAAAACTTTGGGTAAATGCACCCTCAGCGAATATGCGTCTAAAAAGGTTTGGTAATTTAAATGCAACAAAAAATATGTCACTATATATGTTAGCACCAAGGACTGAAGCCATCAGCAAATCACGAATCAGACCAAAGATACGAGATATTAGTATACCTATGCTATTTGTAAAAAAGTTTTTAAAAATCATAAATAATTTTACCAAAAGAACTGTTAAATAGGGCTGTTTTTAGGTTTATTAATCTTTTTTTAGTATAATGAGGCTATTAAATAGCAAGAGGTGATACATAATGGGCCTGTTTGACAAAATTATGGGTGATAATTCTGCTGAAGAAAAAGAAGAAAATAAAAAGCCAGAATTTAAATCTATGATAGTAGAAAGCGAAAATATACCAAGAGAGATAAAAGGCATAGCATCTGCAAATAATTTGTCTTTATCTCAGCTTGATTTTAAAATCATAAAAGTCAAAACATCATATAGTATTGGCAAAGAAGATGGTTGGATAGCTGTTGATGAAGATAAGTTAAAGCAGTTTAAAGATAAAGATTTTATTTTAAAATCTGATTTGAAAATCAAACAGATGTATAAGGTAGATATTTTTAAAATTCAAGAAGATGAAAATGCCTTTTTACTTCCTCCTATTGTTCTTGGCGGAAACAAGTCACTTACAAAGATAATTGTAACCATAAAAAAAGATGTAAAAGTTAAATATTTTTCTAAGATAGAAAGTAAAATCATAGAAGAGATAAATAAAAAAAAGATACGAGCTGGAGTACTTGTTGGCATGCATGATGAGTCTATGTATAAAGAGATAAAGACAATAGTCTCAGGTATAAGAGTTAATGGAGTTATGAGTGAAGATAGTATGTTTGTTGTTTGTCAAGGTATTGACCCAGTAACACCAGTAAATGATAATTTTATATATCATTATAAAAAAAACTTATCTAATGAAGATGACCATGGTAGAGTTGATTACTCAAAAAGAGGGTATATATTGGCGGTCTCTAAGGATGACTGTATTATGGAATATATTAAGCCTAAGATTGGTATAGCTGGAAGAAACTGTAAAGGTAAATATATGCCTGTAAAAGAGCCTCAATCTGATCATGAGATGCTTATTAATCATAGTGAAAATATTTTGAAAAAAGAAGATGACGAAAAGATAAAATATGTTTCGCAAAAAAATGGTTATGTTACAGAAGAAAACTCTGGTTCATATGACATTCAAGACAATATGGAAGTTGATGAGATAAGCTTTAAGACAACAGGTTCAATTGAGACAGATATGAGTGCTGAAGTAAAGATTAATATAACAGAAGATGATGTTTTTAAAGATGCTATAGGACCTGGTATGAGTGTTGAAACATATGAGCTTAATATTCAAGGTAATGTAGCTAGTGGTGCAAAGATAAAAGCTGAGAAGTTAACTATTGGTGGACAGACTCATCAAACATCGATTATTGAAGCTAAAACTGCCCAAATCACTATTCACCATGGGACTGTAATTGCTGAAGAAGCTAATGTGGATAGGCTTGAAGGTGGTAAGATAATTGGTGATATTATTAATGTTAAACAAGCTATTGGTGGGGAGATTATTGGAAAAAATATTATTATAGAAGAGTTAGCTTCTAATGTTCTTATAACAGCTTCAGATACTATTGAAATAAAAAATTTAAAAGGTATAAATAATAAGTTTTTGATTGATCCAAGTATGACTAAAGAGTTCAATGAAAATATAGATAAAATAACATTAAAGATAAAAGAGTTGTCTTTAAAACTAAAGCAGGTTCCAAAAGCACTTGAAGATAAAAAAAGAGTAATAGATAAAACAAAAGTAACTGTAAAAATGGTACAAGAAAAGATACTGGAGTTAAAAAAAGATGGGAAAAAACCTCCAGCAACACTTTTAGCTAAAATAAAAGAGTTTCAAAAGAGTGTAAATGAGTATAATGAATCTTTAAAAAAATTCAAGGACGATAAACTTCAACACAAAAATCTTAGAGAAGATTTAAATCAAGTTCAGATGAAAGTATTTTCAGCAAAAATCATAAATCATTCTCCATGGAAAGAGTACAATGAGATAAAATTTAAACTTATGTCTCCTGCCATTGAAAAAGTATATAATACGAAAGAACATGAGATAATAAGAGAAATATCTTTAATAGAAAATAGTGAAGGTGAATACGAAATTAAAAGATTAAGCGAGTACAGTAGTTAATGATAGTAGCAATAGAAGGTAAAATTGTAAAAAAAGAACCTACATTTTTACATATAAAAACAGATTCAGGGTTAACATATAGAGTAAATGTGTCTCTATTTTGTTCTTCAGGTATATGTACAGAGAATATCTCTTTACATGTAACACAAATTTTAAGAGAAGATGCAGACAACCTTTATGGTTTTGTTAATAATGATGAAAAAAGGGTATTTGATACTCTTATAAAAGTTAATGGGGTAGGACCCTCAACAGCCCTTGCTGTTTGTTCTACTCTTTCTCCTTCAGATTTTGCTAGTGCACTTACTTCAAACTCTATTGAGGCTTTTAAAAAGGTACCTGGAATAGGACCTAAAAGTGCTAAAAGAATTTTAGTAGAACTAAGTGATTTTGAGTTAGAGAGTGAAAGCTTGGGCTCAAATACATTTATAAATGATACTATTATGGCATTGGAGAGTTTAGGATTTAAAAAAGAGAGAATTAGAAAAGTGCTGTCTACATGTAAAGGTGAAGATACAAGTTCTCTTATAAAAGAAGCATTAAAAAAGTTAGGATAGAAATAAATGAAGAGTGTTAAATGAAAATTGGAATTTTATTTGGTGGAAAAAGTTTTGAACATGAGATTAGCATAGTAAGTGCTATCTCTATGAAAAAAGTTTTAAAAGCAGAGTTGGTTTATATTTTTTGTGATTATAATAGAGATTTTTATCTTATACCGACTGATAAAATTAATTCGAAAAGATTTAGTAGTGGTGCGTATAAAAAAGATAAAAAACTTACACTTAAAAATGGTGGGTTTTTTCAAAAAAATATGATGAGTGAGAAAAAAATTGAGTTTGATATAGCCCTTAATCTTAGTCATGGTGCTGATGGTGAAGATGGAAAATTTGCTTCACTTTTAGAGTTTTTTGAGATACCTTTTATTGGTCCAAGGGTTGAAGCTAGCTCAATGAGTTGCAATAAACTTTTTACAAAGATGTATGCAAAAGAGTTTGGAGTAAAAACTTTAGATTATAAAACTTTAGAAAAAAGTTCATCTAGGGATATTGACTTAGAGTATCCTGTTATTGTTAAACCCACAAGATTAGGTAGTTCTATTGGTATTAGTATTCTTAAAAATCAAGAGGAGTTAGATTATGCACTTGATGTTGCATTTGAATTTGATACTCAGGTAATAATTGAGCCTTTTATTAAGGGTATTAAAGAGTACAATTTAGCAGGATGTAAAACAGATTCTTATAAATTTTCCATAGTTGAAGAGCCACAAAAAGAGGAGTTTTTAGATTTTGATAAAAAATACTTAGATTTTTCAAGAACAAAAAGAGTAAATGAAGCTAAACTTAGTGATAAAATGGTAGAAAAACTTCAAATAGCATTCAAAAAACTTTATGAGCCACTTTTTGCAGGTGCTCTTATACGTTGTGATTTTTTTGTTTTAGAGGATGAAGTCTATTTAAATGAGATAAACTCAGTTCCTGGGAGCATGGCAAATTATCTTTTTGATGATTTTAATTCAACTATAATTGATTTAGCAAATTTTTTACCAAGATGTACAAAAGTATCGGCTCAGTATAAATATATTAATTCAATACAAGCTGCAAAAGGCAAATAATGACAAGCTTTACACAAGAAGAAGTTATAACTGCGACGGATGTTGTGCGTAATTTTAGTAGTGAATTAAAAAGCTTGACTAGTGGAGAAAAAGAGAAACTTGTTATTGTGAAAAATAATCGTTTTGAAGCTGTTATTATTCCAATTGAAGAGTATGAACGTATGAGTGAAGCAGTTAAGATTTTAGAAAAAATATACCAAAAGACAAAAAAAAATGGCAGTTAAAGAGTTAGTTTATAATTCTCAAACTTATTGTATAAGTTATGAGATTCTAAATCAAAATAAGAGTAAAGTTATGGTATTTCTTCACGGTTGGGGAAGTAACAAAGAGATAATGAAACAGGCTTTTGGAAAGAGTTTAAAAGAGTTTCGTTTGATTTTTCTAGATCTTCCTGGTTTTGGTAGTTCATCCATTAACTCTTCAATAAAAACATCAGATTATGCAAGTATTGTAAAACTTTTTTTGAACTCTTTACATGTAGAGACTTTTAGTGTTGTTGGGCACTCTTTTGGTGGAAAAGTTGGAGCTATTTTAAATCCTAAAAATCTTATACTTTTAAGTAGTGCAGGAATTATTGTAGAGAAATCTTTAAAAATAAAGATGAAAATAAAAATTTTTAAAATTTTAAAAAATATAATTCCTCAGAACATGCATAAGTTATTTGCGAGTGAAGATGTTAGTGGTATGAGTCAAACTATGTATGAAATCTTAAAAAGTGTAGTTGATGAAGATTTTAGACCTCTGTTTCAAAAAGTAACTTCAAAAACTTTGATTTTTTGGGGAAAAGATGATAAGGCAACGCCACTTAGTAGTGGAAAAGAGATATCAAAAATTATTAAAAAGAGTCAGTTTTATCCACTTGATGGGGATCACTTCTTTTTCATAAAAAATTCAAAATTTATTGCAAGGGTGATAGATGAACAGTTATAGATTTATAGTTTTTGGGAGGCTTCAATATGTTTGGTATACAAAGTATGTAATGCAAATAGCTGAATCTTTGGGTTTTGTTGGTTATATAAGAAATTTACCAACTGGCAATATTGAAGTAGTAATAAATTTAGATCTTCAAAGTGAATTAGAAGCTTTTGTAAGTAAGTTATATGAGGGAAGTACATTTTCTAATGTAACTGATGTTGAGTGTATAAAAGTTGATTTTGTAGATTTTGAAAAGTTTGAAAAGAGAGATTAGTGGATATATTTTATTTTGTTTCACATGTTTTATTTGTTTTGATTGTTGGCTATTATACTATTAGTTCTTTACAGTGGTATAGTTACAAGTTAGATAGAGTAGTTTTACATTTTAACAGATATGATTGGCATCTGTTTTTCTTTTTGATTCCTATTTTTGTCTATTATTTGTCTGATAATTTTTTCTGGATTTATCTGTATGTGATTTTAATTCCTACAATGATTTTATGGTATAGAAAATTAGATAAAAAGTTAGTTTTTACATCACGAGTGAAAAGATTTTTTCTTTTTCTTTTTTTAGCAACAATTTTTCAAAATATTCTATGTTTAGCTACCTCTGCTTGTGTGATTTTTGGAGTCATTTTACCTCTTTTTGTAGCTGTTTTTATAAGTATGTTATTTGAAAAAATTCTTTTTGAAGGATTTAAACAAAGAGCAAAGAAAAAACTTGAAGCTAATAATAAGCTTATGATAGTGGCTATAACTGCAAGTTTTGGAAAAACAAGTATAAAAAATTATCTTTTTCAAATTTTATCAAAAAAATATAACTGTTATATGACACCAAGAAGTGTAAATACTCTTGGTGGAATAATGAAAGATATAAATGATGATTTACCTAATAATACAGATATATATATTGTTGAAGCTGGGGCAAGATTAAGGGGTGATATAAACGATATTACAACATTAATAAATCCACATTACGCGATAGTAGGAAAAATTGGTGAACAGCATATAGAGTACTTTAAAACTTTAGAAAATATAAGAAATACTAAAATGGAACTTTTAAATTCCAATAGACTTAAAAATGCCTATGTACATGTAAGTGCAAATGTAAATCCTGATGCTAAAACTACAGTTTTTGGTGATGAGTTAAAAAACATACGCTCTACATTAGATGGATTATATTTTGATATTCAATTAGATGGTAAAATTGAAAGTTTTTATACGCCTTTGCTTGGTTCATTTAATGCTATGAATATTTTGGCATGCATACAGATGAGCAGATCTAAAATGAGTATACAAGAGATAAAAGATGCAGTAGCAAATCTAAAAGGAGTTGAGCATAGACTTCAACGAATTGATGCTGGAGGAAAAGTTATTATTGATGATAGTTTTAATGGTAACCTTGAGGGAATGCTAGCTTCTTATGAATTAGCTTCTACTTATGAGGGTAGACGTGTCATAATAACACCTGGCATTGTTGAGAGTACGCAAGAAGCAAATATAGAGTTAGCTAAAAGAATTGATGAAGTTTTTGATATAGTTATACTCACCGGTAAAACTAATTTAGATTTATTATCACAAAATATAAAAAAAGCAGAAAAAATTATTGTAAAAGATAAGAGAGAAATAGAAAACATACTTGTTGAGTTTACATGTAAAGGTGATTTGATACTTTTTTCAAATGATACACCAAGTTTTATGTGATTTCATTTTTTTTACATATGATTATTATATTATCTGTTTATAAAACACATGGAGGGAGTTTGTAATGGGAGTTAAAAGTCTTTATATTTCATCAATAGAATCATCTGCAGGTAGTCTTATCGTGACTATGGGCATGATGGAGATATTGAAAAGAAGATTGGGAAGAGTGGCATTTTTCAGACCTATCATAGAAGATAAGGAAGAGAAAGACCATGATATTGAGTTTGTTTTAGAAAAATACGACATAGATATGAGATATTCTCAGTCTTATGGTTATACAGTAAATGAAGCTGAAGCCATGATAGCAGATAATAGGTTAAATGAACTTATAGAGAACCTTATAGAAAAGTTTAAAAATCTTGAAAATAATAATGATTTCGTTTTAGTAGAGGGACTAAATCAAGCATGTTTTACCCAAAGTCTTGATTTTGATATCAACTTAGTAATTGCAAAGAATATAGGAAGTCCAGTTGTAAGTGTATTAAAAGGTAAAAATAAGACTCAAAAAGAAGTTTTAGGTGAAATCAACATAGAATCTGAGGTTATAAAAAAAGCAGGATGTAGTCATTTTGCTACTTTTGTAAATCGAATGGATGATGCTGTTTTAAGTAAATTATCTAATGAAATATTTGATATACCAACATATTATTTACCTGAAGTAGCTGAGCTTGATACCCCAACCATGGGTGAAATCATGAATAAACTTAATTGTATGTTAGTTTTAGGTGAGCAAAAAGATCTAAAACGTGTGGTTCGCCAAAGTAAAATTGCTGCAATGAAACTTGAAAACTTTTTAGAACACATAGAAGATGGAGATTTAATAATTGTTCCTGGGGATCGTGCTGATGTTATAGTTGGTTCAATCTCGACAATTCAGTCAAGAAATTATCCAAATATTGCAGGGCTTCTTCTAACCGGAGGAATGACACCAAATAAAGCAATTAAAAATCTTTTTGAAGGATTTAATTCATTCCCTATGCCAATTTTAAGTGTTACAGAAGATACCTATACAACAGCAATGAAAGTAAATAATGTTCCAGCTAAGATAGGTGCTAAAAGTGAAAGAAAAATAGCACTTGCACAAGGTCTTTTTACTGCTAATGTAGATATAAAAAGAGTTGAAGAAGAAATTGCATCTGTTTCATCAAAAACAATAACACCTATAATGTTTGAGTACAATTTGTTTGAAAGAGCTAGATCAAATAGAAAGAAAATCGTACTTCCAGAGAGTGAAGATGAAAGAATTTTAAGAGCAACAGAAATACTTTTAAGACGTGATGTTGTTGATATAGTTTTATTAGGAAACAAAGAAGAAATTGAACATAAAAGCGCTTCTTTAGGACTAGATATCAGTAAGGCTGAAATTATTTCTCCTTCAGAATCACCTTTAATGGAAACATTTACAAATGAATTTTTTGAACTTAGACGTAAAAAAGGTCTAACAATAGAAGCTGCGAGAGATGCAATGATGCATGTAACTTATTTTGCTACAATGATGGTTCATTTAGGTTATGCTGATGGTATGGTTTCTGGTGCAATTCACACAACAGGTGACACCATTAGACCTGCTCTTCAAATCATTAAAACTAAACCAGGTATTTCAACTGTTTCAAGTATATTTTTTATGTGCTTAGACACTCAAGTTTTAGTTTATGGAGATTGTGCTGTAAATCCAGATCCAAATGCTAATGATTTAGCACAAATTGCTATATCTTCTAATGATACTGCAAAAATATTTGGAATAGATGCAAAAGTTGCAATGCTATCATACTCTACAGGAAATTCTGGACAGGGTGCAGATGTAGAAAAAGTAATAGAAGCTACTAAAATAGTAAGAGAGCTAAGAGATGATGTTGTTGTTGATGGTCCTATCCAATACGATGCAGCAATTGATCCAAAAGTGGCTAAGAAAAAATTGCCAGATTCTGAAGTAGCTGGAAAGGCTAATGTATTTATTTTCCCTGATCTCAATACTGGGAATAATACATATAAAGCTGTTCAACGTAGTTCAAATGCTGTTGCAATTGGTCCAGTCTTACAAGGACTTAAAAAACCTGTAAATGATTTAAGCCGTGGTTGTCTTGTAGCAGACATAGTTAATACTGTTGCGATTACTGTGATTCAAGCGCAAGAGAATGATGGGAGCAATATATGAAAATTTTAGTTTTAAATTCAGGTAGTTCATCGATAAAGTTTCAACTTTTTCAAATGGACGATAATAGATCAATAGCAAGTGGTTTGGTTGAACAAATTGGTGAGAATGATTCATTAGCAAAAATTGAATATAACGGTACTGTTATTGAAAAAAGAGAGCCTATTGCAGACCATAAAATTGGTTTAAAAATTATGAATCAGTTATTAATAGAATCCACAGCTATTAGTAGTTTAAATGAGTTAGGTGGAGTTGGACATAGAATCGTTCAAGGTGGTGGTAGCTTTTCAGAACCAGTTATTGTTGATGAAGCTGTTGCAAAAGAGATAGAAAATCTTATTCCTCTTGCTCCTTTACATAACAGAGCTCATCTCAATGGTATAGAAGTTATGATGGAAGAAATTCCAAATGTAAAACAAGTAGTTGTATTTGATACAGCTTTTCATGCAACAATTCCAAAATATGCTCATATGTATGCAATTCCATATAAGTATTATGAGACAGATGGTGTAAGAAAATATGGTTTTCATGGAACTTCTCATAAATATGTTGTTGAAGAAGCTTCAAAATACCTAGGTATAGAAAATTTAAATGCAATAACTTTACATCTAGGTAATGGTGCTAGTATGGCAGCAGTTAAAGATGGTAAGTGTATTGATACATCAATGGGTCTAACACCTTTAGCAGGACTAATGATGGGTACTAGAAGTGGTGATATTGATCCCGCATTACTTTTTTACTTAGGTAGAAAATATGACTTAAATATTGAAGATCTAGATGAACTTTTAAATAAAAAAAGTGGTTTAAAAGGTGTTTGTGGTAGTAATGATATGAGAGAAGTAGAAAGTATGGCTGACAAAGGTGATGAAAATGCTCAATTAGCCTTAGATATGTTTGCTTATCGTATTAAAAAATATATTGGCTCATATAATGCTATTATTGGAAAAACTGATTGTATTATTTTTACTGGTGGTATTGGTGAAAATGATATTGATACTAGAGCAAGAAGTTGTAGTGAATTAGAACATATAGGAATGGAATTAGATTTAGTAAAAAACAATCAAAGATCAAAAGAAATTTTAGAAATATCTTCTAAAAATAGTAAAATTAAAATACTTGTTATTCCAACAAATGAAGAGCTAGAAATAGCAATGCAAACATATTCACTTTTAGGAACTTAAATTGCTTTACATGTAAAAGTAAATAATTTGGAGTTTAAATGAAAATATTTTTTTCAGTGGTTTTAGTTGGAATGTGGTTTTCAGGGTGTTCAACTCATCCTGTTGACCCTGAGATAGAGATGAAACCTCCAGTTTATGTAGAACAACTTCCACCTAAAACAAAACAGCAAGTAATTGTAAATCCTGGCAGTATTTTTGGACAAGGAGACAATCCTTTGTTTTCTGATTTAAAAGCAATGAATCCAAATGATATTGTAACAGTAGTAATTAGTGAATCAATTGCTCAGAGTTCTAATGGCAAAAAAACTATTTCTGAAGAAAATAGTGATAAGTTAGGAGCCGGTGTGTTTAGTGGTATTGGAGGTACTGTTTTAAATAAAGCAGGTAAAATTGGTTTTGAAGCAGGTTCAACAAATACATATGCTGGTAGTGGAATAAATACAAGGAATGAATCTTTTACAACAACAATTTCAGCAAGAATAATTAAAATATTAAATAATGGCAATTATTTTATTGAAGGTAATCGTGAACTTCTTGTAAATGGTGAAAAGCAGATTATTCAGATAAGTGGTGTTATTAGACCATATGATATTGGTCCTACAAATACTATAGATTCAAAGTTTATTGCTGATGCAAAGGTACTTTACAAAACAGAAGGCGAAATAGATAGAGCAACCAATAAACCATGGGGTTCAAAGTTCGTAGAATCTATTTGGCCATTTTAGGTTTTACATGTAAAGCACAGACTAAAGGGAGTTTATCCCTTTAGTTTTTAACTGCTTGTGCCATATCCCACATTGGCATAAAAATACCAAGTGCCATCAAAAGAACCATTCCTGCAATAAAAGCAAGTAAAACAGGCTCAATATATGCGGCGAGATTGTCAATAATTTCATTGAATTTAGATTTAAAATAACCTGTAACTTTATCTAACATTTTATCAAGAGTACCACTTTGTTCACCAGCATGAATCATTTGAATAAGCATACCTTCAAAAAGACCAGTATCTTTAAAGGCTTCTGTAAGTGATATACCTCTACTAACAGAAGTTTTAACAGCAGCTAATTGCTTTTTAAGATGTATGTTTTCAAGTGTTAAAAGTGAAGTATCTAAAGCATCAGAGATAGGGATACCTGCTCTAATAAGTTCTGTAAAAACAAGAGTAAATCTACTCATTGTTGCATAAAACGTGATATTTCCTATAAGATATACTTTTAGAATATATTCGTCGTACTTAGCTTTAAATTCTTCATTATTCTTCCGTAAATATTTAAAAGTTACAATCATAATAAAAAGGCATAGAAGTAGTAGTTGTCCATATGTATTTACCATATGTTCCATAAAAAGCAAAATTTTCGTAGGAATAGGAAGCTCTGCATGAAATTTAGAAAAAATTTCTTTAAATTTTGGAACAACATAAACCATAAGAATTGTAAATGCTATAGCAATAGCAATCATAACAGTAATAGGGTATCTAAGTGCTTTTTTAAATTTTTGTCTATTTTCTTCTATTTCTTCTACTATTTCTGCAAGTTTTTCAAGAGATTCAGCCATATTACCTGTACTCTCACCAAGTTCAACCATTGCAATAGTTACATCTCCCAATTCATGTCTATAACTCATCATAGATTCAGTCAGGCTAAGTCCAGAGTTTAAATCATCATCTATTCGTTCAAATATCTCTTTTAGTGTTATATCAGTTGTTGCTTTTGAAACCTCTTTTATACTATCATGAATAGATATACCAGCATCAGTCATAACTGCCAATTGTCTAATAGCAGCAATTAAGTCTTTCATATTGATGTTTTTTTTAACAATTGCATCCATAATGTTATTTTTTATATTTTCTAGTTGATCTTCTACCGGAGCAGAAGTCTCTTTTACATTAATGATAATACCAGGGCTTTTTGATTTAGCCATACTTATGGCATCACTTTTATTTGATGCTTTGATAACTTTAAAAACTTTTTTCCCTTTAAAAAGAGAGTGTATCTCAAAATATTTCATGATTTTGCTACCCTTATAATCTCATCTAATGTGGTTATTCCTCGTGAAGCTCGTATAACTCCATCTTGGAACATATCTGTAAAACCCTCTTTAACTGCTTGGTCATGGATCTCTTTTTTACTGTCACCTTGTGCTATCATACTTGACATCTTTTCACTTATGGGAAGAATTTCTGAGAGCATTTCTCTTCCTTTATATCCTGTTTGTGCACATTTTTCACAGCCATGATGTTTGTAAAATTGATAATTTTCTGGAAGATATTGTTTTATATCATTAAACGTTGATTGTGGGAGAGTAGTTTTAGTTCTACAATGAGTGCAAAGTTTTCTAACAAGCCTTTGAGCTTCAATAGCCACTAAGGAACCACTTAATAGATAGGGTTCTATTCCCATATCCATAACTCTTGTAATTGCACTAACAGAGTCATTTGTATGTAGGGTTGAAAATACTAAGTGACCAGTTAGTGCGGCTTGAACGGCTATACGAAGAGTGTCTGAATCTCTAACCTCACCAATCATAATAATATCAGGATCTTGTCTTAAAATAGATTTAAGTGCACTTGCAAAAGTTAATCCTGCTTTTTGATTTACTTGAACTTGTTGTGTAAGATTTAATTGATATTCTACTGGATCTTCAACTGTAATAATTTTAGTTTGTACATTTTTTATAGCATTTAATGCTGCATAAAGCGTAGTTGTTTTACCGCTTCCTGTTGGTCCTGTTACAAAGATGATACCATAAGGTGCTTTCATAGCTTTACTAAATTTTTTGTAGTTATTTGGGTGCATTCCCAAATCTTCTATTTTGATCATAACTTTTGATTTATCAAGTATACGTATAACTATTGACTCTCCGTTTAGTATAGGAAGAGTAGAGATTCTAAAGTCAAACTCTTTTCCAAGTATGGTTGCCGAAAAACGTCCATCTTGTGGTTTCCTTTTTTCTGCTATATCCATATTAGATAATAGTTTCATCCTAGAAGCTAAAGGAGGGTAAATATCTTTGTCAAATATAAATGTTTCATTAAGCATACCATCTATTCTTCCTCTTACTATACAGTTGTTTTCTGATGGTTCTATATGTATATCACTTGCACCTGAGAGTATAGTACTTTTAAGAATCATCTCTATAAGTTTAAGTATACCTGAGGACTCTTGTGGATTTTCTGCTGCACTTGAAGTTATCTCTTTTCTTATTTCAGCAATTAGACCTTTGATACTCTCACTCATCTCTACTTTATTGATATATTTTTCTATTTGAGTTGGCTCTGAAATAACAAATTTTACTAGTTTTCTAGGAAAAATTCGTTGAACACCTTCTTGAGCATGCATATCCATGGGATCTCTAAGGGCTATGTAAACATTTATTTCATCTTCTCTAATAGGAAGTGCATTAAATTTTTTGAGTTGAGCAAATGGAAGTTTTGCCACCATTCTGTAATCAATATCAATAGAGTCTAAATCTATATATTCTAGTTTTAGATTTTTAGATAAAGTATAAAGAAATGCTTCAATTTCAATTGCAAAATTACTATTTACTTCATCTAAGGTAAGATACCCTTTTTTATAAAATTCAATGACTAAGATAAGCATATCTTCTTTAGCAAAAAAGCCATTTTTTATAAGGATATCACCTAAAGTGTCTTTAGAGTTTTCTAACTGTTTAGATATGTCATTTGCACTATTTTTATCAACAATACGATTTTGTATAAAATAGTTTAAAAGATTATTTGTTGCGCTGCTCATTTATAGTGCCTTTGTTACCAGTATGTACGTACTTTTGTTATTTGACCATTTTTATAGGTTCTTAAAAATATTTTTTTAGCCTTTTGATGAGTTTCTGTTGATAATTTGTAAGATAATTCACTATTGTTATCATCATTAAACCAATAAGCACCATTTTTGTAGTTGTAATCTCCACTTACAAATTTGTTAAAAATAATAGAAAGGATATATTTGGTTTTTGGTAGATTAATATAAGATATATCAACATCATCTACTAATGCATGATATAAAAGTTTTTTTTGATAAAGAATAGTAGCAAAATATGCTGCATTTTCTCTTGATTGGGCTGTTTTATGTAATTTAACTATAGGTAGTATAGTTCTATTTATCATATCAACTTCCAAACAAGAGTGAGCATATATGTTAAGGAATTCTTCATCAGTTTTATATTTTTGATATAAGTCTCCAGCTTTTATGCAAACTTTTCTATAGTCTTTTTCCTTATAAAGTTTTAGAATATCTTCTTTATTAGTTGCATTTAAAAGTGTTGTTAATAGTATAAAAATTAGACCTATTTTATTAATCATCAGTATCTCCAAGTTCTATTTTGTGTAGTAAAGTATTTAATCTTTTAGAGTCATTATTAGCAAGATAGGCTTTTAATGCTCTTAGTGCATCTTTTTTTTGATTTAATTTTACTTTTGATTTAGCAAACCAATACCAACTTTTAGTATTTTGTGCATCAATATCATTTGCAATTAATGCCCATCTTAGAGTATCTTTATAATTTTTATTATTATAATACTCTTCAGCTAGCATTAAGGCAAAAACTATACTAGAGGTTGAATAGTATTTATCTTTTAGGTATGCAATTGTATCTACTTCTTGCATATCAATTGATATTTTTGGTTTAGTTGTTTTAATGACTTTTGTAGGTACAGTCTCTTCCATTTCACTTATTGGAAAAATTATATCTTTTTTATTTGTATTAACAAGCATATCATCCTTATCTGTTGTATTAAGCGTTAAAAAACCATTTGAGCTAAAAAGTTCACTCTCTTGTTCCCTTGGCTCAAGTTTAAAGTAATAGGGGTTTGATTCTTCTTTTTTAGCAATTTTTTTTATTGTTTTATTTATATCTACAATGACTTTTTTTACAGTATGCTTGTTTTTAGATTCATCAATAAGTTTTTTTTCTTTTTTTATTACTGTTTTAGCTATGTTTTTAACAGGCAATTTAACATGTTGTTCGATTAAGATTTTATAAGCAATAAACGATGAAGTAGAAACAAAAAGAAGAATAAAAATACACAATTTGACTTTTTGTTTTATTTTGTACTTAAACCATTTTTCTTCAAGCTCAATTATCTCCTCAGCATTAAACATTTATCATTCCTAAATTTATAGCTGCCATTTCAAGAAATTTAAGTTTTAGAGTTTTAGCATTTACCATGGATGGTTTATTTTTATCATAGTACTCTAATATTTCAAATAACTTATACATTAGCTTATTTATTGTTCTTAAATTACCTTTTGTTATTTTCATAAGAAGTTTATAGTGGGAATCCTTAAATAAAGAAAGATACTCAAATTTATTATGAAAAAGCATTTTTTTCTCTATATAAGTTTTTACTTCATTTAGCGAAGAATTGTGTAGTTCTATAGTTTCCCAAATTCTAGTTTTAAAATAATCCTTTGCCAAAACATTCTCTTTTTCAGTTTTATGAACTGTAAAAAGGAATTTGAATTTTCTTGAATCAGACATAAGCCTAATTTTCTCAATAAGTTCTTCTGGATAAAGTTGAGCTTCATCTAAAAGTACTGTTACTGATCTTTTTTCATCTAACTTTTCAGTTGCAGCAGATAAAAATTCATTATAACCAGAAAACTTTGGAGATTTTTCTTTAAATATTTTTTGATATAACTCTTTTAAAAACTCTTTTTCATCAAAAAAAGGTCTTGGAAAAAAGACAATATCTTTTTTACCTTTAAAATCATTATAAATCTTTTGGAGAAGAAAAGTTTTACCAGTACCAGGTTTTCCAAAAAAAAGAATTAGTTTTAATGGTTTATCAAGAGTTTGGACAAGTCTTTCATATGCAAAAACTGATTTATCTAAATTTACATAATCAAAAACTTCTCCATCAATGAAGATGTTTTTGATTTCTGCATAGTTACTGTTCATATATTCTCTTAGAAAAACCTAAATCTTTTAGAGTTGCTTTTGTATCATCTTTAGCCCCAATTATTCTAGGGGTAATAACAAATATTAACTCTTGTGTTGTTTTAGTTTTTGCAGAGTGTTTAAAGGCTTTACCTAAAAGTGGAATATCACTTAGAAAAGGAACATTATTTTCATCTACACCCTCATTTGTGGTTATAAGTCCTCCAAGTATAATAGTATTTCCATTTTTAACTTTTACTACCGTTGATAATTTCTTTTCTGCAGTATCTGGCGCAATTTCTCTAATGCCACTTTGTTTTGCATCATCTTCATTATATTTAAAATTACTTACTGAAGGGTTTATTCTTAAGATAATTTCATTATTGTCAGTTATTTCTGGGGTAATATTTAGTAGTACTCCTATGAAAATAGTATAACTACTATAAGTAATAGTTATTTTACCATTTTCATCTTCATCTCTATTTGTTTGAAGTCTATAGTTAACATTGTCACCAATTGTAATTAATGATTGCTGGTTATTCATAGTTAATACTTTTGGACTTGAAACAACTTTTGTTTCACCATTTGTATTTAAAAAATTAATTAAACCAGTCATAGAAAATAGTGCATCATTTACTACAGATAGTTTGCTATTAGCAAATGTTGCAGCGTCAGATACAATAGAAGGGTTATCCTCTATTTTATCTTTAGAAAAAGTGTGAGTAGCTCCAGATTTTGCATTTCTACTTTTATTATTGAATTTAGCAGTACTTGCTAATTCTAATTGCATTTTAGACCAGTTAATACCTGTTTCTTTGGCATTCGTCATTTCAACAGATAATATAGTTACATCAATTAGGACTTGTTTATGTAGATTTTTTTCTAATACCTTTATATACTTTTTTACTCTTTCTAGCTGTTGTTTAGTCCCTGTGACAGTAATTAAACCAGCATTCGAATTAATTATTGGACTTTTTGCTTTATACTCTTCAGATCCTGTATTCATTATTGCTGTTATTTCTGTTAATATTGTTGACCAAAAATCAAATTTATCTGCAGATTCAATAGTATTATCCGTAGAGATGTCTTTTTTCCCACCTTCTTGTGGTGTAGAATCAACTGAAGCATTAAAGTTAGCGGTTCCTTGTCTAATAGACGTTATATAATCAAGTTTAAAAGTCTTAGTTTTGAGAGCAGATATTTTTAGAAAGTTTTTATCATACGTATAATAAAGATCATTATCCGAGATAAGTACTTCAAAAATTTCATCAAGTGAAAGATCTTTGATATTTATGCCATACAACTTTTTTTGTATAAGAGTAGAAGCAATATCGTCTTTTATGATGATACTAAAATCACAACTATCAGCTATTTGAGTTAAGAGTTCAATACCTGTTACTTTCTCTGAAGTCTTTATATTAAACGCCCTATAATCACAACTCTTCGCAGCATTAAGTGGTTGAGTTAACATTGCCACTAAGGCAAGTGCTAAGATATACCTACTTTGAAGAAAATTTAATTTTGCTAACATCGCTATTCCTTATAAAAAGTTCCTTTTTAGAGTGCTCATTTTTTATGATTACACTATTACTTCTAATATTTGTCAATTTAAAATCCCCAATTTCACTGTTTATTTTGTGCCACTGTCCATTCACTTTCGCCTTATTATTAAAGGTTGCATTTAATATGTACATAGGTTTTTTTACTTTTACCGTTTTATTACCATCTTTTATAACTAGCCTTTTATCAGTTAGTATAAAAGGGGTTTTTACCTTATCTATCTTTGAATCAGGCACACCAATACGTTTTTTACCAATTTGCGTAAAAAACTTGTCATATTTTATTAGTTTACTTTTAAAGTTCTTAGTAAATCTATCATTTTTTGCTGCCACTAAAGCAGAAGATAAAATCAACGATAGCATTAATGTTAAAATAATTTTTTTCAATACTTCATCCCCCATACAGCTATATCAAGTGTCGTATCAATGGTATCACTACTCTTTAATTTTAAGTTGTTTATATCAACGACAAGTTCACTCTCTTCTAATTCATTTATAAATTTTAATATGTTTCTGAATTTACCATTAAAGTTTATATGCACTGTTAAAACTTGTTTAATCTCTTGTAAGTTTGGTTCAAAAAACTTATTACTTATTAATCCAATTTCTATATGATATTTTTGTGCTGTTAAAGCAATAGAATCTAAAAATTTAGCCCAGTTTTTATCATTAAAAAGCAAGTATGATAACTCTTTTAGCTTTTTATCTACATAGGCATTAGCATATTTTGTCTCTTCTAAAAGCTTTTTTTGGTTTTTTAATTCTATTGATATCCTTTTGATCATAAAGTTTTCATCACCATTTCTTGTGACAGAATTTAGATATGCAATTTCTTGACTCAATTTACTTTTGATACTTTTATGGGCATTTTTTGTTTGTTTTAACATCTTTTCAGTAACAGGAAAAACAGATGAGTAGATAACAAATCCGATTGTAACAAAAAGCATTAAAAAAATCAATGAGAGTTCACTACTTTTTTTTCCTTTAAGATTATTATCAATCTTATCAAATATACTAGGTCCACTCATAATTAAAGTCCTACCACTATCTGACTAAGATAAAAATTGTTTTTTGCATCTTTTTTAATTTTGTCAGTAGTTATTTTGTATTTTTTTAGTTTTGTTAACTCTTTAATAAACTCAGTTATCTTTTTTTCACTTCTATTTTGAATCGAAAGCTTTATATCGTTTTTATCATAACTAATAACATCCATTTTAGATTTGTATTTATTTGATATGTTGATTAATTCAACTAATATAAGCGCTTTCATGGAATAATCTGTTTTTTTCTTATATATTTCAGTTAGTAGTTTTTTTCTAAATTCCAATTTTTCAGACTCTTTTTTGACTAAACCTACTATTTTAGCTTTAGCTTTTTTTAATTTAGCAATTTTAGCTCTTATTAGATTTGCTTTAGAATTTGCTTTTCTATATTTATTTGTAGTTTGATTTATCTGAATTTGTAAAAATTGAGAATAGCCATACTGATAAGCTGGATATGCAGTAGTTAGTATAAGGCTAGCCACAATAATACCTATAAGTTTTCCAACAGGCCTTTCCTTGAACGGAGGTGGTCTTTGATATATGGAAAAATTTAATTTATCATCTCTGTTTTCAAAATATACCTGAGCAGTTAAAATCATAAGAATATGGATTTGGTCAACATACCACTCTTTTGAGTTAATAGCTATACTAAAATTGAATTCATAAGATTCTAGCCCTAAATAACTTTTTGCATATTCATCAACACCAATAAATGAACCAATTTCAGAACCCATATATATTTTATCAATAGTCTCAATAGAATATGAACGTTTTGCAAAAACAATAACGTCATTAATATATAAAAATAATTCTCCAAAAAGTTGCATTAAAAATGATTGGTAAGAGATATTTGTGCTTTTTAACCCTTCTGTTGTTAAGAGCTTATAAAAATCTTCTTCGTCTATTCTCTCTCCAATAAGTTCACAAAATTTTTCTGTTAATTCTGTTAATGAGTAGTGAAGTGATTTGGAATATAGATACTCTCCTCCTCTATATATTGCTAAAAATGCATCATTTTTTTGGAAGTATACAAAACAATCTGTACCTTCTGACTCTAAAAGAGTTTTTTGATATAAAGATGATATCAAAAATGGTGCAGTTGTCACGTAGTCTATATAATGAGTTTTTTTTCTTATATCAGATAATTGTGTATTTACAAGAGCAGTATCAATTACAAAGACATTGAAAATTCTATTTTTAGTATCATTTGTTTCTGTTTCAAGATATGTAATTGTATACTCAATTGCTGAATCAAGCCCTAGTTCATCATAAACTTTTATCTCAATAGCATCTTTGAGATCACTATCTGGGATGTTTTTGCTTATGTCTACAGTTGCACTTATGACATCTTTACTTTGTATATAAGATATAAAAAATGAGTTTTTATTACTCTTTTCTAATCTAAAAGGTTGAATCTCATTTTTAGCATATTTGTATGATTGTAATGATATTGGGTCAATTGAAACAATTTCTGAGAAATTATTTTTATTACTTTTTTCCGGCATGTCCCCACCTAAATTTGTATTATAACCTAAACTTTACTTACATTGTAACACAAGTAAAATTAAACTACTCTATAATGTAACCTATTTTTGTTAATAAGTCTTTGTCTTGACTCCAACCTTGCTTTACAACAACAAAGAGTTTTAAAAAAATCCTTTTCCCCGCAAGATTTTCTATTGATTTTCTAGCTTCAAAACCAATTCGTTGTAAGGTTCTACCATCTTTTCCGATGATAATTCCTTTTTGACTCTTTTTGTCGACTATAATAGTAGCATAAATATTATCAATTTCATCACTTTCTTCAACTTTTTCCACCATTACATCGGCAAAATAAGGAATTTCTTCACTTGTATTATTGAAAATCGCTTCTCTTATGTACTCTTTATATAAATCTTTCACAGGATCCGTTGTTAAAATATCTGTATCATAGAGATAAGGGTGTTGGGGTAATTCTTTAATTACTTCATCTAAAAGATATGATTGTGTAATCCCTTTTTTGATTGATACTGGTACAAGTGCTTTAAATTTATCTTGGTATTTTGAATATTCTTCAATTTTTTTAAATAGGCTTTTTTTATCTATACTATCTACTTTTGTTAAAAGTAATATATGTGGGATATTTTTTACATTTCTTTCTAGAAATTTTATATAGTCTTTTAAATTATCACTTGCAGGTGCAAGAAAAAGTATTAAATCACAATCTCCCATAGCTTTTAATGCTTCGTCCATCATAAACTTATTAAGAAGTCTCTCTTTTTCATGTATTCCAGGAGTATCAACAAATATGATTTGAGCATTATTATGCATTGCAATGATATTTGAACGTTTTCTTGTTGCATTTGCTTTATGAGAAACCATAGCAATTTTTTCACCAATAAGCCAATTTAGAAGAGAGCTTTTACCTGCATTTGGCCGTCCTATAACTGAAACGAATCCAGCTTTTGTTTTTATCTCACTCATAATATATACTTACTTACATCTTCGTCTTCTGCAATTTCATCAAGTCTTTCATGCACTAATTCTTTTGATACAGTGATATCTTCACCACTATGCTCATTTGCACTATAGCTTATATCTTCAATGACTTTTTCTATAACTGTGTGAAGTCTTCTAGCTCCAATATCTTCCATTTTTTCATTTGCCATTTGTGATATCTTTGCAATTGCTTTTATGGCATCGTCTTCAAAAGTTAGTTTTACTTTTTCTGTTTTTAGTAATGCTTCATATTGGCGTAGAAGAGAATTCTTAGCTTTTGTCAATATTTGGTAGAGTACATCTTCCGTTAGAGAGTCAAGTTCTACTCTTAGTGGAAATCTCCCTTGAAGTTCTGGTATCAAATCACTTGGTTTACTAAGATGAAATGCACCAGCAGCAATGAAGAGTATATGGTCAGTCTTAACCATTCCATACTTTGTATTAACATCACTTCCTTCAACAATAGGAAGAAGGTCACGTTGAACTCCTTCTTTGCTAGGATCACTTCTATGACTTGCACTTGAACTTACTGCTACTTTGTCTATTTCATCTAAAAATATAATTCCACCATTTTGTGCTCGCTCAATTGCTTCTACTTTTATAGCTTCAAAATCTAAGAGTTTTTCACTAGCATCATGTTTTAGTGCTTCTTTAGCATTTTTGACTTTTAACTCTTTTTTTATACTATCTTTTCCAGTTCCTAAAATTTTAATAAAAGACTCTTGAACTTTTATCATTTCAGGGGGAAGAGAACTATCACTCATATCAGAGTTACCGCCAGTTATTTCAACTTCTATGCTAAGCTCATCGAGTTCACCATTTCTTAATTTTTCTTCCATTCGAGCATAACTTTTTTTATAATCTTCTTTTTTTTCATCACTTGCCCCTTTTGGAAGAGGTGGAAGAAGTTTTTCTATGATAGTCTTTTCAACATGAGAATCTATGGAGCCAATATTTTTTTCTCTATGCTCATTTCTTACTAAGTTTACTGATGCCATAACTAAATCTCTTACCATAGATTCTACATCACGACCGACAAAACCGACCTCTGTGTATTTACTAGCTTCCACTTTTACAAAAGGAAGATTCATCATTTTAGCTAGTCTTCTTGCAATCTCAGTCTTACCAACACCAGTATTTCCTATCATTAGAATATTTTTTGGCATAACTTCTTCTTGCATCTCGCTATCAAGTTGTAATCTTCTATATCTATTACGAAGTGCAATAGCAATCGCTTTTTTTGCATCAAATTGACCTATTATATACTCATCTAAGTAAGTAACAATCTCTTTAGGTGTCATATTCATCTATTTATTGTCCTCTAAAACAAAAGTTTTTATATTTGTATTTGTGTATATACAAAGTTCACCAGCTACTAAAAGACTCTCTTTTACTAGTTCTTCTGGATCTAATTTAGCATGTTTTTCCAGTGCTCGAGCTGCTGAAATGGCAAAGTTACCTCCACTGCCAATAGCTGCTATTTTACCATCTTCAGGTTCAACAACATCACCAGTTCCACTAAGTATATATATATGCTTAGTATCAAGAACTATCATCATAGCCTCTAAGCGTCTTAGCATTTTATCTTTACGCCACTCTTTTGAAAATTCTATAACAGATTTAAAAAGATCACCTTTTTTTTGTTCTAAAATTCCCTCAAACATATCAAAAAGGTTAAAAGCATCAGCTGTGCTTCCTGCAAAACCAGCTAGAATTTTTCCATTGTGCAGTTTTCTAATTTTTGTTGCATTTCCTTTTAAAATTGCATTACCAAAAGTTACTTGTCCATCTCCACCAATGACAGCTTTACCATCAGCTTTATATCCAAGTATGGTTGTAGCATCAAACATACTTACTCTCCGATTATTTCTAGTTGTAAAGGTGCATGGATACCATGACCTAATTTAATGGTTATATCAAAAATACCAGTCATTTTAATAGCATTTTTAATCTCTATAGTTTTTTTATCTATTTCAATTTTACATTGGTTTTGTAATTCATGAGCAATTTCATCTTTTGTAACAGCTCCGAAAAGACTACCATTTGCTCCAAGTTTTCTTTTTATTTTAAGTTTAGCTTCTCCAAGTGCTGTTTGTGTCTCTTTCAATTTTTTCATTTCAGCTTCATTGGTAGCTGCTTGTTTTCTTAGAGTTGCTTCATGTTTTTTAAGTACTTCATTTGTTGCGTGAAGGGCAAGTTTATTTCCTATAAGAAAGTTTTTTCCATAACCATCTTTTACTTCTTTCATCTCTCCAGCTTTTCCTAAACCCTTGACATCTTTAATTAATAAAACTTTCATTCTTGTTCTCCATAAAATTTCTTATTTTTCCCACCAATTATAAATCTAAGAGCATTTAGTTTTATAAAACCTTCTGCATCTTTTTGATTATAAACCTCGTCTTCTTCAAACGTACAAAACTCTTCACTAAAAAGGTTGTTTTTTTCGCTGTTACGACCTACAACTATTACATTTCCTTTGTATAGTTTTAGTTTTACTGTTCCATTTACTGTTTCTTGCGATTTATCAATCATAGCTTGCATCATTTCACGCTCTGGAGCAAACCAAAAACCGTTGTAGATGGTTTTTGCATATCTTGGCATAAGTTCATCTTTTAGATGAGCAGCTTCACGGTCAAGCGTGATACTTTCAATTGCTCTATGGGCTTTTAACATAATAGTTCCACCAGGAGTCTCATAACAACCACGGCTCTTCATACCTACAAATCTATTTTCAACTATGTCTATTCTTCCTATACCATGTTTATTTCCAAGAGTATTAAGAGTTTCAAGCATTTTTGCAGGACTTAGTTGAACACCATTTAGCGCAACTGGGTCACCATTTTTGTATTCAAGCTCAATTCTTTCCGCTTTATCAGGTGCCTCTTCAGGACTTACTGACCATCTCCACATATCATCTTCTGGTTCTTGGTTTGGATTTTCCAAAACCAGTCCTTCATAAGAAATATGAAGTAAGTTTGCATCCATAGAGTAAGGAGATTTTCCTTTTTTCTTTTCTATTGGTATATTATGTTCTTTGGCATAAGCTAAAAGCTTTTCTCTTGAGTTTAAGTCCCATTCTCTCCAAGGAGCGATAATAGTCAAGTCTGAGTTGATTCCAAGATAACCTAGCTCAAATCTAACTTGATCATTTCCTTTTCCAGTTGCCCCATGACTAACGGCATCAGCCCCTGTAAGTGCAGCAATCTCAGCTTGGCGTTTTGCTATTAGTGGACGAGCTATACTAGTTCCTAGTAGATATTCACCTTCATAAATTGCATTTGCTCTAAACATTGGAAATACATAGTCTCTAACAAACTCTTCTTTTAAGTCTTCTATAAAAATATTTTCTGGTTTTATACCAAGTTCAATCGCCTTTTTTCTAGCAGGTTCAAGTTCTTCTCCTTGTCCAACGTCTGCTGTAAAAGTTACTACTTCACAGTTAAATTCATCTTGTAGCCATTTTAAAATTATACTTGTGTCAAGCCCACCTGAGTAAGCTAAAACTACTTTTTTTACATCTTTACGCATACATCTTCCTGTAATTTAATTTAATTGTAGAGATTCTACCAAAAGTAATTAAAATATTTGCTTATTTGGGTAAAAAATGTTTTTACCGCAAAAAGTGTTCCATAAAAAAGAAAATTTAACTTTAGTTTTGTTAGAATGCCCAAAAGGAATAATTTTGAGAATAGATAAATTTTTAAATTCAGTAAACATTACTAAACGTAGAGCTGTTTCAGAAGATATGTGTAGAAATGGTGTGGTTGAGATAAATGCTAAGGTTGTAAAAGCTGCAAAAGATGTAAAAGTTGGTGATAAAATTACTATCAATTATCTTCAAAAAACAGTAAGTTATTCTGTGCTACAAATTCCAACAACAAAAACAATTCCAAAATCAAAACAGAGTGAGTATGTCAATGAACTATAATGAGTCAAAAAAAGTATTTGAAGAACTTTTTAAACATGAAATGAGTGATGCTCAAATGAGAGATTTTTTGGTTTCTTTGAAGTTAGATGAAACTACTTCTGTTGAGTCAATTGCAGCAGCAGCTAGTGTTATGAGAGCTCATGCTTTACCTTTAGATGTAGATGATGAATTAAAGCCAAAACTACTTGATATTGTGGGTACTGGTGGAGATAAAATAGGTAGTTTTAATATCTCTTCAACTGTTGCTCTTTTATGTGCAGCTGCTGGTTGTTTTGTAGCGAAACATGGAAGCAGATCAGCCACTAGCAAATCTGGTAGTGCAGATATGTTTGAAAAACTTGGTGTTAGACTTGATTTGAGTGTAGATGATACTGCAAAATTACTTGAAGATACAGGTTTTACTTTTATGTTTTCACAAAATCATCATCCTGCTATGAAGTTTATCATGCCAGTGAGAAAGTCCATATCTGAAAAAACTATTTTTAATATACTTGGTCCATTGACAAATCCTGCAAGTGTGCAAAAAAGTATGTTGGGAGTTTTTGACAAAGTTTTTGTTCCAAAAATAGCAGAAGCTTTGCGTATAAATAGTATAAAATCAGCTTTAGTAGTTAGTTCTCGTGAGCATATGGATGAGATTAGCATAAGTGATATAACTTATGCGGCAAAACTTTTAAATAACAATGTAGAAGAGTTTGAAATTAACCCTCAAAATTATGGTATAAAAAAAGCACCTCTTGAAGCTATAGTCGGAGGTAGTTCAGATTTTAATGCTGCTTTGGTTCATAATATTTTTACAAATGAAGCTACAGATGCGCAACGAGATATAGTTTTAATAAATTGTGCTGCTTCTTTAATTGTAGATGGTAAAGCTAGAGATTTTCAAGATGGACTTGAAATTGCAAGAGAAACTATAGATAGTAAAAAAGCAATAAAAAAACTAGAACTTATTATAAAGGTGTCAAGCTCTTTATGATAATTTGTAATATTGAAGAGTTAAGTGGATTTGTAAAAGAGATAATAAAAGAGCTTGGTGCTGACGGTATTGTTCTTCTTCAAGGAAATCTTGCTTCAGGAAAGACAACTTTTGTAAGAGAATTTGTAAAAAAATTAGGTTTACATGTAGAGGTTTCTTCTCCTACATTTTCTATTTTAAATGAGTATGAAGATAGAGTTTGTCATTATGATATTTATCAAAATGGAGTTGATGGTTTCTTACAAAGTGGGCTGCTTGAAAAATTAGATGAGCCAAAATACCATTTGGTAGAGTGGGCAGATGATAGATTTGAGGATATTTTAAAAAAAATGGGATTTGATTATATGAAGATTGAAATAAAACCAATAGAAGATAAAAGAGGATATATATGCACGCACTCAAAGTAGAAAAATTAGTAAAAACAATAAAAAAGACTACTATTATCACAGATATATCTTTACATGTAAAAAGTGGAGAGATAGTTGGACTTTTAGGTCCAAATGGGGCTGGAAAAACTACCACATTTTATATGATATGTGGTCTTATATCACCTACAAAAGGTGAAGTTTATCTTGATAATTTAAATCTTACAAAGATGCCTTTACATGAGCGTTCAAAACTTGGCATTGGTTATTTGCCACAAGAGTCTAGCATTTTTAAAGAGCTTAGTGTTGAAGAAAATTTAATGCTGGCTGCTGAGATCATCTATGAAAGACAAGAAGATAGAGAAAAAAGAGTTGAAGAGCTTTTAAATATGTTAAATATTGAACCAATTCGTCAAAGAAAAGGTTTGAGTTTGAGTGGTGGAGAGAGGCGTAGATGTGAAATAGCTCGTTCACTTGCTATTCGTCCAAAATTTTTGCTTCTTGATGAGCCTTTTGCAGGTGTTGACCCTATAGCAGTTGCTGATATACAAAATATTGTAAGAGATTTAGTAAAGATTAATATAGGTGTTTTGATAACTGATCATAATGTAAGAGAAACTTTAGATATATGTGATAGAGCCTATGTTATAAAAGATGGTTCACTTCTTGCAAGTGGAACAAGTGCTGAAGTAGCACAAGATAAGTTAGTAAGAAAGTTTTATCTTGGAGAGGAATTTAAGCTTTAATGAAATTAAGAGTAAATCAGAGTCAAAAACAAAAATTATCATCAACTTTACGTGGTTGGTTGCCAATTTTACAATCTGACTTAGATTCTCTTACAGAGGCAATTGAGCCTTTTGTTCAAGCAAATCCATTTATCCAAGTTAGAGCTGGTAATGAAAAACCAGATAAAAAGTTTGCTAAAAAAAGTTTTTTTAATGAACTTAGTAAAAATAGTGTTTCTGAAACAATTGAAGCCCTAACTATAAATAAAAAAACACTTTTTGAAACTTTAGATGAGCAGATAAATCCTCCACTTTTTCCTACTAAAATTTCACAAGATATTGCATATAAAATCATAGAAAACATAAACACTGAGGGCTACTTTGAAAAAGATAGACTTGATGAAATAGCTGATGTTTTAGGCGTAGATATAGAACGTGTAGAGAAAATAAGAGAAAGGTTTGCTTATCTTGAACCACTTGGCATAGGAGCAGTTAATTTAAAAGAAGCCTTTTTATTTCAGCTTGAAAATGTTGAAGTTGAAGAGGGTTTATGTAGATACATTAAAAAGCTTATAAATGAATTTGAATCTATAGAAAACTACTCTAAAGAAGAGCTGTTTGGAAATGCTTTAAAAGTTATAAAGAAATTTAGAAATCCTCCAGCTATAGATTTTTTAGAAGATGAACTGCAAGTTATACCTGATATATTTGTTTATGATAGCAAAGGTGTTATTGAAGTTGCCCTTAATGATGCTTATTATCCTGAAATTATTATTGAGACTGATGGTTTAGATGAAAAACATGAATTTGTAGCGAATAAGATAAAAGATGCAAAAGATTTGGTAGATGCATTGGAAATGAGAAAAGCAACTTTATATAAGATAGGACTTATGATAGTGGAGTATCAATATGATTTTTTCTTTGGTAAAGCTATTAAACCTATGAAATTAAAAGATATAGCAGATGATTTACAAAGAAATCCATCTACAATATCTAGGGCAATATCAGGAAAATATCTCTCTTGTAGTAGAGGTATTATCCCTTTAAAACAGTTTTTTGCAACAGCTGTTGAGGAAAATATCTCAAATAGTGCTATTAAAGAGTATATGCGAGAACTTGTAAAATACGAATCTCATAACAAACCGTTAAGTGATATAAAAATATTATCTTTTATAGAAAAAAAGTTTGGGGTAAAGATGGTGAGAAGAACTATAACAAAGTATAGAAAAGAGTTTAATATAGCAGGCTCATCAGAGCGAAAAAAACTTTATGCTCTAAAATACTAAAAGGTTTTAAGCACTTTTTTCATGTTCAAAATGAATTTTTATCATTTTATATGCATATTGAATAGTTTGGAACTTGTGACTATAGTGTGAGCTAAGAGATGGATTTGTATGTGAGACCATATCTGGGTGATATTGTTTTACTAGAGTTAAGTAGTTTTTTCTTATGGTTTCAAAAGTATCATCCGCTTTACAATCAAGAATTTCATAAAATTCCTCTAGTAATGAGAAAAGAGCATTAAATTTTTTTCTTCTTTCCATTTTATTCGTAAGGCTATTTTTATAAGTTAAAAATTCATTTATATCATAACTAAAGTCAACATAACATCCTATAATCTCTTTCTGATTTAACAGCTTTTCTAGCAACTTTGCTGTGTTATTAGAGTGAGGATAGAGTGTTACAGTATTATTTCTAAGTCTATATTTTATAAGATGATTCTTAAAGTAATTCCTAAGATAAGAGACAAGCACAGAATTTTTAGAAGCAATATAAAAAACAACAGCATAGTTGTCTTCTATTTTCATAATAATTTTTAGTTGTTGTTGGAGTTGATTTGATTTTAGGTGTGTAATTTTTATTGTTTTATCTAAAGAATCTTTAATGCGAGTTGATATTTCATTATCAAAAAGTTTCTTTTTTCTTTTGTAAATTTTAGCTATAAGTTTTAAAAAATATCTTCTTTGAACTTCCTCATCTTCTTGTTTAAAAAGTATGGTTTTATTTTTTCTTCCTATGCGTTTTGAAAAGTTTTTTTCTATAGTATTTTGTAAATGATAAAAGGTACTAGCATCGTCTTCTATCGTAACAGCAAGCATTTCAGGTGAAAATGATATTTGCATAAAAATCTCCTAAATAGATATGTCAAACAACAAGCAAAAACAGTTCCAGAGTTATATATCAATATATCTTGATATATAACTATAATTATGATAAAATGCTGAATAAGGATTTGATATTAACAATTTTTTGACAACAATAAGTGCCATAAACGATGAAACAAGAGTGAAACTTCTTTGCTTTATTGACAAATATGGAGAGACCTGTGTTTGTGACATTGAAAGTAGTTTTGAAATGATACAGTCTCGTATATCAAGACATTTAAAAATTTTAAAAGATGCAGGATATTTAAGGGTAGACAGAAGAGGGCGTTGGGCATATTATTCAATTCGTTCACCTTTAGATAAATTTAGAACAGAGATTTTAAAAGAGATTGCTTATCTTGACTTAAATGTTCCTACTCTTACATGTAGTTGTACTATGGGGAAAAAAGTTTTAATACTTTGCACTGGAAATAGTTGCCGCTCTATCATGGCAGAAGCTTTAATAAATAAATATATTGATGGTATAAAAGCATATAGCAGTGGTGTAAAACCTTCTTTACATGTAAACATAAATGCAATCAAAGTTTTAAAAGAAGAAGAGGCATGGAATGAAAATTATCACTCAAAAAATATCAATGAGCTTTGTGATATTGAGTTTGATTTAGTAATTACAGTTTGTGATAATGCTAAAGAGCATTGTCCGTTGTTTTGTGAAAATACAAAGGTCTTACATGTAGGTTTTGAAAATCCAGATGGGAAAGATTTTAAAGAGTTTAAAAAAATTATGCAAGATATAAAAAATGAGTTGTTACCAGTAGTAAAGGATTATTTAGATGTGGTTAAGTAGCGTAGATTTTTTTGTTTATGATTTTTTAGCTTTGCATGGCAGTTTTGCTGATTCTTTACATTTTTTTATTTATGATTTTGTAAAAATTCTGACTCTGATTTTAGTCATTATATATGTAATATCTTTTATACAAACTTATATTAAAACAGAAACATTAAGAGATTTTATAAGAGGAAAATCACAATTTGTTGGTAATCTTTGTGCTGCTATATTTGGGATACTTACACCATTTTGTTCTTGTTCTTCAATACCTCTATTTTTAGGTTTCTCTCAAGCTAGAATTCCAAGAAGTGCTACTTTTTCGTTTCTTATTAGTAGTCCCATGAATAATGAGATTGCAATAGCGATACTTTTTGCAACTTTTGGTTGGAAGATAGCTTTGCTGTATACACTCTTTGGACTAATTACAGCAGTTGTTGGAGGTTATATTGTAGCTAAAGTTAGTACAGATGAAGATATACTAATAAGTGTTCCTTATATGAAACATGGTGGTAAGGTTCATTTTGAAAAGTTGCCATTTTTCAAAAGAGTTAATTCTGCTTGGCAAAGTGCTCTAAAGGTCATAAAAGATATATATCTTTATGTAATTGCTGGTATCTTTATTGGTAGCGTGATTCATGGTTTTGTGCCAGCTGATTTTATAGCCAAATATGCAGGAGCTGATAATCCATTTGCAGTTTTAATAGCAGTTATTGCTGGGATTCCTATGTATTCAGGAGCCGCTACCGTTGCACCACTAATAGAGCCTTTGACAAGCAAGGGTATGCTTATGGGCACTGCACTTAGTTTTATGATGGCAGTTGTGGCTTTGTCATTACCTGAGGCGATGATACTTAAAAAAGTTATGAGTTGGAGACTAATATGTCTCTTTTTTTCTATAGTTGGAGTTGGCATAATCTTAGTAGGTTATCTTTTTAATATAATACTATAAAATAAGGAAGTAAAATGCATATAAAAGTATTGGGTAGTGGATGTTGTTCTAACTGTGAAACACAAATGGAAATAGTAAAAAAGGCATTATCTACAACAGGAAAATTTGCAAAATTAGAGAAAGTTGTAGATTTAGTAGAAGTTATGAATTATGGAGTTATGAGTACACCTGCTATTGTTATTAATGGAAAAGTTAAAGCTAGAGGAAAAGTATTAAATGAGCAAGAGGTTATTGCTCTTTTTGAGTAGTCCAAATGGGAGATTCTGCGAGAGTAGGGTCTCCTTTTAAAATTTCATATGGTTTATAATCTGCCTTATAGCTCAATGATGGGCATTTTTCAACATAATAACCAAGATAAACCCATGGAAGTTTGTTTGTTTGTGCTAGATATATCTGTTGGTACATTGAAAATCTTCCTAAAGATAGATGTGAATATTCAGGATCATAAAAGAAATATATAGAAGATATTCCATCACTCAAAATATCAACTAAATCAACGCCTATAAGTTTATTCTCAACAAAATATAGTATCTCTTTTCCAAATTTCATAGCACCACTAGCATATAATTCATGGTAACTATTTGGACTTAAAGAGTAGTGTTTCCAGCCTTTTTTTTCTTCCATATATTTGTGGTATTTTTCATATAAATTTAAATGTTGCATTGTTATTGTAGGTTTTTGTATCATAAACTTTGTAAATTTATTTTTACGTATAGTTCTTCTTGCACTTTTTGAAAAACGGTAGTTTGTTGCATCTATACGAAGAGAAAGGCAGTCATTACAATTAAGACATTTTGGTCTAGAGTAGTACTCTCCAAAACGTCTCCAACCTCGTTGAATAAGCTTTTGGTTAAGAAGCTCTGGACAATCTTCAATAAACTTATATTCCATACGCATGCGTTTATTATCTAAGTATGCACACTTGGCCTCAAGTGTTGAAAATTCTACAAGACGACTTGGCTGCATTTAAATCTTTTTTATGCCTGATTGCTTCATGAAAGATTCAAAGTCATTTTTTAGTTTTTTCTCTTTATGCTCTTTTAATTCATTCTCTTTTTTTTCATTTTCGTCTTGTTCATTTTTAGCCATATCTTTTTTCAAATCTTTTAAATCATCAAATAACATTTTCATCCTTCATATTCTGTGAGTAGATTATCTTTTAGTTCTTCTGCTAAAAGTTCTCCATCTTCACAATTTTGTTTTATAAATTCGTCTAACTCACTTAATATCCCAAAAAGTTCACCTTCTATTTCATTAGAAGTTTTCTTTTTTGCCAAAAGTGTTTCAAAAAATACTAATTTTCTTAAAAAATCAGATAGTTTTTCAATAGAATTTTCTTCATTACAATCTTTAATTAAAATATATCTAGGATTTTCTATCTGTTTTGTACTATCAATATCAAGTTTGATAGCTCTTATATGATTTTGAATAGCAACAGAAAATTGTGAGTATTTATCAAAAGCATTAGTATCACCTTGTAAGTTTAAGTTACCTGTAATGTGTCCTACTTGTTTCATCATAACAAAAGCTATCAGAGCTGCTACGAAAAGTACAGGAAATAATTGTTCCATAAAATAAAGTCCTTATCATGTAAATATAAAATTATAGCGAGTTAAAGTAAAGGGCTAATTAATATACCCTTTACATGTAGAGATTTAATGAGAAAGTATTTGATCTAGGAATAGTTTTAATCTATCAGATTCTGGATTGTCAAAAAAATTATTAGGAGTGTTCTCTTCCACTATTTGTCCTTCATCCATAAATATAACTCTATCCGCTACTTTTTTTGCAAAACCCATTTCATGAGTTACACAAATCATGGTACGACCCTCTTGGGCAAGTTCAATCATAACATCAAGTACTTCTGAAACCATTTCTGGATCAAGTGCTGAAGTTGGTTCATCAAATAACATTATACTTGGGTTTTTACATAGACTTCTTGCAATTGCAACACGTTGTTGCTGTCCACCTGAAAGTTGATTTGGGTATTTTTCTGCTTGTTCGGCAATACCAACACGTTCAAGGAATTTCATTGCAGTTTTTTTAGCCTCTTTTTTTGGTTTTTTCTTTACCCAAATTGGAGAAAGTGTTAAGTTATCTAAAATACTAAGATGAGGAAATAAGTTAAAGTGTTGAAAAACCATAGCAACATCTTCTCTAAGGGCTTTAATTTTTTTAATATCGTTAATTACTTCTATACCATCAACAACTATAGTTCCTTCTTGAAACTGTTCAAGATAGTTAATGCATCTAATTAATGTTGATTTTCCACTGCCTGAAGGTCCACATATGACAATAATCTCACCTTTTTTTACTTCAAAATTTATATCTTTTAAAACGTGAAAATCTCCATACCATTTATTTAAATTATTAATTTCAATTATATTATCATTTTTCATCTTTTTTCCTATTTCAAGTTTGTATTAAACTGTTTTTCTAATTTATTAGAATATCTACTCATTCCGTAACAAAATGCCCAAAATACAATTGTTACAAATACATAACCTTCTGTTTCCATTCCAAGCCAAGTTGAATCAGCTGCGGTGATACGAACCATAGCAAGCAGGTCAAATAAACCAATTATAAGAACAAGAGTTGTATCTTGAAATAGAGATATAAAAGCTCCAACTAAATTTGGAATAGCAACTTTTAAAGCCTGTGGTAAAATTACAAGTAGCATTTTTTGCCAATAAGATAGCCCTATAGCGTCAGCTGCTTCATATTGTCCTGTTGAAATTGATTGAAGTCCACCTCTAATGATTTCAGCAACATAAGCAGCTTGAAACAGTGTAATACCTATTAAAGCTCGAAGAAGTTTGTCAAATGTTATGCCTTCAGGAAAAAACAGAGGTAATATAACAGAAGACATAAATAAAATAGTAATTAAAGGTACACCTCTAATAAATTCAATATAAGTAACACATACACTTCTAATTATAGGCAAGTTAGATGCTCTACCAAATGCAACAATAATTCCTATGGGAAAGGAAAATACAATACCAACTACTGCAACAACAATAGTTAGCATCAATCCACCCCATTTGTCAGTAGGAACAATTTCTAATCCAAAAATTCCGCCGTTTATTAGTATAAAAGCAATAATTAAGTATATTGAAAATGAAATAAATTTGTGTTTTATGCTTTTAAAAAATTTAAATGCAAAAAGTTGAACTACAAATAGTCCTAATACACTTTTAAGTCTCCATAACTCTTCTTGGGGATAAAATCCATACATAAAGAGATCTAGTTTCATTTTGACAAATACCCAACATGCCCCATCACCAGTACAATCTGACCTTGTTTCTCCTGAAAAATTAGCATCAGTATAAGCCCACTGAACAAATGGAGGAATTATCCAAAAAAGAATTGCAAGACCTAGTAGCGTCATTGCAACATTAAGTGGTGTAGAAAAAAGATTGCTTTTTAGCCAGTGAATAACTCCTTTTGAGTTAGAAGGAGCTTTTTTTACAGCTTTTTGTTCATATACAGCCACTTTATCTTTCCTTAATTTTCATTTTGTGATTAAACCAGTTTAACAGTGCTGAGACAACTAAACTAATAGTTAAATAAACAAGCATTGTCATAGCAATAATCTCTATTGCTTGACCAACTTGATTGAGTGATGTTCCTGAAAAAAGAGTAACAATTTCAGGATAACCAATAGCCGTTGCTAAAGATGAGTTTTTGATTAGGTTTAGATATTGGTTAATTGTAGGAGGAATAGCAATTCTAATCGCTTGAGGAAGTATAACAAGTTTTAGTGCTTGAAATTGAGTCAATCCAATAGAAGCAGCCGCCTCTTTTTGCCCTTTACTTACCGCTTCTATACCACTTCTTACTGCTTCAGCAATAAAAGTTGCAGTATATATTACAAGTGAAAATGTAAGGGCCAAAAATTCTGGTGATATGCTTTTACCACCTCTGTAATTAAATCCTTTAAGAGCAGGGATGTCAAAGTTGAAGTTTGCTCCACCTATAAAATAAGCCAAAATTGGAAATACTATTAACATGCAAATACCAGTTATAAATACAGGAAAATCTTCTCCTGTATTCTCTTGTTTTTTGTTTGCCCATCTATTTAAAAAAATGATAGATATAATAGCAATTCCTAAACTAACTAGAATTGATATAGTTGTTGAATTTAAATCAGGTTGGGGGAAATATAAGCCACGGTTATTTAAAAATATATCTCCTGCAAATTCTAAACTTTTTTTAGGAACTGGTAAGCTTTTTAAAACAACGTTATACCAAAAAAGAATTTGAAGAAGAATAGGTATATTTCTAAATATATCAATATAAGTTGCAGCCATTTTTCTAATGAGCCAGTTATTTGATAACCTTAAAACTCCTATAATGAGTCCTAAAATGGTAGAAAAAATTATGCCGACAAAACCGATTATAAGAGTATTTGATAGTCCTACCAAAAAGACTCTTCCATGAGTATCAGTTTCGGTGTAAGCAATAGGAGTCTCATCGATTCCAAAACCAGCTGTACTATCTAAAAATTCAAAACCAGTTTTTATGCCTCTTTGTTCTATATTGTGCATTGTATTTGAGCCAATATACCACAAAAAAGCAACTAAACCTATAACAGTTAATATTTGAAATAGTATCCCTCTAACCTTTTGATTTCTTAAAGCACTCATCATTGTGATAGCCTGTTTGAAGGTAATGACATTTATATCCTTTTATTACACAAAGGTAAGATTTTACAATCTTACCTTTGTGATTTTTATATTAAAATTATTACTATCTAAAAGGAGGAGAGTACTGTAATCCACCTTTTGTCCATAGTGCATTTATTCCTCTTTTAATATTTAAAGGTGTATTTACACCAATATTTCTTTCAAATACTTCACCATAATTACCAACTTGTTTAATGATTTGATAAGCAAAATCAGCACTTAATCCAAGATTTGCACCCATTTTACCTTCGGTTCCAAGAATTCTTTTTGCAGTTGGATTAGAAGACATTTTCATTTCATCTACATTTTTGCTTGTAATTCCAGCTTCTTCAGCTGCAACCATAGCATTAAATGACCATTTAACTATATTGAACCAAGCATCATCACCTTGTCTTACAACAGGTCCTAAAGGCTCTTTAGAAATGATTTCAGGAAGAACTATATGATTTGCTTTATCTTTTAATTTTGTTCTTAGACCGTATAATTGTGATGCATCAGATGTAAGAATGTCACATCTTCCATTCTCATAACTTGCTACGACCTGATCATTTGTATCATATGCAACAGTTTTGTATTTCATATTATGTGCTCTAAAATAATCAGCAACATTTAGTTCCGTTGTAGTACCAGTTTGAAGACAAACAGAAGCACCATCAAGTTCTAAAGCACTTTTAACACCTAGGTCTTTTCTTACCATAAAACCTTGACCATCATAGTAATTTACTCCAGCAAAATTCAAACCTAAAGTGGTGTCACGACTTTGAGTCCAAGTTGTATTTCTTACAAGTAAATCAATCTCACCTGATTGAAGAGCGGCCAATCTTTCTTTAGCATTTAACGAAATAAATTTAACCTTAGAAGCATCACCTAAAACAGCTGCAGAAACAGCACGACAACCATCAACGTCTATACCTACATATTTACCGCCACTTAGAATTTCTGAAAATCCAGGTAAAGCACCATCAATACCACACTTAACAAAGCCTTGTTTCTTTGTATCTTCCAATGTACCAGCTGTTGCACTTAAACCAATAAGAACAATTGCAGCTAATGATAACTTAGCTAATTTAGTCATGCGAATCCTTTTAAATTTTTATTTAGACGTTTTTAATATGGAAATTTAATTTTAAAAATGCCTAATTAAAGTATTGTACATAAATATTTAACGAGTTTTATTAAAAGTGAGTATAAAAAATAAGCATGGTATAAAAATAACAAAGTTGTTTCATAGTGTAACAGTGTTTCATTTTTGTTACTTTTTAATATTGTTTGTTCTTGTTGAAAAAAGTATGAGGGCAAACCATATCATTGTAAATGTTATAAGTTTATCTGAATTAAGAGGTTCATTGTAAATAAATATAGCCAGTAAAAATGAAATGCTTGGTCCAATATATTGTAAAAATCCAAGTTTTACCATGGAAATTCTAGTTGCAGCAGAATTGAACCATATAAGTGGAATTATAGTGACTAAGCCTGCTGAAATTAATAATAAAGAGGTTGTATCTAGGGGAATAGTGAAAGCATTTTTTTCTATATAAATTAAATATATAAAATAACCGAGTGCAAAAGGTGATATAAGGAGAGTTTCTACTAGCAATCCAGACACTGATTCTACATTTACTTTTTTTCTTGCTAAGCCATAAAATGCAAAACTAAAAGCAAGGATTAGCGATATTGTTGGCAAACTTCCTAGTGTGTAAATTTGATACACTATTGCAAAAAAAGCTATGCTAATAGCTAGTATTTGTATTTTTGTCATTCTCTCTTTGAAAAATAAAAATCCTAAAAGAACAGAAATAAGAGGGTTAATATAATAACCCAAACTAGCTTCTACAATCATATTGTTTGAAATAGCCCATATAAATGTAAGCCAATTTATTGAAACTAGAATGGCAGATATAAAAAGTATTTTCAGTTTTTTTCTATCTTTTAATATAAAAATTAGATTATCAAATGATTTTGTTAACAAAAGAATTAGAGTTAAAAATAAAACTGACCATAATATTCTATGAATTAAAACTTCAAAAGGGGCTACATGACTAACAAGTTTGAAGTATATTGGAACTAAACCCCAAAATACAAATGCTAAAATGGCATAAATAGTACCTTTTTTCTCTTCGCTCAAAAAATATCCTTTAAAAAGATAAATTATATCTGATTTTTTGGTATAATCATAAAATTTCAAAAAAAGGTAATCATATGAAGTGGTCAAGAGAGTCATGGAGAGAGTTTAATATAAAGCAACAACCAACTTATCCAGACATGAATCAATTAAAAGTTGTTGAAAAAGAGTTAAATAACTTTCCACCACTTGTTTTTGCTGGTGAAGTTAGAAAATTAAAAGAAGAGTTAGCCAAAGTTGGTCGTGGTGAAGCATTTTTACTTCAAGGTGGAGATTGTGCTGAAAGTTTTAGTGAATTTAATGCTGACAATATAAAAGATATGTTTAAAGTTATGATGCAAATGGCAGTTGTTCTTACATTTGCTGGTGGCTGTCCTGTTGTAAAGGTCGGACGCCTAGCTGGTCAATTTGCTAAACCTCGTTCAAGTGATTTTGAAGAGATTGATGGAGTAAGCCTTCCTAGTTACCGAGGTGATATTATTAATGATAATGAGTTTACCTCAGATTCAAGAATCCCAGATCCACACAGAATGACAAAAGCATATAATCAGTCAAGTGGAACTATGAACTTACTTCGTGCTTTTGCTCGTGGTGGTATGGCTGATCTTCATAAAGTTCATAAATGGAATTTAGATTTTGTTAAAGAGGGTAAACTTGGTGAAAAGTACCAGAATCTTGCAGATAAAATTACAGAGACTTTAGAATTTATGGAAGCTTGTGGAATTACATCTGTAAATACTCCTACTATAAATGAAACAACACTTTATACTTCTCATGAAGCTCTTTTAATGAATTACGAAGAAGCACTCACAAGAGAAGATAGTTTAACAGGTGATTGGTATGATTGTTCTGCTCATATGCTTTGGATAGGTGATAGAACAAGAGATGTTAATGATGCACATGTAGAATTTTTAAGAGGTGTTAAAAATCCTATTGGCATAAAAGCTGGTCCAACCATGACTGCTGAGGGTTTGATAGAATTAATTGAAAAAGTTAATCCCAAAAATGAAGAGGGAAGATTAAACATCATTGTAAGAATGGGTGCTCAAAAAATAGAAAATGAATTTCCTAAACTTGTTCAAGCAGTGAAAAAACATGGTAAGAATGTTGTTTGGAGTATAGACCCTATGCATGGCAATACTATAAAAACATCAAATAACTATAAAACAAGAGAGTTTAAAGAGATTCTTCGTGAAGTAAAAGGATTCTTTAGAGTTCATAAAGAAGAGGGCACTTTCCCTGGTGGAGTCCACTTGGAAATGACAGGTCAAGATGTTACTGAGTGTACTGGTGGATATAAAGATTTGACAGAAAAAGATTTAGAAGATAGATACCATACTCACTGTGATCCAAGGTTAAATGCAGACCAAGCATTAGAACTTGCATTTTTAATAGCAGAGTCATTAAAAGAGGCTAGAAACGATAGAAAAGAGAGATAGTCTCTCTTTTCTTAAGTAAATTATAGTTTTATGATTCTATCACTGCACCAAGAAGCAAGATTTTCATCATGAGTTATAAGAAGTATTCCAACTCTATTCAGGAATTTTACTAATAACTTCATAACTTCTAATTGAGTAATGTTATCTAAGGCACTTGTAGGTTCATCTGCTAAAATAATTTTTGGTTTCATTAAAAGTGCTCTTAAAATTGAACAACGCTGGAGTTGACCACCACTTAGTTTATGAGGTTTTTGTTCTAGTAGCGAGATGTCAAGTTCAAGTGAGTTGCAAATGTCTTCATAACCTTCTAGTGAAGCTACATCTCCAATTTGATTTTTAATTGTATATGTGGGATGAAAAGATGTATATGGGTCTTGAAAAACCTGTGTTATCTCTTTACATGTAATAGTTCCCTTTAATGGGACTAAATTGTTTGTTATTAGTTCAAATAAAGTACTTTTTCCAGATCCACTAGCCCCTAAAACAGATACGACTTCACCTATGTTTACATGTAAAGATAAATCTTTATATAATATAGGCGAATTTTTATATCCAAAAGTTAGATTGTCTACATGTAAAACTCTATGCTCTTGCATGACCTTTCCCGTATATCTTAAATTTGTATGTTGTAAGGTCATTGATGCCCATAGGACCACGAGCATGGAGTTTATTTGTACTTATACCAACTTCTGCTCCAAATCCAAATTCTGCACCATCTGTGTATCTTGTGCTAGCATTTATATAAACACAAGCTGAATCAACACCATTTAAGAAGTTTTCTCCTGTTGTATAGTTCTCAGTTATGATAGCTTCTGAGTGACCTGAGCCAAATTTATTTATATGTTTTATTGCTTCGTCAACATTTTTGACTATTTTAATGGAGAGAATGTTTTCTAAATATTCTGTACTAAAATCTTCTTCGCAAGCTAGTTTAACATCTATAGAATTAAGTGTAAGTTCACACCCTCTCAGTTCTGTTCCAAACTTATCGAATTCTACTTTTAGAAGTTTTAAAACTCTTTTGGCAACATCTTCATGGACTAAAAGAGTTTCCATTGCATTACAAACTCCAGTTCTTTGGCATTTTGCATTTATTGATATTTTTACTGCACTTTGAATGTTAGCATCTTTATCAATATAAGTATGGCAAAGACCTTTGTCGTGTTTGATTACTGGCATAGTTGCATTTTCACTAATATAGCGTATTAGTCCTTCCCCTCCACGAGGAATAACTAAGTCTATATACTGATTCATTTTTATCAGTTTTGCAACTCCTTCTCTAGTATTATCAGGGATAAGAGAGATTATATCTTTTGGTAAATCATTTTGTATAAGAACACTTTGAAGAATTTTTGCAATAAAATGGTTAGAGTTATGTGCTTCTTTGCCACCTTTTAATACGCATACATTACCACTTTTAAAACATAGGGCTGCTGTATCACTTGTTACATTTGGTCTACTTTCATATATGATAGCTATAACTCCAATAGGAACTGATACTTTTTCAATACGAAGTCCACTAGGTACAACCCATCCGTCCAGTACACGACCAACTGGTTCTTTTAATATTGCTATTTCATCTATGGCTTTTGCCATATCTTCTACTCTTGAATCATCTAAAAAAAGTCTATCAAGAAGAGCAGGATTTAATCCACTATTTTTTCCTGCTAATATGTCTTTTCTATTCTCTTTTATGATATTAGTACTATTTTGTCTTAAAGCATCTGCCATTAAATGCAAAATTTTATTTTTTTTATTTGGTTCTAGAGAAGAAATTATATAACTAGAGTGTTTTAGATTTTTTAAGAAAATGTCCATTTTTAGCCTTATATATTAGGTATTTATTTTATTTTACTATTTTTTGCTATAATAATCTATTAAATCAAAATATGGATACAAAATGCAACAAGTTTATGATATGGTTATAATTGGTGGTGGTCCTGGTGGAATTGGTGCTGCTGTTGAAGCTAAGGTATTAGGATTAGATAAAATCTTAATGATAGAAAAGGGAGATAACCATTCTCAAACAATTAGAAAGTTTTATAAAGACAATAAAAGAGTAGACAAAGACTATAAAGGACAAGTCGTAGAGTTAGCTGGTAATGTTGACTTTAAAGATGGTACTAAAGAGACTACACTTAACTATTTTGATGAACTTTTAGATAATGACGAGATAGATACGTCATTTAATTCAGAAGTTGAAAAAATAAAAAAAGATGGTGATATTTTTCAAATCATCACTTCTAGTGCTGGATATATGTCAAAAAATGTGATAATAGCTATAGGAACCATGGGTAAACCAAATAAGCCAAATTATAAAATACCACCTTCTGTTCGCCAAAGAGTAAATTTTAATCTTGATAAGTGTTCAAGTGGAGAAAAACTTCTTATGGTTGGAGGAGGAAATTCAGCAGCTGAGTATGCAATAGAACTCTCAAAAACGAATACACTGACATTAAACTATAGAAGAGATAAGTTTAACAGACTTAATGAAATTAATGAAAAAATGATATATGAATATAATGGACAAGAAAAACTTAGATTAAGAATGTCAACAGATATTGAATCACTAGAGAATGAAAATGGTTTAGTTAAAGTTAATTTTAATGACGGCTATTACACTCTTTACGATAGAATAATCTACGCGATAGGTGGAACAACACCTGTTGATTTCTTAAAGCTTTGTGGTATAACTTTTGATGAAAAAAATAAACCAGAATTTGATGAAAATTTTGAATCAAAAACAAAAGGGCTATATCTTGCGGGAGATATAGCAGTACAAAGTGGTGGCTCAATTGCTATAGCGTTAAATCATGCTCATCATATAATTATGCATATCCTAAATAAGAAATAGCTGTATGAAAAATAGTTCTTTTTCTATCTTTTTAAACATAATATTTGGTTTTTTACTTGTTGGCAGTATTTCTTTTTCTTATATTTTTGGAAACTTTGGTGGAATAAGTATAAAAGAATTAAATGATGGCTATTTATTAAAAAAAGAATTAAGGTTTTCAGACCTTTCAGCTTCTTTACAAAAAAGATATATAGATAGAAAAAAATTTAAGACAAAAAATTCACAGAACACACCTTTAAAAGTTTTTGACGATGATGGAAATCCTCTATTTGAAGATGTAGAAGAGTTCAAAGAGATAGTAAACTCTTTAAAAAACAGAGTAACTTTTTTAGAAAGGCAAAATATAATTATTTCAACTGATAAAAGTGAATTACTTAAAATAGTTGCACATGAAAAATCTAAAAATAGTACAAAACAAAAAGCGTTACTTTCAAATAATCTAGAAAAAATCAATGAAGCTGAACAACAGCATTATAAAAACATAAGTGAACTTACGAAAAAAATTAATGATTTACAAAGAGAAAACATAAATTTATCTCAACAATTAAACAAAAAAGATGATAGTTCAAAAGATATGATTGATAGTGTTAAAAAGCAAATTAATGAACAAAATAACCTAGCTATAGATAGAGAAGAAAAATTAAAAAAGTCATACGATATTAAATTTTCTACTTTGCAAAGTGAAAATAATTCACTAATAAAGCAGGTTAAAGAATCGACAAATAAACTTAAATCTCAGCAATCAACTACTGTTTTGGAACTTGCTAAAAAAGATCAGCGAATAACATTACTAGAGAATAAAATCAATAAAATGTTAATAGATAAAAATAGTATGTTAACTAAAAATTCACAAGACATATTGAAGATAGAGAATTATAACAGTAAGAAGTTAGAAGAATTTAATAATATAATTAAAAATAGTAGTTCAGAAAAAGATGCCATTAAAGAAGAGTATAAAAAAACATTAACAAGGGTTGAAGATAAATATAAACTTTTGATAAATTCAAAGAAAGATGAGATTCAAATCTTAACTCAAAAACTATCGGATGAAAAGCAAAATAGTGTAATTGTACTTGAAAATAGTCAAAAAGAAATTCTAAAAAATAAAAAAGAGAATACGAATAAAGTATCAAAAATAACTCAGAAAAACAAGATTAAAGCAGATGAATTAATATTAAAGACAGAAGATTTGACTCAAGAATTAAAGTCTTTACAGTCTAAAGAAAAAAGAGTTTTATCAGAATTAGAAAGTAAAAAAATAGCGATTGTTTTGGATAAAGACAAGATTTCACAATTACAAGCTAAGATAAAAAAACTACAGAGTAATGAAAGAATTGTAGATGATGAAGTAAATGGATTAGTATTACAAAATGAAGAAAAGCATAATAAAAATTATAAGATATTAAATCATAAAATTGCAGTTCTTGAAATGGATGTAAAATCACAACAAGAAACAAAGGCAAAAGTAGTATCAAATTTTAATACTAAGAAAACAGAGCTAATTAATCAACTAAGTAGTGCAACTGACAATAATAAAAAGAAAGATATACTTATTGAAGAATTAAAAAAAGATATAAGTAAAGTAGAAAAAAAGAAAAAAGAACTTGAACAGAGTGAGCATGAAAAACTTGCATCTATAAGACAATCTTTTGATGATTTGAAGTCAAGTATAGATTTGAGGGAAAAAAATTACGAAAGCAAAATAAAAACATTAAAAATTGATATTTCTAATAAAGATATTGAACTTAGCCAAAAACATAAAGATAAGAAGAAACTAGGACAGTATGTACGTGAAATAACATCTTTAAAGAAAATATTAAAAGAGATGGATAGTGGGAAAAAAGTTCTAAAGATAAGAAGTACTTTAGAAAAATTAGGAAAAGTTGAATGTGGAGATATGGTTAGTGGTAATTTTAAGATAAGCTCTACATGTAAAGCTAAAGTTGAGAAGTTTTTAAATCAATATGATAACACGTACTATTTTGAAGTAATCCCAATTATTGGTACTGGTGGTTTTGCTTCTTTAAATAAAGTAAAAAGAGATGGTAGACTAGGTATCCCTGATAGTGAAATAAAAAGATTAACAAGACTCTCTAACATAGGACTTGGACGTGATAGGGCAAAAGAAGGTGGTTGGTTAATTCGTGATAGATTTGGTGATGATGTTAAGATAAGTTACACTGTTTATAGTATTGAGTCAAAAAGTAAGAGGGGTTTTGTTATACGTGCCTATAGATAAGGCTCTCTACCTTTTTCAATATGAAAATGGGTATAGGTACAATAGTGACTCATTGGTATTGTATGATTTTATAGCTATGTTAAATCCAAAAGGTTTAGTTTTAGACGTTGGTAGTGGTAGTGGTATAGTTGGGCTTCTTTTAAAACGTGATTTCCCTAATATATCTTTAACACAGATTGATATTCAGTCTTTACATGTAGAGCTTACATGTAAAAGTGCGAAATACAATAATTTAGAATCTGAAGTATTCCAAGCTGACATAAGAGAGTATGATTTTGATAAAAAATTTGATTTCATAGTTTCTAATCCACCTTTTTATCATGAAGGAAGTCAACAAAGCATAAATGAACCTTTAAGAATAAGTAGATATTCGCAAGCACTTCCTTTTGATGAATTATGTAAATCTGTCTCATCAAATATGAGACCAAGAGGCTCTTTTGTTTTTTGTTATGATGCAAAACAGATTGATTTTTTGTTAAGTATACTTTTGCAAAACAAGTTTAAGGTTAATCATCTTAGATTTATTCATACAAAAGAGGATAAAGATGCCTCAGTAGTTTTAGTTCATGCAAAAAAGAGTTCAAAATCTCTATGTAAAATTTTAGCACCTATTTATATGAATTCTAAAGAAGTACAGAGTATCTATAAAAATACAAAAACCAAGAGTTTAATATGTCCGAATTTATAAAAAAAGATGGTTTTGACTTTTCCTTTGATGTCAAAGCTTGTGAAGTGTGTGGAGGTAGGTGTTGTATAGGTGAAAGTGGATATATTTGGGTTAATCAATCAGAGATAATTGCACTTAGTGAAAGGTTAAATTTAAAAAGAGATGAGTTTATAAATAAGTATTTATCTAAAATTGGGTATCGTTATACTCTTAAAGAGTTAGGTTTTAACGGTGGCTTTAGATGTGTTTTTTTTGATATAGAAAAAAAACAGTGTAGTGTTTACGAAGATAGACCAACACAATGTAGAACTTTTCCTTTTTGGGAATATTTTAAAAACAATATAAGAGAGGTAGAAAAAGAGTGTCCAGGTATATACAAGCTTTAGTTATAATTCTAGTTGTGTTTTTTGCAGGGTGTTCTGTAAAACAATCAACTACCAGTCAAGTAGGTAAAAAGTCTTTTGAAAAAGAAGATTATATGATATTAGAAGCGTTGGAGCAACAACAAGCTGGTAATCCTAAAAATGCTATACAGATATATAAAGTACTATATAAAAGAAGTGATAAAATCAACTATCTTATAGAAGCAACAAAAATATCTTTTGTATCAGCCGATACCAAGCAAACTAAAGAGTTATTGAAGATTGCTTTAGAAAAATACCCAAATAATAGTGAGTTTAAACGAATAGAGATAGGTTTTTTAATTAATCAAAAGAAGAATAAAGAAGCTGAAGAAAAAGTTTTATTACTTTTAGAAAATGATAAAAGTGAAATAAACCTAAAAATAGCAGGAAGCATATACTTACAGACTAAATCTTATGATTTAGCATTAAAGTATTTTGAGAGTGCGTATAGAATTAGCATGGATGAAAACTCTTTATTACATATAATTGATATAGAGTATAATTATCTGGATAAAAAAGATGATGCCATAGCTCTTTTAGAAACTCATATACGAATGCAAACTTGCGAGATAAATAGTTGTTTTAAACTCATAGAAATATATGGCAAAGAGAAAAATATTAACGGAGTAATATCAACATATAAAAAACTATATTTTCGTTTTAAAAATGAGGCATATGCAAAAAAAGTTGTAGAACTTCTTATATATATTAAAGACAAAAATGCTGCTATAAGATTTTTAGAAAAGAGTGGATATAACCAAGAGATGTTACTTGGCATCTATGTCTCTTCTCGTGATTTTAAGGCTGCATATACAGTAGCTAAACGTCTTTACGAGAAGACTTCAAATATTAATTATCTTGGAAGAATGGCAATTTATGAGTATGAATCCAATAAAAATAAACTCAACGATAAAATTTTAAAATCAGTATCAAATAAATTTGAGAAGGTGATTACAAAATTACATGATCCTTTATATTTTAACTATTATGGTTACCTTTTGATTGATCATAATATAGATATAAAAAGAGGTATAGGACTTGTACAAGAGGCTCTTTTAAAAGAGCCTAATTCTCTGTTTTATCTTGATTCTTTAGCTTGGGGATATTATAAACTTGGACGTTGTAAAGAGGCGAAAGAAATTATGGACAAACTAATTAAAGTTAGTAAAGAAGCAGAGTTGCTAGGGCATTCAAAAAAAATAAACAGATGTGTAAAAGGCAAAAAATAGATGATTTTAGATGAGATAATAGAAAAAACAAAATATGATTTAGAAAAAAGAAAAAAAGAGTTTACCTTAGATTGGCTAGGAAGAAGCTTAGCATTTAACCCCTTTGCCCCAAGAGATATAAAACCATATCTTACAGCGACCAAAGAAAACCCATATAGAATCATAGCAGAAGTAAAAAAAGCAAGTCCAAGTAAAGGCATTATAAGAGAAGATTTTGATCCACTTTTTATAGCCCAAGAGTATGAAAAAGGTGGAGCAAGTGCTATTTCAGTTTTAACTGAGCCTCATTATTTTAAGGGAAATATAGAGTATTTAACAGGTATAAGAAGATACGTTTCCACACCACTTTTAAGAAAAGATTTTATAATAGATGAGTATCAGGTTCTTGAAGCGGTTGTTTATGGAGCTGATTTTATTTTACTTATTGCAAAAGCACTTAGTAAAAAAGAGTTAAAATCTTTACTAGAGTACACATGGCGACTTGGTATGGACGCTTTAGTTGAAATTCATGATAAAGAAGATTTAACAAAGGCTATTTTTGCTGGAGCAAATATAATTGGAATTAATCACAGAAATCTAGATACTTTTGAGATGGATATGAATTTGACAGAGAAACTTATGCCTCTTATTCCAAATGGAAAAATAATAGTTGCTGAGAGTGGATTAAATGATAAAGAGACCATAGAACGGTTAAGTAAAGTTGGAGCCGATGCATTTTTAATTGGCGAACATTTTATGAAAAAAGATAATATAAAAGAATCTTTAAAAGAGTTAATAAAGGTATAAAATGGACTATATGTATGCCCCTTGGAGAGATGATTATATAAATGGCAAAGAAAGGGGCTGTCCTTTTTGTAATATTGTAAACGACAATACTCTTGATAACGAAAGACATGTTTTGTACCGTGGGAAAAAATGTTTTTTGGTTATGAATAAATATCCATATACTCCAGGGCATTTTATGGTAATTCCTGATTTACATGTAGATGCTATTGAAGTTTTGCCAAGTGAAGTTTGGTTGGAGATGAGTGAGCTTGTGCAAAAATCAGTAAAATTATTAAAAAATGAGTTTAAAGTAGATGGGGTCAATATAGGTATGAATTTAGGGGAATGTGGAGGTGCTGGTATTGCTGAGCATGTTCATTATCATGTAGTTCCTAGATGGAAAAAAGATATGAATTTTATTACAACTATTGCAAACACAAGAGTTTACTCAACAGATTTTGAAAAGATATATATTAAATTAAAAGATTTAATAATATCAAATTTTTAGGTGTGATTAAAAATGTTAAATGAAATAAATATAAATGATTTTTATAAAGATATAAATAATTATGATTTGATAATAGATGCTAGAAGCCCAAAAGAGTTTGAAGATTCACATCTTCCAACTGCCCTAAACCTTTACTCTTTAAATGATGAAGAACATCATGAGATAGGAGAAATGTATGTGCAATACTCAAAACAAAATGCAAAAGTATTGGGAGCTAGTTATATTTGTCAAAATGCTTCAAATCATCTCAAAACAATCAACAAACTATGCTCACTTGGTGCAAAAATAGGAATTTACTGTGCAAGAGGAGGGCTTCGTTCAACTTCACTTGCAACTATACTTTCCATAACAGGATATAGAGTTTACAAGATTGAAAAAGGATACAAAGACTATAGACAATATGTTTTAAATTACATACAAGAATTTGAGCATGAGAATTTTATTGTTCTTGGAGGTAACACTGGATGTGGAAAAAGTGAACTGATACGAAAACTTTCTCCTTCCCTTGATCTTGAAGGTTTAGCAAATCATTTTGGTTCTACTTTTGGACTTATGAATGGTTCACAACCTACACAAAAAGCTTTTGAAAATAATTTAGCGTATGAATTACAAAACATAGATGAAAAAAGCTGGATTTTTGTAGAAGGCGAAAGCAAAAGAATAGGCTCAGTGACTCAACCAAGTCTACTTTATAGTAGACTTCAAAGTAGTCTTAGAGTGGAAATAACTGCTCCTTTAGAACAACGCGTAAAACGTATATTGAAAGATTATATAAACATAGATGATGAGTATTTTTTTGCATCCATGAATAAGATAACACCATATATAAGTAAAAATTCAAAACTTGAAGCTATAAAGAGTTATGAAAATGGTGAGCTCTTTAAAGTAGCAGAAATTCTCTTAGTAGATTACTATGACAAGGTATATAGAAAACCTAAAAAGATAGACTATATCATAGATAATACTAATGAGAGTGAGGCTCTACTTGAGTTGAGTAATCTGCAATCAAAATTAATCCTTCAGGGGTAATTTCATAGACTTTATCTACAATAGAGTCTATAAACTCTCTATGATGAGATACAATAATAATGCTTTTATCTATTTTTTTTAGTATTTCTACAAGTTTTATTTGTACTTTATAATCAAGTCCACTAGTAGGTTCATCTAGTAACATCAGTTTTGGTTCAGTTACTAAAACTCCTGCAAGAGCGACTAGTTTTTTTTCTCCACCTGAAAGATTATATACTACCTTGTCCTTTAGATGTTCTATTCCTAAGTCACTTAACATCATAGTTGCTTTTAACAGGGCTTCTTTTTGACTCATGCCAGCACTTAGTAGTGAAAAGGCTACATCATCCAAAACTACAGGTGCCAAGAATTGATTGTCTGAGTTTTGAAAAAGATATCCAATTAAATCTCTCATTGGTTTAAAGTCATCTTCGCTCTCAATTAAGTTATGAAAAAGTTCAAGAGAACCACTAGATTTTTGTTTTAATCCAGCAATTACATCTAAAAGAGTGGTTTTGCCACAACCATTTGGTCCTATAATAGCAATCTTTTCTTTGTGTGTTATATTTAAATCAATGTTTTCACATAATCTATTTCCGCCATTTTCATACGAAAGTTTTTTTAGTGTTACTGAACAGCTCATAGGCTTATCTCTCCAAATTTAATGCTTAAAGATATAATTATAATTATAAATATTATTAAATCTAATTTTGTAAATTTTTCAGATTTACTTTGGTAAATCTTACCTCTAAAGTTTCTTAGTATCATCGTATTTTTTAACTTTTCTGCTCTATCAAAACACTTTACTATTAACATACCTATTATATTCGCATATATTTTGTAACTAAATAGATTGCTTTTTGCTTTAAAATTTCTGATTTTTAATACTTTTTTAGTGATTGAATATTCTTCTTTAATGATGATAACAAATTTTGCAACAAAAAAGAATAAACTTGCAAGTTTATCTGGAACTCTTAGCGTTTGCATACCAGTTGCTATATCAAAAAGGCTCTTGTTATAAAAGATGAGTAAAGTAAAAAGTAAAATAGCGTTTGAACGCATAAAAATAAGAAGAGCTAATTCATAATCATCATTAATATAAGCACTAGCACTAACCATGACTATAAATATATTCAAAAGTATAAGTCTTTTAAGAGTCACTAATATAGCCTCTTTTTTGAGTACCATAAGCAAAAATGATGGTAAAAACATACTAATGTATATGGTCTCAAAAAATGACAATCCAAAACTATAAAGTGCAGTCGCTACAAGTGCAAAAGAAGAAGATATCACTTTTTAGCAACTCTTAGTATCAAAAAGATAAGAGCAATTATTCCAAGAGACATAAACATTTTTTTAGCAGTTATATTATTGTCTTCTGTAATTACTTCATTTTCACTATTATATGTGATTGTATTTTTATGACCCATAGAAGCTGTAACTTCTATCTCAATATTTTTTGCTTTATGCTTAAACGTTATCTCTCCATTAGAATCAGTTTTTCCACTATCAATAATTTTTTTATTCTTATATATATTGACTTTACAATTTTGACATGGAGAACTTTTTGTAAAATAACTTTTTACATATAAATTTGTTCCATTATCATCTGCAAGAACATATAGCCTGTGAGCAAATAGCATTGAAGTCAACATAAGGATAAAAAGCAGTATTTTCATTTAATACTCTTTAAAATCTGAGGATAAACTCTGTTTAAAAAGATAAGAGCAAACATGGTAATAACACCTTCAATAAACATCACAGGAATATGAGCCAAAAAAGCCACCTTAGAAGCATTTAAAAATGATTCTCCATTTAGTGCTAATGTGATTGACAAGAATAGAGCAGAGACAGCTACTGACATAAATCCTACTAAAAAATATTGAACTTTTTTAAGTGAAACACTATTTACATGTAAAGATAATATATACCATCCTATAAGTGCTGGAAGTGCTAAGTTTAGTGTGTTTATACCAAGTGTACTTATACCTCCATAACCAAATAATACCCCTTGAAGAAGAAGTGCAATAAATATTGATATAAAGGCTCTTACTCCCAAAATACCACCTATAATACCATTTAATATTAGATGAATGGACACTGGACCCACTGGTACATGTATAAATGATGCTAAAAAGAATAGGGCAGAAAATACTGCGACTAAAGGAATGTCTTCATTTTTTAGTTTTTTAAGGGCATAAGCAGTAAAAGCAAAAGAGATTACTGCTCCACCTATTAGAATTTCCGGCTTAAGTACACCTTCGCTTATATGCATATTAGTACGTCTTTACCCAAATTAGAGCACCGAGTTCTACAGGATACTCTTTGCCATCATGTTTGATTTTGACATCATCTTCAATTAGAGCTGCAAATCCCCACCAACCTTTAAATGGCATAGCATAGTGAAAAACACCATTTTTATCTGCTTTGATTACTTGTGTTATATGCCCATCTGTTGGAGCAACTTTTTTTGTATCATTATAAAATTCAATTTCTATCTCAGCATAAGGAACTGATTTTCCTTTATATAAAACTGTACCACTAAAAATATTACCTTTGTATAGACTGTAAGGACGTGTAAGAGGAATTATTTCTGCTTTTAGCCCAACTGGTACATCCCAACCTTCTCCTGCATTGTGGACGTCTATTATGGTTTTTGTGAGGTGTCTTATAAACTTTCCTTCACTTGGTTCAAAATATGGAACGGGATCAACATAAAAGATGTAATCACCAATTTCTTTGAATTTTTGTTCATAAGTCCATGTTTGAAAATTTTTGATTTTTTCACTTTTTAGTTTATTAGTTAAATCAACTTTTTTACCATCTAGGAAGTACCCAAAGCTATTTGGTTTTTTCATCTCCATGTATGTTTGTTCGAAAGGGTGCATAAACCTTAACTCTATTTTTTGCATTTTTGTATTTGTAACTACGTCATTTTCAGGTTTTATTACTTGAAAATGTGCATTTAAGACAGTAGTAAGAAGTAGAACCAAAGATAGTATTAATTTCATCATTTTATCCTTATTTTGTAATATTAATCTTGATTCCGTATTATGTCACTATTTAGCTTAAGGACGAGTTAATTGCCTCTTTAACCGCATTTAAGTAGCTAATTGTAGAGGGTTTTTTATTCTTATATGCTATATCAAAGGCTGTTCCATGGTCTACTGATGTTCTTATTATTCCAGCATTTAAGCTCACATTTATACTTTCATCAAAGTATAGTGCTTTAAGTGGTATGAGCCCTTGATCATGGTACATGCAGACGAAGTATTTAAACTCTTTTCTACTTTTCTTCGTAAATGCTGTATCAGGGACAAGGGGACCTTTAAAGATTTTTTTGCCAAGCTTTTTATTCGCCTTTTCTATTGCCTTTTTTATCTTAAAATCTTCGTCACCAATGACACCACCATCACCAGCATGAGGGTTTAGTCCCAAAACTCCAATTTTCTTTACATGTAAAGAGTTATTTAGTGTCAATAAAAACTTTGTAAGTTTTTTTATTTTTATGGTTTGACTGACATCTTTTAAAGGTATATGATGAGTATATAGTATGGTAAAAAGCTTGTCACAACCTAACATCATGATAGCTTTGTCACTTAATGCATCAGTATGTCCAATGAAAGGTACATTTGCTTTTTCCCATGATTCTTTGTTGATTGGAAGTGTAACTATGCCATTTACTTTTCCTTTTTTTGCAAGTTTTACAGCAGTACAAAAACTAACATAGGAGAGTTCACCTGCTTCTTTTGTACTAACTCCTGCTTGTATTTCAAATATATCTCCACACTCTTTACATGTAAAGTCCTTAGGTATATCAAGACCAAGTAAAGCAGCACCCCAGTTTAACATGGTCTCATTGATGCAGTAAATAGGTTCACAAATTTTTTTTATATTTTCGTGAGAACGTAATGCTATCTCTAATCCTATGCCATTTATATCTCCAATGCTAATTGCTAATTTCATTTATCATCTCTTTAACAGCACTCTCAAAACCTGTAAAAATACTACGGGCAATTATACTTTGACCTATATTTAGCTCTATTATTTCTGGAATCTCAGCAATGACTTTTACATTTTGGTAGTTTAATCCGTGTCCAGCTGCAACTTTTAGTCCAATATCGTTTGCTAAGGTAGCAGAGCTTTGGAGTTGTTTCGTAGCTTCTTGAAGCTTTACATGTAAAGCATTTCTTGGTAAGTCTAGTTCTTTTATAGAGTGGTTTGTGTTTTTTAAATTTGAATTAAGCATTGCGTATATATTTGCATATAATCCAGTATGTAATTCAATCCATTGAGCATCAAGACTTTTTGCCATTTTTATTTGGAACATATCTGGGTCTATAAAAACAGATAATTCTATATTTGCCTCTTTTAGTCTTGCACTAATATCTTTGATAACCTGAAAGTTTTTTATTAAATCAAGTCCACCTTCAGTCGTAACTTCTTCTCTTTTTTCAGGAACAAGCGTAATACGGTGAGGATTCATATCTATAACAGTGTCAATTATGTCTGGATCAATTGCACATTCCATATTTACAGGTAGTTGTGCATTTTCAATGATACGAAGGGCATCTATGTCTTGTATATGTCGTCTATCTTCTCTCAAATGTATGGTTATTTGGTCAGCTCCAGCTCTTTTAACTAGACTTATTGCGTCAAGTGGATCTGGGTCATTTATTTTTCTTGCTTCTCTTAAAACAGCGATATGGTCTATATTTACACCTAGTAACATCTCAATCCTTTGCTTTTTTACTATTTTATCAAAAAAACAGTTAGTTGTATGTAAAATAGAATTAATATCATATTGAAAGGATAGTTTATGAATTTTAAAATTAAGATTATTGGTTCTTATATAGTTATTGTTTTTGTTCTTATTATTTCAAACTTGGTTATCTATAATAACCTACAAAATGTAAGTGCAAATGTTAAGTCTTTAGACGAAGAGTTTTTTAAAAGTTCTAGTTATCTTATGAAACTAGAAACTGATATGTATCAGTCAAATATTGCGATTTTACAAGCAACAAACAGTACTCAACAAAAAAACTTAAAAAAACTGCTTGAAAAAGGAGTATATAAAAATCAGAAACAAGTAAAAGATAGATTTGCTAAGTTTGAAAAACTTATGTCAAAATATCTTCCTAATAATAAAGCAGAATTTAGTAATTTCCATGAAAAATTTAATATTTGGAAAAAAGATACGGAACAAATGGTAGATATGGTGAAAAAAGCATCTCTTATGCAAGCTTCAAAATACTACTATAATGTTTATTATAAAAACTATGAAATACTAAGAGACTCTTTCGATGGTTTAGGCGGTTTAACAAATAAATTAATGGATGAGAAGTACCTTAATGCAGGCAAACTTTTGGAAAAATCAAAAAACAACTTTATATTCTCTGCTTTTATAAGTATCTTTTTAGCACTATTTTTCTCTATGATACTTGGACGTGCAGTTAAAAAATCAACAACTATACTAAATTCAAGATTTGAAAACCTTGCTAGTGCTGACGCTGATCTTTCTACTAGATTAAAAAAAGATGGTTTAGAAAAAGAGTTTGCTGATGTTACAGTAAGTGCAAATAAGTTTATAGAAAAGCTTCAAATTATAATCAATAATTCTAAAACAGTTTCAAGTAAAAACTCTGTAATAGCCAGTGAATTATCATCTACAGCTTTACTCGTAGGAAAAAACTCTGAAAAACAAAGTTTTTATGTAAATAGAACAGCAAATAAAGGTAGAGAACTAAGCGAGCAGTTAAAAGGCTCTGTAGTTGCAGCAAAAGAGTCACAAGACGAATTATCAAGAACAAATAAACAGATGATAGATATGACAGATAAAGTAAATCTTTTACAAAATGCAATGAGCGAAACAATGCAAAGTGAAATCTCTCTTCAATCTAAATTGGAACAAGCATCACAAAATGCAAATGAAGTTAAAAATGTACTTGATGTCATACGTGATATTGCAGATCAGACAAATCTACTTGCATTAAATGCCGCTATTGAAGCAGCCAGAGCAGGTGAGCATGGGCGTGGTTTTGCAGTTGTCGCTGATGAAGTAAGGGCTTTAGCAGAACGTACCCAAAAGTCACTTGGAGAGATAGATGCTACAACAAACTTAGTTGTGCAAAGTGTTATGGAAAGTACTGATGAAATTAATGCAAATACTAAGAAAGTAGAAGAGTTGACACATATATCTTCTGAATTACAAGACACCATTAATGGCGTGGTAGAGGTTTTAAATAGTGCTGTAGAATCGGCAGGTCAATCTGTAGAAGAGTATATACAAACAGCAGATAAGATAAATCATATAGTAGATGAGATAGAAAAATCAAACATATTAACAGAAGAAAATACAAAATCTATCCAAGGAGTTAATGCGGCAACTGATCAATTAGATAGTATGAGTGAAAAACTAAATAGTGAACTTATGAAGTTTAAATCTTGATAGGAGAAAATATGAAGTTGTTGGTTACACTTCTTGTTTTTATAACAGTTAGCATCTCAAAAGAATTAATCTAAGCTAAATAAAAGTTTTAAATTAGGCGCCCAAATTTTTCAAAAAGCCATAAATTAAGTTTACTCTTTTTATTTGAATTTTTATTGTTAATTATTCTATATCACTATCCAAACTGTTGAAGTATTTTTCCTGTTATTTTATTTGACGCAATAGATTTTCTAAATTTTTCATACATTAAATCTTGAGTTGTTTTAAGTTTTTCAACGTCTTCATTTTCACCTTTATCCAATTCTGCCATAAGCGTATCAACTAAGTCATTTTTAGAACCATCTTCAAATGTTGAATCTGCTGTATTTACTGGATTTTCTTCACCTGCATACATTTTCAAGCTATCGTATGTTTGATTGATATAATCTTTAAATTTTGAAAAAGTAGCAGACACTTTTTCATCTGCCATATAAATTTCTTCAAATATATCTAATATATTGTTTAAAGCTTCCATGTCACACTCTACTTGAAAAGAAACATTTTTAGCTGTGATCATACCCATACTTTGTGTTTCATCAGCACTATAAGAATAATTATCTTTTACTATTCCTAAAACAGCTTTAAGAAGATTTTCATCTGTTCCTTCATCAAGCATCTTTGTTGTTGTAGCATCAACAGCATCTGTAACTGTTTTAGAAGTTCCTTCAGGTAAAATATATACACCTATTCCTTCACCAGATTCTTTAGATGCTTTTAACTCTGGAATACTATCTATAATTTCATTTAAATACTCATCTAAACCTTTATACTCTTCTATGGTTAATGAACCGTTTTGCTCACGCTCTTTTGCACACAAGTCTGCATATTTATTATTTTGAATAAATAATGTATAACTTGTTCCAGTTTTATCTACATGCATATTTTCTCCTATGTGAGGGCTATAATAATATAGCCCTTTAGTGTTAACATACAATAAGCAAAATATATTCCTTATTAATATACACCCCACTTAGCTTTTTTACCATATAAGTTTATTAACCGAGTATTTTCAGTTCCATACCCTTGGTAGCTATACCCATTAACAGTATAACTTATCCATAAAGAAGAACTTCCTGTTTTCATTTTTCGGTAATACATATTAGCTGGAAAATTTCCATTATATCCTTCAGTTAGATGACCTTTGGATTGTGTATACATTGAATTTGAAGTAATATAGTCACGTACATAATTACCACCAACAACCTCTTTCATTTGATTTGAACTAAGCTCAAATGAAGAACCTGATACTTTGCCAGCTGTTGCTAGATTTAAAAGATCTGATTTAGCAGTATCTACTGCACCTGCGAAACTCATTACTGCACATATTGACATTGTGAGTAAAATTTTTTTCATGTTTTCCTCCTAAGGAAAGATATTGAAAAATATACAAAAAATGCATATTTCCCTAGCTAAATCTTACAAGCTAAAAATTAGCTAGAGAAATATCACTTTTTCAATAAAAAGTGATAGCTAGCGATAGGTTTTAATTTTTTCTTTTTTTTAGGAACAATAACTAATATATAACCACCTTTGTCGTACCAAATACTGTAAAATTCTGACTTACTCATAAGGCGTTTACCACTTGTTGGGTCGAGTGATAAAAAATAATCTCCTTTTATATTTTGTATTACAATAAAATGTGGATAATTTTTATGACGAATCACACGTGCAATGACTGGAATAGTAATTTTTTCAAATATTTCTTTGGTTATTTTATAACCTTTGGCTTTATATCCGTGAATATTTGCTACTTTTTGTATGTCGTCAAAATTAACCATATTGCTTGTGTTAAAGTCACTAAGTAAATCTTCCTCAATTACATTTTCATTATACATATTCATTAATGTTGCTAGAGAAGCTGCACCGCATGACTCTTCATATTTTTGAGGAATAACATCTTTAAAACGTACCTCTTGAAAGGATTTAACATTAAATATACTACTGGCAAATGTGATATTTACCAGTAAAAATAAAATTAAAATTTGTGCCATAATGAACATGCGATACTACTATCTGGTGCACTTGAGCTATTACCTACAGAAGTAGAAATACTAAAAGCATTATTCTCATTTATGCTATAAGTTATGCCAAATCCCATTGTAGGCAAATTTGTAGAAGGGTTAACTTCCATTCCATTTTCTTTTACTTCTGTTTGATATCGTTGTTCAAAATTAAGATTAAGTGATATATCAGGGTTAAGTATAAATGATATGTCAAGACCAACAGCATAACTATCGGGATAATCTATTTTTGAACTTCCTACTTTTTTTTCAAAGTTCTTTAGAATAGATGCATATACTGTTGTAATTAATGGATCAGAAAAATATTGTAGTTTTCCTCTAAGAGAAATTGCTTTAAAATAGTTAGTGCCATATTCTGAATTAAAGTATGGATTTTCATAAATAGGTATTTGTATGGTTATAGAGGGCTTTAATTTACTATTAATTGAATCAAAAGAATAATCAAAGCCAACCCATAAAGAATCAAAGTTTGCTTTTTCTTCATCTTCATAACCAGTAAAACTATTATATTGAAGTACTTGATAAGCTCCTGTTGTACTTAATATAATGTCTAGTTTTTCATTATATGCATATAATAATGTTTCATTTAATACAAATTTTTTACTATCTATAAGTAATTGTCCATCATCAAAACTTACTAAATTTGGATATGTACCAAACTTATTTTAATATATTATTGTAATATATATTATAATAATAAGATTAAAGCAAAAGCTTACGAAAATTAATGGTCAGGTCATTCAAATTATTATCGTCTTTCTCTTATCTAGATTAAGATTATATAAAAATTGATGGAAATATAAAGAACCTCGATACTGATAAACATTCATTAGCAATATTTGAAACTATTATGACTCTTTGTAAGAAGATGCATTATCCAGTTCTTGCAGAGTACGTTCATAAAAATTTTTTTAGATATAATTACTACTTACAATGTAGATTATGCTCAAGGCTTTTACATAGAAGCAATATTTAATTAAATAAACTCTATTTTTAATCTTAATTTTTATTTTTTATACACTTAAAAAACGATATAAGACTTTTAAAGAATTCTATTAATATAAAACTTAATAAAAAAAATTAGTTTATTTTGCAATATTTAATTTTTATTTAGATATTATTAATGCTTTATTTTAGTAAGGAGTTTTATGAGTACGGCAAGATTTAGTAAATTTGGTTTTATTCTAGCAGCAGTTGGTTCTGCAGTTGGGCTAGGAAATATATGGAAATTTCCTTATGTTACAGGTGAATATGGTGGTGGAGCCTTTGTATTAGTATATTTGATAACAGCTCTTTTTATAGGAGTTTTTGTTTTAATTAGTGAGTTGCTTATTGGTAAGCTTGGACGTAGTGATGCTGTGAGTATGTTTGAAAACTTAGCAACTAAAAATAAAAAGTTTTGGAAATTAGCAGGTTTTGTGATTGTAGTTCCATTAATTATTTTATCTTATTATTCAGTAGTAATTGGTTGGATACTTCATTATATTGTTTTGTCTTTTCAATTTCTTCCTTCTACTGTAGAAGAGTCAAAAAATATTTTTATGACTCTATTAACCTCTGATGTCAAAACACAACTTTTTTACCATACATTAGTTTTTTTATTGGTTATGACTATTATTTTACGTGGAGTAAAAGATGGTATTGAAAAAATTAATAAAATTTTAATGCCATTGTTAGCAGTGATTTTATCAATTTTATTTATATACTCTATTTCAGTTGAAAGTTTTTCAAAAGCAGTTTATTTTATGTTTAATCCAGATTTTACAAAATTAACATCAACAGCAATAATAGTAGCAATTGGACAAGCATTTTATACACTCTCACTAGGTATGGGTATAATTATCACTTATGCAGCTTCATTACCAAAAGGAACGAATATTTTTAAATCGTCTCTTTTAATTACTATAATAGATACTACAGTTGCTCTAGTTGCAGGACTTATAATCTTTACACTTCTGTTTGATAAAGGAGCAGAATCGACTAAAGGAGCTGGTTTAGTATTTATATCTCTTCCTTCAGTTTTTTATGAGTTTGGTGATATGGGTTCCATTTTAGCAGTTCTGTTTTTTGTGGCTATTGCCTTTGCTGGGATTACATCTGCTATATCTATGCTTGAACCTACTGTTTTATATCTTATTTCTAGATTTCATTACTCTAGAAAAAAAGCAGCAGTTATATGCAGTATATTCTTTTATATTCTTGGAATTGCAGCACTGTTGTCAAATATTACAGATTATGCTCCTATGTTAAAAATTGGAGGTAAGGGTCTATTTGATTGGTTAGATTTTGTGGCTTCTACTATTTTAGTACCATTGGGCGGTATTTTAGTTGTAGTTTTTGTTGGGCATTTTATGGATGAATCTGAAATTAGAAAAGAACTAGTTCCTTTAATGGGTAATCTTTTAACAGAAATTTGGTTTTTAATGGTTAGGTATATTATTCCATGTGCTCTGATCGTCGTGATTTTAAATGAAACAGGACTTTTAAAGTTCTAATATAAAGGAAAAAAAATGAAAAAAATTTTACTTACATTAATTTTTATATTAAATGTAAATTTGTTAGCAGATGATATAAATCTATGGGAAAAATCAACTTTGAATACAATTATTCAAAGAGGTGAATTAAGAGTTGCAACAGAACCAGGTTATATGCCTTTTGAAATGAAAGATAGAAAAGGTAGAATCGTAGGCTTTGATATTGATTTAGCTAAGGCTATGGCAAAAGCCATGGATGTAAAATTAAAAATTGTTCCAACTACATTTGATGGTATTCTTGCTGGTTTACTTACCGGCAAATATGATATTATTATGGCTGGAATGACAATTACACAAAAAAGAAATTTAAAGGTAAATTTTGCAAATTCATATATAAGTGTAGGGCAAACCATTCTTGCTCAAAAAAAATATGAAGGTAAAAATTGGAAAGATTTAGATATAAAGGGAAATACAATAGTTACAAAATTAGGTCAAACTGGTGAAATTGTTACTAGACGATTGTTTAGAAAAGCAAAAATTAGAACATTTGACACCGAAGCTGAGGCTGTTCAAGAAGTAATGAATGGTAAAGCAACAGCTTTTGTATATGATAAACCATATAATGCTATACTTGTTTCAAGTAAAGGGAAAAACCTAATTACTCATTTAGATAAAGATTTGAGTTATGAACCACTTGGGTGGGCTATAAGAAAAGGTGATCCTGATTTTATAAATTGGTTAAATAATTTTTTAAGTCAAATGAAAAATGATGGTAAATATGACAAAATTTATAATAAATGGTTTAAAAGTGATAAATGGTTAAAGAAAATTCTTTAATCTAGAATATTATAAAAATTTAGTATATGGAGAAAATTATGGATGGGATTGTATTTTTAAATGGTGAGTATTTAAAGGCGGATGAGGCAAAAGTTTCTATCTTTGATAGAGGTTATATGTTTGGTGATGGTGTTTATGAAGTTGTACCAGTAGTTAATTATACAGTTTTAGATAGAGAACCTTTTTTAGAAAGATTTGGTAACAGCCTAAGAGAGCTTGATTTAAAGTGGCCAATGAGTAAAAATGAATTTTTAAAAATGATAGATGAATTGGTCAAAAAAAATGACATCAAAGAGGGTGGAGTTTATATGCAAGTGACTCGTGGTGTTGCTCCACGTGATTTTGCTTACCCTAAAAATATATCTACAACTTGTACTGCTTTTGCATTTAAAAAAGAGGTTATTAATAACCCTTATGCTACTAGTGGAGTAAAAGTTGTAACTGTAGAAGATATAAGATGGAAAAGAAGAGATGTTAAATCTATAGCACTTTTAGGTCAATGTATAGCAAAAGAAGAAGCTAAGAAAAAAGGTGTTTATGAGGGGTGGATGATAGAAGATGGTTTTATTACAGAAGGAACATCTTCAAGTGCTTACATAGTTAAAGATAACATCATTATAACTAGACCTCTTTCAAACGCAATTTTACCAGGTATTAGAAGAAAACTTTTAATTAAGCTTGCAAACGAGCATGATATAAAGATACAAGAGCGTCTTTTTACAGCACAAGAGGCACTAAATGCTGATGAAGCATTCTTATCTAGTGCAACTACTTTTGTTCTTCCTATTGTAGAAATAGATGGACAAAAAATAGGTGATGGAAAACCTGGTCCTGTTTTTAATAAAATGAGAAAGATGTATATTGAATCTGCACTCAAAATAGCAGGTGTATCACTATAATATTATTTGGCTACTAATATTTGTGATTATATTCAACTTATGGCGCTTGCTATCATGGGGTGAGTTTTTTTTAGTTATTAATATAGCTATAAAGAACTTACTCTTTTTTTAATAGTTGTTTATCAAACTAAATTTCCTACGGCAATTCATATTACTTGGTTTAATTATTAACAGAGTAAAAGAATGATTTTTTTCAAAATGTAATATTAATGTTATTTTGATATAATTAAAGTCTTTTTTTAAAGTAAATTAATGTAGTAAAGGAGAAGTCATGGAGTTAAACGGTTCCCAAATGGTTGTTGAAGCACTAGCAAAGGAGAACGTAAGTGTAGTCTTTGGCTATCCTGGTGGTGCTATAATGAATGTTTACGATGAAATATATAAACAAAAGCATTTTCAACATATATTAACAAGACATGAACAAGCAGCAATTCATGCAGCAGATGGATATGCAAGAAGTAGTGGAGATGTTGGAGTGGCTTTCGTTACTAGTGGACCTGGATTTACAAATGCAGTTACTGGTTTAGCTACAGCATATATGGATTCTGTTCCAATGGTTATTATAAGTGGGCAGGTTCCTATTAGCGTGATTGGAACTGATGCATTTCAAGAGATTGATGCAGTTGGAATTTCAAGGCCATGTGTTAAGCACAACTATCTTGTAAAAGATGTAAAAGATTTGGCACGTATACTTAAAGAGGCATTTTTTATTGCTAGAAGTGGGCGTCCTGGTCCAGTTCATGTGGACATTCCTAAAGATGTCACAGCTCAAATTGGAAAATTTAATTATCCTGATACAATAAAAATGCCAACATATAAACCAACATATAAAGGCAATGTGAGACAGATAAAAAAAGCAGTAGAAGCTATCACTAATTCTAAAAGACCAGTACTTTATATAGGTGGTGGTGCAATAAACTCAAATGCAAGTGAAGCTGTACGTGAATTTGCTAAAATTACAGGAATTCCTGCAGTTGAGACTTTAATGGCAAGAGGCGTAATGGGTGATGAAAACCCACTTCTTTTAGGAATGCTTGGAATGCATGGCTGTTATAGCGGGAATATGGCTATGAGCGAAGCAGATTTAATGATAGCTTTTGGTCCTAGATTTGATGATAGAGTTACAGGAAAGCTAAGTGAGTTTGCAAAGCATGCTAAGATAATTCATGTTGATATAGATCCAAGTAGTATTGGAAAGATTGTTGAAGTAGATTTTCCTATAGTTGGAGATTTAAAAAATGTTGTTGAAGGTATGATACCTTTGGCAAAAGAGAAAGTTGATTCAACAAAATATAAAAGTTGGAGAGACCTACTTAATAGATACAGTGAAATACATCCATTAGGATATGAAGATTCTGATAAAGTTTTAAAACCTCAATGGGTTATAGAAAGAGTTGGAGATATACTTGGAAGTGATGCATTTATAACAACAGATGTTGGACAACATCAAATGTGGACAGCACAATTTTATCCGTTTAGTTTTCCAAGGCAGTTTGTAACAAGTGGTGGTTTAGGAACTATGGGATTTGGATTTCCTGCTGCGATTGGTGTAAAAAGAGCATTTCCTCATAAAACATCTATTAACTTTACAGGAGATGGCTCAATTCTTATGAATGTTCAAGAGTTAATGACGGCAGTTGAAATGAATATACCAGTAATAAATATAATTTTAAATAATAAATTTTTAGGTATGGTTCGTCAGTGGCAGACATTTTTTTATGACAAAAGATACTCATCAACAGATATTCAAACTCAGCCTGATTTCGTGAAACTCGCAGAAAGTTTTGGTGGAGTTGGTTACAAAGTAAAGACTAAAGATGAGTTTGACAAAGCACTTAAAGATGCAATAAATAGCAATAAAGTTGCATTTTTAGATGTTGAGATAGATAGATTTGAAAATGTTTTACCAATGGTTCCAGCTGGTGGTACACTTTATAACATGATGTTAGAGTACAAGGAGTAAGTTGTGGAAAATATAAGAAGAGTACTTTCAGTAGTTGTTATAAATGAAGAAGCTGTACTATCACGTATATCAGGACTTTTTGCAGGTCGTGGATACAATATTGATAGTTTAACGGTTGCACCAGTCCCTAATACAAATTTTTCAAGATTTACTATTGTAACAAGTGGAAATCAAAGAGTTTTAGAACAAATTGTTAAACAACTTCATAAACTTATACCAGTTTACAAAGTTGTAGAATCTGAAGAGTTTGTTGAGAAAGAGATGGCATTAGTTAAGATTCCATTAAATGAAGATTTTAATGGACTTGACGCAATGCTTAAAGCATATAATGGAACCATAGCGAGTAGTGGTGAAAACTTTGTAGTTGTTATGGTTGCAGATGATGCAAAAAGAATAGATAATTTTCTAAAGGCTATCAAAAAGTACAATCCAACAGAGATGGTACGTGGTGGTTCTGTGGCATTGGATGTTTAATGAATTTAATTGATATATTAAAAGAGTTGCAATTAGAATATAGTGGTGAAGATTTCAAAGTATCATCTTTTGAGACTTTGAAAAATGCAGATAAATCTAATGTAGCTTTTTTTAATGATGAAAAGCTTTTGGAAGAACTCAAAATTACAAAAGCAGGTGTAGTTATATTGAAGCAGGAGCATGTGGAATTTTTACCATCTACATGTAATGCTATAATAAATCAAAATCCGTATTTAATAATGGCAAAAATGAGTGGTTATTTTGCAAAAGAACCATTTTTAAATGGTTCTGTAAAAAGCATAAGTAAAAAAGCTGTTGTTGATAATAGTGTAGTGATTGGAAATGCTAGTATTGTAGAAGAGGGTGCTTATGTTATGGCAGGTGCTGTAATAGGAGCAAACGTAACGATTGGCAAAAATACAATAATATATCCAAATGTTGTAGTTTATGATGATACTATTATTGGTGAAAACTGTTTTATCCAAGCAGGGGCTATTATTGGTAGTGATGGTTATGGTTATGCTCATACTCAAGCAGGAGAACATATAAAAATTTATCATACAGGAAATGTGGTTATCGAAGATAATGTTGAAATTGGAGCTAATACAACGATAGATCGTGCAGTATTCGGTACAACTCGTATTGGTGAAAATACTAAGATTGATAACTTAGTTCAGATTGGACATAATTGTGAACTTGGAGTATCTTGTATTATGGTTGCTCAATCAGGACTTGCTGGCTCGACTACGCTTGGACGTAATGTTGTTATGGGTGGACAAGCAGCTGCTGGAGGTCATCTTCACATTGGTGACTTTGCACAACTTGCTGCTCGAAGTGGTATTACGAAGTCAATAGAAGGTGGAAAAACATATGGTGGTTTTCCATTAATGTTACAAAAAGATTGGTTGAGAACTCAACTAAGAATGATAAAGTACTTCGGTACAAAGAAAAAATAAAAATAGGAGAAAATAAAATGGGTGGAAAAAACACAATTTTAAGCACATTCCCATTAGCGGAAACAAAAAAAGGAACTATTTCAGTTTCACATTTAGAAGAGCCTTATGGAACTGGTTCATTTCCAGTAGTAAGTATAGGAATTTCACTAAAAGGTGATGAGTCAAGTCCAGATTGGAAAGCTCATATACCTTATGAAAATTTGGATCAGCTTATAGAGTCTTTACAAACTGCAAAAGCAAATTTTAAAGAAGAATCAAACTAAGTTTTAATCTCTACATGTAAAGGTTTACATGTAGAGATTTTTTAATCTATTGTTTTAATATACTTTTCCATAGATTCAGCAACTATCTTAGAAAATGCAACAGCCTCAACAACAGTTCTAGCTCCAGTAACAACATCACCAGAAGCAAAAACACCTTTTCTTGTAGTATGCCCAAACTCATCAGTAATAAGAAGCCCTTGTTTATTGGTATCAATTTGTGTATTATTTTTAACGATAATATCGCGAGGATTTTGACTTATGGCTATAAGAATACTATTTGTATTTTCAAAACCTTCTTTTCCTTTTTCATCACCATTCATATACTCAAATTTTATACCTTCTTTAGTAATCTCTAAAGGACTTTTATAAAAGTCAAATTTAATACCATCAATCTTTGCTGATTGGATTTCATGGTAATCTGCAGGCATATCATTTTTACCACGTCTATACATAATACGTACTTCTTCAGCTCCGTTTTTAATCGCTGTACGTGCAACATCCATTGCAACATTACCAGCACCTAAAACTGTTACTTTTTTACCAAGGTTATAAACAGTAGGATTTTTCAGATAATCAATTGCAAAATGAACATGACCTAAAGACTCACCTTTAATACCAAGTTTTTTAGGACTCCAAACACCAGTACCAATAAAAATAGCTTTAAAACCATCACGTTGTAGGTCACAAAGGTTAATATTTTTTCCTATAATTGTATTTGGACGGATAGTTACACCAAGAGTAACAAGTTTTTCAACTATTTGATCTAAGATTTTTTTATCCATTCTAAAATCAGGTATTCCATAACGAAGAACACCACCAATCTTATCATATCCATCATACATTGTTACACCATATCCACGTAACGCCATTATGATTGCTAAAGCAATTCCTGCAGGACCACTACCTATAATAGCTATATCATTACCATTATAAGCTGGTTTTTCAAATTTAACATCATTCATATACCGACTAGATATATAGTTTTCTATCTCTCCAATACTAACAGGAGATAGTTTTTTATTAAGAACACAATTTCCTTCACAGTGTTTATCATGTGGACAAACTAAAGAACAGATTAATGAGAGAGGATTGTTTTCAAAAAGCATTTGACCTGCTTTTTTGATTTCACCATCTAAAAAAAGACTAATCATTTCTGGAATTGGAGTATTTATGGGACAGCCAGGGCGACAAGATGGATCATGACAATCCAAACATGATTTAGCTAAACGAATAACATGTTGATTCATATATATTTCCTTGTAATTTTTTTGTTATTATAAATAAAATATGTTTTGTTTTACAACAAACACTTGAATGCACAATCATTATACCAAAAAGATATAAATAAAAAATGTAATTAATGAAATTTTTTAAAAAAAAAGCAAGTTTTAAATCTCTACATGTAGAGATATTTTAGTCTAGTGTTTTTATATATTCATCAATAGAAACTGCAACTTTCTTTGAAAGAGCAACTGCTTCAACAACAGTTCTAGCACCAGTTACAATATCTCCCGCACCAAAAACACCTTTTCTTGAAGTCATACCACTTTCATCTAAATTTAAAAGACCTTTTTCATTAACATTTATATGTGCAGTTTTAACTAAAATATCATTTGGATTTTGACTGATAGATACAAAAATAGTATCTGCACTTTCAAAACCTGTTTCATCTTCGGTATCAGTTTTTTTATAGATAACACCTTCTTCAGTTAACTCAATGGCTTCTTTAAAAAAGCTAAATCTTATACCATCTATTTTGGCACAATCTACTTCATGTTTTTCTGCAGGTATATTTTCTTCACCTTTTCGGTACATGATAATAACATTTTTTGCTCCATTTCTTACAGCTGTTCTTGCAACATCCATAGCAACATTACCAGCTCCTAAAACAATTACTTTTTTACCTATGTCATATATTGTAGGTTCTTTTAAATAGTTTACAGCGAAATGAACATGGCCTAGACTTTCACCTTTTATTCCAAGCTTTTTAGGAATATTTATACCGATACTAAGAAAAACTGCTTTAAATTCATCACGAAATAGGTCATCGACAGTAATGTGTTTTCCTATCATGATATTTCTTCTAATTTTAACTCCAAGTTGTTTTAGTCTTCCTATAAGTTTATCAAGAACTCTTTTGTCAAGTCTAAAATCTGGTATTCCATATCTAAGAACTCCTCCTATTAAACTTTGGCCATCGTACATAGTGATACCATATCCCTTTGCTGCAAGGATAAAAGCTAAAGATATTCCAGCAGGACCGCTACCAATTATGGCAACATTATGACCATTGTACTTTGGTTTTTGAAACTCTGTTGAATTCATATAGAAATCTGATATATAGTGTTCTATTGCACCTACACTAACCGCTGTTTTTTTCTTGTTTAATACGCAGTGTCCCTCACAATGTTTTTCATGAGGACAGACTAATGAACAGATAACTGAAAGAGGATTATTTTCAAAAAGCATTTTACCTGCTGTTGTTATTTCTCCTGATAAAAATAGTCTTATCATCTCTTCTATAGGAGTATTTACGGGACAGCCTTTTTGGCAAGAAGGTTTTTTACAACCCAAACAGGTATTAGCTAAATCAATTGTATACTTGTTCATTATTTCTCTTATTTTTAATATTGTTAATCATGCTAAATAGCTGATTATTTATAATTTTCGACAAAGTTTTTAATTCTATTTATTCCATCAATGATACTTTTTTCATCTGTTGCAAAAGAGAATCTAAAGTAACCTTCCGTTCCAAAACCGATACCTGGAACAGTTGCTACTCCTTTTTGTGCAAGTAGTTTTTCACAAAATTCAATAGAGTCATTTGTAATCTTTTTAAAGTTTATATAAAGATAAAATGCACCATTAGGTTTAACTACACTAAGTCCATCTATTTTGTTGAACATTTCTACAGCTAAATTTCTTCTTCTTTGAAATGCTCTTCTCATTACTTCTATATCATCATCAGCATCTCCTAAGAGTGCAGGAATTGCAGCTTTTTGAGTGATAGAGTTTATATTTGAAGTACTTTGACTTTGAAGTTTTTTTATAACATTTATTAACTCTTTGATTGGAGTAGCGATATAACCAAATCTCCATCCAGTCATTGCTACTGATTTACTAAGTCCATTTATTGTGATGGTTCTTTGAAACATATCATCGCTTACAGAAGCTACAGATGTAAATTTTAATCCATCATATATAATTTTTTCGTACATTTCATCAGAAAAAACTAATACATTTGTATCTTTTAAAACTTCTGCTAACTCTTCTAACTCTTCTTTTGAATATACTGAACCAGTTGGATTTGAAGGAGTATTTAAAATAAAAACTTTTGTTTTATCTGTTATAGCACCTTTGAGTTGGGCAGGAGTAATTTTAAATTTACTTGCATCATTTGTCTGAATATAAACAGGAATACCACCACTATACTTTACTATCTCAGGATATGTAACCCAGTAAGGTGTAGGAATAATAACTTCATCACCATCATTTATAAGAGCTTGAAAAAGATTAAATAAAGAATGTTTTGCTCCTACATTTGTGATAATGTCACCTATTTCATAATCTAAATTATGGTCTCTTTTTAATTTTGTTTGTATTGCTGTTAAAACTTCTGTTGTACCAGGAACGGCTGTATAAGTGTTATTACCTTCATTTATGGCTTTTATAGCTGCTTGTTTTATGACTTCTGGAGTACTAAAATCAGGTTCACCTGCAGAAAAACTTAAAACATCTTTACCACTCTCTTTAAGTTCACGTGCCAATGTAGTTATGGCCATTGTTAAAGATTCTGATAATACCTCAATACGTTTTGAAATCATGCTTTACCCTTATGTTATTTTGTGGGATTATATCTAAATTGTATTTAAAAACTAATCAATTAATTTATATTTAAAAAAACTATTATCAAATAGAGTACAATTTTTATTTATTTTACTATATATTCAACAAATTCGTAGTTATAAATATTTTTTTCATCTTTGAGATATTTATCTCTTTTTACTTCTTTTATATTTAATTTTTCAAAATCTGGAAATATCGTATCGCCATCAATATCTAAATCAATAAAAGTAAGGTATAGCTTATTTGCATGATGTAGAGTTTGAGCATATAAAAATCCTCCACCAATAATCATAACTTCTTCAACATTATTAACAAGTTTTAATGCTTTTTCTAAAGAAGTTACAGTTTCACAACCATCAAGTTTATAATTAGCATTATGACTTATAACTATATTTTTTCTACCTGGCAAGGGTCTTCCTATGGATTCATAAGTTTTTCTTCCCATGATAATGGGTTTACCAAGGGTAATAGTTTTAAAATGCTGTAAATCAGCAGGTAAGTGCCAAGGCATTTGATTGTTTTTACCGATAACACGGTTATTTGCCATAGCAACTATCAATGATATAATTGGTTTGTTCATATTTTTTCCTAAACTGAAAATGGATAAGCAATTGGGTCATGACACTCATAACCTGTAATTGAAAAATCATCCATACTTACCCATGTTTCAAGGTCTTCTAAAGAGGTTATTTTTTCATTTATGTGTAGTTGTGGAGAGGCAAAAGGTTCACGTTTTACTTGAATGTCACGCATCAATTCTAATTGGTCTTCATATATATGAGCATTTACAATTTTATGATACGCTGTACCAGCTTTTTTACCTGTTATGCGAGCCATCAAAGCTAAAAATGCAAAAACCTGAACTTGATTAAAATTAAGTCCCAAAGGTACATCACATGAGCGTTGATACGAAGTCAAATAAAGAGTGTCTCCAAGAAGAGAAAAATTATGCGTATGCATACAAGGACGTAAACAACCCATATGAAATTCACCAGGATTATAAAAAGTAATAATCTCTGCCCTATCATCTATTCCATTTTTTAAATTATCAACTACTTTTTTTAGTTGATCTATAGTTTTACCTTCAGGAGTTTTCCAAGCTCTTCCTTGCACACCATAAACACGACCCATGTCATCTTTACCTTTACGGTAGCTATTGGTTAGCCAAGCTTTATTTAAATTAGAATTTGCATCCCATGTTTTTGTTCCTAATGCACGAAAATCAGCTGCACTATCATACCCTCGAATATAACCAAGAAGCTCAGCAATAGCAGATTTAAAGTAAGATTTACGAGTTGTTATCATAGGAAATTCATTTTTTCCTACTTCATATTGTAAATCAGCATTTATAATGCTTAAACAACGTTTATTTGTACGTTTATTCTCAATCCAAATACCATTATCTATAATTTTGTTACATAAATCTAAATATTGTCTCATCTACTATTAATCCTCAATCGTTTTTAAATATAATTTATATATTTTTTCTAATTCTATATCTTTTTCTGCCATTCCTTTTTTGTCCAATGAACTATCACATTTACCCACTGCATCTTCAATGATTTTTAATCTTTTAAATAAATATGCAAATAACTCTTTATTTATATCTGGAATTTTATTATGTGCCATTGGATTTTTATCACGTCCTTTTGTTATAACACGAGCAGGAATTCCAACTGCAGTTGATTCATTTGGAACATCTTTTACTACAACAGAATTAGAACCTATGCGACAATTATGCCCTATAGTTATATCTCCCAGTACTTTAGCTCCAGCTCCTATAACTGCACCACTAAGTATGGTGGGGTGTCTTTTTTCACCTTTATTTAAGTTTACTCCACCTAGAGTAACGCCTTGATATATCAAAACATCATCACCAATAATGGCAGTTTCACCTATAACTAGACCAAATGCATGGTCAAAAAAGACTCTTCTACCGACTTTTGCTGCTGGATGAAGGTCTATGTTTGTGATTACTTGTGTAAAACCCATAATAATACGAGCTAATAGTTTGAAATTGTTTTTATATAATTTATGTGCAAATCTATAGTTTATTAATGCCCAAACACCAGGGTAATTAAAAATTAATTCAAATTTTGAATTTAATGCTGGATCATTTTTTATTGGTTGTGTAAAATCTTCTTTAATTATTTGCCAAATTGATGTATGACTCATCTATACTCCTCATTTTTTAAATATCCATTGTCTTTTAGTAGCATATCTACTTCATGTAGTATATGGCTTTTTGTATTATTATTTATTAGCTTAGAATTTTTTATTTTTGTGTTTAAATTGTTTTTAATTTCAATGATATCATAATCTAAGTCTTCAAATATGTCAGATACACTTTGTGCTTCTGTGATATTTTTTATTTCATAACCAGTTTTAGTTATTTCTATTGTAACTTCTGTTGGATGGGTGAAAAGGTTATGTTTCATACCAAGTACCTCTTGATAGGCACCAACTAAGAAAAAACCTAAAAAATAATCATCCTTACTCAAATCTACATCATGTAAGAACAGAGGTTTTTTGGGATTAAAACCAATCTCTCCATCACTGTCACATGTTATATCCCAAATAGATGCTGATCTAGTTGCTTTTTCATCAAGCCTATCAAGTGGCATCACAGGAAAATGTTGTTTTAGACCCCAAAAGTCAGGTAAACTTTGGAAAATTGAGAAATTTACTAGGTACCTTTCTTGAACACTCTTTTGAATTGATAATAGTTCTTTATAGTGTTTATCTTTTAGAAGTATAACAGCTTTTTTTATAATTAAGTTGACTAAAACCTCTGTATTAGATCTATCTTGTAAATCAATATAACCTAAATCAAAAAGAGTTAAAAGTGATTCCATATGGTCAATACTATCATGTAAAAATTCCAAAGCATTATTTTTATCAATAGTACTGTAAAGATCATAAAGCTCTTGAATTAAAGGAGGGTTTTCTTTTTCTATTAATTTTGTTTGATTGTACTCACCAGAGAAAAGCTCCAATACAGGTGCTATTAAAACAGCATGATGAGCTGCAATGTATCTTCCTGATTCAATAAAAATATCAGGTTCAGGCACCTTTTTCTTAAGAGCAATCTCTTTTAAAAGGTAGACTACATCATTTGTATATTCACTTAGTGTATAGTTTCTAAAAAGAGTATTTTCATACTGAGAATACTCTATGGCTAAACCACCACCCAAGTTAATTGAATTTAGGTTTGTAGCTCCTAGCTTTTTTAATTCGGCATAGATATTACCTGCTTCTCTAAGAGCTTTTTTAACGGGAGGAATCTCTGTGATTTGTGAACCTATATGGAAATGAATCATACTGAAATTTTGAATTAAGGAGTTTTCTTCAAGAAGTTTTACTGCACTTATAAGTTCGGTTGACGTTAGTCCAAATTTGGAGTTAATACCACCACTTTTTGCCCATGCCCCAACTCCTGCACTATGAAGTCTAACTCTTAATCCTATATTTGGTACACATCCAAAACGTTTTTTTGAAGTCTCTATGATACTCTCAAGTTCATTTAGCCCTTCAATGGTTAAAGTTATGTTATATCCCATTTCAGAAGCAATAAACCCAAGAGATATCATCTCTTTATCTTTAAAACCATTTACAGTTATGGGAGCTGTTGGATTGTTGTATGCCATAGCTAAAAGAAGTTCAGCTTTACTTCCTGCTTCTAAACCATAGTTGTATTTTTTCCCAAGTTGAACTATGTTTTTTACAAAATTTGGAAACTGATTTACTTTAAGTGGATAGAGTGCTTGGAACTTACCCTTGTATTCAAATTCTTTTATTGCTCTATCAAAGTAGTCATATACAAAATTTATCTGTTTTTCTATAAGGTGAGGAAATCTAAAAAGAAGAGGACCAGTATGTCCTTTTGCTCTTATATCTTTTACCATATCTATGAGTGCAGGCTGACTTAATTCTTTTAGTTTTAGCTGTCCATTTTCTATAATATAGTTATCGTTTCCCCATATATCAATCCCGTAATTCAACGCTTTTTTCTTCTTTCGTTTCTAGGTTTTTTATAACATAAGTTTTATTTTTAAGTTCATCATCACCTATACAAATAAAGTATTTTGCATTAACTTTGTCAGCAGCTTTCATATGTGCTTTTACACTTTTTGAAATATATTGTGTATGAATTACATTACTTTTTCTCATTTGTACTACAAGTTTCATTACTTTTAAAAGGGAATCTTCACTTAGTGCACCTATATAATAAGACTCTTTTTTTGTTTCAGGCATTTTAACTAAGTCCATAAGACGTTCAATTCCCATAGCAAATCCAACTCCAGCAGTAGGTCGACCATCAAGAAATTCAACAAGTCTATCGTATCTTCCTCCTCCTGCAATTGCATTTTGAGCACCTATGCCATCACTTACAAATTCAAATGCAGTTTTATTGTAGTAATCAAGTCCACGAACTAGTTTTGTATCTATCTCATACTCTACACCAAAGTCATCTAATATGCTCTTTAATTCGTTGAAATCATCTTTACATGTAGAACATAGATTTTCAAGTAATATAGGAGCATTTTCAAGTAAAACATGGCAGTGTTCATTTTTACAATCAAGTACTCTTATTGGATTTGTAACTTTTCTTCTAAGGCAATCCTCACAAAGACCTTCTGTTTCATCTAAAAATTTAACTAAATTTTTTCTATATGGTGGCATACATTCAGGGCAGCCTAAAGAGTTTAGCTGAAGTCTGTATCCTATGTTAAAGAAGTCAAACATCTCTTTAAGCATTAGAATTATCATAGCATCTTCTTTTACACTTGGTTGACCAAAAGTTTCAACACCAAACTGATGAAATTGTCTAAGTCTTCCTTTTTGCGGTCTTTCATATCTAAACATAGGTCCGTGATAGAAAAAACGTTTTATTCCACCAGCTCTATCATATTTTTGAGTTATGAATGCCCTAACAACACCAGCAGTTCCCTCTGGACGCATACAGACATCGTTCTTCCCTTTGTCTATGAACTGATACATCTCTTTTCCAACAATGTCACTACTCTCTCCAACACTTCTTTTAAAAAGGGCAGTCTCTTCAAGTATTGGAGTCTCTATAAAATTAAAACCATAATTTTTTGCTATTCGTGAGCAGTTTTCTATAAAATATGTATATTTTTCACTAAATTCACCAACTGTATCTTTCATTCCTCTTAATGGATTAACCATATATAAATTCCTCTATTTGTTTGTATATTTCTTCTATAGTATCTGCTGAATTAACTTCTAAGTACTCTACATGTAAAGAGTCCAAAGTCTTTTTCATCAAGTCTTGTACATGTAATAGATAATCTATTCCTCTTTTTTCTATCTTGTCTTTCTCTTTATTTCCCAATCTTGATGTTATAAGTTCATGATTTGTTTTAAAAAGAACAACTTTTTTGGGAAGGTTTCCATTTAATGCAAATTTGTTTACATTTAATAAAAAGTCACGATCAAGCTCAGGATGATTTGCTAAAGCATAAGATATGCCAGATACTAGTCCTCTGTCACTTATAACGTAATTTCCTTTTAGAGCTGGTTTTACTACTTTTTCATAGTGTTCAGCCCGATCTGCTAAAAAAAGTAGAAGTTCAGCATTGACTCCTAATTTTTCATTATTCTCTAAAAGAATTTCACGAAGCTTGACTCCAATTTTTGTACCGCCTGGCTCTTTTGTACTCACTACATTTTTATGTCGATTTGCAAATAGTTCTACTTGAGTACTTTTACCAGTTGTATCAATTCCCTCAAATATTATGTACATATTCGTTCACTTCTTTTGGGATTAGATGAGAAATCTTACCTTGATGTCTAAATATATCTCTTACAACAGTCGAACTTATAAAAGCATTTTCTAAACTTGGCATTAAGTATATAGTATCTATTTCTTTGTCTAATGAAGCATTTGCATAGCCAATTTGAAGTTCATATTCAAAGTCACTAACAGCTCTAAGACCTCTAACTATTGTATGTGCTCCATTTTTTCTGCAACAATCTACAAGAAGTCCGCAAAAAGGTACAACTTCTATATTTCCAATTTCATGAGTAGAAAGTTTTACCATTTTAACTCTATTTTCAAGTGAAAACATAGGTTTTTTAGTTTCTGATTGAGCTATGGCTACATATACTTTATCAAATATGGCTCTCGCACGTTTTATAATATCAACATGTCCATTTGTTATAGGATCAAATGTTCCTGGGTATATAGCAACTTTTTTACACATAATTATCCTTTCCATCTTTTGAAAAGTTCATGTTCAATACCTAAGATATCAAACCACTTTCCTATAAAAAAATCTTCCATTTTTTCAAGCGTATCTATTTGTGCATAATATGCACTTACTGGTGGGGCTATTGTAACGCCTAAGCGAGACAATTTTAGCATATTTTCTAAAGCAATTACACTAAAAGGCATTTCACGTGGTGCTAAAAGAAGAGGGCGATTCTCTTTTAACATAACTGAAGCTGTTCTTGTTAGTAGATTATCTGCTATGCCACAACTTATTTTTGCTAGAGTATTCATACTGCACGGTACAATAATCATTGCATTACATATAAATGAACCAGAAGCCGTTATTGCTCCTATGTCTTTATCATTCAAGATAGTCTGGTTTTGTTCTTTTTTTAGAACTATTTGTGCACTATCAGAGGATATGATAAAAGTTTTTATATCTTTTGGTAGTTTTTCTATAAATTTTTGAGCAAGGCTAATCCCGCTTGCTCCGCTAATTCCAATAATTAATTTTTTCATTTTATTCCAATATTATCGCTTTATATTTTGAGATAAGTTTTGCTCTAAAGAGTTTTCCCTTTTGTGTTTTTATTTTGATTATATCTCCGATATTTGCGTCTTTTAAAACGATTGCTTCTGTTTCTAAAACAAGCATGCCATCTCTTATATATACTTGTATATCTGTACCTCTTAAAACATCTTTTTTATGCTTAAATCTATTCATAGTCAAAATTGTATTTGCACTAACATAGTTTTTTGTCATAAGTTTTTTTGGCATATTACATGTAATGACTTTTGAAGGTAAACTATCAAGTTTTATTGAAACTTTTTCATAATCATTCTTGGATAGAATTTTATCGTTATACAGTTTATGCTTTGCTTTAAAAACGTCTACTGTAGCATCAATTTCAAATTTAAAATAAATACTTTTCTCTCTACTAGGAGTTTTAAAAATTGCTTTGAACGAACCATGTCTTTTTCTTAGAAGATAATCTCTAAATTTTATTTTGATAAATTTATAATCTTTAAAATCAGAAGGAAGAGGAGAAATAGGTTCTATCTTTGGTAAATCATTAATATTTAAGCATGGATGTTTGTTTTCAAATTTTGATAAAACTGCCTCTGATACGATATTGAGGTTATTCGCAAATGAAAATGTTGTTATTAGTAATAAAAAAATAATGGAGCGGGAAACGAGGTTCGAACTCGCGACCCCGACCTTGGCAAGGTCGTGCTCTACCGCTGAGCTATTCCCGCAGGTTAAAAAGAAACGAAAGTTTACCAAAAAAAAACCCCTTTGTCAAATCATAAACCACTTAAGATGTAGTCTATCTTTATTTTAACACATTTTAGGGCTTTTATAAAGCTTTTATATTTTAAATACATTTATCTTTTTATTCTTACACCTAAGAGCATTGTTAAAAAAGTATAACCTTTATGATCTTGTCTTTTTTTATGATATTTTCATCTTCATTTGTGATCAAAATTGCATTGCTTTGTACTATTGGTGTTATCATCCCGGAGCCATATCTATTTTTTCCGAAAACTTTAAACTCTCCTTCTTTCATATAACCAAGTACTATATTGACTCTTCCTTGTTTTACTTTGAATTCTTCACTATTTTGTGCTAAAACTATTGCATGTTTAGTTTCGCTATTTCCTTGTAAATTTTTTAAAGCAGGAATAAGAAACAAAAACCCATTGATATAAGCTGCTAAAGGATTACCAGGCATCGAAGCTACAAGAGTATCGTTCATTTTTCCCATCATAGTTGGACGTCCAGGTTTTATGTTGATACCATGAAAAGACTCTTCAAAACCATTTTTCTTTAGTGCCTCTTCAACAAAATCAGCTTCACCCATACTAATGCCACCAGTAGTAACTATAGCATCATATTTTCTCATATTTTTAAAGTATTCAATGCTTTCTTTAAGGTTATCAGGGATTACACCACAATAATCAGCTTCAAATCCATGTTCATGTAACAAAGCTAGTAAAGCAGCTGAATTTACATTGTATATCTCATCATCACTTGCTTCTTCCCATGGTTCTTTTAGTTCATCACCTGTTGAAAATATTGCTATGCTTATCTTTTTGTAAACACAAACAGTACTAATACCTTGTGAAGCTAACATAGCAATATGACTTGAGTTTATAAGCTCATCCTTATTAAAAAGCGGACTTTCTAGTTTTTGCTCTTCTCCTTTTAACCGAAGAGCGTTTCCTTTATTGGTTTTATCACCAATTTCAACTTCGATTTTATTATAACTTATAGTGTTTTCAAAAGGTATGATAGTATCAACGTCATTTGGTACTTTTGCCCCAGTCATGATCTTATAACACTCATTTTTACTTAAACATGATTCAATACTCATACCTGCATATATAGTCTTTTTTACCCTTAATGTCTTACCACTATCAATATGTTTAAAAGCAAAACCATCCATTGCTGCATTGTTAAAAGCTGGTAAGCTTTTTTTACATGTAATAGGTTCAGCTAAAATACGTCCAAGAGAATCAAATAAAGGTATATACTCTTTTGGATTCTTTTTTTTTAAAAGATTACTTGAAACTTCAAGTGCTTTATCAAAGCTAATAGTTTGTAACATTACTCTTCTAACCTCTCTATTTTAGCGCCAAGAAGTGAAAATTTACCTTCTAAATTCTCATAACCACGGTCTAAATGATATATTCTGTGCACTTTTGTAGTCCCCTTAGCAACAAAAGCAGCAAGAATGAGGGCTGAGCTAGCTCTTAGGTCAGTTGCCATGACATCTGCTGCATTTAGTTCTGTGTTGCCCTCTACTGTAGCACTATGACCTTTTAATTTTATATTAGTTCCCATACGACTAAGTTCACTAACATGCATAAATCTATTTTCAAATAGTCTTTCATCTATAATACTAGTTCCGCTTGCCTGTGTACAAAGTGCCATAAATTGAGCTTGCATATCTGTTGGAAATCCTGGGTATTCCGTAGTTTCTATATCTGCTGGTAGAATTTTTTCAGTTGGTATAATTGTTATAGTCTCTTTAGTTGTTTCTATACCGAATCCCATTTGAATTAGTTTTAATGTGATAGCTTCAATATGTTCCGGAATCACATCAGTTATGGTTATTTGGGAGTTTGTTATCGCTCCTGCACAAAGATATGTACCAGCTTCAATTCTATCAGGAATCACTTTGAAATTTTTCATATCAAGAAGTTTTCCATAGCTACCTATAATAGTAAGATTTGCTGTACCTACACCTTCTATTTTTACACCTGCATTTTGTAAAACTTCACAAAGTTGAACTACTTCAGGCTCTTTTGCAACATTTACTAGTTTTGTGACACCATGAGCTAAAGAAGCTGCCATTATGATATTTTCACTCCCAGTTACAGTTACTTTATCAAAAATTATAGTTGTGCCCTTTAAACCTTGAGGTGCTGTAGCTAAAACGTAACCATCTTTTAATTCTATTTTTGCTCCCATCTGTTCTAATGCTTTTAAATGCAAATCAATAGGACGTTGTCCTATGGCACAACCGCCTGGCATTGAAACTTCACAATGTCCAAAACGAGCTAATAGTGGTCCTAGAGTCAATATAGAAGCTCTCATTGTTCTTACAATATCGTAGTTTGCACAAGCCGATTTTACCTTTGTTGTATCTATTGTGACATTATTGTTTTCATATGAAGAAATAGAACCTAAATTTCCTAAAAGAGTAAGTAAGGTTTTGACGTCTGCAACCTCTGGTACATTAGTGATATTGATTTTGTTTTTAGATAGCAAAGTAGCTGCAAGAAGTGGAAGAGCTGCATTTTTAGCTCCTGATATACTCACAGAGCCTTTTAATTTTTGATTGCCTTGTATTGATAAATAGTACATTGGGTATATTTCCTTGGTTTTAATCATAACATTGTATAGAAATAAATATAAAACTATAGTTATAGGTAATTTTTAGATTATTTTGATACTATTATATAAGTGGTAGGAGGTATAGATATAAACAAGTTCAAATATATTAATTTTAGCCATCTTTATTTTGGAAAACAAAGATTGGGCTATCTATTTAGTATGAAAAATAGTTTTGCTAGTTACAAAAGTTTCGACTTAGGTACAGGTATGACTGACGTATCGTTTGCTGATATTGTTTTTATTGAAATTAATAGACTTAGTAAAACTAATGTTCATGTTTTAAATACTATTGTCAAAAAAAATATCACAAAAGAGATATATCTCTTTTGTGAAGATATAGAAAATAAATTTTTATTAAAGTTTGCTCTTCATTTTTCCTTAAATAAATAAATTTTATTAAAAGATGATAAAATTAATTTAGAAAAAGTTTTACTTGATGCATCAAAGAAATTGAAGATAAAAGTAGATGATAAAATGCAAGTAGATATGAGTAAAAAAATAAATTTATTTTTCTCACTCATGATTTTTAATAATAATAAACTTATATTCGCAAATGAAAAAACAAAGACTCTTTTTGCAACTGAAGAACTTCTTTCTTTAGAGAATATTGTTAAAAATAATGAAGATATATATACGCTTTTAACACAAAATTTTAGGGGTGAAAAAAATGTTATTATGCAAAATATTGATGGAGAAGATTGGAATTATACTTTTTTCTTAGATGTATTTCCTAATAGTGATGATAAACTTTTAACTATTATGCCTCAAAATAAAGTTGAAAAAACAGAAGCTTTTTTAAGAACTATAAATAGATTTAAGCTTATAGAAATTTTAAAAGATAGACTAGCACAAAATAGTGTAAATAAAACACCAATATCTATACTTTGCGTTAATATAAGTAATTATGATAAACTTGTTGATTCTAGTGGTAGCATTGTGATGCATGATTTTGTTAAAAAATTTATACAAAAACTCTGTTTTTATAAGAATTCTTGCCAAGATTTATCTCAGTGGAGTCCTCACTTTTTTATTTTCTTAATAGAAGGAGATAGTTTTGAAAATGTGAGACAACAACTTGATTCTATGCATCAAAAACTTATATATAGTGAGATAGATAAAGCTGTTTCACCTATCATTACATCTTCAGCTTTAAGTATAGGTAAGTTAAGCATAAATGACGTTATAGATTCAATAGAGCAGATAAATTCGCATAATTTTACTAATATTGATTTTAACAGTGGTGATTATTTTGAGATAAATCACTTGAATGATTATTTAGAAGATGATGCTAAATTGAGCATTATTTACAGAGTTGTATTGCAAATCAAACACAAATAAAACTTCTCAATATTTATAAGGGATTATGTATTAATACGGTATCTAGTGTTTTAAAAATTAAAGAAAATAGTTATTTTATTCATTGTGAAAATCTACAAGCCTATTCTATGAAGTTTGATAAAAAAACTATTATACAATCACCAGATCTCCCAAAAGATATAGAAGCTGATATTAAATATATAAATATCGAAAAACAATATGCTATCGTAGAAAATCTAAAGTATCTAGAATTTAGTGCAAATAATAGACAGCATACAAGAGTTCAACCTAGCATAAGAACACCATTAACTTTTAGATATGAACGTTATTCATATCAAGGTGAGATACTTGATATTTCAACTCAAGCAATAGCTATAAAGTTTAATCAATCTTTGAGTCCTGAGTTTAATTCCAAAGAAGTTGAGTTACAATTTAAGATTCCTGATGATTCTATGAATGAAGGGTTTGCTTATATGAATGTTACGGCTAAAGTTGTAAATGTAAGTGAAGTAGATATAAATAAAAGTAGAATCATTGCTATGATTAATCCAGAGGCTCCTTATGATTCGTATTTATTGAAGTATATGTATGATAGACAAAAAGAGTTAATATTAGAACTTAAACGAGCAATAAAAGTACATAAGGCTAAAAAAAGTGTATGAAAACCACTTTGTTAAAAACAAAGTGGTTTAAGTATGTTTAAATAATACCTACAAGTGTTGCTACTATATAACTTACTGTTAAAGAAGTTCCCACTCCTATGATTCCTGGAATAATAAAACTATGATTTATTACAAACCTTCCAATTTTAGTTGTTCCTGACCTATCAAAGTTTATTGCTGCTAAGTCACTTGGGTATGTTGGTAAAATAAAGTAACCATAACAAGAAGCTGCAAATGCCACAACTAAACCTGCGTCAACACCAATACTAAGTGCAATTGGTACCATTGCTGCAAGAGTTGCACCTTGAGAGTTGATTAATTTTGATACTAGAACAAAAACTACAGCATATGCCCATGGGTAAACTTGTAGAATTCCACCTAAAGTCTCTTTAATATCACCTATATGTGCACCAAACATTGTTTTTGTCATCCAAGCGATACCAAAAACGGCTACTAATGCAATCATACCTGATTTAAATACTTCGTTATTCGCTACAGCTTTTCCTTTTACATCACCTACCACATAGATTACTGCACCAGCTAGTAACATAAACATTTGAATAACTAAAACCATAGATAACGGTTTGCCATTGATTATTGGTCTTAACTCTGGCATTGCTCCTAAAGTTGCAATTACTGCTATTGATCCTAAAAATATCCACATAGAATACCATTGTTTAGCTGGCAACTTAACACCTTGTAGTGTTTTAGATTCACCATAAACATATTTTTTAGTTTCTTCATCACTAATAAGTTTTTGAAAACTTGCATCATCTTCAAGGTTTTTACCTCTACGCATACTCCAAATTCCCATTACTAATACACCTGTTAGTGTACCAGGAATTGTTATTGATAAAAGACCAATTAAATCTACTTCTTGTCCATTTGACATTACATGACCAGAAAGCATTGCAATTAAAGAAACAACAGCAACAGATACTGGAGATATAATAATACCCATTTGAGCTGCAACTGTACTTGCGGCTAAAGGTCTTTCTGGACGGATACCAGTTTTAATTGAAATATCATAAATAATTGGTAACATAGTGTATACAACATGACCTGTTCCACAAAGAAACGTTAAAGTAACTGTTGTAAATGGTGCCAAAATAGTAATATATTTAGGGTGTTTCCTTAAAATCTTTTCTGCAATTTGAAGCATAACATCAAGCCCACCTGAGGCTTGCAACGTTGCTCCTGCACAAATAACTGATAACATAACAAGCATAACTTTTATAGGTGGGTTTCCTGGTGCTAGCCCAAACCCAAATACTAAAACAACTACACCTATACCTCCAAATAAACCTAAAGCGATTCCGCCTTTCCTTGCAGCATAAAACAATACTGCTAAAACAACTAAGAGTTGAATGTAAAAATCCATTTTGATCTTTCTCCCTTTTTGATAAATTTCATATTTGTAAGTATAGAGTTATATTAGGTATATAAATGAGACTTTTTTGGATAGAATGGTTAAAAAATTTAATTAAAGGTAAAAGATGAAGATAGTTTTATTATTAATAAGTTTAATAATTGGGTTATATGCAAATGAAACAAAAGAGATTTTACTTTTACACTCTTATAACAAAGGATTAAAATGGAGTGATGGCATATCACAAGGTGTTGAAGAGGCAATGCTTAAACATCCTGAATATGAATTAACAACGGATTATATGGATAGTAAAAAGATAGATTCTTTTGAATATTTTGATTTATTAATAGATCTTTACCAAAAAAAATATATTAATAGAAAATATAAAGTTATTATTGCTGCAGATAATTATGCATATAATTTTGCTTTAAAAAATCATGAAAAATTATTTCATAATATTCCTATTGTTTTTTGTGGGGTAGAAAATTTTAATAAAAAGAAAATTCCTATAAAATTACAAAATTACGTGACAGGAGTTATTGAATATAAAGAGATTAAAAAAAATATAAAATTAATAAAAAAAGTTCTTCCTGATGTAAAAACTATTTATATAATAAGTGATAACTCTTTTTCTTCTTTAGTTATTAAAAAACAGATATTAAGCAGAGCAAAAGAGTTTAAAAAAGATTTAAATATAATATATGATAATGAAATTGAGATGGAAACTATTTCTCAAAAAATAAATAATTTACCAAAGAATAGTGTGATTTTATTTACAAGTTTGTACAGAGATAAAAACTATAGGTATATTCCCTATAATGAATTAAGACTTTTTTTTAAGTCTTCTAAAATACCAATTTTTGCTGTAAATAAAATTCATTTAGGAGAAGGTGTATTGGGTGGAGTGATGATAAACCCTTATCAACAAGGTTATCTTGCCACGCAAAAAGCCTTTGAAATACTAAATGGCAAAAATATACTTAACATAAAGATTGATAAACCAGCAGGTGAATATAATTTTGATTATAATATATTAAAAAAATTTAATATTAATAGATTAAATATACCAACAAATGCAAATATAATTAACAAACCAAAAACCTTTTTCGAAAAAAATAGAGAATTGGTTGAAAGTGCATTCTCAATGCTACCTCTTTTATTATTTCTTTTGTTAGGACTTATTGTAAATATAATTAGAAGAATACGTGTAGAAATTAAGCTTATAGAAAAAAATAAATTAGATAATGTGCTACTTAATAATGTACAAAGTGGTATTTTTTGGAAAAGTAATGATGATATACTTTTAGGTTGTAATCAACCTTTATGTAATTTTTTAAATTTATCGAAAGAAGAAATTATAGGCAAAAAAATGAAAGAAATCATGCCTGAATTGTGTCAAAAAATTTTTAAACCTGATGAATTCATAAATGAAATAGAAATGACATTAACTAATAAAACTAAAGAACGTATAAATGTTTTAATTAAAAGGAAACAGTATTATAACAATAAAAATGAAGAGGCTGGAATTATAACTATCATAAGTGATATGACTAAGATGAAAAAATTAGAGGCTCAAAGAAAAAAAGATGAACAATTTATAATACAACGCTCAAAACTCTCAGAAATAGGTGAAATGATGGCTTCAGTTGCCCATCAATGGAAAAATCCCTTAGTAGAAATTTCTGCTATTGCTCAAGAATTGCAATATAAAAGGAAAAAAGCTCAAATTACTCAAGAAGATACAGATTTATTTGTATATGACATCATGACTCAAGTTGGATATATGACAAATACTATAGATGACTTTAGAAATTTTATAAAACCTTCATCTTTTAAGAGTGAATTTAGTGTAAATAAAGCAGTTAAAGAGCTTCTTAACATAATTGAACATAATATTAAATATAATTATATTAAAGTTAATATTGTATATGAAAATAATTTAGAGTATTTTATATTTGGATATTCAAATGAGTTTAAACAATCTATTCTTAATATAATAAATAACGCAAAAGATAGTATAATAAAAAGAAAAGAGAAAGAAGATATAAATGGTGTTATTTCTTTATATATAAAAAATTCACAAAATATGGTGTGTATTAATATTAAAGATAATGGTTTAGGAATTCCTAAAGAAAAATTAAATTCAATATTTGAACCATTTATTACAAGCAAAAAAGGTGGAGATGGTTTTGGGTTGTATATGGTAAAACTCATTATTGAAGATAAAATGGGAGGTAGTATTAGTGCTCTTGAATGCGAAAATGGAGCAGAAATAATGATATGTATTAAAAACAGATTTACTAAAATTGAAAAAGGACAGTTAAATGAAAGTATTAGTTTTAGAAGATAATAAAAGACTTTCTAATGTCATAATCGATGCGTTAAGGCAAAAAAATTATCATGTAGAACTTTTTAATGATGGGAAAAAAGCTTTAGAATCTATTGACAATGGATATGATTGTTTTATACTTGATATTAATGTTCCTGGTGTTGATGGATTAAGCTTACTTCGTGAAATAAGAAGTATGGATAAAAAGACACCAGCCATAATCATTAGTGCAAATGTAGATTTAGAAACTATACAAGATGCGTATAACAAGGGTTGTGATGAGTATTTGAAAAAACCATTTTATATGTATGAATTAGAGACTAAATTAGATAAGTTGTGTCAAATAGAAAATAAAATGGTAGATTTGTTAGATGGGTATATTTATCATATTTTACAAGAAAAACTTTATAATAAACAAAATACTGAAATAAAACTTGCAAAAAAAGAGATATTTTTGCTAAACCTTTTTTCAAAAAATAAAGATAAAATTGTAACATTTACACAAATAGAACTTTATGTTTGGGAAGGTGATCTGACAACAAATGAAAATATAAGAGCACTCATAAAAAGAATTAGAAAAAAACTTCCATATAATTCTATAATTTCTCAAGGTGGTATGGGGTATAAATTTAATTTTCTTACAGCTTAGTTAGGTATAGAGTCCTGCAATTGTAAATCTTGAACCATTTGTTATATTGATGGCGAATATCTTACCACCCATTTTATTTTCGATGATAACTTTACACATATAAAGTCCTATTCCTGTACCATAGTCATATTTAGTAGTAAAATATGGCTCAAATATTTTTTCTTTGTTTGCCTCGTTAATACCTCCACAATTGTCTTCTATATGTAAAGATATTTTATCATTTTTAATATCAGTAAAGATTTTTATTTTAGGTTCTTTTATATCTCGAAGGAGGGCGATATCTTTTGAATTTGATATTATATTTAAGATTACTTGTGAAAATTCACTTGGGAAGCCTTTTACATGTAAAGAGTTATCAACTTGTAAGTCTATTTTTATATTATGAAATTTTAGTGAAGAACCCACAATTTTTAGTGCTGACTCAACGGTATGCAAAATATTAAATTTTTCTTTTTTTGTATTTGGATTATAAAATTCCTTGAAATCATCAATAGTTTTTGACATATATTCAATCAAGTCATTGGCTTCATCTGACCTTTTTGTTAGGTACTTTTTATTTAGTTCTTTATAGTCATATGCGGACTCTATATCAAAAAATAGTCCTGATAACTGAGAAAGTGGTTGTCTCCATTGATGTGCTATATTACCTATCATCTCACCCATAGAGGCCATTTTCGATTTTTGTATTAGTAGTTGTTCTCCACGTCCAATTTTTATACGATAGTTTTTAAACATTCTCTCTATTTTCTTTGAAAGGATGTAAGAGAGAATAAAAAAGATAGATGCAATTGTAAACATCGTTATAACTAATGAAGCTATTTTCTTGTTTAACTTTTCATTTGCTTTTTTTGTTTTTTGTTTGACAATTTTGTTGATAGAGTTTAGATATGTACCAGCACTTATAAAAGTCCTAATATTTGGTACAAAAGTTGAGTAAATAAGTTTGTTATTGTATGTATAAAAAACATCAGACTTATAATCGTTGGTAATCAAAATATCTTTTATAGCATTTAATTCATTTTTTCCTGTTATGATGTTTTTTTCTAAAACTAGCTTCGAATCACTTATAAGATTATTTAAACTTTTTATGTTGTACAAAAATATAAATTCATCTTGACTAAAGTTTTCTTTTTCAATTTTATCAACAATGGTTTTGTTTAGTATATTATTAGATTCAATTCTAGCCCCAGAACCTATAATAATACCAAGGTTAGGAATTTTTTTAGAATAAGTAATCTTTTTTACTACTTTACTATCGTTAGGTTTGTACCAAAAATACTCTACAAAACCATTTACATAAAGTATATCTTTTATGAAATTTTTTTCATTTATATCTTTAAAGTCTATAAAATTTTGCCCTTCATTTTTATGGTGTTTTGTATCAAGAAGTAAAGTACCCTTATCATCAAAGATAAAATAGTGCATTTCATCATTTATATTGGTTGCACTTTTTATAATATCTTTAATTATTTGTATAATTTCATTTCTATTTTTATCACTATTTTGCAGTGCAATTGAAAGAGCCAAATTATATGCTATGAGTGATTGATTTTTAACTTGCTGACTAATTTTTGCTTTGTTTGAATTTTTTTCATAGTTAATATCATTTACGAAGTTTTCGACTAATGTTTTAATCGCATATTTTTCCCTCTCTATAAGAGCAGTTTTAAAAGATTTTATATTTTCGTTAACACTCTCTATTTCTGAACTTATAAGAAGATAAACAATAACAAGTGAAACTACAAATACAACAAAAGTAGAGCCCAAAAGGACTACTCTTTTAATATTTCTTTCTTCATTCGTTCTTTTAGAAGTTATCAATTTTTAGTTTGTATCCCATATTTGATACATTTCCTATTGCATTAAAGGGTATCTTTTTTCTTAAAAAGCCAATATTTGTTCTTAGTGAGTTTAGACTCATAGGTTCATCGTTCCAAATTTCATGCTCTATTTGAGTGTAAGTTACAATTTTATCTCTATTGTGTACAAGTAGAGTTAAAAACAGTAGCTCTTTTTTTGTCATATCTATAACTTTATCATTTATATAAAACAAAGATGTTCTATAATCATAATAGAATTTACTTGATAAATATAATTTTTTCTCAATTTCTATAGTTGAGATTGCTTTTTCAAGAGCAGGAATAAGATTTCTTTTTGTTAATGGTTTTACTATATATCTCTCAATATTTAGCTCAACGGCATCTAAAAGGTACTTTGGATCACTAAATGCTGTTGTTATGATAATTTTTGTCTTAACATCACTTTGACGTATCATTTTTGTTAATTCAATTCCATCTATACGAGGCATTTTTATGTCAGTTATAATGATATCTGGTTTTTTTTCAATATATAATTTGAAGCCAGCTTCACCATCACTAGCTTCATAAGTATCTTTGAACATTCTTCTTAAAATTCTAAGATTTACATTTCTTACACCATCATCATCTTCGATATAGAGTATTGTAAAATCTCTAAATTTAATCATATGATTTTTATCCTCTTTGGGCATATTGCAACTCATAATAAACTCTTCATATCCGCGTTGTAATGTTTCACTTTGAGCTATCATTTTGTGCACCTTACATGTAGAGGATAGAGTTATCTATCCTCCTCTTTTATTTTAGCTGAAAAGAATTGACTTATCAATGGTGATATAAGCATAAGAATAGTTATAACTAGAATTGTAGCTGTAATTGGTCTCTCCCACAAAAAGTTTAAACTTCCGTCACTGATAGTGAGAGCACGTCTAAGATTGTTTTCCATCATACCACCTAAGATAAAACCAAGTATCATAGGTGCCATAGGAAAATCAATTAATCTTAATCCAACAGCAATAACAGAAAAAATAACCATCATATATATATCAAATGTATTAAAAGTAACTAAATAAACACCAATAAGTGAGAAAAATATAACAAGTGGAGTTAATAGTTGCTTAGGCATTGCCAAAAGTTTTGCAATATAAGGAATAAGTGGTAAATTTAAAACCAATAAAACTATATTACCAATATACATTGAAACAATAACCGACCAAAATAAGGCAGGTTGTTCTGTGTACATAGTAGGTCCAGGTTGAATTCCATAAGAGATAAGAGCACCAAGGATAACGGCAGTTGTACCACTTCCTGGAATTCCTAAAGTAAGTAATGGAACAAATGAACCTGAACATGCTGCATTATTAGCACTTTCAGGGGCAGCCAAGCCTTTTATACTTCCTTTACCAAACATTAGTTTATCTTTTACACTTGAAAGACTTCTCTCCATTCCATAAGCTAAAAATGATGCTATAGTAGCACCTGCTCCAGGAAGAACACCTACAAAAAAGCCGAGAACAGATGAACGACCTACAACTGGTGCCATCTCTTTGAACTCCTCTTTTGTAACGGTTAGATTACCTATATCTTTATTCAGTGCTTCTTTCTCTTCTTTACTCATTTTTTTGTTTTCAATAACATTCATAAGAGCTTCAGAAAGAGCAAAAGCAGCCATGGCTAAGAGTAAAAAACTAATGCCATCAATCAAATCAAGATTACCAAAAGTATATCTTGAAACTCCACTATCTGCATCAGTACCAACAGTAGCTAACATTAAACCTAATATAGTCATTATTGCAGCTTTTAAGAATTTACCCTTGCCCGCAAACGCAGCAACTGCTGTAAGCCCAAGAACCATTAATGCAAAATAATCAGATGATTGAAAACTAAGTGACACTTTAGCAAGAGCAGGAGCAGCAAAAAGTAAGAAAACTGCAGCAATAGTTCCACCAGTAAATGATGAATAAGCAGCAATAGCTAGAGCTTTACCAGCATAACCTTTTTTTGCTAAAGGATAACCATCAAAAGAGGTTGCAACTGTTCCGGCAACTCCTGGGGCATTGATAAGTATAGATGAAGTAGATCCCCCAAATATAGCACCATAATAAACACCAGCAATTAAAATAAGTCCAGAAGATGGCTCCATACCATAAGTAATAGGTATCATAAGAGCGATTGCAGAAATCGGTCCAAGTCCTGGCAACATTCCAATAAATGTACCAGCAAAACAACCAATTGAAACCATCAAAATATTGTATGTGGTTAAGGCTGTTGTTATACCTTCATATATTCCATCCATCATGATTGAACTCCTATTAGATAATCAAATATCATTCCTTGTTCTATATAAACTCCAAGTATTTGTGTTAACAAAAACCAAAAGATTATGCTAACTCCAAATGCTGTAAAAAGAATCACTTTCCAATTCTTTTCGTCTAATATTCTAAATCCAATAATCAAAAATATAATGGTTGCTATAATAAAACCTAAAGTTCTAATAGTAAAGCCATAAAATAGCATAGCAATTACAAAATAGGTTCCTTTTTTAAAATCAAAAGTTTTTAATTTTTCCCAATTAAACATATCTTCTGTATCTACTTTTATATAAGAAAACAACAACATTAAACTAGAAACAATTATGCCCATTACCCCAAGGTAGTATGGAAATGTTTTTGCTGTCATAGCTTCATAATGAGACCCTGGCAGCAAGTGAATGTTGAAAGATTGATACAAATATATAGTTGAAAAAACTAAAAAAAACAGCGATCCCACGCGAGTTTTTGTCATAATCTACTCCTAAAAAAAGGGGATGAGAAAGACTCTCACCCCCTTTGTATAATATAAATTTTATAAAAAGCCTAAATCTTTCATTAATCCACCGATAGTTTTTTCTTGATCTTCTAAGAAAGTTTTAAATTCACTACTTGATTGATAAAGATTAGTCCAACCATTTCTAGCTCTTACTACTTCCCATTCAGGAGTATCATACATCTTCTTTAAAACAACATTTAGTGCAGCGATTCTTTTTTTACTTAGATTTGGTGTACCAAAGAAACCTCTCCAGTTTGCAAAGAAAACGTCAGTGCCCATGCTTTTAAATGAAGGAATTCCCTCTATAGATTTTTTTGAAGTAACACCTATAATGCGAACTTGCCCTTTTTTATGCTTGTCTAAAACTTCACCAAAACCAGTTGAAAGAACATCAACTTCACCTGTTAGCATTCCAGCAAGAGCTTTTCCACCTGCATCATAAGGAACATATCTCACAGTTTTTGGGTCTCCACCAGCAGCTTGAAAAATTTGAGCAGCTACAAGATGATCCATACTACCACGACTACTACCACCTGCTATTTTTACACTTCTTGGATCTTTTTTAAATGCTTTTAAAATATCATTCCAATTTTTGTATTTTGAATCTGGACGAACAACTAAAACTTGATAATCAGCAATTACAGATGCAACCAATGATAAATCACGGAATGATTGTGGAAAAACACCTTGAAGTGAACGAATTACGATTGGAGTTGAGTTAACCAAAATAGTGTTTTTACTTTTTGAAGCAGTTTCGATAATATAAGCGATAGCTTTTCCACTACCACCACCTGACATATTTTCAAATGATGTCTTTTTTACTAAACCAGATTTTTTTAGCGCTTCACCCACACCGCGTGCAGTTCCATCCCAACCGCCACCAGCGCCACCAGGAATCAAGAAGTGAATCGACTCTACTTTACTTGCAACTGAACTTGTAACCAATCCAGCAACTAAACATGATGCTAGTGCAACATTTTTACATACCTTACTAATTTTCATAGTTTCTCCTTTAAAATTGAATCTAAAGTAATAATAATCTAATAAAATGTAAAATTAATGTAAAAAAAATAATATGATAAATTTTAGAAGTTTTTGAACTATTTTTGCAAAAAATGCTACTTATTGTAACTTTTGGAAAGTATAATTATAAATTTTGCTCTATTTAGAGTTTTATTTTCAACATAAATCTTGCCTCCCATTTTGCTTTCAATGATGATTTTAGACATATATAGACCAATACCAGTACCATAAGCATATTTTGTTGTAAAGTATGGTTCAAATATTTTTTCTTTGATATCATCTTCTATACCACCACAATTATCTTCTACATGTAAATACACCATGTTGTCTTTTGTTTTACTCTGAATCTCAATTTTTGGATTTTTAATATCTCTTTTTATTGCTACATCTTTAGCATTTGATAAAAGATTTAGAATTACTTGTGAAAATTCATTTGAAAGACCCTCTACATGTAAAGACTTATCAACATTCATATGAACCTCTATATTATAAAATTTTAGTGAGGAGTCAATTATTTTTATTGCATTTTTGATTGAATGCAAAATATTGAAATCTGTCTCTTGTACATTTGGAGTATAGAATTCTTTAAAGTCATCTATAGTTTTAGACATATATTCAAGTAAATCATTTGCTTGGTTTACCCTAGTTGCTAAGTATTTTTCATCTAATTCTTTGTGAATATGAGCTGTTTCTACATCTAAAAATATTCCTGAGAGCTGAGATAAAGGTTGTCTCCATTGATGCGCAATATTTCCTATCATTTCACCCATTGAAGCCATTTTTGATTTTTGTATGAGAAGTTGTTGTGAATTTGCAATTTTAAGACGATAGTTTTTGAACATTTTTTCTATTCTTTTAGCCATAAAAAAAGAGAATATAAAAAAGATAATAGAAATGCCAATTATATTAAGTAATAGAAAAACTATTTTTTTATTTAAATTCCTATGCGATATTCTTGTTTCTTTTTCTATGATATGTTTAATTGAATTTAATTTAACTCCTGCACTTATAAATGTTCTCTCATCAAATAAAAATGCTGAGTAGGTAAGTCTATTGTCATGCTGATAAAATATATTTCCTTTATATCCACTAGAGTCTAAAATTTTTTCAATTGCAATTAGCTCTTTTTCATCTGTAATTATATTTTTTTGTAATATTAGTTTAGAATAGTTTTTAGAACTACTTAGGCTTATAATTTCATATATATATATAAAATCATTTATACCAAATTTTTCTTGATTAATTTTGTCTAATATATTTTCATTTAAAGAGTGTTCTGTATCTAAAAATTCGCAAGAACCTATGGTAAGTCCAAGTTCTTTAATTTTAATTGAAAATGATATCTTTTTAGATACTTTATTGCTTTTTGGTACAAACCAAAGATAGTTAACAAAACCACCCTTTTGAACAATTTTTTTAATAAATTTTTCACCGTCTATATCTTCTAACTCAATAAAGTTTTCATTTTCTGGTAGTTTACTGTTTTTTTGAAAAATAAGCGTACCATCATTTGTAAATATAAAAAATTCTATATTTTTATTGCTTGAAATCTTTTTGACAACTTCTTTGACTTTTGCTATCGCCTCTTTTTTACTTAAGTTTTTATTTTCTGATAGTATAGCTCTTATTAAGTCATAAGCTATAATCGTTTGATTCTTGATTTTCTTTTTAATTTCTATTGTTTTTAAGTTTTCTTCATAAATAATGTCATTTATTAGATTTTCTACAACAGCTTTTATAGCTAATTTCTCTCTTTTTAGAAGAGTAGACTTAAATGTTTTAAGATGATTTTTAAACTCTTTGATTTCAGTACTAATAAGTGCATAACCTATAATAAAAGAGACAATAATTACTACAAAAGTAGAACCTAAAAGAATTATGCGTTTTGTGTTTTTCTCTTCAACAGTTTGTTTCTCTTCAACAGTTTGTTCTATTTCGTGCATGTGTCATTAAGTTTTAATTTATAGCCCATATTTGATATATTAGAGATTATATTAAAGGGTAGTTTTTTACGTAAACATCCTATTGTTGTTCTAAGAGAACTAATACTCATGGATTCGTAACCCCAAACTTCTTCTTCAATATCTTCATAAGATACAATTTTATCTATATTCTTAACTAATAATGTTAAAAAAAGCAACTCTTTTTTTGTCATTTCTATTGCATTGTTTTCAAAATAAAAAAGAGAATTTCTAAAATCAAAGTAGAAATTTTCAGCTAAAAACAGTTTTTGAGGTATATGAGATATAGCCTTTTCCAAAGCAGGGAATAGATTCCTTTTTGTTAGAGGTTTTATTAGGTATCTTTCTAAGTTTAGTTCAATAGATTCAAGAAGATATTTTTCATCATTAAATGCAGTCGTTATGATGATCTTTGTTTTACTATCTTTGACCCTTATTTTTTTTGCCAATTCAATGCCATTTATTTTAGGCATTTTTATATCAGTAACAATAATATCTGGTTTATGTTTAATGTAAAGTTGATATGCTATTTCACCGTTACTTGCTTCATATGCATGTTTAAAAATTCTTTTAAACATGCTAAAGTTTATATCTCTAACACCTGCATCATCTTCCACATATAATATAGTAAAATCTTTAAACTTGTTGTTCATATATTACCTTTAATAGATGAAAATAAAAAAGATAGTAAAACTACCTTTTTTATTTTACACTATTTTATTTAAAGAGTTCTTTACCTAAATACTCGCTACCATTTAATTCACGTTCAATCTCTAAAAGTCTATTGTATTTAGCAGTTCTTTCACTTCTTGCAGTTGCGCCTGTT
>JADGDR010000009.1 GCA_016744795.1 Sulfurospirillum sp.
TAAAAGATATCAAAGAAGTAAAGTGGGAGAAAATGGCGAGAGGGCGTAGGAATCGAACCTACCTTCAGACGGTCAACCGCCCAAACATCGGGTTTGAAGTATGTGGGTAGTACACGCTTTTTTTTTCTTCCTTAAGCCTCTTTTACTTACATACATGTACTATGTAAAAACACCTTGCCCGATTAAAAATAAATATTAATTTTTTACATTTATTTGAATTATTTATATTTCATTTATTATATTTTTAATTGTTTCAATGCTTTCTAATAAAGATTTTTCTAGTGCTTTATCGATATTTAAATTATTTGTTAGGTAATTTAAATTTATTTGTAAAGATTTAACATTACTTTTTAAAATTTCTTTGTTATTAAATAATTCACTTCCTAATTCTGTTTCACCATCATCATTTTTAAATTTAAAAGTTTCATAATTATTTAAAAAATAATATTGTTTAAAAGCTCTATATGCATTATATTTTCCTGTTGGGGGAACAAATACTGCACCACTTATTTTTTTTAGTCTTTGCCACCTAAATAGCGTAGCTTCACTGGTCCCAAAATATTCTGCCATTAGTTTATTTTCCATTTATCCTAGATTTTAATTTTTAATTGTAGAAAACTACACTTTTCAATAACTTCTTTGCACCGCAGGTATAAGAGATTTTTTAATTTATTAAAAATTATATCTCGTGCTTCATTAAGAGCTTTGCTCTCTCCTAAAATCAACTGTACTATTTGCGAGGAAGATTGCTACTCTTTAACTGTTTAACGTCTTTAACTATGTTTAAAACTCCTTTCTATAAGCTTTCTTAGTACACTTTAATAATATATTTTATTTACTATGATTTATGAGTACATAAGTGAGCGGTAGAACCGACAGTTCCAAGGTTATATAATGGCTAATATGATTGTATCATATAATAATTTTTATTTTTTATTCCATAGGTAAATGTAAATAATCTACTAATTCTTTATGCTCTTCACAATATTTTATTGCTGAGTTGTCAAATATCTCATTAGAAGCTACAAATAATCTTTTTTCTTTGTAACCTTGATAATTTTTATTTTCAGTTATCAAAACATATATATCACCTAAAAAAGCTTTAATATCTATATGTTTTATTTTTCTTCCTTCTTCTTTCCAATTTTTGCATTGAATAAAAATAATTTCTTCTTTATTTATTGCTATTACATCAACGCTATTATCTTTTACACCATTTTCAATGCCATTAAATTTTACTATATATTCTTTTTGCTCAAAATATTTTCCTACAAATACTTCATAATCTCTTCCTTTTTGAACTTTTTCTTGATATGTAGTTTTTTGTTTTATTTGTTTTTCAGGTAAAATGTTATTTTTTAATTCTTCATTTTCTAATATTTTTTCTTTCCAAAGAATATAATTTTTTCCCATATATTTATTGTCTGTTGCTCCTGCTAATACACCTTTTCTTGTTGCAAATAATCCTTTTTCTCTTCTTTCAATAAATTCTAATTTCATAAAAATATTAATTATTCCATTTTTACTTATATTAAACTCTTTTGCTACTTCTTCATTTTTCATTCTTTTGCTAGTATCTCTTGTTAGTTCTTTAATAATTTTCATTATTGACATTTGTATTGTCCTTATAATTTTATTTTAGTTGTCTAACTCTTTTTTTAATATTCTTGTTTTCATATCTTGTAAATAAAATTCTTTTTCTTTTATATTTAACTTATCAAAATAACTCAACAATAGTTTAGTTTCATTATCTTTATTTGCTAAACTATTGTTTACACTATCTTTATAAAAAATAGCAATTTTATATAAACTAGGTCTATTTTTTCTCCATTTATAGAAAGCTTGTTCACTTATATCAAGAAAATTAGCTAATTCCTTATTATTCATTATAAATCCTTGACACTAAACAATAGTTTAGCTACAATTAATAAACTAAAACATAGTTTAGTTATTAGATTTGTACTCTTTTCTAACTAAACTAGCTTTTAGCTTTATTATAGCTAATTTGTCTAAAAGTTAAAAATAGTTTGTGGTTTGAGTAGCCCAAAAATATTCCACAAGGGGATTATGTAGCAATCCTCCCCTTGATGTAGGTAAGTGATAGCTACAAACATTAAAAGGTGCTACAAATGCAAACAGTCTTAAAACAAGCTTATCAAGCTGAAGTTCTTCTTAGAAAAGTTCACATGATTACAGTCGGTACAAAATGGCCTCATAAAGACCACGTTGTCCTAACCACGGAAAACACATATCAACACCCTGATTATGAGTTATTTACATATACACAACGCATTGACGTTGTAATCCCTTGTGAAACTAGACTTGAAGCTATGAAACTAACTAAAGCTCTTAAAGAGTACTTAGTAGTAAATGAAATGATGTTACCTCTTCATGTTGGTGTATTCCAAAAACCTTACTTAAAAGACAATCAAAAAGCTCGTAAATATTATGCATATGCAATAGACAATGCAAAAACATTTTTAAACTTACTTCCTGAACTATTAAAAGATAAACAAAACAAATTTGTTGTAGGAGCTACACCAGTAGAATCAAACGTTATTGTAAATGGCTTTGACCTAACTTATCAGATAGAAGATTACAGAATGGAACATACCTTTATGGAAAAAGATTTTGATGGAAAACCTCTTGATAAACCTTTTTATAGATTATCTCTTTATACTTCTTCAATCTTTGAAAATGAAGATATTAAGAGTAAAGATAAAGAACTAGTTCAAACTGAAGAGTTATTAGTTTTCCATATCAAAGGTGATTCAGAAAGTGAAATCTTAGCTCTTGGCACTGCTTTAGCAAAGCAAAACAGAGAGAAAAAACAAATCTTTACATGCAAAGGTGCTTTCCCTAAAAAAGAGAATGACTTCTACGCTGTAAATCTCGGTAAAAGTGCAAGTGAATTATTGAAGCAACTTTCTAGTGTGGATACTAAAAAAGTTTCTTAAAGACCCTCTAAGTTCCTCCTTAAAAGGCATTTTATACAAGTGCCTTTACTAGGGGCGAGTTTCGCCTACTTTCTATAAAAAGGGGTTTAGGATGAATGTTCTTAAACAAGGTTTTAATGTTGTAAAAGGTGCAGTTTCTAATGCTGTTGATTCTGTAAAAAAAGTTGGTGAAGTTATTTTACAAACTTCAACTAAAGCTTATATTGCTGTTGGTGCTTCTGTAGGTGCTTTGTTCAGTGGTACTCCTGCACATGCTGATTTAGCAACAACTCTTAAAACAGTTGAAACTGCGGCAACTACTGGTATAGACACTGTTACTGTAAGTGTTGCAACTGTTTATGTTTCTGTTTTTGGTCTTGTTATTTTAGGTGCTGGTATCGCTTGGCTTTTTAGTGCTGTCAAAAAAAGATAGTCTTATTGAGGGGAATAATTCCCCTTTTCTTAAAGGTTTAATATGATTGATTATGTAATCGTTACTAATACAATACTTGGTTTATTTAGTTGCGCAATTTTGTATCTTGGTTTTGCTGTTATAGTTCAAGCTATAAAAAAGAGATAGTATAAATGAAAATCTTATTTTTATTTCTAATATCCCTTACTTATTCTTTTGCAACAACTGATAATCTTGGTTTAATCTCACAAGATAGAGCACTTCTTGATTCTTTAATAGGTATCGCTTATGCTTTTATTATTCTTTGGATTGTACCAAAATGAAAAAAATACTTTTACTTTTACTTTTCCTAAATACATTCGCATTTTGTGCTTTAGAACCTATTGCTGTTTTTAATATTTCTGATTCATTAGCTACTAACTATTTCTTCTCTGCTATTTTTGGTGTTTCACTAATTGCTATTCCCTCTAAAATTGCACTTCAAATAATCTGGAATTATGCAAAGAGTATCAAATGAGATATTTAATACTTTTACTTTTACCTCTATTTCTATTTTCTAAAAATATTTACTTTGAGGGTGGAAAAATAAATTTAGAAGATTTAGCAATTACTGTATCTTTAGAGACTAATAAAGATATTATTCTCCAACAATCTCTTAAAAATAAAATTGTTTATCTTAGAGTTGGTAAAGTTATTTCTACTAAAAAACTCTTTTCTTATTTTAAATCTCTTATAAATGCTAATGGTTTGGCACTAAATAAAAAAGATGATTTTTATATAGTTTCTCCTGCGACTGATCTACAGTATTTTTCTTATAGATTTAAAAACAGAAATACTAAAAATTTTGAAGTTCATGTTGAAAATTTAAAAGATAGTTGTACTCTTAGTGAAGATATGCTTTATTGTAATGCTGTTCCTAAGCAAATTAAAGTTATTAAAAAAATGGTAAAGTCTTATGATATTCCACTTCCTATAGACCCTTATAAAAATAAAACTGTAGATATAAGAGTAACTATACTTGAAAGTGGTTACAGCGATTTATTAAAACTAAAAAATGAACTTACTTTAAAAGCAAAATCTAAACCTTTATATGTAACTACATCAGCTGAAGATTCTTTACAATTAGTTCTCAATATGTTTTTGAATGGTACGAGCATAGCAAATACTTTATCACTTTCATACTTTTTCGAATATTTACAATCTAATGATATTTCAAAAGTTATAAACGAACCTCGCATACTTGTAACAAATGGTTATACAACCAGTATTACAACAGGTGGAACTACAAGAGTTATATCTTCAAAAACTAAGAATGATGACCTTTCTGCTGAAACTACTAATTATGATGTTCTTGATATAGGTTTACAAATTTCTGTAAAAGCTGAAATAATAGATGATAAAAAGTGTAAGTTAACAATAAAATTAAATAATGAAAATGTAGTTGGCGGTACTTCTGGACTTCCAATTACTTCAAAACAAAGTTATCAAACAACTCTTACTATAAATAAAAATCAAACCATCATAATTGGTGGTGTTCTATATAAAAAAGATACTCATGCTAAATCTAAAATTCCATTTTTAGGAGATATCCCAATTCTTGGAATTCCTTTTAAAAGTGCAAAAACTATAAAAGAAAAAAAAGTACTCACTATAGCTCTTACAGTTAGGGACTACAAATGAAAAAAATACTAATCCTCCTAATCCTTTTATCTTCTTTTGCATTTGCAAAATGGCAATCTGGTACTTGTCCTTTAACATATAATAATCTTGTACGTACTTTATTTAGTTCTAGAACTGTAACTTCTTCTACTACTTTAAATCAATACAGTATTTTTCCATCAACTGCTTATCCTAATTCTAGTGTTGCGTGTTCTGAAGATATTTCTTCTTCTGATTCTTCTTACCCTGTACGTTCCAATCTTTGGACTTATGGAAAAAAATGTGATTCTTCTAAATATGATTTATTTAATGGTCAATGTCTTCCTAAATGTGAAAGTAATGAAAATAGAAATAGTAGCGGTATATGTGTACCTAAATGTAAAAATAATGAAATTAGAATTAATGGTCAGTGTGTTCCCAAATGTAAAACTGATGAAGTTAGAAATAGTAGTGGTATTTGTGTTCCTGATAGTCCTTGTGGAGATAAAGAAACAAAAATTAATGGTAAATGTTATCCTTATTGTCCTATCAGTGTTAAAATAACTTCTTCTAATATGCCTTGTGTTTGTCCTCCTTCAACTGAAAATTTTGTACATATTGAGCATGGTGGTTCTTGGTATGATACTTGTAAACCTACTTCAACTCCTCCTCCTCCTCCTGAGCCTTGTTCTGATGGTCTTGTTTTTAATTTTTATGGTGATTGTGTTTCTCCTGATTCTCCTTTTTTCCCTGATAATGCTAATCCAAATTCTAATCCTGATAATCCTGACAATAATAATTCTAATTCTAATCCAGATAAACCAAATGGTCCAGATAATGGAAATTTATTGCCTGAATTAAAAAAACAAACAAATATTTTAAATACTATAAATCAAAATTTAGCAAAATTTAATAAAGGTGGTGATGGTGGTGGAAGTGGTGGTGGTTCTACTGGTTTTTATCCTGAGGGTTTTAAAAAAATAACAGATAATGCTAATAAAAATCAAAAAAGTGAAATAGATAATGCGAGTAAAAATGCAGGTGATATCATAAAAGCTATAAATAATATTAATATTCCTGATTCATCTACTGATATGAAAGGTGTAGAGGATAAACTAGATAAGTTAATTGGAGAGGGTGATACTGTTGTTGATGTTGATACTGTTGGTATTGTTGATTTATTAGTTGATGCAAATGGTTCTCTTCCTACCCTCGATGATGATGAAAACTCTTCTATTCCTACTTATGATGACATAGCAAAAGCGTCTTTATCTGTTTATGGTGATTTTGAAAAGGATGCTATTAGTAGTCTTGATTCTCTTGTTGGCTCTATTGATTATGGCATATTTGGTACTTTTAATATTCCTAGTTATGATTTTGTTGATTATTCAATTTCTGTTCCTCTTCCTATGACTTCACGAAAATTAGAGGGTAATTTGATGAGTGCTGATTTTTTAAACTCTTTAGATTTTAGTTTAGCAAGATTAGCTTTATTGTTATCTACACTTCTTTATAGTGTTTACTATGTAATAAATAGGTTGTTTTGATGATACAAGCAATAATTAGCTTATTTGCTTTAGTTCGTGGTCTGTTTATAACAGGTGGTTTAATTGCTAGAGTTTTCACCTGGTTAAGTGGCTCTTTTGGTTGGATTGCTGGTATTCTTCTCTGGTTTGCTGATTTTTTTAAAAAGTTTTTTATTGGTACTGGACTTGCTTTTAAAAAAGCCTTTATTTATTTAGGTGCTTATCACGCAGTTGAGTTTGTTAGAAAAGGTATTTTTATTACTTTTATATTAGCTGTTTTTAATTGGGCTTTAAATTATGCAATGAAAAATCTTCTTGTTTATGATGGCAAATCAATAACTATTCTTTTTAATCAGTTTATCTCTGCTATTTCTTCGTTTGGTGCTTTGGGTCACAACTTTTTAGCTTTTATGTCTAAAATAGGTTTTTTTGATTCTTTGTCACTTCTTTTGTCTGTAATGCTCTACACTCTTATAACTCGTGTAGCTCTTACAATACTCTTTAAGTAATTATTATGATATTTGGAGTAATTGGAGAGGGTGGTTGCGGTAAAAGTGCTATAACTGTAGCAATTGGCTTAGACTATCTACATAAATATGATGTAATTTTTACTAACATAAAAGGCTTTAACAAAGATAATTCAATTGAAGATATAGCAAGTGCAAAAAATGCTGACATTATGATAAAGCATTTTGAAAATACTGCTTTTGCATTTCAAGAAATATTAGAAGATATTGAAATTATTCAAGCTGAAAATTCTAATGATGAAAAATTAAAGATTTTAATTCTTTACGATGAGTGTCATAAATCTTTAAGACGTTTTACAAATACTAAACCTGAAGATATTTATCTGTCTGATTTTTTTTCAGAGCATAGACACTTTCATGTAGATTTTTATTTTCTTACTCAAGGTTATAAAAAAATAGCTGATATGTATAAAGGTGAGTTTAAAGCTTGGTATATATCTGTTGATGACCAAAAGAAAACCAGTACTAACGAGATTCTATTTAAAAAGATGGATAAAGAGTGTAAAGATAAAGTGGGTATGAAACGCTTTAAAAAGACTCGTAAGTGGAAAGGTAAGAGTGGTAATCTTTATACTGTCTTTGATTGTTATGATAGTGGTGATGGTGGTGAAAAGCAGATAAATCAGGGTATGTCTTCATTTGCTAAAAAATTATCTTTCTTTCTTTTTGCTCTAATGCTTTTTATTGTTTCTGTATATTTTGCTGTTGGTAATGTTACCTCTTTTTTAGACGTTGATGATGAACCAGCAAAAGCTCAAACAACTAAAAACAAAACTGATTCAGAAACTACAATTTTAAACGATAACAATTCTAGTTTTACATATAGTGATAGATTTGGCTTATTAAAAAAACATAAAGAAAAAAATACAATCATAGCTGATTTTACAATCGTATATTGTCTTTACGATATAAAAAGAGGTTTATATATTTTTGATAATAGAATCCTCACTCAGAAAAATTTTGATTCATTAAATGAACTCTTTTTATTTGAACTTTTAAATACACAACTTATCTCTGAAAATGTCTATAAATATGAATATTTAGTTAATAGTGAAATTTCTTCTTTACTCTCTTCAAAAACAATAAAAAAAGAAAAAAAAGGATTTATGAAGTAGCTTTTTCGTAGCCAACCAACATTGTATATATCTTCGCAAAGGAGTGGGAGGGTGTGAATTATTATGTATTCATAATTATTCATCGCCCTGAGCTTGTCGTCCACTTGTCTGGTAACAGTAACTATTAGGGGTTTAGTGAGGTTTTGTTTTTAAACATTCATCAATATTTGTTATTAGGTCGCGTTTGCTTTGTTTTCTTATTTCGAGAACCTACGGCTCGGAGAAATGAGGGAGCGAAGCGACCGCCTTGTCAACTTAACAAAAGTTTGTGTACATACAAAAATTAAAAGGTGCTACAACCATGGATTTATATAGAATTTCTTCTTCTGATTTAAAATCTTCTCAATTGAAGATTGATACTCAAAGAAATTATCTTTCTTCAAATAGTTTTATGACTGTTAATGGTGAATTAAAGTCTTATCTTGATATTTCTATGAGTGCGAATATTTCAAGTAGATATTATGCACAATTAGTTAATAAAGTTAATACGTTGCAACAAGTTATGTTATCAGAAGATTTAGAACCAATTTTTCTCACTCTTACTCTTGATGGTGTTTATCATGATTTGATTATGGGTAAGTACTCTCGTTTTAGTCTTTATCATCAAAAGAAACTACCTGAGAACGATATAAATGGTTATCTACAAACTAAGGCTAGTAATAGAGAAATTTTTAATTCTAGGGACTTATATCAGCTATTACGTTTTCAATGGCGTTCTTTTCAAAATAGTCGTACTTTTAGACAAATGAAAAAAGATGGTTACAAAGTTGGATACCTTTTTGCAGTTGAACCGCATAAAAGTGGTGTACCTCACGCACACGTATTGCTTTATGTACCAAGTCATTATATTGGACCTCTAAAAGATGTTTTTATAAAATGCTTTTGGGCTAAACAAAATTTACAACAATCAAAAGCAAGATTATCACCAACACAAATAAGAAATGGAGAAATTAACGGATATCAATGGACACTTTCTAATGCTGTAGGGTATGTTATGAAGTATTGTACTAAGTCTTTTATGGATTTAAAGAATCAGAAAGAAATAGATGAGTTACAAGCTTGGTATATTAAACATAAAATTATTAGAATCACTATGAGTCATACACTTGTGCCTCAATGGGTTTATAACAAAATTTATCCTCTAGAATCAGATTGGAATTATTTATCAGATTTGAATATCAATAGTACTTGTGAATGGTCACAAACAGATGATACATTTGAGTTTATTGATAATGATAAAAATCAAGTTCTTAGATATGAAAAAGGTTTATATCAAAGATTTGTTGATGGAGTTCTTAGAGAAGAATTTGGAACTAAAAAAGTGACTATAAAAAATTCTGTTACTATTGATAATATTGATTTTATTCCTTTGTCTTTCTCTAAACTTGGTTTTAGTATATATACTTTAGAACATACTTTATATTTAGCTACTAAAAAAATTAAAATTAAATCATTTGTGGATATGAATGATGATGAACGTAAAGTTTATATATCTAAAAAAGTACAAGAGGGTTCAATTAGACATAAAAAAAGACATAATCCTCCTGTATCTATAAAAATTGTTGAAGATGGAATTGAAAGAAATTTATATAAAAATTCTATCCCTTATCTTGGTAGTATGGAGTTACTTATAGAGTACACTCTCTTTGATGTTATCAATGGCAATATGCAAAGATTTACTAATATTCAAAATGAACTTATTAAACGTAAACTCATTAAAGGTAAAATTCAATCTTTAAATCAAGTTACTGTTTTTGATGAAGATATAGATAATTCAGATTTTGATCTCTCATTGAAAAAAGCTCTATTTTCTTATTCTGTTAAAGATACACAATTCAAACAAAACAATAGCGTTATAGTTGATTTATATACAAGTGCTTTTTATAAAGTTTTGCATAGATTTGATAGATACAAGATAGGGGTATAAAATGAGTATTGTAGAAATTTCTAAAATTTATATTATCATGGATTTTATAGTAAATTTAATGTTTTATACGGGTTCTTTTATTGTTTTCTCTAGTATTTTTATTGTTATTCTTTCGATTGTAAATAGTAGGAACAGATAATGAAAAAAAATAGAAAAATATCTATATGGCTTTTTATTATTGTTTTACTTCTTATTCATTGGGCTTATTCTTTTCAAAATAGGTTATTTAATGATACTAAATAACCTTTCAGTCCAATACTTTAAAAGTGTAGAGGTTTTACATAGTGAGATTACATTTAAATCTAATGTAGGCTACTACAACAAACATATAAAAGATACTTTAGGACTTAAAAAACTAAAAAAGATAAAATATCTTGATGTTCAAATGTGGGTTAATTCTCTTGTAGAAAAAGATTTAAAAATATTCTTACAGTTCTAAAAAATCATTTTAGATTAGCTAAAAGACTTGGACTTATTAAAAACAATCCTACTTTAGATATAGAGTTACCAAAATTTGATAACACTAGATACTTTAACTTCTCTCTCGAAATTCAAAAAGATTTTATCCGTTCAATAATAAATTATGATGAAGACGTTTATAATGATATTTTCTTTTTCTTGCTTCATGGTCGTAGACGTAACGAGGTTTTATCTATTACTTGGGAAATGGTCGACTTTGAGCAAAAGATTTATCATATACCAGCAAAGATAAACAAAGTAAAAAAGAATATGCGGTATATGATGACAGATGAGCTATATAAAAGACTCCATACAATCTATCTTCAAGAATGTATAAAACAAAATATTAAGTATCCTACTGGTTACGTCTTTACTAATCCAAAAACAAAAACACGTTATAAATGTTTGAGAGGTGCTTGGAGTAGATTACTAAAACAAAATAACTTACCATACATTCGCTTACACGATATAAGACACTTATTAGGTACTTACTCTATAAACTTCTTATCTTTACCTATAGAACACGTTTCTTATGCTCTTGGTCATACCAATATAGAAATTACACAAAAGTATATAACTGTTAAGCCTGAGATATCAAAAGAGGTAATTAATAAGGTTTTTAAATCTGTGACCGATCGAGGTAATAAATGCAATTAGTTCTATCTTTATTTACTGGTGTTGGTTTGTTTGATAAGGCATTTCGTGAAGCAGGTTTCTGTGTTGTAAGTGCAGGTGATATTATCTACGGTCAAGACATTAGAGAATTTAAAGGAATACTAAACAAATTTGATGGTGTTATAGGTGGTCCACCTTGTCAACTGTTTTCAGATTTAAACCGTGACCGATCAGTCACAGATAATTATCATTATGGTTTACAAATGTTAGATGAATTTGTACGTATAGTAAAAGAGTGTGATTCCACTTGGTTTCTTTTTGAGAATGTAAGAAATGTACCAAATGTAAAAATAGATAATTACTCACATCAAAGAATAGATATTAATCAAGGTTGGTATGAAAATACAACAAGACTAAGACATATACAGTTTGGTCACAAAGATAATTTATATATTCAATGGGAACGTGGCAAAATTAACCCTAATTCTAATCATTGTGCTTTAGCTAGTGATAATCGTTCATTTAAAGAGCTTTGTAAACTGCAAGGGTTAAAAAATGGTTTTAATCTTCCTGATTTTACAGTTAAAGGAAAAAAGAAACTTGTTGGTAATGGTGTTCCCCTCTCAATGGGTAGAGTAATTGCTAATGCTGTAAAAGATGTGACCGATCCTGATAATAAATGTGACTTGGTTACATTAACTAATGTGACTGCTCGATATGAAAAAATAAGTGTGAATCAACAGTCTATTAAAATTTGTCGTTGTGGTTGTGGACGTATCGTTACTCATAAGGGTTATTATTATGACTTTTCGTGTCGTAAAAGATATCAAAGAAGTAAAGTGGGAGAAAATGGCGAGAGGGCGTAGGAATCGAACCTACCTCCAGACGGTCAACCGCCCAAACATCGGGTTTGAAGCCCGTGATGCCCACCAGGGTCATATGCCCCCCACTTGTGAAATAAGATTTTATCAAATTTTAGGTAAAGAAGAGCTTACCATAGGTGATTATTTTTTTAAATAATCACCTTTTGTTATAAATTCTATGAGGTCCTGTTTTCTTAGCGGTCGTGAGTAATAGTACCCTTGGATTATAGTGCATTCCAATTTTTGAAGTATTTCGAGTTCAAATGGGCTTTCTACTCCTTCTGCCACAGTGTTTATATTCATATTTTTGCCAATGTCAATTATTGATTTTGTAAGAGAAAGATTTTCTGGGTTGGTCGTGATATCTTGTATAAAAGATTTGTCTATTTTTAGTTCATTAATTGGTAGTTTACTTAGGATACTAAGTGAAGAAAACCCTGTTCCAAAATCATCTAAAGATAGTCCAATTCCTTTAACTTTAAATTCTTCTAGTAGCTCAATTGTTCCATTTATATCTTCTATTAAAACTGATTCTGTTATCTCAAAAATTAGTTTGTTTGCAGGAAAATCATTTCGTTCTATTATTTGTAAAAACTTTTCTAAGCTAGTATCATTAGAGAGTTGATGGGCAGAAAGATTAATTGAGAGTTTAAAATTGGTATCAGTTTTATGCCAAACTCTTTTTATCTCTTTTGTTGCTTGTTCTAAAACAAAAAGACTTATTTCTCTTATTAGTCCACTTTTTTCCGCGATAGATATAAAATCTAATGGAGGTACAATTCCAAGTTTTCTATTATGCCATCTAATAAGCGCTTCAACACCTACTATTTTTTTTGTTACAGTATCTATCTTAGGTTGATACATTATAAATATTTCGTCTCTTTGTATAGCTTGTCTAAGTTCACTCTCTATTAACAATGTTTTTTTTGAATTTTTTTTCATATTATCTTTAAAAAATAGAAAAGTTCCTTTATCTATCTTTGCTTTATATAAAGCGGTATCTGATTTACTAAGTAAAATTTCCGCGTTATTACCATCTTGTGGGTATTTTGAAATTCCCATACTTGTTCCAATAAATATTTCTGTATTATTGATGATAAATGGCAAAGAAAAAGAATCAAAAATTTTCTTTAGAAATAAAATAACTTTATCTTTACAATCTCCTTCATAAAGTATTATAAATTCATCTCCACTTTGTCTAGACATAAATGACTTTTTTTCTAATAATTTTTTAAGTTTCATACTAACTTTTTTTAGTAAATTATCTCCAAAAGTATGTCCATAAGTATTGTTTACGTGATTAAAATTATCTAAGTCAATATATATTAAATAAAAACTTTTTTTTCTTTCTATTCTTTTATCTATTTCTTTAGATAGTAATAGTCTGTTTGGAAGTTTTGTTAAAATATCGTGTGTTGCTAGATACTTGTAGTTTTCTTGTGTAATTATTTGTATTTTATTGATGGTTTTAAAAAGTAAAAATAAAAATAAAGTTATAATTAATATGATTGAGATATTTTTTAATATTTGTGATTTAATATGTTTATTTATCATACTGTAAGGAGTTGAAACTATGGTATATAGACCATAATCATCAATATAACCTATGATAGACATCATTTTATTTTGTTCATTATCATATAGTGGGTCTAGAGCAATAGAAGTTTTATTTGGTATTTTTAACATAAATATTTGGTCTAAAAATTTTTGAGTTAGTCTTGTTCTATATATTGATTGATATTTGCTTTTTTGAATAGGATTTTGGAACTGTGTAAATCCATCTTTTCTCACAATCTGTACGACAATGCCCTCATTTATATTAAATGCATTCCATGAGGTTTCACCACCATCTATCTTGAGTCCAGCCGTCATCACTAGAGGAATGTTGCCATTATCATCTACTATCCTAGCTCTGATAGGTATTACCCACTTTTTTAGCTCTTTCATGTAATAGGTTTGACCTATTTGCATACTTTGAGAATTAAGAGCATTTAAGAAGCTATCTTTTGATTGTTTGTTCGCTGTTAAGTTTGGAAGCTTTTCCCCTTTAGGTATTTTTGAAACTATTATTAGCTGACCATCATTTCTAGCAAGACCAAAACCAGACATACCTTTATTTATATTCATCATCTCTTCAATAACAGCTCGTCCATTTTCTGGATTTTTTTCTACATTTTGATTGAGTAAATTTTTCCCCAATATTTTAAGTAGGGATTCTTGATGATGAAAAGTTGAAAGTTCAGATTGCATTACAATTCGATTAATATGCTTTAATCCTAGTAGATGTTCTTTTTTTATATTTAGCCAAGATAGGTATGTAAGTATGGATGTAGTGAATATTACAAAAGCTGTTATGATACCAAATAGAATCCAGACTGGGCTTTTGTTTAGTAAGAGCTTGTTCCCCATTTCTATCCTTTACATGTAAAGATAGTCATTTTTACATAATAAATATTAATATAAGATAAAATTATTATTCTATAATATTTTTAAGGGCTTTGAGTATCTCTTTAGGTATATTTTCTATGGATACTTCCTTAGAAACAGCACCTATTTGAAAAGCAACTTTAGGCATGCCATAAACTACACAACTTTTTTCATTCTCTCCTAATGTTATTGCACCACTTTGTTTTAGTTTAAGAAGTCCTTTTGCCCCATCACTTCCCATACCAGTGAGGATAACACCTACAGTGTTTTTTCCAGCAACTTTTGCCACTGAGTTAAAAAGTACATCTACTGAAGGTTTGTGTCCAGATACTTTGTTTCCTTCTTTAAGTTCAAGGTAGTATGAAGTCCCTGAACGTTTAAGAACCATATGTTTATCACCTGGAGATATAAAGACTTTTCCTTCTTTAAGAGTGTCACCATTTTGTGCTTCTTTTATCTCTAATTTACATAATTTATTTAGTCCATTTGCAAACTGTTTGGTAAAAGATGCAGGCATGTGTTGAACTATGATGATACTAGGAGTGTTAATGGGAAGCCTTGTTAATATCTCTTTTATTGCTTTAGTTCCTCCGGTAGAAGAGCCAATAGCAATTAGCTTTTGAACTTTTGTTTGTGAATTATCATAGGTTAGAGTAGCATGTTTTTTTGAGTTCAGAGTTGATATTGGTTTTGATTTTGATGCTATGATAACTTTGTCAATTAACTCTTTTGCTATTTCATCTTTTTTTTTATACATATTTGTATTAGGTTTTATTACAAAATCAATAGCTCCAGCATCAAGAGCATCAAGAACAGTTCGTGCTTTTTTTTGTGTTTTAGAAAATATCATGATAACAGGAATAGGAATATATTTCATTATTTTTTTTAAAAAAGTGATTCCATCCATACGTGCTAGCTCAACATCTAAACAAATTACATTAGGTATTCTTTTTACAATTTTATCTCTAGCAATAAACGCATTTGGAGCAGTATCTACACTTTCTATTAGAGGTGATTTTTCTAAAATATCACTTAAAATAGCTCTTGCGGTTGCACTATGGTCTACCACTAAAACTCTTATTCCCACTATGAAGCGCCTATATACTTTAAAAATATTTTTCCAGTATCACTTTTCATAAGTATTTTTCTTCCTCTTGTTCCACCTATATCTTGGGCTAAAATTTTGATACCATATTCTCTTAGAATCTCTTTTGCAATAAGGATATTTTTTCGTCCTATCATCATATCTTCTTGGCTGACGTTTATAACGTTGGCTCCTCCAAATATTTTTGCTTCTAAATTATATTTTTTACACCCTATATTAAGCATATTGTCTATAAGTTTTGGTATTGATATATTACCATATTTTGGGCTTTGTAGTCCATTTTCATTCCATAAAGGCACAAGATAGTGGTTCATACCACCTACTTGTTCTATTTTGTCAAATATACAAACCGAGATACAAGAACCAAGAACAGTACTTATTTCTGTAGGTTTAGCTCCTACAAATATCTCACCAACATGGATGAACTTTTTGTTATACATTAGAACTCTACCAGATCATTTGAGTCACCATTTTGAATATCAAACATAAACTCATTTGAACCAAATGCAGTAGAGAGATCTAGTTTATCATCATTTATATAAGAAAAGGTTACTATAAATCTTGTTATATCTTTATCTTGTATATTATCTATGATACCATCAAGTGCTTCGCTCATACCTTTTGCTACACTTAGTCCTAGTCCAAGACCAGCAGTTTCTCTTGTTTTTCCTGTTTCAAAGTGAACAAATCTATTGTATATATCTTTGCAGTGTTCCTTTTTTACTCCTTCACCATTATCTTCAACAATGATTTTAAAATTAGACTCTTTACATTCCAATATAACTTTTATTTTTCCATTTTTATATGAGTATTCACAAGCATTTGAGACTAGATTGAGTAGTATTAAGTACATTTTCTGAGAATCGCTTATAATTTTTTTTTCACATCTATTTTCAAAGCAAATAGTTAGATTTTTTTCTTCAATAAGTCCTATAAAGTAAGTTTTAATTTCCTCAAAAATTTCTTTTATAGATATTTTGCTATATTCATTGCCTATTTCTCCTGCTTCTATTTCTGAAGCAGCAAAGATATTTTTTAGACTAAAGTCTATGGTCAATAACTCTTTTTTTAAAAGAAAACCTAGTGTATTAATTTTTTTCATGTCATCTGTTTTTGATAACATATTTGATATATTTAGTAAAGATGACATTGGATTATTAAACTCATTTTTTACAAGTGAAAGGAATTGACTCTTCACTTTTTGGGCATCTTTACTTTTTTTATTCATATCAAGAAGTTTTTTTGTTAAAAATTCCATCTCTTCTATAGAAGAAGCTTTTTCATCAAACCTTCTTTCTATCTCTTTTAAAAGTTCTGCATCTTTTGCATTTGATATGTCCATTTTTATTCCTTTTTGTATATTGAAGAAGATAGAATCTTCAAAGAGTTAACTTTGTTGGTTATAGATTCTGAGTGTCCTAGTAATAGTAATGAGCTGTTATGTAGGAGTTTTGTTAGATTACTTACAACTTCAAGTTGTGTTTTTTTATCAAAATAAATCATAACATTTCTACAAAATATTAGATTGAATCTATTTTTAAATATGCTGTAATTTCCAGTTACCAAGTTAAAAGATTTGAAAATAATCATATCTTTTATCTCTTTTTTTATTCTAAAAAAGTCATTAGTTTTGGTGAAGTATTTTATTAAGTGACTTTTAGTTAAACCTTCTAACTCTTTTTTAGTATACTTCCCTTTAATAGCTTTTTTAAGTATTTCTTCTGAGAGATCAGTTGCTAAGATTTTTATGTCCCAAGAGTTAAAATCTTTTAGATTCTCTTTTAAAAATATAGCTATAGTATAAGGTTCTTGTCCACTAGAGCAGGCACTTGACCAAATACGAAGTTTTTTTTCTTTACATGTAAATAGGTATGATTTAAGATATTCCCATTGTGAGGTTTCTCTAAAGAATGAAGTAACATTGGTAGTTATAGCATCTGCAAGTAAAAATAGTTCACTTTTATCATTTAAAAAGTATTCATATAACTCTGTGTAGTTTTTAAGTTTTAAATTTTTTACCCATTTTCTAAGTCTTGCTTGAACAAGTGCACGTTTTTTATCACTTAGAGATATACCAAATTCATCATGTATGAGTTTTTGGAATAGTTTAAATTCTCTTTGGTTTATTTCCATTTTATCCTCTCCAAAGTTCTTCTACATTTAAGATTAGAGCAATTTCTCCATTCCCCATTACTGCACTGCCTGAAAACTCTTTTATGTTTGAAAGAACATAACCAAGAGGTTTTATAACGACTTGTTGGCGACCAATTAAATCATCAATCAAAATAGCAAATTTACCTTTTTCATTTTCAATGCAAACTAAAGTGGATTCCCATATATTTGGTCTATTTTTCCCAGTTTCTAGTAGTTCATTTAATCTGATTATTGGTATCATCTCTCCTCTAAGATCTACGAATTCACCTTGGTCTTTAAAACTATGAACTATCTTTTTCTCAGGTATAAAAGACTCTATAACGCTAAGTGTTGGTATTATATAAGTATCATGTTCACTTTGAACTAACATACCATCTATGATTGCAAGAGTTAGTGGTAGTAGTATGGTAAAGGTTGAGCCATATCCAACTTTTGAGCTTATTTCCACTTTTCCTTTGAGTTTTTCTATGGAACTTCTAACAACATCTAATCCAACACCACGTCCAGAAATATCACTTATGACATCTGCTGTTGAAAATCCAGCTTGCATAATAAGCCCAAAAACTTGTGAATCGCTAAGTTCCTCATCTTCTTTGACTATACCTTTTTGTTTTGCTTTTTGAAGTACTTTATCTCTATTTATTCCTCTTCCATCATCACTTATTTCTATTGCTATTTTTCCACCTCTGTGATATGCGCGAAGTGTTACTGTTCCAACAGAGCTTTTTCTCAAGTTTTCTCTCTCTTCGCCAGTATCTTCTATGCCATGATCTATAGCATTTCTTATCATGTGTATTAGTGGGTCTGAAAGTGAATCTATCATGGTTTTATCTATTTCAGTTTCCGCTCCTTCAACTACTAAACTTATCTCCTTAGAGACCTTTTTTGAGGCATCTCTTACTACTCTTTTCATTTTTTCAAAAGTATCATTAATAGGAACCATTCTAAGAGACATAACCCTACTTTGAATTAGACGCGTAGTTTTAGAAAGAATATTTATAGTTTTTGTAATATTTTCATTTTTGATTGTTTGAATTTCCCTGTTTTCAGAGAGAAAGTTTTGTGCGATTACAAGTTCGCCTATAGAGTCAAAAAGTTCATCAAGTTTGTTTGTATCAATCTTAACATAAGAGTGTATATCACTTTTTCTTCTCCTTCTTTTTTCAGGAGTTATTGTTTTGTCTTCTGCTCTACGTCCAAATTTAATATCCTCTTTTTCTATAGTTTTTGGAGCTTCTCTTTGCGAAGTATATAGTTTTTCAAAGTCATATTCATTGTCATCAAGATACTCAAAAATATCTTTTATAGAGTCCTCTTCTTCTTTTGAGGCAAAGTAGATAAATACACTTTTTATATAAGATGTTTCAGGATTTAAGTCTTCTATAGCAGGAACTTGTGACATATCCCAGTATGATTCTAGTATATGACCTTCTTTAGCTAGAAGTTTAAATAATTTTGAGTGATCAAATCCTCGAAAGTAAATGTCATCATCAAGTTTAAGAGTTATTTTATAGAGAGATTCTTTTTCTATAAGTTCACTTTTGAGTGTATCTATATCTGCACAATCTTTAGTAGATTCTTTAGAAACAGATTGTGCTTTAACTATTTCACTTCCTAATAACTCTTTTATTTTTGTTAAACATTTGTTGTACTCAGTGGGTAACTCTTCTGATCCCTCTATTTCAATATCTAATACTTCTTTTATGATATCAACAGCTTCTAAAAACAAATCAATGATATGTGAAGTTATCTTATCATCACAGCTTCGATAATAATCAAGTGCATCCTCAAAATGGTGAACAAACTCACCAAGCCTAGAAAATCCAAAAGAGTTAGCGCTTCCTTTTAGTGTGTGAACTCCTCTAAAAAGCTCATTTAGCAACTCTTTGTCTGTTGGATCTTCTTCAAAGTTGATGATATCAATATTAAGTTTTTCTATAACTTCATTAGCTTCTTCAATGAAAATTTCTTTTAGTTTATTTATATCCATACTATTTTTCCATAGTTTTTAAACTTAGTTTCTCCCTCATCTATAAGAGGAATTTTTATCTGTGGTTTTTCTTTTTTTATAGCGAAGAGTAAGGAAAAGAGGGCTGATGAGGCAAACTCTTCAACTCCTCCTATAAAACTAATTTCTTCTATATATTTTAATCTTGTGGAAACAAACTCTTTAAGTTCACATACATCATCTAATTCCATATTAAGTTCAATTTCTAAGATATCTCCATCAATTGTCATCTTGACTCTTTTTTATCTGTGTTATGTCAATAAGTTCATCTTGTTCAAAAATCTTTTTAAGATTTAAAATCATAATGACATCTTTATCTACTTGTGCAACATTTTCAATAAAAGAAGTATCAACACTCTCACCAAATTTTGGAGGTTGTGTAAGTGCTAAGTGTTTTATAGAAAGAACATCTTCTACTCTATCAACTATAAAACCTATAGATACATTGTCTATTTCATTTATGATAATTGCAGTATTTATATCATAAGCTCTCTCTTTCATAGCAAATTTTAATCTAACATCTACTATAGGTATAACCGTACCTCTTAAGTTGATTACACCTTTTATATACTTTGGTGTTTTAGGTACATGGGTTATGTTCATAGAGGCTATTATCTCTTTTACATTTGAAATATTTAATCCATAACATTCATTATTTATATAAAATGTTAAGAACCTACTTATATCGTTGTTAAGTTCTGTTTTTTCTATGCTCATTTTAGAACTCCTTTAAATCATCTTCATCCAACGGAAATACATCATTTGGATTTTCTTCTTTAGATGATTTGTTAAGTTTTCTTTTTTTAGGTTTAGTTGTACTTACTTTTGATTTACTTTGTGTTATAAAGACTCCTTCATCAACATATCCAACCATATTAGCAATAGTTTGAACAGTATCTTTCATGCTAACTGCTTGTGCATTGAGCTGTTCACTTGCTGCTGCTGCTTCTTCACTAGTTGCTGCATTTTGTTGAGTTATCTGGTCTATCTCATTCATAGCACTTGCAATTTGACTCATGCCTTCACTTTGCTCTTTTGATGAGATAGATATTTCACCTATTAGAGTAGAAGTATTTTTGATTTTTTCTAAGATATTACTAAATGCTTCACTCGTTTGTTTAGATATTTCGGACCCTTTTTGTGCTTGTTTTATTGATTCTTCGATTATATTAGCTGTCTCTTTAGCTGCGTCAGTTGAGCGTTGAGCTAGTGCTTTTACTTCATCAGCAACCACGGCAAATCCAAGTCCATGTTCTCCTGCACGAGCAGCTTCAACGGCTGCATTTAGTGCTAAAAGTTTTGTTTGTGATGCTATTTCATCTATTGTTTTAATAATTTTTGAAATTTTTTCACTTGAATGGTTTATATCTTTCATTGCACTTGATAACTCTGTGCCTTTTTTATATCCTTGTTCAGCGGCATCTTTTGTTTCACGGGCCAAGATATCTGCTTCTTTTGAGTTCTCTGCATTTTGTGTATTAATTGAGGTTGACTCTTCTATTGTGGCACTTACCTCTTCTACGCTACTTGCTTGGTTACTCGCTCCTTCAGCCAAAGAAGTTGCAGAGTCTGCTATTTCGTTTGAAGCATTTACTACTTGGGCATTTGCTTCTATGATTGAGCGGACGGATTGAATAATAGTAGACGTTATATTTTTAGTAATAAAATATGAAAGTAAAGCTCCTATGATTAGTGCAGTAATAACACCAATAATCATATTCTTAATAGAGTTTTCCATTGTTATATCTGATTGTATAGCAAGTTTTGTTGTTTGGTTTAACCCTGTAACATATACTTTTTCAATGGCATTTAAGGCAGTAGTCCCTCTATCGGTAAAATCAGATAAAATATTTACAGATTTTTTTGAAGTAGTTTCCAATTTTAGAAGTTCTTCTTTGTAATCATTACCTGCTTTACTTACAGCATTGATTAAATCTATATCTACTTGTTGTGTCGTAACTTTTATTAACTCTATATAAATATCGTCTAATTCATTTAAAGTGGTAACTCCCTTGTGTAGAATTGAAGAATCACGAAGAGCTACCGATTTGAAGTTTGCTATTCTTGCATCGTATCCTAATTGAATTATTTGTTGAATTGTATGGATTTTTGTTAATCTTACTTTTATTTTATTTAGAGGTAATTTGTTATTTAAATCATTAGTTAATTTCTCTTTTTGTCCTTTTAAAAGTTTTTTTGTTGCATTCATAAAAATGGATGTACTCTTAGCTAGCTTTTTTCTTATTGCAGCTCTTAATTGAAATTCCTTATTTAATTCATCAGCTTTTACTTTGTATTCACCAAATGAGTCTTCAACTATAACAATAAGTTTGTTAAGAGCAATTAGAGAAGGATTTTTAGCTACTAGTTGTTTTGCTTCTTTTATATATTTGTCAGTCTCTTTGAAATATTTTTTTGCATTTTTAAAGTGAATATCGTTTTGGGTGTATATAAATTTTGTAGCTGAAATTCTTGCTTTTGCAAAGTTGTTTTGAATTGCACCAGCAATACTTATTTCCGGAACATATTTATCATTTAAATCCATAGCATTTCTCTCTGCTATTTTCATATTATAAATAGCCATTACACCAAGTATTACTGTAATTAATAAAATAGCTCCAAATCCACTTACTACTTTTTTGCCCAATGTCATGTTCATGTTCTTTTCTCCTTTTTAATTAAAGTATATTTATAGTCCTAAAACCATAGCTATAGCTTTTTTTAATTTCTCGTTGCTAAATGGTTTTACTAACCATCCTGTAACACCTATTGCCTTACCTCTTGCTTTCATTTGGGCTGAACTTTCAGTAGTCAAAATCAAAATGGGCTTGTTTTTAAAGCTTGCATTTGTTTTTAATTTTTCTGCTAAATCAAGACCATTTAATTGGGGCATATTAATATCGCTTATTAGCATATCGTAGTCCTCATTTCCACTCTCTAAAGCATCTAAAAGCTCTGTTGGATTTAGATAAGTTGTAAAGCTTATCGTATCATTTGCTATTAAATCTTCCAAAGCCATTTGTGCGGTTGCTAAGATTGTTCTACTATCGTCTACTAAAATCACTCGTTTCATATGTATCTCCTAAAAAAATTCTAAATCATCGCCTTCATCTACTTCTTTGTTATCTTCAAATATTGTTTCAAGTTGAAGGCATGAACTTAAAAGTGATGAATCAAGATAGTGTATGTCTATCGCCTCTTGTTTTATAAAAATTATCTCTCTCCAGTTAGAGAGGTCATTGAGTAGGTTAAGAAGTTGAGAGACAAAGTCTTTTAGTTTGTCACTTTTAAACTGGTCTTCTCCCAAAGATCTTAAAAATTCAATTAGAGTTTTTATAGCATATATTAAGTGTTCAAATTCACTTAATAGCTCTACTACGCTGTAGTATTTATCAAACTCGTTACAAATTAAATCTCTCGTATCTTTAGATGGGTTTCGCTCAAATGATATGATTAAGTCATCTAATGTGTGCTCAGTTTTTTCTAAAGAGTCTATTTTAGGTATTATAGAGATAGCAGTTTGTTCTACATACTCTTGGGCTGTTTGATTGTCTATATGAGTTTTTGAAAGTATGTTTTTAGTCTCATCACCAAGTATGGTTATCTCTTTTTTCGATTTTTCGATTTTTATTAACTTAAAAGATAGCGTGTTATTTTTCACTATAAATATTGCATCAGGAATATGTTTATTTACCAGTTTTAAAATGGTTCTTTTTTTAATTTTATTTATTCCATTTAACATAATAAAAATATTTACATCATTTCCTTCTATATCTATAGTAAACTCTTCTTTAAGTTTTAAAAGCCATCTGCTAAAGCCATATACAATACGAATATAATCACTTAAATCTATGCAATTTAGCTGGTTTGCATTTAAGCAAAAATCCCAGAATTCAACTATTGCTTCTTCTGAGTCTATAAAAGATGTAAATCTTCTTTTATAGGTTTTATTGGTGAAAGGATTATTAGAATTTTTATTAACAGTAGCGTTACCTCTTAGATTTATAATATTGATATAATTTTTTACTCTTTGTGTAAATAATTCAGAATCTATTGGTTTTGTAAGATAGTCTTCAGCTCCAGCTAAAATCATATGTTGTTTTGATTCTGTATCATCAAGAGCACTAAGTGCTATTATCATTGAAGATTTTTGTATATCTTTTATGAGTATAGTTGCCTCAATACCATCCATAATAGGCATCATTATATCCATAAATATTAGGTCATATACTTTCTTTTCACACATAGCAACAGCTTCTTTACCATTAGTTGCTTCACTAACTAGAACGTCTTTGGTATGTTCTAAAAGTAAATCAAGTGTTAGTCTATTGTTATCATTGTCATCTACTATAAGAATGTTTGTCATGATTTTCCTTTTATTAGTTTTACTGTAAGCTTGAAGCCTACTCCTCCAAGCTCTTTTGAGTTTTCTAAGTTGTATTTTATATCTAAATCTTTACATAGATACTTTACAAAATTTAATCCAATTCCTGTTCCTTTTTTATCTTTTAATGTATCTTCAGTTTGTTCAAACAGTTCAAAAATCTTCTCTTTATTTTTTATGCCATCTCCATCATCAGCTATTATAATGCTACATTCATCTAAATGACACTTTACATGTACTTGTACTTTTGAAGATGAGTACTTAATAGCATTTGAGAGAATGTTTGATAGAATTTGCTTAAATCTATAGATATCACTTTTTATATAACATCCATTTTTACAAGAGCAATAATAGACAGTAGAATCATACTCTATTGCTAAAGAAGTGTGCTCTTCAACTACATCATTTATTGTGTTACATAAATTAAATATAGACATATTGTAAGAGAGCCTATTTGATTTTAATTTACTTAATTCAAGTAATTGAGTAACATCTTCAAGCATTTTAAGCGCACTAAATTCAATTTGTTCTAAAAGCTTAATTTTTTTTGGTTTTGGTATGTTTTCACATCCATTTTTTAGTATATATTTACTAAAATTTATGATTGCATTTAGTGGTGTTTTAAGCTCATGTGTAAAAAGGAGTAAAAATGCGTCTTTTGCTTCATTTATCTTCTTTTGTTCAGCCTCTTTTTTTTTCTGTTTTGCTATCTGTTTTTTTATTTCCAAGAAATCTGTAATATCTCTTCTAATTGCTATATATTCTATTGTAGTTTGGTTTTTTTCATCTAAAAGAGGGATTATGATAGTTTCAGCCCAAAAGTCACTACCATCTTTTTTTTGGCTTAAAATTCTTTCTCTAAAAACTTGACCATCTTTAATAGTTTTCCACATATCTTTAAAAACAGCATCAGTAGTACTAGGATGACGAAGAATATTGTGATTTTTCCCTATAGATTCTTCTCTTGAAAATCCTGTGACTTTAATAAAGCTATCATTAACATAAGTTATATTTCCATCTAAGTCAGATTTAGAAACAATAGAGTTATCAAGTAAAATTTCAAAGTATTTATTGTTTGCTTGATTTGTATTCATAACCACTCCAAATTTTTATTGAAAATTGTAACTTAAGATTGTCTCTGAATAATCTCAATTTAGATTTTTTCTGATATACTCTTTAAAAAAAAATATTAAGGTATTTTATGGATTTTAGTTTAAAGCTTGTTACAACCATTAGCAAGAATATGCAAGTTTTATATGTTGAAGATAATATTGAAGCGCAGAGTCAAACTATAAAAATGTTAGAAAATTTTTTTACAAATATCGCTGTAGCGAATAATGGGCAAGAAGGCTTAGAGTTATATAAAGATAATTCCTTTCATATAATATTTACAGATATAGAGATGCCAGTGATGAGTGGCATCTCTATGATAAAAAAAATAAGAGATATTAATGAGGATATTCCTATTGTAATATTTTCTGCATATGATAAATCAGAATATTTTTTAGAAACTATTAGTGCTGGAATTGATGGATATATATTGAAACCTTATGATTTTAAGCAGATTATAAATGTAATCACAAAAATAGTTATGAAGTTTGATATAGAAATAAAATTTAAAAACAAGATAGAATTATATGGTAATTTTTTCTGGGATAAAGAAAAAAGTGAACTTATAAAAGACGAAAAAAATATAAAACTTACAAAAAATGAGATAAAACTATTTGAAATATTGTCATCTTCAAAAGAGAGAATCATGAGTAATGAAGATATAGAAGAGTATATATTTGATGATGTTGTAATGGATAACAAAAGAATTAGAAATCTTATTTCAAGACTAAAAGCAAAGTTAGGTAACACTCTTATAGAATCAAATTATGGTAACGGATATAAACTTAAAAAACCTGAGACAATTTAGCTACATTGTTTTGATAAAATATTTCAAATGCTTTAATTGAGGATTTTGCGATGAATCATATTTTAAAAATTATTTTTTTTCTTTGCTTTTACATCTCTATGCTCTTTTCAGAACAATTAAAAAAAGTTACTTTACAACTACATTGGCTAAATCAATTTGAGTTTGCTGGTTATTTTATGGCAAAAGAGAAAGGTTTCTATAAAGAAGCTGGTTTAAGTGTAAATATAAAAGAGTATAACAACAATATAAATGTTTTAAATGAAGTTATGAGTAAATATGCTAATTATGGCATAGGTCGTTCATCTTTAATTATAAATAGAGCAAATGGAGCAGATATACAATTGATTTTTTCTGCATTTCAATCATCATCTGAATTTTTATCTATAAAAAAGTATATTCCAAAACGAACGCAAGCTGACTTTGTTCCTTCTCATGTTTTTAATCCTAAAGATTATGGATTTGATTTTTATAGTGATATTTTGTTTACAAGCGAGCATGAAATTACAAATCATAGAGATAGAGTCATAAGCTTTAAAAATGCTTCTTTAAAAGGGTGGGAGTATGCTTTTAGTCATATCGATGAGAGTGTTGAAGTTATACTGAAAAAATACAATAATCAATATAAGTCAAAAGAATCATTAATTTATGAAGCAAATCTGTTAAAAAAACTAGCTTACCATAAGACAAATAAGATTGGAAATATAGATAAAGAAAAAATAAAAAAAATATACGATGCATACTATACCCTAGGAGCCGTTAAAAATAAAATTAATTTTGATAAACTCATTTTTGATGAAAATGCAAATAGATTAAACTTAACAATAGAAGAAAAAAAGTGGATAAAAAATAATCCTGTGCTTAAGTTTTCTCAGATAAACTGGGAACCTTTTTCAATAATTCAAAATAATAAGATTAAAGGGATAATAAAAGATTATCTTGATCTAATCTCGCAAAAAACTGGATTAAATTTTGAGTATATCCCATCTGATTCTCGTCAAAGTATTTTTGAAAAATTCAAAAAATTTGCAATAGATATTGTCCCTAGCACTAAATATTTATTAAAAGATAAGAGTTTAGGTTTAGTAAGTAATGTATATAAAACATATCCTATGGTTATAGTAACAAATCAAAAATACAAATATGTTGGTTCTTTGGATAATTTAAATGATAAAAAAGTTGCTTTACCAATGTGTTACACTAGTTACAACTATATAAAAGAAAAATTTCCAAATATTAGTATAATCAAAACCAATAGTATAAAGCAAGCATTGCTACTTGCAGAAAGTGGCAATGCAGATGCTTTTGTAGGTCATATAGCGACAGCTTTATCTTATATAACTAAATTGCGTTTAGCAAATTTAAAAGTTTCTGGAACTACAAAATTTAATTTTGAGCATGTCTTTCTTATACATAAACAAGATAAAGTTTTGCTCTCTATAATAAATAAGGCCTTAAATACTATAACATATGAAGAAAAAGAAAATATAGATTCAAAGTGGATAAATGAGGTTGTTGAACAAAAGACTGATTATGTTTTACTAATTAAACTGCTTAGTTTTTCATTATTATTAGTACTTATCTTGTTATACAGAAGTAAAAAACTAAGTGAATATAATGAAAAATTAGAGTATTCAAATAGAATTATATTAGAAAAAGAAGAAAAGTTAAAAAAATTAAATGTGCAATTAATTAATAATGTTAGTGATGCCTTACAAGATTTAAAAGCGTCACAAAGGCTTGCAAAAATTGGTATATGGAGGGCAGAAGTAAAAAAAGATATTTTATTTTGGGATGATTTTAATTATACTTTATTTAATAGAAATAAAATAGATGATCCTATAAAATCAGTAACAAATTTTAAAAATTTAATACATCCAGATGATTTTGAAAAAGTAAAAAATGCTTATTATAGCCATATACAAAGTAAGTTACCATACTATGTAATGCATAGGGTGGTTTTAGATGATGGTAGTATTAAATATGTTGAGGAAAGAGGTGAAACGAGTTATGATAAATATGGAAACCCAACCATAACTAAAGGAACAACGCAAGATGTAACACAACAACAACTTACTATCATAGCTTTAAGAAGAAAAGATGAACAGATTCTTCAACAATCGCGTTTAGCACAGATGGGAGAAATGCTTAGCATGATAGCTCATCAATGGAGACAGCCATTAAGTGCAATAAGTGCAACAACTAGTAATCTTAAATTTAAAATTATGTTAGATGATGTAGATACAAAAACATTCGAAAAAGAGCTTGTTCTGATAGATGGTTTTACTCAGCACTTATCAAAAACTATAGAAGATTTTAGAGGGTTTTTTAAAAAAGAAAAAAAGAAAAATATAACAACTCTTAAAGAAGTAGTAAATAGCACTTTAGATATAGTTAAAATATCAATTGAAAATAAAAACATTAAAATTCACAAAAATTTTACATGTAATAAAAACATTAAAATATACACAAATGAGATAAAACAAGTAGTTTTAAATCTTATGAAAAATGCAGAAGATATTCTTTTAGAAAAAAATATAGAAAATCCATATATAAGTATAGAAACAAAATTCGTTAATAATACTTTATCTTTGTCTATAAAAGACAATGGGGGAGGAATCCCTTTAAGTATAAAAGATAAAATTTTTGATCCTTACTTTACTACAAAGGACAAAAAAGATGGAACAGGTCTTGGACTTTATATGTCTAAGATTATAGTTGAAGAGCATTGTGGTGGAAAGTTGTATGTAAATAACGATAAAGATGGAGCAGTCTTTAGTATAGAATTTATTTTAAAGCAGACCATAAATGGATAGATTAACATTTAAAGATCAAATTATATTTTATATTTTGGTCTTTAGTTTAGCAATTTTTATTGTAAGTAATTTTTTTGTATTTTATATTAACACTATAGATCAAACAAATAAATATATATTTAGAGCAAATAATGAATTTTTGAATAAAGAAGATTATTTAATTACGGAATTTGATAGATATAAAGATTATCTAAGTTCAATTAGCAATAGTTTTATAGTTAAAAATGCAATTTTAAAGAATGATATAAACTATCTTAATAAGATATTCTTAACTAGAACAAAAGATATAAAAAACTTATATATACTAAGATTTGTAGATAATAATGGTAAAGAAATAAGCGTAATAAGAAAAGATAAAAATCATAAAGTAAAGATATCAGATTTACAAAATAAGAGTAATAGATACTACATTGCAAATACAAAAGATTTAAAACAAGGGCAACATTGGTACTCTAAAATCGATTTAAATATTGAGTATAAAAAGATAGAGATACCATATAAATCAACAATAAGACTTGTTTTCCCCATGTATATTGATGGAGTAAAAAGAGGTCTTATTATAGGAAACTTTTTAGTAGAATCTATTTTGGAAAGATTAAATCAAAATACAATATACAATATTTATTTAGTTGATAAAGATGGAGAATTTATATGGTATAAAAATGGTAAAAATGATTTTAGTTGGTCAAAATATTCTTCTAATAAACAAAACCTTAAAGAGTGTTTTCCAAATGATTATGTAAATATACTAAAAAATACAGAATATATAGGCAAGAACATATATACACATCAAATAAACTTTGATAATCAAGAAAGTATCAAAATGATACTAGAAGTAAAAGATTCAATAGTAAAACATGATTTAAGTAAAATACTATATATATTAATTTTAGGGTTTTTGATTACTTTGGTAATTTCTGTTCCTTTTATAATATTTATATCTAAAATTTTGAATAAGTTAATAAGCAAATATAAACTTGAAGAGATTAAAAGAGACAAGCAGATATTAAATCAATCTAAACTCGCACAGATGGGTGAGATGATAAGCATGATAGCTCATCAATGGAGGCAACCATTAGCAGCTATTAGTGCAACAACAAGTAACTTAAAGTTGAAAATCAAATTAAATAATATTGATGCAAAATATTTTGAAAATGAGATTACGCTTATAGACAATTATTCTCAGCATCTTTCAAAAACCATAGATGATTTTAGAGGTTTTTTACATGAAGATGTACTTATACAAACTAGCACCTTAGAAGATATTGTAAAAGATGTTCTAAACATAACAAATAAATCACTTGAAAATAAGAATATAACGTTGCAAACAACTTTTACATGTAATATAACAATAAATACATATGTAAGTGAAGTAAAGCAAGTAGTTTTAAATCTAATAAAAAATGCGGAAGATGCATTAATATATAATAATATAAAACAACCAAAAATATTTATAAAGACTTTAGTTAAAGGCAAAAATAAAATTATAGTTGTAGAAGATAATGCAGGAGGAATACCTCTAAATATACAAGATAAAATTTATGAACCATATTTTTCTACTAAAAAGAAGAAAAATGGAACAGGTTTAGGGCTTTATATGTCCAAAATCATAATTGAAGAGCATTGTAAGGGTAAGCTCTGTTTCCAAAGTGATAAAAAAGGAACCCTATTTCGAATTGAATTTAAGGATAAAATATATGCTAAATGATATAAAAGATTTGATTATATATACAAAAGAAATGAAACTTTTATATGTAGAAAATAACAAATCCATAAGAGAACAGACTTATAAGTTGTTTAGTGGTTTTTTTGACGATATTACTATCGCCATTGATGGAGAAGATGGTCTTACTAAATTTAAAAATAGCACCTTTGACATTGTTATTACAGATATAAGTATGCCAAAAATGAATGGTATAGATATGCTAAAAAGTATAAGAAAAATTAATCAATCTATCTCTTGTGTTATCATGTCTGCACATAATGAAACAAATTATTTTATAGAAGCTATTAAATTTGGTATTGATGGATATATTCTTAAACCCTTAGATATGGATTTGTTTGGTCAAATATTGAAAAGAATTAGTAAACTTTCTAAATTGAAACAAGAAAATAAATATTACATGAAAACATTAGAAAAATTGGTGAGTGAAAAGACTAAGGAACTTGAAGATAAACTCTATTATGATGATTTAACAGGTTTGCAAAATAGATACTCTTTGATTGAGGAAATATCAATTTGCAAAGAGAATTGTATGCCTGTTGTTATTATGCTTGATATTGACTCATTAAAAACCTACAATGAACTTTATGGTATTGAAACAGGTAATGATATTTTAATACAATGTTCAAAATGCTTACAAGATTTAGTAAGAGGTAGTGAATTTAAAGTTTATAGATTAACTAGTGATGAATTTGTACTGTTTAATAAAGTAAAATACATAGATACAGTGGCATATGAAAAAATTGTATATTCTATTTTTGACTTTTTTTCAAAAAATAAACTTTTTTTAAAAAGCATATATGAAAGTATAGAAATAAGTCTTACTATTGGTATGGCTTTTTGTAATAATAATGCTATAGCTAAAGCAAATTCTGCATTGTATGAAGCTAAAAAAGATGAAAAAAGATTTGTTATATACACAGAAAAAAATGATGTAAGAAAGCAGCTAAAAAACACTTTATATTGGAAAAATGAGATAAAAAATGCACTCAAAAATGACAATATAATTCCATACTTTCAACCAATTGTTGATAGGAATCAAAAAGTTGTAAAATATGAATCATTAATGAGACTAAGACAATATGATGAATACGGTAAGCAAAAGATAATTCCACCATTTGTATTTTTGGAAATTTCCTTACAAACTAAACAATATGATGATTTATCTTATACTATGCTGGAAAAAACTATATTAAATGCAATAGATAAAAACATATCATTTTCAATAAACTTGGATTACAGAGATATTTATAATAAAAAATTGATAAAAATGTTGAAAGAAAATATACGTAAATTCTATAATTCAAGTAAAAATAACTCACATAAGATTACTCTAGAAATTCTAGAAAATCATGAAATAAAAGATTATGATTCTTTTACAAAACAACTTTTAGAATTTCAAGAGTTAGGTGCACTTATTGCCATAGATGATTTCGGAACTGGATACTCGAACCTTTCTCATATAATGGGAATTTCCCCTCATTATGTGAAGATTGATGGCTCTTTGATAAAAAATATTGTGACTAACCAAAAATCGAGAAAAATTGTCCAAGGTTTAGTCCAACTAGCAAAAAATCTAGGTATAAAAACTATTGCAGAATTTGTTGCGGATAAAAGTATTTTTGATGTAGTTTATGATTTAGGAATTGATGAGTTTCAAGGGTATTATTTTTCTGAACCAATAAGTTTAGCAAGTCTAAAATCTTAAATAAGAATCTTTTTTCTTTTTAAACATCTCTAAACGTAATCAGAAAAGATACTTAAAACTTCAAAGTGCTTCTTAAATCTTTTATGGTAGTATACACTTAATGTTATTTTAAAGGCTATTTAAAATATTTTACTAGCTAAAGGATGAAGTATTGGGTGACTGTAATTCTATAATAGAGCTTTTATTTGTTATATTGTTAGTTGTTGGTTTTGGGATTTATAGAGAAGTTTCTCAAAAAAAATATAAGGAAAATATGAATGAACTTCTTTTTGAAGTTGAGCAAAAAAATGCACTTTTAAAAAGATTATCCATTACAGATAAACTCACAGGACTTAACAATAGAATTAAAATAGATGAAGTACTCCAAAGTGACCTTGATATGTTTGAAAGATATGATAATGTGTTTAGTGTTATTCTTATAGATATTGACCATTTTAAAAAGGTTAATGATACTTATGGTCACTCTATTGGCGATGAGGTGCTTAAACATTTCGCAAGTATATTAAAAAATAATGCAAGAATAACCGATGTTGTAGGACGTTGGGGTGGGGAAGAGTTTATGATTATCGCTTCAGAGACTGATAGCGTTGGAGCTACTAAATTTGCAACAATATTGAAAAAAATTATTAATGAACATGATTTTCCAAAAGTAAAAAAAGTAACTGCTAGTTTTGGTCTAACTCAGATAAATGTAGGTGATAGTATTGAAGAGGTGGTAAATAGAGCAGATTTAGCTCTTTACAATGCAAAAGAGACTGGCAGAAACAGAGTAGTGTGTGGATTATAACAACACACTAGTTATTTTCATCAGCATTTAACTTTTTAAGATATTCACGTGTGATTTTAAACATAAAATCGTGGCAGTCGATACATTGATTTCTGTTGCGTGTCTTTGTCTACTCTCGCTCATACTTTACTAATTTTCCTTGTCTTAATTTAAATATTTTTTCTTGAATTTTACGTATTGTAAAACTCTTATGTTTATAGTCCATGCTTGAGCTTTTTACTTTTGTCAATTTGGCATTGTAAAAGCCTATTAAAAAATTAATCATAGAACCGTTAAGTTCGTCTTCATTATATTCTTTTATATCATCATTGAGAAGAATTTTTCTTAGACTAGGGTTCTCTTTATCATTATTGAGAAGTGCCAAAAGTTCTATATTATGAGTTTTAAACATGCTTTGGTCTATTGTATCTAAAAGTGTATCTATAAAATTGGGCTTGGTTAATAAAGTTTTAATGATAGTGAGTTCAAGTATATCTTCAAATACTCTTTTTTGTCCTTGCAGTCTGTTTGATTTATGAGTTTGAACTTTTACTAAGTTTTGGTTTATGTTTAGTGTTCCTGAAAGTATTCCAGCGTAACTACTAGCAACAGAGCTAGGAAGTGTTTTTAAATATGCACTACCTTCTTCTAAAGCTTTTTGTTTCTCTAATGGATTATGTAAGTCATATTTTTTGACTATTTTTTCTATTGCAAATTCTATAAAAGGCTGGGGATTATTAAAAAGTTTGTTAAGTCTTTCATTCTCACCTCGTTGAACCATATCAGCAGGATCCATTCCTTCTGTAAAAAGAATGACTCCACCACCAATGCCAACAGTACTTAACATCATAGAAGCTTTGAGTGCTGCTGTAACTCCTGCATTGTCGCCATCATAGGCTAATATTACTTTGGGATTTCCTCTGCTTATAAGGGGTATATGCTCTTTTGTTAGAGCTGTTCCAAGTGTAGCGACTGCATTGGTAAACCCAGCTTGATGAAGCATAATAACATCAAGATAACCCTCAGTTACAATGATTGCTCTATTTTGAAAAACATTATCTTTTGCAAAGTTGTATCCATATAAAAGATACGATTTATTAAAGAGTTTTGTTTGCGGTGAGTTGACATATTTGGCTTGATGTCCACTTATGGTTCTGCCTCCAAAACCAACTATCTTGCCACTAGCTGAACGAATTGGAAAAGTGATTCTTTCTATAAATCTAGCATAGTTTCTTCCGTTATCACCAACTCCGGCAACTCCAGTTTCTACTGCTTCTGAAATTGTGTATCCACTTGAGCTTAAAAAATTGAGATTTTCAGGAGAACTAGGAGCATAACCAATTTCAAATTTTTCAACGCTAGCTTCACCAATTCCTCTACTTTTAATGTATTTTAAAGCTTCATTCTTGTGAGCAAGATTTTTTTTAAAGAACATATTTATGTTTTCAAGTAGTTTTCTATCTTCTTTTATTTTACCGTCACTAGCCGTATAATCTAGTGAAAAATTGTACATGGAAGCTAGTTTTTCTATGGTTTCAGGGTAGGAGAGTTTCTCGTATTCCATCACAAATTTAATGCTATCTCCACCAGCACCACAACTAAAACAGTGGTATATTTGTTTTGAGGGGCTTACGACTAAGCTAGGGTTGCTATCATCATGAAAAGGGCAAACACATTTCCAGTTGGCACCATTTTTTTTTAGTTCTATGTAGTGCCCAACTACATCAATAATATCAAGTCTGGTTTTAAGGTTTTCTATGGAATTGTTATCTATCATAAAGCTATTATACTAAATTCGCTATAATATCTCCTTTATGTTAAGGAGGTATTTATGGGTGGTATGTTTTTAGAATATCGAGATCCCATGGTTGGACTTATTATTCTTTTTTCTGCTATTTTTGTAATCTCCTTTGTTAACTACTGGTGGGGCGCTTATAAGAATAAAGAGGAAAAAGCAGGGATAAAAGATTTTATAAAAAGATTTGAAATAGTTAGTGATGAAGGTGAGTTTAAATTACTTTTAAAAGACAAAACAATTCCTCTTGAATCATTGGTACTTTTAGCTCATGGATATGGTAAAAGTGGAGATTTTGAAAAGGCTATTGGTCTTTATCTTTTAGCACTTGATAGAACAAGAAAAAGAGAAGAAAAAGAGTATATTTTAAGTGAACTTGGTAAAACTTATTTTAATGCAGGATTTTTAAGAAGAAGTTGTGAAGTTTTTTTAGACTCACTAAAATTACATCCAAGAAATGAAGAGTCTTTAAAACATTTAAGTGTTAGTTACGAAAAACTAAAAGAGTATGATAGAGCTATAGAAGTACTTGATTCCCTTGAAGAACTTGGTGCTAAAGTAACTAAACAAAAAGATTATCTCATGGCACTATCAATTAAATATGATTATAAACTAAATAATAAAGAAAAAATAGATAAGTTGACTAGTATGCTTAAAAATGCACCATTTTTACAGAGGAAGATTTTTGAGTTGTGGCAGATAACAGGAGAAAAAGTAGATTTAGAACTTTTTGAAACTTTTGACCATAAAAAGCTTTTAGATATGTTGTGGATGGCTGATACAAATTGGTTTGATATCTCTACATGTAAAGCTCCATTAGTCCAAGAAATATGCAGCGCAAGAGGTTTAATACAAGCGCAATGCAAAAAATATACATATTTTGAGTTAGAAGTTTTATCAAATTTGCAATCTGTAGGATATAAAAAAGCATCACTTAATTTTGAATATATATGCAGTGAGTGCAAAAATAGTTTTCCTATACACTCTCATAGGTGTCCAAATTGTCAAGCAATAGCATCTGCGAGTATAGAACCAATTATAACAAAAGGGAGCTATGAAGATAGCGTCTCATTTCAATAAAGGATACAAATGTCAAAAGAGTTAAATAACCTACAAAAGCGTCTGGATTATCAGTTTGAAAATCAAAATCTGATAATCGAGGCACTTACACATAAGAGCTATAAAAAATCTTATAATAACGAAAGATTGGAGTTTTTAGGCGATGCTGTTTTAGACTTGGTAGTAGGAGAGTATCTCTTTTTTAAGTTTACAGATGTTCCTGAAGGAGATCTTTCAAAACTAAGAGCATCTTTAGTAAATGAAAAAGGTTTTGAAAAATTAGCACGCATATTAAAGTTAGGTGAGTGTATATATCTTTCTACCGCAGAAGAAAACAATAATGGCAGAGAAAAACCTTCATTACTCTCAAATGCTTTTGAAGCAGTAATTGGGGCATTATATCTTGAAGCAGGTTTGGAAAAAGTTCGTTCTATTGTTGTACCTATTTTGGAGTTTGCTTATCCTAAAATTGACTTAGAATCTATTTTTAGAGACTATAAAACTACACTACAAGAGTATACTCAAGCAAATCAAGGAATAACTCCTGAATATATTATGGAACGTTCATTTGGGCCAGATCATCAAAAAGAGTTTGAAATATCGGTTAATATTCATGGAAAGCAGATTTCTAAGGCACTTGGGAAAAGTAAAAAAGAGGCTCAACAAAATGCTGCTGAGATAGCATTAGAGATTTTAAGTAAGGCAAAATAATGTCAAATAGTTTTGGAAAAAAGTTTACTTTTAATACTTTTGGCGAATCACATGGAAAAGCGTTAGGGTGCATAGTAGACGGAGTTCCTGCTGGTCTTGTGATTGATATTGAGTTTATTCAAAGTGAACTAGATAGAAGAAAACCAGGGCAAAACAAATTTGCAACTTCAAGAAATGAAGGTGACAAAGCAGAAATACTAAGTGGAGTTTTTGAAGGGTTTAGTACAGGAACGCCAATTGCAATAATTATCTTTAATGAGAATCAAAAGAGCAGAGATTATGAAAATGTAAAAGATATTTTTCGTCCAGGACATGCTGATTTTACTTATTTTCATAAGTATGGTTTGAGAGACTATCGTGGTGGAGGCAGAAGTAGTGCAAGAGAGACCGCAGCTCGCGTGGCAGCTGGCGCGATTGCAAAGCTTATGTTAAAACAACTTGATATACATGTAAAGAGTGGAGTTTGTGAGATTGCTGGTATAAAAGCCCAAAATCTTGATTTTGACAATGTTCAAAAAAGTATGATATATGCACTTGATAAGAACAAAGAACAAGATTGGAAAGATGCAATTATGGCTGCAAAGAACTCCCATGATTCTGTTGGTGGAGTTGCTCATATAAAAGTGATAAATGCACCAAAAGGCTTAGGTGAACCCTTATATTATAAGCTAGATGCTCTCTTAGCTGATGGAATGATGGGAATAAATGGGGTAAAAGCGATAGAAATAGGAGAGGGTTTTAATTGCGTTAGTTTAAGAGGTTCACAAAACAACGATCATATAAAATCTGATGGTTTTGTAACAAATCATAGTGGTGGAATACTTGGTGGAATTAGCAATGGTGATGATATAGACTTAAGAGTTTATTTTAAACCTACACCATCTATTTTCGTAAATCAAGATACAGTTGATACTTCAAATAAAGAACAAAATTGTGCTTTAAAAGGTAGACATGACCCTTGTATTGCCGTTAGAGGAAGCGTTGTCGCTGAATCTATGGCAGCTATTGTAATTGCAGATATGCTTCTTTTATCAATGAGTTCAAAGATGGAAAATGTCAAAAAAGTTTTTTCTTAGTTTCTTACTTTTTTTTGTTGTTTCTATTGTTCTTGTTTTTTCAGTAATGGATATGTTTGAAACTAAGAAAATACCAAAAACAGTTTTTAAAAAGAATGAAATTACACAGGGTTACAGATATAGAAAATATCTACATGTAGAGAATTTTTATAAAGATATTTCCAAAGATGCAGTAGAAATAGCATTAAAGTATAATGTTCCACCAGCAGCACTTTTAGCTATTGCAGGAGTTGAGTCTGGATATGGAAGTGGTTATGTAGCTAGAATAACTGGTAACATACTAAGTTTAGGAGCTAAGAGTAATGAAGCAGAGCTTCCTGCTTTATATCTTCCTAATCTAAAAGATGATAAATCAAAAATACTTTATGGAAGTATGATTAAGAAGTATGAAGCTAACAGACTTGTTTGGGAAAAAAGACCAAAAAGTTTGAAAAAAGATTATAGACCAAAAAACCTTGCAGGAAGTTTATTAGAGTTAGATTTTCTAGATAAGCACCCAGGTAAAAAAGCACAAGCCAATTTGGCATGTTTAGAAGATTTTGCTACTAATTGGATAAGTAAAAATAAAAAGTTTAAACCATTTATCGAAGCTAGAAAAATGTTAGATAAACAAGTGAGTTTACACGGAAAAGATATTTTGTTTGATAAAGATTTAAATATTAAGTTCATCTATATGATTAGTGGGAAAAAGAACTCTTTTAACTATAGAAAGACTTGGGCTCCAAAAGTGACAAAAATTATGAAAAATATAGGCTTAATAGAATTAACAAAAGCTTTACATGTAGAAGATAAAAGTTTTGATGAGTTGTGGGGCAGTTAAAAAAGTGTAGGTTCTCTTAAGCTTTTAATTTTGAAACTTTTTCTATGGATTTTTGAGTATCCAAACTCTGAAATTTCTTTTACATGTAAAGCTGTTCCATAGCCTTTATGCTTTTTGAAAGAGTAGTTTGAAAACTCATTACTAATGGTGTACATGTAACGGTCACGACTAACTTTTGCTAAGATACTAGCAGCACTTACTTGGGCTATTTTAGCATCTGCTTTTACCATAGTTTCTATGCCACTTACTCCAAAAGAGCTGTTGCCGTCCATAAGAATATCACACTCGCTAAAGTGATCTTTGACAATTTTAATGGCATACCCTAAGCAATAGCTAAGTCCTTTTTCATCTACCATATTATTATCACAAAAAACTATTTTGTAATCTGAGTTCTCTTTTATAATCTCATATAGGTATTCTCTTTTTTTTTCACTCAAAGCTTTAGAATCACCAACTCCATCGATACTGTTTTTTAAAACTACACCTGCTACAACAAGTGGACCGGCAATGCAACCTCGTCCTGCTTCATCTATGCCACATAACATATTTATTCCTTACATGTAAAAGCCTATTTTAATAAAATTTAGCTTAAAATATATCTATGAAAAAATTATCCTTAGAATTACAAAATGCTCTTGATAAAGAGTTAAATCTTATGAAAAATGATTTTTACTATCAGCAATTGGAAATACAAAGAGATGGTGGTCTTGAGCTAGTAAGAATGGATGCTGTTTTTGAACCTCTTGATGTTCTAGGAGGAGATAGTTATTCTCTTAGAAAAACTGAAGATGGAAAGGTTATTTTTTTTATTATTGATGCGATGGGTAAAGGTATTTCTGCTTCGATTACTGCTGCGACTACAACATCGTTGCTAAATTATATATTTGATCAAATGAATAGGCAGGGAGATTTTGAGTTTGAAAGATGGATAAAAAGATATATAGATTTTGTAAAAAATGAAATTTTAGACAATGAAATGCTAGCAATTTATTTTGGTATATATGATAGATATAATAGTACTTTTGAATATGCCTCTTTTGGTATGCCCTCAGCACTTATTTTTACACATAATAATGAGTTAGTTAAAATCAAAAGTAATAATGCTCCTATAAGTCAGTATACAGATGGATTTAAAATAGAGACTACAGATGTACGAAGCATAAAAAAAGCACTTTTTTATACAGATGGATTATGCGAAAATATTCTTGAAAATGATAAGTTTTATAAAGATAAGATGTATGAAGATTTTATAGACTCTGAAAATATCGTAGATTTTTCTAAAAAAGTAAAGAATAGTATAATAACTAAAGATGATGATATTTTGTATTTTTATATAGATACTCTTAAGTATAACTGTGAATTTATAACAAAGTCTGTCAACCCAAATTCTGGTGATATAAACGATTTAATTTACGAAATAAGTCAGTATTTCAAGAAAAATGGAGCACAGCCAAAAGAGATGTCAGAGCTTTCATTAGCACTTAGTGAGCTTATGATGAATGCCTTAGAACATGGTGTTTTTGGCATAGATAGAAGTACAAAAAATAGATTAATTGAAAATGGAAAATATGATGCTCTTTTAAAAGAGATGCAAATAAAGTTTAAAGAAAGAAAGATTGAAGTCAGTTATGCCATAAAGCAAGAGGGTGATTCAAAAATTTTGATAGCTATCATAAAAGATGGTGGAGATGGTTTTGATACAAGAACTTTACGTAAACTAGAGACCAACCCACAAAACTTTAATGGTAGAGGAATAATGATAATAAAAAAACTACTTGACAGATTTTACTACAATGAAAAAGGCAATACAATAACAATACGAAAATTTTTAAATTGATATATATAAATATTAATCTTGCAAAGCCCAATCCCAAAAAGGAATGATAGTACATTTTGTATTTTTAAGCCAAAATTCTCCTTCGTTACCTACGGTTACTATATCTATTTTTTTAATCTTTAACTCCTTTACATGTAAGAGTATTTTTTGAAGTTTTAGTTTTATCATCTCTTGGGGTAAAAAAGGAATACAAAGAACTCCATAGTTTTTTTCTGGCATATATAGGTCTATGTTGTCACTATAATAGATTTTATATCCCTTTTTCATAAGTTCTAGGAAAACCATATTTTCAAATCTTTTTAGAAATTCTTTTTTAAAAGTAAGTGCATTTTTAAGTGCAAAATCTATTAGAAATAGCTTTTTATTTGATTTTGGTGAACAATATTTCTCTACTAAAAAGAGCATTTTATCATTTTCAAGTTTTTTTACTTTTTTATATAAAGAGTCTTTTGAAATTTTTATTGTGGATTTTAATTGGTTATATATTTGAAAAAGAGATACCTTTGAACTCTGTGCTTCACTAAATTTTTTAAATATCTCAAACTCTGTAGCATCACTTATCATTACATGTAACATCTCTTGCATAGACCAGTGTACACTGTTTGTTGAGTTTAGTATGACTTGGGGATATGAGCCAGTATTTCCATAGATTTGAAAAATATGTTCAATATTTGAGTGTCTAGCATCAAATGAGATAAACTCTTCAAAATCAAGTGGATAGAGTGTAAGAGTCTCAAACCCTTCAATATTTTCTTTACATGTAAGTATGATTTCCTCAACATTAGGCAGGGCAAAACTGTTATCAAAATTTTCAATTATCAAGATTTTTATAGGTTTAGTATTAATAAAGTTACTTAAATTTTTTGCTACAACTTTTTTATCAACTCTTGTGTCTTTTAAATTTATGTAGAGTATCTCTTCTTGTGTAAAGTTTGAAAGATAATCAATTATCAAAGATGTCTTGCCACTCTTTTTTACTCCATTAATAAGAGTTTTCTTTGAATTTATTGATAGTTTTCGCTCATAATAATGATTGTTTTTATGTTTTATATCGTAAAGATTTTCTAAAATTTCCATACGTATATTATATTCTTTTCCTTTTTAAAAGGAAATAAAATGAAACAAAAAATCATAAACTACCCTATATGCTTGACTTTTAAGGTAAATTTTAGTAAAATCACGTTCCTTTTAAAGTCATCCTTAGAGGTGACAAGTTCTTTATAGGGGTAATACATGGAAAAAATTAGACTTAAACTCAAGGCGTATGACCATAGAGTTTTAGACAGATCTGTTGCAGCAATTATAGAAGCTGTTAAGCGAACTGGAGCTGAAATTAGAGGCCCAATTCCTATGCCGACAAAGATAAAGCGCTATACAGTGCTTAAATCACCACACGTTAACAAAACATCAAGAGAGCAATTTGAAATGAGAATTCATAGTCGTATGATAGATATCGTATCTGCTACAACTGACACAATTGACTCACTTATGAAACTTGACTTAGCGCCAGAGGTGAATGTCGAAGTTAGAGCTATGGGTAAATAGGGGTATATGATGGAATATATAGTAGAAAAAATCGGAATGAGCAGAACTATTGCTGTACCCGCTGTTCCTGTTACTCTTTTAAAAGTAGTAGAAGCAAAAGTTTGTGAAGTAGATGAAGCTAAGCGTGCAATCGTTGCATATGCAAGTGGTAAAAAGATGAATAAAGCAATCGCTGGTCAGCAAAAAAAGTATGACCTAAGTGCAGAGTTTAACCGTTTTGTTACTATGGATGTTGCAAACGCAGAAGCTGGAACTCTTGACACTGCACCACTAAGTGAAGCAAAAAACTTAAAAGTTTCTTTTAACTCTAAAGGTAGAGGTTTTGCTGGTGTTATAAAGCGTCACGGATTTGCTGGAGGACCTGCGAGTCATGGTAGTAGATTCCATAGAACTGGTGGTTCTATTGGTAATGCTGAATGGCCAGGACGTGTTCAAAAAGGTAGAAAAATGCCAGGACACATGGGTAACGCTAAAGTAACAGTTAAAAATGATATCGTATCTTTTGACGCTGAAAATGGCATTCTAGCGGTTAAGGGAGCAGTTCCTGGACCAAATGGTGCAATGGGCAGAGTAAGGATTATTAAATGAGTAAAGCAATAGTACTTAATGATAAATTTGAAAATTCAGGTGAGTTAGCTCTTCCTGAAAAATTTGAGGGAATTAACTCTCATAATTTACACATATATGTTAAATCTTACCAAGCAGCTTTACGTGCAAATACAGCTTCAACTAAAAGTAGAAGTGATGTTAGTGGTGGTGGTAAAAAACCATTTGCACAAAAAGGTGGCGGTAGAGCAAGAGCTGGTAGTAGAACTAACCCTGTATGGGTTGGTGGTGGTATCGCTTTTGGACCTAGAGCAAATAGAAATTATGATCAAAAAGTAAATAAAAAACAGAAGAGATTAGCATTAGAATTCGCACTAAATGAAAAAGCATCAAAAGATGCACTTTTTGTAGTTGATTCTATAGCAGTTGAATCTGGAAAAACAAAAGATGCGGCTGCGATTGTAAAATCAATCGGCGCAAGAGATGTACTGATAGTAAAAGATTTAATAGATGAGAAAACATTTTTAGCATTTAGAAATGTTCCAACAGCTTATTTAATAGAGTCAAATGAACTAAACGCATATTTAGCTACAGCATTTTATGCAGTAGTGATAGAAAAATCAGTGCTTGAAACAATAGCAAAAGAGGGCTAATTATGGCAGATATAACAGATATCAAAGCAATACTTTATACAGAAAAGAGCTTAAGCCTTCAAGAGAATGGTACAGTAGTTATTCAGACTTCAACAAGAATGACTAAAAACCGTCTTAAAGAGGTGCTTAAAGAGTACTTTGGCTTCACTCCTCTAAAAGTTAACTCAATGAGAGTTTTGGGAAAAGTGAAGAGATTTAAAGGTGTTCAAGGTAAACGTAACGATACTAAAAAGTTTTACGTACAATTACCTGATGGCGCTCAACTAGAAAATATAGGAGCATAATATGGCTATTAAATCATATAAACCATATACTCCGAGTCGTAGATATGTAACTGGCTTGGATTCAAGTGACATTACAGCTAAAGCGAGTGTTCCTTCACTATTAAAAAAACTTACAGTAACTGCTGGTAGAAATAACAATGGTAGAATTACATCTCGTCATAAGCAAGGTGGTGCTAAGAAACTTTATAGAATCATTGATTTCAAAAGAAGAAAATTTGATATTGAAGGCACTGTTGAAGCTATTGAGTACGATCCAAATAGAGTTTGTCGTATAGCACTTATCAAGTATGCTGATGGTGAGAAGAGATATATTCTTCAACCTTCAGGCTTAAATGTAGGTGATAAAATCATGGCTGCAGAAACTGGACTTGATATCAAGCCAGGGAATGCTATGAAAATGAAGAATATCCCAGTTGGTACTATCATTCACAATATCGAGATGAAGCCTGGTAAGGGTGCTCAGATGGTTAGAAGTGCTGGTGGTTATGCTCAACTTATGGGTAAAGAAGAAAAGTATGTTGTTCTTAGATTACCAAGTGGTGAAATGAGACAAGTACTTTGTGAATGTATGGCAACAATAGGAACAGTTGGATGTGAAGACTGGGCTAACGTTGTAATTGGTAAAGCTGGACGTAGTCGTCACCTTGGTAAAAGACCACAAACTCGTGGATCTGCGATGAACCCAATCGATCACCCGCATGGTGGTGGTGAAGGTAAAACTAACTCAGGTCGTCATCCAGTTACTCCTTGGGGTAAACCAACTAAAGGTGCTAAAACTCGTCGTAAAAAAGCGAGCGATAAACTAATTATTTCAAGAAGAAAGGGAGGCAGATAGAGATGGCAAGAAGTCTAAAAAAAGGTCCTTTTGTTGATGATCACTTAATTAAAAAAGTGTTGAAAGCAAAAGAAGAAAAGTCAAATAAACCTATCAAAACTTGGTCTAGAAGAAGTACTGTTACTCCTGATATGATTGGTACAACAATGAACGTTCATAATGGAAGAAACTTTATTCCTGTATATATAACTGAAAATCATATCGGTTATAAACTTGGTGAATTTGCTCCAACACGTACTTTTAAGGGTCATAAGGGCTCTGTTCAGAAGAAGGTAGGGAAATAGTCATGAGTAAAGCAATATTAAAATTTATCAGACTATCACCAATTAAAGCTAGATTAGTAGCTCGTGAAGTTCAAGGAATGAACGCAGAATTTGCACTTGCAAGTTTAGAATTTATGCCTAACAAAGCTGCTAGAATTATTTCTAAAGTTATTGCAAGTGCAGTGGCTAATGGTGGTTATGAGCCAGAAGAAGTAGTAATTTCATCTTGTCGTATAGATCAAGGTCCAGTTCTTAAAAGATTTAGACCAAGAGCAAGAGGAAGTGCTAGTGGCATCAGAAAACCAACTTCGCATGTATTTGTAGAAGTATCAAAAGCTACAAAGAAGGAAGACTAAGATGGGTCAAAAAGTAAATCCAATTGGTTTAAGACTTGGAATCAATAGAAACTGGGATTCAAGATGGTTTCCTGGAGAGAATTTAGCTGCAAACATTGGTGAAGATTATAAAATTAGAAAATTTCTAAAAAAAGAACTTTACTATGCTGGTGTTAGCCAAATTCTTATTGAAAGAACTGCAAAAAAATTAAGAGTTACAGTTGTTGCTGCACGTCCTGGTATCATTATTGGTAAAAAGGGTGCAGATATTGAGAAGCTTAGAGTTAAACTTAACAAGCTTGTTGGTAAAGACGTTAATGTAAATATTAAAGAAGAGAGAAAGCCACAAGCTTCTGCTCAACTCGCAGCTGAAAATGTTGCAATGCAGTTAGAGCGTCGTGTTGCATTTAGAAGAGCTATGAAAAAAATTATTCAAGGTGCACAAAAATCTGGAGCAAAGGGTATTAAAGTATCTGTTTCAGGTAGACTTGGTGGTGCTGAGATGGCTAGAACTGAGTGGTATTTAGAAGGTAGAGTTCCTCTTCATACTCTTAGAGCTAAGATAGATTATGGTTTCGCAGAAGCTCATACAACATACGGAATTATAGGTATAAAAGTATGGATCTTTAAAGGTGAAGTTTTAACAACTGGTGTTCAAGCTGAGCCAAAAGAACAGATGCGACCTAGAAAACCAAGAAGAGGTAAAAACTAATGTTAATGCCTAAAAGAACAAAATATAAAAAGCAGATGAAGGGTAGAAATCGTGGTAAATCATTTAGAGGTAATTCAATCTCTTTTGGTGATATAGCACTTAAAGCTACTGAAGCTGGTCGTATTGATTCACGTCAAATCGAAGCAGCGAGAATCTCTTATACAAGACATGTTAAGCGTCAAGCAAAAACTTGGATTCGTGTATTCCCTGATAAGCCTTTAACAGCTAAACCATTAGAGACAAGAATGGGTAAGGGTAAAGGACCAGTTGATAGATGGGTTATGAACATTAAGCCAGGAAGAATCATTTTTGAGATGGCTGGAGTTAGCGAAGAGTTAGCGCGTGAAGCACTTACCCTTGCTATGCATAAGCTGCCTTTCAAAACTAAGATAGTTAATAGAGAGAGCGAAAATGAAGTATACTGATTTAAATGAAAAAACTGCAGTTGAACTTGCAGAGTTATTAAAAGAGAAAAAGGTTCTTTTGTTTACAGTAAAACAAAAGTTAAAGACAATGCAACTAACTAATTCAAATGAGATTAGAGAAGTTAGAAGAGATATCGCTCGTATTAGTACGGCTATTTCGGCTCAAAATAAGTGATTAGGGGAAAGTAATGGCTTTAAAAAGAGAAATACAAGGCGTAGTTGTACAAAAAACTGGTGATAAATCAATCACAGTTTTAGTAGAGAGACGCGTAATGCACCCTAAATATCGTAAATATGTTAAACGTTTTAAAAAGTTTATTGTTCATGATGAAAAGAATGAATCAAAAGCTGGCGATATTGTAAGAGCTATCGAGTGTAGACCACTATCTAAAAGAAAATCTTTTAGACTATCTCAGATAGTTACGGTAGGAGTTGAGTAATGATACAAGGTTTTACTAGATTAGCTGTTGCTGATAATACTGGGGCTAAAGAAATTATGTGTATCAAAGTTCTTGGTGGTTCTAAACGTCGTTATGCAACTGTAGGTGACGTTATTGTTGCTTCTGTTAAAAAAGCTTTACCAACTGGTAAAGTTAAAAAAGGACAGGTAATTAAAGCAGTTGTCGTTAGAACTAGAAAAGAGATACAAAGAGAGAATGGTTCACTTATCAGATTTGATGAGAATGCAGCTGTTATTCTTAATGATAAAAAAGAGCCAATAGGAACAAGAATTTTTGGACCTGTTGGTAGAGAAGTAAGATACGCTGGTTTTATGAAGATTGTATCACTTGCTCCGGAGGTACTATAATGGCTACTAAATTTAAGATTAAAAAAGGTGATAATGTAAAAATTATTGCTGGAGATGACAAGGGTAAAGTTGCTAAAGTTCTACAAGTACTTACAAAGAACTCTAAAGTTGTCGTTGAGGGTTGTAAGATAGCTAAAAAAGCTGTTAAGCCTGATGATAAAAACCCAAATGGTGGATTCATTAACAAAGAGATGCCTATTGATATTTCTAATGTTGAAAAAGTAGAGGGTGAATAATGAACAGATTAAAAGCTAGATATAGAGCAGAAGTTAAAGATGCTCTTGTAAAAGAGTTTGATATTAAAAACTCTATGCTAATTCCTGCTTTAGAAAAAGTTGTTATCAGTGTTGGTGCTGGTGATGATGGAAAAGATAGCAAAATTTTACAAAATATTGTAGATACTATCTCTTTAATTGCTGGACAAAAAGCACAAGTAAAGAATGCTAAAAAATCAGTTGCTGGTTTTAAAGTAAGAGAAGGATATCCTGTAGGCGTTAAAGTTACTTTACGTAATGAACAAATGTATGCATTTTTGGACAAGCTAATATCTGTAGCACTTCCAAGAGTTAAGGATTTCCGTGGATTACCAAGAAATGGATTTGACGGAAGAGCAAACTATAACTTTGGTTTAACTGAGCAATTGATGTTCCCAGAAGTAGATTTTGATAGTATATTAAAAACTCATGGTATGAACATAACAATTGTTACTACTGCTGCTAATGATAAGCAAGCTTTTAAGCTTCTTGAATTAGTTGGTATTCCGTTCGCGAAGGGTAAGTAACATGGCAAAAAAATCTATGATTGCAAAGGCTGCAAGAACGCCTAAGTTTAAAGTTAGAGGATATAGCAGATGTCAAATTTGTGGACGTCCTCATTCAGTTTACAGAGATTTTGGTGTATGTAGAGTTTGTCTTAGAAAAATGGCAAACGAAGGTCTGATTCCAGGCCTTAAAAAAGCAAGCTGGTAAGGAAATAGAATGATAAATGATCTCTTAGCAGATGCACTAACTAGAATTAGAAATGCATCATTAAGAAAACTAGATGTTACGCAGTTGATGCACTCAAAATTAGTAGAAGCTGTTTTGGTAGTTTTCCAAAACAAAGGTTACATTGAGAGCTTTAATGTTATCGAAGATGGCAATAAAAAATTCATAAAAGTTGTACTTAAATATGACAAAAATGAAAAAAGCGTAATTACTGAAGTTAAAAAAATCTCAAAGCCAGGACGCCGTGTTTATAAGGGTTCTGATGAGATTAAAAAATTCAAAAATGGTTATGGTACTATTGTAGTTAGTACTTCTAAAGGTGTACTAAGTAACGACGACGCTCATAAAGAGAAAGTTGGCGGCGAAGTACTTGCAAGTATCTGGTAAAACAGTTTTCTTTTATGGTATTCGATAACCATATGAAGTAAAGTCTTATCGTAGACAAGTAAAGGAAATAGATGTCACGTATTGGAAAAAATCCAGTTACGATTCCTGCTGAAATTAATGTTTCAGTAGATGGAAATCTAGTTGTATTTAAAAAGGGTAGTGTTCAAAAAGAGTTGGACACTAAAGGAAATGTTGAAGTTAAAGTGCAAGACGGTAAAATTGTATTCTCTGCAAAGAGTGATGATAGACAAGATCGTGCTTACTGGGGAACTTATCGTGCACTAAGCGCTAACATTATAGTTGGACTAACGGAAGGTTACCAAAAGCAATTGGAAATCAATGGTGTTGGTTATAGAGCTGCAGTTAAAGGGAATACTCTTGAGCTTCAACTTGGTTTTTCTCATCCTATTAATTATGAATTCCCAAAAGGTCTTCAAATTAGTGTAGAGAAAAATATCGTAACTATTAAAGGTGATGATAAGCAAGTTGTTGGACAAGTTGCTGCTGAAGTTAGAAGTTTTAGACCACCAGAGCCTTATAAAGGTAAGGGTGTTAAGTATGTTGAAGAGCATATCCGTCGTAAAGCCGGAAAAACTGCTAAGAAATAGGGGTAGTAAATGAGACCAAATATTTTAAAAAGAAAGCTTGCATTAAGAGTTAAGCGTAAAAAAAGAGTAAGAGCAGATATAAATGGAACTAGTGAACGTCCAAGAGTATCTATATTTAAATCTAACAAATATGTTTATGTTCAAGTAATTGATGATGTAAATTGTGTAACTTTAGTAGCAGCTGATGGCGCTAAATTAGGTTTGAAAGCTAATAAAGCTGGTGCAGGGGAACTTGCAAAGGTTTTAGCTCAGAGTCTTAAAGAGAAAAATCTAACAAATGTTGTATTTGATAGAAATGGATATCTTTATCATGGTGTTGTTGCTGCTTTTGCAGATGGCTTAAGAGAAAACGGCATTACGCTGTAATAGAAGGAAAGACGATTCAATGGAAAAGTATAATAGAGAAGAATTTGAAGAAGTCATCGTTAACATCGGCCGTGTAACTAAAGTTGTTAAAGGTGGTAGACGTTTTAGATTTACAGCACTAGTAGTTGTTGGAAATAAAAACGGATTAGTTGGATTTGGTTTTGGTAAAGCCAAAGAAGTTCCTGATGCTATTAAAAAAGCAGTAGATGATGCTTTCAAAAGTATTGTAAAAGTCAATACTAAAGGTTCAACTATCGCTCATGATATTGAAGTAAAATATAACGCAAGTAGAATTTTACTTAGACCAGCTAGTGAAGGTACAGGAGTTATTGCCGGTGGTGCAACTCGTCCAGTTCTTGAGCTTGCAGGTATTAAAGATATCTTGACTAAGTCATTAGGTTCAAATAATCCAGCAAACGTGGTAAGAGCAACAATGAAAGCTCTTAGCATGATTAAAGCTTAAGGAGTTAAAATGGCATTAGATAATCTAACTCCAGCTACTGGCTCAACTCACTCAAGAAAGAGAGTTGGTCGTGGTCAAGGAAGTGGAATGGGTAAAACGGCGAGTCGTGGTTGTAATGGTCAAAAGTCTCGTTCAGGTTACAAAATCAAGAGAAACTTTGAGGGTGGACAACAGCCTTTAAGTAAAAGACTACCTAAAGTAGGATTTTATTCAAGAGTAAGTAAACCATATAGTATTAATGTAGATAGAGTAAAAGCTGTAGCTGCACTTGAAGAATTAACTTTAGATTCAATCAAAAGTGTTCATAAAATGGCTGGAACAGTTAGTAGAATTAAACTTATTGGTGCAGGTGCAAAAGAGCTTGCAAGTAAAATTAAAGACGATAATATAACTTATACTGGCAAATAGAATGAGTAATGATCTTACTAAAAAGATTTTAATTACTCTAGGATTTATTTTTGCGTACAGAATACTGGCATACGTGCCAGTACCTGGCGTAAATCTTGATGTAATTAAAGAATTCTTTGATTCAAATAGCTCAAATGCCTTAGGTATGTTTAATATGTTCAGTGGTAATGCTGCACAAAGAATGAGTATAATTTCACTAGGAATTATGCCATACATTACTGCTTCAATCGTTATGGAACTTCTAGCTGCTACATTCCCTGCTCTTGGTAAAATGAAAAAAGAGCGTGATGGAATGGTAAAATATATGCAAATCATTCGTTATGCAACTATTGGTATTACAATCATTCAAGCTATTGGTGTTTCTGTTGGACTTGGAAGTATGACTGGACGTGGTGGTGAGAGTGCTATTATGATTGATATGACTACATTTTCAGCAGTTGCCGCAGCTTCAATGCTCACTGGAACTATGCTTCTTATGTGGATTGGTGAACAGATTACTCAGCGTGGTATTGGTAATGGTATATCTTTGATTATCTTTGCTGGTATCGTTTCAGGAATCCCAAGAGCAATTGGTGGAACAATAAACCTTGTAAATACAGGTGAATTGAACTTCTTAGTTGTTATTGGTATTTTACTAGTCATTCTTGCCACGGTTGGTTCTATCATCTATGTTGAGATGGGAGAACGGCGTGTACCTATCTCCTATAGTAGAAAAGTAATGATGCAAAACCAACATAAAAGAATTATGAATTATGTACCTATTAAAGTAAACCTTAGTGGTGTTATACCACCAATTTTTGCAAGTGCAATTTTGATGTTTCCATCAACAATTATGCAAGCTAGTACAAATCCTATAATTCAAAGAATAAATGACTTTTTAAGTCCAAATAGTTATGCATTTAATGTATTAACTTTTATGTTTGTTATATTCTTTGCATATTTTTATGCATCTATTGTATTTAGTGCAAAAGATATTTCAGATAACTTAAAAAAACAGGGTGGTTTTATCCCTGGTGTTCGTCCTGGTGAAAGTACTGCTATGTATCTTAATGAAGTTGCAAGTAGATTGACATTTTGGGGTTCTATATATCTAGGACTTATCTCAACTCTTCCATGGGTTTTGGTAAAGACTATGGGTGTTCCATTCTTTTTTGGAGGAACAGCAGTTCTTATCGTAGTTCAAGTTGCGCTTGATACTATGAGAAAAATTGAAGCTCAGATGTATATGAATAAATACGAAACATTGAGTGCAGTAGGTCTTTAATGGCGATTGCTATTAAAAAACCACAAGATATTGAGAAATTAAGAATTTCAAATAGAATTGTAGCACAAACACTGCAACTTTTATCTAATGAAGCTCGTTCAGGCATGACTCTTTTGGAGTTAAATGCTATGGGTGAAGATTTCATTCATTCACAAGGAGGAAGACCAGCCTTTAAAGGCTTATATGGTTTTCCTGCTGGTGTATGTACCTCTGTCAACGAAGTTATAATCCATGGTATCCCAGATAAATATGTTTTAAAAGATGGTGATATTGTTGGTTTTGATATAGGTGTAGAGAAAGATGGATGGTTTGGTGATGCTGCAGTGACTATTGGAATAGGTGAAATCTCAAAGGAAAATCAGAGACTTATAGATTGTTCACGTGATGCACTTTACTATGCAATAAAAAATATAAAAGTTGGAATGAGATTTAAAGAATTAAGTTTCATGCTTGAAGAATTTATTCATGCACAAGGTTATGTTCCTCTAAAAAGTTTTTGTGGGCATGGTTTGGGTCGCAAACCTCACGAAGAACCAGAGATTCCAAACTATTTAGAAGGAAATAATCCGAGGCAAGGCCCAAAAATTAAAAACGGAATGGTTTTTTGTTTAGAACCCATGATTTGTCACAATAGTGGAGTTGCAAAAATATTGGAAGATAAATGGGCAGTAGTTTCAGAAGATGGGCTTTTTGGAAGTCATTATGAACATGCTGTCGCAATCATAAATAACAAGGCCGAAATTTTATCGGTAGTATAAGAAGGATGTTTAAGTATGGCAAAAGATGATGTAATCGAAGTAGATGGTAAAGTGTTAGAAGCTCTGCCAAATGCAACGTTTAAAGTAGAAGTTCAAAATGGACATGTAGTTTTATGCCACATAGCTGGTAAGATGAGAATGCATTATATAAAAATAATGCCAGGAGATACTGTGAAGTTGGAATTAACTCCTTACTCTCTTGACAAAGGTCGTATAACTTATAGATATAAGTAAACTATTAGTTTGTTTTGGTATAATAACCCCCTTTTGTAAAACTGTGTGAAGAATATTTAGAAAAACCCCACTATTTTTCCAAATATTGGTTTAGTCAAGTTCACTAGACCTGTGACAGTTTACGAATTTCAAAGTGGACTGTTTAGATATGCGTGGCATATCTTTTAACCTCGTATTTATTTTTCTTACATGTAAGTGAATTTTGAGAAGTTAAACTATTTATTAATAGTTCTTCTTCGCAAAGCTAAAGCTTCAGTGAGAGGAATTTTCAAGTGGCTTTGCCGCTTGTAAAGGAGACATAAAATGAAAGTACGACCTTCTGTAAAGAAGATGTGTGATAAATGCAAAGTGATTAAGCGTAAAGGCATCGTTAGAATCATTTGTGAAAATCCAAAACACAAACAGAGACAAGGATAAACATGGCAAGAATTGCAGGTGTAGACCTTCCTAAAAAGAAGAGAGTAGAGTACGGTTTAACTTATATTTTTGGTATAGGATTAACAAGTTCAAGACTAATCTTAAATGCTGTTGGAATATCTTTTGATAAAAGAATTCATGAATTAACAGAATCAGATGTTGCATCTATTCGTAAAGAGATTCAAGAAAACTTCCAAGTTGAGGGTGATCTAAGAAAAAAAGTTACATTAGATATCAAAGCTCTAATGGATATGGGTAGCTACAGAGGATTAAGACACAGACGTGGTCTTCCTGTTCGTGGTCAAAAAACAAAAACTAATGCGCGTACGAGAAAAGGTAAGAAAAAGACCGTCGGCGCAAAAGCTTAATTGACTTTGAGGAACTATTAAATGGCAAAAAGAAGAGTAGTACGTAAAAAAGTTGCAAAGAAGAATATCGCTAAAGGTATCGTTTATATCTCTGCAACATTTAACAATACTGTTGTAACTGTAACTGACGAAATGGGTAATGTTATCGCATGGAGTAGTGCAGGTAGTCTTAGTTTTAAAGGTAGCAAGAAATCAACTCCTTATGCAGCGCAACAAGCAGTTGAAGACGCATTAGCTAAAGCTAAAGAGCACGGTATTAAAGAATTAGGTATCAAGGTTCAAGGACCTGGTAGCGGAAGAGAAACAGCAGTTAAAAGTGTTGGTGCAACAGAGGGAATTAAGGTAACTTTCTTAAAAGATATCAGTCCACTACCACACAATGGTTGTAGACCTCCAAAGCGCAGAAGAGTTTAATTTTAACATTCAGTTAATAATTATATAAAAAACGAAATATTTTTTGGTTTAGAATAATTAGGAGAAAAGATGGCTAGATACAGAGGACCTGTCGAAAAGCTTGAGAGAAGACTAGGTGTTAGTTTGGCTCTTAAAGGTGAGCGTCGTCTTGCTGGTAAGAGCGCATTGGACAAACGTCCATACGCACCAGGACAACACGGTCAAAGAAGAACAAAAATTAGTGAGTATGGACTTCAATTAAGAGAGAAGCAAAAAGCTAAATTTATGTATGGTGTTTCAGAAAAACAATTTAGAAGATTGTTTAAAGAAGCAGCAAGAAGAGATGGTAATACAGGTGAAAACCTTATTAACTTAATCGAAAGACGTTTAGATAACGTTGTATATAGAATGGGTTTTGCTACTACTAGAAGATGTGCAAGACAATTAACAACTCACGGACATGTGCTTGTAAATGGAAAGAAATTAGACATTCCTTCTTACCAAGTTCGTAAGGGTGATAAAATTGAGATTTGTGAAAGCAAAAAAAGCAATCCTCAAGTAGTTCGTTCATTAGAGTTAACAGCACAAACTGGAATAGTTCCATGGGTTGACGTTGAGGCAGCTAAGGCAATGGGTGTATTTACTCGTTTTCCAGAGCGTGAAGAAGTAGTTATCCCGGTTGAAGAAAGATTGATCGTCGAGCTATACTCTAAATAATAAGTGAGGCAGTTTTAGTGAAAAAAATCAGTACAGCGGCACATATGCCAACAGAGATTGAAGTAGAAAACATTTCAGATAATAAAGCTAAGATAATAGCATATCCATTTGAAGCTGGTTTTGCTGTAACTCTAGCTCACCCTTTAAGAAGATTACTTCTTAGCAGTACAGTTGGATTCTCTCCAACTGCTGTTAAGATTGATGGTGTTACACACGAATTTGATAGTATGCGCGGTATGCTTGAAGATGTTGCACTGTTTATAATTAATCTTAAAAATATTCGTTTCAAAATCAAAGGTGATGAGAAACGTGTAGAAGTGAATTATTCATTTGGTGGACCAAAAGAGATTTACGGTAGTGACCTTTCTAATGAAGAGATTGAAGTTGTTACTCCTGAGGGATATTTAGCAACTATTAACGAAGATGCAGAGCTTAACTTTTCTTTAATTGTAGAGAAAGGTATAGGTTATGTGCCTAGTGAAACTATTAGAGATTTAGTTGATAGTGATTATATAGCGTTAGATGCTTTCTTTACACCAGTAAAAAAAGCAACTTATGATATAGAAAATGTTCTAGTTGAAGATAATCCAAACTTTGAAAAAGTTGTTTTTACTATAGAAACAGATGGGTTAATTTCTCCAATAGAAGCTTTTAAAGACTCTTTGGAAGCTATGTACACTCAAATGTCAGTATTTAACGGTGTGTTAGATATTGATATAGCTCCAAAAGAAGAGACTACTAGTGATAGTGTTGAATTAAACAAACTATTACAAAGTATTGAAGAGTTAAATTTGAGTGCTAGAAGTTTCAATTGTCTAGATAGAGCAGAAGTAAGATTTGTAGGTGAATTAGCATTAATGAGTGAATTAGAGCTTAAAAACCTTAAAAATCTTGGTAAAAAATCTCTTGAAGAGATAAACGCTGTGATGGAAGAGATTGGGTTTCCAGTGGGATCAGATTTTTCTGATGATACTATTGAAGTACTCAAGAAAAAAATCGCAGATTTGAAATCGAATGAGGATTAATAATGAGACATAAGCATGGATACAGAAAGCTTGGTCGTACTTCAACGCATAGAGCTGCGCTTTTGAAGAATATGGCTATAGCAATTATAAAAAGTGAGAAGATAGAGACTACAATTCCTAAAGCTAAAGAGCTTAGAGGATATATAGAAAAACTAATCACTAAAGCAGGAAAGGGTGATTTTAACGCTCATAGAGCAATTTTTTCAGCACTTCAAGATAAAGAGTGTACGAAAAAATTAGTTGATGAAATCGCACCTAAGTACATTGAACGAAATGGTGGTTATACAAGAATCATCAAAACTCGCACAAGAAGAGGCGACGCTGCTCCTATGGCTTTCATAGAGTTAGTATAATTCTTTCTTAATTGGAGACCTTTTGGTCTCCAAACTCCTTTTAAATTTAAACTTTCTTTTACACATTTATAGTATAATCATATTAAAAATATATGGAGATGTGATGATACCTTTTAGTGATGAAGAGTTACTCCCCGCGGTAGAAAAATCTTTAGAAAAAGTTAAACCTATGTTAGCGCTTGATGGTGGTGGAATGACACTACTTGCTATAAAAAGTGGAAAAGTTTTTATACAGCTTCAAGGAGCTTGTGTTGGCTGTGCTTCTAGTGGTCAAACTTTAAAATATGGAATAGAGAGGCAGCTTAGGATTGATATACATCCTGAGATAGAAGTTATTAATATTGCTCCAGGGATGGAAGATAGTATTGAAAAATTTGATTAAGGTAAGTTTTGAATAAGTATTTAAAAAGAGGTATATCAAGTTTTTATAAAAAAGACTTTGAAAATGCGCTCTTACATTTTGCATTAGCTTTACGTGAAACACCAAGTTCAAAAGAAGCACGAATAAGTGCTATATTAGCTGAATTAGCTATGGAAAAAGAAGATGAAGCTATATCTCTTTATGAGTATTATCTTATAAATAAAGATAGTGGTGTAAAAAATAGTGAAGAGATGATAGAAGAAATAGTAGATTCTGTTGATTTAACTTTAGAGAGTTTAGAAGCTCTTTTTTTAGAATCTGAAGTAGAGGCTAAGATAAACGAAGAAAATGGAATAGCATATGAAGATTTTAAAGTTTTTATAGAGAATAAAGATAGTTTTAAAGAGGCATTTGAAGACATTATGTTTTCAACAAAGGTTATAATTCATAAAAAAGATGACTTTATTGACTTCTTGGAAAAGCTTATAGATAATGGATTTAAAGATGTATCTATGAATTACTTTGAGAGTGCAGTTCAGCTATATCCTCATGATGAAAAATTACAAAAACTCGTAAAAAAAGTAGAAAATTGTTAATAAAATTAAAAAATAGAACTGATTTTAAAGCAGTCACAGATAACTCAAAAGAATGTAATGAAACAACAGCATTCATTTTAACTAATCAAAATAAAAAATATTTAGAAGATGCTAAAAAAGCTTCTACATCTAAGGTACTAACACCCAATGAATGTTTAGAAATACTTGGCATAAAAGATAAGATAAAAATCATAGGAATAACAGGTACTAATGGAAAAACAACAACAGCAGCAGCTATTTACTCAATACTTTTAGATTTGGGAAAAAAAGTTGCTTTTCAAGGCACTCGAGGATGTTTTATAAACGAAAAAAGATATGAAAATAAAAGTTTAACAACACCTCCTATACTTCAAACTATGGCTAGTATAAAACGAGCCATAGAAGAAGAGTGTGAATATTTTGTTATGGAAGTAAGTTCTCATGCACTTGAGCAAAAACGCATAGAGGGTTTAGAGTTTGCACTTAAGGTTTTCACTAATGTAACTCAAGATCATCTTGATTATCATGGAAGTATAGATGCTTATATAGCAATTAAGAGTAGTTTTTTTGATGATGAAACTCCAAAATTAATTAACAAAGATGATGGAAAAATACGATTTAATAGAAAAAATTGTATGACGTATGGGGCAGATAATCCTTCTACCTATAAAGTTGCTGCTTACTCACTTAAAGATGGTGTAAGTGCAGTTGTTCAAAAGTTTGATAAGATGTATGACTTTTACTCTCCTCTTCACGGTTTTTTTAATCTTTACAATATGCTTGCAGCAATTAGTGCAATCGATATGCTTGAAGTTGCACCAATGGAAAAAATTTGTGAGGCTGTAGAGAGTTTTGGTGGTGTTGAAGGACGTATGGAAGTTGTTAGTAACGACCCACTTGTAATAGTAGATTTTGCTCATACTCCTGATGGAATGGATAAAGTGCTTGATGCTTTAAAAGATAGAAATATAGTAGTAGTTTTTGGAGCAGGCGGAGATAGAGACAAGAATAAAAGACCAAAAATGGGTAATATAGCTAGTAGATATGCAAAAAAAGTGATAGTTACAAGTGATAATCCTAGAAGTGAAAATTCTGATGAAATCATACAAGACATTGTAGCTGGAATAAAAGATAAAAGTACTTTACATGTAGAGCCAAATAGAAAAAAAGCTATAGAATATGCCTTACATGTAAGAGCACAAAATGAGATAGTTGTAATTTTAGGGAAAGGTGATGAAACTTACCAAGAGATACAAGGGAATAAGATTCCTTTTGATGATAGAAAAATAGTTAGAAGTCTATTAGTTTAACTTATTTATTTCAGCTAAATTCTATATCTTTTTGATACAATTTCAAAAAATAAGATAAAAAAGGTAATATTATGGGAATACCACAACCTGCATTTTATATATTTAAGTGTGAACAGAGTTCACCTCCAGGTATGCCAAAGCCTAGTTGTGTTAATGCGCAAACTCGTGAGCTTTATCAATACATGTCAAATAAATTAATGGTAATGGGCATTACTTCAACAGTCCATCCAATAAGAACAGCCTGTTTGAACCGCTGTCAAATGGGACCTGTGATGTTGATTGAACCTGGTCATCATATGTACATTGGACTTACTAAGGAAAAAATAGATAAAATAATAGATGAACACATCATTAAAGGCAATCCTGTTAAAGAATATATTATCCCCGATGAGTATTGGGATGAGGCAATAAGCCCTATAAAAATGATGGAAATGGCACAAGGATAATAAATGACATTTGAAATGTTATATGGAAAGATTCATAGAGCAACAGTTACAGATGCAAATCTAAATTATGTTGGCTCAATTACAGTTGATAAAGAGCTTATGGAAGCTTCAAAGCTTATGGTAGGACAAAAAGTAGAAATAGTAAATATCAATAATGGTGAGAGATTTAGTACATACGTGATAGAGGGTGAGAGGGGCAAAAAAGATATTTGTCTTAATGGTGCTGCTGCAAGAAAAGCTGAGATTGGTGATAGAATTATTATCATAGCATATGCTAGTATGACAGAAATTGAGAGAAATAATTTTAAGCCACATGTAGTTTTAGTGGATGAAAATAACAACATAGATGAAATGAGAGACTTTATATAATGTTTGATGGTATGGATTTGTCAAAAATGGGTGAGATGTTACAAGTTGCACAGAAAAATGCTCAAAAAATGCAAGAAGAAGCAAAAGGCAAAATATACACTGCAAAAAGTGGTGGTGGATTAGTGAGCGTTAGCATTGATGGAGATGGTGAAGTAAATGATATAACTATTGATGAATCTCTCTTAAATGATAAAGAGTCTTTGCAGATACTTCTTATGAGTGCAACAAATGATGCAATTAAAATGGTAGAAGATAGTAAAAAACACGCAGCAACTCAAATGCTCCAAGGTATGGGAGGCTTCGGTCAACAAGGATAATGAATATGATTCGCTTTTTTATCGCTTTTTTTATATTTTTTCAGGTTGCAAATTCTGCAAGTTTTACATATCCTGATTTTAGACAGTGTTATAATAAAAATACTAAAGCATTTGTCTACTTTGGGGACACTAGAGCAGTCGCAATTACAAAACACTTGGCTGTTGCATATTCTAAAACAAAACCAAAAGTTTCTTTTGTAAAGTTTGATCCATTTTTAAACCTATATCTGTTTTACTCTAAAAAAACTTTAAAACCTGTAAGACTAAAAAGTACGCATAGTTTAAAATTAGGTGAGTGGATAGCTGGCATGGATGATACATCTTTATATGCAGGAAATTTTGCAAAAAGTGGAGATTTACTAGATAGCTTTTATCTTCAAAATGCAAAACTTGAAGCTAATAGTATCATCTCTTGTTTATGTTGTGAAGTGTATGGTTTAGGTATTGGCAAAGGTTCTTTTATTGGTAGTGAATATATCAAAAGATTTATGAGTAGCAAAAATATCTATTATGGCGATATTGGTGTTAGATTTGAAAAAGAGGCAAAAGACTTTATAGTCAAAAGTAGAGACCCTTTTTATCCTAATCAACTTTTACATGTAAATGATAAAATTTTAAAGATCAATAGGAAAAAAGTAACATCGCTAAAGCAACTTAACCAAACAGTACTCTTTTCGAAACCCAAAAGTATAGTGAATATAGAGCTTTTAAGAGGTAAACATAAACTAAAAAGAAGTTTGGTAGTTCGTTCACGCATGGGTGGAGGTTATGTTAGTGACTCTTTTTTAGAAAAAAAAGGTATCTTTTTTGATAAAGAACTAAAAATAATAAGAATTAAAAAAAAGAGTTTTGCTGATATGAGTGGATTAAAAATAGGTGACAAACTTATACAAATAGATTTCAATATGATAAAAAATCAAAATGATATAAAAACATATTTTTCAAATACAAAATCAAAAGAGGCACAACTTCTTTTTGATAGAGATAATTTTCAGTTTTTTGTGAAAATAGGACTTTAATGCTAGTAGAGTTTGAAAGTTTTTTAAAAAATAACCTTCCTAAGGTAGAAAGTTTTTATCCAGATTTTAATCAAGCTTTAGGTGAGATGCTAGATGCTGGAGGAAAAAGATTTCGTCCATTGTTACTTCTTAGTGTTGTTGAAAATTCAGCACCCTTTTTAGTAAAAAATGCAATGCATATAGCACTCGCAATAGAGATGCTTCACACCTATTCACTAGTTCATGATGACCTACCTGCTATGGATGATGCGCCTTTGCGTCGTGGGCATCCTACTTTACATGTAACATATGATGAAGTTACAGCCATACTTGTTGGGGATGCTCTGAACTCTCATGCTTTTTATATGATAGCAAACGCTCCATTAAGTGATGAAGTAAAAGTAAAACTAACTTCTATTCTTGCACGTGATGGTGGAATTAGTGGCATGATAATTGGTCAAGCTATTGATTGTAAATTTGAAGACGAAAAACTTACTTTAGAGCAGCTAAAATTCTTACATGTAAACAAAACAGCAAAACTTATAGCAGCTTCACTTCTTATGGGGGCAGTTATAGGTGGTTTGGATGAGAATAAGCAAAAAACAGTTTATAATTTTGGTTTGAAACTGGGACTTTTATTTCAAGTTCAAGACGATATTATAGATGCTACATTAAGTAGTGAAGAGGCAGGTAAACCGACTAATAATGATGAGCATAAAAATTCTTTTGTTAATTTACTAGGAATTGATGGTGCTAATAAAGAGAAGAGTAGACTTTTAAGTGAGTTAGAAATTGATGCAAATTGTCTTGATGATGGTTTGTCTAGGTGTTTGAAAAAAATTATAAGTGATTATTTTAAAGGATAAAATGTGGAAGATAAGTTAATGTTACAAAAGCAAGCTGATACTATTAGATTTTTATGTGCTGATATGGTTCAACAAGCAAATAGTGGACACCCTGGTGCTCCTATGGGATTGGCAGATATAGTTACTGTTTTATCTCGTCATATAAATCATAACCCAAAAGATACAAAGTGGTTAAATAGAGATAGATTGGTTTTTAGTGGTGGTCATGCTTCATCTTTAGTTTATTCTTTCTTACATCTAAGTGGATATGATTTAAGTTTAGAAGATTTAAAAGAGTTTAGACAACTAGGAAGTAAAACTCCTGGGCACCCTGAGTATGGAGATGTTCCAGGTGTTGAAGTAACAACAGGACCACTCGGGCAAGGAGTCACAAATGCAGTTGGTTTTGCAATGGCTGCAAAATATGCAGGTAATATTCTAAATAGTGATAAAGTTAATGTAATTGACCATAAAGTTTACTGCTTGTGTGGTGATGGTGATTTACAAGAAGGTATTAGTTATGAAGCGTGTGCATTTGCAGGACATTTAAATCTTGATAATTTAGTAGTTATATATGATTCTAATGAGATAACTATAGAAGGAAGTACCAATATAGCTTGGAGTGAAAATGTAAAACAAAGGTTTGAAGCACAAGGTTGGCAGGTAGCTAGAATTGATGGACATAATTTTGATGAGATAAATGAAGTATTAGAAAATTCAAAAAGTCAAACTAAACCTTTAATGATTATAGCAGACACTACTATAGCAAAAGGCGCTTGTGAAAAAGAGGGAAGCCATCATGCCCATGGTGCTCCTTTAGGTGATGATGAGATTGCAAATTCTAAGAAAAAGGCTGGATTCGATCCACAAAAGAAATTTTATATTTCTGAAGATGTAAAATCTAGATTTGAATGTGCAATTGAAAAAGGTGATTTATCACAGTCTAAGTGGAATAAAATAGTTAAAAACGAGCTTAATGAAGAACAAAGTACTCTTTTAGATAACCTTTTAAACCCAAGTATAGAAAAGATTGCATATCCAACTTATAAAGATGGGAGTGGCGTAGCAACTCGTGATAGTAATGGTCAGATTTTAAATGCAATAGCAAAAGCAATTCCAGGGTTCATGGGTGGAAGTGCCGATTTAGGACCATCAAATAAGAGTGAGTTAAAAGGTATGGGTAATTTTCCTAATGGAAGAAATATACACTTTGGAATTCGTGAACACTCTATGGCTGCCATCACTAATGCATTTGCTCTTTATGGTCTTTTTATTCCTTTTTCTGCTACATTTTTTATCTTTAGTGATTATTTAAAACCAGCAGCAAGATTAAGTGCTTTAATGAGTCTTAAAAACTTTTATGTTTGGACACATGATAGTATTGGAGTAGGTGAAGATGGACCAACTCATCAACCAATTGAGCAGTTAAGTCAATATAGAGCTTTACCAAATTTTTATACATATCGTCCAGCAGATGCTAACGAGAATGTAAAATCTTGGAAAAAAGCACTTAGCATGAATGCTCCAGCATCTTTTGTATGTTCTCGTCAAAAGCTTACTGTTTTAAAAGATGATAGAGCAATAGGTGATGTTGAGAATGGTGGTTATTTACTTACTAAAAGAGATAATGCAACTGTAACTTTAATGGCAAGCGGTAGTGAAGTTTATCCATGCCTTAAAGCAGCGTGTACATTAGAAAAACTTGGAATCCAAACAAATATTGTAAGTGTTCCTTGTTTTGACTTACTTATAGAGCAAGATAAACATTATATAGATTCAATCATAGATCCAAAGACAAAAGTTCTTGCAGTTGAGGCAGGAGCTGGTGTAGAATGGTATAGATTTGCTGATGATGTTATTTGTATGACTCGTTTTGGTGCAAGTAGTCCAGCTGATAAATTATTTAAAAAGTTTGGCTTCACTGAGGAAAATATAACAAAAAAAGCTTGTGAACTAGTTGGAATAGAGTATAAAAGTGCTGTAAGTTGTAAAGAATCATGATTAAAGCAGTAATTTTTGATTTGGATGGAACCTTACTTGATACTCTTGAAGATATTGCAATAAGCAGTAATTTTGTTTTAGAACATTACAATAAAAGTCCTCTACCTGTTGAGGATTACAATTTATTGGTTGGTCAGGGAGCAGCTCAATTATTTATTGATCTTCTTCCAGAATTAACTCAAGAAGAGCAGAAAAATGCATTCTCTCTTTTTGAAAAACATTATGCAAAACAGTTTGATAAAAATACTAAAATTTATGAAGGTATAAGTCAAGTTCTTACATTTTTTCAAGTAAAAGAAATCAAAATGGCAGTACTTTCTAACAAACCAAATGCTTTTGTTTTAAAGTGTGTTATGAAATATCTAAGAGATTGGAAATTTGATGCAATTTATGGAACAAGAGAAGGTGTTGAGAGAAAACCTAGTAAAGAGGGTGTCCAAGAAATACTTAAAGAGTTAAATATAGATGCAAATGAAAGTATTTTTGTTGGTGATACTAAAGTAGATATGTTAACAGCTAAAAATGCAAATGTAGATTCTATTGGTGTACTATGGGGTTTTCGTGAAAAAAAAGAGTTAGAAGATCATGGTGCAAAGTATATAGTAGAAGATCCAAAAGAAATTGTAAAATTAGTAGATAGTTTAAACAAATAATTATAATATCAAGAAGAATTCATATTAAAATAAAGGCAAAATTTGGATAGTATACAGATAATAATTTTAAGTCTTATTCAAGGCTTTACAGAGTTTTTACCAATTTCAAGTTCAGCTCACCTTATTCTTGCTCCAAAGATTTTTGGCTGGCAAGATCAAGGTTTGGCTTTTGATGTTGCCTTACATGTAGGTACACTAATCGCTGTTTTATGTTATTTTAAATCCGAGATAGTAACTATACTAAAAGATCTTTTAGAAAGTATTAAGATAAAAGAAAGTGTAGGTGAAAGCACCTTAGGTTGGGCGGTTTTAATAGGAACTATTCCTGTTGGGCTTGCTGGTCTTAGTTTTGATAATTACATTGGCGATACTTTAAGAACACCACAAGTAATAGCTGCGACAACTTTAATATTTGGTTTAGCTTTGTTTTTTGCGGATAGAAAAGCAGGTATAAAAAGTGAAACAGCTATAACTATTAAAGTTGCTATTTTGATTGGAATGGCTCAAGCTATAGCTTTGATTCCTGGAACTTCTCGTTCAGGCATAACTATGACAGCTGCATTACTTTTAGGTTTTAGTAGGGTTGCCTCAGCTAGGTTCTCTTTTTTGCTTTCTATCCCTGTTATAGTATTAGCTGGTGGTTTAGAAATAGTAAAACTTATAGAAAGTGAAACAGTTGTTATTTGGAGTGAATTATTTTTAGGTGTAGCTTTATCTGCAATTAGTGCTTATATCTGTATATATTTTTTCTTAAGATTTATCTCAAAATCTTCAATGTTCCCATTTGTGATATATAGACTCTTTTTAGGTTTAATTTTGCTTTGTGTTTTCTAACACATGATAACTAAAAAAATAAGGCTTATATTTGCACTTATTACTTTAGTAGCATTGTCCTTTTTAGTTCGAAATTTGTATATTTCTTATAGCTTTAATAATAATCCTATATCCAAGGAGGATAAAAAAGAGATTATACGTGAAGAACAAAGGGTTTTGAAAAATATGCAAAAAAATTTAGGGTTTGAATATAAAGTACCGATTATCATAACAGATAAAATTCCAGGAAAGATTTATGGGTTTACTTCATTGGATGATGATGGAAATATAAAAATATATCTCAATAAAAAAATTATGAGAGAGAGTATGGATTATATACTTTCTAATGTCATTGCTCATGAATATGCCCATGCATTGCTTTTTAAAAGTGGAGATTATAAAATAGACAAAGATGGACACTCTTTGTTGTGGCAAAATACTTGTGTAAAATTAGGAGGCAAAAAATGTCAAAAGTATGTTGATTCGCATGATGTCATCATGGGTAAGTTACCTTTTTAATTTTGTTTAGCTTATGATAAATTGTGTTAAAACTGATTTATATGAGCTTAATATATTTAATAATATAGAAAGAAATTGTAAACTTCATTTTCATAATAATATTTGTATTTGCATAGTTAAAAAAGGCGAAATGGTATTTTTTCATGATGGGGAAGAAATTATTTTATCTCCAAATAAAATAATTGTTTTTAATGTAAATCAGCCACATAAATTAAAACGGTATAAAAATGTATTAGAGTATCATATACTTCATATCAATGAAAATGAAGTTTTATTACCAAAAATTATACAAAATACCTCTACTTATGAAGATTTTATTTCCTTTAGTCAAAGAGCATTAAAAAATAAAAAAAGTAATTTTGTCGAAAATTTTTTAAAAACATATAAAATAGATAGAAAAGAAGTAGAAGTAAATAAAAACCTCGAAATGATAAAAAATTTTATAGATGTGAATATAGATAAAAATATTCCTCTTAAGGATATGGCAAAAAAAGCGAATCTAAATCAAAGTTATCTTTCGAGGAGTTTTAAAAATAGATATGGTTTATCTCCACATAATTATGTATTAAATGAAAGAGTAAATAGATCTAAAAATCTTCTTGAAGAAGGCCTTGATATATCGCAAATAGCATTGGATCTTGGTTTTTATGACCAAGCTCATTTTTATAAAGCATTTAAAAATTCATTTTTAATAACCCCAAACGAGTATAAAAATATAAAAAAGTATAGGTAAAAATCGTACAATATATAATTTTCAAAATAAGTTATTATTTTATTAAGTAAAATACAAGGAAAATAATATGATAACGTTAGATGAAAGATTTAAAGCCTTAGAGGCAGAAAATGCACCTGGTCAGGAACTTCGTCGAGATGTAGGTGATTTGAATACAATTATGCGTGGAGATAGACTAAAGGGGGCTTCTGTTGATTTCTCTCATGGTGATGTAGATGCTTTTCCACCAACACCAGGAGCAGTAGAAAGATGGATAAAAGGATATAACTTAGGTGGTCAACAAGCTTATACACAATACAGAGGAGCAGCAAAAATACTAAAAGGATTGGCAGATAGATTAGGGGTATTTACTCAATCTTCAATTTCATCAGATAAAGAGTTGATCATAACTCCAGGCACACAAGGTGCACTATTTTTAGCACTTGGCTCTACGGTTGAGCCAGGAGAAAAAGTGGCAGTAATTGAACCAGATTATTTTGCAAATCGTAAACTTGTTAGGTACTTTGGCGGCTTACTAGTACCTATACCTTTAAATTATCAAGACAGACAATTTAAGAGTGGTCCAAATCTTAAAATTTTAGAAGATGCCTTTAAAAAAGGTACAAAAATTCTTGTATTTTCGACACCAAATAATCCTACGGGCTTAGTTTATTCTAAAGATACAATCAATAATATTTCAGAACTTAGTGTAAAATATAATGTAACAGTTATTGTAGATCAACTCTATTCAAGATTACTTTATAGTGGTGAAACATATACACACCTTTGTGCTTGCAAAATTGTACCTGATAATATCATAACTATCATGGGTCCATCTAAAACAGAATCTCTTAGTGGATTTCGCCTTGGAATAGCTTTTGGTACTGCTACTCTTATTGAAAGAATGGAACGGCTACAAGCAATAGTTTCATTAAGAGCAGCAGGGTATAATCAAGCAGTACTAGAAGATTGGTTGCAAGAGCCAACAGTTTGGATGGAAGAACGTATTAGAGCTCATGAAGCAATAAGAGATGATTTACTTGTTATATTCAGATCTAATGGGTTATTGACTGCAACTCCTCAAGCAGGTAGTTACCTTTTCCCACAGTTACCACCCTTGGATATTGACTTAAAATTATTTGTGCAGTTACTTCGATATCAAGCTGGTGTTACTGTTACATCAGGGTCAGAATTTGGACCAACAACAAGAAATAGTATTCGCCTTAATTTTTCACAAGACCATGATAAAGCTATTTTTGCTACAAAAAGGATAGTTGAAATGGTTAAGAGGTATCGCAAATGAATCAACATATTATGCAACCTATTCCACAAGGTCAATATCTTCCTGCTATTAGGCATGATAATTTAATTTATACTTCAGGAATGACACCAAGAAGAGATGGAAAACTTATATACTCAGGAAAAATAAAAGAGACTAGTTCAGTTGAAATTTATCGTGATGCAGTGCAATTGGCAACTAAAAATGCAATTCTATCAGTTCAGGGTTGTTTAAAAAAAAATGAAAGAATTTCTGTTATCCTTCAATTAACAGTTTATCTAAATACAGAAGAGGATTTTAGTAAACACTCAAAAGTAGCAGACTATGCATCTGCTTTATTGATAAATGAGTTAGGAATCACTAGTATTGGAAGTCGTATTGCAATTGGAGTAGCCACTTTACCATCAAATGCATTAGTTGAAATAGCATTAGTTAGTTCGGTGGCTAAACGTTTTTAAGTTCTTAATCTTATGAATCTAATTTAGTATGCAAATATCTGTTTACATCACTATATACAAATCCATTTTTATCTACAAATTGTAGATTTTCTTTTTTCAATTCTTTGTGAGTTTTTACTCCTATGACAGCTAAAACTGTTTTGAGACCTTTAAGTAGGTTATTGTGGTAATTTGCTATTTTATTAGAGTTTTTTACAACTAAATAAGCACTTCTTTTCTTAGCATCTTGAGTAGCTAGCCCAACAGGACAATGTCTTCCTCCTGCACCTGAACATTCACGAGCACGGATGCATCCAGCACTCATCATAAAACCCCTAGCAATACCAATCATGTCAGCACCCAATGAAAGAGCTATAGCCATATCATCAGGAGTTAGTATTTTTCCACTTGCTAAAATTTTGACTTCATCACGAACTCCATACTCTTCGAGTATATCATTGACTATAAAAAGTGCATCTTTTATAGGAAGTCCTATTCTGTCCATGAGCTCTAGTGGAGCAGTGGCACTTCCTCCATCTCCTCCATCAAGTGAGATAAAATCAGGTATTCCATCTAGTTTCTTCTCTTTTCTTAGCTTCATTTCTTGAGCAATCTCTTCAATGTTACTTTTATCAGAAATTACTATTTTAAAACCTACTGGTTTGTTTGAAAGTTTTTGTATTTTTGCGACAAAATCAAACAGTTCTTTTGTTGTTTTTCCATATGGAAATCTATTTGGAGAGAATATATCTTTATGCGGCTCAAGCCCTCTATAATATGCAATTGCAGGAGTAACTTTTTCAGCTATAAGTTTACCACCAGTCTGTTTTGCACCTTGGGCAATTTTAATCTCGGTCATGCGACAAAAGCTCATCACTTTTTTGTATTTATCGTCATTGAAGTTTCCATCTTTATCTCTACACCCATAAAAACCAGAACTTACTTGGTAAATTATATCGGGCATATCTTCTGGCACTTCTTTTGGAAAAAGTTTAAAAGGAAGTTCCCAGTTTGGTCTAAAAAATATGAGAGAGTTTATATCTATAACATAAGTATCGCAATGTTCTTTTGTAAGAAGCATTCCACGAAGAATTTTTAAGGCAACTGCACGGTTAAATAGTTTGACTATTAGCATATAGATAGTTCTATTCAGACCAGTGATTGGAATATTTTCCATATATTCATCACCACCATGATTTGAATGAGTTACAAAAAAGTTTGATGTTAGACTTCCTTCTCCTGTGTTTATAGGAAAGTTTGCTTTGTGTGCTCCTAAAACAAAAGCACGGGTTCCTTCAGGAGATATAGCTCCTTCACTCATTGGTGCTCTGTAAATAATAGAGTTTGTTACAAAAGGATATTTTCTTTTTTTACCTATGGTTATGCTAAAGTCATTTTCTACTTCGTCATCATTTAAAACACTATTGGTATGTTTTATAAGGAACTTTGGAAGAGGTTGAGGCTGCCCTGGGGAAAATGAGATGAAATTTGACCTATCTGAGCTAGCATTGTAGACCCAATCTATCTTATCTCTAGATTCGTAAAAATCTTCGTTGGCAAAGTATTGACGAAATGGCTCTCTTACTGCTTCAAAGAAGAATCGCATTCTACCTATGATAGGATAGTTTATAAGTAGTTGATGTTTCCTTTGTACGTATTTGTCATGTATGAACCAAACAATAAAAAACACAACAATAATTTCAATGGGTATCCAAAAATCCATCTTAATCTCCTTTTTTAAATATTATATGTAAATATTAGCACAAATTTAGATAAAGTAACCACAAAAATGCTAAACTAATACTCAAAACCAATGAATAGGTTGTAAAATGGACAAACTAACGAATAGATACACTATAGTTGAAGAGATTATGAACGCAACTACTCATGGTTTTGGGATTTTACTTAGTATTGTTGGCTTAGTCGTTTTGGTTGCTTTTGCTTCGCTTAATGGTTCAGCAATGCTTATTGCAAGTTGTGCAGTATTTGGAGGAACTTTGATTTTTGCGTATACTTCATCAACATTGTATCATGCAATAACAAATGAAAAAGCAAAACAAATATTTCGTCAGTTTGATCATGCTGCTATATATCTTTTAATAGCAGGGACTTATACTCCTGTTTTGTTATTATTGAAACCATCTCTGGGTTGGACAATTTTTTTTATAATCTGGACAACAGCTATAATCGGAGTGATTTTAAAGTTTATTTTTCCCAATAAATTAAAAAAACTTTCCGTAGTTTTGTATCTTGTTATGGGTTGGTTTATTGTTGTTATTGTAAAAGAGCTTATGATAAATATGGATAGTGCAGGTCTTGTTCTTATGCTTGTAGGAGGGCTTTTTTATTCTGTTGGAGTTATTTTTTATATATGGAAATCACTCCCATATAATCACACTATATGGCATCTTTTTGTTCTTTTCGGAAGTATTTCTCATTATTTTATGGTACTTTTTTATGTTATACCTTGAAAGTGTTTTTATTTTTTCGATATACTCTATAGGTGAATTTTATAAAAAGAGGTAAAACATGCAAAAAGAAAGTTTAGTAAGTAGGTATGCTAAGGGTAATTTAGTTGTGCAGATTCTTGTAGGTATTATTCTAGGAGTAATTGTTGCAACACTTTCTACCGAATTAGCTGAGGCAGTTTCTGTTTTAGGTGTACTTTTTGTAGGAGCATTAAAAGCTATTGCACCTATATTGGTTTTTGTATTAGTTGCAACGGCAATTGCAACAAAAGAAGTAGGTGTTGAAACCAACATCAAGCCTATAATACAACTTTATTTGATTGGCACATTTTTAGCAGCTCTTACAGCTGTAATTGTAAGTTTTCTATTTCCTGTAGATTTAGTTTTAATGAATGCAGCAAATATTAATATTACTCCACCTGACAGCGTAATAAGTGTACTTAAGGGTGTTTTATTTAATATGGTAGATAACCCTGTAAATGCTTTAGCAACAGGAAATTTTATAGGTATTTTAGTTTGGGCAATTGCTATTGGTGTCGCTATGCATTATAGTTCAGATGAAACAAAAAATGTATTTTTTGATGTTTCTGCTGGAGTTACAAAAATAGTTAAATTTATAATAAGACTTGCTCCTTTTGGTATTTTTGGGCTTGTAGCAAATACATTTGCAAAAACTGGTTTTGAATCTCTCTTAGGTTATGGAAAACTACTTGTAGTACTTGTTGGAACAATGCTTTTTATTGCTTTTGTAATTAATCCCATTATAGTTTTTTTCAAAACAAGAAAAAATCCTTATCCTTTGATTTTTACCTGTGTTAAAGAGAGTGGAATAACAGCATTTTTTACAAGAAGTTCAGCTGCAAATATTCCCGTGAATTTAAATTTATGTAAAAAATTAAATCTTCATGAAGATACATATTCAGTTTCAATTCCTTTAGGAGCTACAACAAATATGGCAGGAGCCGCTGTTACTATTACAGTCTTAACTTTGGCTGCAGTTCATACTTTGGGCATGAGTGTAGATATTCCAACGGCTTTATTATTGAGTTTAGTTTCAGCTTTAGCAGCGTGTGGTGCTAGTGGAGTTGCTGGAGGTTCTTTACTTTTAATTCCTTTAGCTTGTAGCTTATTTGGAATTAGTAATGATATTGCTCTTCAAGTAGTTGCAATTGGATTTATAATTGGAGTTGTTCAAGATTCTATGGAAACTGCGTTAAATAGTTCAACTGACGTTATATTTACGGCAGCTTGTCATAAAGAAGGTTAGGGGTAAATCCCCTAGCCTTAACATTAATTGTTTTTAGAATAGTTGTTACTGCTAAGGACTTTAATTTGCCATGAGATAAGTTTTCAAAAAAGAATAAGATTTAAATTTCTAAAGAAATAAAAAGTTATTTTTAGATAGAATGAAATCAAAAACTACAATAGAGGCAATATATGCTACTTCTTACACCTGGTCCAACACCAGTTCCTGAAGAAATCAGGATGGCTATGAGTGAGCCAACAATACACCACAGAACACCAGAATTTGAAGAAATTTTTGCTAAAACAAGGGTTTTGTTAAAAGAACTTTTTAATATGCCTGAGGTTTTAATGTTAGCTAGTACGGGAACAGGGGCAATGGAAGCTACTGTTTTAAATCTTTGTAAAAGCAAGGCTTTGACAATTAATGCAGGTAAATTTGGTGAAAGATTTGGAAAAATTTGTGAATCTTATGGTAAAGATTATACTGAATTAAAATATGCTTGGGATACTCCTGCAAACGTGGAAGAGATAATCGATACAATAAAAAAAGATGAAAAAATAGATGCTATTTTTATTCAAGTTTGTGAGAGTGCAGGAGGATTAAGACATCCTGTTGAAGAAATTGCAAAAAAGTTAAAAGAGATACGACCAAATATTATGGTTATAGCTGATGGCATAACTGCTGTTGGTGTAGAAAAAGTTGATTCTACTTATATAGATGCTCTTATAAGTGGAAGTCAAAAAGCTTTGATGTTACCTCCAGGACTTGCTCTTATAGGTCTAAGTCAAAGTGCTATCAAAGTTATAGAAGAGGGTGGTGTAGGTTATTACTTGAATCTAAAAACTGAATTAAAACAACAGCAAAAAAATACAACAGCATATACAGCAGCAACGACTCTAATAATAGGGCTAAAAGCTATGTTAGAGAAGTTACATGTAGAGGGTTTTGATAAGTTATATAATGATACTAAAAAACGTTCACTTGCAACTAAAAAAGCTTTAAAAGAGATAGGATTAAATATCTTTCCAAAATCTCCAGCAGATGCAATGAGTGCAGTTTATGATAAAGAAGCTGCTAGAATTAGAACAATATTAAAAACAAAGTATAATGTAAACATAGCTGGTGGACAAGACCATGTTAAAACTACACTTTTTAGAATAAATCATATGGGATTAGTAGCCAACTATGAAACTGCATGGACGCTTAATGCAATTGAGATGGTTCTTGAAGAGATAGGACGACGTCCTTACGATGGAACTGCAAATGCTATTTTTACAAAAGAGATAACAAAATGATAGAAGAACATGAAATACCAATAGGAAGTAGGCTTTACTTCGGTAAAAGTGCTAAACTCAAAAGAGAGATAGAAGCAAAAGGAAGTGAACTTTTAGAAGAAGCTGGTTTTGAAGAGATAGTGACTCCATTCTTCTCTTATCATCAGCATAAAAGTTTAAATGAAAAAGAGATTATTCGTTTTTCAGATGAACAAAATAATCTAGTATCGCTTAGGGCTGACAGCACGCTTGATGTTGTAAGACTTATGACTAAAAGACTTGGACGTAGTACAAAACAGAATAAGTGGTTTTATATACAACCAGTTTTTAGATACCCGAGTTTGGAAATCAACCAAATAGGTGCAGAGTTTATAGGGAATAATGATTTAAGTTCGAGTATAGGGCTTTGTGGAGAAGTTTTCAAAAAGTTTGATTTGAATCCATTAGTTCACATAAGTAATATAAAGATACCAAAGATAATTGCTGAGGAGTTAAATCTAGATTTAAGTGTATTTGAAAGAGCAGAGCTTCAAAAAATACTCTCTTTAAATATAGATTGGCTTGAAAAGCTTGCTTGTTTACAAAAAATGCAAGATATAGATGAGGTCATAAAAGTAGTTCCAGCTAATATAAAAGTAGAGTTAGAAAAAATGAAAGCACTTTATGAAAAATTAGAGTATAAAAACGTACATTTTTCACCTCTATACTACGTTAATATGAGATACTATGATGAACTATTTTTTAGGTTTATTGAAAACAATAGTACTTTAGCAAAAGGCGGAAGTTACAAAAGTGAGGGGATAGAGTCTACAGGTTTTGGACTTTATACAGATGCATTAATAGAGACTATTTTATAGTCACTTCTTTGCAAGGCGAAAGCTTTAGTGATTGGGAAAGATTAGGACTTAGTTCAAATCTTTTTAGAATTAAATATATAATGAGAGAGAAATAAAATGAATAAAGCAGATTTAATAGTAGGAATACAATGGGGAGACGAGGGAAAAGGTAAGATAGTTGATATGCTAGCTCAAAAGTATGATATGGTTTGTAGAAGCCAAGGTGGACATAACGCTGGACATACAATTTGGGTAGATGGCGTTAGACACGCACTTCATCTTGTCCCTTCTGGAGTACTGAATAAAGATGCAATTAACATTATTGGAAACGGTGTTGTTATGAGTCCTAAGTCAATAATACAAGAGATGGAACAATTTGAAAATCTTGAGGGAAGATTGTTTATTAGTGACAAAGCTCATCTAAATCTTACTTACCACTCTTTAGTAGATATTGCACGCGAAGAATTAAAAGGCGATAAAGCAATAGGAACTACAGGAAAAGGTATTGGACCAGCATATGCTGATAAAATAAATAGAGTAGGACATAGAGTAGGAGAACTTTTGAATGCAGAAAAACTTTGTGATTCAATTATGGAAGAATTTAAATTAAACAGACCTATATATGATGCTTTACATGTAAAGACTCCAACTCATGAAGAGTTGTTAACAGAACTTAAAGAGTATAAAAAAATATTGGAACCTTTTATAGCAAATACAACCAATATGGTTTGGGCTGCACTTGACAATAATAAAAAAATACTTCTTGAAGGTGCTCAAGGTACTTTGCTTGATATTGACCATGGAACTTATCCGTATGTTACAAGTTCATCAACTGTTAGTGCAGGAGCGTGTACAGGTTTAGGAATTAATCCAAAAGATATTGGTGTTGTAACTGGAATTGTAAAAGCATATACAACAAGAGTAGGTCACGGACCTTTCCCAACTGAAGATTTTGGAGTTGATGGAAAACGTATGGCTGACATTGGAAAAGAAGTAGGAACAACAACAGGAAGAGGAAGAAGATGTGGTTGGTTTGACGCAGTTGGTGTTAAACACGCTTCAAGACTAAATGGTTGTGATCAATTTGCATTAATGAAACTTGATGTTCTTGATGGTTTTGAAACTATTAAAATTTGTGTTGCTTATGAAGTAAATGGTGAGAGAATAGACTATATGCCAAGTGACCTTGATGGTGTAATACCAATTTATGAAGATATAAAAGGTTGGGATAAAGTCGAAGGAATCTCAAATTATGATGAACTACCTCAAAGTGCAAAAGATTACGTTAAACGTATAGAAGAACTAACAAATACAAAAGTAGGACTAATTTCAACAAGTCCTGATAGAAACGATACTATCATATTGTAAGTAGATGAATAAAATAAAAATTAAAAGATTACAGTTTGAAATATTATTACTTTATAATTGGATATTTGTGTATAATTTTATAAAGACAATAAAAGGGATAAAGCAATGAAAGTTGGTGGGTTATTTGCAGGTATTGGTGGAATAGAACTTGGTTTTAAAAAAGCAGGTTTTGATATTTCATGGGCAAATGAAATTGATAAAAATGCATCTATTACTTATCGTCACAATCATAAGCATAAACTTTTTGAAAAAGATTTAAAAGATTTAAAAACATCAGAAGTAAGCTCTATAGATATTTTAACAGGGGGATTTCCTTGTCAAGCATTTTCTATAGCAGGGCAACAAAAAGGTTTTAATGATGATAGAGGAAATGTATTTTTTGAGATTTTGAGATTTATTGATGATTTAAAACCAAAAGTTGTATTTTTAGAAAATGTAAAAAACTTATTAGGACATGATAAAGGACAAACTTTTAAGCGTATTACTAATGAGCTTGAGAATAGAGGATATATTATTAGTTATAAAATTTTAAATTCTTCAGAATATGGTAATGTTCCACAAAATAGAGAAAGAATATATATCGTTGCATTTAAAGATAAAAATATCGCTTTAAATTTTTCTTTTCCAGAAGTAAAAAAATTAAATAAAAAAATATCTGATTTGATTGAAGCAAAAGTAGATGAAAAGTTTTATTATACAAATAGTCGTTATTATGAACAATTAAAAGATGAAATGAAAAACAAGGATAGTGTTTATCAATGGAGACGAGTTTATGTAAGAGAAAATAAAAGTAAACTTTGTCCTACTCTAACAGCAAATATGGGAACAGGTGGACATAATGTGCCTTTGATTATAGATGATATTGATATAAGAAAATTGACCCCTAGAGAATGTGCTAGATTCCAAGGATATGATGAAACTTTTATATTTCCTGAATCTCTAGCAAATTCATCTTTATATAAACAAATAGGTAATTCAGTTACAGTTACAGTAATAGAAGCTATAGCTAACGAAATAAAAAAAGCTTGTAATCTATAATGTTTTATAAAACTCAAATAAAAGAACAAAAGGACAAATATAGAGAATATCTTCAAATAATAGGCAGCCTTTCTAATTTGTTTTCTTCTTCTGTAATACCATACTTGTATTACCGTATTGCAGAAAAGATGTTTTGCAAAGCTTTTGAAGCTAAAGACTTATCAAGAGGTGATGTTTCTTTTGATGCACAAAAAGGTTCTTTAGGTATAGGGTTAAAAACATTTCTTAGAAGCAATAATAAAAGTATTCAAAAAATAGCGGAATTTAATAGAGATAGAGACTTATATAATCATTTAATTGATGTAGATAAAATTAAAAAAATTTCAGAATTAAGAAATGCAAGAATAGACTTTACTAACAGTTTATATAATATTGATGATTCTATATATCATTGTGTTGTAAGAGATAAGGGAAATTTTTTTATTTATGAAGAAAAAACGAATAAAATTGATATAAATTCAATAACAGATGTAAAACAAAAAAAATCATCAATATTCTTTAATGATGGTATATATGAATATAGTTTTTCTTTATCCAAAAGTACATTAATGAAAAGGTTTAATACATCTTCTTTTGTTGATAGTTTTAAAGTTGATATTTTGGAAAATCCTTTAGAGGCATTGTTTAGTTTAGTACAAAAAGATCTTGGATATATGACATCTTCACGAATAAAAAAAACAGTATATTTACCATTATATGGTAGCAATAATAAAGTGTATGAAAGAAGTGGATTAAACCAATGGAATGCGAATGGTAGAGTAAGACATTATGATGAAGTTTATATTCCTATACCACAGAATTTTTATAAATATCAATCAGATTTTTTTCCTCAAAAAGATATAATTTTTACTATGAAATTACCTAATGGAAAATCCATGGATATGAAACTATGTCAAGAAAATAATAAAGCTTTAATGTCAAATCCGAATAAAGAATTAGGAAAATGGATATTAAGAGACTTATTTAAATTGAGTGATGGCGAATTAGTTACAGATAATATTTTTAAGTTATATGGTGTTGATTCTGTCAGAATAGATAAACTTAGTAGTTTAAAATATGAGATAAATTTTGCTAAAATTGGAAGTTATGAGTCGTTTATTATGAAACAAGAATCAGGTATATAAAACATGAATAAAAATAGAAGACCCCAAGCTCTAGCTCAAAAGAAAGAGACTTACAGGAGGATTCTAACTTGATTATATCAAAATTTTGTTTAATAGTGTAAAAGTCAAATGACTAGTAAATTCACACCCATTGCAAAAGTAAGAAAACAACAACGTGATATGGTGGAGACTCGTTTGGCTAAGGCTCGCTTTGAGAAGCATGAGATTGAACAAAAGCTTGTGTCTACATGTAAAGAGATAGATGAAACAAAAATTCCCACTAGTGGTGATATTTCTTTGATGAATATGGTTAGAGAGAGATTGGCTATAATAAGAAAAGAAAAAGATACTTTAGAAGAGAGTTTATTCATAAAAGAGACGGAGATACAACAACTTCGAGATAAGTATAAAAGAGCTCATCTTGAGTATGAAAAAATAAAATATCTTGAAGAGCAAGACTTTCAAGAGTGGATGGAAAAAATTAAAAAAGATGAGAATTTAGAGATGGACGAGATTTCTAATATTTTGTTTGTCAATAAGGGGAAAAATTGAGAATTTTAGTTATTGCATTTATGTTTTGTACAGTAGTTTTTGCGCAGACTATTGATTGTACTAAGGTTTTTGAAGAGAGAAAGGTTGAGCTTTTAAAAGAGATAGAGAAGATAGATGAAGCAAGACAATCTTTTGAAGCACTCCAAGCAGCTACTAATGCTCTATTTGATAAACAAAAAGCAAAACTAGATTCTCAAAGAGCAGATATAGATAATACTAAGCGCGAGATAACAAGTAAAGAAGATAGCATTAAAAAGATGCTTGAAGATAATAAAAAACTTCTTGAAGCTATAAATGGTGCAAAAAACGACAAAATAAGTGAAACCTATTCTAAAATGAAAGATTCAGCAGCAGCAAGTATTTTAGCAGAGTTGTCTACTTCTGAAGCTGCAGCAGTTTTATTTACATTACAAGCGAAAAAAATGTCAAAGATTATGGCAAAAATGGATCCTAAAAAAGCTTCAAAAATAACCCAAAGATTAGTCCTTGGACCTCCTTTTAAAAAAGAATAATTAACATGGTATTAAAGCAAAAAAACATATAATAATAAAAATTTTATTAAAAAAAGGTATTATGTGCAAAAATTAAATAAAATAAATTTACTTGGAGTTATGGTAGGGTGTACAATTTTAGCAGGCTGTGCTGGAACTACACCAAATTTAGGGAGTCTTGGTAAATCAAATAATTACGAAAGTAGCGTTAAAACAGGCAATTATAAAAAAGCTGTTAAAGAGTTAAAACATAATCAAAAAGATGATTTATTATGGTACATGGATGCTGGGCTTATTTCAAAGTATGCAAAAGACCATAATGCAACAATAACTTTTTTTGATAAATCTGAAGAAAAAATAAAACAATATGATAAAGAAGTTTTGGCTGGAACTATTTTAGCCAATATTGGAGCTGTTATAACTAATGATACTTTTATGGATTATAGACCTAGGATCTATGAAGGTGTTATGGTAAATACCTATAAAGGTATAGATTTTTTAAATAACGGCGATAAAGTAAATGCAAGGATTGAATTTAACCGTGCATTGGAAAGACAAAGAAGAGCAAAAGATTTTTTTGCTAAAGAGATTTCTCAAGAACAAGAGAAAATAAAAAAAGAAGAGATTCATCAAGCGAAAAAGAATAAGATTAATCCAAATAAACTTAAAGAAGTAGCACGTAATAAAAATACAAAAAGTATAATTGAAAAAAATTACTCAAATCTTTTTGCATTTAAAGCCTACCCAGATTTTGTAAATCCATTTAGTAGTTATATGTCAGGATTGTTTTTTCTAAGTGTAGGAGATTATGCTAAGGCTTCTGATATCTTAAAAGAAACTTATGGTATGATAAAAGACAATGAGGAAGCTAGTGAGTATGTTAAAAAAGATTTAGAGTATGCCTTAAAAGCCAATTCTTCTATCAATATGAGAGCTTCTAAACACTATGCATGGGTTATTTTTGCAAATGGAGAGGGACCAAACAAAGAAGAATTAAGATTTGATATTCCACTTTTTTTAGTTACAAAAAAAGTACATTATGCCGGTATCGCTCTACCAACATTTAAAGAAAAATCAGTTGCTTTTTCTAATTTAATAGTAAAAAATGGTAAAAATAGTAAGCATACTAAACAAATAGCAAGTATGGATAAAATCATTAAAGCAGAGTTTCAAAAAAGATTTCCTATTATAATGACAAGAGCTATCATAAGAACTACAACTCAAACCTTAATGCAATATGAGTTGCAAAAACAAGGTGGTTTGCTTGGAGGAATTATTGGCTCAGTTTATCAAGGTTTTATGAATCGTGCAGATACAAGACAGTGGAAAACTTTGCCAAAGAACTTTCAAATAGCAAGAGTTCCCATGAATAGTCCAATAATTAGTATAGGCTTTCCATTAGCTAAAAAACATTTAGAGTTTAATTTAGATGTAAATAAAAATCATATTTTATTTATACGCATTCCAACAAAAAATTCAAAGGAGATTGTAAGTGAAGTATCTTTCTAAAATAGTTTTAATTTCATTATTAGGACTTATGTTTTTAGGTTGTCAAAAACAGCCAGTTGCGAGTTATGTTAACACTCATGTTACTATTGATAAAAGTTTAACTAATCAAATTGTTGTAGTAAATTCGATTAGTAGGAAAAGAGTTGATTCTCTTTTAGAAGTACAATTTACTTTGAAAAATCGTTTGGCTCATACAAGTTTTGATGCCTTATATCAGATTCAATGGTTTGATAAAGATGGATTCGTAATTAAAAGTATTACAGATACATTTATGCCAATTCATTTACCACCTTTAGAAGAAAAAGTCATTAGCCTTATATCTTCATCTCCAAAAGCATTAACATATAAAGTAGTTATAGTAGATTACGAAAAAAATAAAAAAAGGGTTCCAAATGAAAATATTAAAAACGACAATTAAAACAGTTTTACTAGCATCAGTTACTGCAATGTTATTTAGTGGATGTGCAGATCAGCCAAGATATATAGATGCAAATCATCCTGAAACAAATAAAGCTCAAACCATGGGTTTGGATTACCAAGATTTTAGAAAAGCTTCAATAGAAGCATCTCAATCAATGTTACGTTCAGGGGCTTTAAACAGACAAGGTGGAGGAAGATATGTTTTAACAATATCAACTCTAATTAATGATACAACTCAAAGAATTGACATGGATCAGCTGATAAAAAGTATAAGAATGTCATTACTTCAAAGTGGAAAAGTAGTTGTTACAACAGCCGTAAGAGCTGGTGGAGCCGAAGACAATATGAGCTATGATGCAAGAAAATTGAGAAATTCAGATGAATTTAACCAAAGAACTGTAGCAAAAAAAGGGCAAATGATTGCTCCTGATTTTTCATTGTCTGGTAAAATTATCCAAAGAAATGCAAAGTTATCTAATGGTGATATGAAAGTAGATTATTACATTCAATTAACACTTACTGACATAAAAACTGGTCTTGCGTATTGGGAAGGTGAAACGATTATTTCAAAAGAGGGTACCAATAAAACGGTAAATTGGTAAAAGGAAAAGCTATGAATAGAATTATATTTGGTTTTTTAAGTGTATGTTTAGTTAGTAGTTTTTCATTTGGGGCAATTACTCAAGACAATTTAGTGGTGCAGAAGCAAGATGTAAGTGAACAAAACAAGATGTCTGATCCAAAAAGTGTTAATAATGCGACCGATAACATTGAAGATTGGGCATATGATGCTATTGCTAAGTTTGGTGTTAGTGAATTTGGCGAGCATAATGGAAAATTTTTCTTTTTTGCTTCACAAAGTGTTTCACTAAAGCCAATTGACCCACAATTTGGAGATGCGTTAATTAATGCTTATGATAAGGCATTAATGAAATTACAAAATAAATATTTGATGACTAGGTTTGGAAGGGTAGTAACTGAGAAATTAAAATCTTTTTATTCTGATAGATCAAGTAATGCAAAAATTTTAGAACTTCCTAATACTTCAGCAAAAAACTATTTAGGAAAAGTATTAAAGATTATTGATAAGCATTTAGATGTTAAAGAAAAAACGCTTGATAAAGAGTTAATTAAGTTAGGAACTAGCCCTGAATCTTTAGCAAAAATGACTCCTAAAATGAAAAAAGATATTTTTAGAGATAAATTTTTGAAAAATACACTGAGACAGGCATCTGGAAGTATTGCAGGATTGTTTCCTATTCAAACTTCTGTAGCAGTCGATTCAAATGGACAATATGTCGTAGGAATTATTGCAATTGCTACTTCTAAAACAATTCAAATTGCTAAAGACATTAGGCTTCAAAGAAAATCCATAGTAAAAGGGAATGGAAGAGATGTTAAAGAGTTAATTCCAAGCGATAAAAATGAATATTTAAGTACATTTGGCGTTAGACTAGCTTACGATACAGATGGAACTCCTATGATTATCTCTTATGGTTTAGGTTCATATTCTAGCGAGGGTGATAGCTATATTGCAGACCAATTAAAAACAGAAGCAAAAGATAATGCTTTAAGTAATGCAGATGGTCAATTAGCAGAAATAGTTAATGGTTTTATGAATACTAAAGAGAGTAGAACTGCTGGTGAAGAGATTAGAAAATATGTTGAGCGAGATATGAGAGCAGATTCTGATACGATTGAAAGAACAATAAAAAACATTATTAAGATAACAAACAATAGTGCAAATAGTTATGCTTCAATGAGCTTAAAAGGTGTTAATACGATTAAAACTTGGAGATTCACTACAAAAGAGGGCGTTAAATTTGTAGGTGTTGTGAGAGTGTGGAAATACAAAGCATTAAAAGCTATTAACGATTTTAATAATAAAAAATATAATTCATCAAAACATAAATCTAAACAAGCACATGCTTCTTCTTTGCAACAGAGTAAAGTTGTTAATGATGTTGATGATTTTTAGGGGTTAAAATGAAAACTATATTTATTCTTTGTCTATTTCTTTCTGTAAGTTTATTTGCAAAAATACAAACTACATATTTAGTAGTCGATGGTATTGGACAGACTAAAACGGCTGCCATTAAAAATGCTTTAATAGAAGCCATAAATCAGACTCAAGGCATCAAAATTACTTCTAAAAGAGAGTATCTTAAAGTAATAAATGAAACTGGTTCATTAAGTGTGGGTGAAAGTAGACATTCTATTAGCATATCTGAAAAATCAAAAAAATTAATTACAGAAGCTACAAGAGGGTTTATCAAAAATTATTCAATTGTTAATTCAAGTAAGAATTCAAACACTTGGAATGTTAAATTAAAGATTAAAACCTTAAAATACAAAACACCAGGATTTAATCCAAATAAAAGAAGAAAAATAGCTATAATTCCCTTGGAATATAAGAGAAATTACAGTGTTCTTAGTAAAACTGAGTCAGGTAAAGTAATTTCAAAAAGACTTACACAGTCTTTAGTAAGCAAGATAACACAATCAAGAAAATTTACAGTATTAGATAGAGAAAATAGTAAATACTATGAAGATGAAAAAAACTTTATACTCTCAGGAAATTCTGGAAAAAATGAGTTGCTAAAACTTGGTCAAAGATTAGGTGTTGATTATTTACTAGTGGGACAAATACTAAATTTTTCAATTAAAGACAGAACTGAACACAATAATATAGGAGTTCCTGAAAAATCTCAATTAATGTGTAATGCAACAATATCGTACAGAATACTTGCCATGGCAACTCAGCAAATTAAGTGGAGTGAAACTGTTTCAAGAGAATTCATGATTGTACCAAATCAAAATTCTATCGAGGCATTGCTTGAAAATGTTAATCATAAAATAACTGATGTCATTTTATCAAATATACTGGAAAACATTTATCCATTAAAGATTGTTTTAGTAACCCCAAGTAGTGTTATTGTCAATCAAGGTGGTAAGAGTATTAGCAAAGGAACTATTTTTAAAGTTTATAAAAAGGCTAAAAGACTAGTTGATCCATATACTAAAGAATTTTTAGGATATGAGGAGATTAAAGTTGGTGAAATTGTGATAACAAAGGTAGATCCAAAAGTCTCTTATGCAAGAGTGAAATATGGAAAAGTTTTAAAAAATATGATTTTACGAAGAGTAAAATCTGATGTAAATAACAAATTCCATAGTGAAGGTGAAGGCCTAAGTGATGTTAAAATAAAAGAGAATGGAGGGGTAGTTTTACCCTTTTAATATTAAGTAGGAACCAAATTTTGCTTATAGCATTAATTTTGGTTCTTTCCTTAGTAAAGGAGATATTTCTTTACATGTAAACAACTTTTCTGTGACAAAGCAGATATTTACCTTATATTGGATAAACTGATAAAAATTCTAATGTAAGGTCTATTAGTATAATGAAAATCAGATTACCCCATGCACCATATATTGCAAATAAAATAGCTATCGATTTGCTAAATAGTGGTTTTGTAACACTTCAAAGTGGATTAGAACCAGTAGTAAAAGCAGCACAAGAGTTGATAGAAGAAGATATAAATAAAGAGATGTCACTCGAAGAAAGAGTTGCAGAAATTTTAGATGATAACGAAGATGATATGGAGTTTATGCAAGTAGATAGACGTAATATGTTTTGGCTTATCAAAAAAAAGTTGGCTAAAGAGTATGAAGTAGTTCTTTCATATGAAGATAGATATAGCGACTTAGCCCATAGAATTATGGAAAAGATTTGGAAAGATGATCTTGTTGAGTATACAGTTGCAGAAAATCGCATAAAAAACATTATATACACTGCTATGGAAAGTTATATAGAAAGTTTTGAAGATGTTGAAGAAATAGTTGCTGAAAAGATAACTCATTATAAAAGAAAATTAATCCCAGGAAGTCCTGAGTATGATTTAGTTTTTGAAAGACTTTATGAAGAAGAGTTAAGAAAAAAAGGTTTATTACTATGAGTCTAAAACCTATTTGGATATACTTTGAGAATGGTGTATTTATGGAAGCAAAAAGTTTTGGATACGATGGAACAAAAGTCGGTGAAATAGTATTTAATACCTCTATGAGTGGATATCAAGAAATCATGAGTGATCCAAGTTATGCTGGACAATTTGTAGTTTTTACTATGCCTGAAATTGGTATTGTTGGAACTAATGATGATGATATGGAGAGCAAAACCATCCATGCAAGTGGAATGTTTGTTAGAAACTTCAACGAAGAAGCATCAAACTTTCGTTCAACTTCATCTTTAAGTCAGTTTTTAAATACACATAATAGTTTAGGTATTTGTGATATAGATACAAGATATCTTACAAAGCTTATAAGAGATGGTGGACCACAGATGATGGTAGCTTCTACTGAAGTTTGTGATAAAAATGAGTTAAAAAAGATACTTGAAAGTACGCCACGCATTGAAGAGGTAAATTATATAGAAAAAGTTAGTACAAAAGATAGATACACTCATACAACAGCTGCTTGGGATGATACAAAGTTAGAGTATAAAACGGCTGTTGCTCATCTTGGTAAAAAGATAGTTGCAATTGATTTTGGAGTAAAGAAAAATATTTTAAATGAACTTAGTGAAGTTGGTTTAGAAGTTGAAGTAGTACCGTTTGATTTTGATGTAGAAGAGTTAATAAGTCGCTATGAAAGTAAAGATATTCATGGAGTTTTTTTATCAAACGGACCTGGTGACCCTCTTATATTAAAAGATGAAGCAAAAAAAGTAAAAAAACTTATAGAAGCAAAAGTCTCTATATTTGCTATTTGTTTAGGACATCAGTTGCTATCAATTGCGCATGGTCATCCAACATATAAATTGAAATTTGGACAACATGGTGGTAACCACCCAGTTAAAAATCAAGATTCTAAAGTAGTAGAAATAACAGCACAAAACCATAATTATAATGTTCCTGATTCAGTTTGTAGTATTGCTAAAGTTACTCATATAAATTTATTTGACAATACTATAGAGGGTTTAGATTATATTGATGAACCTATATTCTCAATACAACATCACCCTGAAGCTAGTCCTGGACCACATGATAGCAAATATATATTTGAAGAGTTTGCAAAAAGACTTTAATGCATGAAATTAGCACAATACAAAAGGGCAATTGAGCAGAGTAACATTGTTTCAAAAACTAATTTGGACGGTATTATCACTTTTGTAAATGATGAGTTTTGTAATATATCTGGTTTTAGTAGAGAAGAACTTATAGGGCAAAACCACAATATCATAAGGCACCCTGATGTTCCTAAAGAGGTCTTTCAAAAACTTTGGGATACCATTAAAGAAAAAAAGACATATATATCTACAGTAAAAAATAGAGCAAAAGATGGAACAACTTTTTATGTAAATACCACTGTTATCCCAATGCTTAATGTAGATGGTGAGATAGAAGAGTTTATAGCTATTAGATATAATGTAACGAGTAGTATAGCGTTAACAAAGAGTTTACAACAAAAAGAGGAAGAACTTGAGTTTCTTAATGCAACACTTGAAGATAGAGTAAAAAAACAGACAAAAGAGCTAAGAAAACTTAATATTACTCTTGAAAAAAGAATTAAGAAAGAAGTAAAAAAAAATAGAGATAAAGATAGGGTTCTTTTCCAGCAATCACGTCTTGCCGCAATGGGGGAGATGATAGGAAATATAGCTCACCAATGGAGACAACCTCTTAGTGAATTAGGCATCATTCTTTATAAGATGAAAAAGACATATAAAAAGCACTCTGAGAAGAATGATTTAGATTACTTTGAAAGTTATGAAGACTCTAAAAATGTCATTAAGAAGATGAGTGATACTATAGATGATTTTAGAAACTTTTTTAACCCTCATCGTCCTAGTGTAGCGTTTTGTATAAAAAGTGCACTTGATGATGCAATGCTTGTTATGCAAGGAACACTTCAACGTCATGAGATAAAATTAAAAGTAAATGTTAAAGATAAAGTATGTATAAAAGGGTATTTAAGTGAGTTTTCGCAAGTACTTATAAATCTATTAAATAATTCAAAAGATGCTTTCAATCAAAATGTGACTGACAACAGAGTGATACATTTAGAAATACAGAAGATTGATGTAAATTATGCTATGATTAGCTTTAAAGACAATGCTGGTGGTATTGAAAAAGATATTTTAGATAAGATTTTTGAACCATATTTCACAACCAAACATGCAAGCATGGGAACAGGATTAGGTCTTTATATGAGTAGAATGATTATTCAAAATAGTATGGGTGGAACGTTAGAAGCAAAGAATTCTAATGATGGAGCGTGCTTTTTTATTAAAGTTCCAGTGTGCGCAGATAAGGAGAAGTGTAATGGGTAAATTGGACAGTTTAACAATACTGTTTGTAGAAGACGAGAAAGAACTAAGAGTTGCTTTGGAAAGTGCTATCGGTGATGAGTTTGCTAAGTTTGTAGTCGCTCGTGATGGAGATGATGGATTAAAAAAGTTTAAAAAATTTAAACCAGATATTGTTATAACTGATATAATGATGCCTATTCGTGATGGATTGGAAATGGCAAGAGATATAAAACATATATCTCGAGAAACACCTATTATAGTTTTGAGTGCATTTAGTGAAAAAGAGAGACTTTTAAAAGCCATAGATGTAGGTATAGATAAGTATCTTATCAAACCAATAGATCCAGATGAGCTAATGTTAAGTGTAAATTATATTGCAGATGAATTACTTTCATTAGATAAAGTGGTAGAACTTGGTAGTGGATATCAATTTGACAAGAGTAGAAAAGTTCTTATAAAAAAAGGAGAAACAATCTCTCTGACGAAAAAAGAGCTATTGTTTATATCGATTTTAGTAAGAAACCTTGGAGCATTTGTACTTCACGAAGAGATCAAAAAGCATGTTTGGACAAATAGAAACGTTACAGATGCTGCTATTCGTACCTTTATAAAAAGAGTTCGTGAAAAAACAGGAAAAGAGTTTATTAAAAATGTTCCTGGACTTGGGTACAAAATAAATAGTGACGTTTGAATAGATAGTCTACATCATATTTCATGTAGACCTACTTCCCTTAAAAATTATTTAAAAATAACTATTTAATACAAATTTAATCTTATTAAGCTTTCTTGTATTGTTTATATACTATAATTTCATCAATTATGTGATATTTATGTGACATAAACTACAATTAGGAGGAATTGATGCAGTCTAGTAATATGATTAACTACGACTATTCAGTTGCAAAGCTCTTTACGATTGCCACTATAGTTTTTGGTATCGTAGGGATGACAATAGGTGTTCTTATAGCTTTTCAGATGGCTTACCCAGAGTTAAATAATTTAGCTGGTGAGTATGGTACATTTGGTAGACTTAGGCCCCTTCATACTGATACGGTTATCTTTGGCTTCATTTTAAGTGGAGTTTGGGCAACTTGGTACTATATAGGACAAAGAGTACTTAAAGTCTCAATGGCTGAATCGCCATTTTTGATGATTTTGGGTAAGCTTCATTTTTGGTTATATATACTTGGTGTTGTTGCTGTTGTTGTAACACTGTTTATGGGAATTACAACTTCCAAAGAGTATGCAGAGTTTGAGTGGCCTATCGATATAGCTATCGTTATAGTATGGGTTATTTGGGGAATGAGTATTTTTGGTTTAATAGGAATTAGAAGAGAAAAAACACTTTATATATCAGTTTGGTATTATATAGCAACTTTTCTTGGTGTTGCTATGCTTTACTTATTTAATAACATGGAAGTTCCAACTTACTTAGTAACTGGACTTGGAGATTGGTGGCATTCAGTTTCAATGTATGCAGGTACTAATGATGCTATGGTTCAATGGTGGTATGGGCACAATGCAGTTGCATTTGTTTTTACTGTACCAATTATAGCTATGATTTATTACTTTTTGCCAAAAGAGTCTGGTCAACCAATATTTTCATATAAGCTTTCACTTCTCAGTTTTTGGGGATTAATGTTTGTTTATCTTTGGGCAGGTGGTCACCATTTACTTTATTCAACTGTTCCTGATTGGGTACAGACTATGGGTTCTATCTTCTCAGTTGTTTTAATTCTTCCTTCATGGGGTAGTGCTATTAATATGCTTCTTACTATGAAAGGTGAGTGGCAACAATTAAAAGAGAATCCTTTAATCAAATTTATGGTTTTAGCTTCAACTTTCTATATGTTCTCAACACTTGAAGGTCCTATTCAAGCAATTAAATCTGTAAATGCTTTAGCGCATTTTACTGATTGGATTCCTGGACACGTTCATGATGGAACTTTAGGTTGGGTTGGATTTATGATAATAGCAGCGCTTTTACATATGGCTCCAAGAATGTATAAAAGAGAAATTTATAGTAAAAAGTTGTTAGAGTTACAGTTTTGGCTTCAAACTACTGGTATAGTTCTATATTTCTCAAGTATGTGGATAGCTGGTATAACTCAAGGTATGATGTGGAGAGCAACAGATCAGTATGGTAACTTAGCTTACTCATTTATTGATACTGTAACCGTATTACATCCTTACTACACTATTAGAGGTGTTGGTGGGTTGTTCTATTTAGTTGGTTTCTTTATGTTTGCATATAATTTTTATAAAACTATGACTGCAAGCAAAGTGATTGGGGAAGAACCTCAAAGCACTTCGCCTATGGCAGCTTAAAAGGAGGAGAGTAAAATGTTTCATTGGTTAGAAAAAAATCCATTCTTTTTTGCAGTAGGTATATTTGTTGTTATTGCTTATGCGGGTGTTATTACTATATTACCAGATTTTATGAATAGTGCTAGACCAGTAGTAGGTACTAAACCTTATACAGTATTGCAACTTGCAGGAAGACATGTCTATATTAAAGATAGTTGTAATGCCTGTCATTCTCAGCTAATTCGTCCTTTTAAATCAGAGACAGACCGTTATGGTATGTATTCTTTAAGTGGAGAATATGCTTATGATAGACCTTTTCTTTGGGGTTCAAAGAGAACTGGTCCAGATTTAATGAGAGTTGGAAATTACAGAACGACTGATTGGCATGAACATCATATGCTAGACCCAGCTAGCGTGGTTCCAGGTTCAATAATGCCGCATTACAAACATATGTTTAGTAATGAAGCAGATATAGAGACAGCATATGCTGAAGCTCTTACGGTGAAGAAAGTATTTAATACTCCTTATGACGAAGCAGGTATGCCTAAACTAGGAACTTTTGATGAGTCAAAAAAAATAGTATTAGCTGAAGCTAAAGCTATTGTTGATGATATGAAAAGTCCAGAAGTAAAAGAAGCATTTGCAAAAGGTAAGATTAAAGAAATCGTTGCGATAATAGCATATCTAAATAGCTTAAAATAAAGGTAAAACGGTGGAAATGGAAACAATAAGAGAGTTACAAGCTTATGGTTATGCGTTTGCAAGTGTCTTTTTTGCACTTATACTTTATGGATATGTATACCATCTATACACTTCTAAGAAAAAGGGTGGAACAGATTATGAAAAGTATTCGAATATGGCTTTAAACGATGGTTTAGATGACACTCCAATTGAAAAAATTGAACCGTTACAAGAAGAGAAACAAATGAGGAGCAATAAATGAATTGGCTAAATGATAATGTAAACTTATTAGCCCTTATAGGGGCTGCTGCAATTATTATTATCTCTGTTGTAGTTGTTGGAAAATACATAAAACAGATAAAAACAGATAAGAGTACGGGCGAATTAGCAGATGAGAATTGGGATGGCATAGGGGAATATAAAAATCCACTACCAATAGGTTGGGCTATTTCATTCCTGCTTTCAATAGCTTGGGCATTATGGTATTTTCTTGCAGGATATCCATTAAATGGATATTCTCAAATTGGTGAGTATAATGAAGAAGTTGCAGCTTATAATACTAAGTTTGAGAGCAAATGGGCAAATCCTGACGAAGAGACTTTACTAGGTATGGGTGAGGGTGTATTTTTAGTACAATGTGCACCATGTCATGGAATCACTGGTGATGGAATTAATGGTAAAGCTGCGGATTTTACTGCGTGGGGAACTGAAAGTGCTTTAGTAGAGACAATACTAAAAGGTTCAAAAGGTATGAATTATCCACTTGGTGAGATGCCAGCAGGTTTACTCGATAAGGATAGTGCAAAAGCAGTTGCAGCATATATGGTTGAAAAAGTTACTAAAACAGGTACTGCTAATCCAGATTTAGTTAGTATGGGAGAAGCTCTTTGGGCTACTTGTACTGCTTGTCATGGTGCTGATGCTAAAGGTATGGGTGGAAGTGCACCAGATATTTCAGCTTACGGTAAACCAGGATTTGTTGTAGATGTTCTTAACCATGGTAAAAAAGGTTTTATTGGAAATATGCCATCATTTAATGATGGACGTTTGACTGATATCCAGAAGCTTGCTGTTGGTAAGTATGTTAACTCATTGACACAATAAGGACTGTTATGGATAATACAAATAGAAATGTCTTTGGACTAAATGGTATTGCAGGTATGTTAATAGCAACTGTGCTATTGATAAGCATACTTGTTGTGTTGACTATATGGGGTTTAAAAGCTCAACAAGAAGTTGCAAATAAACCTTATGAGATTACAACTCCACAGGCAATAAAAATGGTCGACAAAGCAAATGCCGATCTTATAAAAAAGTAGGAGAGAGTTATGGCAGAAAATATGGATAAAATAATCGTAGTAGCTCTTATAGCTATGGCTGCAGTCACTGCTTGGGCAGTGCTAACGCCAAATCATCTGTTTATTGGTTAGACTTGATAATCAGATTAAATGATATTAAGCGCAGAGTTTTTTTACTTTGCGCTTTTCTTATATCTATCACAGTGGTAGCGAATGCTACTTATATAATACATAATGATGATATTATCAGTCAAAAAGTTTCTACAAAGGTAGAGAGTTTAGGAGCTGAACTTTTTAAAAAAACAGGTGTGAGAGTATATATTTCCCTTCCTGCTTCACTTGAAAAAAAGACAATTATGTTGTATGAGAAAGAGTTAGCCGCGACACTAAAAAAACCTTATGTTTTGTTGACATTAGCTAAAAATGAGGAACAAGTAGATATAGTTTTTTCAAAAGGCTTAGAAGATAAATTTGATAAAGATGGAGTATTGAGTCCTTATCCTTGGAGTGGAACTATACTTCCTATCTTAACAGTAAAAAAAGAAAATGATAAGTATAATGCAGCCGTATTAAATGGTTATGCAGATATAGTAGAACAGATTGCTAATTCATATAATGTGCAACTAGAAGGTGCATTAGGAGATACTAATAGAGATATATATCATTATCTTAAGATTGGTATATATGGATTTTTATTGATAATTTTTGTTAAATATTTTTATAGAAAAGTGAGAAAAAAAAGTGAATAATATTGTAAAAAAAAATAGAAATTATTGGCCACATGCTATAGTTATAGTACTTATTTTGATGGTTTGTGCTTGTTCACTTGTATTAAAAATAGCAATGGATAATCCTGTGCAGATGGATAGTTTTTATCTTGAAAAGTATCAGGATGTAAATAAAGATATAAATAAAATAAGAGCTAAACAGAAAATTTTTGAAGAAAATTTTAAACTAGAGTACAAAACTAAAAAATTCACAATCGGTGAAAATAATAGTTTTAAAATGAGTATAAAAAATATAAAAGATCAGAGTCTTGTAGAAAATGCAAAAATAAAATTGGTAATATCAAGACCAGATACTAATGATTTTAATCAAGAATTTATAATGAAAAGTGCTAAAAATGGAGTTTTTATTTTTGATGGAATAAAAGCAAAACTTCCAGGACGTTGGCAAATACTTACTAAAATAAATATTGGTGATAAAAGTAGTTTTAATAGATATGAAGTATATGCTTCAAACTAAAAAGGAAAATTGTGAATTTTAAGTCTTCTTTGCTTATTGGATTGTCGTTTATTATTGGTTTATCCATCTTAGGTTATGTTTTGGGAAATAGTTTGCTCCAATATAAGCTTCTTGAAAGAACTGTATTAGTAAAAGGTTTGGCTCAAAAAGAGGTAAAAGCAGATGTCGTAATTTGGCCAATAACATTCATTCAACCAGGAAATGATTTACCTAGTATGTATACAAAATTAGAAGATGATACCAAAAAAATAGTAGAATTTTTAAAAAATAGAGGGTTTACAAGCAGTGAAATTAGTGTTTCAGCACCTTCTGTTGTAGATAAGGTAGCACAAGATTATGTTAATAATGCAGAAGTAAAATTTCGTTACAACGCGAGACAGACTATTACCCTTTACACAAATAAGCTTGATATTGCACAAAAAAGCATGTTAAATATAATCGATTTAGCTAAGAGTGGAATTACTTTTAAAGCAAATGATTATAGCAATCAAATAGAATATAAATTTTCTAAATTAAATAGTATAAAACCTCAAATGATAGAAGAAGCAACAAAAAATGCAAGACTAACAGCTCAAAAATTTGCAGAAGATTCTAAAAGTAAATTAGGTAAAATTAAAAAAGCAAGACAGGGACAATTTAGCATATATGATAGAGATAAAAATACTCCATACATTAAAAGAGTAAGAATTGTAACAACTGTTGAATACTACTTGTCAGATTAAATTCAAAATATAAATCAATATTTTAGTTTTATTAATTAGTGGTATAATAATGCATTTCAAATTAAGTAATAAATATGACAGAAATTTTTTCAACTTCAAGATGTGTTAGAGAGTTTTACTCTCATTTTTTAGATTCCGATGCTTTGATTCCAAAGGCAATAGGTATTGCTGAGTTTGAGTCAAAGGCTATAATAGTGCCAAACAAAAGTATGGCAGATGAAGATACTAGAGTTTTAATTATGCAAGAGGCATCTGAGTTTAAAAACTTTAGTGAACTTAAAATAGAAAGGGAGTTCCTCTCTTTTATTAAAAATTCTACCTATCTTTTTCGTTTTTTTGAAGAGTTAGCTTTAGAAGGTATTTTAATTCAAGATTTAGAACTTGCCGATACCTATGCTCAGTTTGAAGAGCATCTTAGTATTTTAAAAGAGTTACTTTTAAACTACAAAGCTTTGCTTAGTAAAAATAAACTATATGATAAAATTTCTCTTGCAGAAGTATATGAAATTAATCATGAGTACTTAAAATCAAATGATGGCTTTATATTGCATATTGAGGGTTTTTTAAATAAGTTTGAATTAAATCTTTTTATACAAATTGCTAAGATAACTACATTTAAAATATCTCTACATGTAACAAAATATAACCATAAAACTATAGAAATATTCGAAAAACTAGGATTTATTTTAGAACTAAATAATTCCTATGTTATTAATCTAAGTTCAAATTTAATTGAAAGTACAATAAAAATAATTCCAAAAGAGATTGACTATGATGTGAGAAGTTTTAGTGCAAGAAGTCTTCAAGCCTCTTTTGTATATGAAAAAATTGAGGAATTTATTAGTTTTGGGATAGAGCCTGAAAATATTGCAGTTATTGTTCCTGATGAGGGTTTTGCTACAACGCTAAAGCTTTATGATAGTTTTAAAAATCTTAACTTTGCGATGGGTGAGAGTTTCAGACATAATTTATTATTTAAAAAACTTGACGCAGTTGATAAGTTTATTAGGATAACAGATGAAGAGAGCAAACATAGGGTTAATAGATTTGGTATTGAAAAAAGTATTCTTGATGAGTTTGTAAAGTTGTGGAAAAAGAAGTTAGATGCAAATCAAATTATACTCTTGTTAAGAGTTTTTTGTGATGAAGAGAAAAAAGATGAAATATATGAAGAAGAGCTTTTTAAGTTTCAAAATCTTTTAAAAAATCTTGGGCTTATTGAACTTCAAAAAGCAATAAAACTTTTTCTTAATCGACTCTCAAGCAGGACTAAAGATGATGTAATGGGCGGTAAGGTAACTGTAATGGGATTATTGGAGAGTAGAGGAATGAGTTATGAGGGAGTTATAATTGTAGATTTCTCTGATGAATTTGTACCAAAAAGAAGTCAAAAAGATATGTTTTTAAGCTCAGCAATAAGATCATATGCAAATCTTCCAAATAAAGCAGATAGGGAAAATTTACAGCGTTATTTTCACAATAGTCTAATCTCAAATGCAAAAAAAGTGGCAATTAGTTACACCAAAAATGACCAAAGTATGGGTTCAAGATTTTTAGATGAATTGGGACTAATCACTAAGGCAAATTGTGATGAAATTTCATATTATAAACCACTTTTTAAATGTAGCACAATTCCTCAACGTTATGACCCTCAAAATGTTGAGGGAAGTTACGATATAAAAGCAGGAACACTTAGTGCTAGTAAGCTAAAAACCATTCTTACCTGTAAACGACAGTTTTACTATAAATACATATTAAAATCTAAAGAAGCTAAAGTTCCTAATGCAGAAATAACACCAGCAGATATAGGAAATCTTCTTCATGAAGCACTTCATTATGTTTTACAAAATACAAAAGTAATTGATGAAAATATTTTAATGATAGAATTAAGAAGGTATCTTCAAAGTGAAAACAGAAGTTTAATTTGGCATTTTAATTTAGATATTTGGCTTGAATATTTTAAAGAATTTGCTGTTCTTGAAGCAAAAAGATACAACGATGGATATAGAATTTATTCACTTGAAGAGTCTTTACATGTAGAGTATAAAGGTTTTAAATTAGATGGAAAAATCGACAGAATAGATATTAAAGATAATAAACTGAGTGTAATAGACTATAAAAGTGGGAAAATTCCAAAATCAACAATAAAAACACTTGAAAAAGAAACTACTTTTCAATTAGAATTTTATTATCTTTTAGCAGGTCAAGAAAAAGAGGTTGCAAGCCTAAGTTATTACGATCTTAAAAATGCTAAATTAGTAGAAGAGAGCCTATTTGATGAGAAAATGGAAAAACTTGATGAGATTTTAAAAGAACTAGAAAAACCACTAACAAATTTTGAAAAATGTGAATCCAAAGCAGCTTGTCAGTATTGTCCATTTATAAAGTTATGTGATAGGAAAATGTAAAGATTTTTAGTGTAAAAATCTTTACATGTAAAAAATATTAAAATTATTTTTCTCTTATATTTTTGCCACTAAACAATATATAAAAGCTTAATAAACCAAATATTATTTCAAATATATCTGTCATTACTTTTAATTTGAATACTGCTACAAAACCCATTAGTGACCATAGAAAAGGAATAATATAGATTTTGTAGCTAACTTTATGAGTTACGGTTAAAAATAGCCCTAAGGTGAATATAGTTAGGGGGCAAGGTTCGCCAAAAACTGGTGCATTTGGGTAAGAATGTCCAAGTATATTTCCTGTTATTGGGTATAAAAAGAGCGCAAAAAACATCATAAAAAATCCTAATTTAGATACAAAAGAGTTATTTACTTGATAATTTAGATTTTTTGAAGATGTTGCTAAATATAAAAAAATTATGCCTTGTAATGGAAACAATATACCTTGTATAGCGTAAGTAATTGGGGCTAAATAAGCTGAATGCATTGTAAAAAGCACTAATCCATTCCAGCACCAAAAAAGTCCTAGAATTGATGTAATTATTGAGTTTTTATACTCATGTTTTGAAAAAAGAAACCATATTATTAATAATGCTAATATAATAAAAATGTACGGCATAGGTTCGACTTTATTGTGATAGTTCCCCATCAAGTTAAAAAACTTTTCACTCATGATATAACTCCTTTTTAAGTGTTTGTTTATTTAATTTAAGTATACTTGATATTGGTTATTAAAATCTATGATAAAACTTTGCTAAAAGTATTTTGAACTTTTATAGGAGTATATTTTGAGTTATCAATTAGAATTATCATCAAACTTACACTATATTGGAAAGAACAAGTGCCTTGAAAACAAGATTTTAATCAATAATCCAAGTGCTATAGGTAAAATAGAAGAATTGAATTTTGATAATCATTTGTCACTTATTAAGAATGATATTTATTTTAAAGATGATTACAATATTAAATTTGACACGCTTTCTAAAAATATTATTTTCACCTTCCTTTTAGAGGGTTCTTCTTTATTGAATTGTTCTTTAAACAATAAAGAGATTGGTTCAAAAAAAGATTTTACGACCATAGTAACTAGCAATCAATCTAAAGGAATAAAAAATTATACTCAAAATACCTATTTAAAAAGTATTCAAATAATACTGAGTGAAGAATATTTTATTTCTATGTTTTCAAAAGAATTTGTAGATCATAAAATATTAAAAGAATTTAGTAAAAACAGTGAATTTTTGCAATGTCTTAAATTAAGTAAAACAAAGTTAAAAAGTAAAATAAATATTTTTGAAATTTTTAATACCTCATTTAGCGGAAGTTTTAATAAACTCTATCTTCAAAGTAAAATATTTGATTTACTATATACAGAAACTAAAGAACTCTTAAGTCTTGATATGAAAAAAATAAAAAATTTTAAATTTTCGCAATATGACATTGAAGCACTTAATAGAGCAAAAAATATTTTAATAGTGAATATGAAAAATCCCCCATCTTTAAGTATTTTGTCAAAAATGGTTCATTTAAATGAATTTAAGTTGAAATTTGGATTTAAAAAATTATTTCAAAATTCTCCATATGGCTTGCTATTTGAATACAAAATGCTTGAAGCAAAAAAATTATTAGAAAAAAGTGAATACGATATAAATGAAATATCAAGAATTGTTGGATATAAGTATTCTTGCAATTTTACTACGGCTTTTACTAAAAAATATGGAGTGTTACCTAAAGAAATAATGAAAAGTAGAAAAAATGATGATTTTTAAGCTAAATTTGACAAAAAATATTTTGTTAAGTATAATGACAAAATAAAATTTGTCAAAAGGAATTACTCATGAGTATCATTGTAGGTCAAGCAGCCAGAGGTGAAAACTTTTGGGATAGAACAAATGAACTTGAAGACATTTGGAATGCCATAGAAAGTGGTAGTCATATACTTATATCTGCACCAAGAAGGGTAGGTAAAACTTCTATTATGTATAAGGTTCAAGACGAACCTAAAGCTAATTATATTCCTATTTACATAGACACAGAATCAGCAGATAGTGAAAATGACTTTTGGCAAAAACTTTTTCATGCACTGATGGAAGAAGATTTTATAAATAAATTTGAATCATTAGCAAAAATATTTTGGACTAAGCTAAAAAGTATTAAGTTTAAAAAAATATCATCTTCTGGTGTAGAGTTTGCCGATGGAGAGATACTAGATTATAAAGAAGCATTTAAAAGACTTATTAAAGATTTAGATAATGATATAAAAATCATTATTATGATAGATGAGTTTGCTCAAACTATTGAAAATATCATAAAATATGAAGATACAAAAAATGCTCTTAGCCTTTTAAAAACACACAGAGAATTAAGACAAGATGTGAAAATTTCAAGCAAAATTACATTTATGTATGCAGGTTCAATCGGACTAGAGAGTGTTGTTTCCAAGATGAATGCTACTAAATATATAAATGACTTAAATAACATAAAAATATCTCCTTTGGAACTAAATGAAGCAAAAGAATTTACTAAAAAACTTTGCTTAAGCAATCATATTAATATATCAAATGATGACATAGTTTATATGCTAGATCAGATAGAGTGGCTTATTCCTTTTTATATACAGCTTATAACACAAGAGGTAAAAAGACTCTTTAGAATTGAAAAAGAAATTACAAAAGAGAGTATAGACAAAGCTATACAAAATTCTCTAGATTATAGAAGTTATTTTGAAAATTGGCACAGTAAGTTAAGAGAAGCATTTGATAATAATTCATATCTTTTTGCAAAAGAAATTTTAAATATAATCTCAGAAACTCTAACAATGAAATCAAGTGAAATCATAAATATTGCTACAAAATTTAAGATAGATGAAGATGTTGCAAAAGAGGTAATTCACTCATTAGTTTATGATGGTTATATTAATAACTCAACTTTCGCACATAAAACCCAACTCTTTTTGAGTGTAAGCACTTAATACAGCGATAATCTGTAGAAAGTTTTTATTATCCTTGACAAC
>JADGDR010000019.1 GCA_016744795.1 Sulfurospirillum sp.
TGTGGTAACAAAATTATACCTAAATGTGCCTATTTATGGGCTTTAATACTTATATTAACTTCATGGATTTACTGGAATCTATGTGCGAAAGTTGAGTTAATTAACTCTTTAAATTATTTATTTAACCATTTCCCATAAAGATTCAGATAGAGTTGGGTGAGCAAAAACCATCTTTGCTAACTCATCTTTTGTTAGTTTTGTGTTTATTGCTATTAGCATTTGATGGATATGTTCAGTTGTGTCATTTCCCATCATAGTTCCTCCTAATATAACACCGTTTTGTTTGTCACAAAGTAGTTTTATGAAACCACTGTCATCACCTTTTATTTTTGCTTTTGCACTTGATTTGTAAAAGTGTTTTATAGCGGTATATTCTATACCTTCTGCTTTTAACATTTTCTCATTTTTACCTACTGAAGCCACTTGCGGTTGACAAAAAGTTACAAATGGAATTACTTTGGAAGGTTTACATATAGAAGGGTTGAATATGTTGTTAGTAGCTACGTTTGCTTCATTGTACGCACTATGAGCAAGGGCAGGAGTGGTAATAACATCTCCTATTGCATAAACGTTAGCGTTACTTGTTTGTAAATGTTCATCTACTGTTATAAATCCTCGCTCATTACTTATGTCTGCTTTATCTAAATTTAGCTCACTTGTATTTGGCGAACGTCCTATTGAAACAAGAATAAGTTCATAATTAGCAACTACTTCACCTTTTTTAGTTTGCATTTTTATGTCTATGCTATTTGTATTTTTAGAAAAAGAAGTTACATTTGTATCTGTTGTTATGGTAATACCTTTTTTCTCTAACTCTCTTTTAAGACCTTTTGCTACGTCTATGTCTTCTGCTGGAACAATGTTTGGTGTAAATTCTGCTATGTGAACTTTAGTTCCAAGGGAGTTAAAAAATGTTGCAAATTCACAACCAATAGCACCACCACCAACTATAAGTATAGAAGTAGGAATATTATCAAGTTCAAATACTTCTTTGCTGGAGATTATCTGTTTGCCATCAATTTTTAAAAGCGGATGAGGTCTATGAATCGAGCCTGAGGCAATGACAAACTTATCTGCATTTATGACTTCATTATTTACTCTTATGGAATTTTTACTTTCAAAAGTAGCAGTTCCAAAAATAGTAGTCACTTTTGCTTTTTTTAGTTTGGCATTAATACCATTTCTAAGTTCTTCAATAAGCTCATTTTTTTTGCTTTTAAGTGTACTCATGTCAAGTGATAAATTTTCAAATAAAACTCCACAACTTTTAAAGTAGTTCTGTTTTGCTATATAACCAGCACTCTCAAGATAGTGTTTTGCAGGAATACAACCTTCGTTCAAGCATGTTCCACCTATTTGATTTTCATTTTTTTCTATGATTGCTACATTTTTACCTTGTTTTGCCAAAAGTGAAGCACACTCATAACCGCCAGGACCAGCTCCAATTACTATTACATCATAATTCATTATAACTTTCCTTCATTTTCAAAATATTCATGTGCCATATACGAACTTCTTGTATATGGCGAACTTTTTACAAACTCAAATCCCATTTGCAATGCCATTTCTCCATACTCTTCAAACTTTTTAGGGTTTATATACTCTACTACTTCAGTATGTGCCTTACTTGGAGCCAAATATTGCCCCATAGTGAGCAAAGTACACTCTACATTAAGTAAGTCTTGCAAAGACTCTTTTAACTCGTTTTCATGCTCTCCAAGACCAAGCATAAAGGCACTTTTTGTTTTTAGTTTTGGGTTTGCTTTTTTTAAGGCTTTTAACACACCTAAAGATTTTTTATAGTTTGCGCCTTTTCTTACTCCATAGAGACGAGGAACAGTTTCCATATTGTGTCCTACCACCTCTGCTCCGCAGTTTGCAACGTCCGATAAAGCTTGTGCATCGTACTGTAAGTCAGGAATCAAAAGCTCAACTGTAATGTTTTTATCCATATTTTTTATAGCTTTTACACATTTTATGAATTGCTGAGCACCGCCATCTTTAAGATCATCTCTAGTAACACTTGTGATAACAACATGTTTTAGTCCCAAAGATATAACCGCGTCAGCTACTTTTTGTGGCTCTTTTTCATCTATGCCACTAGGCATTCCAGTATCAACATTGCAGTATCTACAAGCTCGTGTACATGTAGAACCTAAAATCATAAAAGTTGCTAGTTTCTTAGAGAAACATTCGCTCATATTTGGGCACATTGCCTCTTGGCAGACTGTATGTATGCCTATGTCTTTTAGTGCTACTTCAACATCTTTTTTTTGTGCAAAAAAAACTTTTTTTAGTAACCACTCTGGTTTTCTTTTATTTTTCAAACTTAACTCCAAACAGTTCTATAAAACTTTTTTTTAATAATTCTTTTGTTTTATCTTTTGATAGATTTACTCCAAACTCTTCTAGTGAATATCCTGAAAATTCTCTGGTATCATTTTTTAGTGGGATTGAGCCGTGTTGAAAGATGAGGTCTTTTGTGCGTTTTTGTGCATTTCCACCTATTTTTTTTCCATCAACAATCATGTCATAGGCTTCAAATCCTTCTTGGCAAAAAAAGCTTTTGCTTAGTTCTTTTTTTATATCTTTTGCGTACTCTACATGTAAACCTAAATTTTTGTAAAAATGTAGTAAAAAACTACAAAGATATTCGTAACTCTCTTTTACGCTTTTTTTGCCAAGAAGTTTTGTAGGAATGACGATGCTATATGATATGTCACAACCGTGAAGTAACAATCCTCCACCAGTCATACGTATTGCATGATTTGTTCCAAATCTTTCCAAACCATCACTCTTTTGAAATCGCCCTATAGTAAAAGAATTTTCTTCCCAACTATAAAGGCGAAAGATGGGTATACCATCAAAATTATCAAGTAGAGATTTATCTAAGTCCATATTAGCTTGAGCACTAAGTTTTGGGCTGTCGATAAATCTCCAAGTTTTCAAATTAATCTTGCCATCTTATGTTAAGTGAGCGAGCTGCTTTTGTCTCATCTGGTCTGCTTATTGGAAGAGTTTTTGGGAACTCTTTAAAAGCTTCAGGATTTGATTTTGCAAGCTCAACTGCATCTATCATTTTTTTACAAAAGTAGTCGATGGTATCTATGTTTTCAGTCTCTGTTGGTTCTATCATGATTGATTCTTTAACTATAAGAGGGAAATAGACAGTTGGAGCGTGAAGCCCAAAGTCAAGTAAATATTTTGCAATATCCATAGCTCTTACACCATGCTCTTTTGTTAAATCTTCAGCACTAAACACACACTCATGCATACACAGAGTATCTGCAAATGGAGCTTTTAGATGACCTTTTAGTTTTGCTAAAATATAATTAGCATTTAAAACTGCTTTTTTACTAGTATTTATCATGCCCTCTTTTCCAAGTGTTTGCATATATACTAAAGCTTTTACAAGAACCAAATAGTTTCCAAAAAATGGAGATATTTTTCCTATAGAACTATCATGAGGTGTATCAAAAAAGTAACCCTTGTTTTTGTCAAACCCAATTTGTAAGTCAGGTAAAAATTCTTTTAATGTTTTACCAACTCCAACAGGACCAGCACCAGGACCACCGCCACCATGAGGTGTTGCAAATGTTTTATGAAGATTTAAGTGAACTACATCAAATCCAATATCACCAGGACGTAGAACTCCTAAAATTGCATTCATATTTGCACCATCATAATACATCAAAGCATCATGAGCGTGAGCTATATCGCAAATTTCTTTTATTTTAGGGTTAAAAAGACCTAAGGTATTGGGTACAGTCATCATAACAGCAGCAACCTCATCACTCATTGCTTCTTTAAAAGCATCTAAGTCCATATCTCCATTTGCTCCAGATTTTACAGTTATTACATCGTAATCTACCATTGCAGCAGTTGCAGGATTTGTTCCATGTGAAGAATCAGGAACAATAACATAACGTTTGTGATTGCCTTTTTTCTTGTGATAAGCACCAATCATCATAATTCCCAGCATTTCACCATGAGCACCAGCTTGTGGAGTTAAAGTAAAAGCGTCCATGCCTGTAATCTCGCATAGATTGTTTTCTAGTGTTTTAAGAGAAGATAAAGCACCTTGAACTAAATGTGTTTGATTGTTTGTTATGTGATGAGGATGAAGATTCGCAAGTCCTGCAAGTCCTCCAACTCTTTCTTGAATTTTTGGGTTATACTTCATAGTACAAGATCCAAGTGGATAAAAGTTAGCATCAATAGAGAAGTTTTTGTTCGATAGTCTTGTAAAATGACGAACAACATCAAATTCGCTTACTTCTGGAAGATTGGCTTTTGTTTCTCTAAGCAAACTTGCATCAAGTTTTGGAGCATCATCTACGCTTGGTTTTGGTATGTTGATACCCTTTCTACCTACATGAGATTTTTCAAATATAGTAGAACTCATACTATCTCCTTTACACAAGCAACAAACTCATCCATTTGAGCCTTTGTTCTTTTTTCTGTTGTACTTACTAAAACCTTGTTTTCAAAGTTTTCATAAAGAGCATCTAATTTAAGACCTGCAAAGAAATTTTTGCTTTCCATCTTGTTTATAAAGTCAGATGAGCTCATAGGAAGTTCTATTACAAACTCGTTAAAAGTTGGGTTTTGGTTGTATATGCTCACACCATCAAGTTTACTTAACTCATTTTTTAAGTAACTAGCATTATTATAGTTTTGTTTAGAAAGTTTTACAAATCCCTCTTTTCCAAGAAGTGCCATAAAAATAGTAGCACGAAGTGCCATTAGATTTTGGTTCGAGCAGATGTTTGATGTAGCTTTATCACGTCTTATGTGCTGTTCTCTTGCTTGAAGAGTTAGCACGTATGAACGCCTTTGTTTAGCATCATTAGTTATGCCCACAATTCTTCCTGGAAGATTTCTTATGTATTTTTCTTTACAAGCGAGTATTCCAAATGAAGGTCCACCAAATCCAAGATAATTACCTAAGCTTTGTCCATCACCACAATATATGTCAGCGTCAACATCTTTAGCACTCTTTAACATTCCTAGAGCAATAGGGTATGAGCTCATAATAGCTAAGGCTTTTACGTCATGAAGTGCTTTGATGACGTCTGAGTAATCTTCGATTGAGCCAAAAAAGTTTGGATTTTGGAAGATATATCCTGCTATGCTATCATCTATCATTTCCAAAAGTCTCTCTTTATCTGAGCCATCACTCTTTACATGTAAGACTATAACTTCAAGGTCATGATAGGCAAGATAGGTTTTTACAATCTTAATATAGATGGGATTTACACCACTATCAATAATGATTTTCTTTCTTTTTCTGCCTATACGAATAGCCATTAAAGCGGCTTCGGCTAAAGCAGTTCCACCATCATACATAGATGCATTAGTTGCTTCCATGCCCGTGAGTTCACAAATCATACTTTGGTATTCATATAGAGCCTGAAGTGTTCCTTGAGAAGCTTCTGCTTGGTATGGTGTGTATGCAGTATAGAATTCTGAACGAGTTGAAAGAGAATCAACAGCAGTTGGGATAATATGGTCATAATAACCACCACCCAAAAAGCTTATTTTTGAAGTATTATTTTGACTTGCTAAAGCAGCAAAGTTATCAAATACTTCAAACTCACTAAGCCCATCTTCTAAATCAAAGCTTTTTGCTCTAAGTTCATTTGGAATCGCATCAAAAAGGTTAGATTCTTCTTTGATACCGATTACATCAAGCATTTTTCGCACATCTTGTGCGGTGTGTGGAGTATATGGCATTATAGAGTTGCTATGTAAGCTTTGTAAGCAGCTTCGTCCATAAGAGTTTCAAATTCAGCTACGTCAATAACTTTTAGTTTGAATATCCACGTATTTTCAGCTGCTTCGTTTAAAAGTTCAGGTTTGTCTTCAAGTTCTTCATTTGCTTCAACAACTTCTCCACCTAATGGAGTATAAATATCTGATGCAGCTTTTACTGATTCAATAAAAGCAATACTGTCATCCTTATCTGCCTCAGCTCCAATCTCTGGAAGTTCAACAAACGTAATGTCTCCAAGTTGCTCAACTGCATAAGCAGAAAGCCCTATACTTGCTACTTCTCCATCTAAGATTACCCATTCGTGTTCGTTGCTATATCTTTTTGCCATTATTTTTCCTTTTTATAGAATGGAAGTTTTTCTAAGTAAATAGGGATACTTCCTCTTGTATTTTTAAGTTCTAATGATTCATCTTTGTTATATAACTTTGCATCAACTGAACCGATTCCTATACCAGAGCTTATGCAAGGTGAGAAGGTTCCACTTGTTACAACTCCTATTTTTTGGTTATTTTGCCAGATTTCCATACCATGTCTTGGAGCTCTTTTTGAATTTGTTTTAAAAGAGATAGATTTTCTAGGAGCACCTTCTTTTTTTTGTTTTAAAAGAGCATCTTTGCCTGTAAAGTGTTTATCATACTTTACAAAAAAACCAACACTTGCTTCAATTGGAGTTGTTTTTTCATCTAGTTCTTGTCCGTAAAGGCTATATCCCATTTCAAGACGAAGAACATCACGTGCTCCAAGTCCAGCAGGAACTGCGCCACGCTCTATAAGTTTGTCCCAAAGTTGTGGTGCAATTTTGTTATCAACATAAAGCTCATATCCAAGCTCACCGGTATATCCAGTACGACTAACTAGCGCAAAACTACCCATGATTTCACTCTCAGCAAAACTAAAAAAACCAAGTTCATTTAAATCAAATGGCACAAATTCTTGGAGGAACTCTTTCGCTTTTGGACCTTGAATATCTAACTTTGAAGTTTGATCAGATGCATCTGTAAAAATACCATTGTGCAATTGATCATTGATTGTTTTAAAATCTATATCAATTCTAGAAGCATTTACAACAAACATAAGTCTCTCTTCACCTACTTTATAAATGATAAGGTCATCTATAACGCCACCATTTTTGTTTAGCAAAAAGCCGTATTTACACTTTCCTATAGGAAGTTGTAACACATCAACGGTAGTAGTATCATTTATACCACTAAAAAGAAGATTTCCCTCAAAGAAAAATTCACCCATATGAGAAGTGTCGAAGATAGCAGCACCATTTCTACAAGCCTCATGCTCTTTTAGTATCCCCTCGTATTGGACAGGCATTTCCCAGCCACAAAAACCAATGTTTTTTGCGCCGAGTTTTTCATGTCTATCGAATAGGGCTGTTCGTTTAAGCTCTGACATATGTCTCTCTTTGTATTAATTTATAGATTCAAAGAATATCAAAATTTTTATTTAATTTTCATAAAATGATAAGGTAAGAAATCTTTACATGTAAAGGAGTTACAAGACTCTACATGTAGAGTCTTGTACTCAGTTATTTAGCTAGTTGTTTTTTTATTGAATTTGGGCTTGGATAGATGAAAGTTGTCTCTCTTTTAACTACTATTTCTTTTTCATTATCTACTGCATAAGCTCTTATGGTTATCTCTAAAAGAGTATCTTCTTCATTATGCATTGATAGGTTTTTATCGGCTTTTAGAATAATGATTTTTTTGAGTTTTTTTCCAGCTTTTAGCATAAATGGTTTTGTTGGTTTTTTGATAGATATATCTTTATGCTCAATTTCAAAGTAGTATTTATGATCTTTCGAATCTGTATTTTGAAACAAGAATGTATAGGCATTTTGTATATCTTTTCCCTCATTTTTTATTTTGTATAGTTGAGTTGTACGGTTGATGTTTAAAAGCATATGTTCTTTTGTGCTACCCATCATAAAAAGAGCAACAAGAGCAAGAGCTAAGGCAACACCATATGCTACAGTTCTAAATCTTAAAAATTTGGTTTTTCTTTTTTCTTCCACTGCAGTTGAGCTAGCCCAAGTGATTAATGAAGTTTTTCCAAGTTTGCCCATAACGGTAGTACATGCATCAGCACACTCTAAACAGTTAATACACTCTAATTGCATACCTTTTCTGATATCTATATGAGTAGGACAGATACTTACACAAGCTTGACAGCCTGTACATTCATCAAATTCTCCTGTTGGTTTTGTATTTATAAGATTTTTATGATTATCGTATATCTTTCCACCACGATTCTCATTGTAAACTGTTTGAATAGTCTCTTCGTCGTACATTACTGATTGAACTCTTGCATATGGACAGACATATATACAGAAATCTTCTTTTAAAATAATTACATCATAAATTAGAAAAAGTGCAATAGCTATAACAAAGCCTAAAAGTACTGTGTGTTCTGTTGGGTCTTGTAAGTATGTAAAAAAATCTTCAGGAGGTAAAAAATACCAAGTAAAGTTAGATGCTGCAAGTAGTGCAAGGATTACCCATATAAGTATCGCAATAATTTTTTTAGGACTTTTCTTTGAATCAAGTTGTTTATTTTTAATTCTTTTTCGTAAACCCAGAAGTTTGGTTTCAATCAAGTCTCTATAAACAATCCTAAAGATTGTTTGAGGACAGATCCATCCACACCATATGCGACCACCAAGTGTAGTCAGAAAAAATATTCCCAAAAACATAAAAATCAATAAAAATGGCATAAGATATAACTCTTGCATATCAAATGAAGTAAAGAGTAAGTGAAGTTGTTTTTTCTCAAAATTTAGTAAAAAGAAGTGATTCCCTCCTACTCGAATGAATGGCAATACAAGACTTATGATAGTAAGTAGTCCAAAAGTAAGATATCTTTTTTTTGAGTATGGTGTTTGGCAACTGCTACATGTAGACATTATTGTTTTCCTTTTATAAGTGAACACTCTTCTTTTGTGTTGATTCGTTTTTTTTGTTTTTTAACTGGTTTTTCGCCAAGTAGAGTTTTTTTTGCTTCTACTAGTTCTTTTAAACCTCGTGAGTTTATGTAGTCTTTGAGTGAGGTTCTACTGACTTCAAGTGTCCTAGCTATTTTACTAACAGAGTCATTTTTACTAAGCTGATTGATTATTTCTACTCTAAAAGAATCAAATTTTGATTTGGACATTCTCCCTTTTGGTCTTCCTTGTATGTTTTTTACTTTTTTTATAAGATTTTTTTCTCTATATTGAGAGAGTATGGTCATAAGCTCTAGAGGAGTTGTTTTCATGTCAACAATTAAATTTAGGTTACATAAGTGCACACTAATGTCTCTTTTAAGGAAACATTCTAAGATTTTGGTCAATTCTCCCATGTCTTTACTAAAAACCCATAAATCATAAATTAAGATATGATCAGCATAATCTAAGGAACGTAAAAACCCCCTAAATTCACTTCTCTCTTCTAAAAGGGTAAAATTATTAGAACCCTCTATCTCCGTTGTGTCAAGCCTAATATTATGTAGTCTTGCGTATTTGATAACATTCTCTTGTTGAGTTGTTATATTTGCTTTGTCAGTTTTACTTTTCAATAGTACGATGTTCATTTGTCACCTTTTTATCACTATTTTAGAAGTATAACAATTTAGACGTAAAAAGTCAAGAACAGTTTATGTTTATTCGTCCTAATTGTTTGGATGTTAACAATTGTCCATTCAATTAATAGGTGCAATTTAATTTTTAGTAAATACAGGAATATTTTAAGCTTAAAAATATATTTTTTCGATAAAATAGATATCTAAAATTTTAACGAAAGGTGGTGAGGTCGGATGCCAGGTATTAAGGTACATCCTAATGACTCTTTTGACGAAGCGTATAGAAAGTTTAAGAAGCAAGTTGATAGAAACCTAGTTGTTACTGAAACTCGTGCTAGAAGATTCTTTGAAACAGGAACTGAAAAGCGCAAGAAACAGAAAATTAGTGCTCGAAAGAAAATGCTTAAAAAACTTTATATGCTTAGACGCTACGAGTCTAGACTATAATCACTTAGGGGAGACTAGCTCTCCCTTAAACTTCTGAAAATCCCCTTAATTTGATATAATAACACATCTGTTAGCAAAAGGGAAAAACTTATGGATAAAAAACTAACTGTTATGGAGATGGCTAAGTACTTAAGCGTTAGCAAAGAAGCTATCTACAATCGCCTAAGACGTGGCACTCTTGAAGCTATTACTGAAAATGGTAAAAAGTATGTTTTACTAACATCAAATGTACAAAGAGAGGGAAGAATACCTAAAAGAACATCTATAACAAATGCAATGGACAGTGAGTATATTGACCTTTTAAAATCTCAGATAGAAGAGCTAAAACATAAAAATGAAAAACTTGAAGATGATAGAGATAGACTTTATCGTGAAAAAGAGAAGATGCTTATAGATTCAAAAGAAAAAATAGAACAAGTTTATAAAGATAGAGATGAGCAATTAAAGACTATTTTGAGATTAGCCAATGTTCCAACACTTGGAACTTCAGTGTTTCATGATGAACCAATAGAAGTAGTTGAAGAGATAGAAATAGAAGAAGATATAGTAGAACTTATGTGTGAGACCTTTGTGGGTTGGGAACTTCTTAGTGAGAGGCTTGACGCAAAAGGATTTACTGATGAAAATAGAAAAAAGATAATAAAAAAAGTAAAAAAAGAGATAGGCAAGAGTTTACATGTAAAGATAAGCTCAGATGAGATATATATAAAAAAAGATGTAAAACTTAAAAAAATAATAGGAAAAAAATGAAGTATATAAGAAAAATATCGGACTATGTTATTGCTGGTGGAATTGGAGCTATGGTTATTGCAGGTATGCAAGGTTGTGATAATAAGAGTAATGAAAATTCTTTTAAAGAAGCATCACAAGTTAAAGGTGCTTTTGTAGTTATAGAACAGATGAAAAATGGTGGATATACAATAGTAGAAGAGTATCCAAGTGCAACAACTAGAATTGTAGTACGTGAGCTTGATGGCACTGAGAGAATGCTTTCAAAAGCAGAAATGGATAAACTTGTAGCTGACGAAGCCATTAAGATAGACAATGGAACTTCATCTTTGACTGAGCCTTCAATGAGTACAGGAGCTCCTGGACTTGGTTCAATTTTACTTTCAAGTGTGGCAGGAGCAATGCTAGGAAGTTACATAGGAAACAAGCTTTTTAATAATCAAAATTATCAATCTCAAAGACGTACAAATTACAAAACTCCACAAGCATATAGCAAAAGTAACAGCAGTTTTAAAAAAGCAAGAAGTGGTGGATTAAAATCTAGCACTAAAAAAAGTGGTGGATTTTTCGGAAGTAAAAGTCGTACAAAATCGCGTTCTTCATTTGGATTTGGCGGATAGATGATAACTTTAGAAAAGGTAAAGCCATTAACCAATGAGTTTTTAGAATCAATTGGATTTTATTGGCATACAGATGAAGATAAAAGCCCTTATGTAGCTGATGAACTTGTTGTTGTTACTCAAAATGAAGCAGATAAATATTATGAAGCTACTAATGAATTGTATGATATGTTTGTTGAAGCTGGTGAGCATGTTATGGAAAATGACCTGCTTCATGAGATAGGAATACCTTTTAATCTTATTGATATGGTAAAACAATCATGGGAAAATGATATACATTGGCATCTTTATGGAAGATTTGATTTGGCTGGTGGAGTTGATGGAAAACCGATTAAGCTTATAGAGTTTAATGCAGATACTCCAACTGCTCTTTTTGAAACGGCCATAGTTCAGTGGGCATTGCTTAAAGCAAATGACATGGATGAGCGAAGTCAGTTTAACAATACCTATGAAGCTATAAAAGAGAACTTTAAACGTTTGGTTGTGTTAGGTGGAAATACGGAAGATTTTGATGAGAGTTATGATGATTGGAAAATACTTTTTTCTAGTGTAAAAGGTAGCATAGAAGATGAAAATACTACAAAATTACTTCAAGCAGCAGCAAATGAAGCTGGATTTAGTACAGATTTTGCCTTTGCTGATGAGGTAGAGTTTGATGGAGAAGAGGGTATTTTTAAGGGCGAGGAGAACTTTGAGTATTGGTTTAAACTTATTCCTTGGGAAAATATTGGAATAGATGAAGGAAACTTGGCTTTGATGCTTCGTGAAGTCATGGATAACCAAAAAGCTATCATTTTAAATCCAGCTTACACTTTGATGTTTCAAAGTAAAGCTTTTATGAAAATATTGTGGGATTTGTACCCAAATCATCCTTTATTATTAGAAACTTCTTATGAACCACTTCAAGGTAAAAAGCAAGTAGAAAAAAGAGTTTTTGGTAGAGAAGGTGCTAATACTGTTATTTTAGATGAAAAAAATCATGTTATGGCTCAAGAAGATGGAGAGTATGAAAACTTTGCACCAATTTACCAAGAGTATGTAGAACTAAATACAGATGAAAAGGGTGAAAGCTATCAAGCAGGAGTTTTTTATGCGTATGAAGCTTGTGGACTTGGGTTTAGACGGGGTGGTTTAATCCTGAACAATTATTCAAAATTTGTAGGACACGTTATAGAATGAAAAAACTTATAGGATTTGCGATAATAGCACTTGGAATTTTCTTGGAAATTCTTTGGCTAGGAGTCTGTTTTGGTACAGTTGTAGTTGGTATTGCTCTTCTTATTTTTGCTCCAAAAATACTGTTTTTACCATTTAATTTCTTTTTTATTATCGGTTTAGCGATGATAGGCAGTGGAAGTTTCCAAAATAGAGCAAATTTTAGATACCAAAGTTACACAGGTGGACAACAAACTCCACCAAATTTTGAACAAGCCAAAAGTAGTTTAGATAAATATTATGAAGTGTTAGAAGTAAAACCAACTGATAGCATGGAATTGATAAAAAAGAACTATAGAAGATTGGTAAAAGAGTACCACTATGATTCAATAGCAAGTAAAAATCTACCAGAAGATATGTTGAAATTTGCTAAGCAAAAAACACAAGATTTAAATGAAGCGTATAATGCTATAAAAGAAGCGAGGGGTTAAGAATTACCCCTCGTGAATTATCTTATTCGTTACTTTAGGAATGAGTAGTTTTTTTAGTATAGACATAAGCCCAAGCTATGAGGAATAGCTGAATTGGTAATCTTATTAAAAGTGCTGTTTCGCTCATATCTGGAAAATCAGCATGATTGAGATACATATTTATATTTGCAGGAAAAATTGCTATAAAAAGTACTATTATCCCAACAGCTGCTTTTCTTGTTGTCTTAGAAATGACCAATAAAATACCTAACATAATTTCCGCTACACCACTTGCATAAACAATTAGTTCATGAAATGGCAGAAAAGACGGCATTGCTTTTAAATAAAATTCTGTATTTACAAAGTGCATAATACCTCCAAAAACCAATAATAGTCCTAGTAGATATTTGAATATAATATATAATATTTTTTTCATAATTTAATCTATGAATTCGACTACATCTTCAAAAGCTAGCCTTAATTGTTCTGGTTGTGGGTTTAATCTGTATCCAAAAGGTAAAACTAATGCCACTTGATATTTTTTTGTATCTATATTTAAAATCTCTTCAACTTTTTGTTTTTCAAAACCACCTATTGGGCATGAATCTATTCCTAAAATAGCTCCTGCACTCATCATATTTGCAGATGCAATATGAACTTGTTGTGATGTCCAAGCATAAATATTTTCATCATTACTTAATGTCTCTTTTAAGTGTTCAGCGTAGAGATTCATGTAAAAATCAACTTTTTCTTTTGGCATCTCTCTTCTTGAAAATCTTTTTTCTACTTCACCTGACTCTACTTTTACGCTATCAATACCTGCTAATAATATAATAAGATGAGAACAAGATGTTATTTGTGCTTGATCCCAACAAAATGGTTTTAACTTGGCTTTTAATTCTTCATTTGTTATAACTAAAAACTTCCATGCTTCCATACCAAAAGAAGAGGGAGATTTTCTTGCTACTTCAAGAATATATTTAATATCTTCGTCTGATATTTTTTTTGTATCATCAAATACCTTACAAGCGTGTCTAAAATCCATTGCTTCCATAAATTCTTTTTTCATAATTTTACCTTTTTTATTTTATGCTTTTTCTAAAATTTCAATTATTGAACTTTTAGGATATAGTTTGTCAAATCCCCATACTGTAGCTAACTCATTAGCATTAATAGCTAAATCTTCAATTCTATTTTTTGGAATATTTAACTCAGCCAATGTTATAGGTGCGCCAATTTTTGCAAACCAATTTTCTAGCTTCTCTATACCTACATTCTCATCATCACTATTAAAAATCTCTTTTGAAAATCTTTTAAATTGAGATATATTTTGCTCTTTATACCACTTCATCCATGCAGGAATAACTACAGCTAATCCTGCCCCATGAGCCACATTAAACAAGGCAGATAATGAATGCTCAATCATATGATTTGGAAAACTTCCACCCTCTGTTCCTGCTGGAGTTAAACCATTTAAGCCTTGAATTGCCGCCCATGCAAATTCTGCTCGTGCATCATAATCGTTTGGATTTTCTAGTAGTATCTCTGTCGTTTCCATAATAGTTTTAATGATAGACTCAACAATTCTTGAGTTAAAACGAGGATGAACACTAGCTGTAAAATAGACTTCAATACAGTGTGAAATAACATCAACAGCCGAATATGCTAGGTATTCTTTACTTACAGTTGCCATAAGTTCAGGGTTTATCACAGATACTTTAGGATTAATCAGAACCGATGCTATTGAGTATTTTTGTTTTGTTTCGTCATTTATAACCACAGAATTTCCATTCATTTCACTAGCAGTTGCTGAGAGTGTCATAACAGTAAATACAGGCAAGGCTTCAGTTATTTGTGCTTTATTAATAAAAAAGTCCCAAACATCTCCATCATATTTTGCACCAACCCCAATGGCTTTTGCACTATCAGCAACCGAACCACCACCAACTCCTAAAATAGCTTTAATATCATTGTCTTTTGCTAATTTTATACCCTCATTTACCTTACTTAAAAGTGGGTTACTTACAACTCCACTAAGTTCTTTAAACTCTATATTGTTTTTTTTGAGTGAATTTATAATTTTTTCATAAAGACCATTTTTCTTAATACTACTTGCTCCATAAACTAATAGTATTTTTTTAATGTTTGATTGTTTTAGGTATTCGCCTATTTTATTTTCTTTGTCTTTTCCGAACTCTATTTTTGTTGGATTATAGTATGTGAAAGTATTCATTTTTTATTCCTAGTTTTATTTGGCGAGAATTATATACCTTTAACACTTAAATATCCCTTACGATACTTTAGGTAAGTAATGATACTTTAAAGTTTTTTAGTTATAATAACATTTATAAAAGGATTTTAATGTATTATGTAAACGATAAAGAGTATGAATGTTCAGTTTCAGTAACAATGGATATTTTTAACGATAGATGGAAACTAGCTGTTATTTGGTATTTGCTAGAAAATGATAAAAGATTTAAAGAATTAAGCGAAGACATAAATGCAATAAGTCAAAAAACACTTACTATAAAACTAAAAGAACTAGAAGAAAAAAATATTATAAAAAGAGAAGTATTTGCAGAAGTGCCACCTAAGGTTGTTTATTCTCTTACCCCTATTGGGCGCAAATTAAAGCCAGTTCTTAAAGAGATGTTTGAATGGGGCATACAATACGTAAAAGAAAATGGTAAGATTGACAATAAATAGGAGAAATAAAATGAAAATAGTGTTTTTAGATGCGAAAACCATGGGTGATGATGTCAGTTTAGAAGCCTTTAAAGAGTTTGGAGAGTTTGTTATATATCCTACTACTTCAAAAGAGCAGACTATAAAACACATAGGGAATGCGCAGGTTGTTTTAGCTAACAAAGTTGTTATAGATAAAGATGTGATAGATAAATGTACTCAACTAAGGTTAATTTGCATAACAGCAACTGGAATGAACAATGTTGATTTAGATTATGCAAAGAAAAAAGGCATAGAGGTTAAAAATGCAGCTGGTTACTCAACTGCTTCAGTAACCCAAACTACTTTTACTCTAGCACTTTACCTTTTAGCTCAAACTAGATTTTACGATGAGTTTGTTAAAAGTGCTAAATGGTCACAAAGTGGACTTTTTACCAATGTAGAACGTCCTTATGGTGAAATAAAGGGCAAAAAATGGGGAATCATAGGCTTTGGAACTATTGGCAAATCTGTAGCAAAAGTAGCAGATGCCTTTGGAGCTAATGTGAGTTATTACTCTACAAGTGGAGTAAACAATGATAGCACACATACAAGACAAGAACTCAATGAAATGTTAAAGACATGTGACATCATCTCTATTCATGCCCCACTTAATGAAAAAACAAATGGACTTATTAAAAAAGAGCAGTTAGCTCTTATGAAAAAAGGTGCGATTTTACTTAACCTTGGTCGTGGTGGCATTGTAGATGAAGTTGACTTGGCTGAGGCAATTGATAATCATGGAATACTTGCAGGACTTGATGTAACTGTGAGTGAGCCAATTGAATCGGACAATAAACTTCTACATGTAAAGAAACAAGAGAACTTACTTATTACTCCGCATATTGCTTGGGCTAGTTATGAAGCTAGGGTAGAATTAATGAAGATAGTAGCTAACAATATAAGGGATTTTTTAAAATAGTGTTTGATTTACTCATAGTTGGAAGCGGAGGAGCTGGTTTAAGTGCAGCTTTAGAAGCAAAAAAATCTGGTTTACATGTAGCGGTTATTTGCCAATCTTTTCCTACAACTGCTGCAACTTGCATGGCACAAGGTGGATTTAACGGTGTTATTTGTAGCGACGAGGGCGATAACCCAGCTTTGCATGCAAAAGATACAATCAAAAGTGCAGTTGGTTTGGCTAATGAGAAGATGGTACTTAGTATGTGCGAAGGTGCAAAAAAAAATATAGAGTGGTTAGATTCTATGGGTATGCCATTTTCAAGAAAAAAAGGTGAAATTGCTCAAAGAAGACTAGGAGGAGCCAGTAAAGGTAGAGCGGTCTACGCACAAGACTATACAGGGCTAAAACTTCTTCACACGCTTTACGATAACTGCCTCAAAGAAGATATTGAATTTTTAGACAATTCATTTGCCTTAGATCTTATTGTGAAAGAGTCTACATGTAAAGGTATTTTAATTCTAAAAGATGGCAAAGTTGAAGCGATTGAGAGTAGGTCTGTAGTTCTTGCAACTGGTGGATATGCAGGCATATATCATGGATACAATACCAATGCAATGGAATCTACTGGTGATGGAGTTGCTATGGCTCTTAGGGCTGGAGCAAATCTAAGTGACATGGAGTTTGTTCAGTTTCATCCTACTTCTTTGAAAAATAGTTCAATTTTAATTAGTGAAAGTGCTCGTGGTGCTGGAGGTTTTTTAGTCAATAAAAAAGGTGAAAGATTTACAGCTGAGCTTTTAACCCGTGATGAGGTTAGCAGAGCTGTTTTTTCACAAATACAAAATGGCAATGAAGTTTTTTTAGATATTCGCCATCTTGGTGATGAGTTTATTAGTAAAAATCTGCCACAAGAGAAGAAGCTAATACGCATACATGAACATCTTGACCCTAGCGTTGAGCTTGTTCCTATAACTCCTGCGGCTCATTACAGCATGGGTGGGATTGATGTTGACGAGAATTTGCAAACTTCCATTAAAGGGCTTTATGCAGTTGGTGAGTGCTCTAACGTAAAAGTTCATGGTGCAAATAGACTTGGAGGTAATTCACTCTTAGAAGTGGTACATTTTGGTAGATATGTTGTAGAAAAAATTGAAAAAGTTTCTTTACATGTAGACATCAAAAAATATGAAAAAATAGCACAAGAGAAGATAGACAAGCTTATGAGTGACAAACCAAGTGATACCTTTTTTAAATTAAGAGATAAGTTGGGAAAAGAGCTATTTGAAAAAGCAGGAATATTTAGAGATAAAGATGGCTTAGAAGAACTAACTAAAAGTATAGAAGTTATGCAAAATTCTTTTAACAAACTAACACTAAATAATAACAGTTACTTAGTTTCTCATCTAAAGTTTGCAAATTCATTAGAAGTAGCATATACAGTAGTTTTAAGTGCAAAAAACAGAGAAGAGAGTCGTGGTGCTCACTACCGAAATGACTTCCAAAATTGCGACAAACAAGCACTTCATTCGTTTGTCGATAGTTCTTTACATGTAAGGTTTGTTAAATGAAGTTAGATGTTCAAGGAACTTTTTACGACATACCATTTAAAGAGATAACACTTTTAAATGCGTTAGTATATATAAGAGAAAATATAGATCCAACTTTACAGTTTAAATACAACTGTAAAAGCGGAGTTTGTGGAAGCTGTTCTGTTCGAGTAAATAACCAAGAAACACTCTCCTGTGAGTACAAAGTACAAGATGGCGATAAAATAGAACCACTACTGCATCAAACAAAAGTACAAAATAGATTAAAAAAAGTTCAAAGTTGGTTACATGTAAAGAGTCTAAAACTTATGGGCGAAGCCAATGAACAGAAAATACAAAGACAAAGTGACTGTATACTTTGTAGCTCTTGTTTTTCAGCCTGCCCAGTTTTTCATGTTAAGCCAGATTTCCTAGGACCATATGCCCTAACTCGTGCTTGGCGATACATGGCAGATGTAAGAGAAAAAGACAAACAAGGTTTTATTGAACGCATACAAGAAGAGGGCATTTGGGACTGTACACTATGCGGAGAATGCACTTTAGCCTGTCCAGTAGGCATAGACTCCAAAGCCGACATACTTCACCTAAGAACCAAAAGCATGCAAGCCGGAAAATTCGACCCAACTCCTCAACCTGAATTTGAAGATGATTTTGGATTTAATCCGAATTTTTAGAAGTACCTTAAGGAATGTATGTTTTTTAATGTAATATTGAACAAATAACGATATAAAGGGTTCTGTTTTTTTAGTCATTAAAAGAAGATTGGTTTTTAAAGATGTACATAATGAATATTTTATATGCGATTAAATTGTTAAATATATATATGTGTTATAATATCCGTTGAATTAAGTAATTATCTCTTATATAAGGAAAATATAAGTACATGGAAAAATTATTTTGGCAACTCTTTAATGCGGAATCGGAAGATGAGGTTAATAAAATTGTTAATTCAAATAAATTATTCAGTGACGCTAATAATTGGAAGCCTTATGGAGGGAATGTAGGAAACTTTGGCACATTTGAAAGTCAACAAAACCATCCTGTACCTGCTTTAATTGAAAAAATTACTAACTCTATTGATGCAATATTAATTAAAGATTGTAAAATTTATGGAATTGACCCTAAATCAAAAAAAGCTCCTAAGTCGATGAGTGAAGCAGTAGAAAAATTCTACAATGTTAAGGATGGAGAAATCGGTGAACTTACAAATAAAGAAAGAAGAGAATTATCAGAAAATATTCAAATAATTGCAACGGGTGACAAAAAACAACCATGTATTACTATTTATGATGCCGGAGAAGGACAAATACCCAAAGAATTTGAAGATACATTTTTGTCTTTACAAAAAAATAATAAAACAAGCATTCATTTTGTTCAAGGGAAATATAATATGGGCTCAACAGGAGCAGTCGTATTTTGTGGTGATAAGAAATATCAATTAATTGCATCTAAAAGAAATATGGAACTGAATGACGGAGAAGAAAGTAGGTTTGGTTTTACACTTGTAAGAAGACATCCTTTATCAAAAGAAGATATTAAAGTAGATGTCAGAACTACTTACTACGAATATTTTTGTCCTGAAAAACAAATTGCTTCGTTTGATATAAAAAAAATTGACTTGGGTCTTTACAATCGGAAATTTACATATGGAAGTATTGTCAAATTATATTCATACCAACTTCCTAGAGGCTCACGTTCAGATGTAACCTTAGATTTGTGGAGAGATTTAAATCAATATATGTATCATTTACCTTTGCCTATAAGCGTATATGAAAAACGTGATTACAGAGGAAAAACTCCCAACAAACCGGTGCTTGGAAACAGAACCAGAATTACAATTGACAGTAGAGACAAGGTAAATAGGACTATACAGTTTAGTATTCCAAAAGAATCTGGACTTGGTAATATTAATATTGATGTTATTATTTTCAATTCAGATGTTGAGCATAGAGAATTTATCAAAAATAAGTCTATAATATTTACTCAGAATGGACAAGTTCATGCATCTGAAGGACAATCTTTCATTTCTCAAAATCTCGGATTTTCATTGCTAAAAACATCTATGCTAATTCATGTTGACTGTACAAATATTCCAACTGAAATACGTCAAGACTTATTCATGTCTAATAGAACCCATTTAAAACAATGCCCTAAAACGGAACATTTATTAGACGAAGTTAGTAATTTATTGAAGAAGAGTAGCGAATTAAAGCGATTGAATAATGAAAGGAAAAATTCTCTATTAAGAGATTCTAAATCAGATAAAGATTTAATAGAAAATTTTTTGTCAAAATTACCTGTTGATAAAGATGTGGTTAATCTTCTAAAAAAGAATGGTTCATTGGACTTTTTAAAATCTGCAGGAAATAAAATAACTTCAAATAACCATAAAGAAAAAAAGACAGAACGGAAGAAATTAAATAGATTTCCTTCGATATTTAATTTGAATCTAAAAAAAGACAAGAATGGGAAAGTTTATAAGACTATTCCATTAGATTCAACTGGAAATACAACTATTGAGACAGATGTTGAGGATGATTATTTATTCAGACCTGTAGAAAAAGGAGAATTTGAAATACAGGTTCTTCAAAAAAGAAACAAAACAGATAAGCCTGTAAATCCTAATCCAAACCTTTTTCCAGATGACGTAACAGATATTCTAACAATAAATAGAGAAGGACCAATAGATGGAACAATCAAGTTACTAATTAAACCAAATGAGAGGGCAAAAGTTGGTGATGAAATTGAAGTTAGAGCAAAGCTAAGTGCTCCTGGGCAAGAATTTGAGTGTATTTTCACTGTAATAGTTGATAATAAAATTGACAAACCAAAGACTAAAAAAGAATCTCCATCAGAAACTTTTCCAAACCTACCAACACCTAGAAAAGCTTTTAAAGAAAAACAAAAAGAGAATGATTTAACATGGGCAGATGAAAGTTTACAATGGACGGGTAATGATATTATTAAAATAATAATAGATAATGATGAGGAATGCGATATGATTGTAGCTGGAATTGTTGTTAATATGGATTCATTCGTGCTTCTAAATTTTATTTCAAAAAATAGAATTAATACTGAAAAGGAAATCAACTTTATCAAAGATAAATATTTTTTATCCGTATATTTACATTCATTATTTCTTTTTAGTATTCTAGAAAAAATGAGAAATGATGATGAAAAATTAAAACCAATAGAAGTTGATGAATTTATTTCAAAAATGATTAAACCATATTCAAGTTTTTTATTATATGAAAATTATCATATTGAAAAACTTGCTTTTAATGAATGAGGATAAAAAATTAAAGGTCAGGACACAATCCACTACTTATAATGAAATTAAACTACAATCTTTCAAACAAAACAAATTAAATATTTTATGGCAAGAAGACCAAGATTAGATATGGCAGGATTTTATCATATTGTAAATCGTGAAGTAGAAAGAAAAAATATTAAATAAAAAAGACTAATACTGATTTGTATTCATTGATAAACTTATGATATAATACACTTATACATCACTACATGAAGGAGTATTTATGCATAGATTAAATTTAACAATAGATGAAAAACTATATGAACAAGCTAGAGCAGTAAGTTTTATAGAAAAAAAATCAATTTCACAAATGATTAGAGAAAGTCTTAGTCAATATATTGCACATAATTCAAAAACTAAACAACAAGCTGATTTAATATTAGAAGCAAATGATGAAAAAGAAATTTTATCAATATTGGCAAATGAAAAATTTACTTCAAACGATGATTTTAAAAGTAAATTTAACTTATGAAAATATCATATTCTAAAACTTTTGAAAAGAAGTTTGCCAAATATGATAGAAAACTTCAAGAAAAACTATTTAATGCTATTCAAAACTTACCAGATGGTGACGTTAAAAGATTAACAGGTAATGACATACCTCCAATTTATAGAATTAGAATATCAAAATATAGAATACTTTTTTTTATGAATGAAGAAGAAATAGAAATATTAAAAGTTGATAGTAGAGGCGATATTTACAAGTAGTGCAAATTGTCTAACAAGTCGGAAAATTAGAAAAATGAGGGTCAGAGATTTACTTTTACTTTTTTTTGAAAATGGTGAAATAAAAGTTTTGACATGAAACCATATATTGATAAATGTTTTTTCAAACAACTGTAAGATAAAACTTACTTTAAAACTGTAACCCTCATTTTTATTCTATTCAGTGGTCAAATGCTCAATATTTACGCTCAAGCGAAGATATTGCAATTGTTAAATTTAGAGCTATTTGTGTTATAATATCAGCATAATTGGTAGTTACAAAAAAACATAAAGAAGTGAATTATGGAAAAAGAAAGTGCATTGTTTTATGTGGTTCTATTTTTATTTGCAGTAACGGGAATAGTTACAATTCTAGGAATGATAAAAAAAGTAGATATTGAACAAAAATATTTAAATGGACTTTTTTCTGCGCTAATTCTTGAACTAATTACAGCAGTATTATATATATTTTCAAATACAGATTTTTTTGATAAAACTCAGAAAGATACATTTTATATAGCACGGACTGAATTACCAAAAAAATATGAAAGCATTAACAAAAATCAATTATTAACCATTTTGACACAAAATAATGAATATAAAAAAGAAGTTAAAAAGTTAGAAAAAGAATTAATCTCACTTAACAATATTATAGATGCTCAAAATCCTGCATATCATGAAGTTCTTTTGAGTTGAGACAACAAAATTAAAGAAATAAAACAATTGCAGACAAGCTATGAAAGTGCTAAAAAATATAAACATGAATATCTAAAACTTGAAAAACATTTTTTAGTAAGAATGGCCAATTTAAATACTAAACTTTCTGTATGGGGCACGTCAATTAACCTGAGGTGGAGACCAGAAGAGAAAAGAGAAATAGCTAAAATGCTACAAGACGCATTTAAACAGATTGGTTTCATGAGTCAAAATGAAGTGGTAAATGATGATCCAGAAAAGACATATCATTTATTGGTAGCTTATCAGAAATCAAAAAATTTTACTGAAACAGGGTTTCTAACAAGTGAAGTTATTGCGTTTATTATTAAAGATTACCTAACATAAATTAAGAACTACTTTGTAATTCTTAAAACTTATAAAATTTGCAACAATAATATAGTTATCATATTTTTAAGTTTTTATTGACTACTATATAATTATAAAGAATATCTGATAATTTGAGGATACTCATTTAGAGTTCAACTTAACCGTATAAAAAGGATTCAAATGTTAGATACAGCAAAAATAAGTGCAATATTTTCTAGTGTGAAAACAGCATCAGAAATTGCTAAACTTATTAAAAACAGTACAGTTCCGTTAAAAGAAGAGGAAATTAAACTTCAAATGGAAGAATTAATTAGTATGTTAGCAAATACTGAAATCGAGCTTTCGGAAATTCACGTTATGCAAAAAGAAAAAGAAGCAAAAATATTAGAATTAGAAAAAATACTTTCTGAAAAAGATAAATTGACTTTTAAAGAAGATATGTATTGGATGGAAAATGATAATATACCATTTTGTAAGGACTGTTATGAAAGTAATTCAAAATATAACCATTTAGATTCTAAGCAAGAAGGTACAGATAATTTAGTAAGGTATTACTGTAATATTTGTGATAATAATTATTGTATATAATGCCATTATCAGATATTGTTTACCTTTGTATTTTTAGATAAATACCTAAAATACAAAGGTAAATTGATGGCAAAAGAACATAGTTTTGATATTAC
>JADGDR010000020.1 GCA_016744795.1 Sulfurospirillum sp.
GTTGTGGTAACAAAATTATACCTAAATGTACCTATTTATGGGCTTTAATACTTATATTAACTTCATGGATTTACTGGAATCTATGTGCGAAAGTTGAGTAATGATTTTTTAGTATCATTATTATTCCCCTTAAAGCTTAATAAGAGTAAAATTTATCCGAATTAAACTATATAGGATTTTATTACATGTTAAAAACAATAATGCCTTTAAACCTTATCATATCTTTACGATTTTTTGGACTCTTTATCGTTATGCCAGTCCTATCAGTATATGCACTTGATTTAAAAGGCGCAAATGAACTTCTTGTCGGTGTCACTATAGGCGGCTATGCAGCTACACAGATGTTGCTTCAAGTTCCATTTGGTATGCTCTCAGATAAAATAGGTCGCAAAATTACTATTACTATTGGTCTTATAATCTTTATCATAGGTTCACTTATCTGTGCCTACTCAAACGATATATATATGCTAATAGCAGGACGACTACTACAAGGTGCTGGTGCTATTGGTGCTGTGGCAGTTGCCATGATAAGTGATATGATAAAAGAAGAAATAAGAGCCAAAGCAATGGCAATCATGGGTGGAAGCATAGCTATAACTTTTGCCTTATCTATGGTTTTAGGACCGCTTATAAGTGGTTTTTGGGGAATAGATACTCTATTTTTAGTAACAGCAGTATGTGCGGTTATAGCTATAGTAGTTTTATACGCAAAAGTAGAAAATCCACCAGAAATAACACACTCATATATTAGCAGTAAAAAAGATATCATTCTTATACTAAAAGACAAAAATCTATTTAAAATGAACATCACAAACATGCTACAAAAGGGCATGATGACTCTTGCATTTTTAACAATTCCAATCATGATGATAAGAGAGTTCCACTATGTCAAAAGTGACCTTTGGCAAGTATATATGCCTGCTATGATTTTTGGTATTTTTGCTATGGGATTTTCAGCCGTTATGGGTGAAAAAAAGAAAAAACCAAGAGAAGTTCTTATGATAGGAATTGTACTCTTTGGTGCGTCATTTGCTATCATGGGTTTTACACACTCAGCTGCATTTTTTATAGTAGGTGTTGTTGTCTTTTTTGTAGGCTTCAACGTACATGAACCACTACTTCAATCTCTAGCAAGTAAATATGCAAAAGTACATCAAAAAGGTCTAGCTTTAGGCATATTTAACTCATTTGGTTATTTTGGAACTTTTACTGGTGCATTATGGGGTGGACACTATCTTAAGTGGTATGGCATCGAGTCTATCGCTATTGTAGTTGGAATTACCTGTATACTTTGGCTTGGGCTTATTATTTCTATGGAAAACCCTATTTTTACTAAAAATTTATATATTCCATTTGGAAAATTCAGCGAAGAAAAGCTAAAGACTCTTAACAATACAAAAGGCATTATAGAGTGGTACAAAAATGAAAATGAAAAACAACTCATAATAAAATACAACTCAAAAGATATACAAGAAGAAAATATCTTATCTCTTATCTAATCATCTTTTTCACTTCCCTAGGAGCTGCAACGCTTCTTCCTGGTGGGAGTGAAGCTCTTTTGCTCTACTATAAATCAGAAGGTCTAAATACCTTTTTACTCCTTGTTTTTGCTACTACTGGAAATACTCTTGGCTCAGTAATAAACTACTTTCTAGGCAAATATGGAACTTCATGGGCTATGAAAAAAAAGTATATAAAACCTCTACATGTAAACAAAGCAAAAGGCTATTTTGACAGATTTGGAAGCTTTGCACTACTTCTTGCTTGGACTCCTATCATAGGGGATCCTATCACATTTGTAGCAGGAATTTTACGTTATAACTTTTGGAAATTTTTAGTTTTAGTATTTATATCCAAACTTTTTCGTTATGCTTTTTTGCTCTTCATTTTTAATGCCCTTACCTAACACCTACTACACATAACTCCAGTATACTTATTCAAAATATTAGGAGTTATATATGAAAAAAATAGCACTCGTTTTACTTTTTAGTTTTATCTCTGTATTTGCATTTGAAGAGTTAACTGCAGATAACTTTGATGAAAAAATAAAAGATAAAAAAGTAGTTGTCAATTTTCACCAAGTATGGTGACACTCTTGCCAGGCTTTAGGTAAAAGCTTACAAAAATACGATGCAAGTAAAACTGACGACATCACTATCTTTAAAGTAGATTTAGCAAAAGAACCCGGCTTAGGAAAAAGGTTTGAGCTCATTGCCTTTCCAGCTGTTTTTTACATCTCATATGGAGAAATCATGGCAGTAGAGTATGGTTCCAGGACAGCCAAAGAGATGGAAGAGAATGTAAAATACTATTTGCAATAAAGATTATGTTTAAAGTGCATTTTTTACTTTACATGCATGAGATTATTTCTTAGGAAAGTTTTGCTAGCTTTCCTAACATCGAGTTTGAGGTATGTAAAAATCACTTGCCCGATTAAAAATAAAAATTAGTTTTTTATATGTATTTGAATTATTTATCTTTTTATAGTATACTTGGTTCAAAGAAACATGGGAAATCTTTTTGGACTAACTACCCAGAGAGTAACGTAGAGGGTTAGGCTTAACGGCTTAACCCTTTTTTTTTGTCTGTAAAAAGACGGATGGAGCGGGTGGGAGCGTTACTCGAAAGGTTCCCATGAATTCTTTTAGGGTGGTAGCAATATTAATACTTCTTCTAGTTCTAGTAACTAAGTTGTATTGATTTACCAGCAAGAGGGATTAGTTACCCCTCTTGGCTACTACTCTTTATTTCTCTAATTACTGAAAATGTATATTTTTAGTCATTAGATTTTAAAAGTTTATAAACAGGGGTTGGCGCCTTTTTATGTAATTTGTTGCGCTTATTGGTTGAATGCAGGAATATTTATCACTAATATTGATTACATTCTATTTTTTAAAACTAACCTATCCCCTTTAATCAAAAGATAAAAATTAGTTTTTTACATGTAAATATTTTCTAAAATATAAAGCTATTTTAAATTTAAGTTCATTTATTATTATCTTATATTTATCGCTTCATTAACTATATTAGAAGAAACTATACTATTGTTTCTCATATTTTTTATTCTTTGCTCAAAATCTATAACTATTACACTTTTATAATTTTTATTTCCTTTTATGTAATCTTTTATATGATTTTCTAATGCTAGTCTATTTTGCATTAATTTTTCTGTTAAATTAAAACTATACTTATGTCTGGAAACATCTTTATTAAGTGCTATTATTTGGCATTCATCATTCCATAAAGTAAAATCAATTAAATACTTTATATTTTCTCCATAATCTACATCTTTATATGGTAATCTTTTAATTTTGATTATTGATTTATCAAAAGATATTTCTTTTTTTTTCACATATGTTTTAACGACATATTCACCTTCTGTTGTGATTAATACAGTATTTGTTTTTACATTTTGAATATCTTTTAATAAATTATCTATTTTAATTCTAATTAAATCGTGATTGTACTCAATAAGTGATTCATATTCTTTTATATATACCTCAAATGGTTTAATTACGAGAGGATTATTTTCAAAGTTTTCTATTTCTATATAGTTATTATTACCAACTTTTACATATATCTTAAAAATCACTATGGGTTTATCTTTTCTATTTTCTAAAATTAAATTGCTTATATAAGCATCGTTACAATCAATAGAATACGTTAATGAATATGTACTTCTTACTTCTGTTCCTTTTTTTAAAAAGAATTGTTTTATAGTGTATGTAAGAGCAACAATAGATATAACAAGTGCTATTATTGAAGTAATGAGCGGCAATACATCAATAAACATTAATTTCATCATAGCCATTTGAACTATTTCTATTGTTTCGTTAATCATTTTTATTTTTCCTAATTATTAATTGATAAAATTGGTCTTTTCAAAGAGATAATTTACATTTTGAACAATAAACTAATCATTTCTAAAACTCTTCAAATATCTTTATTCCTTTACATGTAAAGGGTCATTTTTATCATAACATCATGTCAAATATACATAGCAATCTAACTTTGCTTGATTATATTAACTTCTCTTTGAGGAAATGGTATATTTATATCTGCAACTTTGAGTGCTTCAAATATTTTTAGATTAATATTATACTGAGTTTTAAAAAAACTTTTAGTAGGAACCCAATAACGGTAACCTATATCTACAGAACTATCTCCAAAATTTTCAACACCTATGATAGGCTCTTGTTTTGATGAAATATCTTTACATGTAGAGATAACTTGTTTTATAGTTTCTATTGCTTTTGGTACATCACTATCATAAGCTATGCCCACACTACCCTCAACTATGCGATGCACAAAAGAGTTTACTAAAACATCTCCTATCATATACTTGTTTGGTACTGTTATTTGTTCTTTATCTTCATTTACCAAAACTGTATATGCTAGTTTTATCTCTTCAACTTCACCATAAATGTCGTGTATGGTTATAGTATCGCCTATCTTAAAAGGTTTTGTTGCTACTAAAACAACTCCTGCTGCAAAATTAGAAACACTTCCTTGCAAGGCTAAACCAGCAGTCAAAGATATTGCACCAATGGCTGCAATAAAAGGTCCTATAGAGATGCCAAGTTTACCAAGGGCTAAGACTCCCATCATAGTTATGATGATAAAACGAACAAAATGAGCAATAAAATCACCTAAAGTTTCGTCTATTCTGCCTTTTAAAAGATTTACAACTAGTTTGTACACATATTTTGAAACAAAAATACCAATAAGAAAAATTATAATTGCACCCAAAATTTGGAAACTATAATTAGTGATAAACTCTATAACTACACCATAAAACTTACTTACATTTTGTAACTCTTCTTGCATAAATTGTCTCCTGAGATTTATAATTAGGTCATTTTATCATTTTTAAACACAATAGTTATAATCTAACTTACTTCAAATCAACAAAGTTTTAAAAATTAAACTATTTAATTCTTGAAGCTAAAAAGTAAGCAAATAAAGAAGTTATAAATATACCAATAGAAACAGAGCTCAATGAACCATCATGAAAAAATGTCACAATGGTAGCCACAATAGCTCCAATACTAAAGTTCATAACCCCAATAACAGCCGTTGCAGTAGCTGCATTTTTAGAAAAATCTTCTAAAATAATTGCTGTCAAGTTTCCATATATGAGACCAAGCATACTAACATGTGCCGTCAAAAGTATAAACATAACTATCAGTGTAGGATGTATTAAAGCTACTACAAGGGCAATAGAAATCAAAAATTGCATAAAAATACCAAATTTTATGATAGAGATTGCCTCATACTTTTTTATAAGTTTAAGATTAACTTTTGCCATTACCATTACAAACAAAACATCTGCTCCAAAAAACATGGGAAACCAGTTTGTAGTCACTCCAAAATAATCTATATAAACAAATGCTGATTTACTAATAAAGATAAACATACCAGAAAACACAACAGGAAAAACGAGCAAAAGAGGTCTAGTCTTTTTATTCATTATTACACTTATATAAGATTCCAACACATTTTGTTTTACATATGTATATGTCTCTTGCAAATTTATATAAACCATCAAAGCTACAAAAAGAGCATATGTTCCTATAAAAATAAAAATTGCTTTCCATGTAAAAAAGTGGATAATAAAAGACCCAATAGCAGGAGCCAATAAAGGTGCTACCATGCTAATAGTCCCTATAAGAGTAAAAACTCTAACAGCCTCTTTACCCTCAAACATATCTCTCACAGTTGCATTGGCATTTACAACTATAAGACCACCAAAAAATGCCTCTATAATTCTAAGTGTCCAAAGTTCATAAACTGAACTACTAAAAACTATCATAAAACTAAAAAAAGAAAATCCTAAAAGTCCCACCAAAGAAGTTTTACGTCTGCCTATCCTATCAGATATAGCTCCACCAAAAAGCTGCCCTGCAGCAAATCCCAGCAAAAAAAGTGTCAATGTAAGTTCAATCTTGTCAATGGATACCACAAAATACTCAGCAATAGATGGAATAGAAGGAATATAAGTATCTATTGATATAGGAGCTATAGAAGAGAGAGCTGCTAATATAACTATTAACAACTTATGATTAATTGTTTTTATAATATTTTACTCATTGGTAGGACTCTAACTACTTCACCTTTTTTTATAAATTGTGTTTTTTGCTCTACTCTAAGTAAAGCACTGCCATCAAGCATATTGGTTAGTATTGCACTGCTTCCTTTTTTCTTTCCCTCAAGATTTACATAAAATTGTCCATCTTTTAGAAAAAGATTGCAGGCCGTAAATTCTGTATAAGGAGATCTTTTTTGATAATCCTCTTTCATAATAGCATCAATATAATTTGCTTCAGGACTAAGCCCTTGCATAGCACGAATCAAAGGCAAAATATATATAAAGGCCATAACAGCAGCACTATAAGGAAAGCCTGGAAGTGCTACAATGTACTTAGAATCTAACTTTACAACCCTAATATGACGTCCTGGTTTAACACTAGCACGGTCAACTACATACTCAGGGTTCATTCCTTTAATGATGTCTTTTACAAAATCATAATCTCCAACACTTACACCACCTGTTGTGATGACTATGTCATTGTCTTTAAGAGCATCAACTATTTTGTTTTTTATAAGTTCTTTGTCATCTTGCACAATGCCAACACGCGACACATCTGCACCATTTGATTTCATAATAGCTTCAAGTGTAACATGATTTGAACTTCTTATTTGTGCTAAACTTGTTCTAGGTTCACCTAAATCAAGAATCTCACTTCCTGTTGCTATAACAGCAATTCTAGGCTTACTAAAAACAGAAACTTGAACAAAACCAAGTTCAGCCATAAGACCAATCTGAGCAAAACCAATGCTTACACCTTTTTTTATAAGTACCTCACCATCTCTGTAGTTTTCTCCAACAGGACGAACTGCAAAACCAAAGGGAACGGAAGTTATAATTTTAACTTCATCACCATTCACCTCAACATTCTCTATTGGAATTAAAGTATCACTACCATCACTCATAAGCGAGCCAGTAAAAGTCTTGATGCAACAACCCTCTTCTACACTCTGGCTTATGTCAGTTCCAGCTGGAACATATGAGCTAAGTTTAAGTATGCCTTTATCTTGATCTGCAAATTTGATTGCATAACCATCCATAGAAGACGTTACATGTAAGGGTGAATTTTCTTTAGCCACAACATCAATAGCAAGAATTCTATCTATCGTATCTGTTAAAAAAACATTTTCTACTGGTTTTGTTAACCCATCTAAAGAGTTAACTAAATCTACTATTGTTTCATCAAAATCTTTAAACTTGCTCATTTTAATAATCCTGCACCTTTTAAGGCTGTACTTCTTTGTTTTGCATAAACTCGTTTACCATCAATTAGATCATATTTCCAGATTGGTGCCGAAGCTTTAAAATCTTCTACAAAATCATTTATCAACTTCAAGGCAACTTTTCTTTGAGGACTCACAACCGCAGCTATATAAGAGCTTGTATGGTTTGGAACATCACCACGAGAGTGAGCCATAAAAAGATATGCTCCCTCTTTTTTAGCCTTCTCTTGCCAAGCACTAAACCATTTATTTAAAATAGGGTCATAAATATCAAAACTAAGACCACTTATACCTTTTTCATCTCGAACAATTCCAATAAAGGGTATGTACGCTCCATAGTTTTTATCTTTGATTTCATTAAACCAACGATTGGTTATATCCTCTACATGTAAAGAACCATCATGCAACTCTAATGCCATGACTTAACCCCCACAAACAGGAGGTAGAAGTGAAATTTTATCGTTTGCTTCTATCTTAGTATCTAGTGAACAAACAAGAGTATCATTCACTGCTACTGCACAAATTTCCAACCACTCTTGTAACTCTTTATCATCTGCAAACATCTCTTTTAAATCATTTAAACTTTTTATATCTACTTCTATTGACTCTCTATTTAGAGGTCCTAAAAATTCTACTTTTGCCATTATTTTATCTCCATCATATTTTTTACTAATTCATCTACTCTTTTCTTAGTTGAATTCCAAGAAAACACAAATCTATTAGAACCACCTATAAAAGAGTGAAAAATCCACCCTTTTTTCTTTAGTTCGACTTCCATCTCAGGATTCATCTTTATAAAAACCTCATTCGCATGAACAGGAAACATAAGATGAATACCATCTATATTTTCAACAGATGAGGCAAAATAATTTGCCGTATCATTTGCATTTTTTGCATTTTTTAACCATACTTCATTTTCTAACAAACCTAACCACTGAGCAGAAATAAATCTCATTTTAGATGCCAACTGTCCTGCTTGTTTAACTCTATACTCAAAATCTTCTGCTAATTGTGTGTTAAAAAATACAACTGCTTCACCAAAAGCCATACCATTTTTAGTACCGCCAAAACTAAGTACATCTACTCCTGATTTCCAAGTCATCTGTGCAGGTGTACAACCTAAAGAAACTAAAGCATTTGCAAATCTTGCTCCATCCATATGAATTTTAAGATTAAATTTATTTGCTACTTTTTTGATAGCTTTAATCTCATTTATGGAGTAAGTCACTCCAACTTCATTGGATTGAGTTATGCTTATAACTTTAGGTTTAGGATAGTGTATATCTGTTCTTTTTGTAGCGAGTTCTTCTATGCTCGTTGGATTTAGCTTTCCATTTTCTCCACTTGCCAAAAGAAGTTTTGAGCCATTTGATGCAAACTCAGGAGCTCCACACTCATCAGTCTCAATATGAGCCACTTCATGACAAATAACACTATGATAAGATTGACTCATTGAAGCTAAACTAAGAGCATTTGCGGCTGTTCCATTAAACACAAAAAACACCTGACAATCACACTCAAAAATTTCCCTTATCTTTTTTGAAATTTTTTCTGTGTATTCATCATTTCCGTAAGCTGGGGCAGAACCTTCATTTGATTCTATAATGGCAGTTAACACCTCTGGACATATGCCAGAGTAATTATCACTTCCAAATTGTTCCATTTTATTTTCTCCTGTTCAAGAAGCAAAGCTCCTTAAAATTTCTCTCATTGAAGCTTTCACTTTTAAAGAATTTATTTCTATTTTATTTAGCGATTATACCAAAATAATATAACTATATGGTACAATTATGTTAAAAAAAAGTGCCTACATGATTTTCGGAAAAATTGACTACATCAACCTACTACCTTTTCATATTTACTTGAAAAAATCAACCCTAACAAATGCTCTAAAGAAATCTTGTGAATACAAAAAATCTTTTCCTTCTCACATCAATAGTCAATTTAAAAAAAGAAGGGTTGATGGGGCTTTCATTTCTAGTATTGAATCAAATAAAAAGTACATTAAAACTCTGCCACTTGGCATAGTTGCTAAAAAACATGTTACTAGTGTTCTTGTTAAAAAAAACACAAAATCTACTAAAGACCCTCACTCAGCTACTTCTAACGTTTTAGCAAAAGTTTTAGGCATAAATGGTGAAGTCACAATAGGAGATAAAGCTCTAAAACTATATCTTGAAAATCCAGAAGATTATATAGATTTAGCAAAACAATGGAATACAAGATATAATTTACCCTTTGTGTTTGCAATTCTTTGTGTAAACAATCATTTTAAAACTTATAAAAAACTCTCAGATAACTTTAAAAACAATCGTATTAAAATACCGCAATATATATTAAAAAAATACGCTCATGAGCGAAAGATACCTCCAAAAGAGATTTTAAAATATCTTTCGCTAATAAGCTATGAAATTGGGGTAAAAGAGAGGAGAGGGTTGAATCTTTTTTTAAAAAAAAGTAGAGTCTTCAAATAATAGCGTAGTAACGTCTGTGCAAAATACAAGGGAAAAACAAAATGTCAGTCCACAAGTACATTGACAAAGTAATGAAAAGTACAATACAAAGTACTCCAGGTCAAACAGAATTTTATCAAGCAGTAGAAGAAGTTCTAATGACATTGGAACCTATTTTAAAAGCTGAACCAAAATATGATCAACAAAACATTCTTGAAAGAATAGTAATCCCTGAAAGGCAAATCCTATTTCGTGTAGTATGGATGGATGATGCTGGAAAAATTCAAACAAACATAGGTTATCGTGTACAGTTTAACTCTGCAATAGGACCTTACAAAGGTGGACTTCGTTTTCACCCAAGCGTAAACCTGGGAATTGTTAAATTCTTAGGCTTTGAGCAAATTTTCAAAAACTCTTTAACAGGTCTTTCTATCGGTGGTGGAAAAGGTGGTTCTAATTTTGACCCTAAGGGCAAAAGTGATGGAGAAATCATGAGATTTTGCCAATCATTTATGATTGAACTCTCAAAGCACATAGGTGAAACAAGAGATGTTCCTGCTGGCGATATTGGTGTTGGTGGACGTGAAATTGGCTATATGTTTGGTGAGTATAAAAGACTTACTGGTAACTTTGAAGGCATTCTTACGGGAAAAGGCATCAATTGGGGGGGCAGTTTAATAAGAACAGAAGCAACAGGTTTTGGTGCAGTATACTTTGCAGAAAATATATTTAATAAACAAAATGATTCACTAAAAGGAAAAGTTGCAACAATATCAGGTTCAGGTAATGTGGCAATCTATACTATACAAAAACTTTATGATATGGGAGCAAAACCTGTAACTTGTAGTGATTCGCGTGGTATGATTTATGATAAAAATGGCATCGATTTAGATACTTTAAAACTTACAAAAGAGATAAGAAGAGCATCTTTAGAAGAGTACTGTCTTATTCATAAAGAAGCAACTTATCTTCCTACTCATAGTTATCCTGAAGGCACAAATGCTGTTTGGGCTGTTCCTTGTGATATAGCATTCCCAAGTGCAACACAAAATGAACTAAACTTAACAGATATGAAAAACCTACATAAAAATGGATGTGTGTTAGTATGTGAAGGTGCAAATATGCCTACTACTCCTGATGCAATTCATTATATGTTAGAAAATAAAATCATGTATGGTCCTGCAAAAGCTGCTAATGCTGGTGGTGTTGCGACTTCCCAATTAGAAATGAGCCAAAATGCAAGCATGCAAAAATGGTCATTTGCAGAAGTTGATAGTAAATTAAGGTCAATTATGAAAAATATCTTTGATCTCTCTTATGAGACATCAAAAGAGTTTGAAGATGAAGGAAACTTAATGATGGGAGCCAATATAGCTGGCTTTAGAAAAGTTGCTGATTCTATGATAGATCAGGGAGCTGTATAAAACTCTAAAAGGGCTTTTTAAAAGCCCTTTTGCTTTTAAGTATTAAAAACTCTATCTCCTGCATCTCCAAGGCCAGGAACTATGTAACCTTTTTCATTTAACTTTTCATCTATACAAGCTGTATAAACTGAAACATCAGGATGAACTTTAGCAAAAGCTTCAATTCCTTCTGGAGCACACACAAGTGCTATAAATCTTATATCTGTTACACCTTTTTCTTTTAAAAAATTAACTGCATCTATTGCTGTTCCACCTGTTGCAAACATAGGGTCAATTATGATTGCTGTACGTTCTTTATAATCTGTTGGCATTTTTGCATAGTAAAATTCCGCCTCTAGTGTCTCTTCGTTTCTTTGGAAACCCAAAAATCCAACACTTGCATCTGGAATAAGTTTAAATATTCCATCAAGCATGCCAAGAGCTGCTCTAAGAATTGGACAAATCATCAATTTAGTATCAAGTTTTTTAGAATCTGCTACTGCTACTGGTGTTTGTACTTTTACATCTCGTAAAGGTAAATCGCTAGTTGCTTCAAAAAGCATAAGATATGAAATCTCATCTACTAAAAGTCTAAACTGAAATGGCTCAGTTTTCTCATCTCTTAAAATTGTAAGTTTGTGCTCTATTAGTGGGTGTTTTATAACGTTTACATTTTTCATTTATTATCCTATTGCTTTAAACATATCTTTTGTCACTTGCGAAACTTCTTTTGTTCCATCAAGTTCTAACATCACACCCATATCTGTATAAAATGATATAAGTGGAGAAGTTTGCGTATGATACGCTTCTAATCTACTTTTTACAGTTTCAGCATTATCATCTTTTCTAATAATAAGCTTGCCACTACAATAATCACAAACATCTTCTACTTTTGAAGGATTAAATTTTATATGAAAAGATGCACCACATTCACGACATACACGACGTCCTGTAATTCTACCTACTATAAGCTCGTCAGGAACATTTAAAGATATAACTTTATCAAGCCCTTTACCCATGTCATTCATCAACTCTTTTAAAGCCTCTGCTTGGGGAAGAGTTCTAGGATATCCGTCAAGTATAAATCCTTTTTGACAATCACTCTGAATCAATCTATCTTTGATAATACCTATGATAGTAGAGTCAGGAACGAGTTTTCCTTCATCCATGAAAGTTTTCGCTTCCATTCCCATATCTGTTTTGTCTGCAATTGCAGCTCTTAAAATATCCCCTGTTGAGATTTGTGGAATGCCATATTTTTCTATCAAAAATTTTGCCTGTGTCCCTTTTCCTGCACCAGGTGCTCCAAATACCATTAGATTCATAAGAGTAATCTCCTTATTTTATTTGGGACAGTATATAAAAATTGTATTTAATAAGAGATAAGAGTAAGAGGTTAAAGGTGGGCAAAACCCACCTTTTGATTAATTATTTTTTTTCTGATTCAATTTGCCATATTAATTTTGAATAATATGCCTCTATATCAAAACTATCATCTACTCTAGCTACACCATCTTCAATAGCTGCGCGAGCAACTGCTGTACTAACCCATGGAAGTACACGTCTATCAAATGGTTTTGGAATTACATAATCATGTCCAAATTTTAAATCAGCTCCATCATAAGCATCTTTAACATACTGAGGAACATCCTTTTTAGCTAATGCAGCAAGTGCTTTTGCAGCTGCCATTTTCATATTCTCAGTAATTTTAGTCGCTCTAACATCTAAAGCACCTCTAAAGATAAAAGGAAAACCTAAAACATTATTCACTTGGTTAGGATAGTCACTTCTTCCTGTTCCCATCATAACATCATCTCTAACTTCAGCAACTAATTCAGGAAGGACTTCTGGAATTGGATTAGATAATGCAAATATAATTGGCTCTGGATTCATATTAGCAATCATCTCTTTTGATACAATATTAGGAGCAGAAAGCCCTAAAAACATATCTGCACCTTTCATTGCATCATCTAAAGTTCTATCTTCAGTATCTATTGCAAATGCAGCCTTATATTTATTCAAATCTTCACGTCCAGAATGAATTACTCCTCTTGAATCAAGCATAACTATTCTATCTGCACCTAAAAGTTTATACATCTTGGCACAAGCAATTCCTGCAGCACCAGCTCCTGAAACTACTATTTTCATTTGTGCTATATCTTTACCACTAATTTCAAGTGCATTAATAAGTCCCGCAGTAGTTATCATAGCAGTTCCGTGTTGATCATCATGCATAACAGGAATATCAACTATAGCTTGAAGTTTTTCTTCTATTTCAAAACATTTTGGAGCTTTAATATCTTCTAGGTTGATTCCACCAAAAGTTGGTGCCATAGCTCTACAAATATCTATAATTTTTTCAGGATCTTTTTCATCTAACTCTATATCAAAAGCATCAACACCAGCAAAAGCTTTAAAAAGGACAGATTTTCCTTCCATAACTGGTTTTCCTGCAACTGCGCCAATATCTCCAAGACCAAGAACAGCTGTAGAATCAGTTATAACAGCTACTAAGTTACCTTTATTTGTATATTTATACGCTAATTCAGGTTTAGCTGATATATCTCTACAAGGATATGCCACACCTGGTGTATAAGCCATAGACAAGTCTCTAGCTGTATCGCAAGGTTTTGTTATATCTATTCCAATTTTTCCACCAATGTGGTACTCTAATGATTCTTCTTTTGTTACCTTAATATTACTTGCCACTCTAAACTCCTGTTTTACATAAATTATCAATTCTTTTAAGAACGCTTTTGAACCCAACTATGCTTAAAACATCAAAAACTGATGGACTAACTGCACTCCCAACTATTGCTATTCTTATAGGTTGAGCTAAATGTTTTAATTTCAATCCTCTACTATCAAGAAAGCTATTTGCTATATCCTTAAAATCTTCTGCTAAAGTTATATCTCCTTTAGATTTTAATTCATCATTAAATGCTGCCAAAATTTCTAGGGCATCCCCTTTTAAGAATTTTTCAACTGCTTTTTGATTATACTGTGTTGGCTCATTCACAATAGAGCTTGCCATATCTTTTAGTTCATTCATGTTTTTTGCTCTATCTCGTAAAAGATTTATCAACTCTTCTGCTTTGTCAAATCCACTCAAATCTAAATCATACTCTTTTAAAACTTCTACCAACCTATCTACATGTAAAGATTTTATATACTGTGTATTTATCCATGATAATTTTTCTGCATTATATGCTGAAGCTGATTTATTTATATCATTTGGATTAAAAAGTTCTAACATCTCATTCATACTAAAAATTTCTTGGTCACCATGACTCCAACCAAGACGAATAAGAAAATTTAGAATGGCTTCAGGTAAATACCCATCTTTTTTATAGTCCATAACATCCATAGCACCATCTCTTTTCGAGAGTTTTTTGCCATTTGGATTTAGTATCATTGGTACATGATAAAACTTTGGTATATCAAATCCAAGAGCTTTGTAAACTACCATCTGTTTTGGAGTATTTGAAAGATGATCATCTCCACGTATTACCTCAGTAACTCCCATCAAAGCATCATCAATAGCAACTACAAAATTATATAGCGGAGTTCCATCAGCTCTGGCAATTACAAAGTCATCTAAAACATCTTTAACATCAAATGCAACTTCACCTTTTACACCATCAATAAAACTAATTTCACCCTCCAAAGGCGCTTTAATACGCACTACTGGTTCTACGTTACTTGGAGGTATTCCTTTAAAATTTCTATATCTTCCATCATACTTTGTTCGTTCTTTATTTGCTTTTTGTTTTTCATACAGCTCATCTTTTTCAGATGAACTCATATAGCAGTAGTAAGCTTTTCCCTCATCTAAGAGTTGCTGTACATACTTTTTATATATATCAAATCTACTTGATTGGTAAGTGATTGTCTCATCATGACTTAGTCCAGTCCATTTAAAAGCTTCTTCTATAGCAATAGCGGCTTCTTTAGAATTTCTTTTTAAATCTGTATCTTCAATACGAAGAAGAAACTTTCCGCCACTCTTCTTTGCCCAAAGGTAACTATAAAGAGCAGTTCTAAGACCACCAATATGTAAATATCCTGTTGGAGAGGGTGCAAAACGTGTCACTATCATAGGTTTTCCTTCAATTATCTTAAAATTATGTATCAAATTGTTACTTTTTTTACTAAAAAAATTTCTTCTTACAAAAATCCATTAAATTTAAATTTAAATTTTTAAAAAAAATGTTATCATTGTAAGTTATTATATAAATTTTTTACTTACAAAAGGATTATTATTGAAAATTGTTTCTCGCATTTTATTAACTGCATCTTTAAGTGCAACTTTTGCCTTCTCAGGCATAATTAGTGGAGTTTCTGTCATCATCAACGATGAACCAATAACTCTCTATGAAGTTTACAAATATTCTGAGCAGTATAAAGTCTCTAGAAAAGAATCTCTAAATATATTGGTTAAACAAAAACTTGAAAAATCTCAAATTAAAAAACTTAGAATTAATGCTGATTTATTTGAAGTTGATACTTATATAGAAAACTTGGCAAATAAAAATGGCTTAAGTCAATATGAATTTTTAAACATGTTAAAATCTAAAAACATAAAAATAGATGAGTATAAAAAAGAGATAAAAGACAAAATAAAAAAAGATAAATTATACAGAAGTATTTATAGTGATAAATTAAAAACTATAGAAGACAAAGAAATTGAAAAATTTTACAAAGAAAACCCAAGTGAATTTAAAATAGCAAATAGTTTTAACTTAACAATATACACAGCACAAAATCCTAATGACTTAAAAGCAATACAAAATAATCCAATGCTCCAACCTGCTGGTATTAAAATTGAAAATAGACTAGTAAAAGCTGAAACTCTAAACAATAAACTTAAAGCATTATTAAATGGAACTAAAGAGGGAAGATTCACTCAAATCTTAAATATTCAAAACAGACCAACTATGTTTTATATAAAAAAGAAAAAAGATTTTGTAATGCTCGCTTATAAAGATGTAAAAAAGAGTATTTATAGAGTTCTGTCTAAACAAAAAGAGAATGAAGTAGTAAAAGATTATTTTGAAAAACTAAAATCATCTGCAACTATAAAAGTAGTAAGGTCTCCATCTTAATCTAAAAGAAAAGAGACCTTATCTTTAAGCAAGCTGGTATTATGAGCTTGCTTAATATCATCAGTACTTAAAGACAAACTTCTATTTTGATTTGAAAACATACTAGCATTTATATTTATACGTGAACTGTTTTTATCTAAAACTGCCATCTGATTAAAATTTGCAACTTCTATATTTCTTTTTATATCTAGTATATTATCTTCTATTGATCCAAGGCTTAGAATAAAACTATCTAACTCTTCTGAACTACCCAATTCAAAATCTTCTATACTATTTTCACTTACCATCGAAAAACTAAATTTTACATCACCTATACTAAGATTATGTTCTACATAAAAAAGTCCACCATCTTTAAACATCGTATTATCTATAATATCAAGCATTGATACTGTTATCTCTTCAAACTTCTCATTTAACTCACTCTTTTGTGATTGAAAAAATGAAAATTTGTCATTTAATTTTTGTAATTCTTCACCACTATTTTGAAGTTTAATAATAGAACTATGAGCTATTTGAAGCATAGCCATGGACTCATTTGATTCTAAAAGAGCCATTGAATTCATGCTCTTACTTTCAAAAGTATCTGTTCTATTTTTTTGTATATCGTGTTTATTAGTAGAAGTATTAGAATATTTTTGTTCAATAAAGTTTATGCTATTTGCACTACTTCCATCGATTTTCATAATCTAATACCTCCTACATATTTAGTATTTTGATAAGTAATTTGTATCGAAATTATTCTCTTTAAAATCTACGTTATCCATCATTTTAGAGTGAAAATCGATAACTGTATTAATACCTTCTATCTGGTATTCACTAAGCGCATTTTTCATCTTTGCTATCGCTTTGTCTCTATCTTCTCCCCATACAATAAGCTTACCTATCATAGAATCATAAGTTGGAGGAACCGTATACCCTTGATATATATGAGAATCAACTCTTACATTACGACCGCCTGGAGCAACATACTTTGTAATCTTTCCTGGACTTGGAATAAATTTCACTGAATCTTCTGCTGTGATTCTGCACTCTATTGAGTGCCCAGTTAAGACTATAGAGTCTTGTGATGGAAGTTCTTCACCCTCAGCTACTTTTATCATAAGCTCAATTATATCTATTCCACTAACCATCTCACTAACACAATGTTCTACTTGAAGCCTTGTATTCATCTCCATAAAATAGAAATTTTTATCTGCATCAAGTAAAAATTCAAATGTTCCAGCATTTTCATATTTCAAAAACTTTACTGCTTTTACTGCAACATCATGAAGTCTAGCTCTTGTCACATCATCAAGTGCGGCAGCAGGTGATTCTTCGATTAACTTTTGATGGCGACGTTGAAGTGAACAATCACGCTCTCCAATGTGAATCGCATTACCATGGCTATCGCCGATAACTTGAACTTCTATATGACGTGGATCTTTGATGTACTTCTCCATATAAAGAGTTCCATCTCCAAATGCAGTAAGTGATTCACTCTCAGCAGAAAGGTAAGCAACTTCTAAATCTTCTTCTGCTTCAACAACACGCATACCACGACCACCCCCACCAGCACTCGCTTTAACGATAACTGGATAACCTATTTTTTTTGCCATCTCAATAGCTTCTGGTACATCTTTAAGAGCACCTTCGCTTCCTTCGATAACAGGAACTCCGGCTTTTTTCATAACTTCTTTTGCTTTTGATTTATCACTCATCATAACCATAACATCAACACTTGGTCCAATAAACTTGATATTGTGATGTTCACAAATCTCTACAAAAGACTGATTCTCACTCAAAAATCCATATCCTGGGAAAATAGCATCACACCCACTAATCTCTGCTGCACTTATGATTGAAGGAATATGCAAATAACTACTACTTGAAGCTGCCTCGCCAATGCAAATACTAGCATCAGCATACTTTAGATAAAGTGCATCTTTGTCAGCCTTTGAGTAAACTGCAATAGCTTTTTTACCCATCTCTTTAATAGTTCTTATCGCACGAAGAGCTATCTCGCCTCTATTTGCAACAAGTATTTTCTCAATAATTGCCATGTTTAAACTTTCTCAACCGCAAATAATGGCATATCAAACTCTACTGGCTGTCCATCTTCAAGAAGAATTTCTATAATTCTACAATCAAACTCAGCCTCTATCTCATTCATGATTTTCATAGCTTCGATAATACCAACTGTCTGACCTTTTTTAACTACAGTTCCTACTTTTACAAATGTATTAGCACCAGGAGCCGGAGCAGAATAAAATGTTCCAACCATTGGTGATTTTATACTATCTCCAAGCTCTTTTGTTTCACTCACAGGAGCTTCTAATGAAGCTACTACAGCAGGAGCAGATACAACTACTGGAGCAGGTGAGGCAACTACTGTTCCACCTTCAAAACCTTTTTGTAATTCTATTGAGAATTCAGCATTTTTAATTTTTACTTTTGAGATATCGCTACCATCAAAAAAACGCATCAAATCTTTAATTTCTCTGTTTGTCATATACTTTTCCTTAGATACATTAATTTTAAATATTATACTATTTTGCCTATATATAACTACTTAAGGCAAACTGACTCTCAGTCTTTTATTTGTTCAATTATTACACTATTTTCTTTGATAAATTTTGTAACAATATCTGAGTTAGTATGCTCGTATGGCTTATCATATACTATTCTTTTGATACCACTTGCAATAATGTTTTTACTACAATCACTACAAGGCTCAAGTGTTACATAGATAGTCGCACCTTTTATGCTTATCCCCTCACGAGCAGCCCAAATTATTGCATTCATCTCTGCATGAATCTCATAAGTTTTGCTCCATTCATGATGCTCGTTGGTATACTCTCCATTCCAATGATCACAACAGTTTGTATACCCAGCTGGTGTGCCATTATAACCTGTACTTAAAATTCTTCCATTTTTTACTATCACAGCACCTACACTTTTAGATACACATTTACTTGCAGATGCTATTTCTAAAGCTATATTTATAAAATTTCTATCAGTTAACATCAAATTCCTTAATCATTTTCTTTAACGTATTCTCAAAATCTAGGTGCGTTAAAACCTCTCCATGAGTTGTGTTTTTTAGCTCTACATGTAAGGCTAAATTTTTTACATTAGCTCTAAGTTTATCAAAATGATACTTAGGTATCATCTCATCATCTTTCACCTCTATTAAACCTACTTTTGAGTTTACATGTAACATATATTTTACTGACTCAAACTTATGTTTTGAAAGTATTTCTATAGGAAAATAGGGATACATTTTTTTAGCCATAGAGACTATTGAATCATAAGGAGTTACAAGTATAAGCCCTTTAATTCTCCTCTTACTTGCCAAAAATGAGGCAACTCCTGTTCCTAAACTTCGCCCTATTAAAATAACTTCTTTGTTATTTGCAAACTTATCATATATTTTTAAAGCGTCACTAAAAAGAGTTTTTTCACTAGGTTTACCCTCACTATTTACAAAACCACGATAGTTAAATGCAACTATATCAAACTCTTCTAAACTCTTTACATGTAAGAGTATCCGAGTTGCATCATCGGCATTGCCTCCAAAATATAATATCAATGGAGCATGTTTTTTTTGTGACTTTTTATAGACTCCTTCTAAAATTACATCATCAACTTTAAAAAAAATTCTCTTCATATTTTTTAATTCAAACAGTTCATTTTTTTGAATCGCACTTGAATTAAAAACTTTATCATCTTGGGTAAAATAAATATAGATTAATGTTCCAAGATAAACAACTAAAATAGTTAAAATTATAACTTTCATTTACGTATCTCCACACTCATATCATCACTTAAATAATCCTCAACGATTCTCACCTTAAAACCTTTTTGTTCTACAAACTTTATCATAGTTTCTTTTGTCTGATAATTAAAATTTTGACTTTTTTTATCCCCTTTTAGAACGTTAAAAATCACCCCTTTTTTAGAATATGAAATTATTTTTTCTAAAAAAAGCCAAGTATCAAATTCACTAAGTATATTCAGACTTCCACTAGCTATATACCAATCAGCCTTATGTAATTTGTCTTTCAAAACATCTCTACATGTAAAGTTGCAATTTGAGTATTTTTTTAATCTTTTTTTTGAAATATCAATAGAATTCTGAACTGAATCAATCCCGATATAACTCTTTACATGTAAACCTTTTTCAATCCAAAAAAGGTACAAATCTCCAAATCCACATCCAGCATCAACAACACTACATGTAAGAAGTTCATTTTTCAAAAAATAGGTAATAACTTCAAATCTAATCTTTTGAGAATCTTCAGAACTCCAGTTTAGTCCACGTGCTGACATACCGTGTTTTTTGTAAGCATTTTGATAAAAATCAGAGTTCTTAATCAAACTATACTAATAAAGCAGAAATTCTTTGTTGAAGTGCTTGTGTTTGGTGGTTTTGAACTATGATAGAACTTGTTAATTTTATTTGACTAGTTTCTAAATCCCCTATTTTTTTGTCCATAGGCTCTTCTGAAATATTGGCATATGAGTTAGTTAAATTTGAAACTGCTGAGAGTGAATTTGTTATGCTCACTTCACTTTTGTTCATTTCACTTCCTATATTGGCATTTAATGAGTCTAAGCCTTCCATAAGAGAAGAGATACTATCTTGATTCTCTATATCAAGGGAATCAACTCCAGTTACTTCTAAATTTTGAGCTGAAGTTAAAAGTGATTTTCCATTATATTTTGTTGTTTCAATCGCATCTTTCATAGAAGTTACAGTCGCTTGAAACTCTTCGTTTAAAGCATCTTTTTGAGAAGAATTAAGTGCTGCATTCTTATGTGCAACTGAAAGTTCATTTAGCTTGTCTGCACTTTCATAAACATTTTTTAAAGATGAATCTGCTATTTGATTCATAGCGATTGATTCATTTTCATTTTGTATATTTTGTGTGAGTGTAGAAATTTGAGAAGACAGAGAATTAGATATAATTAGATTTGAATCGTCTTTCCCACTAAGCTCACGAACAGCCCCTATTTTAGAGAGAGTCTCTTGGGTATTTGTTCTATTTTGATTTATATGATTTGCTGTTTGGGTATTAAAACTATTGCCTATTGTCATGACATGCTCCTTTACTACAACCTTATTTATATTTATTATACTACTTGGTGATAAAGATGTCAAATTAAAAGGAATTAAAATTGCTTTATTTATGTATAATATCCCAAAGGATTCATATTGTTTAATAATGCAAATATACTAATAACAGGTGGAACAGGTAGTTTTGGCAAAAAATATACTGAAATCTTACTAAAAAAGTATAAACCAAATAAAATAATTATTTTTTCAAGAGATGAACTTAAACAATATGAGATGGCACAGGTTTTCAATGATTCTTGTATGCGATATATGATTGGAGATGTAAGAGATTTAGAACGTCTTAAAAAAGCAATGTATGGTGTACATTTTGTAATCCATGCAGCAGCTCTAAAACACGTTCCTATTGCAGAATACAATCCTATGGAGTGTATTAAAACTAATATAAATGGCGCGGCAAATGTAATTGACGCTGCACTTGAATGTGCTGTACAAAAAGTTATTGCACTCTCCACTGATAAGGCGGCAAACCCTATCAACTTATATGGTGCAACTAAACTTGCCTCAGATAAACTTTTTATTGCAGCTAACAACATTAGAGGAGCAAGACGTACCCAATTCTCCGTTGTAAGATATGGAAATGTTATAGGTAGTCGTGGCTCAGTCGTGCCACTCTTTCAAAGACTTATAAATGAGGGCGTAAAAGAACTTCCTATTACAGAAGAGCATATGACTCGTTTTTGGATTACCCTAGAACAAGGTGTTAATTTTGTT
>JADGDR010000010.1 GCA_016744795.1 Sulfurospirillum sp.
TAAATCAAAACTTTAAAATTCCTACATGTAAAGAGTAAAACACTTTCACTTTTTAATGCTTTGAGCTCACTTGTGTATCCTTTTTTTGCAAATAATACATAGATATCTGCTTCTATATTAGACTCTTTACATAACTCTTTTAATTTTGAAAGTTCATTTTTTTTGAGTTTTTTATCTGTATATTTACAAAGCCCTACTATCTTTGTACCTACTTTTGTTTTTGCAACTAAGTCTATCTCACGCTCATCATCCCAGTATCTACCTATGTTATAAATCTTCTCCTGTGAAAAATTATATTTGATTAATTCATGAGAAAGTTGAGAAAAAACTAGGTCACTGAACTCTGCTTTTCTATTATTGTATATCTCATAAAATTCTTTATAATCTTTATCTCTTATACTTTTAAAAATAGGAGAAATAAAAGCAAACCAAAATCTTAAAAAAGGAGAATTAAAAAGAATTTTGTCCGATACATACACATCTTCTGTACATCTTTCTAACTTGATAAAGCCTTTATCACGAAGTTCTTCAACTAAGTCCATACCATCATCAAAAGAGAAACTTGCTCTTTTAAAACTAGAATTCGTTCTTCTATCTCCTAAAGCACTAGCACTTAAAAGTCTATGGAATTTTTCATCTCCTGTTGTCAGTTTTGAGACATCATTTCTAAGAAATTTATACTCTTTTAGTATGTGCTTTTGGATAAGTTTATCAAGTGGCTCTTCCATATTTAATGTGACATCAAGTCCACCAAAAACAGTAAAATACTCAACTGCAATTTCTAAATTTTTAGGGTTGTTCTTTTTACAAAAAGAGCTAAACTGCTCCTGTAAAGTTTGTTTGTTTTGTATATTCATAATCTGATTATAACATATATTGTGGTATAATCGCGAAAATTATATATAAGGAATTTATTTGAAATTTTTTATTGCAACAGATCATGCTGGAGTAGCAATCAAACCTAACATCATAGAGATGTTAAAAAAAAGAGGACATGAAATAGTTGACTTAGGTCCTACAGATGCAAGCAGAGTTGACTACCCAGACTATGCACATAAACTTTGTCTAGAAGTTTTAGCAGATAATAATGCTTTTGGTATCCTCATTTGTGGTTCCGGCATTGGTATGAGCCTTGCCGCAAACAAGCATAAAGGAATTCGTGCTGCACTTTGCCACGATGCTTATACTTCAAGTATGGCAAGAGCTCACAATGACGCAAATGTACTTTGCTTTGGTGAACGCATAGTTGGATTAGGTGTTGCTGAATCTATCATAGATGCTTGGTGTGATGGAAGTTTTGAAGGCGGAAGACACGCTGATCGTGTTAAAAAGATAGAGCTTTAATTATGCTTATAGAGTGGATTGTAACAACAACACTAGCTTCACTTTGTGTATACCTAACTATCATGGTTTTTTATTTTAAAACCCTTCTCAAAAAAGAGAAATTAGGTAGTGTAGTTGTTAAAAACACTCTAGGTGACGCAGAAGTTGTCATAAGAAAATATCAAGTGCAACTTCAACGCTCGTTAGGTAATATTGACATACTAAGTGATGAACTTACAAAAGTTAAAAATGACCTAAAATCTTTACGAACTAGAAACTCTCAATATCGTATGGAGAGTGATAAATTAAGACACCAAATAAAAGAACTTCAAGGAAAAATAGAGGCATTACTCTAATGGGAGTTGAAGTCATATCGTACGGAGCCTTTGCTCTGTTCTTAACACTCTTGTTATACATAAAATACAAATTATTCAAATAGGACAATAACCATGAAAACATTAAATCAAAGCGACAAAGAATATCTACTTGACTCCATAAGAGATATAAAAGATTTTCCCAAACCAGGTATAGTTTTTAAAGACATTACAACACTTCTTTCAGATGCAAAAGCATATAACTTTTTGATGGATCATTTGGCTGACAGATATCAAGATGAAGATATAGATTTTATAGCTGGTATTGAAGCTCGTGGTTTTATATTTGGAGCTGCACTTGCTGCAAAAATAAGAAAACCTTTTATTCCTATTAGAAAACCAGGTAAACTTCCATACACTACTATTAGTGAAAAATACTCTTTGGAATATGGTGTAGATGAAGTTGAAATTCATATAGATGCTTTTAAATGCGACAAAGAGAATCCAAAGGTTTTACTTATTGATGATTTAATAGCAACTGGTGGAACCGCAACTGCATCTGTTAGTCTGATAAATAAATCAGGTGCACAGTGCGTAGAAGTTTGTTTTTTACTAAATCTAACTTTCCTTCAAGGAGATAAAGAGATTAAAAAAATGACAAATGTTTACTCAGTGTTGGAAGTTGACTAATGTATATTCCAAAAGCTTCAAAATTTGATCCTGATTCAAATGGACATTTTGGTATATTTGGGGGTAGATATGTTCCTGAAACTCTAATGCCTACTCTTTTAGAACTAGATGAATTTTATAAAACTATACGTTTTGATAAAGAATTTTGGACTGAAGTTGATGCTTATCTCAAAGATTATGTTGGTCGCCCTTCTGCTCTTTATTATGCTAAAAATATTTCTGAAGAACTGGGTGCAAAAATCTACCTTAAAAGAGAAGATTTAAATCATACAGGAGCACACAAAGTAAACAATACTATTGTTCAAGGTCTTATGGCAAAGAAGATGGGTAAAAAAAGAGTAATTGCAGAGACTGGTGCAGGTCAACATGGCGTAGCAACTGCTACCATAGCAGCTCTTTTAGGTTTAGAGTGTGAAGTATTTATGGGAGAAAAAGATGTCGAGAGACAAGAACTTAACGTTTTTCGTATGAAACTTCTTGGTGCAAAAGTGCATAGCGTAAAAAGTGGTAGCAGAACTTTAAAAGACGCCATGAATGCAGCCATACGTAACTGGGTAACAAATGCAAGAGATACTTTTTACATTATTGGAACTGTTGCAGGTCCTCATCCATACCCCATGATGGTGCGTGATTTTCAAGCTATCATTGGATATGAAGCAAAAGCACAGATACTAACAAAAGAGAATAGACTTCCAGACTATGTTATAGCTTGCATAGGTGGTGGTAGCAATGCAATTGGAGCTTTTAGTCACTTCTTGGAAAATGACGGTGTAACATGCATTGGCATAGAAGCTGGTGGGTTAGGTGTTGAAACAGATAAACATGGGGCTAGTTTAGCTAAAGGAAGTCCTGGCGTTCTTCATGGTCAAATGAGTTATATTCTTCAAGATGATGATGGACAGGTACTAGAAGCTCACTCCATAAGTGCTGGACTTGACTACCCTGGAATAGGTCCTGAACATTCTTATCTTAAAGAACTTAAAAAGGCAAGATATGAACACATTACTGACCAAGAAGCCTTAGATGCTTTTGTATGGTTAAGCCAAAAAGAGGGATTAATTCCTGCATTTGAAAGTTCACATGCAGTTGCATATCTTAAAAAGATACCAAAAGATGAGTTAAAAAACTCACTCATCATAGTAAATATTTCTGGTCGTGGAGATAAAGATATGATACAAGCAAAAGAGTTATTAGATTTTGATAAGGAAAAATAAAATGAAAATATTAATAGAAAACAAAAGACTAAATGAAATAAAAGCAGATATAAAAATTATATTTGTAGTAAATAAAGACTTAAATCACAAAAGTATAGAAGATAAAGATACTTTGGAATTTTTAGGTTTTAAAGGTGAAAGCGAAGAGAGTTGTTTCTTAACAGAGAAAAAAACTGTATATGTTGGTATTGAATCACTTAATAATGAAGAGATAAGACTTGCATCTTCAAAAGCTATTAATATCATAAAAAGCACAAATGCAAAAAGCATAAAAATAGGAACTTACTCTGGGGATTGCCCTGGTGAAAACATCAAAGCTATGAGTGAAGCATTTATACTTGGAAGTTATAGTTTTGAAGAGTATAAATCTAAAAAAAATCCAATTAAAATAGAAACTATCACTATATGTTTAGATGATTTCAGTAGACCTGATGTATCGCAAGAGACTGCAAAAAAAGCAGTAAAAGTAGGAACTATCATAGCTAACTCTACAAACTACGCAAAAAACTTAGTAAACACTATCCCTTATGAGATGACATCAGTAAAACTTGCTGAAGTTGCACAAGAGTTAGATGGTCTTGAAAATGTTACATGCAAAGTATATGATGAGAAGTTTTTAGAAGAACAAGGAATGGGTGCATTTTTAGCAGTTAATAGAGCTAGTCATATACCTCCTCGTCTTATTCACGTTATATACAAACCAAAAAATGCAAAAGAAAAATTTGTATATGTGGGAAAAGGTTTGACTTACGATAGTGGTGGACTTAGTCTAAAGCCAGGAAGTTCAATGGTATCAATGAAATCAGATATGAGTGGAGGAGCAGCTGTTCTTGGTATTATAAAAGGTGCAGCTAGTCTTGATCTTCCTTATGAAGTTCATGCGATAGTAGGAGCAACTGAAAATTCAATAGGACCAGAAGCTTACAAACCTGATGATGTATTAGTAGCAAAAAATGGAAAAACCATAGAAATAGGAAATACAGATGCAGAAGGACGTTTAGTTCTTGCTGATTGTCTTTGTTACGCTTGTGAGCAAAAACCTGATTACTTAATTGATATGGCTACTTTAACTGGTGCTTGTGTTGTAGCACTTGGTGAGTATACAACTGCGATTATGGGACATTCAAGTTCACTAAAACAATCTCTTGGCGACTCAGCTTCTAATAGCGGTGAGCTTACAGGAACCTTACCATTTAACAGATACCTAAAAAAACAACTTAAAAGCCCAATTGCAGATTTAAGCAACATTGCATCTACACGTTATGGTGGTGCTATTACAGCTGGAATGTTTCTAGATAACTTTGTTACAGATGAATATAAAGACAAATGGTTACACCTTGACATTGCAGGACCTGCTTTTGTTGATAAAGATTGGGGATATAATCAATGTGGAGCAAGTGGAGCTGGTATAAGAATGAACCTATACTGGATGATTGAAAAAAGTAAAGAAGAGGCTAAATAATGGGACTAGGTGTAGGAATAGTAGGACTTCCAAATATTGGGAAATCAACAACTTTTAACGCTTTAACAAAGGCACAAAATGCAGAAAGTGCAAACTATCCATTTTGTACGATTGAGCCAAATAAAGCAATAGTTCCTGTTCCTGATGACAGATTAAACGAACTAGCAAAGATAGTTAATCCAGAGCGTATTCAGTACTCTACCGTAGATTTTGTAGATATCGCAGGGCTCGTTAAAGGAGCTTCAACTGGCGAAGGTCTTGGTAATCAGTTTTTATCAAATATTCGTGAAGTTGAAGTTATATTGCATATGGTAAGATGTTTTGAAGATGACAATATTACTCATGTTGAGGGGAAGATTGACCCTTTGAGAGATATTGAAATTATTGAGAGTGAATTAATCTTTGCTGACATTCAACAGCTTGATAAAAAAGTGGATAAACTTTTTCGTACTTCAAAAGCAGACAAAAGTGTTCGTGCAGCTCATGAATTTTCACTAGAACTTAAAGCTCACCTTGATGATATAAAACCCGTTAGTACCTTTGCTAAAAAAGATGATCCAATGTTTGAAGAGTTAGATCGTGAACTAAGATTTTTATCAAATAAAGAAATAATATATGGTGCAAATGTAGATGAAGACTCTCTTTTGCAAGACAATGATTTTGTAACAAAAGTAAAAGCACATGCTAAAGAAGTTGGAGCAGAAGTTATAGTTCTTTGTGCAAAAATAGAAGAAGAGCTTTGCGGACTTGAAGAGGAAGAAGCTCAAGAATTTTTAGCAGATCTTGGCATAGAAGAGTCTGGGTTAAACAAAATAATACATACAGCATTTGCTAAACTAAACCTTATTAGCTACTTTACAGCGGGAGTTATGGAAGTAAGAGCATGGACAATTAGCAAGGGGTGGAAAGCTCCAAAATCAGCTTCAGTTATACATAATGATTTTGAAAAAGGTTTTATTCGTGCGGAAGTAATAGCCTATGAAGATTTCGTTACATGTAAAGGAGAAAATAACGCAAAGGATGCTGGTAAAATGAGATTGGAAGGAAAAGATTACATTGTCAATGATGGCGATGTAATGCATTTTAGATTTAACGTGTAAAAAAAAGGATGATTGTGGATAATCTGAGTATAAAGAGTAAAGTGTATATTATGTTGGCAATTTCTATGTTTGCTTTTATAACTATGAACTTATATATAAGTTCACTTGTAAGTTCAAGTCAAAAAGAGACTTCTATCATTAATGTTTTGGGTAAACAAAGAATGCTAAGTCAAAAAATATCAAGAGAGATCCTTTCTTGGTATAAATTTAAAACACTTACATCTCTTGAAGGCATAAGAGACTCGTCTAATGCCTTTAACAAAGTAATACAAGAACAACAAAATGGAAAAATGTCTTTAGGAAATATGACCATAGAATTAAGAATGGATAATGAGTTTAAAAATAAAACCAATGAAATATACTCTTTATGGATTCCTTTTTATGAAAGGATTCAAAAAGTTATTGAACAAACAGAGAAAAACAATATAGCTAAATCGGAACTTCAAAAAGACCTCAAACTTTTGAAATTAAGTAATGATGCTGTAAAAATATATGCACAACATTCAGAAGAAATAATGTCTAAAATCAATACTCTTTCATATTTGAATATTTTACTAAATATCATTATTATGGCAATAATTATATACACTTTTACAACTCTTATATTAAGAAGATTAGAAAATGTTGCAAAATTTGCTGAAAATGTTGCAAAAACACAGGACTATACAAAAAAATTATCAATTATAAATAATGATGAGATAGGGAAAATTCTTACTCAAATCAATAATTTCATATCAAAAACTAAAGATTTAGTGCAAAATGCAAAAACAACTTCAAATGAGAATGCTGCAATAGCAAATCAACTCGCATCATCATCTATTGAAGTTGGTAAGTCTGCTCAAAAATCAATGATAATTGTAAATGAAACTACCCAAAAAGCAAATGAAACAAAAATAGAGATGCTCAAATCTATAGATAAAGTAGAAAATAACAAAAAAGAGATTATAGAAGCAAATAAAAGCCTTAACCAATCTAAAAATGATATTTACAAACTAACAAAAACTATAGAAGAGAATACTAAAGAAGAGATGGAATTAGCTCTAAAAATAAAAGAGTTAAGTACAACAGCAACAGATGTGCAAAATGTACTTGGTATTATAGGTGACATAGCAGATCAAACAAATCTTTTAGCACTAAATGCTGCTATTGAAGCTGCTCGTGCTGGTGAACATGGTCGTGGGTTTGCAGTTGTCGCTGATGAAGTTAGAAACTTAGCAGAAAGAACACAAAAATCTCTTGGAGAAATTAGTGCGACAATAAATATCATTGTCCAATCTATTAATGATTCAAGTGAGCAAATGAATGAAAGTGCTCAAAAAAATCAAAAAATTTCTGATATGGCACAATCAACACAAGATAGAATAAGTAATATATCAGATACTATGCACCAAGCTTCTGCTGTCAACGAAGAAAGTGTGCGTGATTATGTAACAATGGGTAAAGAACTTAGTGAAATCATAACTCTAATAGAAAAAATAAATATAATCTCAACCCAAAATGCAACAAACGTGGATGAAATATCAGGTGCAGCAGGTCATCTTACAGATATGACTAAAGAATTAAACAATAAGTTAAATCAATTTAAGACAAGTTAATTGAATATAAATCAAGATTTAACAACGGAGTCAATAAAAAAACATCTAAAAAATATTGCTATACCATCAAGTATAGGGTATTTTTTTCATACTATGTTTAACGTAACTGACACCTTTTTTGCAGCAGAAATATCAACTCAAGCAGTAGCTTCACTTTCACTGACTTTTTCTATATTTTTTATCATCATCGCAGTTGCTGGTGGTATGAGTCAAGGAGTTACTTCTCTTATAGGAAATGCTATAGGAGAGAAAAAAGTAAATGATGCAAAATAAATAATCCTTCATGTACTATTTTTTGCAATCTGCATTACTATAATAATAACAACTATTGGTCTCTTAAGTGCCCCTTTTTTAATGAAAGTTTTAGGAGCCAAAGGTGAGTATTTAAAAGAAGCACTATCATACATAAATGTAGTGCTTTGTGGTGCTATATTTTATGTTGGTGCCTTTTTTACAAATTCGATTCTAACCTCAATAGGGAATACCAAGCCTTTTAGAAACTTCTTGCTTATTGGCTTTTTTTAAATATTGTTTTAGATTTTTGGTTTATACAAGGAGGCTATGGAGTTAAGCCTATGGGTGTTGGAGGTATTGCTTACGCAACTATCATTATAGAGTTTTTAGGTTTTATATATCTTTTTAGTATTTTAAGAAAGACTTATTTACTTCAAGATTTACCTATATTCATATTTGATAAACAAATAATTTTTTCATTTTTTAAACAAGGAACTCCTCCAACTATAAACATGCTACTAATGGCTCTTGGTATGTTCATTATAACTTACTATATATCTGATTTTGGTCAACATGTTGTTGCTGCTTATGGGATTGCAATTAGGATTGATCAAATATTTTTACTTCCTAGTATTGGCATTAATGTTGCAGTTCTTGCTATAGTCTCTCAAAATAATGGGGCAGGATTATATGATAGAGTAAAACAAAGTGTTATTTATACTCAAAAAGTTGGTTTTATTTTATGGATTATTGGAATGTTATCATTATTTATATTTGGAGAGTACCTGCTAAAAATATTCACCAATGACACCCAAGTAATTGAGGCTGGTTTAAGTTACCTCTATGCGGCTGCAATTTCACTCTATGCATATATGTTAGTATTTATCAATATATCTTTTTTACAAGGCATAAAAAACCAGCACTTTTAGTTTATTTAAGTCTTATTAGACAACTTCTTATCCCTGTTGTTGTATTTAGTTTATTTGCTTACTATAAAAATTACCTCTTAGTTTTTATTGCTGGGGGCTTGTAGCTTTCATATGGTTATCGGCATTTTTTTATTGTTTGGTATGCAAAACATAAATTTAATGAAATCCTTTAAATAAAATTTTATATTAAATAAAACTTGCTATAATTAATACTGATAATCATTTAAAGGTATATTTTGGTATTTATTTCTACATTTTTGAGTAACTTTTGGCATTTTACGAGTTTAATTTCTTTCTACATTATCTTTGGTCTTTTGATAGCTGGTATTATTAAACAACTAATTCCAGATAGTTATATACAAAAACATATAGGGAAAAATTCCATAGGTTCAGTTTTCAAAGCTGCTCTTCTTGGAATCCCTCTTCCACTTTGTTCTTGTAGTGTTATACCTTTTGCAACCTCACTGAGAAATAGTGGCGCAAGTAAAAGTGCTATACAAACTTTTCTTATTTCTACTCCTATTACTGGTGTAGACTCTATTAGTGCTACTTACGGAGCATTTGGATGGTTTTTTACCATTTATCGTGTAATAACTTCTGTTTTTATTTCTATCTTAGCTGGACTTCTCTCAATGCTGTTTATAAAAGAAAATGAAGTTAAGAAGTCTCTTTGGACCACTCAAGAACCTATTGGAAAAAAGCCTATTATATCTTTACATGTAAAGAGTAAAACACCTTTTATAAATCGTGTTTTTGATTATGCTTTTAACCAACTTTTTAGGGGAATAGCAAAATCACTTCTTATAGGTATATTTTTAGGTTCGCTTCTTAGTACAATAATCCCTACTGATATGACTTCTCTTTTATCTGAGAATCTTCTGCTTAGTTATATCTTTGTATTACTTATTGCAATGCCTCTTTATGTCTGTGCAATAACTTCAATACCTATTGGAATCACTCTGATACTTACTGGTTTCTCACCTGGTGCTGCTTTTGTCTTTTTAACAGCCGGACCTGCTACTAATCTTATAACCATATCTGTAATTAAAAAAATACTAGGAACAAAGTCCACTATTATATATCTTAGTTCAGTTATATTTGGAACAATATTCTTTGCCTATATCATGGACACTACATTTTTAAGCTTTTTAGGAAGTGTTACACAAAGTGTGCATATAAATGAAGATGCTAGTCTATTAGAGGCTATTTCAGCTATTATCATGTTAGTTCTATTTTATAAATATATAGTACCTAAAAAAAGCTCAAAAGGTTGTTGTAGTTAAAATAACTCTTCAGCTTTTCCAAAAGCATACCCTTGTGAGTAATCTATACCCATCTCTTTTACGATATCAAATATAGCTTCATTTTCAACAAATTCTGCTACAGTTTTTAAATTTTGTTTTTTAGCAAACATAACAATTGTTTCAACTATATTTTTACTCAGTTCATTATTTTTGATATTTTTAATTAAACTTCCATCTATTTTGATTACATCTGGTTCATACTGTAAAAGTCTTTCAAAGTTAGAATAACCTGCACCAAAATCATCTATGGCTATTTGTACACCCAATAATTTTACCTTTTTAATAAAGTTAATAATGGTAACTATATTTTTACTATCTTCACTCTCTAAAAGCTCAAAAGTAATCCTCTGTGCATGATCTTTATACTTGGCTAATAAGCTAAAAATTTTATCTTGTACTTTTATTGATTCCATATCTATTGTTGATAAGTTGATAGAAATATCTTTATCTGTATCCATTAAAGCTGAAAAAGAGTTTTCTAAAACTATTTTAGTTACTTTACTATAGTATCTTCCTTTTTTTGCTATATCCAAAAACTCTATAGGAGAGACTATATCACCATTTGCTTTTATAAGCCTAACTAACGATTCATATTTAATGATTTTTCTTGTTTCATTATCAACTATAGGTTGAAAATAAGAGACAATTTTATTATCATCTATTGCTATTTTAATTGTATGCAAGACTTCTAGGTTTTTTAAAGCTTTAGTGTATTCCATGATTGATAGTCCATCAGCATAAACTATAGATTGTTTGTCTTGTATAGCCTTTTCTATTCCTATTTTTCCATCTTCAAAAGTCTGTATAACACCATAAGTAAAACTACATACAACAGATATATCATACTCTATATTATCAAACTTAACTACATATTCTTTAACATTTTTTAAAAAAACTTCAAGCATATTTTCTATAACTTTTTGTGAATGATAACAAGTTTTTCTGTCTCTAACCAATGCATAAAGACCATTTTCAAGATAATAAACCTTACTAAAACTACAAGTTTCTGGTAAAAGATATAAAATGACATCTCCAAATTTATTTTCTATATTTTTAACACTTTTTTTATCATAAAATTTTTCCAATATATTATAATCTTCAATCTGAATCATAATTAAAGTACTTAATTTATTTGATTCAAGATAATCAAAAAGCTGATTTTTATCACTCATAACACCTGATATATTGTTTTTTAAAGCAATATACTCTATGATATTTTTTTCATCATCTAAAATTGGTGTTATGGTTGCATTGACATAATATGCATCACCATTTTTTGCCCTATTTTTAACTACACCTTTCCAAGTCTTTTTTTCTCTTTTTATTACATCCCATATATTAGTAAAAGATGATTTTGGTACATCAGGATGCCTTACAATATTGTGATTTTTTCCAACTAATTCTTCTCTTGAGTATCCTGAAATATTGCAAAAATTATCATTCACATATGTTATAATCCCTAATGTATCAGTTTTAGAGATAATTGAGCTTTTATTTGCAACACTTTCATACTGCTTTAAAAAATCAATGTTTAAAGCATTTTCTTTTGATAACTTATGCTTCTTATAAGAAATTTTTAAAATTGTAAATACATAAAATAGAATTAAAAGTACTTGAGTATATTCTCTCATATCAGTCATACCTTGGTATATAAGCGCAAATACTGTTGGTATAGATAAAAAAACTACAAAAGTGAAAATAGCCATAAAAATTGAGCCCAAAGTGACTATTGAACCTGAGGTCAATGCAAAATACATCATTAAAATAAAAATTTCATATATGACATCTAATTGATTGATTACTAGACATATTAACAAACCCCACAACAAACCACTGATGGCTATTATAATGAGGTAAGAATTTAAATAATAATTAATAAGTTTTTTCTTTTTAATTTCCATACTTTGAGAAAGTTTTTTTCCTACAAAAAACCTTAATATACCAACACAAATTTGTGACGATACCCAAAATAATAGATATAATAGATCTATATGAGAATACAAGACTACTACTACAACAATTACAGAAAATAAATTTACTCCAAAAACACTAAAATACAACTCTTCAGTCATATTTTTTATTTGTTCAGGAGTATAATTAAATTTAAAAAAATTTTTAAACTTTAACCACATATATCTCCTTCTATAATTTATGTCAAATTATTGTTTTTGCTATACTCTTAGTAAATTTTATAGGTTCATGTTTATTACATGTAAGCTCTACCATCTCTTTTTCAAAAAACATAACAATAGTCGAACCCATTTCAAAGCGTCCTAATTCATCGCCTTTTTTAAGTTGAATATCTTTATACATGTAAAGCTGTTCTGTTGAAGCTTTTACATTTGTTTGAATATTTTTGTCAAATGTAAACTGCATTTTTCCTACATTTAAAGCTCCTACAAAAACCATATAAAAAAGTTTTTCATCTTTAGTATAACACTCTAAAACTACTCTCTCATTTTCTATAAAAAGCTCAGGTATCCTCTCAAGCCAAGTAAAATTCACAGGATAAAGTTTACCAGGGATATGAACTGCTTTTTTAATTCTCATATCAAATGGTACATGATAACGATGATAATCTTTTGGAGATAGATAAAAATTTATATAATCTCCACCTATGAGTCTATCTTTTTCACGTTTAAGCACATAATTACTTAAAAGATTTCTTACTCTGTAAGAATGTCCCTTTATCTGTAAAGCTTTTTGATCTGTTATCTCTCCAGACTCACTTATAAATGCATCACAAGGAGATATAAACTCATTTTCATTTGATTCAAATTTTCTTGGGCTTTTCAACTCTCTTGTAAAAAGCTTATTTAAACTCTTATAACTATCTTCATTTTGACACTCACTCAAATCAACTTTCATAAGTTTTACATACGTTTTATTTATAATATTTTGCAAAAATGTTGGAAACTCTTTTGAAGCAAAACATCCAAACAACCTTGAAGCACAACTACTTTTAAAATTATTCATATAACTCTTTCAATTATGATATAATTAATTATACTACCATAAAGGAACTTTATATTGAATTTTTCTGATTTCATAGCAAATAATGATATGATAAAAAACTTAGACAACTTAGGATACAAAAATCCAACACCTATACAAGAAAAAACTATCCCTTCTATTTTAAAAAAACAAGATGTTCTTGCTAAAGCAAAAACAGGAAGTGGCAAAACTGCTGCTTTTGGACTACCTCTTATTCTTGAACTTGACGTTAAAAAAAGATACGAAACTAGCGCTATTATATTAGCACCAACAAGAGAATTAGCAGACCAAGTAGCAAAAGAATTAAGAAGATTAGCTGCCTTTGTTGAAAACACTAAGATTTTAACGCTTTGCGGTGGAACTCCTATGAGAGGACAAATACAATCAATGAAACATGGTGTTCACATTGTAGTTGGAACCCCAGGGCGTGTTTTAGCACTTTTAAAAAAAGAAGCTCTCAACCTTGAATATATTAAAACTTTAGTACTAGATGAAGCTGATAGAATGCTTGATATGGGCTTTTTTGAAGATATCGAACAGATTATAAACTTCACTCCTAAAAAAAGGCAGACTCTTCTTTTTTCTGCTACTTTTGATGATAAGATACTTGAATTTAGCAAGTCTATACAAAATGATAGAGTAGAAGTTGAAATTGAAGAAGAAACATCAAGTATAAAAGAAAGATTTTTCAAATTTTCAGACGAGGGACTTGAAATAGCCGTCCAGCACTTCAAACCTGAAACATGTATCATCTTTTGTAATACAAAAATTAAATGCAAAGAGATAGAAGCAAGACTTCAAGACAAAAATTATGATGCACTCAGTATACACAGCGATTTAGAGCAAATTGATAGAGATGAAACTCTTTTAGAGTTCACGCATAAAAGTTGCACTTTTCTCATTGCAACAGATGTTGCAGCTCGTGGTTTAGATATTCCAAGCGTTGATTTAGTCATAAACTACGACTTACCAAAAGGACAAGAGGTCTATACTCATAGAATTGGACGAACGGGACGCATGGATAAAGAAGGTTTAGCAATATCATTTGTTAGAGGTTATGAAGAGTATATTGATGTTCAATTAGAAGATATAAACTCTTTACATGTAGACTCTCCACGTTCATACAAAGCAAAGATGATAACACTATGCATAGAAGGTGGAAAACGTGATAAGATAAGAGCAGGAGATATATTAGGAGCTCTTATTAAAGAGATTAGGCTTGATGGTAAACACATAGGTAAAATCACGATTAACAGAAAAGATTCTTATGTTTCTATAAATAGTGAATTTGCACAAGAAACCTTTGAAAAATTAAAAAAATCAAAAATCAAAGGAAGAACATTAAGAGTGTGGATGCTTTCGTAAAAAACTGTTTACATGTAGAATAATTACTAATAAAAAATTATTAAAAATATTTAAAACAAAGAGTCTGAAAGAATATATTCTAAGATTTTATCTTCAGATATATTTTCCTCATTTGAAATTTTTTTTAATTTTTCATAATTTTCTATAGAAATATTAGTAACTATTCTACAACTACCCTCTTCACTTTTACGTAATTCATCATATGTGTTTTGAAACTCTCTTTTTTTACTCTCATCAATAGGGGATCTAAGAGATTTAAACTCTACTAATTTATCATCTTTGTAAACACCAGATACTTCTGCATATACCCAGTAAAAACCACCATCTTTTCTCATATTTTTAATATATCCTCTCCATATACCACCTAATAGTATTGTTTCCCACATTTTTTTAAAAACCAAATGTGGCATATCAGGATGTCGCACTATTGAGTGAGGTTTACCAACTAACTCTCCAGGAGTATAACCTGATATATTTGAAAAAATATCATTGGCATAAGTTATGTAACCATTCAAATCAGTCCTAGAAACAATCAACTCATCACTAGGAACTGTAGTCTCAATAAAGTATTGATACGAATTAATCATAATATTCCCCTATAATTTTTTCTTTAAATCTCCATTATATGTTATATCTTCTGCTCTTATTGCATCGTTTTTAAGTACATCTGGAACGACATTACTCTTACCTAATTTTTCTCTCTCACGATCTAATTCATCTTCACTATAAGCCATCATCATCTCAGCAGAAATAACGTGTTTAAGAGCTTCAATCTTTCTAACATTTTCCATTTCCTGTTCTACTCCCTCTCCCTCAACTGTCACAATAATCTTGCCTATTGAAACATCGTGAAAGTGATAATCACAAAAATCACAACTTTTAATCTCTTCTACTAAACCATCTATATATTCATTTCTTGCCTGTACTACTATACTTGATACGTTCACACTTAATCCTTATTTTAATTTCCACATCATTATAAATCTATCGTCACTTCCACTTACTAAAGTATTTTCGTCTACAAATACTATAGTATTGAGCGTACTTTTTTGTCCTTTTAAATTATACAATTCTTTATCTGAAAATAAATCAAAAATTACAATATCATTATCCTCAGTAAAAGCAAAAGCAGCCTTATTAGCACTTGGACTCAATGCTCCAGCATATATAAGAAAATCACCATCAAATCTACTATATGTGCCTGTATCTAGATCATATACTACACCTCTTCTATCTTGTCCGGCAGCTAAAACTTTTGATTTTTTTATATCTACTTTATATACATTATCAACATTAGCACCTTTTAATGTTTTAATTACTTTCCCATTTTCCACATTTAGTACAGTTATCTCACCAGATTCAGAACTACCTACTAATATGCTTTTATCCAAACTCAGCATAAAATCTGAAAAATGTGAATAGCTTATATGAATACGATAAATTATCTTTTTTTCTTTTATGTCAAAAAGTATATATTCATTACTTAAAAGTGCAATCATAATACGATTTTCATCTACAAATTTAGCTTTTGATATAAATAGTTTCTTTTTTTCACTTATAAGCTTAGTCTTTTTTCCATCTTTTATAACAAAAAGTTCACGTGAACCACTAACTCCTTGAACAACTGCTAGATATCTTTTTGAGATTTTAAGATAATCAGTAGAAAAAACTTTAGGATATATATCGTCTCCCATGAAATCTTTAATCATAGGAAATTTAACTTTCATAATTTGATCTTTAGTACTCATTTTATATGATTCAATAGTACCTTTATCTGTACTAACAATAATCATATCATTAATTACAACAATATCTATTACATCTCCACTAGCTTCTATAAAATCATATGGTTTAATAGTGTGAGCTTGAACACTAAAAACCAAAAGGAAAATCGAGATTAACCACTTCATAACTTCTCCCTAATTGCTTCATATTTAACCGCATATGGAGGACATACACTATAACAAAATCCACAAGAAGTACACTTGTCCATATCTATTGTAGGTCTAAAAACTCCAAGAAAGTTGATTGCATCTTCAAAACAAGCATCTTTACATGTACTGCACATTACACTATTCCATGCTAAACAACTATTAATATTTATGCTAAATTTTGCTTTTATCTGATGCTCATTATTTAATACTAACACTTCACTTGGACATGCTTTTGAACACTCTTCACAAAATGTGCATCCACTTTTCTCAAAACTCAAAAATGGGATTTTATTTTCATCAAGTTTTATAATATCCTCTTCACAAATAGTGACACAAGGTGTTAACTCACACTCTGGGCACGATTTGTGAAAAGTAAATACATCTTGATTATAAGGTGGTCTTACATGTAAAGGTTTATCTGTTTTACTCTTTGTAAAACGAGAAGCAAGGGAAGCAAATGCTTCCCTTGAGCTTATATTAGCCATTCTTACTGAACACCCTCATTTAGATTATCAAGTAAATTTGAGTGCTTCATACCATTTTGAGTTCTAAACTCTGGTTTGAATGTATTCTCTACCAAAGGCTCATTATCTGATTGAGGAGCATGACACTGAGTACAATTGTATCTAGCATTTGATACAGTTGCAAGTACCTTATCTTTTCTCATATCAAACAGATGTGACTTTGGAACTGGTGTTGCATTCACTGAAGCTGCAACCAAAGGATCATGACATCCTAAACATGAATTGTTATCGATAGTTATTGGTAACATATCTTCAACTTCATGGGAAATCATAGGTGGTGCATTTTCAAACGCACGCTCATATACTTTTGACTCACCTGCAGCAACAGTACTATAAGAAGTTTTATCTCCTGTAGTAGTATTCTCTGTGTAAAGGTCAGTTTTCCTAAGCCCTAACGATTCTTCACTAATATTACTACTCATAGCACATCCCGTTGCTATAATAGCTGTTAGTGTCGCAGCAGCTATAAGTGTCTTTTTACTAAACATCATATGTCTCCTATCCGTTTTTATTAATATAATTTCTAATACCAAAGTGCAGTGCATCGTCATCACAAACTTCAATACATCTACCACAATTGGTACATTCTCCTGAACGCACATCTCCACTCTCTTTTCCGATAAAAGAGAGAATCTGCTTTTCAGGACATACATCTTTGCATTTCATACAAAGAGTACAATTTGGTTGATTATGTTTTACTCTTATGATGCTCAATTTTGATGCAACAGAATAAAACCCTCCTAATGGACATATATGTCCACACCAACCATTTTTAACCGCAAAAAGGTCAAATAAGAAGATTGACAGTACTGCTGCAAATCCCATACCCATTCCAAATACTATACCACGATGTAGCATAGAAATTGGCGATATAATTTCAAAAGCAGCAACACTTGTAAAAGCTGACAAGATTAGGGAAAGAATTATTACCCAATACCTAACACCTCGTCCAAGCCAAACTCTTTTCTCCGTCTTATCAAGTAAGAGAACTCTTCTTAACCAATTTGCCAAATCAGTTATCATATTTATCGGACACACCCAAGAACAAAATGCTCGTCCACCAATACTTACATAAAATAGCAACACTATTAAAGCACCTACCAATACATCTGCTCCAAGTAAAGCTCCTGCTGAAAACATCTGCGCTACGGCAAATGGATCAGATAAAGGAATCGTACCAAAAAGCAAAGATGAACTCAAAGTTCCTGTTAGAACATTGAACCCATATGCATTAGCGCTAAAATAAAGAGCCATAATACCAATTTGGCTAACTCTACGCAACATCAAAAAACGATATTTTTTTAGAAAATTACTCATCGAACAGTACCTCATCAGAGTTTAAGTAATCTTGAGGAACAAGTTCACTTCTTTTTGTTCGAGTTGTAACATCCACTGAAACATCATTTAAACGTTTTTCATCGTCTGGATCCCAACCTTTTATGTAATGTCCCCCGATTTTACCTTGGGCAATCTCATGAGGTAGTACAAAAATAGCTGCCTTTTGTGTTACACAAGCACGTTCACATAAACCACACCCTGTACAAGCTTCGCTCATAACTTTTGGTATCAAAAGTGCATGTTTTCCTGTTCTCTTATTTCTCTTATACTCAAGAACAATAGCTTTATCCATTAAAGGACAAGCACGATAACAAGCATCACACTGAATTCCCCAAAAAGCGATGCAAGACTCTTCGTCAACGACGGCAAGTCCCATTTTAGACTTATTTATATCTAAAACTTTTTCACCTTCAACGACACTAGATACACTTTCCTCATCTAAAGCTCCTGTAGGGCATACGGGAACACAAGGGATATCTGTACACATATAACATGGTACATCTCTTGGAATGAAGTACGGAGTACCCATAGGTTTATTATCTCCTGGTTTTGCCATGAGTAAAGTGTCAAACGGACATGCTTCAGCACACTGTCCACACTTTATACACATACGCAAAAAATCAGTTTCAGGTTTTGCACCAGGAGGACGCAAAATCAGCGGTGCTGACTTTGCTTCCTCTATATAACCAGTCCAAACCATTCCACCTAATGCCGACAAACCAACACTTTGTGCCATTACAGAAAGAAATCTTCTTCTTTTAGTAATAACCGGTTTTTTTGAATCAAGATTGCTCAAAACAATCCTTTTCCTATATTACGCTTTGTAAAGCTTAACAGCACATTTTTTATAGTCTGTTTGCTTTGACATCGGACAAGTAGCATCTAGACAAACTTTGTTTATAAACACTTTCTCATCAAACCACGGAACAAAAATAAGCCCTTTTGGAACTCTATTTCTTCCTCTAGTCTCAACCCTAGCTCTTACCTTACCACGACGTGATTCAACCCAAATAAGTTCACCTTGTTTAAACCCTTTAGTTTTAGCATCACCTGGATTAATAAAACATAAAGCTTCTGGAACGGCGCGATATAATTCAGGTACACGCATAGTCATTGTTCCACTATGCCAATGTTCAAGAACACGTCCTGTACACATCCAAGTGTCATATTTTGAATCAGGCATCTCTGGAGGATCCATATATGGTCTAGCAAATATTTTGGCTTTATTTTTCAAGCTTTTCTTAGTCTTATCTTTAATACCAAGTAAATCACCTTGAGAAAGAGCTTTTGCTAATGGACCGTAGAATGCAAAATCTGCTCCATTTGCAGCTTTTCTTGCATACGGATCATATTTAGCATTAAATCTCCATTGAGTCTCTTTTCCATCTACAACTGGCCATTTCAATCCTCTTACTCTATGGTAAGTGTCAAAATCTGCCAAGTCATGAGCATGACCACGACCAAAGTTAGCATACTCTTCAAAAAGATATTTATGAAGAAAGTAACCATAACCTTCAAATACTTTTCCATCTGAGCCTATAACATCTCTGCTATCACCATTACACTCAGAATTATCATATCCTGCTTGAATTGGATCTTTTAAATCAATTTTATATGATTTTGCTCTCTCATTTGCAAAAAGGATTTCAAACATAGTTGTATCTTCATTATATCCCATTGCTTTTGCTTTTGCTATTACATTTGGAAGTTTTTTGTTACCACGAAGTGGTTGCTGACCCCAAACATCTTTAACAGTAAATCTTTTTGAAAGTTCAACCCATTGCCATGTATCACTCATAGAATCACCTACTGGAAGAACTTGTTGTCTCCAGTGCTGTGTACGACGCTCTGCATTACCATAAGCTCCCCACTTCTCATAAATCATAGCAGTTGGAAGAATAAGGTCAGCTACTTTTGCGCTTATTCCAGGATAACCATCACTACAAACAATAAAGTTATCCATTTTTCTTGCTGCTTTTATCCAGTGATTTGCACTTGCTGAATCTTGATATGGATTACATACATTTACCCATGCAAATTTTATAACACCATCTTCTATATCTCTATGAATCTTCATAATATGTTGATTACCAACTGGATTTAGAGTTCCATCAGGAATTTTCCAGCTTTTTTCAACTATTTTTCTATGTTTTCCACTTTTTACCATCATATCTGCTGGTAATCTGTGACAGAATGTTCCAACTTCACGAGCAGTTCCACAAGCACTTGGTTGTCCTGTAAGACTAAAAGCACCATTTCCTGGCTTAGCTTGTTTTCCTAATAAAAAGTGCACATTATATGCTAAAGTATTTACCCATGTACCACGTGTGTGTTGATTCATACCCATAGTCCAGAAAGATACTACTTTTCTACCTTTTTCAACGTAAAGTTTAGCTAATAATTTAAGCTTCTTTTTGAAGCTGTCAATTGACTCATCAGGATCACCCTTAGAGATTTTAGCTACATAGTCTAATGTATAAGGAGCTAAGAACTTTTTATACTCTTCAAATGAGATTTCCCAATGCTTTAGACCAGCTGGTTTGTGAACCATCTTGTCTCCAGCTTTATAACCATAAGGTGCAAGAGCAGGTGCTTCTTTTTGTGAAACAATAGTCTCCATCTCATGATTGATAATTTCCATCTCTTTTGCTGAATATTTACCAGCACTACCATCTGCTCTTACTGGTAAAAGTGACTTCTCACCAGCTCTTCTCATACCATAGCCCATATTTACTGGACTTGCTGCAAATACAATATGCTTTTTAACAAAATCCCAATCAATTGCCTCAGGATAGTTATATACTATCTCTCTAGCAACATAATTCCATAATGCTAAATCTGTATTTGGAGAAAAGATTATTTCAGTATCTGAAAGATCAGAACATCTGTGTCTGTAAGTAGAAATATTTACTACTTTAACTTTATCTGGGCTTGAAAGTTTTCTGTCTGAAACACGTGACCAAAGAATTGGGTGCATTTCAGCCATATTTGCTCCCCATGTTATAATTGTATCAGTTAACTCGATATCATCATAACAGCCACTTGGCTCATCTATACCGAAAGTTTGGTAAAAACCAACAACGGCACTTGCCATACAATGACGAGCATTTGGATCGATTGCATTAGAACGGAATCCACCCTTCATCATCTTTTGTGCTGCGTATCCTTCCATAACAGTATACTGTCCTGAAGCAAATACACCAACACCTTCTGGTCCACTAGCCTTAAGTGCCTTTTTGATATTGACTTCCATCTCATCAAATGCTCTTTTCCAGCTAATTGGTTGAAACTTACCGTTTTTATCAAACTTACCATCTTCTCCTACACGAAGTAATGGTTGTTTTAAACGATCTGCACCATACATGATTTTTGCATTAAAATAACCTTTAATACAATTAAGTCCACGATTGACCGGAGCTGCCGGATCACCTTTTACTGCGACAATTTTTCCGCCTTTAGTTGCAAGCATGATACCACAACCGGTACCACAAAAACGACAAGCGGCCTTGTCCCATCTCCATCCTGACTCAGCCTTAGCTACTGCTGCACGAGCCTCTTGTGGTACTGTTATTCCCACTGCTGCTGCTGCACTTACTGCTGCTGTTGTCTTAAGAAAGTCTCTTCTTGAAAGCGACATATAGATACCTCCTGATTTGGGTTACACAATGATTATATCTATAGAAGTTGTGACATAGCCATGACTTATGTCAAAAAATATCTTTTTTTAAAATTTATTCTACCTTTTGTGAATTTTCTACCATTGTATTTAAATTTGCTTTTAATTTTTCTAACATTTTTCTTACATGTATCAGGTTTTCTGCTGACTCTATTGCTATATCTTCTGTAGCATTTACTTCTTTATCAAAATTGGCTTTTTCTTTCTTGTCAATTTTTAAATCTTGAAGAGTATTTTCAACATTATCAGCTAAGTGTTGGAGTTCTAAAACTGCTGATTCTGCTTGTTTTATTGCATCTTCAGAGTGATTCATAGCTACATTTACTTTTTTAACAAAATTTGAAAGATAATTAGATGCTTCTATTAACTCATCTTCGCTCTCTTCATCTCCTTTTATATGTCTATGATTAAGATTTTTAATATTATCACTATCTAAAGCCTTAGTTCTTTTTACAAAATTGTTAATATGATTAACTATCTCACGAGAGAGTATATAAGAAAAAAGTATAAGAATAAGGGCTATAATAAGTGATATATATTGAAACTTTATAAAAAAACTATTTTTATCTTCACTATACTCTGTATAGAGCCAAACTGCTGCATCCATTGTGTTGAGTAGTTTAATGTTTTTTTCATATATATATGAAATAGAGTCATTTATACTGTTTTCAACTTGTAAAATATTTAATATATACTTTTCATGTGCTTTCCAATACTTATATGTTTTTTCTACACAATTATAAACTTCCGGAATATCTTGAACTTCTTTATTATTTATAAACCTATTAATTGTTTCATTATATAAGTTTTTTGCCTTTATAAATTGCAGATAATCTTCTTCATTATCAGTTCTTAAGTATTTTTCAACAAAAAGACTCATTCTTTGTGAAAGCATTCTTTGCCTACCAGAGAGATCAATAAATTCACCACTCATATTGTTTTTAACCATAATTTTTACAATTTTATCTGATTCCGCTAGAAGTGATGTTGTTCTTCCTGTTAAAGTTTCTAAATCATTCTTTATAAAAACTACTGCTTTTCTTACTTTTTCTACCTCTTTTTTAAAAGGAATCCAAAGTGAATTAACTTTTTCTAATTTAGATTTTATTTTGACATTTTGAGGAAGATAAATACCTTTTACTGAATTACCATGAATAAGATCATTAAGATTATTATCAAATAAATCAATAGCACTATTGAGCTCTCTAAAATCTGTACTTTGTCTATATTTTATATAAAAGATTTCTTTACTCATCTTCTGAGTAAGCATCCTCTGTTTTCCTGCAATATTTATAATAAGAGAATCTTTTTTACTTTTTTCATTCATAACTACTGTAAGTGTTATTACACATACAATTATAAAAGACAACGTACCTCCAGCAAAGTGTAGTTTCTTGTTTATCCCTCTTAGTTTTAACATTCCCATTTCTAATCCTATTCGTAAATATCTCTTAATTCATCTAAATTTAGTATTTTTACACAGTTTTTTTCTATCTCAATTATCCCGTTTCTTGTCAATTTTTTTAAAATTCTTGAAAGAGTTTCTGGCTGAATATGAAGCATATATGCTGTTTCATGTTTTTTAAATGCATTAAAGTTTTTCAAATCATTTACTAACATATGAGCAACTTTTGCAGTGCCATCAAAAACAACATCACGACTAATTATACACTGAAGTTGTTGAATCATTCGAAATGACTCTTTTAATACAACTTTCATAAAATCATGGTTTGTTTGCATTAACTCTTTAAATCCTATACAATCAAAAACCAACACTCTACTATCTTCTAGAAACTCAGCATTTGCATAACAACTCATAATATACTTATCACACATTTTTCCAATGTCAAAAACTAAAGAGTTTGAGATTATCTTATATAAAAAAATTTCATTATCAAATCTATCTACTTTATAAAATTTGATAACACCTTCAAGAAGGTAAAAAATCTCATTTTGATTATCTTTTTCATAAAAAAGAACATCAGAGTTAACATAATCTTTTAAAGTTGTTATTTTTGATAATTGTTCTAAAGCATTGTCATCTAAAGAATTAAAAAAAGTTATACTTTTAAGAAGGTTTACATCTACCAAATAATTATCCTATTTTGAAGTTCAACCATTTTACCCTAAGGTCTGTAAAATATCCATAAAGTTTTTACTTTATTTTCACTTTTCATTTGAATATTAATGATTGATTGAGGATAAATATTATGATTTAGAAGATAATCATTTAGTGCTTTTTCCATATTATCAACTCTATTTGGAACTTTCAAAAAACCAATACGAACAGAATCAGTATTGCTAACATATGGTTTAAAAGTATCATTAGTAGATGTGGTATCATACTCTCTCACCATACCTTGCCCAAACATATTTGAAAAAGATGAACCACTTTGTGCATTTAAAATTTCATTAAAAAATGGATTTTGAAATTCCAACATATCACCTTTTCCATTTAAGACATAAAAGTTTTTTGCCCCATAATCATCTTCCGTTATGACACTTGCCCCCTCTTTTAAATCATTAGGAATTTTACTAATGTCTTCATAAACTGTAGTTTCTGATATTATTTGTGACAAAAATTTACTATCTTTATTGTCACTTTTTATCTTTAGTGTTTGCAAATCAATAGCAAATACTAAAGATAAAGAGAAAAAGAATAGCAAAAAAACTTTCACTGTTTTTTTGCCATTTTACTTTGCATATCTTCTATAAGTTTATTTGAAGAGTATATCAAATATGCTGATGCATCAGTATATATCAACTCTTTATTAGTTATTTCTTTTGAACAACTAAGTTTTATAGTTGCATAAGGGTCATATTTTTTAACTACTGCTTCTGGTTTTAAACTTTCTACTAAAGTAGAACTTTTATCCTGTTTTTTAACCTTTTCTTTAAAAGCTTTCATATCTTCTTCAGAGATTTGTTTTCCATCTTTATCATAACTCCAATAGACTAATTTATCATGAGCAAAAGCCGTTGGATCACCAAAATTCAACATAGCACTACCAAACAATCCTTTTGCCTCTTTATTATCTACATTATCATAACTTTTGTACATAACAATCACTCTATCATCACTCTTAGTTGCTATAACAAAAAGATCTTTATCACTAAATTTATAAGTACCCTCAACTGCTTTTTTTATAGCATTTTTTTTTGCAATTTTAAGTTGTTCAACTGTAAGCTTTTTCCCTAATATATACCCATTAGTTCCTATTTTTAAAGAAGCAACTTTATCTGATATATTCTCAGCATTTGCAAATCCAAAGATAAAACACAGTGACAATATAGTCAAAATCTTTAATGTTAATTTCATATCAATCCTTTTTTATAATTTATTCTTTACATGTAAAGATGTAAAGAATAAATTATAAAGAACTCCAAGAGTTTTACTCTTGGAGTTCTAAACAATAACTTATTACTGCTTATATCTTGATTTATTCTCAGCATTTAACTCTTTAAAGAAATCAGCATTATTAGGGTTTCCACCCGTTTTTATCCAAACATGCTCAGGCTTAGCAAGTAAGTCAGCTATCATTTTCTTATATTTAGCACCTTTTCCAGCTTTATCAGCCATCTTTTGTACTTTTGGTAAGAATTTTGAGTAGAAGTGACGAGATACTTCATACATACCATGCCAATGAGTATAATCAGGACCCATCATAGCAGCACCATGTCTTGCTCTACGACCTTCGTGATGCCAGATTTCAAACCAGATATATCCCATATCATCTTGTTGGAATCCAGATTTCTTCCAAATTTTGTCTTTTTTCATCTCTTTAACAATCTTAAGTCCTGGTTTAATAAACTTATTATTGTAAGTATATACTAGGCTGTCATATTGTTTATAGAAATTAAGAGTTTGGGAACTTGAATGACAAGATACACAAACACCTTGCATATTTGCTCTTCTCTCTTTCCAATCAATTACCTTAACAACTTTTTTCTTTTTCATAGACTTAACAAGCTTATCGCCTTTTCTGTCATATGCTTTGTAAGTTGTCATATCTCCAACTCTTGGTGGTTTTTCACCTGCAACATCGTAAACTGTACCATCTTCAAAAATAACACGGTTTAGTTTAACTGATAATGGAGCTCTTAAATTCCAAGAAATTCTATCACTAACATTGTGAGTTCCTTTTACAACACCACCAGATGAAGTTTTGTAAGCACCCATATGACAAGTTGAACAAGTAGGAGCTGCATGGTAATCTTTTCCAAGAATCCATTTACCTTTTTTATAAATGTTCATACCACCCTTAACAGCACCTTTTGGTGAAGCATAGTAAGCAATACCGTGCTTAGACTCTTCATAAATCTCTTTTTGAGGATGATCAGGTCCAAGGTGACATTTACCACAATTCTCTGGTTGTCTTGCTCTACTTGAACTAAAATCATGCTTTGAGTGACAAGCGTTACAAGAACCTTTTGAACCATCTGGATTAATTCTTCCTATTCCAGAGTTTGGCCATGTCATATATGTAGTCATAGGAGCACCAGCTTCGTTGTAAATCATCTTTCCTTTTTTATCTTTTTGGAAAGCAACAACAGAGCCATGACACTGCCAACAACCATTAACTGCATCAGCTTTTGTATCTGGGAATGATGCAATAACCTCTCCAAGTAAGTTATCTAGTGATGCCATAATCTGACCAGCAGTTGCATGATGAGAATTTGTCATCTCTTTAACTTCATTTTCATGACAGAACTTACAATCATTTGGAGTCATAATTGTTTTTATGAACGCGCCTTCGTGTTCATAACCTGTAGGATCTTTCTTGTCTGCCGCATGACAAGTATAACATCCAACCTTTGAATCTGCGTGAACAGAATGATCCCACTGATCAACCAATGATCTGTTCTCCTTAAGATGACAAGTAAGACATTTGTCATTCTTGTCGACAACACCCTCGTTTCTCACCTTTGAAGATGCCTTTGTAGCTGCAAATGCGCTACTCGCTAAACCAATTGCTAACAACGTAGCAACGATAAGCTTACCTAACTTCATGTAGATCTCCTTTTTATATTTTCCGACCAACCAACCACTGAACCAAACTCTGATTATTAATGAGTTAACTCTCTATCACATTCACTTTCCCAAAGAGGAAAAATCTTACTTAAAATCCAAAGTGTAACTATCGGAGCTACAAGCATTATAATAGTTACTAAAATACCCTCCTTTTCAAAGAACTGAGGGTGATAAACAGCAAAGCCTCTTTCACTCTTTGCCATAATCTGCCCACCTATAACAACATTCCATCTCATAAATAAAACTTGTGCTAAAAGCATAAAAGACACTATTGGTCCTATGATTAATAGGGTACTTCTGCTTACTTTTGAAAGTGATAACCACATTAGAATTAAAAATGGAACGATTGAAAGTAACTTAATTTGCATAGTCCAAAATGACCAATCAAGTGGACCATTTAATGCAGCTGCTACATGATGCCAACCTTCAGTTCCACCATATGCATGAACTGAAAGTTCAATCAATTCAAACAAAAAGTCAAATATAAAAAATGCCCAAAGAAGTTGAATCATAACTTTGATAGTCTCTGTCTTTACCTCTGCTAACTTTCCAGTCATCTTTTTTATACCTATGTAAAATAAAATCATACCTGCAATCCCAGAAACAGAAGCAGATAATAAAAATATGATAGGCATAAGTGGCGTAAACCACCACTCAACACTTTTTAATGCACCAAAAATAAATCCAACATATCCATGAAGTGAACATGCTAATGGTATGCCAATAGCCGCCATTACAAAAGCTACCTTAGAATCTCTTTTTCTTCCTGCCATGCTTTCATCATTTGTTCCTAGTGTCAATACGCAATATATAACTTTTTTAACTCCAATTGCACTCTTTTTAAGAATGGTTAACTCATATCTATAGATAACAAGTATTTCAAAAATAAGTAAAATCGAATAAGCCATGTAAATATAACCAAATCCACTCATCATGGATGGTCCGACAAAATTTGGTGTAAAGAGCATATTTAAAGCACGCTCTGGATGCCCAAGATGATTTATAAGTGGAGCTGTAACAAACAGTAACCAAGATAGCGCAAATATGAGCGCAAACTTAGCAACTGGCATAAGAGCTTTTACATGAAAAACATGAGCAAGAGCTGAAACAATAAATGCACCAGCAACAACACCCGTAATATACGGATAAATAACAATCATCAAAGTCCAATGAGCATGTATGTCATTTGGAAAAACGTAGTTTAAAATATCCATTATATTACCTCCTCATGAGCACCAACATAAAATAGTGCTGGCTCATTTCCTAGACTTTTTTTAAGTACTTTTAATACTGTTTTAGAATTATATATCTTAGCTACTTCACTTTTTGGGTCATTTAAATCACCAAATTTTCTTGCCCCTGTTGGACAAGCATTAACACATGCAGGAAGTTTTCCTTTGCTAATACGGTGATAACACCAAGTACATTTATCTGCTGTTTTTGTATCATTGTTTATAAAACGTACACCATAAGGACATGCTTGAACACAATATCCGCAAGCAACACAGTGAGAATTATCTACTAATACAAAACCATCTGGTGATTTAAATGTTGCTGCAACTGGACAGACTTGAACACAACTTGGCTCTTCACACATATTGCAAAGTTTTGGAACAAAAAAAGCATCTTTTATCTTTTCTTTTATATCCGTCCTTGGTTTAGAATATCCCTTTTCACCACCTTCAGGTGAATCAACATAAACAGTATTGTATATATCAATCACATATCTCTCCACCCAAGTTCTATATTGTCCTTGCGGTACGCTGTTCTCTTTTCTGTCAGCAACGCAACAACTACCACATCCAATGCAACCAGTAACATCCACCATAAATGCATAATGTTTTGCTTTGTCTTTTGGGTCTATTAAACTTACTAGTTTACTGTCATCTCCTGCAACCTTGGCAAAAAGTTTAGAATTCATAGGAATCATAAGCATTAAACTTCCTGCAATTGAGCCTTTAACAACTTTTTCGATGAAACCTCTTCTATCTTTATCGATAAAATTTTGATCAATTTTCATTGTGAGACCTCCTCTTTAAGTGTCCTTAATTCATGCATCTTCTTAATAATATTCATATTTTCTAAAGGCTCATGTACTGTATGACACTGATCACAAGTATGCGTTAATTTTACATCTAACTCTTCTAAGTGTTTAATATGCTCAATCATAGGAAATTTTTCTGGACGACCTGCTACTTTAGCATGGCAAGTTAAACAAAGTTCAATCTGTTTATCACCTTTTCTAACAGGCATATCACCTATCTTTTTACCATCTTTTACATGAACAGTAACAGGACCATGACAAATCTCACAGGATAATCTTTTGTGTGTCCCCTCTGCTTTTAATTCATAAATTTCTTCATGACACTTTTCACAAGACTTGTTTGTACCATAAACTAAATCTCGAGAAGCCTCTTCTTGAATGTACCCTCCACGATAGTAACCATACTCACCCCAACTTTTTGGAATTAATACTGCTCTACCAATTAACACTAATGCTACTATACCCGCAAACACTAGTACAAGGCGCAAATAAAACATATGTACTCCTAATAATAAAACTTTATAATGAAAGTGTACAAATTCATAAGAACATTAACAATGACTTAGGTCAAAAAGTTAATGGTATGTTAACAAGAAAAATTTAAGATAATTTTTGTCTTATTTTATTTATTAATATATTTTTGATGTAACTCACCGTGATAAGGGATTTAAAGAGTAAATACAATGAAATAAATAAAATAAAAACTTTTTTTATTTATTTATTTCATGTGTTACAAAATTAAACATAGCTTAATTAATTGAAAATTATTATCAATTTGATTATTTTATAATTAATATTTATTTTTTATTTTTATTTAATGGCTAAAAAGCGCAGATGCATCTATTATTACTATAAATGCATCAGGAAGATTCTATTTTATTATTTTAAGAAAATGGCAAATTTACCAATTTCTAACAAGATAAATATTATAATTTTTTACTAATTAGTTCGCATACATTTCTACCAAAGCATTTTCATCTAATACTTTAAAGTTTTCATCGGTCCTTATTAGTCCACGTTTTTTGAACTTTGTAAGAGTTCGAGAGAGTGTCTCTGGAGTTAGGTTTAAAAGTGAGGCTACTTTTGTATTTTTTAAAGTACTAAAAAGTTCTCCATTTTCTACTAAAAATTTTGCTATTTTAGCTTCTGAAGTTAATACAATTTCATTAGTTATAACTTCACTCATAATTTTTAATTTGCCTGCGAGTGATTTAATAATTTGAAAAGAGAGTTCGGGATTTTTAAAAAAGCCCTCTTCAAGTTTTTTATAATCAATCTTGAGTATTTCGCCTCTACATGTAAACTCAGCAGTAGCAGGGTAAGGAATATTTTCAAAGTTAGCAAGTTCAGCAATAAGACTTACTGGCAAAAATTGGTGTAAAAAGATTTGATTACCCTTGTAATTTGTTTTATAAAGTCTTACTATACCATCAAGCAGTACATGTAAATATTTTGGCTCTTCACCTTCAAAAAAAAGTATCTCTTTTGAGTTGTACTTTTTTATACTTGATATATCTTTTAATTTTTTTAGACCGTCTTCACTTAAGTGCGAAAAAAATGGAATTTCTTTTATTCTATTTATTTTATATCTCCTTTTTACTGAGCCTAGTTCAGTAAAATCCCCTCACTAAAGCTACAGCTTACTGAGAGTTATTTTAATCTATATTATCATTTATTAACTTTAAAAAGATATAATAGAATAAAAATTAGGGATATTTAAAGGTAGAATAAATTGAATGAGAGCAAAGATTTTTTACGTACAATAATTGATGAAGACTTAAAGTCTGGTAAATATAAAGAGATTATAACTAGATTTCCTCCAGAGCCTAATGGCTTTCCACACATTGGACACGCTAAGTCTATCTGCATAAATTTTGGTATTGCACGGGACTTTGAAGGTCAATGTAACCTTAGGATGGATGATACTGACCCCAAAAAAGAAGATACAAAATATGTTGAGGCTCTTAAAGATGCTGTAAAGTGGTTAGGATTTGAATGGAATACTAAGGTACATTTTACTTCTGATTATTTTTCAAAATTATACGATTATGCCGTTGAACTTATTAAAATAGATAAGGCTTATGTTGATAGTCTAAGTGAAGAAGAAATACGCCAATACCGTGGAACAGTTACACAATCTGGCAAACGTAGCAAATATGCAAAGCGAAGCGTTGAAGAGAATTTAGATCTTTTTGCAAGAATGAAAAATGGTGAATTTAAAGATGGTGAACATATTCTTAGAGCTAAAATTGACATGAGTGCGGCTAATATGAAAATGCGTGATCCTCTTTTATATAGAATTAGACACGCAAATCATTTTAGAGCAGGAGACAAATGGTGCGTTTACCCAATGTATGACTTTGCTCACTGCTTATCTGATTACATGGAGGGGGTTTCTCACTCTATTTGTACATTAGAATTTGAAAATAACCGTGATATTTACAACTGGGTACTAAATACTTTAAAACTTGAATTACCCCGTCCTTATCAATATGAATTTGCACGTTTGGGCATTAATTACACCATTATGAGCAAAAGAAAACTTTTAGAATTAGTTCAAAGTGGAGAAGTAAGCGGTTGGGATGACCCTCGTTTACCTACAATTGCTGGATATAAAAGACGAGGTTATACGCCAGAATCTATTTTAAATTTTTGTGATCAAATAGGCATAGCAAAGGCAAATTCAATGGTTGATGTTTCTCAACTTGAATTTTGCATAAGAGATGATTTAAATAAAAAAGTCCCTCGCGTTATGTGTGTACTCGATCCCATAAAAGTAAATATTGTAAATTATGATGGTTGTGAAAAGATTGATGCTTCATACTATCCTCATGATGTGCCAAAAGAGGGAACAAGAGAGTTACCTTTTTCAAAAGACATCTATATTGAACGTGATGATTTTAACCAAAACCCTCCAAAGGACTACTTTCGCCTTACTCCTGAACAACCCGTACGTCTTAAACATGCTTATATTATTTCTTTTAAAGAGCTAATCAAAGATGCTAGTGGCAATATTATAGAAATAAAAGTGAACTATCATAGTGACTCAAAAAGTGGGGTTGATACAAGTGGTATTAAGGTAAAAAGTGCTATTCAGTGGGTGAGTGCAAAAGAATGCAAAAAAGTAGAAGTAAGACTATATAACAGACTATTTTTAGTAGAAAATCCTGAAGGCATTAAAGACATTAATCCTAATTCTTTGCAAATTATAAAAAATGCATTAATTGAACCTGCTGTTATTAATGAAAAACCTGATGAGCGATTTCAATTTGAAAGACAGGGATATTTTTATGCTGATCCTATTGATTATACTGAGCAAAACCCTGTATTTAATAAGATTGTAGCGCTTAAAGATTCTTGGACTAAAAAAGTAAAAACAACTAAGACTAAAGCTAATAAAATTCAAATTGATGGTGAAGCAGCACCCATGAATGAAGAGCAGAATAAAGCCTTTAATAAGTATGCTAATGAGCTTAAACTAAATAATGAATTAGCAAATATTTTAGCTCGTGATGAAGAACTCTCGCACTTTTTTGAAGAGTCATTAAGTCTACTTAATAGTCCAATTACTCTAGCAAACATGGTTGCGAATGAAGTTGCAAGAGAATTAAAACAAACAACTAAGCTAAAATTTACTCCAAAGCAAATTGCTGAACTTGTTGGAATGATTGATGATGGAACTATTTCAAATAAAATTGCAAAACAAGTATTTGAAGAGATGGCAAAATCTGGAGAAAATCCAAACGCAATAGTTGAAAGTAAAGGACTTGTGCAAATAAGTGACCCTTCTAAACTTTCCCCTATTATTGATGAAATCATCGCAAAAAACCCAACTAATGTTGCAAAATTCAAAGAAGGAAACACAAAACTCTTAGGTTTCTTCGTAGGACAAGTATTAAAAACCACAGGGGGAAAAGCCAATCCAAAAGTAGTGAATGAACTTGTAGCAAAAAAGCTAAATGAGTAACTAGGCTCAGGACACAAAAACTACTTTTAATCGTAGTTATTGTGTCCTATGCTAAATTGTTTTATTCTAAATTATTTAAAAAAAAGCTACTATTAAACCTATCTTACGTAATTCCCTGCAATATAAATTTTTATTTATTACAAAAAAGTTAAAAGTTTAACTCCGACCCCTTTTGTATTTGTATTTGTATTTGTATTTGTATTAATTCTTTAAGACCAACATTTGAAATGCAAGAAATTTATCAAATTTTTTCGAAAAAGATGTTTAACTGTTTGAAGAGAAAAGCTATACGCTGTATAGTTTTTCTCTGAGTTTTAAACATTAGAAAAAATTTTAGAAATTTCTGATTAGCATTTCAACCGTTGGTGAGCTTTTGTTTCTTTTTGCGATAAAAAAGAAAAGAACACTAAAAAAGTTAAAAGTTTAACTCCGACCCCTTTTTTTCTTTTTTTCTAAGATTGGATTCTTTAATAAACTCTTCATAGCATAATTGATATAATTTGCAAGTCCATAAAATAAGCCCTTTATAATGATGTTGTGGTAACAAAATTATACCTAAATGTGCCTATTTATGGGCTTTAATACTTATATTAACTTCATGGATTTACTGGAATCTATGTGCGAAAGTTGAGTTATTATTTAATAAATATAAAAAGTACAAAAATTTGGATAAAATAATTTTAATGTTTTATACAACTCGTTCTAAAAAATATATAAAGAAAGTCTTAAAAATATGGGTAAATATTTATTAAAAATTTTTGAAAATGAAAAATATCAAAATGACTTTTTAAATGGTGATTTGTATATGAATACATTGAAAAAATTTAAAGAATATGATAAATCAGATACAAACCGTTCTGATAAATTTGAAGCTCTTATATCAAATCAGAAACCTGACTTAGTACAAATAGGAAAGTTATCATTTCCGAAAAAAGATTGTGGTTTTATGAAACTTAATTCACTTGAATATGATTATTGTAATTTACTTTGTATGTATAAATTATGGATGGAAAATGAAAATGATATATTGTCAATTGATAGTAAAAATAAAGAATTTGGTAGCTGTTGTGTCATTATACATAATGTAAATTTATTTTTAAAAAAAATTACTGAAAAAACTGATAGTAAAGATATTGTGTGCCACTATAACGAAGTTAAATATATAAATAAAAATAAAGAATTTAAAAACTTAAATGACTTTGATATTCCCTTTACAAAATTTAGTGAGTATAAATATCAAAGAGAGTTTAGAATTGCTATTGACACTAAAAGAAATGTCAATGAACCTTATATATTAAATATTGGAGATATTCGAAATATATGCGAAATTACTACTATTGAAAAAATTAATCAACAATTAAAAAATTATTATTTAAAATAATTTAACACTTATAAAATTATCGTTTTTATTGATTTAGAAATTAGGGTCAGCAAATTTAGAGTTAGCAAATTTAGAGTCAAAATTTAGAGTCAGAAATTTAGAGTCAGGACACAACCCACTACTTTTTAAAAATTTCTACTAAGCATTTCAACCGTTGGTGAGTTTTTGTTTCTTTTTGCGGGAAAAAAGAGAAGAAAACCAAAACGAACAAGAATTAATAAAAGGCTTCAGTACTTTTATATCAAAAGTATTTAGAGCTCTTAACTAGTGGCTTATGTCCTGAGCCTAATTATATGGTATAATTCGCAAAAAGACTTAGGATTTTAATGTATAGATTTGCACCATCTCCAACAAGAAACTTACATATAGGTAACCTCAGAGTTGCCATATTTAACTACATATGTGCCAAACAATCAGGTGATATGTTTATAGTGCGTATAGAAGACTGTAACAAAGCAAAAAATATTGAAGGAAAAGATCAAGAAATCCTTGATATATTAGCTATATTTGGTATTAGTTATGATGCTTTGTATTATCAAAGTGAAAATTTCAAATATCATTTACAATTTGCTTCATCACTAGTGGATAAGAAAAAAGCATTTGCTTGCTTTTGTACACAAGAAGAATTAAAAACTGATAAATACAGTGGAAAATGTTTACATGTAAGCGATGATGAACTTCTAAACAATAACCTTCCTTTTACAATAAGAATCAAAAAACCTGAAGATACAATTCACTTTACAGATACTATTAAAGGTAATATGAGTTTTACCAGCAGTGATGTAGATAGTTTTGTAATAATGAACCAAGACAAATATCCGACATATAACTTTGCCTGTGCAACCGATGATATGATTCAAGGTATAAAATATATAATTAGAGGCGAAGATCATATATCTAACACACCAAAACAAGAATTAATTAGAAAGTCAATTGGTTATGAAGAGGAGATAAAATATGCTCATTTACCTATCATACTAAATTCAAATGGCAAAAAAATGAGTAAAGATGATGAAGGAAGTAGTGTAAAATGGTTTTTAGACCAAGGTTATATGCCTGAAGCCATCATGAACTATCTAATTCTTTTAGGCAATAAAGTTCCTACTGAAATTTTTTCTTTTACAGAAGCTCTAACTTGGTTTGAACTTAAAAATATTTCAAAATCTTCAGAAAAATTCGATATTGATAAACTACGTTTTATCAACCGTGAACATATAAAACTAGTAGAAGATGTAGAACTTTCTAAACGCATAGGTTACTCTTGTGCAAGTATAGGAAAACTAGCCAAACTTTATACCCAAGAGGCTAGCACAACAGCTAATATAAAAGATAAAATAGATACAATCTTTGCTCTAAAAAGTTCAGATGAATATAAAGAAGGTTTAGGCAAACTAAAAACGATAGTAAAAGATGCTCCATACTTTGAAAAGTTTGATGAGTTTAAAAAATATCTTGAAAAAAAGAGTGAACTAAAAGGCAAAAACTTTTTAATACCTCTACAGATTTTACTAACAGGCAAAAAGAGTGGTCCAGACTTAGCAGAAATTTACCCACTAATCAAAAATTATTTACAGGAGATAGCAAAATAATGGTTTTAGCAACATTAATTGAGGCAATAGCACAAATACTACACATGGTTTTAAATATATACATCTGGGTTGTAATTATCTCAGCATTAATTACATGGGTGAGACCTGATCCATATAACCCTATAGTTCAAATTCTTAGACGTTTAACAGAACCTGTTTATGAGTTTATGAGACGTTTCATACCTACTATGATAGGTGGTGTTGATTTAGCTCCTATTATTGTTATACTGTCTCTTCAATTTATAGATTTATTTGCTGTTAAACTACTATTTAGTTTAGCAAATGGACTTTAAAACTTCAAGCAGGGTTTTACTACTCTGCTTTCTTTTTTCCTCAACACTTTTTTCAGAAGTTCCCAAAGACATCTCTTTTTTTAATGATAAACCAAGAGGTATATCAAAAGATTTTTATATCTATAGATATCTAAAAAAACCAAGCACAACTTCAAAAGAAGCATGGAAACTTTTGGGACTTACAAGCCGTATGAGTATGAAACTCTTTTATGCTTATGCAAACAAACTTGATGAACCTGGTATTAAAAAAGTTTCAAAATGTCTAAGAATGAAACTAAAACCTCTTTTACAAAGTGATGATGAGTGTTTAGCTATAAAATTTTCTCCATACTTAGCAACTCAATTGAGTAAAGAAGAGTTAAAAAATGTAGAAAAAAGATTAGCTAAATATAAAATTTCAAAATCTCTACATGTAATCTACTCTGATAATCCATTTAAAAGTATGATTGAAGGTGATAACGAATTATTTTTTAGTATATTTAACAGTGTTGGAAGTAAATACAGAGCAAAATTTTTAGACCACGAAATAAGTAAAAACAAAATAAAAGAACTTGAAAAAAGTTGGAAAATTAACTCAACAATCAAATATGTAATAACTGGAAGAAAACTAAAAAACTTTAACAAATCTCTTATTTATGTAGATAGATTTGCCAAAACTCTCTCTCATAAAAGTCTCTTTTTCTTAGGCTTAAATGCACTTCAACTAAGATATAAAAAACTTGCAATGGCATTTTTTGATGAAGCTTATAAAAAAGCTTATTACCGCATGGATAAAGACAAGGTTCTATTTTGGCAATTTTTAGTTAGTAAAAATATAAAATATAAAATTGCTATTAAAAAGAGTTCTGATATAAATATTTATACCTTACTCTCAGGTATGAAAAACAATAGAATCATGATAGCAAAAGCATGGGAACAACACCCTACTTACGATGAAAAAGACCCTTTTGCTTGGGAAAAACTTTTAAATCAAACAAGAGGTAAAACACCAAAAGAACTTGAAGATATAGCACAAACATATCTGTATGGAAGCACACTTCCTATTTACTCATACCTTATGGAAAAAGCAAGTGGATACAAAGATCACTACTTTCCATTGCCTTACAAAAATTTTATTGAAGGAGAAGACAACAAACGATTAGCACTAATTATGGCAATAGCTCGTCAAGAGAGTCGTTTTATGCCTTCTGCCATAAGTACGTCTTATGCACTTGGTATGATGCAATTTATGCCATTTTTGGCAAAAAGCATAGCAAAAGAACAACATATACAAAACTTTGATTTAGATGATGTGTTTGCACCCAAAACAGCTCTGGGTTTTGCCAATATCCATCTTGATTGGCTTGAGCGTTCTGTTTATCATCCACTTTTTATTGCTTACGCATATAATGGAGGAATAGGGTTTACAAAAAGACTCTTAGAATCAGGAACATTTAAAAAAGGTGCATATGAGCCATTTTTGAGTATGGAATTAATTCACTATGATGAAAGTAGAAAATATGGCAAAAAAGTATTAGCAAATTACATTATATACATGCAAATTTTAGGTGAACCAGTCTCAATATACCAACTTTTTGAGGACTTAACAGAACCAAGTAAAACTGATAGATTTAGAAATTAAAGATAATCTTTTGGAAATAACAAAACAGTACTTTCATTGTCTAAAGTTTTGAACCTAAAAGTTATAGTTTTACTTTTTGTATTTCTTGGAGCCTCAACATAATAGTGCCTGCTCCAAGGATTTGATGATGGAATTAATTGCAATAAAGGATTATCTTTTTTCATAGTTGTTACATAACTCACTTCAGTCCCATTGATAATAAAAGTTATCTCATTGTAAAGTTCTTGTCGTTGCTCACTAGGAACGTAAATACTAACTATAAATTTCTCAACTTCGTGATTCTTGCCCTCAAGTTCATGACCAATTTGATTTATATATGTTGCAGTAATATATGTTTTTATTGTTGTGCCAGATTTTATAGTTGCTTTTTGTGTCTGAGTTAATGCTTGTTCATGTAAAACATCTGTTGGTTTAGCGTAATTATTAATTTTTTGAGAGCATCCTATAAATAGAAAAGAGATTATTAAAACTATTAAGATTTTATATTTCATTATTGTCCTTTGAAAATGGATTTTATCATAATTTATGCCATATTTTGATATAATCGCAAATATTTTACATGTAAGGCAAATTATGAGCTCTTTAGCCATCGCTTTTAGCGGTCCATCAAATAGTGGAAAAACCACTCTTATAGTCAAGGTTGCAGAGGCTTTAAAAAGTAAATACTCCTTAGCAATAGTAAAACACGATCCTAGTGATAAAGCTATATTCGACAAAGAAGGAAAAGATAGTTGGAAGTTTTCACAAACAGGTGCAGAAGTTGTTGTAGCATCTCCAACAAGAACAACACTTCTTTCTCAACGAGAAAAAAGTATAGATGATATTATAGATATGCTAGGAGATTTTGATATTCTTTTAGTTGAAGGACTTAAAACTCTTCCACTTCCAAGACTGTCAGTTTTTAGAAATAAACTTGACGAAAACTATTTTCCTATGTCTAATGCCTTAGCAATTGATGATAGTATAAATCTAAATGATTACGATATACCAAAACATCTGGATATATTGGATTTAAATGATACAACTTCCATAGTAGAGTGGATTTTAAAGAATGCAAAAAAAATAAAAAAATAATTTTTCTTGGACTTGTTCAAGAAAAAGGAGAAATAAAATGACAGAAATATTTGAAGCAATAAAGCGTGCTGCAATAGAGATAAATGAAGCAATTATGTATGATGATACTGGTTACTCTGAAGAGCATAATGCAACAGGAGATGCCCAATTAAAACTTGATATAAAAAGCGATATTTTTATAGAGAATGAGTTCAAAAAAGTAACCTCTATAAGAGAAATTATTAGTGAAGAGAAAGAGCATAAAACTTCAGTTCATGCAGAAGGGAAATATCTTGTTGGTTATGATCCACTTGATGGTTCAAGTCTTTTAGATGTTGATCAAAGCGTTGGTTCAATATTTGGTATTTATGAGAATGATTATAGTGGTAAAAACCTAATAGCTAGTGCATATGTAGTGTATGGTCCTAGGGTTGAACTTGTAATTGCCACTGATAAAGTAAGAATGTATAGACTAAATAGAAAAGACGAGTTTTATTTTTATAAAGAGATAAATCTAAATCAAAAAGGCAAACTAAATGCTCCTGGTTCAACTCAAATGTGTTGGTCAGCTAAGCATAAAAAAATGATTGATGATATTTTTAATGATGGTTATCGTCTTAGATATTCTGGTGGTATGGTTCTTGACTTACACCATATACTTTTAAAAGGTGGTGGATTGTTTTCATACCCAAGCACTAGTGATGTGCCAAAAGGTAAACTAAGACTTGTATTTGAAGTACTACCTTATGCATTTATATTTGAAAAAGCGGGTGGTCAAGCAATAGATGGTAAAAAAAGATTATTAGATATAAACCCTGCTCACCCGCATGATACATCTCCATGCTTTTTTGGATCAAATGATGAGATAAAAAGAGTTTTAAAAACTTATGCATAAAACCAACGACGAGTATCAACTCGCCCTTGATGGAAAAAAAAAGATACTTCAAGAGTGTCAAAAAGAAAAAAATCTAGATTCTTGCATGAAATGTGAAAAGCTTTTTAAGTGTGAAATTAGAGAAAATTATGTTAAGTCAGTTTATGAGAGTATGTCTCATGGTGAAACTGGTGGATTTGAATTTTAATGGAGAAAGAATGAATAACCAAACAGCTTATGTAACAACCCCAATATACTACGTAAATGATGTTCCTCATATAGGACATGCTTACACAACAATCATAGCAGATACTATGGCTAGATACTACCGCCTTAAAGGACATGAAACTTTTTTCTTAACTGGCACTGATGAGCATGGACAAAAAATAGAAGAAGCAGCAAAAAGCAGAGGTCGTGAACCTCAAGAATATGCAGATGAGATTAGTGGCAAATTCAAAGCTCTTTGGGATGAATTTGACATAAGCTATGACAAATTTATCCGTACAACTGATAAAGAACACAAACAAGGTGTACAAAAAGCTTTTAAAAGTATGTTTGATAAAGGTGATATTTATAAGGGTGAGTATGAAGGATACTACTGTGTAAGTTGTGAAACTTTTTTTACAGAGACTCAACTTATGGATGGTGATGGTTGTCCTGATTGTGGTAAACCTACGAAACTAGTTAAAGAAGAGAGTTATTTCTTTAAACTTTCAGATTATCAAGAAAAACTTCTAAAATGGTACAGCGATGATGAACTATGCGTTCTTCCAAAAGCAAAAAAAAATGAAGTTATCTCTTTTGTAAAACAAGGACTTCGTGACCTTTCTATTACTCGTACTAGTTTTGATTGGGGTGTTAAGCTTCCTCCTGAGATGAATGACCCTAAACATGTTATGTATGTTTGGCTTGATGCACTTTTAAATTATGTAACTGCTCTTGGGTACGGTGGTGATGAAAAAAATATGCACTTTTGGCCTGCAACAATGCACTTAGTAGGTAAAGATATACTTCGTTTTCATGCTATATACTGGCCAGCATTTTTAATGAGTCTTGATCTTCCTCTTCCAACTCATGTGGCAGCTCACGGTTGGTGGACTAGAAATGGTGAGAAGATGAGTAAGTCAAAAGGAAATGTTGTAAACCCTAAAGAAATTGCTGACGCTTATGGACTTGAAAATTTTAGATACTTTTTACTTCGTGAAGTTCCTTTTGGACAAGATGGTGACTTTAGCCAAAAAGCTCTTATTGATCGTATTAACTCAGACCTTGGTAATGAGTTTGGAAATCTTCTAAACCGTATCATAGGCATGAGTGGAAAATATAGTGAGGGCAATATAACTTCTAAGAATGTAAAAGCTTTACATGTAAAAGAGTTAGATGAAGTTGAAGCACTATTGGAAAACATAGAAGATAGACTAAATATGCTTCAAACAAATCGTTATCTTGAAGACTTATGGAAAGTTCTTACTATTGCAAATGTCGCAATAACAGCACATGAACCATGGGCAAAAATAAAAGTTGGTGATAAAGATGGAGCATTAGCAGTTGTTGGACTTGTGGCAAATATACTTGCACGTGTAACAGTTCTAGTAAGTCCTATTATGCCAAAAACTGCTGAGAAGATAGCATCTTCGCTTGGTTTTGAAGTTAATACTGAAAATTATACAAAACTAATTCTAAACAAAGAATTACTTAATGATTTTGTTATAGAAAAAATTCCACCACTTTTTCCTAGAATAGAAGAAGAAGCAATAGAAACTCCTGAACCTGCTCCAAAACCTGAAAAGAAAAAGAAAAAAGAAAAAAAAGCAGAATCAATCATAACAATAGACCAGTTTTTTGAAACATCATTAAAAATAGGAACTATACTTGAAGCTGAAGAAGTTCCAAAAAGTGATAGATTATTAAAATTAAAAGTCGACCTTGGTGAAGAAAAAACTCGCCAAGTGATAGCTGGAATAAAAGAGTTTTATGCACCTGCAGATTTGATAAATACTCAAGTGTGCATAGTAGCAAATCTAAAACCTGCAAAAATTATGGGAATGCTTAGTGAAGGAATGCTTCTAGCTGCTAAAGACAAAGATGGATTAGCACTTATGAGACCAGAAGCTCCTAAAAAGAGCGGAACATCTGTTGGCTAAAATAGACTCTATATTAAGAATTAGTGGTGGAGTTTTATTAAATACTCCATCAGTTGACTCTGTAGAGGATATCAAAACGTCCCCTTTTAAAGTTAAAAGAGGGGATCTCTTTATAGATATAAAAAGCTCTAATGAAGAGATTCAATTAGCTGTAAAAAATGGTGCATACTGTATACTAACAGCTCTTATACCAAATATAAACGATGAAGAAATAGCTTGGATTAGTGTAGAAGATTTAGAAATGAGTTTAATAAAACTTGCTCGTTTTTTTGCAAATGAAAAAAACTTTAGATTTATTCCCCTTTTAGACGTCCAGTATGCACTTGCAAAATCTTTGAATATCAACGAGAAAGCTAAACTACTCTCAAATTCTCCAGCTGAAGCTTTATTACAACTTCTTAAAAGTGAAAAAGAGACACTTTTTTTTGTAGTTAGAAACTCTTTTATTCAAATTGTAGACCCTACTATAAAAGAATTTCCTTCGAAAATAGAGCCTACTCAAATATTTGAAAATGGTATTTTTCATGCATCTTTTGTCTATAAAGATAGATTTATACAAGATATTCGATTATCATCTTTTTTTGTGCCATATCTATGTTCGTTAATAGAGTATCTTGATAACTTAAACATAAGCTTTAGAATTGAAAACTTCAACAACTTTGAACATTTTTATCCACAATTTGTAACTTCTAAACTTGAAAGTAGTGATTTTGGAAGCACTAGAAAAGTTATTATATATGAGAGCAATTTTGAACTTTTTAATGAAGAATTAGACTATATGACTCAAAAAGTTGATAAAGATTTAATTGTAAGTTTTACATGTAAAGATGATGTTATAAAAAAACTACCTAATATGGAATTTAGATATGCTCTAATACATGGGAACAAAGAAGATTTTGAAGAGTTAGTAAAAGAAAAAAAGATAGTACAAATGGAGCTTTTTTAATGATAGAATTAGACAATCAAACTGATGTAGAAATAGACATTGAAATATTGCAAAATATTGCAGACGAACAAAAAGTAATAGAGTTAATCATAGTAGATGATAAAACTATGCACAAGATAAATTTTGAACAAAGAGGAGTTGATAAAACAACTGATGTGCTTAGTTTTCCACTAGAAGATTTTCCTCATTTTCCATTAGGATCAATAGTAATAAACAGTGATTTAGCTAAAATAAAAGCTCAGGAATTTGAACACGACTTAAAAGACGAAATAACTCTAATGTTCATTCATGGACTCTTACATGTAAAGGGATATGATCATGAATGTGATGATGGTGAAATGCGAAAAGAAGAAAATCGTCTTATAAATAAGTTCAATCTGCCAAAAAGTTTAATAATTAGGACGGAAAATTAATATGGAATATTTAGTATTTTTAGCTTCAATGGGTGCCCTTATATATGGTGCAAATCATATTATAGTAGAATCAGAAAGAATAGCACTACATTTTAATATATCATCATTTGTAATAGGTGCAACACTTGTAGCAGTAGGTACTAGTTTACCTGAAATGGCAGCAAGTATAGCAGCAAGTAGTGCTGGTAAATCAGATATGGCTGTTGCCAATGTTCTTGGAAGCGTAACATTTAATATTTCCTTAGTCTTAGGTCTAATTTTTCTTATAGCAAAAGACTTAAAACCTAAAAGAGATCTTTTTCAAAATGATAGTGCTTGGTCATTATTCCCACTAATGGTATTTATCATCATGGCATATGATGGAGAAATTGGTACTTTTGAAGGTTGTATGTTTTTACTTCTAATGATTGGTTATCTTCTATTCCTAAGTAAAGATGCCAAAGCGATAGAAGATGAAGTAAATACTGAACTTTCAAAAGAAAAATTTGCTTGGGGAAAAACTATAGTTTTTCTTTTAATTGGTTTTACACTCGTTATAGTAGGTGCAAACTATACCATAGAGAGTGCTTCAACCATTGCTAGAAGTCTAGGTGTAACTGAGTGGGTTATATCTCTAATTCTCATTGCCTTTGGAACTAGCCTACCTGAACTTGTTGTAAGCATTGCAGCTGCAAAAAAAGGTAATGCTGATATGATAATAGGCAATATTATAGGAAGTAATGTTGCAAACTTTACTGTAGTCTTAGGAAGTGCCGCGATAGTCAATCCTCTAACTATAGATTTTTCAAAAAATGGATACGATATATTATGTGCAGGAACTGCCTCTTTTATGTTAGTTTTTATAACAGCAAATAAACTATACAACAAATCAGCAGGTATTGGTCTTCTTGTTATTATAGCTCTTATGCTTCATAATTCTCTCAAAGTATTTCTATGAGCCTTCTTTGTAAGGCTTTACTACTTTATATACCCCATATCTAAAAGTCTATCATATATTTTAGAAATTATTTTTCCTGCTGCTGAACCACCATGTCCACCATGTTCTACCATAGCAGTTATTACATACTGAGGGTCTTTATATGGTCCATAGGTAGTAAACCAAGCGTGTGAGCGATGGAAATACTCTAATTCATGCTCTTTCATACGTTTTTTCTCACTTTGAGGAATGCCAACTACTTGAGCCGTTCCAGTCTTTCCAGCAATATCTACTTTTGATTTGATATACCGATGTCCTGTTCCTCTTGGGTTAGATATGACTTCTCTCATAGCTTTTCTAAGAAGTGGCAAATTTCTTTTTTCTGTCAAAGTCAAAATATCTTGTTTACCATAATCAACATTTAAACCTCCTACACTTTGTATAAAATGAGGTGTTACATTATAACCTGTTGCCAAAAGTGCTGTATATTTTGCTACTTGCAAAGGTGTTGCCAAGAAATAACCTTGACCAATAGAAGTAATTAATGTTTCACCTTGATACCAAGGTTTTTGGTATTTTTGCATTTTCCAAAATCTTCCAGGAACTGAACCTACAAATTCATAAGGTAAATCTACTCCTGTTTTAGTAGCAAAACCAAGTTGCCTAAGAACTGGTGCAATTTTGTCTATTCCAACTTTTAAACTACCTTTATAAAAATAATCATCGCAACTCTCTCTTATAGCCTTTTTGAGATTTGTTTTACCATGTCCTATATTTTTCCAACATCTAAAATTTCTTCCTCCCAACTCCATAGAGCCAGAACAATAATAGTTCGTATAAGGTGTTATAAGTCCAGATTCCAAAAATGCCAGTGCTACCCCCATTTTTACAACTGAACCTGGAGGATAAAGCCCATTTATAAGCTTATTTGTAAAAGGATGATTAAAATCATTTGCTAATCTTTTCCACTCTTTATGGCTAATACCACTTACAAATTTATTAAGATTATACTCAGGAAAACTTCCTGCAGCCAATATCTTTCCATTTTTAGCATCCATCACAATTACTGCACCACTTTTCTCACCAAAAAGTTTTGCAACATATTTCTGTAAATCTAAATCTAAGCTAAGTTTTATATTATTTGAAGTTGGAAGTTCTTTATCTATCTCTTCTATCTCTTCATTAAAAGCTGTTACTTTTGTACGTTTAATACCTTTTTGACCCTGTAAAACGTCATTATAATACTTTTCAATACCAGTTCTTCCTATAAAGCCTGTAAGTTTTGCTACTGAGTTTTCTTGCTCATCTTTTAAATTTGCTTTTGCAACATATCCTATAATATGAGAAGCAAGTTCTTTATATGGATAGTAACGTTTTGAAGCAATATTTATCTTTAGATTATCTCTAAGTGAAAGTTTTGAAAACTCAGCTATTATGTCATCGCGTGAGATAAAATCAACAACTTTTACATACTTATGAGAATATGGAGAATCACGTTTTATATATAATTTTTTTAATTTTTTTGCATCTAAATCTTCTACATTTTTAACTAAAAAATTTATCTCTTTTTCTAAAATAGCTCTTTTTCTTTTTGAACTAAGTTGAGGTTTTATTCCTATACTAAATCCAAGTTTATTAACTGAGAGTGGTTTTCCATTAGCATCTAAGATAGAACCACGAAATGGAGCTAAATCTTCAACTTTTATTGCATTTTGCTTTGCTATTTCTTCATAATAGGTATTTGATTTAATACTTATATAATATATTCTCACAAGCAATATTAGCCAAAAAGCGGTAAAGCCCATTAATAAAAGTTTAATTCTCATACTTTTCCTTTAAAAAGGATAATGGTTAGGACTATATCTATCACTATATAATAAATATATTCTTTTGAAAAAGGAGGTGAATCTTTATGTAAAATATACGATATAAATGAATTTAATAAAAAATGTCCTAGATATGCTACTAAAACATATATAACTAGTATACAATTACTACATGTAAAGAAGTTTCTTATTCTTTCTATAAAAATATGATAAAAAATCATAAAAAACAGTATTGAAGAAAAAAGATAAAAACCTTTATCTAAATCGTAAATACTTAAATATGCAAAACTAAAATAAACATATAATCTGCTCTTCTCTTTTTCAAAATTAATAACAATATATGTAAAAAATACTCCAACAAAAAGTGGCAAAAAAGTATATAATGAACTTATTATTTGGTAAAATACCAAAGATAAGCAAATGAGAGTTAATCTCAAATAATTTTGATCAATGCTACTTCGTCGCATACTGGAAAGTGCTTACATTTAACGCAATCAGCCCAAATTTTGTGAGCTGGTAATGATTCTTTTGGAATCTCTTTAAAGCCAATTGACTCAAAAAAACCTTGTTCATAAGTAAGAGTGAAAATCTTTTTAACTTTTAAGTTTTTACCCTCTTCTAGCATAGCCTTTACCATGCCTTTACCAATTCCTTCTCCTCGATATTTATCTGATACTATAAGACTTCTTAGCTCACCTAAATCATAAGCATGAAAATGAAGTGCACCAAATCCAATAATAACATTTTCTTTTTTTGCTATGATATATGAGCGTATATTAGTTGCCATTTCATCAGAACTCCTAAAAAGAATTGTACCTTTTTTGACTTCTTTTAGAACCAAAGCTTGCATCTCTTGTATATCACAAAGCTGTGCCTTAGTATACTCAATCAATATCTACACCAAACAAAGCATAAAATATTTCATCTGTTGCTTTTTGAATGCCTTTACCCTTTGAACTTGAAACTGTAAGACAATTCGGATATATTTTTTTTAATGCACTTACATCTTTTTGTTTTAACTTATCTGCCTTAGTAAATAAAACTAATATTTTTTGATCTTCTCTACATATTTCATGAAGATAAGCCGATACCTCTTTATCAATATCCAATTCAGGATGACGAGAATCTACTAAGTGAATAAAAAGTTTAATTGATTCTCTCTCTTTGATAAACTTAGTTAAAGTTTTTTGCCACTCATGTTTCATTGATTTTGAAACTCTTGCATAACCAAAACCAGGAAGATCTACTAATCTTGCACTAAAATCTTCTTCGTCTTTTTTAAATTTAATATCAAAAAAGTTTATAAGTCTAGTTTTACCAGGAGTCGACGAACTTTTTGCTAAACCGTTTCTTTTAGTTAAGGCATTTATGATAGAACTCTTTCCAACATTACTACGCCCAATAAAAGCTACTTCACTTACACCTTCATCTAAAACTTGGTCCATCTTCTCAGCAGACTTTATGAAATTAGCTTCTTTTATAATTATCATTTTTTCTTTTTCTCTTCTACTTTAAATATAAATTTTACAGGTTTTTTACCATTACTCTCGACTTCATACCGACCAGTTGTTTGATTTACAAAAATTTTGTCTCCATAAACTTTTTTATCCGTCACTTTCTCATGTAAAAAAGCATTTTTAATAAGTGTATATTGATCTTTAATGGGATTATAAATCATAGTTTGTGCTGAACCAAAATAGATTTTATCATTCATTGTCATATCTATGGTAGCATTTCCCGATGCTGTATATTTTAGAGGTTGTTTCTTTTTATCAAAAGTAATTACTAATTTTTTAGCAACTAATTTATCTTTTCCTTTTGTTACTACAACATTACCACTAAACTCTGTTACCTGTTTTTTTTCATCTGCAAAAAATTTATCTGCTACTACTTCTACTGTCTGCGCACTTAAAAAAACAACTAAACTAAGTAGCATTATTAATATCTTCACTTCTCTTCTTCCTCTATATTTGATTTAATATTATTAGCATATATTTTACCTTCAATGGTCTTATATACCAATGAACTTCCATAAGTAATACTTCTATTGTCTTCCAGCATGAAGTCAACATCGGTTTTAAATATTTTTGTTTTTAAATTGTAATCAGCCTTTTGTGTTTTAAAATTTACATCATCACTATTTTCATAACGAACATTACCAAAAAACTTCAAATCATCTTTTATCAATTTCCCCTTATCAGCTCTTAAATTATCTAAAAAATAATCATCTTTTTTACGTATAGCATTTATATCATAAAACTCATCATAAGATGCAAATCTTAAAACTTTTGTTGCAGTTACTATATGAGAAATACCCTCTTTTGTGATAGAATAATTTGTTACTCCAATCATCTCAATATTTGGCTTATTTGTAGCATTACTGATGTTAGTTACTACATAAGGTTTTTGATATAACAAAAATACCATAATTGATACAAAAGCAAAGATGAAATAATATAAAAATTTTACTGCCAAAGCTTTAAAAACTCCTTTTCAAGACCCTCTTTTTTTATTATGATATTTATCATCTCTCTTACTGCTCCCTTACCGCCATTTGTTTTTAGTACAGTTTTAACACTCTGTTTTATTAAACTTACTCCATCGTTGGGAGTAAATGACCATCCAACACTTTTAAGCATAGCAAAGTCATTAAGATCATCGCCAATCGCAGCTACATTTTCCCAAGTCAAATTTTCTTTTTTTAAAATCTCTTCTAAAAGTGTTCTTTTATCTTTAATACCTTGATGAAGATGAGTAATATTAAGCTCACATGCTCGTCTCTCTACTACTTTTGAATTTCTGCCTGTAATTATGGCACTTTTTAGTCCAAGTCTATTCCAAGAAGCTATAGCTAAGCCATCTTTTACATTAAAAGCTTTGTACTCATCATTGTTACTTCCATAAATGATACTACCATCAGTTAAACAGCCATCTACATCAAATACTAAAAGCTTTATCATAGTATTCCCTTCGTACTAGGAATTCCCACCCTATCATTTTTTGTAATTGAGCGACGAAGGGCAACAGCAAATGATTTGAAAACTGCTTCAAGTATATGGTGCTTATTTTTACCACGTTTGCACTCTACATGTAAAGTCAATCCTGCACTACTTACAACTGCTCTAAAAAATTCTTCTGCAAGTTCTACATCAAACTCACCTACTTTGCCATTTAGATTTACATCATATACAAGATAGGCACGATTACTCAAATCTAAACTACTCTCTACAGCAGCTTCATCCATAACAACAACTGCATTTGAATATCTCTCTACATTTTCTATAGGAAAAATTGCCTCTTTTAAAGTCTTTCCTATTACAATACCCACATCTTCCACACTATGATGAAAATCTATATGAGTATCCCCTTTACATCTAACATTTAAATCTACTAAGGAGTGTTTTGAAAAAGCTTCTAACATATGGTCAAAAAAACCAATTCCTGTAGATATATTAGATTTACCACTGCCATACAATTTTAACTCAACACTGATATCTGTCTCTTTTGTTTTACGATTTATCTTTACCATATTTTACTCTCTTACTATAAATGAGCCACTAAACCCATCACTTGATTTGTAATCTCTTGCTTCACCTTCACTCTTAAAACCTGTCAAAAATACTCTATATAACGCAATTCCCTCTTTGTATCCAGTTACTACACGTGAACGATATCTGCCCTTTACTTCTTTATATTTTTTTGCATATTTATATGCTCCATCTTTGTTTCTAAAAGCACCAATTTGTACCGCATAGTTGTTCATGATCACACTTTTTGTACTTCCTAAAGAACTTCCTACAACTCCATTGAAACCTATGACTTCTATGCGAACCGGAGCTGTTCCTTTTTTAACCATATAAATTCTATGAGCTGCTTGATTTGAAAGATCTATAATTCTTGATTTTACAAAAGGTCCTCTATCGTTTACTCTTACTACTATTTTTGCACCATTTTCAAGATTTGTCACTCTTAGCATAGTATTCATAGGTAAAGTTTTATGTGCTGCTGTCATAGCATGCATATTGTAGTACTCACCATTTGATGTTAACTTATTATGAAAATTTGGTCCATACCAACTTGCTATTCCACTAAAAGAGTCATTTATGCTCACTTTTGTAGGATAGTATTTTTTGCCTAGTACAGTATAAGGTCGCATTGTTGCTCTATGCATATTGCTTGAATTTCTTATATCCCCAGTTGAACGATTATTAGACCCGCTGTAAACATACTGACGACTAGAGCATCCACTAAAAACTAGTAGTACTAATAAAAATATAGAACTTCTAATAAACATACGGTATAACAATTCTTTCACCTATTACTATTCTTGAGCTTTTTTTATTGTTTATTTTCATAATAGTATTTATAGTCACGTTAAACTTTCTAGAAATTTTTCCTATTGTATCACCAGTTCGTATGGTGTAATTTCTTGTTTTTGGTTTTAAAACTGGTATCACTAACTTTTTATTTATTCTTAAATTATTTGATTTTAGTCTATTAAAATCTTTGATTATCTTATATGATACTCCATACCTTTTTCCTATGGAATAAAGAGAATCTCCTTTTTTGATTTTATGTACATAAAATCGTCCATTATCTTTTTTGGGATTAAAATTTTCAGCAAATAACGTCTGTTTACCATACGGAATATAAATATGATAAAGTCCTTTTGTGGGAGGAACAAAACCATATCTAAGATGAGGATTATATGATTTTATCTCTTTATATGACATGCCAATACTATCAGCAATATTACTTAATGTTGTTCCACCTTTTACTTCTACTCTAGCAAAAGTATGTGTAGTTCCTCTATTCATCAAATAACCAGCATCATGTCCAACAATGAAATCTTGACTATTAGAGAGATTCTCCATCATCATTATTTTTCTTATATAAATTCTACTCTCTCTTGGAATATATTTTTTATGTTTATCTAGTAAAACAGCTAAGTCATCCGTACCAGCTCTTCTTATAGCTTTAGCAACTCTTCCTTCACCACAGTTATATGCAATAGCCGCAAGATACCACTTTCCAAACCTTTTATGAAGATACTTTAGAAATTCAATAGCAGCTTCAGTTGATTTTACAGGATCACGTCTCTCATCAACATATAGATTAATCTCAAGTCCAAATTTTCTTCCAGTATATGGCATAAACTGCCAAATTCCAGCTGCTTTTGCTTTTGAAAAAGCTCTTGGCACGAAATTTGACTCCGCCATAGCAAGATATAAAAAAGCATCAGGAATATTTGCCTCTTTTAACATACTTCTTAAAACTGGTATAAATCTATTGCCATTCTCTAAAACTCGTAAAAAATGCTTTGTTCTATATCTATCTGTATCTTCTTTCATGGTTATAAAAAGAAGATCAGTCATAAAAGTTGGATCTATATCAAGGGTTTTAAGAACCTTTGCTTGTTCTTGATAATTTGTTTCTGTACTTAAAAAAGCACTTGCACTCTGTATTAATACAAAGAGTAATAACAAAATTCTAAATAACATCAAACTCCCTTAAGCATTGTAATTACTTTAAAGTAATTATACTACCTTAATTTCACTTCGCAAATGCTTTAAAGAGCCTTTTAGCGTTATTTGTTGTTAAATTTTCTATATCTTTTACATCTTTTTTAAGTAAACCTGCAATTTTTTCTACTACAAACTTTGTATATGCAGGTTCGTTCCTTTTGCCTCTATAAGGCTGTGGGGTTAGATATGGGGCATCTGTCTCAACCACTAGTTTATCAAGTGGAATTTTAGCTAACACATCAACTAGATTTTTAGCATTTTTGAAAGTTAAAACACCTCCTATACCAAAGTAAAACCCAGCATCTGCCAAAGACAAAAGATGTTCACTTGCATTATAACAGTGCAATACTCCACCAACATCTTTTGCACTATTTTCTATTAAAACTCTTTTACTATCATCATTTGCATCACGAATATGAACTATCAGTGGTTTATTAACACTTTTAGCTAAATTTATATGTGCTTTAAAAACTTCTTGTTGTGCTGTTTTTTCTATTCTTTTATCTTCTTGTGAGTCTGGAAGTCTATAGTAATCAAGCCCACACTCTCCAACAGCTATACATTTTTCATCCTTTAAAAACTCTGTGAGTATCTTCTCATCATACTGTTCATGATGATAAGGATGAACTCCTGCTGCAAAATATATATTTTCATTTGAATGAGCAATCTCTTGAGCTTTTTTCAAGTCATTTATATCTGCTCCAGGAATCAAAATTCCCTCAACTCCATTTTTTTTAGCATTAGCTAAAACATTATCTAAATCTTCATTATATCTCTCATCATCAAGATGAGCATGTGTATCTATTATCAACTTTACTCCGTTATTTCGACTCTATTACGTCCACTATTTTTAGCGTTATATAGAGCCATATCTGCTTGATTTAACATCTCCTCTATTCCCTCATCACAATTAAAGGTTATTCCTGTTGAGACAGTATAATTTATCTTATGATTATTAACAGTAATTATGTTTTTTGCTATTTTTAGTCTAAGACGTACAAAAATTTCAACTGCACTACTTTTATCTATATTTTTAAGAAGAACACAAAACTCTTCTCCTCCAAATCTAGCAACTTCATCAGAACCTTTAATACTCTCTGTAATAAGTCTAACTAACTCTTTTATTGCGATGTCACCTACATCGTGACCATAGGTGTCATTAATATTTTTAAACTTATCTATATCTATCATTGCAATTGCAAATTCTTCACTACTATTCTTGCACTCTTCCATATAAAGATTTAACTCTCTAAAAAAGCTTCTTCTATTCCTTGCTCCTGTTAAAAAATCTGTATTTGCCATATCGCTTATGGTTTCTATATACTCTAAAGACTCAATTGCATTATTAACTCTACAAACAAGTTCTTCTTTTGTAAAAGGTTTATTTATAAAATCATTTGCCCCTATTTTTAAAAACTTTGAAGATACCATTTCATCACTATTTGCAGTAATTCCAATAATACTCATCTGCATTTTAGAGTACTCTTCACGAAGAGTTTTTGTAAGTTCAAATCCATCTATAACAGGCATATTATAATCAGTCAAAACAAGTTTTATATCAGGATTATCTTTTATATAAACTAAAGCTTCTTCACCATGAGCCGCACTAAACACTTTGTACATCTGAAGCTTTAATAATCGTTTTATCTCATTTCTCATAACTATTGAATCATCTACAATCATCACTTTGTAATTTCTATTTTTAGAGAGTCTCTCTATAAGTTGGAAGATATAATTTACATCATCCATATTACCTTTATAAACATAGTCTATAACATCTTTTTTTAGTATAGTATCTCTCGTTTTTTTATCTACATTTGCTGTTAAAATGATAGAAGGAATTTTTTTTAAAAGAATATAATCTACAACTTCTCCATCTGGAGCATCTGGCAAATTTAAGTCTAAAAGAGAGATAAAGTATTCATTTCCACTTCCTACTAAGTTTTGTGCCTCTTTTAAAGTATGTGCAATATCTACTTCAAAATCAATATTTTGTGCTATTTTTTTTGCTATTAATTTTGATAACGCTTTGTTGTCTTCTACAATCAGTATTTTTTCCATTTTATTGCCTAATTTTAAATTGGTATTTTAATATAAAACGTAGTTCCTTGCCCTTCATCACTAATACAACAAATAGTGCCATGGAGCTCCTGTGTAATGATTTTTTTAATTATATTCAAACCAAGTCCACTTCCACCTTTTGATTTTTTTGTGGTAAAAAATGGTTCAAATATTTTATCTAAACTCTCTTTAGAGATGCCTTTGCCATCATCTTTATATTCTAAATATAGTTTAGAATCTTCTACTTTTACACTTATTGAAATTCTTCCTTTTTTACTATCTTCAAATCCATGTATAATTGAGTTCATTACTAGATTTGTTATAATTTGAGATATTGATCCTGGATTGCTGTTTATAACAAGTTTTTCATCACAATCAATTAAAAAATCAATATCCATTTTTTTAGTTTTATTTCTCAAACTAATTAAGATTTCTTCAAAATATTGTTTTAGATTAAATTCTCTTTTTTCTTTACTTGTCTGATCAACAGCTACTGTTTTAAAACTTCTTATAATATCTGCTGCACGTTGAAGATTGAGTGTTATTGTATCTGCTAATTCATTTGAAGCATTTATAAACTCTTCAAACTCATTTTGGCTCAAATTATCACTCTCATATAGTTTTTTTAAATTTTTATTTATATTAGAAAAATGAGTTATCCCTGTCAAACTAAGCCCAACAGGAGTATTTATTTCATGAGAAATTCCAGCAACTAATTCACCAAGAGCAGCCATCTTCTTGTTCTCCATCATAAGTGTTTCAGTATTTTGTAGCTTTTTATTTGTTTTGTTTAACTCTTTTGTTCTCTTTTGAACTTTATCTTCTAAATTTTGATTCAAATCTTTTATTTTACTTACTAATTCGTTAGTATGTGAAGCCAATACTTCAAACTCTAAAAACTCCATATTTTTCACATCTAATGTAACATTCTCTTCCGCTGCTTTTGCAAAAAAGTTTTCAAACTTATAAAAACTTTTATCAATATCTTTTCTAAATTTTTTAGCCATAAAAAATACGTACAACCCAATAAATAAAAATATAAGAGTTAAAAAAAAGCTTATATATACAAGCTCACTATTTAATCTTTTCTCTTTGTCTAATAAAATTTTACTAATAGTTTCTTTGTAAAAACCACTTCCTATTACCCATTGCCACTCTTTTATTGATTTTACAAAGGCTATTTTTCTAGCAGGTTTTTTTGTTTCTGGCCTAAAATGTGCTATATATTCAATATATCCCCCATCCACATTTTCTTTAGCTATTTTTGTAAGTTCTTGTACAAAATGTACTCCATTTTTATCTTTTAACTTATTTATATTTTTACCTAAAATTTTTTTATCTACATGTAAAAGATTTGTTCCTCCATAGTCATGAATAAAAATATAGCCGTCTTTTCCAAATCGTATATTGCCAATTATTTTTAGTAAATCCTCTTTAAAAATATTTTCTATATCTTCAACGTAGTCTCCACCACCAATATACCAATCATACGGCTCAAAATACATCACATAAGTAATCTTTTTTGATGCTTTATCTGTAAAATCACCAGACTTTACCCAATAATATTCTACAAAACCTTGATTTTTTTTAGAAAGAAGTCTTAATATTTTTTTATGAACTTCAGTTGCACCTGCATATTTCAACTCAGCATTATTTTTCTTTTCAATGCTCTTTATATTACCATGCATTTTAATAACACCTTGCATGTCAGAGATGAAATAATAGCCTCTTCCATCCAAGAATTTAACATTTCTCAAACTATTTGTGATTATGTCTTTGAGTTCTTCTTCTGTCATTGTATCTTTATACTTATAATAACTGTTTTGTATAAATTTATAAGCTTGATTAACACTCTGTTTAATCCTGTTTTTAACTCTACCATACCTAAGATTTTTTATGGTATTTGTATAGTTAACAGCTATGTCTACATGGTCTTTTATAACTCTTTTTTGTTCATCAATATAATTTTGTTTAAGTTTTTTTATATCGTTTTGAGTATCAATTTTAAGATTATAAAACCAACCAAAACCAACAATTAAAAGAAGTGGAAGTATAAGAAAAAGTATTTTTGAAAATATCTTTTTTGTTATGGATTCTTTCATGCTAACTATCTCCTCCTTAATAAGCAAAACCCAGCAAATCATTTCATTAAAGCTTTATACTTAGTGAAAAATTGTTATTACATTTTATTATATCACATTTATATAATATTTAAAAGTTTTTGAGCAAATATGGTAGCTTCGCTACTTACTTCTTCTCCACTTACCATACGAGCAAGCTCAATAATACGCTCATCTTGATTTAGCAATTCTACTTTACTACCATTTTTATCTTTTGTTACAAGAAAGTGCGAGTCTGCTTGAGAAGAGAGTTGAGGTTGATGAGATATAGCAAATATCTGATACTTTTTAGAGAGTATCTTTAATACTTTAGCAACACTCATAGACTCTTTTCCACTCAGATTTGCATCAATTTCATCAAGGATAAGAACACCGCCAACATTGAGAAAATATTCACTAGTAGTTGCTATAAAAGCTAAACGAAGTCTATTGTACTCTCCAGAACTTATTTTTTTTATATTAACCCTGCCAAGCTCTACATGTAAAGAATCATATCCTTTTTCATAAAGTTCAATTTCATTCATAACTATATTTACTTTTGGCATATATAACATCTCTAAGTAAGCATCTATTTTTTGATTTAATGTTTTAAGAGATTCAACTCTTTTTTTAGAAAGCCTCTTAGATTTTACTTTTAAAACATCCAATTTTTCTTTACATGTAGAGACAAGTTGTGCCTTTTCAAAACTTATGTTTTCATACTCTTCAAACTCTTTTTTCTTTTTATCACGATAATCTAAAATCTCTTCAATAGAACCATATCGACTCTTTAAAGCTGATATTTTTTCTATTCTTTCTAAAAGAGCTTCAACATCTTGTTCTTCTAAAGTATTAAGTCTATATCTTTCATCTTCCATTATCGCTCTAAGCTCATTCATGCACTCATCAAAAAATCCACTATTTTTTTCTGTTAAATTCAAAAATTCACTTACACTACTCTCAAAATCTAAAAGCGTATTTGCTTTTTCCAAGCTCTCTTCTATTTTCTCTTTTTTAGACAAAGAGCGTTTAAAATTCATAAGCTCTTCATCTTCACCTATTTTTGGATCAACATCATCTATCTTCGATATTTCAAATAGAGCAAACTCTTTTAACTCTTCTATTTTTCTCTCTTTTGCTTCTATGATTTCTAATCTATTTTTAATCTTTTTATACTCTAAAAACTCTTTTTCAAATTCAAAAACTTCTTTTACATGTAAAGATTCTTTTTTGCCTATAAGCGCATCAAGTAAAGCTATCAATCTTTCGTTTTCAAACTCATCACTATCTCTTACCGCAAGTGAATTTAAAAAGCTATTTGCAATTTCTGCCATACTCTTTTTTGAAACACTCTGTGTGTTTATAAAGTATCTTGTTGACTTATCTTTTGTATATTTAAATATATTAATATCGTCACTTTGTAAACCAAACTTTTCCAAGTCTATTTTGTCAGTTACTAGGGCTTCTACGCTACTAGCATTTGTATCACTTTGTCCAAATAAAGACAAAATAGCCTGCATAAAAACGGATTTTCCTGCTCCACTAGGTCCAGTAAAAGCAATAAGTCCTTCACTAAAACAGACATCTACTTCTTTAAAAGAGAGCTGATTCTTTACATGTAGACGTTCAATCATTTTTGACCCCAATGTAATTTTTCTTTTAGAACTTCAAAATAATTTCTATCTACTCTGTGAATTAGTTTTGCTCCATTGGAAGCTATTTTAATACTTACATAATCAAAATCAATCATCTTGTAAGTATCTTGTCCATCAACTATAATTACTGTATCTTCATCTAAACTTTTAAACTCAACTTCAAAATTTACTGGTAAAACAAGAGGACGCTGAGTTAATGAATGAGGGCATACAGGAGTAAGAATAAGAGCTTTTGTAAGAGGATAAACAACAGGTCCACCAGCAGAAACATTGTAGGCAGTAGAACCTGTAGGCGTTGAGACTATCAAACCATCACCATAATAAGAATTTATAAGTTCACCATCTATATATGCTTCTATATTTGCCATCCCTGAAAGTTTTGTTCTTGAAAAAACTATATCATTAAAAGCCACAATATTTTGTATTGCCCCATCTATATGCAAAGATACTTCAAGCATCATTCTTGTATCTATTCTGTAGTCTTCATTAAAAATTTTATCTATAAAACTCTGTATTTCTGTAAATTTAATATCTGTTAAAAAACCAAGATTCCCTGCATAAATACCAAGAATTGGCTTTTCATATTCAAAACTTCTTCTACAAAGTGAGATAAGAGTACCATCGCCACCCAAAGCAATAAGAAAATCACTTCTTCGGCACATCTCTTCAAAACTAACACTATCACAGCCAAGTAACTTTGCACTTTTGGACTCTACAATAAGCTCTACTTCATATTTTAAAAGTGCCTGCTTTATCTCTTCATAATGAGAAATTAAATTTGTATCGTTTGGTTTGCTCATTAAACCTACACATTTAATCTGTTTAAGTTTTTCATTTGTATCTGTTATTTTCATATAAGATTCTACTATGAATTTGATTAAGTAGGGATTATATTAAGTTTGGATATACTAATTACCTTATAAAAAACATGAATAGGAACATACCTTGAGAAGTCATTATTGCACAGATTTAAGTGAAAAAAACATAGGTGAAAAAGTAGAACTTTGTGGTTGGAGTAACAACGACAGAGACCATGGTGGAATTATATTTATAGACCTTCGTGACAAAAGCGGATTAATTCAGCTTGTATGTGACCCTGCTGATAGTAAACAAGCTCATGAAAAAGCAAATGAAGTTAGAGATGAGTTTGTTTTAAGAGCAATAGGAACAGTAAGAGCAAGAGGTGAAGGGCTTGAAAACCCTAAACTAGAAACAGGTAAAATAGAAATTATTGTAGATAAGCTTATCGTAGAAAATGCTAGTGAGCCAGTTCCATTTGTAATAGGTGATAACAAAGTTGGAGAAGATGTAAGACTAAAATATAGATTTTTAGATCTAAGAAACACAAAATCTTATGAAATTTTTAAACTAAGAAGTAAAGTAACAATTGCAGCAAGAAACTTGCTTGATAGCCAAGATTTTTTAGAAGTAGAAACTCCAATTTTAACAAAATCAACACCTGAAGGAGCTAGAGATTATCTTGTTCCAAGTCGTGTTCATAATGGAGAGTTTTTTGCTCTTCCTCAATCTCCACAACTTTTTAAACAACTTCTTATGTGTTCAGGATTCGATAGATATTTTCAAATTGCAAAATGTTTTAGAGATGAAGACCTTAGAGCAGATCGTCAACCAGAATTCACTCAAATAGATTTAGAAATGAGTTTTTGTGACCAAGAACAAATAATGAAAGTAACAGAAGATTTACTTATAGATATGTTTAAAGCAGCAGGTCATGAAATTCAAACTCCGTTTAATAGAATCAGATACAAAGATGCGATGGAAAAATATGGTTCAGATAAACCAGATTTAAGATACGATCTTAGCATGGTTGACGTAATTGACATATTTGCAAATTGTGAAAATGCAATTTTTAGTGGTATTGCTAAAGATAAAAAGAAAAATAGAATTAAAGCTTTAAAAGTTCCTAATGGAGACAAAATCTTTTCAAAACGTCAAATGAAAGGTTTTGAAGATTATGTAAGAAAATTTGGAGCCAGTGGACTTGGTTATTTTCAAATGAAAGAAGATGGGCTAAAAGGTCCTCTTACGAAATTCTTTAGTCCTGCTGACTTAGAAGAAATCATTAGAGTAAGTGATCTTAAAATTGGTGATGCAATTTTCTTTGGTGCTGGTGAAAAATCTCTAGTGCTTGATTATATGGGAAGATTCAGAATTTATCTTGCAGAACTTATGGATATTATTCCTGCTAATAAATTTGAATTTGTATGGGTTGTTGATTTTGATATGTTTGAAGTTGTTGATGGTAGAGTTAAAGCTCTTCATCATCCTTTTACTCAACCAAAAGATATAAATGCTCCTATTGATGAGATGGAAAGCATTGCTTATGATATAGTTCTTAATGGAACAGAACTTGGTGGTGGAAGCATGAGAATACACAAAAAAGAGATGCAAGAAAAAGTATTTGAACTACTTGGAATTAGTGAAGAAGAAGCAAATGAAAAATTTGAATTCTTACTAGATGCCTTAAAATTTGGTGCACCTCCTCATGGTGGACTTGCAATGGGACTTGACCGTCTTATAATGCTATTGACTGGTTCAGAATCTATTCGTGATGTTATAGCATTTCCAAAAACACAAAAAGCTCAATGTCTTTTAACTAAAGCTCCAAGTCCTGTTGATAACGATCAATTAAAAGATTTAGGAATTAGACTTAGAGAAAAACCTAAGACATAATGAAAAGTTTATTCTTAATCATCGGAGCTCCTGGAAGTGGAAAAACTACAGATGCTGAGATAATCGCAGAACAAAACGAAAATATAGCTCACTATTCAACTGGTGAGCTACTTCGTTCTGAAATAAAAAGCGGAAGTAAACTAGGACTTATTATAAACAAACGTATGAGTGCAGGTGAACTTGTCCCTGTTGAAGTTGCACTAGATACTATTACTAAAGCTATCAACAACTCTACATGTAACACCATACTTATAGATGGTTATCCTAGAAGTTTTGAGCAAATGATGGGACTTGATTCTATTCTAAAAAATGAAAAAAACATAACTTTAAAATCGGTTATAGAAGTGGTTGTTAGCAAAGAAACTGCAATGAACCGTGTACTTGGACGTAATCGTGGAGCAGATGATAATATAGAAGTTTTCAATAACCGAATGAAAGTCTATACTGAACCTTTAAAAAGTATACAAGATTTCTATAACTCTAAAAGTAAATTACATAAAATCAGTGGTGAAGAAAATATTAAAGATGTAGTTAAACAGATGAATCAGTTTATTAATACCCATTCTTCATAAAATAACTATCTATTCCATCGGCAATTCCATGTGCAATGAGATTTTGATAATGAGAGTTAAAAATTCTTTTTCTCTCAGTTGCATTTGATATATAACCTGTTTCTATTAAAATCGCAGGCATCTGAGCACCAACAAGAACCCAAAAAGGTGCTTCTCTTACTCCCCCATCTCTTATGCCTCTATATTTACTCTTTAAGCGATTTAGCATTCCTTGTTGAACATCTAGTGCAAGTTTATTAGCCGATATGATTTTTTCTCTGTTAAAAACATTCAAAAAAGTCTGTTTTGAAAAATAATCCATCTCTTGAATATCTGATTTATTCTCAAGTGCTGCAACATTTTTACTTCGTTTACTTCTTGCAGGTGAAAGAAAAAATGTTTCAACACCATGAAATGATTTTTTTCTTGAGGCATTTGCATGTATAGATAAGAAAAGATCAGCCCTTTTTCTGTTAGCATATTTTGTTCTTTCTCTTAGTTTTATAAACTTATCTTTTGTCCTTGTGTAATAAACTCTATAACCTCTTTTTTGTAATACTTTTCCAATACGCAAAGCAATCTGCAGAACTACATGTTTTTCATATTTTGTTCTGCTTCCTATTGCCCCCGCATCTTTTCCACCATGCCCAGCATCAATAACTATTATTTTGCTTGATGCTAACGATTTTGTAAATTGTTCATAGCTTTTTTGTATCTTTATTTTTTTCTTGCTCTTTTTATTAGCTCCATAATATAACTCCACATTATTACCTTTTACAATTATATTTGATTTCAAAATAGTATCTCTTTGAAAAACAATTCTTAGAGTTTTATTATTATATTGAGCTATTCTCAAATCCGACAATGCCTCTGGAACTTTTATATTAGGACTGAAAGGAATAACAGCTTTTATATCAAAAACCTCTCTAAAACTATTTTTACTTTTTAATTGAAAAGATTTAATATCTTTGCTAGTTAATTTTTTATCAAAAACAAGTATTAATCTATTTCCAATATTTGAAATTGATTTCAAATTTGCTAAGTACTTATTATGTTTACTAACTTTTTTTACAGTTATTTTCTTTTTTTTAGGAGTATATTTTTTAATTATGGGCTTTTTTCTAGGCATAGTTTTTTGTAAAGTTGCAAACTCTTTACTATAACCAGATGAGTCTAACTTTAGTATATTTGAAGTTTTAATAAGGCGTTTAAGAGACTCTTTTTTTAAGTTATTATCATTATTGACAATAGCATGAATATAAATGCTTTTAAGTGCATGATGAACTCTTAAAAGTTCATCATTATTGGAAGCTACTATTTTTTTGTCATAAGAGCGTAACTCTTTTGTATAATCAGTAGCATATAAAAGAGTACTACCTAATATGAATATTAAAAATAAAAACTTAAGATTTTTCGCCATTTACCAACTTACTGATAAGTTCTTTAACACTTATGATTTCATTGAGTTTATATCCGTTTGCACCAGTAAAGAATAATCCTGTCTCTTTTCTTCCAAGAAATGCATCAGAGAGGCTATCAGCTATACAATATCCAACTGCTTTAGCTTCAACTCCTCTTTTACAGGGCGATACACAGTTACTTATACATTTAATTGCTGGTCCTTCTCTTTTTTCAACAAGTTCTATAAGATTTGTTCTTACTCCTCGTGCAGGATAACCAACTGGAGATTTTAAAAGTTTTATATCTTCTTTTTTTGCCCCCAATATAATTTCTTTAAAGTTTTCGTGTGCATCACACTCATGAGTACCTATAAAACGTGTTCCCATCTGAACACCATCAGCTCCAAGAGCCATCATACGCTCCATATCATTTTTATCCCAAACACCACCAGCTGCAATCAGAGGAAATTCTCCCCAATTTTTCATTTCTTCTTTTATCGGTTTTATTAAATTTTCCAGCTTATACTCATCTTGTTTGCACTGCTCGTAAGTAAACCCTTGATGTCCGCCACTTAGTGGTCCTTCAACTACAATAGCATCTGGAAGTCTGTTATATCTTTTTGTCCATCTTTTGCATATAATTTTTAGAGCTTTTGCAGATGATACTATTGGAACTAATGCAACATCTGGATAATTTTGTGTAAACTCAGGCATATTAGTAGGAAGTCCAGCACCTGTTATGATAATATCAATTCCAGCGGCACAAGCATCTCTTGCCATTCTCTCATAATCATTACTAGCGTAGAGTATATTCACCGCTACAGGATTTCCATTTGCTATTTTTCTTGTATTGTCTATAATTGCCTTAAGACCCTTAGTTGAGTAAAAATTTTCTGAGTTTAATGGCCTTGAGTTAATATCTTTTGCACTATATTTACAATCTTGATAATAACCAGTTCCAACAGAACTTATAACTCCAAGTCCACCCTCTTTACTTACATTTCCTGCTAATCTATCCCAACTAATTCCAAGCCCCATACCCCCTTGAACTATCGGATGTTTTATCGTATACTTACCTATTTTCAATGGTTTAAATGACATTAGATTACCTTTAACTTAGCAAATTTTCTTTTCCCAATTTGAAGTATATACTCACCTTGGTCTAGCTGTAACTGCTCGTCACTCACTTTTTCTTGATTTAATTTCACTGCACTTTGCTTTATATCACGGCGTGATTGTGAAGTTGATGGAGATATCTTACACTCAACCAATGCTTTTGCAATCCAAATTGGACCTTTAAGAGTAAACTCTTTAATATCTGATGGTAGCTCATTTTTCTTATGAACATTGTTAAATTCTTCTTTTGCTTTTAAAGCTAACTCTTCATTGTGGTATCTAGTAACTAACTCCAATGCTAAATTCTCTTTTGCTACTTTTGGATGTAATTTTCCACTTTGAACATCATCTTTACATGTAGATATTTCATCAAGACTTAGAGAACTTAAAAGTTCATAATATCTCCACATCAAGTCATCATTAATGCTTAAGACTTTTCCAAATATATCAATAGGTTTATCAGTAACACCAATATAGTTATTCAAAGACTTGCTCATTTTATTTACACCATCAAGACCTTCAAGAAGAGGCATCATAATAACGGCCTGTTCTTTTCCTACATTATACGTACGTTGAAGTTGTCGACCCATAAGAAGGTTAAACTTCTGATCAGTTCCTCCCATCTCAATATCGCAATTCATAACAACGCTATCATAACCTTGAAGAAGTGGGTATAAAAACTCACTTATTGATATAGGAGTTTGAGATTTATAACGTTTTTCAAAATCTTCACGCTCAAGCATACGCGCTACGTTAAATGTAGCTGTAAGCTCTATTATGCCAGATGCTCCTAACTTTTCTAACCAAACTGAATTAAACATAACTTCAGTTTTTGCAGGGTCTAAAATCTTAAAAACTTGTTCTTTATAACTTTCAGCATTTTTTAAAACTGTCTCTTTATCAAGCTTTTTTCTTGTCTCATTTTTTCCAGTTGGATCGCCAATCATACCAGTAAAGTCACCTATAAGAAACTGTACAATAGCACCATATTTTTGTAAAACAGCCATTTTTTGTAGTAGGACAGTATGTCCAAGGTGAAGATCAGGAGCAGTTGGATCAAATCCAGCTTTTATATAAAAATTCTTGCCATTTTCAAAGTATCCTTTTAAAAGTAGCTCTACACGCTCCATATCTATGATTTCAGCAACTCCACGCTTTATTTCACTTATCGCTTCAATTATCATCTTTCTCTCTTTCTATTTATATACATCATTTGTAGATACAAAATCTACTATTTTATATCTTGCTTTTAATTTTTCTCTTGCCAATTCTACATTTTTATCAGGCAATTCAAGTATCATCTCAAAATAATCCGCATGACCCTCTTCTGATTTACCTAACTCTATAGTTACAAGATTGATTTGCATTTTAGCCAAATATTGTAAAAAAGTGGCTAAAGAACCCTTTTTGTTTTCTAACCCTACAATCAAACGATATCTTTCTGGTGCTTCTCTTGTCCACTTCACAAATATCATCTGATCTTTTTGTTCCATCAACATTGAAGCACGTTCACAAAACTTGTGATGAACCATAACATTATGTCCTTTTTTAAAACCTATGATATCATCTCCACGTTTTGGATGACAACAATAGTCAAAAAGTACATTTGAAACATTTTGATTTGAATAAATTACTATATTATCGAACTTCTGTTTTTTTATATTATATTTATTTATATTTAAAAATGGAAATAAAATTTTATCACTTCTTGGATATTTTTTAAGAGTATTTACTATATTCTTAAAATAGACAGAATCTGTTGCTATCTTATATACTTTATTTACTATATTCTCTTTTTCTAACCAACGTTTTAATTTTCTATCTCTTACGTTAAAAACGGATACAAGTATATCTATAGCTATTTTGTTATTTATTTCTTTCATTTTTTGGCGACAGTTAACAGCTATAGCATTTCTAGCTTTTCCTGTTTTTACGCTATTTACCCAACTACATCTAAAACGAGGCTCTTTTGAAGTAATAATTCTTACAATATCACCATTTTTAAGCTCAGTTAAAAATGGAGTTTTTTGTTTATTTACATAAGCTTCTTTTGCGTAAGCTCCAACTTCGGTATGAACTTCATAAGCAAAATCTAAAACAGTTGCGCCACGAGGAAGTGTAAAAATATCTCCTTTTGGAGAAAAAACAGCTATATCTTCACTATATAAGTTATCTTTTGCTATTTCATAAAACTCTTCGATATTTTCGCTTGCTTCATCTTGAGCTTTAAAATCATTTAACCACTCTAGTTTTGGATTTAATCCACCACTTTTGTATTTCCAGTGAGCAGCTACTCCAAACTCAGCAGTTTTATGCATATCTTTTGTTCTTATTTGTGATTCAATGATAGATTTGTTATCAAAAACTGTTGTGTGTATAGTTTGATAACCATTCTCTTTTGGTATAGCTATATAGTCTTTAAATCTTGAAATAAGTGGGTTAAAATTTTGATGAATTATTCCAAGTGCGCGATAACAATCAATAGGTTCATTTACCAAAACTCGAATAGCAAGCATATCAAGAACCTCTTCAATTGAGATACCTTTTCTCTGCATTTTTAAGTAAATAGAGTAGTAATGTTTTACACGTCTTTCTATATCAAAATCATTTTCTATAAAACCATTTTTTAACATAAGGGTTTTTGTCTCAGATGTAAAATGGTTTAATCTAAGTTGCAGTTGTTGTGAATGTTCTTGTATATAATCATCTATCTTTTTGTATTCGCTAGGAAGTACATAACGAAAACTCAAATCTTCTAACTGGTTTTTAATAGAAGAAATACCAAGTCTATGTGCAATTGGCCCATATACTACAACTGTTTCTTCACTAATTCTTTTTTGTTTTACTGGACTTAAAGATTCAAGTGTAAGCATATTGTGAAGTCTATCACAAAGTTTTATAACCAAAACTCTTATATCATTAGTAGAGGCTAAAAGCATTTTTCTAAAAGAGAGTGCTGAAGATATTATCTTTTCATTAGAATTTGAAGGAATTAGCTCACTTCCACGGATTTCCATAATCTTGGTTAAACCTTCAACCAAATGAGCTACTTCATCATTGAATTCTGCAGAAACTTCTTTTGATGAACAACATGTATCTTCTATAACATCATGCAAAAGACCAGATATAATCATATCTTCATCTCCACCCAAATAAGCTACAAATACAGAAACTAAAATAGGATGGATAGCATATACTTCTCCACTCTTTCTAAACTGACCATCATGCTTATTTTGAGTAAAAAAAAGCGCTTTTTCTATATGCTTACTTTTTGGGATAAATTCATATAGAAGCTCAATTGCATCATTGACATTTTTACATAATTTTACACGCTCTACTAACCTATCCATATTTTAATGACTCTTAATCTTCTATGTCTAGAAAAGATTCAATAGACACTTTACCCTCTGCTACTTCTAAAAGAGCTATATCAGTGAACTTACTATTAGCATCTTCTCTTTTTACTAATGGTTCAGCACCATTTGCTAGCTGTTCAGCACGTTTTGCTACTAATAGAGCTAATTTATATCTATCATCATTCACAAATTTTAAAGCTTTTGCTGTTATTTTTTCTGTTCTCATTTTATTATTCCTTTTATATTTAATTGTTTTTTTTAACTATTGAGCACTTTGTATAATCACCATTTATTATCTCTAAAAGGTTGTTTTTTACAAACATGTTACAAACTACTATCGGAAGATTGTTGTCTTTTGCTAAAGCAATAGCTGTATCATCCATAACTTTTATCTGGTCACTCATAGCTCTATCATAGGTAAGTTCATTTAATTTTGTTGCATCTAAAAATTTCTTTGGGTCTTTATCGTATACACCGTCTACTTTAGTTGCTTTTATAATCATATCAGAACCAATTTCAATAGCTCTTAGAGTTGCTGCGGTATCTGTTGTAAAATATGGATTACCTGTTCCTGCGGCAAAAATTACAATTCTTCCTTTTTCTAAATGACGCTGTGCTCGTCTTACTATAAAAGTCTCACAAATTGCTTCCATTTTAATAGCACTTTGAACTCTTACTTCCATACCAACATGCTCTAATGCTTCTTGCATAGCAACTGAATTTATAACAGTTGAAAGCATTCCCATATAATCACCACTTGTTCTTTTAATAATTCCATCTTTTGCAGCACTTACACCACGAATTATATTACCACCACCAATAACGATACCAACTTCAATTCCACTATTTATCAATGTTTTAATCTCATCTGCAATAAATTTCAATATTGATGTATCTATACCAAAACCATTCTCACCGGCTAATGCTTCACCTGAAAACTTAACTAATACTCTTTTATTTGCCATAATTTACCTTTTATTTCTTTGTAGCCAAAATTGGCGGATTATACTAAAATATAGCTTAATACCTTATCAATTCCAAAGGATTTATATGATAACTCTTTTGTGTTACTTCAAAAGAGAGGTCATCTTCAACTCTACCAAGTACATAACCTTTTTTTATTTTTTTACCCACTTTTATTGTAGGTGCTATCTTTGAAAGATGTGCATATATTGTATGTATTCCATAACTATTTTCTACTATTACAACCCTATCTAAAACTGCTGTATTTTTTGCATAAACAACTTTTCCATTTAAGACATTTTTGACTTTTGCATTTTTTATTTTTGATGTCAATATAACTGATTCATTAAAGATTTTAATTTTATATATTGGATCTACGTATCTTCCAAACTTTCTTTTTATACTAAAACTAGCTAATGGTGCTATGGTTTTTTTACCTCTATATTTTTTAACCCTACTATTTTGATAAGATGAACCTATTTGTCTAACTGTCATTTTACCATTAACTTGAGAATCACCTTGTGCTTTTTTAATAGCAGCAAGTCTTTTTCTTTTCTCAGCTTGGTCTTCTTTTTCTTTAATAATTTTTAGTTTCCTAAGAGTGGCTCTGAGTTCATTTCTCTCTTTTGCAATACTCATGAGTCTTTTCTTATATGTAACTTTTTGGTAATTTAATTTTTTTATACTTTTTACTTTTGATTTTTTTAAACCTGAATACTTTAGTTTTTTGCCTTTTAATTTTTCAATAGATTCTTTTATATCTTTTATTTGAGTATTTTGAACATCTATTTTTTTATTAATTCTGTCATAATCACGTGATAGTTTAGAAAACTCCTTTTGCATGATTATTCCTATCTTATCAACAGCTTCCTCTACTAAAATATTTTCACTTGAATCTTGATAATCTTTGCCTGATATAAGATAAAATGCAAAATCATTTGCTATTATTTTCACTATTTTTTGCTCTAAAGACTTTTTATTTCTTATTAGCTTTATATTTTGTGTTGCTAAATCTTTTAAATTTATCTCTTTATCTTTTACTACATTTTCATTTTTTGCGATATTTTTACCTAAATATTCTATCTGAGAATTTACACTCTTTAATTTTTTTTGCACTTTCAAAATATCTTTAGCAACATCATTTAATTTGCGGTTTATACTTCTCTCAACTTTACTTTTTGACTTTAAATATTTTTGATTTTTTACAATTTTAGTTTCAACACTAATCGCAGCAAAAAGAGTTAAATGTAAAATAAAAATAAAAAGTAAGATCCTCATTCTCTGTTCATCTTTCTAATAACGATAGAAACAATAAAAAGTGAAAAAACGAGTGAAGCACCAAGCAAAACAGAAGTATCTTTGAGTATATCAAACTCAGGCATGGTAATGCTCATACTTCTTGAAAAAGTTTCTATTATCTCTAATTTAGGAAAAGTCAAATATACAACTGCAACAAGTCCTGTACTTATAAATGAATCTACTACTACAAGTCTATACAAGACTGCACTTTTCATCCAAAATTGTGCACCAAAAAGAGTCATTATTGACATTCTATCTCTATGTTCTAATAACCAAATTCTCATCTGCTTAAACATCAATAAAACTGAAATAATCAATATAAAAATAGAAAACACAAATGCAGTATTTTTTAGTGCCTGAAACATCATATAGATTTTGTTATGTGTTTTTGAAAAAGTCTCTACTTTTATTACAAGATCACTAGCAAGTAATTTGTTTTTTATACGTTCAATCTCTTTTGCACTAGGAAACGATTCTAGTTTCATAGAATAAAACTTTGGTAAAGCTATTTTCAAAAGTGAAATATTTTTTGAAGAAATATTACCTTTTAGTCTATCTAGTATTTTTTTAGAACTTATCTCTTCAATCGATTTTATGCCACTTACTCTACTTTTTACAACTGCTTGTGAAATTGATTTAGGGGCAACTACAACTATTGAGTAATCTTGTGTTAATTTTTTTGAATAGTTATCAACAATTTTGTTAGTTAAAAAAGTGAATTGCAAAGAAAAGAGAAGAACAAAAAGAGGAAGTATAACTGAAAAATGATTTTTAAGAGACTTCATAAACAACCCCACTTTCCAAGAAAAAATGTTTATAATCAATACCCAAAGTAGAAGGGATATGATGAGTTACCACTACAACCGTAGTTCCTAGATGCTCTTTCGCATTTTTAAGTAAATCCCATATAACTTCACTTGAATATTCGTCTAAATTACCTGTTGGCTCATCTGCAAGTATCATAACAGGATTATGTGCCAATGCTCTTGCCATAGCCACGCGCTGCTGTTCTCCTCCACTAAGTTCAAGTGGATATTTATCTGCCTTGTGTAAAAGTTTAACGTGCTTTAAAAGTTTTTGTGCTTGTTTAACACATACTCCTTTAGAAAACCCTCCTATTAAAAGAGGTAACATAACATTTTTTTCTACTGTCCAATCATTAATAAGTCTATAATCTTGAAAAACTATACCAAGATAACGTCTTAGAAGATTCAATTTTGGGGTACTTATATTTTTTATACTTACTCCACAAACATTCAAATTACCTTTTTGAGGTGCTAATTCACCATACATTGACTTTAATATTGTTGATTTGCCACTACCACTTTTCCCAGTTATAAAAACAAACTCATTTGGGTTTACCTCCATATTGGCTTCCGTTATAATAGGTTCGTCTCGACCATAAGCCAAAGTTAAATTCTCAGCGTTTATCACGTGTTCCATATATACTCTTTTATAAGTTCATGTGCTTTTTGATTATCTTTAGTTGCTAAAACATTATTGGGAAGGTATGTTACATCATCTTTTTTAATAAAAACATAACTATGTTCATTTCTTTGACTCGCTCCATATGAGACCCTTAAAAATCCTTCATCTTCGTTTATCTCATAAATTTCTTCTATATGAGCAAAAAAACCATCTCCTCGTAATGTAACCTCTTTAAACCTATTTTTTACCTCTTTAAAATCCACCTTTTTATCAAATTTCAATCTTCCTACACTAGATATTTCTTCAGAATATTCTTGGTTTATCATAGTAATATCATAAATATCTTTCTCTTGTCTTTTCCACCGATCTTCATACTTGCTACTTATCTCTAAATCTCTATTTTTGTTTACATGTAGCTCTATTTTTTTCTGTTTTATAAACTCACTAAAAGAGTACTCAAAGTAATTGTCACTATCAGTTCTAAGCTCCAATGTACCACCAAACTTCAATGCTCTTTTTGACTCATCAATAAACCTTTCACTAATAACTCTACGATGTGGTTTTTTATCCCAAGGAACTGGAAAATGAACAAATATTTGAGAAACACTATTTGAACTTAAAAACTCTAAAAATGTTCTTGCATCATAATCAACTATCAAGATATTTTGTATACCTTGGAGTTCACACTGCTTTAGTACTTGTTCGATTGAAGGCTTGTGAATTTCAAGTCCTATAACTATTTTGTCTGGATTTTTCTTTGCTTGATGAAGTAAGTGTCTCCCACTTCCAAAACCAACCTCAACCAAGATATCTTTATTACTTTTAAACTCGTCTGCAAAATATTCCATACCTTTGAGATAAGGGGATACTTTTAAACTTTTTTCTTTTTTTGAATCTATATTTGAGTTTATAGTTTTAGTTTTACTCAAATCTCTATAGTCTTTCAACGCTTGTTGTAAAATGGCAACTTGAGATGGTCGTGTTATCTTATCACTTTTAATAAGATAACCTTTTTCATTTTTGTTGATTTTTAAAAGCATATCACAGTTTTGGGTATGGCTCATAACTAGTCTTTCACCTCTTTGTGAAAAGGCTACAAACTCAAACTCACTCTTGCCATATAACGATGGGTATGATGGTTCTTTAAATTCTTTTGTGTGAAAATTTGGCATTTATTGAATTATTCCTTAGGCATTTCTATGATTGTATTTTCTGATTTTTTTGATGCTAAACCATACTTATCTATAGCTACAACATTATATTTATACTCTATACCTCGCAGAACATCTTCATCATTAAAACTCTTGCCTTGGATTCCAGTAAAAATTTTCTTTTTGCCTTTGTATTCTTTGATAACACTATACTTTACAGCTCTTTTATCTAAACTATCCCAAGTAATATTGATACTTCTTCCATCATGATTTGATGATGTAATATAAACTGAAGCAGGAATAGCCAAAGAACTTCCTGTAACTTCATTTTTTTGTCGTGGAGACTCTAATCCATCTTTATCAACTGTTGTTACAAAATAGTAGTAAGATTTTCCATTTGCATTTATCAAATCTTCATATTTAATATCTTGTGTTTTTGCAACATAGCTATAAAAAAGCATTGGATTTATAGCTCTATAGACTTTATAGTATGAAAAATCTTTTTCAACAGAAGCATCCCAACTTAAAACTATCTTTTTAGGAATATTGGTAGTTGCATTGAGTTTTTTTATCTCTATTGGTAATGGTTTTGTTCCAGCTTCAACAATCTTACTTGGTTGTGAAATTAATCCATCATAAGTCTCTACTTTTACTCTATATCTAAAAACATGATTTTCTTCTAACCCAGCATCAATATACTCTGCATTTAGCCTACCTTTTACCTTTGCTAAACGCTTCCAAGTTGTTGATGTAAACTCATTTCTTTCTATAATATATGAAGCTACTCTTTGAGATGTATGAGGTCTCCATATAAGCTTCACTCTATTAGGTAACCCTGTAATTGCTTTTATATATACCACTGATTTTATAAGTGGAGCTGTATTAACACTTATAGTATCACTAGCTACTGATTCCCTTTTGTTTTTTGAATATGTTGAAAAACGATAATAGTACTGTGCTTCAGGTTTTAAACCAGTATCAACAAAATGAGAACTATATTTATCTTTTATAGTTGCTATTCTCTGTAATCTTCCATTTTGAACTTTTGGATTTGAACGGTAAACATAGTATCCATTTACTCTCTCATCAAAACTAGGTTTCCATTCAAAACCAACCTCTGTAACTTCTGACAAAAACTTAATTTCTGTTAGTTTTGGTAGTGTTTGATCAATAACAGGTTTTTTTGGTGGTTGTGGATTATTTGTACATCCACTAACAAAAAGTACTAAAACGCTTAATGATATAAGAGCTATCCATTTTTTCATCTATTTCGTCCTTATTAAAGTGTTTTTTTAGTATATTTTCAAAATCCTCAAATGGTGGGGCTATGACTTGCATAAACTCTCCAGTTGTTGGATGTTGTAAGTATAGTATATATGCGTGTAACATAACTCTTGCTATTTTACTATTTTGGCTCTTAAAACCGTATAAATCATCACCCAAAACATGCCTTGATAAACTATTTAGATGGACTCTAATTTGGTGAGTTCTTCCCGTAAAAAGCTTTGCACTTATAAGCTCTTTTTTCTCATCTTTTCCAAGAATTAACTTACAAAATGCACTTTTTGATTTACGACCACCAGCAACAACATCCATTTTCAGTCTGTTATTTCTATTTCTTCCTATTGGTTTATCTACTATAGTATCTTCTTTCAAAGGCACATCAATCATTGCTAAATAATATCTCCCCATACTTTTATCAACAAGCTGTGAAGATAATCCTAAGTGTGCTTTATTATTCTTTGCTATAACTAAAGCACCACTTGTGCCCCTATCTATTCTATGAACTATTCCATGTCTTTCATCTCCGCTTATTGTCGAAAGTGAAATGCCACGTTTTATTAACCAATCAACGACAGTAGCTTCTTTTACGCTTGGAGCTGGGTGAACAGTTAGAAATGGCGGTTTATTTATAACTAATATATCCTCGTCTTCATAAAGTACCTCAATATCAAAATCAACTTCATAATTTTCTTTTTCTTTTACTGCTTGAACAAAATCATACTCAATAATATCTTCTACTTTTAATTTAAAACTACATTTTTTTACATCTTTAGTGCCTACTTTAACACCAATTTGTTTTATCAACTGTTCTATCTGATTTCTTGGAAGACAAAGCTCTTTGCTCATAATCGCGTCTAATCTTCCAGATTTTTTACATGTAAAGGTCATTTAACTCTCTTTTTTGTATAATACTCTATCTAACATATTAGGCTTTTTCTTGTTACAAATAGATAGACGTATATTTACACATTTTGATTTTTTGCTTCCTATTTTGGTTCTACCCATTATAGGACTCTCATTTTACCTAATTAATGAAGCAAATACCATACTTGCAAACAAACAAATGGTGTATTTCACAGTTGGTTTTCTCGCTTTCTTATTTTTCTTCCTTATTCCAATTAGAAAAATAGAGTGGTTAATACCTATGTTTTTTTGGCTTACTATATTTCTACTTGTAAGTGTTGATTTTTTTGGCATATCAAAACTAGGAGCAAGAAGGTGGCTTGAGATTCCATTTGTTCACTTTACAATCCAACCTTCAGAAATATTAAAACCAGCTTTTGTTCTTATGATGGCATATCTTATCAAACATAATCCTCCAGAAGATGAAGGTTATGACTGGAAATCTTTTATAAAACTAAGTTTTTATATACTTTTGCCCTTTTTGCTTATAGCAAAAGAGCCAGATTTAGGAACTGCCATGGTACTTCTTATAGTTGGATATGGCATACTATTTGTTATAGGGGTTAATAAGAAGATTTGGATTACAATTTTTATTGTTCTTGCTGTAAGTGGTCCATTTTTATATAACTCTTTGCACGATTATCAAAAAAAGCGTATCACTGATTTTATATCTGAAAAACCTAGTTATCACGTAAGACAATCCATCATTGCAATAGGAAGTGGTGGACTTAATGGAAAAGAAAAAGAAGAAGCTACACAAACACATTTCAAATTTTTACCAATTGCAACAAGTGATTTTATATTTGCTTATCATGTTGAAAGATTTGGTTTTTGGGGAGCTTTGGGACTCATTGGTATTTATGCTTTACTTATTCTTCATCTAATAACGCTGAATTTTAAATTTCGCAAAGATTATTTTGGACAGGTTATGACTAGCGGTATTGCTCTTCTAATTTTTGTTTATATGGGGGTAAATATTTCCATGACCATAGGTCTTGCTCCTGTAGTAGGAGTACCTTTGCCCTTTTTTAGTTATGGGGGTAGTAGTTTTATAACCTTTATGATATTTTTTGGAATTTTAGAAAATTTACTCACTTTTAGATTCGATAGAACATATAAATCAGTAAAATACAATATTTAGTTCTACTTTTATTTTATTTTAATACATAAGTGGATAGAATGTCACTCTCAAAAACGGATAGGCATCTAGCTTAGATGTTTGTGTTGTCATTGTAGTAGACAATTTTTGAGATGAAATACTACTTATCTAACTAGTGGGGGTTCTTAGCTCAGTTGGTTAGAGCTCTCGGCTCATAACCGAGCGGTCGGGCGTTCGAGTCGCCCAGAACCCACCATTCTTATTTCTTAAAATTATAATCCAAAAAAACAATTAACATTTATGTAACATATACAAAGATAGAATTCTAAAAAACTAGGAGTCTAAAATGTTAAAAAATTTCTTTTTTATTGCTTTATTATTTACATCCACTATATTTGCAAATGATATAGTTATTTCTGATGCATATGTCAGAGCAGTCCCACCCAATGTCCAAAATAGTGCTTCGTTTATGAAAATCACCAATAATAGTGACAAAACCATCTCTCTTTTGAGTGCAAATTCAAACATAGCTAAGAACGTAGAGCTGCATGAGCATACTATGAGTAATGGTATGAGTAATGGTATGATGAAAATGCAACAAGTCAAAGAGATTAAAATACCTGCAAACTCTACAGTAGAATTAAAACCTGGTGGTTTACATGTAATGCTTTTTGGATTAATTAAGAAGATAAAACCAAATGATACTGTTGATTATATCACTCTTAATTTTTCAGATAAAACTTCACTAAAAATTACTAATATACCAGTAAAATCAGTTATGATGGGTATGAAACACAAGTAATGAAAAAAAAATTATCTCTTTTTGTAACTTCTTTAATACTATTGTCTTTAGGTATTTTTTTAGTAGTTCCATATATACAAAATCAAAAAGAGATAAAACAGTACGCATTTACCATGAATTCCATAAATGGGAAAATATCTCTTAGCAATTATGATGGTAAATATAAAATTATATACTATGGGTACATGTACTGCCCAGATATTTGCCCTACTACCCTTAGTATAGTTGCCTCAGCTCTAAAAAAACTACCAAAAAACAAAGCTGATATGTTTCAACTTATTTTTGTAAGCGTTGACCCTGATAGAGATAAAGTAAAAGAATTAAAAGAGTATGCAAATTATTTTTATAAAGGTGCCATAGGATTAACAGCAAATGAAAAATACCTAAAATCTATAAGTTCCAACTATGGAACTTATTATGCAAAAGAGTATTTAAAAGACTCTAAGATGAACTACTCTGTTGCTCATACCTCTTTTGTTTACATTATGGACAAAGATGGAAAACTCTTACACAAACTAAAACATTTGGAAAAAATAAGTGATATTTTTAATGTAATAAAAAGTCTTGATTAAACAAATTATTTTTGTTTTAAAGCTTTTCATATAAAAAATGTATATAAGATAATTTTCATCTTATATACATTTTTCCTATAAACCAGGAAAATAAGATATAAAATTGATAGAAATCAATTCTATAAATTATAATAATTATATATATATCATATAAGAACACTAACTCCATAAATGAATTCAACTAGTTATATTCTTTATCTTCTGATTACACTTTATCTGTTATCATGAAATATGTAAAAAATGTGTCATTTTAATAAATAATAAAGATAAGGTGCTGTTGTGAAAAAACTTTTTTTAATTCTGCTTACTACTGTACTAATGTCTAGTGCTAATGCAAGTAACGATAAAATAGGAACTTATGAAAAACTTGGTAATTTTGTTTCTCTAGATTTGGTATTTACTGACGAAAATGGTATGACAAAAACTTTAGGTGAATTTATGAGTAATAAACCAACCGTCATATCTGTAAACTATTTTAACTGTCCTGGTGTTTGTGGTCCTCAAATTGATGGTATTACACGTACTATTGATAGAATGGAACTCACAGAAGGTAAGGATTACAAAGCTTTAACTATTAGTTTTGTAAAAACAGATACACCAAAAGATGCAAAAAACTTCAAAAATAACCACATTAATGTTATCAGAAAAGATTTTGATCACAATGCATGGAACTTTCTAGTTACAAACAATCAAAAAACAATAGACACTTTAACACAATCTCTAGGATATGAATATAAAAAAATCATTAATAAACAAGGTTTAGTAGATTATATACACCCTGCTGGATTAGTTGTTCTGTCTCCCAATGGAAAAATAACTAGATACCTAAGTGGCATAAAATATCTATCATTTGACTTAAAAATGGCTCTTTTAGAAGCTTCTGAAGGAACAGTAAGACCCACAATAACTAGAGCATTATCATACTGTTTTTCATTTGACCCTGAAAATAGCAAATATGTCTTAGCAACAAATAAAATACTAGCCACTATTATTTTGACGTTTATTTTTGTTTTTTTTATGTACATGCTAATTAGTGGAAAAAAAAGAAAAAAAGGAGATAATTACAATGAGTAATGTTCACAAAAGTTTTTATGATGAAACTCATACAGTATTTGGGCATCATAAAAATAAAATATTACAATGGATATTTAGTATAGACCATAAGCGTATAGCTTTATTATATCTATTTGTTATGTTTGCATTTTTTGCTGTAGCAGTTTCAACTGCTTTGGTAATGCGTTTAGAACTGTTTAGTCCAGGTCAAGATTTTATAGACCCAGATACTTATAATCAAGCTTTTACACTTCATGGTGTAATCATGATATTTTTATTTATCATTCCTGGTATTCCTGCGGTGTTAGGCAACTTTTTGCTACCTCTGCAACTTGGTGCAAGAGATGTATCTTTTCCAAAGATAAATCTACTTTCATGGTGGCTATATATGCTAGGAGCTCTCTTAGCAGTTACATCTTTGTTTATAGGAGATGGATTTGCCGATACTGGTTGGACTTTTTATGCACCTTACAGCATAAAAACAGATACAAATGTCATTTGGGCATTAAGTGCAGCTTTTATACTTGGTTTTGCCTCTATTTTAACAGGCATAAACTTTGTTGTAACAATTCATAGACTCAGAGCTCCAGGAATGGGGTTTTTCAAAATGCCTCTTTTTGTTTGGAGCCTTTACGCTACTTCATGGATACAAATCTTAGCAACTCCTGTTGTAGGAATTTCCTTAATTATGGTCATACTTGAACGGACATTTGGAATTGGTATTTTTGACCCTACCAAAGGTGGAGACCCTGTTCTTTTAGAGCATATGTTCTGGATTTATTCACACCCGGCCGTTTATCTTATGATACTTCCTGCTTTTGGTATTGCTTCTGAAATAGTTCCAACATTCTGTAGAAAGCCTATTTTTGGTTACCATGCTATTGCAATTTCAAGTGCAATGATTGCGGGCGTTGGTTACTTGGTTTGGGGGCATCATATGTATACTTCTGGTGAATCAGAGATGATAAAATTAATTTTTTCTGCTCTAACTTTTTTTGTTGCAGTTCCTACTGGTGTTAAGTTTTTTGACTGGATTGCAACTATGTACAAAGCTTCGATTGATTTTAAAACACCAATGCTTTGGACAGTTGGTACATTTATTACTTTCATAATTGGAGGACTTACTGGGCTTATTGTAGCTTCTGTTGGAGTTGATATTTATCTTCATGATACTTATTTTGTTGTTGCTCACTTTCACTACGCTATTCTTGGTGGTGTTGTTTTTCTTATGTTTGCAGGAATGCACTACTGGTTTCCAAAAATCACAGGAAAAATGTACAATGAAAAACATGCAGCAAGAGCTTTTTATACTATATTTATAGGCTTTAACTTACTTTGGTTTCCGATGTTTATTGCAGGTATGTTAGGTATGCCTAGACGCTATTTTGATTATCTTCCTGAGTTTGAGATATGGCATAAGCTAGCTACTATTGGTTCTTGGGTATTTGCTCTTGGACTTATATATATGTTTTATACTCTCTACCGTGGTTGGAGATATGGTGAGCTTGCTGGTCCAAATCCTTGGAATGCAACAACACTAGAATGGCAAATACCATCACCTCCTCAACTTCCAAATTTTGGAGAGATTCCATATGTAGATTATATGCCCTATGAGTATAAAAATGGTGAACCTGTTCGTCATTTAGATCTTTCAGTAAAGGAGGACAAACCTCATGAGTAATGCAAGTTCAACTGAACCTGAAATAGTTTATGATAAACAAGGGAACCCACATGAAGTAATCGATTTCAACAACGATTACGAGGGTGCTAAACTTGGTTTTTGGCTATTTATCTTTACAGAAATTATGATATTTGGTGCAATGTTTTTAGTATTTGGTTTTTATCTATTTCAATTTTCTCCTGATTTTATCGCAGCCTCAGAAGGACTAAATAGAGTCTTGGGTGGAACCAATACTTTTATACTTCTTCTTAGTGCATTAAGCATGGGACTCTCTTTAGTTAAATTAAGAAATGGGAAAATAGATGAATCAAAAAAGTTTATCTGGATAACTATTATCCTCGCAACTATATTTTTAACAATCAAGTATTTTGAATGGTCCCATGAAATTCACATTGGTATATACCCAGGTTCTCCTACTCTTGATGCTTTGAGCGATGGTACTAAACTATTTTTTGGTTTATACTTCACTATGACAGGTCTTCATGGACTGCACATCATCATAGGTATAGGTGTAATGTTTTGGGTTTTAGCTCTTATTAATAGCGGTAAAATAACTTCAACAAACTTTGTTGTTTTAGAAAATACTGCTTTATATTGGGATTTGGTTCACCTTGTTTGGGTGTTTGTTTTTCCTCTATTTTATCTGATTTATTAGGAGTTTATGATGAATACAAATTCAAATCAAGAATCTCATCCAATTAATGCCTCAGTATATTACAATGTCTTCTTTTTATTAATTGGACTCACTGTTTTAACTCTGCTACAACCTGTAATTATAAATTTAGATTTAGGCTCAACGTTGATAGTTCAATTAGGCATTGCTTTCACAAAAGCATTTTTCATTGTTGCATACTATATGCATATAAAATCGTCTTCTCCTTTATTTAAAAAACTAATTTATACTACAGTTGTATTGTGGTTTGTTTTATACGGTTTGATGGCGATAGATACCTACTATAGGTATACTCCAAATGACTTATTTAATAACTAGGGAAGGATTGTTATGTTAGAAGGAATAAAAGGCGTATCAAGTTTCGCTGGTGAAGTAGATTTGGCTATATGGGTTGTTGTTGGACTTTCAATTCTTATTTTTCTACTTGTGGTTGGAGTAATGTTTTACTTCTTATATAAATATAGCAATAAGAGGCACTCAAGAGACCAAATTAAGAATATAGAACACAATTTACCACTTGAAATAACTTGGACTGTAGCACCTATGATACTCTTAGCAGTTATGTTTTACTATGGATATACTAGTTTAAAAGCAATGAGAACCATACCTGCTCAAAATATGGAAGTAAAAGTAACAGGTCAAATGTGGTTTTGGACCCACGAGTACCCAAATGGTAAAAAAACAAAAGATTTATATGTACCAATTGGAGAGAATATAAAACTTGCAATTACAGCAAAGAAAAATGATGTACTTCATAGTTATTATGTACCAGCTTTAAGACTAAAGCAAGACGCTGTTCCAGGCAAGATATATAATGCTTGGTTTAAAGCAACTCAAACTGGAGCATTTGATATACTCTGTGCTGAATACTGTGGTACTAGACACTCTTATATGCTTGCCAAAGTTTATGTTTTAGAAAAAGACAAGTTTGATGAATGGTACAACAGTGACAAAAAAACTCCATTTGATAAAAAAGAAAAAATTCCACTTCATCCCGGACTCACACTTCTAAATGATAATGGTTGTACTGGTTGTCACTCACTTGATGGTTCAGCTTTAGTTGGTCCAAGCTACAAAGATATATTTGGAAGAAAAGTAAAAGTTGCAGTAGATGGCTCACTTAAAGAGATACTTACAGATGAAAATTATCTCAAACGTGCTATTTTAAACCCAGATGCTGAAATAGTTGATGGATATAGTGGTGGCATGATGAGTTCATATAAAGACATTATCAGTGATGAAGATATAGATAAAATTATTGATTACTTTAAGGGTGGAAAAATTGAAGTAAAAGTAGACAAAAAAGCAAAAGCAATGGCTATCTTAGATAATAATGGTTGTACTGGTTGTCACTCACTTGATGGTTCCGTGCTAGTTGGACCAAGTTACAAAGGCATGTTTGGACGAACTGTAAAGGTTAAGATAGGTGATTCACTCAAAGAAGTAGTCAGTAATGAAGATTATCTTAAACGTGCAATTTTAGAACCAGATACTGAAGTAGTTGATGGTTTTAGTGGTGGAATGATGAGCTCATACAAGGGTATTCTTAGTGATGAAGATATTGATTCACTTATAGAATATTTTAAAGGACTTTAATATGAAAACAACAACTCTAGTTAACGCTTCAGCAACACTAAAAGATTATCTATCTTTCACAAAAGCTCTTCTTTCAGCTGCCGTAGGAATTCCTGGAGTTTTTGTTTACCTTTTAGGAACAACAGAAGTAAAAATAGATTTATGGATTTCTACTTTTGCTATTTTTTTATTAGCACTTGGTGTTTGTGCCTTAAATCAATTTCAAGAGCGTCACTTAGACGCTCTTATGCCAAGAACTAAAAACAGACCGCTAGTCACTGGACGTATTAGCGAAAAAGAAGCAATAGGTATTATAATTGGTCTAATTGGACTTTCAATAATTGTTATCTATACTGTGTTAGATTTTACTGGTGTAACGATTTTTGCTTTGGTAGTATTGATTTACAATGGGATTTATACTCCTATGAAAAAAATTAGTCCTTATGCTGTTTTTCCTGGTGCTCTTTTAGGAGTTATTCCTCCTATCATCATGTGGATGGCTACTGGGGAAAGTCTACTTAATCACTCTTTTTTATCTTTAGCATGGTTTTATTTCATCTGGCAAATGCCTCATTTTTGGCTTTTAGTTTTGGTTTATCATAAAGATTACAAAGAAGCTGGATTTCCTACAATGATAGATGTTTTAGGAGGCGAAGGCTTAGCAAGAATCACTTATATATGGATTTTATTCACTATCATCAGTGGGCTTATGGCTGTATCATTTTTTATGCCTGAGAGCAGTATTATATTAGGTATAATTTTATTTCACTCTATTTTTATGCTCTATAAGGGAGTTATACTTCTTTACAAAGATACTTGGAAAAACAAAAGAACATGTAGAAAAACTTTTATGCAATTGAACTTATATACACTTTTAGTAATAGGACTTTTGGTTCTTGATAAGTGGGTTTAAGACATATAAAATCTAATTAATTACTGATTTTTAACATATAATTTTTTCATATAACATTTAGTAAACTCAAATAGTGTAAAATACTTTAAACTTAAAAGGTAAATAAGTGCATACAAACTTAATAACAAAAAACTTAAAGCTTAACACAGGTACTGTTGAATCAAAAAAAGAAGAGATAAAAAAGCAATTTTTAAAAACTTATGAACTTTTTGAGAGACAGTTTGAGATATTTGTAGATGATGATGTTTTTTATGAAAGACCTGAACCTCTTCGTCATCAGCTTATTTTTTATTTTGGACATACTGCTACTTTTTATATAAATAAACTTTTATGTGGTAAGTTTATTGAAAAAAGAATCAATCCTGCATATGAATCTATGTTTGCAATAGGTGTTGATGAAATGAGCTGGGATGATTTAAATACAGCTCACTACGATTGGCCAAGTGTCAATAAGGTAAGAGAGTATAGACAGCAGACTAAAGAACTAGTTTTAGATTATATAAAAAATGTAAAATTTAGCTTACCCATAACATGGGAAAGCCCTATGTGGGTTATCTTAATGGGAATAGAACACGAAAAAATTCATATAGAAACATCTTCTGTCTTACATAGACAACTAGATATTTCAAAAGTAAAAAATCACAATAACTTTCTTATATGTACTGATATTAGTGAAGATTATCCTAAAAATGAACTTCTACATGTAAAGGGTTTACATGTAAAGCTTGGAAAAAGAAAAGATGATGTTTATTATGGTTGGGATAACGAATATGGAGAACATGAACAAACTATAGAAGACTTTAAAGCTTCCAAATATATTGTAAGCAATGGAGAGTTTTTAGAGTTTGTAACTGATGGAGGATATGAGAATGATGAGTTTTGGTCAGATGAGGGTAGAAAATGGAAAACCTATACAAAAGCAAAACACCCTACTTTTTGGATAAAAAAATCAAATGAATATAGTTATAAGGCTTTGACAAAAACACTACGTCTTCCTCAAAATTGGCCAGTTGACGTAAACTATCTTGAAGCCGAAGCATTTTGCAACTATAAAAGTAAAAAACTTGCACTTAATATAACCCTGCCTACAGAAGAGATGTATATATGTCTTAGAAAAAACTGTGGTATAAAAAATGAAGTAAACGTAACTGCAAACGTAAACTTTGAACATTTTAGCTCTTCTGTTCCTGTTGACAAATTTGAACATAATGGTTTTTACGATGTTGTAGGAAATGTGTGGCAATGGACTTCAACTCCTATAGATGGGTTTAAAGGCTTTGAAGTACATCCTTTGTATGATGATTTTAGTGTACCTACTTTTGATACAAAACATCATATTATCAAAGGTGGTTCTTGGGCATCTATGGGTAATGAGCTTTTAGCAGATAGCAGATATGCTTTTAGAAAACACTTCTTTCAACATGCTGGATTTAGATATGTGGAAGCAAAACAAGAAGATATTAATGAAGAGTTTTATTATGAAAAAGATGAAATTATATCTCAGTATTGTGAATTTCACTATGGAGAAGAACACTTTAATATCCAAAATTTTCTTACAAAAGTTACTGATATCTCCAATAAATATACCATAAATAAAGGACGAGTTTTAGACATAGGCTGTAGTGTTGGACGAGCTTCGTTTGAGCTTTGTAAAAGTTTTGAGTGTGTGACAGGCATAGACTTTAGTGCTAGATTCATTAATGTTGCACAATCATTGAAAGATAATGAAATATTAAGATTTGAGAAAACAATAGAAGGTGATATAACTCAGCAAAAAGAGATAACCTTAAAAGACCTAGGAGTACAAAAATCAGATTTAGAAAAGTTAGAGTTTTGGCAAGGAGATGCTTGTAACTTAAAACCTCATTTTAAAAACTATGACCTCATCATAGCTATTAATCTACTTGATAGACTCTATGACCCTGAACTTTTTTTAAGAGATATTGCTAAAAGACTCAATAAAGATGGAATTTTTATAGTTGGAAGCCCTTTTACTTGGAGCGAAAAGTATGTAAAAAAAGAGCATTGGCTCGGTGGAAAAATACAAAATGGAAAAAATATATACTCGCAAGAGAGACTAAATAAAATTCTAAGTGATGAATTTGAACCGATTAACAAGCCTTTTGAAATGGAGTTTATTATACAAGAACATATAAGAAAATACCAACATACGTTTAGTCAGTTTTCTATATGGAAAAAATTATGCTAAAATCAGAAGAAAAAGGTATCCATAAATGGACATTTCAACTCCAGCACTTCTCTTCCCTGCAGTTTCACTTCTGCTTCTTGCATATACAAATCGATTTTTAGCAGTCGCAAGCCTAATAAGACTTTTAAGTAACCAAATAAGAACAAAAGATAACTGTGAAGTAAAAGAACAGATAAATAACCTAAAACGCAGACTAGAACTAACAAAATGGATGCAACTTTTTGGAGTTATATCTATATTGTTATGCACAATCTCAATGTTTTGGCTTTTTCTAGAATACATAGAACTAGGCAAAAAAATATTTGGCATTAGTTTAGGAGCTATGTGTATCTCGCTATTATTATCTTTATGGGAAGTATATATCTCTACTATTGCACTCAATATGGAACTTGAAGATTTAGATGATAAGTGTAAAAAATAACTATTGCTTGTTTAAATGTTTTTGAACAATTTTATAATGATTTGCTTCCCACTCATCTAAACTTAAACTTGCTTCTTTATCAGCTTTATTTTTAGCTTGAGTGTAAATAGCTTGTGCATTATCTTTTGGAATCACAGCAATTCCTTCTTCGTCAGCTACGATAATATCACCAGAATTTACATTTATGCCACCACATGTAATAGGTGTATTTAAAGGTAAAACTTCTTTTTTTATACCAGGCATTGGGATAACGCCTCTTGCAAAGACAGGAAATGAAGCTTCTCTAACTTCTTTTATATCACGTATAAGACCATCTATAACTAAACCTGCAATTCCTCTTTTTTGAGCAATTGCACAAACATTTCCACCAACTACTGCAAAATCCATACTATTTGCTTTTGCAACTATAACAGAACCTACTGGGGCATCATATATTGCGGCGTGTAACATTAGATTGTCACCAGGAGCCATCTCCACTGTGTAAGCAGGACCAGAAATACGTGGTATAGGTTGCCATAAAGCTTTAATACCAAAATCCATAAAACTTTCTCTTTTTAACGCTCCAGCATAATCTGTTGGTGCTATAGTAGCAAATTTTTCGTAATTCATTTTATCTCCTTTGGTTCATTTATACCGTAATTTATTTAAGTTTAAAATC
>JADGDR010000021.1 GCA_016744795.1 Sulfurospirillum sp.
AACAGGCGCAACTGCAAGAAGTGAAAGAACTGCTAAATACAATAGACTTTTAGAGATTGAACGTGAATTAAATGGTAGCGAGTATTTAGGTAAAGAACTTTTTAAAGCATAGTCTATATGAACGAAATACTAGAAGAGTTTGAAGATGATATAGCAAAAAGAGACTCCAAGGGGGTCTCTTTTTATCTTAAAATAGTTTCTTTAGTAGTTGTGGTTATAGGATTTGGTATTTATGTAGGAGATATGCTTTTTGGAAAAAATTCTTTAGATGTGCTTCTTAATTTACAATCTGAAAAGCAGATACTTGAAAAAAGTGTAGATAACCTTAAAAATGAAAATGCGGTTTTGCAAAAAGAGTATTTTGAACTTAAAGATTTAGACCCAGATAGTAAAGGATTTTAATGAGATATATTTTTACAATTTTTATTTTGCTTGTTACTTCTTTGATAGCAAGAGAGAATCCTTTTAAAGTGGTAAACACTTCTAATACGACTGGTAAAGCAACATATAAGGAAGATACTAGAAAAAATTTCTCAAGTGCAAAAATAAAATTACCAAGTAGTGCTAGAATATTGAAAAGTGTTGAGTTTCACTTTCAGAACTTAGATGGCTCTTTAGAGAGTAAAAAAATAGAAGTAGATAACAAAATAGATTGGCAAGATGAACTGATAGTCAAAAAAACTGACGATGTAATGTCTCCATCAACTACTTTGATTACATTACCTATAAAAACAGTAAAAAAAAGAACAAAAGAACTTAATTTTAAAAATATTATATTTTTTTCAATAGATGGAAAATCTATACATGTTAAAACAAAAGATAAAAAAGTAAGAGATTTTTTAGTTACTAGTCCGTATAAAATAGTTGTTGATTTTAAAAGAGAAATTTCTTTTTATACAAAAGTATATAACTTAAAAACTAGATATTTTAAATCTATAACATTGGGAAAACATAGGGGATACTATAGAGTTGTTATTGAACTTGATGGTAAGTATCTATATGGGAAACAAAAAGTAAAAGACGAATATATATTTAAGTTAAGATAGTTTACATGTAAAGATTTTAGTCTTTACATGTAAAGGTATATTTTAGTATTTTGGAGTTCTCTCTTTTGGTCCAAGATATAGTTGTCTAGGACGAGCTATTTTGATGGAGTCTTGCTCTTTAAGCTCAATCCACTGTGAAATCCAGCCTGGAGTTCTTCCTATAACAAAGATAACAGCAAACATCTCTTTTGGAATTTTTAATGCTTGAAGAATTATGCCTGAATAGAAGTCTATGTTAGGGTATAGATTCCTTTTGATAAAATAATCATCACTTAGTGCTATTTTTTCGATTTTCTTAGCTATTGCCATCAATCCAGAATCTAATTTTAATTCATCTACTAACTCTTGTTGGATTCCTTTTAGTATAGTAGCTCTTGGGTCAAAGTTTTTGTAAACTCTATGCCCAAAACCCATAAGTCTAAATTCATCATTAGGGTCTTTTGCTTTTTCAATGTATTTATCTACATTTTCTACTGAACCTATCATTTCAAGCTGACGAATAACTGATTCGTTTGCACCACCATGAGCTCTTCCCCAAAGTGCTGCAACACCTGAAGCTATACATGCGTAAGGGTGAGCGTGAGTTGAGCCAACGACACGTACAGTTGTTGTTGAAGCATTTTGTTCATGATCTGCATGAAGAGTAAAAATAGTGTCTAGAGCTTTTATCTCTATAGGTTTTAAGTCAATATGGTGATGAGGATAACCTCTTAACATATACAAAAAGTTCTCGGTAAATCCTTTTTTCATATCAGGATAAATAACAGGAAGACCTTGAGAATATCTGTATGATAGCGCTGCAATTGTAGGTATTTTTGCTACTATTCTGTTTGCCATTTCCATGTACTCATCAGGTGTATCAATATCTAAGTGATCAAAATAAAAAGTAGATAATGCTGAAACACCAGCTGAAAGTATAGCCATAGGATGAGCCTGATCAGGAAAAGCATCAAAAAGTTTTTTCATCCCTTCGTGGATAAATGAACGTTTTTTCATCTCTTCATTAAAATTTGCTAGTGTTTTTTCATCTGGTAATTCTTTGTTTAAAAGAAGATAAGCTGTGTCTAAAAAAGTCTTTTGAGTTGCAAGATATGCTATATCGTAACCACGATACATAAGCTTACCTTTACCACCATCAATGTAAGTTATCTTTGAGCGACAACTTGCAGTAGAAGTAAAACCCCTATCAAAAGTAAACATACCCGTGTTCTGATAAAATGTAGATATATCGACTACATCAGGTCCTATAGTTGGCTCTAGAATTGGAAAGTCATACTTTTCACCAGTTCTATTGTCTATAACAGTAACTGTTTTGTTTGGCATAAAAACTCCTCTTAATTTGTTTGTGAATTATTCATTATAGTAATAATACTATAATTTTGTTATAAAAAATAACTTTTTAAAAATTAATTTGTTTATTTTAGCTTAAGTAGATATTTAATTGATTATTAGTTAAGTTTGTTTTTATAAAAATTTTCACAAAAAGTTAGTATATTTATACCAAGCATAGATATAATAACTTCTATCAAAGATGCAAGTATGAGAGCTGAATAAAGGTGATTACCTATGTTGTGTGATTCATAAGCTATAGTTGCTATTGCAATAGTAAGTGTTAAAGGCATAGATTGAGAAAGTGCAAATTTAAATATATTAACTTTTCCAAGGTACTGTATAAACACAAGTGATGAAAAAGCACGAGCTACAACCATAAGAGCTACTATTGATAATGCTGTTGATATAATACCGGATACTCCAAGATTAAGCAAATCAAAAGTTGATCCAATATAGATAAAAAAGATTGGAACTAAAAAACCAAATCCAAATGATGAAATTTTGTGAGGTAAATCTTCTTTATGTTCGAAAAATGTAGCTATAAATATACCAGCAATGAATGCGCCAAAAGCAATCTCAAGTTGAAGCCACATCATAAGCCCAATCATAAGTGAAAAAAGCCCCATAGACAGACGTAAATCTTGTTCTTCTTTATCGAGATGAGGCATAAGATAGGTTTTTATTTCAGGATACCACCAAAATAGTATATGTAAAAGTTTGAATATAGCAACAATCCCTCCTACAAGTAATACAAGATAAGTAACAGCTTTGTATAACTGAAACCCTATACCAAACTCCAAAGCAGCTCCAGCAAAAGTAAGCAAAGATATACTTACAAGCTCACCCATACTCCCTACAATCATAGAAAGGTTTAACCAAGGTACATTTTTCCCATAGTCTTTATATAGGGCTAAGATAAGTCCGACTGAGAGAGTAGGGATAATGATAATTAAAATTTTACTCATACCTAGATAAATAACAGATATGGTTGATATAATATATAAAAATATAAGGTATAAAACACCTTTTTTTAACAGACTTTTGTCAATACTAGCAAACATTTTTAAGTCAACTTCAGTTCCTGCCATAAACATAAGATAAAAGAAACCAACATGAGCAACAAGTTCAAATATGTAAAAATCAGATATATATCCAAAGTAAGCTGCAAACATACCTAGTATGATTTCTAAAGCAGGCGTAGGCATTTTGATATATCTTGACAAAAAAGGCGATAAAAATAGTATCGCCGAGATTGTGAAAATAATCGAAACTTCAGCCATTATGTGTTTTTGCTATGTTTAATCCAAGAGATTCTATCATCTGCTTGTCTTTGTTTACATCATCACCACTAGTTGTGAGATAATCTCCTATAACTATAACATTTGCTCCAGCTTTAAAGATTTCATTTTGTCTATCTTTAAAAGTGATTTCTCTTCCACCAGCAACCATTAGTTTAACATCTGGAAGTTCACTTCTTACCCATCTAATAATTTCTAATGCCTCATCAACTTCAAGAGGTTTTGTTTGAAGAGGAAGGGCAGAATTTGGTATGAAAAAATTCAAAGGAACAGTTTTAGGTTTCAATTTTTTTATAGAATCAATAAAAGATACTCTTTGTTCATTGCTTTCACCTAATCCAAAAATTCCCCCAGTTACTAAATTCAAACCAGCTTCTTTTACTGCTAAGCAAGTATCAAATCTTTCTTGCCAAGAGTGTGAAGTACAGATATTTGAATAATAATCTTCCGAACTCTCAAGATTATGATTATACGAAGTAACGCCAGCTTTCTTAAGTATTTTTAACTGCTCTAGAGTTGCGGTTCCATTACACGCTATGATATTAAAATCTGGTATCTCTTTTAATATCTCTTTTGTTGCTTCACAGATATATTTTAGTTTTGTGTTATTTAACCCTTTACCAGAAGTTACAAGGCAAAATCCTGTTGCCCCTCTTTTTTTATTTCTTTTTGCTTCTTTAAGGATTTGATCTATATCTTTGTAGGAGTATCTTTCTATGTCTGCTCCATGTTTTATGCTTTGTGTACAAAAGTTGCAATCTTCATTACAACTTCCGCTCGACACATTACAGATTGAACATAAGAAGATTGTTTTCATTAAAATTCTTCTTTATGTTTACATTTAAAACATTCGTAGTATCTTTTTGTTTTAAGCTCTTTTTTACCCATCATGCCTTCACACTCAGGACACTTTTTATCTGTTGGTTCAAAGTTAGCTATAAATTTACATTTTGGATAGTTTCCACATCCAAAAAACTTGCCACGACGTGACATACGTTCAACTATATCTCCGCCACAATCAGGACACTTTACACTAAGAGTTATTTGAGCTTTTTTCTCAGTTTTACCTAGGTTTTTAGTGTATTTACACTTTGGAAAGGTACTACAACTTATAAACTCTCCAAAACGTCCTTTTCTTTTTACTAGAGGCTCTCCACAATCAGGACAATCTTCACCAGTAGGAATGACGACTTTTAGACTTTTTATGTTCTCTTTTCCATCTGCAATTTTTTTCATAAATGGTTCATAAAAATCACTAAGTACTTTTTGCCAATTAGCTTTGTCTTCAGCGACAAGGTCAAGAGTCTCTTCCATGTTTGAAGTAAAAGAGCTATCAACTATCTCAGCAAAATGCTCTTCTAAAAGATTTATAACAGTAAAAGCATTTTCACTTGGGATAATCTGTTTTTTCTCTATAGTTATGTACGTTCTTGCAACAAGTGTTGAAATAGTTGGTGCATAAGTAGATGGTCGCCCAATTCCAAGACTCTCTATTTTTTTAATCAAACTTGCTTCGCTGTAACGTGATGGTGGTTCTGTAAAATGCTGATTTGCATCAAGTTTACTCAAATCTATATCTTGGTTTAATTCTAAATCAGGAAGCAATTTATCTTTATCACTTACACCATAAGCTCTATAAAATCCATCAAAAAGTAGTTTTCTACCACTAGCTTTAAACTCACCGCTGTCACTTTTGAAAATGATACTTTGAGATTCAAACTTTGCACTGTTCATTTGAGAAGCTAAAAATCTGTTATATATGAGTGAATATAGTTTAAGCTCATCTGGTTTTAAAAAGTCTTTTGCAATTTGCGGAGTAAAATCTATAAGAGTAGGACGAATAGCCTCGTGAGCCTCTTGTGCCCCTTTTGCTTTTGACTTGTAGTATTTTGGTTTTTCAGGAAGATATTTTTCTCCATAAGCACTTAGTATATGCTCTCTTGCTCCTTCTATTGCTTCTTTTGCAACATTGAGTGAGTCAGTTCTCATATAGGTAATAACGCCCATAGTTCCTTTATGAGTTTTTACACCTTCATAAAGAGTTTGAGCAACCATCATAGTCTTTTTTGGAGAGTATCCAAGTGAGCTTGATGCCGTTTGCTGTAAAGTTGAAGTCATAAAAGCGGGGCTTGGACTGCTTTTTCTCTCTTTTCTCTCAATTGCATGAACTGTGAAAGTCTCAGCTTTTAGTCTTTTTTGTATCTCTTTGGCTCTATCTCCATTTGTGATAGTCATTTTTTCTATTTTATCACCATCAAATTTTGTTAAAATTGATTCAATATTTTTATCAAATATTGCATCAAGTGACCAAAATTCTTGTGGTTTAAAAGCTTTTATCTCTTTTTCTCTATCTACTATTATTTTTAAAGTTGAACTTTGAACACGACCGGCACTAAGCCCTTTTTGTATTTTAGAGGCTAAAAGAGGAGAGAGTTTATATCCAACTATTCTATCTAGTAGACGTCTAGTTTGTTGTGCGTTTATGCTTGAAAAATCAAGTTTTCTAGGATTGTCAAGTGCATGTTGAATAGCAGTTTTAGTAATTTCGTGAAAAACAATACGAGGAAGATCTTCAGGTTTTTTGCCAATAGCAGTTGCTATATGGAAACCAATAGCTTCACCTTCACGATCCTCATCCGTCGCGATATAGATTGTTTCTGCTTTTTTTGCTAAATCTTTGATTTCTTTAACAACTTTTGCATGATCTCTTGGAGTTCTGTATTCAGGAACAAACACACCTTCTTCTATTTTGATACCAAAACTACTCTTTGGCAAATCTCTTATATGTCCCTTGGAAGCAACGACTGCGTAGTCCTTTCCTAAGAAAGTTTTTATAGTTTTTACTTTAGTGGGTGACTCCACTATGATTAAATTTTTCATTTCCTACCTATATGTATGTAATTCTTTTTTTGAATTGTAGCAAAAAAAAACAATATTGGCTATAAAGTTTTTGTTCTACTGACCGATTTTGTATATATCAACGGCAAGGAAGCCGATGAAAACTTACAGATAAAAGGATTTATCATGGGATTTAGAATTAACACAAACGTTGCGGCATTGAACGCTCACACCTCGGCTGTAATGAATAATAGAAATTTGGACAACTCGCTTGCGAAGTTAAGTTCAGGACTTAGAATCAACAAAGCTGCGGATGATGCATCTGGTTTGGCTATTGCCAACGCTCTAAGAGCACAAGCAAGTTCACTTGGACAAGCTGTTTCTAATGGTAACGATGCTATTGGTCTTATACAAACTGCGGATGGTGCTCTTAGTGAGTACTCAAACATTCTTGATACTATCAAAACCAAAGCTGTTCAAGCTGCGAGTGATGGTCAAAATACAAACTCACGTCTTGCAATTCAAAAAGATATTGATGCATTAATGGAAGAACTTAACATTATTGCAAAAACAACATCTTTCAATGGACAAAAACTTCTTTCTGGTACATTTGTTAACAAAGAATTTCAAATGGGAGCAAATGCAAATGAGTCTGTTAAAGTAGATATTGCTTCAGCTCAGACAAATCAGATAGGACAAACATCTCGTGCGACACTTAATGTTGGTAGTGACCAAGGTGGAGAAGTTCAACTTACTATAAAAAGTGCAACATCAGGGAAAAGCCTTACTTTAAAAACTGTTGATATTCAGCATAACAATGAACAACAAAATGGTATGGGTGCATTAGCTGATGAGATTAACCGTTATACTGGAGAAACTGGTATTAGTGCAAAAGCTATTGTTGAATCAACAGCAAGTAGTGCGGTAAGTGCGGGATCTACAGGAAGTGATTTTTCTATCAATGGCATAAATATTGGGGCAGTAAATGTTGCAGTAAATGACAATGATGGTACACTATTAAATGCTATAAACAGTAAAACAACACAAACTGGTGTTAGTGCTACCCTAAGTAGTGATGGAAAGTTAACTTTGGCATCATCTGATGGTAGAGCTATAAAGGTTACTGGTGATGTTGCTGTTATGGGTGCAACTGGTAAAGAGATGAGTACAATTGGTGAGATAGAACTTGTACAAGCTGGTTCTTCAGAATTTCAAATTGAAGGTATTGGTGCTGGAGCAGTTGGTGCAAGTATCACTATAGATGCTGCAACTGCATATACTACAGTTAAAGATTCAAAACTTGCTGCTGGTTCTACAATTGGTGCAAGTAGTACAATTAAAGCTGGTACAACTATTGGTGGTGACTTAGTCTCAACTGGTGGTGTTACGACTGTTCTTGATACAAAGGTAAAAGCAGGTTCTACAATTATTTCTGGTAGTACGTTTGAGCAAGGTTCAACTCTTGGTGGTTCTATTGTAAATGTTGGGGCAGAAGCATTAGCTCAAGATGCTACTATTACCGCTGGTTCGACTTTAAAAGCTGGTACAGTGTTTGATTCTGGTACAGTTATTCAGCAAACTTTTACTGATGGTACAACAACTTTCAATAAAGGTGATGTTTTAACTTCAGATTTTACAACAACTGTTGATTTAACTTTAACTGCTGATATGACTATGAAATATGATTCAAGTGCACCGAATGCTGCAATTGCTGCAGGTTCAACTATTAACACTGGTTCAGTTGTAGGTTCAGATATAGCTACTACAGGTAATACCTTGATTTCAGAAGATTCAACTATGAAAGCTGGTTCAATTATTCTTTCAGCGTCTATTTTAAAAGCAGGTTCTACTCTTGGTGGTGACACTCAAAATAATGCCGCTTTTGTAACTAGTACAGATACTGAATTAAAAACAGGTACTACACTTGTTACTGGATCAATTATAGGAAAAGGTTCAACAATTGGTGGTAGTCTAGGTGTTGATGGTGCTACAAACTTAACTGAAGACATGCTAGTTACTGCAGGTAGTACACTTGAAACAGGTACTGTTTTTAAAGCTGGTACTATTTTAAATCAAGATACAACAGCCGCTCAAACTGGTGTTGCCATGAAAGCTGGGGATGTCCTTACAAGTGATGTTACTACAACAGCTGCTATTACTTTAGCCGAAGATATGATTCTTCTTAAAGGTGAAGGAACTGCAGGTGTAATTGGTGATAATTCTGTGTTAAACTTAAATACACAAAATTCAGGTTCAATTGGACTAAGTGGTGAAGAGTTTACAAATCTATCAGATATTGATGTTACTACACTTGATGGTGCTATGAAAGCTATTGATACTTTAAGTGCAGCAATTACTAATCTTGATACAATTAGATCTGGATTGGGTTCTGCTCAAAATCAGATAGTATCAACTATTAACAATATTTCTGTTACTCAAGTAAATGTTAAAGCTGCGGAATCAAATATCCGTGACGTTGACTTTGCTGCTGAATCAGCTTCTTTCTCTAAGTTTAATATCCTAGCTCAATCAGGATCTTATGCAATGAGTCAAGCAAATGCTGTTCAACAAAATGTTTTAAGATTATTACAATAGTAATCTTGACTTAATTTATCTTGGAAGGGTTTTCCCTTCCAAGATTTATTTTAAATAACCTTCTAAAGATTTTATATATATTCTTGATATTTTAATTAATTGTTCAACTAAAATATTATGAATTTCTTTTACTCTTAATTCTGGATTTTCGAGTTCTTTTGTATTGAACATGTCAAAAATATAGCTGAGGATAATTTGGAAGTATTCGTAATAGACTTGTGCTAAATCAGAATTTGTAATTTTCTTCATATCTGAAATATTCCAAGAAAGTGTTGAAAGAGAACTTAAGTAGTTAGGTTTGTCTTTAAGAGCTTTTTTTGAAAATATATGAATTATATTTTCTAATTTTTTTGCTTCATTTATCTGGTATTTTATAATTTTTTTGTCTTCTTCTGTAAAATTTGAAGAGCTAATATTGTTAAAAAATATTTCTAACTCTTCTAATGTCTTCATGCTATCAATTTTTTTAAATTTATTCCAATTAAAATCTTCTACATGTAAAGGTTTTGCTCCTTCTAAGTAAGCGCCATTTCCAAGATTATAGACTTTGTGGTCTACTCGTTTAAGCATATTTGTAAAACGACCAAATTCTCTTATAGATATTTTATAAAGAGTTAGTGTTGGAACTTTTTCTATAAAATTCCCTTTTGTATAGTCTATTGCTGTTGTATAGGAGAGAGATGAAGAATTTGTATTTAATTTACCTTGTTCAGCAAATGGATGAAATTCTCCGTGAGTTTTTAAAGTTTTTGTGTCAAGTGCTAAATCTAAACCTAAAAGGAATATATTTGTAGCACCAAAAAGTAAAAATATAGCATAGGTGTATTCACCAACACTAGCAGAGGTAAAATTACCAAAATTTGCCTTATAATTTGTACCTTGTTCTATAAAGAAAATTCTTTTCTTATCAAATTTGTTGACAGTATCTTCATCTACATTTGAAGAAAATATAGATATAGTTTGTTTGAAAAATTCTTTAACATTCAATCCTTCAAAAAGAGCTAATGTTGTTTCTTTACCAGGATCTATATGTACAACTACATCAGGAGTTAAGTTATATTTATTTAAAAGTCTACACGTAGATAGGGCAGTTACTAATATGAACTTATCTCTATTTTTTATTAACCATTCTATATGTTTGCTAGAAGAGGGACCTGAAAAAAGGAGTAAAACAGGTTTTTTTGATAGAATATTTTCTATATAAGTTTTATTTACATTTATAAAAGAGTAACCTTGAGGAAGATATTTTGCTGAATCAATTGAGCGTAATAAAATTCCACTATAGCCATACATAATATAGTTTTGAGATAAAACGTAAGATTGAAATTTTTGTAGTTTAGATTCATAATCTTTTGCAAAAGGTATATGCTTTAAATGTAAATTATAGTTGTTTCCTATGTCTAAGAATTTTACGAAAGAGTTTTTCTGTTCAGCTTCTTGTTCACTAACAGAAAAGACAAAAGTTCTATTGTTAGATATTTTGGAAAAATCAGTTACAAAAAGAGAAAGCCTAAATAGTTCTAAATTTTCTTCTTCTATATAAATAACTTGAGAATTTAATTTATCAATAATATCTTTTACATGCAGACCTAGACCTATATTGATAAAAATGCTCTTATAAACATTAATCATAGATGAGTTAGGTTTAAGAGAGTACCTTCTTGTATAGTCAATGATTTTAATAGTTGCCCAAAGTGCATTGTGAAAGTCAAGTTTACTTTTGTCTATTTTTTCGACCATATCAGGACTAAAATCAACAAATTTTTGTGCTTGAAATACTCCACCTGTCTTTTTTGAATTAACACTATTCGCCAATAGATGAGAGTATTGTATACTATTTGTTGCATATAAAAACTTTCCACTATTGATTTCTTTAACATCAAAATAGTTTTCACTTTTATACTCTAAAGAGTAGTTTTCTTGGAATTGACCTAAGTTTATAGCACTCTCTAAAGTTGATAGTTTTTTATATGTTTCATTATGGTGTTTTTTTAAATACTCTATATTGTTTTTATACGTTTGTATGGCTTGTTGTTCAATATTATTCATATTAGTCTCTCTTTTCCATTAAAAACCAAGTTGCATCTCCTTGCATAAATATTGGATCATTCTTATATATGAATCCATAATTAACAAGTTCTAAATTTGGATATTTTTTCATGATTTCACCTGCAAAATCTCTTTTGTACATTTTTTGACTATGTCCTCTATATGGAATTTCAACAGGAGTTGGATTATAATACTCTATCATACAAATATATCTGTTAGAAGAATTATACATATTCGTGTAAACTTCGTTTAGCGAGTCTGGTTTAATATGAATCAATACTCCTTTAGTGAAAACAAAATCAAATTTTTCTTTTGAATTAAAATCTAAAATTGATTGGTGATAAATATTTTTTAATATATTTAATTTTTCCAGTTCAAATACAGCTTTTTGATTTATTTCTATTGCGCTTAATTGTGCTTTAGGAAGAAGAACTTGTAGTGGTTGAATATTCATTCCTATATTTGCTCCAAACTCTATAACAGAATTAACTTTACGAGTAGATTTTAAGATAGAAGAAAAAAGAGCCATATTTGATGCGATAAGCCAATCACCATTGTTCCTATCAATATAGTCATCTCCAAATTCTCCTGCCCAAAAAATTTCTTGTTCTGTTTTAAATCCACTCATTATTCATTCCTTTTTATTTCATATTGAAAAATATCATATAATTTACCATTTTTAGAAAAAGCTTGTTTTCTAATATTGAATTGTTTCATTTTCATATATTTTGCAAGTTTTTGCATAGGTAAATTTGATTCACTTGTTCCACAATGTATTTTATTTAATTTCAAGGTTACAAACCCAAACTCTATCAAAAGTTCTCCTGCTTCTAAAGCAAGTCCTTTACCCCAAAACTCTTTTTCTCCCATAAGTATAGCAAATTCTGCACTACTGTTTTCTTGCGAGATTTGTTGTAAAGATATATTTCCTATATGCTTGTCTTCTTCATTTAAACAAATAGCGAATACCTTACATGTAGAGCTTTTTTGGACACTGTTTATATACTCTATTGCCATATCTTTTGTATACAATACATTGCCATGTGAATTATATTGGCAAACTTCTTTATCGTTTAACCAGTTTAGATAGTTACCGTTTGCATCTTGTATTTTTAAGGGGCGTAAATAAACTCTTTTTCCGTACAAATTCATATAAGCTCATCTTTATTTTCCCATACTTTTTCAAATGCTTTTACAACATCATCTAAATCTTTATGTTGCATACTTGGACGCATAAATTCATGGCTTATCAAAGTATTGAAATGCAAGTCTTCACAAGTTGGACAATCTCCTTTTTTGTAAACTCTATTAGTCAAATTAAAAGGATAAGCTCCAAAACATACTCTTTGTTGATAAATTGGCTGTAAATATAGTGGTTTAACATAACCATAACTTAAAAGAACAGGGCTATCCTCTCTCATAAGTGTTGAAGGAAGTTCGGCTTTTACTGCATCAATAAACTTATTTCTATGCAAAGAGGTATTCTTTTGATTAAATAATAAAGGATGAACATAATAAACATGTTGGGAATTTTTTCTTACTGAAGGTATATTTAAACAAGGTAAATTTTTTAGTTTAGTTTCTAAATATTTGACATTTTCAATACGCTCTAATACTAGATTTTTTAATTTTTTTAATTGTACTCTTGAAATAGCGGCTTCAATTTCGGTCATACGAAAATTAAACCCAAGCATATTGTGTAAATCTTTTTTGTCTTTATATCCCTTGGCATCTAAAACCGTTTCCCCATGATTTCTTATGAGTTGGATTTTAAAAGCAAGTTCATCATCATTTGTAACAACTATGCCACCCTCACCACAATGAATATGCTTATGATAATTAAGTGAAAACACTCCAATATCACCCAATGTTCCAGTAAATTCAGTTCCAAGCTTTCCATAAGGTGCTTGAGCAGCATCTTCTATGATTTTTAAATTATGTTTTTTTGCAATCTGTCTAAGTTCCTCAAAATCACAAGTTTGTCCAAAAAGATCTACTGCCATTATGGCTTTAGTTTTTGGAGTTATTAGCTTTTCTATGGACTTAGGATCAATACAAAAATATTCAGCTTCAACATCAGCAAAAACAGGAATACCTCCATAAAGAAGTATGGCAGTTGCACTAGCACTCATGGTATAAGGAGTTACAATGACTTCATCACCTGGTTCAATGCCTATTGCGCCAATGGCAGCATATAAGCCTGAAGTTGCAGAGTTTACGCTAATGGCATGTTTAACATTAAAAAAATCTGCCCACTCTTCTTCAAGTGCTTTTACTTCACTTCCCCCATAAAAATCTTTATGCCAAGATCCAATATAGGTTGAAAGTTTACCACTTCTTAAAACTCTTAAAACCGCTTCTTCTTCTTGTTTATCAATAGTATTGTAAGCAGGAAAAGGTACAGTTCGGAGTTTTTGTTCGCCATTAATAGCTAATTTCATTTTATGACCTCAAATATAATTTTGTGCAGTTGTATGTGTTTTTGTAAAACTTCTTTACATGTAGCTATATTTTCTTTAAGTAAAAAAGATAAAGAGTTACTTGCATAATGTTGTAATGTATTTTTTAAAGTCTTTTTATATTCTAGCGTAAAGTAGTTTTCATACAAAGGAGATGGTACTTTTTCATAAATAGATATTTTTGTACCACCATTTTTTATCTCAATTTTTGCATTTTCACATATAATATCTAATTCAAATACTGAGTAATCTATATCTTTTATACAAGTAATGCTACCCTTTGCATCCTCACACTCAACAAAAAAGTTCTTATCTACATGTAAGGCTTTTAAAAGATTAATTTCACCAAAGAAATGCTCTAAAATATCGAGCATATGAATTCCATTGTGAAGTAAATTTTTAGTAAAAATCCCTTGGAAATTTAGGATTTTTCCCCATTTTTTAGTTTTTAGTTCCAAAGCAAGATTTATGAAACTTGGGTCATATCTACGAATTAGATTTATAAGAACTTTTTTTGTGCTATTTTCTAGCAGGCTTTCTAATTCATATAACTCTTTTTTAGTTTCTACTAAGGGCTTTTCACAAAGTATATGGCTAATTGAGTCTACATGTAAAGCCTCTTCAAGGTTCTTTTTATGTAATTTTGTAGGAGTTGCAATAGACAATATATTTATATCTTCATTTTCAAAAAGATTTTTGCTATTTTCATAAATATTTATTTTACCCCAACGATTTATGAACTCTTTTTGATTCTCTTTATTTGGTTCACAAATTGCCACAAGAGTACAAGAACTCTTCTTCGCATAAGCATTAGCATGACTTGCGGTGTTTAAGCTGTTTGGACTATCTATAAGCCCACCTATGCTTCCTGCACCAATAATTGCAGCGTTCATATTTATCCTAAAGTATTTTTTATAAATAAAGCAAAATCTATACCGAAATCACTTAAATCTTTATCGTTTAATTGAAGCAAATCTATATTAATGTTTTCAAGATTTTTTAATTGATTGCTTTTTGGCAGAGGTATATGAAATTTTCTTATATCTGAGGGCATATAAGAAATTACTTTTTTGCCTAATAAGAAAGCCAAATATAAAACCGAAGAGTCAATGCCAATAATTATTTTTGAACGAGCAATATCTTCATTTAATGATGAATTTGAGATATTTACTTGAGGGTTTATTTTTTTATATATATCTTCTTTGTCTGAGGGGTGCAATCGCACTACTATTTTATTGCATTTAAACTTCTCTTTATGCTTTAGTATGCTTTTAAATACATCAGCTTCATTAAATCCCCAATAATTTGCATCTCCATAAGTAGCACCAGCAACTTTTGAAGTTGGTTCACTTAAAAAAAGTAGAGTATCGTTCTGTTTACTTTTTTTAAAACTTCTTAATTCATTTATAAGAGAATAATTTTTTATAGCAACTATATTTGCTAAATCAAAGTATTTTGCTTCTTGAGTATTCTTTTCATCATGAGTTGCTATAAAATCAGGAAAATTATTTTTCCAATTATTAGCAGGATAGCCAAAACGTTCCCTATAATTTGTCCAATTATCTAAAAAAGCCATACTTAGAATTTTATGTTTTTTTGCATAATCTAAAAAATGATATTCATAATGGTTTTGCCAACTTGTTGTGTATAAAATAACATCAGGATTTAATGAATTTAAAGCAGAAAAAATAATTTCTTTAGACGGTTTAATTATTTGCATAAATTTTGTCAAATTTTTCTGTTCTATAATTCTTTTACAAGGAGAGTCATTAGTGCAAAAAACTTTAAATTCTCCTACATGTAAAGATGCTTTTAAAAGTTCTAAAACCAGTTCACTGCCACCTGCATCATGGGCAAAAATAGCTATTTTTCTCATTAAATATCTTTACTATGCAATCTTGTACCAAATGAAAAATCTTTTTTAGTAGTTTTACCTAAAATGTCTTTTAAATACTTTGGGTGCAACCCATATCCTGGTCTTACACTTCTGATGTTTTCTTCATTAAATTTTTCGCCCTTTTTTATCTCTTTACTTACATATAGACTTCGTGAAAATTGGCGAGATTTTTTCTTTTTTTTACTCATTGAGTAATCAACTTTTCCAAGCAGTTTTTCAGTATCTCTTATGGCTTTTATCATATCTTTAAACTCTTTTTTATCTAAGGAAAAATCAGCGTCAGCTCCACCAATTCCTTTGTCTAAAATAAAATGTTTTTCTATGACTTTTGCCCCAAGACTTACAGCTACTATTGGAGCAGTTGTGCCTAAGGTATGGTCTGAAAAACCTGAGATAACTCCAAAAGTTTTTGCTAAATCTGGAATAGTGCTTAGGTTTGCATCTTCCAATGGAGCAGGGTAAGCACTTGTGCATTTTAAAAGAACAATCTCATCATTTCCAACTTCATGACAAATTCTTACTACATCTTCAATCTCTTGTTTAGTTGCTATTCCAGTTGAAATTATAATAGGTCTTTTTTTACTTGCAACATATTTAACAAGTTCATAATCAGTTATTTCAAATGAAGCTATTTTGTAGCATGACGGCTTAAATTGTTCTAAAAAATCAACTGCACTTTTGTCAAAAGGAGTTGAAAATATGTCTATATTTAGACTTCTTGCATACGCAAACAACTCTTTATGCCACTCCCAAGGAGTATAAGCTTCTTTATATAAATCATAAAGTTTTTTTCCATCCCAAAGAGTTCCACCTTTGATGATAAAATCATCTTTGTCACAATCAAGAGTAAGAGTATCTGCTGTATATGTTTGAAGTTTAATTGCATTTGCTCCAATATCTTTAGCTGCTTTTATGGAATCAAGAGCATTTTGCATATTTCCGTTGTGGTTTGCTGAGAGTTCAGCTATGATGAAAACTCCATCATTTATTAAATTAAAATTACCTATTTTCAAAATTCAACTCCATTGTTAACATAGTTCCATCATCATTTTTTGTTTTAAATCCAAATCTATTATATAGTTTAGTAGCAGAACTGTTTATTTTATATACTTCAGCTTTTAAACATTTTATTTTTTTTGTCTCAAATGCAAATTTGATGATTTCATTTAATAAAATATCTCCTACTTTTTTTTTATCAGGATTTGCATAGATTCCTAAAAAACTGCCATTTAAATCTATGACACCTAGGTACTCATCTTTTTGTTTTACTAAAAAGTAGTCTTTTTGATTGTTCGTTTTAAGACTTTCGATAAAATCTAAGTGAGCTTCAAAACTAATGTCATCTTTTGTAAACATCCATTTTTTTATTACAGGATTATTTCTCCAAGACAATACTAATCTAATCTGCTTTTCATTTAAATCAATAAAATTTATATTTTCATACATTTTTTAAACTCTATTTCATTCCAACGCTCTAACATTGTATAACTATTTTTTTTAAGATATGCATATATATCGTCCTGATTAGAAGCAGTTTTAATAGCTAAAAAAGGAGTATTCATAAAAAGAATTTCATGCACCATTACGCTTGGAGTAATGATGGTAAATTTACTTTGGTTAATTAGTTTTGCTATCTCTTTTGAGTCTACATGTAAAGATATATTTTCTTTACATGTAAGGTATTTTTTTAACTCTTGTAAATTTGCATTTGCACTCGTTGTTATTATGGCTATATGTAAAGAGTTTGGAAGAGTTTTTAAAATTTTGATGTTTATGTTTGAATGATCAGTCCCACCCATGGCTATGAAAATATCATAAATCTTATCTCTTTTTATATATTTTTCTTTTTTAAATTCATCTCTAATAAGTGGAGGAATGATTTTGACAATATTTTGATTTTTATATTTTGTTATGTCTGCACTTATGTTGTGATTTATGATTTTATCGCAGAAATGTTCTCTATAATCATCATCAAAACATATCAATTTAATAGTTGTTTTTTCTTTTATATTTTTTTCAGCTTCGTAGTTAATGCTGTAGTGGTCGATGATAAGCAAGTCTACATGTAAAGATTCTATAAGTTTTATAAGTTCTTCAGGTTGATTCGATTTGAGTATATATACAGGATATGAAATTTTGTCGTTTATATTGCCTTTGAGAGTTTGACAAGCAAAAAAAACTTCATCATGAGCATAACTTTTAGCCAAAACCAAATCTCTCATGACATGTCCAAGCCCAATAGAACTTGAACTATCACATCTAAATAAAACTTTCATCTTGAAGTACTCTATACATTATTTCTGCTCTTTTCCAATCTTCAATGGTATCTATATCTTGTACAAGATGTCTAGGCAAAATAACAACAGAAGAGTTTTTAGAAAAAATTATTCTGTTCTCGCACCAAGCTTGTGGTGTTCCCCAATAAAACTGCCCAGCATCATGATATGCCTCTTCTAAGTCTTGGCTACGAGTATTAAAATGTTCTGGGTAAAACATCTCTACAGAATCATGTTTTAGTTTGATTGCTCTTTGAATTGGAAAGGCAAACGAAGTGGCAGAAAAACAATAATCACTCTTACATGTAAGAAGTTTTTTATATGCTTCTTGCAAAAAACTTGCTTGAATAAAAGGTGCAGTTGCATAAATGCAACATACTGCTTTAATTTCACTCAAATCTTTACATGTAGACTCAATTGCATGAGCAATAACAGGTATGGTTGGAGTAAAATCATCTGCTAAGTTTTTTGGTCTTTTTAAGACTTCTGCTCCATAGCTTTTTGCTATATTAGCTATTTCTTCATCATCTGTTGAAACTATGATTTTATCAAAAAGTTTTGATTTAATCGCAGTTTGAATACTATGGGCTATTAGAGGTTTTCCAAAAAAATCTTTTATATTTTTTCTTGGTATGCGTTTACTACCACCACGAGCAGGTATGATTGCTATTTTCATGTTTTGCACCTTTTATACTTTGCTAAAACTTCTAAAAGGGTGTGGGCTACAAACCTAGCATCTTCCAAACTCATCTCTTGATGACAAGGAATCGAAAGTTCGGCTTTGTAGAACTCTTCTGCATTGTGCAGTTTCATCTCTCCAAAGAGTTTTTTGTAGTAGGAAAATTGATAAGTTGGTTTGTAGTGAACTTGAAGTCCAATTCCTTTTGCCTGAAGTTCTTTAAAAATATCCTCTTTTGCACACCATAAACTTCTATCTAATAAAATTGGATAAAGATGATAAGAACTCTTTACATGTAGAGGAAGTTGTATAGGAAAAAAGTAAGGATTATTTTTAAATTCTTTATTATAAAAATTAGCAATTGTTGCTCTTTTTTCTATAAATAAATCAAGTTTTTTGAGTTGAGATATGCCTAAAGCTGAGGCTACATCACTCAAACGATAATTATAACCAAGTTCAATCATATCAGAATTCCAAACCTGTTTTTTTACTATACCATGGCTTCTTAGAAGTTTTGCTTTTTCATATAATTCTTTGTTATTTGTTGCAATTGCTCCACCTTCTCCACAAGTAGTTATGGGTTTAATGGCATGAAAACTAAATACTGCTATATCTGCTTGTGTACCAACTTTTTTACCATCAATCTCACTTCCTAAGGCATGAGCACAATCTTCGATAAGATAGAGTTTATGCTTGTTGCAAAGTTTTCTTATTGTGTTTATATTAACTGGATTTCCACCAAAGTCTACAGGAATAATGGCTTTTGTTTTTGAGTTTATTAACTCTTCGACTTTTTCTTCATTTATATTTCCATTGGTTTTTACATCACAAAAAATGGGTTTTGCACCGCACATTAAGGCGGCGTTTGCAGTTGCTGCAAAAGTGATAGGCGTTGTGATGATTTCATCATCTTCTTTTAAATCTATAGTTTTATAAGCTATATGTAAAGCTGAAGTTGCAGAGTTCATTACACAAACATATTTAATGTCAAGATACTCTGCAAGAGCTTTTTCAAACTCTTTTACTCTTTGTCCACCAGTCAAATAATCACTCTTAAGTGCTTCAATAACAGCCTTTATATCATCTTCATCTATAGACTGCCTACTGTAAGGGATCATGCGTTGATCATCTCCAAAAGAGCTTTTGAATCAAGCCATTGGGTATTGGTTTGAGAACTATATTCAAAATCTTGTTTTACTGGTTTTCCTTTTTCTTTTAGAAGGTTACATGTAAAGTCATTTGTTTGAGTAAAAGTGATGCTAGGTTTGATGACATAGTGGTCGTCAAACTCTAAAGTTAGGTGGCTATCGTCTTTTGGAACCATGATTTCGTGAAACTTTTCTCCTGGTCTTATACCTATGATTTTTACGCCAAGTTTCGGAGCCATTGCTTTTGCAAGATCAAGCATTGTCATAGAGGCAATTTTTGGTATAAATATCTCACCACCTTGCATACGTGCAAAGTTTTTTAAAACAAAATTAACACCTTGTTCTAGGGTAATCCAAAAACGAGTCATATGCTCTTCTGTAATAGGAAGTTCTTTTACGCCCTCATTTATAAGTCTTTGAAA